>NC_012914.1:3130000-4330000 GCF_000023585.1 Paenibacillus sp. JDR-2 | reverse complement strand
GAAGATATTCAAGCTGCGGATGAACCTTACTTGCTGCCATTGCTGCAGGAGAGCTTTGCATGCTGGCGCGAGGATTCCGATGAACAAGCTATGCCGTTAAATGGGCAGTTTGTATTATTTGATTTGAATGGCAATGTAATTGGTTCCGCAGGAACCTTGGAGATAAATCGTCAGACGGAGATTTTTGCCGCTGCACGGCAGGCTGCTGCCGTTACTATGACATCATCGGAAGCTGCGGCAGCAGATGAGCAAGTGTCGGAAGTTGTAGCCGTTCCCTTACTCACTCGATCGGATCGTCGCCCTTTTTGCGTCTTGGTTTATGCAACAGATTTTCTGGACGGCGCTCAGGCCAAGTCCATAGCGCAGCTAAGCGCGCTTCATTTCCGGACATGCTTTTACCGCAAGTTTGAGCAGCTCTTTATCAAAGATTTGCTCTTGCAGCAAAAGCGGACGGACAAGGAAGCGAGCAGGCGCGACGCATTATTTTTGGCGGCCAAAAGGCTGTATGACCAATTCGACGTAACTTCGGTATTGTCCGAAATGCTAAGCAGCTTGGAGCAGTTATATCCGAATTCGGTCGCGCAATTGTATTTATCGCAGGATCATGTGAACGGCGATTCCCGTGTCAAACCGCTTGTATTTAAAAATGCGGCGCATGATCTGGTAGCCAAGTCGTTCCTGGATGGCAAGCTTGTGACCGAACAGGACCGGGATGGGACTAAGCGTCTTGCGGTACCCATGACGGGCAAGCAGGCTGCATATGGCGTTTTATGCTTAACGGTTAACGCGAGCAGTTGGGATGACGCGGACCTGCCGGCATTTGTTTTGCTGGCCGATACGGCGGGCACAGCGTTTGAGAACGCGAAGCTGTACGAGCAGTCGAATCTTCTTATTAATGAACTCAGACTGATTAACGAGCTTACAAAGAGACTTAACCAATCGCTGAAGCTCAAGGAAATTTTCAAATTTGCATCGTCAGAGCTTCTGAGCGTATTTGATGCAGATTATTGCTGCGTGCTTCAGCTTAACAAAGAGAAGAATCAATTTGTCGTTATGGCGAGCAATATCCCGGCCATGTCGAGCGAGCATTTCTCGCCAGAATACGGGTTCTGCGGCATCGTGCACCGGACGAAGGAGCCTCTTATCATTTCGGATTATTGGCACACGAGAGTCGTCAATTCGAAGCTGATGGACAATACAGGCGCACGTTCGCTTATTGCTACGCCAATTCTTGTCGATTCGGAAGTAGTCGGCGTTATTATGGTTGCTCATAAAAGCGCGAATTTCTTTTCCTATGACAATTACAAGCTGCTGCAGGTTATGTCTACGCATATCGGGCTGGCCATTACGAACGCATCGCTTCATGCCGAAGTCCGGAGAATGGTGATAACGGATAATTTGACGGGCCTGCACGCCCGCCATTATCTGAATGAGCAGATTCAAAGCCGTCAGAGGAAAGATCCGTTAGGAGCGCTGATTCTCGTCGATATCGATCATTTCAAGCAGATCAACGATACGTTTGGCCATCAGGTTGGCGATCAGATTCTGGTGCAGGTCAGCAGCATAATCCGCAGCTCGATCCGGCAGGGCGATATTGCCGCAAGATGGGGCGGGGAGGAGCTTGCAGTCTATTTGCCTGGTATTCGTTCGGAACAGGCTTACCGGATTGCAGAACGGATCCGTACTCATGTGGAAGCAGAGACTCAGCCGGTTGTGACGGTATCCTGCGGTGTCTCCGAATGGACGTTTGAGAATGAGAAAATCAGCGTGGAATCGTTGTTCTATAGAGCGGATATGGCGCTGTATGAAGCAAAAAACAACGGCAGAAACCGGATTTATATCGGACAAGCCAACTGATTGTTACGAAGGACACCCCCAGAGGTGTCCTTTTCTTTTTGGAAACGGTCCGAATAAGGCGCTGTCCGTTCAGGGGACGATAAGGTTATGTGGAACGATTTAACGAAAGGTGTTGTGTTAAATGAAGACCATAAAACATACTTTTATTAGCACGCTGCTTGCAGCGCTTGTACTGGCCTTAACCGGATGCTCGACCTCCAGCCGCCCGCCGGAGGAATGGCTTAACATGTCGATCGCCGGTCTTGCGGGCAAGGATCAGTATGCGTTCTCCGGCCAAACGACCATCTACTCGGCGGAAGGCTGGGCTTATGCGCCCAGGACCTTTCAAGGACATATTGAAGAGCATACCAAGCTGCATGCCCAAGGCGATGACGGCGAGGACCTGGAGTGGAGTCCGATTGAGGTTCTGAACAAATTGAAAAACGCGGACAAGAAAGTAAACTTTGTCGACGCGGCAACAACAGCGGACCAAGTTGCCCTGCATATTGAACTAAACGATCAGGATGCCAACAAGCTATGGAGAGCACAGCTTCAGGATGAGATGAACGCGCTTGCTGCCAAAGAACCGCTGGAAGAAGGGCCGTATAAACAAGCCTGGCTGAAAGAATTTAATGAATCCCAAAAGCAGATGGACAAAATGCTGAAGTCGCTGCAGGTTAAAGCTCAATATGATGTGTTAATCGACAGAAATAGTCTCGTGCCGACTAAGCTGGATGAACATTCGGTCCTACATTATTCGCTCTCCGGACAAGACAAACAGGAAAAGCGCGATACAAGCGTTACCTTTAGTTCCTTTAACGGAACGGGAACTGTTCAATAAGCAAGCAACATGCTAATATGTTCGAAGGCTGTTTTTTCGGAAAACAGCGCTCATAAGTAATGGAGGTTTGAGAAAGATGCGTGATGCAAGATTACAGAAGCTGGCGGCCAACCTTGCCGGCTACTCAATTGACGTACAACCCGGCGATAATGTCCTTATCGATTTGATTGGCCTTGAGCTGGAGCTGGGCAAATGCCTGATTGAAGAAGTAACAAAGCGCGGCGGAAGACCGTTTGTGGAGCTTAGCGACCGCTCTGTCCTGCGGACGATGCTGACGCATGCAACCAAGGAGCAAATTGAGCTTTGGGCGAAGCATGACCTTGAGCGCATGGAGAAAATGCAAGGATACATCGGCGTGCGATCGGGCTCGAACGTAAACGAACTGTCTGATGTGCCAAAGGAAAAAATGCGTTTATACGAGCAATTATACACCCATCCCGTACATATGGAGGAGCGCGTTAAGCGGACGAAGTGGGTTGTTCTCCGTTACCCGACTCCATCGATGGCGCAGCTGGCTAACATGAGCACAGAAGCGTTCGAGGATTTCTATTTCGATGTATGCAACCTGGATTACGCAAAAATGGACCGAGCGCAGGATCCGCTTCAGGCATTGATGTCCCGTACGGACAAAGTGCGGATCGTTTCGCCGGGTACGGACTTAACGTTCTCCATTAAAGGAATCGGTGCGAAAAAATGCTCCGGCCAGCGCAATATTCCTGACGGCGAAGTATTCTCCGCGCCAGTCCGGGATTCGGTTAACGGCGTAATTACGTACAATTCGCCAAGCGTCTATTCCGGAACAACGTTCCAGAATATCTCGTTTACTTTCGAGAACGGCAAGATCGTTAACGCTACCAGCAATGATACGAAGAAATTGAATGAGATTCTGGACAGCGATGAAGGCGCGCGTTACGTCGGCGAATTCGCAATCGGCTTTAATCCGTATATTTTACATCCGATGAATGATATTTTGTTCGACGAGAAGATTGCAGGGAGCCTTCACTTTACGCCGGGTCAGGCGTATGAGGAGACGGATAACGGCAACCGTTCTTCCATTCATTGGGATTTAGTATTGATTCAACGCCCTGAATACGGCGGCGGAGAGATTTATTTCGATGATGTATTAATCCGCAAAGACGGCGTTTTTGTGCTGCCTGAACTGGAAGGATTAAATTCCGAAAATTTGAAATAAATGAAAATGAAGCGTTTTTGAACTTTTCTCTTGATGGATGATATATTTCGGGTTATCATGATGTCAAGGAAAGCTTTACTAATTAACTGGAGGGATTCCCCATGTCCAACAATGCAGCTATCGTAGAAATTTCTCAAGCGGCTAGCCAATTCCGCTCTTCAATCGTTCTGCAAGCCGACAACAAATATATCGATGTTAAGAGCATTCTTGGACTGTTTACGACATTGGTAGGCGGCCACGCTTACGAGCTTCATGTTCATGGTCCTGATGCTGAAGAAGCAAAAGCAAAAATGGCAGAGATTTTCGCAAAACATAACTTGAATGTATCTGTAATTAGCGAATAAGACCCGTTTGGTCACAAACAAAGCGTTTCTTCTTCTGAAAAGAAGAAGCGCTTTTTTGTTTTGTCCTTGTGTATTGGCTCTTTTTCGTCTAATATAAAAGATATAGACGACGGCGGGTACACGCACAGGGGGGAAAACGATGTCTTCACCGGAAGTCACGCTTCAATTGCATGAGAAAGCGCTTCGTCTCCTAACGGAAGATGCGAGTAAAATAGAAAAACTTATCGAAGTTCAGATGGAGAACTTGACGACCCGTCAATGTCCGCTGTACGAGGAAGTTTTGGACACGCAAATGTATGGATTCTCTCGGGAGATTGACTTTGCTGTGCGCGCGGGATTAATTGCCGAGCAGAGCGGAAAAGAAATGTTAAGCCGATTGGAACGCAACTTGGCACAGTTGTATGAAGCGTTAAATAATAAAGAGTAGACTCCATTTGGAGGCTACTCTTTTTTTGTTTTCTCAAACTAGATAGAAGGCAACGCCTAGTATGACATAAACCATAAGCAGCAGGAACCCTTCATACCAGTTGGTTGTACCGTCTCGGGAAACGGACTTCGCTATAAAGACCGAAACGCCGATGGCGGTTAATTCGATTGGCGTGAAGATAATATCCATTGTATTGCCCATAAATGCACTAATCAGAATCAGCACCGGAGCGACGAACAAAGCGATCTGCAAGCTGCTGCCGATGGCGATTTCGACTGCTGCGCCGATTTTGTTCTTGAGTGCCAGCATAACCGCAGCACTATGTTCGGCTGCATTACCGATGATCGCAATAACGAATGCACCGACAAACAGCTGGGACAGGCCAAATTTCTCGGTAAAGCTGTCGAGAGTATGCACAAGCCATTCGCTGACGAATGCCACCATAACAGTGGCAACAATCAGCATAATAACGGATACGCCTTTCGACCACATCGGTTCCTCGCCGTGATCGGCATTCATTACGTTATCCGCAAGAACATCTTTATGGGTAATCATCGAGAACACAAGCCACAGCAGGTACGATACGATCAGAATACAGGCAACCGTGATGCTGAGGAAATGGTCCTTATTAAGCGTGAAATGCTCTGCGCCTACAAAGACAGCCGGTACAAACAAACCGATAACAGCCATAATCATCAGCGTTGCGTTATGCTCGGCCAATTGATTATTGAAAAATTGCTGTTTGAATTTAATGCCGCCCGCAAGAAGACTAAGTCCAAGGACGAGCAGCAGGTTGCCAATAATGGAACCGGTAATACTCGCTTTAACGGTATCAAACAAGCCTTCTTTAACGAGGAAGATCGCGATGATCAGCTCTGCCGCGTTACCAAACGTGGCATTAAGAAACCCGCCAAGCCTTTGTCCGGCGTAATGGGCAACACTTTCCGTCGCTTTGCCGAGAAAGCCCGCTACAAAAACGACGGCGATAGCGGAAACGATAAATTGAAGCGTCATGTCCCAATGGGCGAAATGCCCGATTGCGCTTAAGAGGAACATAACTATTAATCCGCCGAAAAACAGTTTCTGTCTCACCAAATCCACCTCTTCAATTATGTAGGTCTAAAAAACATTATTAATCATAACGAAAAAAGGCAACCATGTAAACTTTTCCAAAAAATATTGGACAGGGCCTGAGATAGATCTACTTCCTTCCTTGCTTCAAATTGAGCCATCCAGTACAATGATGGTATATGGCAAATTGAGGAGTGGAATAACATGAACGAGGACCTTCAAACAGGCATTATCCGTATTTCAGACGATGTAGTGGCAACGATTGCAGGACTCGCTGCGCTTGAGACTCCAGGCATTGCCGGAATGTCAGGCGGGATCTCCGAAGGACTGGCGAAGCGCCTTAGCGGTAAAAACGTACAAAAAGGCGTATCCGTCGAAGTTGGCCAGCTGGAAGCGGCCATCGATCTTCGCGTTATCGTTCATTACGGCATTCCGATTCAGGAAGTCTGCAGACAGCTGCAGCTGAACGTAAGAGAATCGGTTGAGAATATGACCGGTCTTAATGTTGTTGAAGTTAATGTAAAAGTAGAAGGCGTTGCCTTTAAAGAAGAGGAAACGTCCGAAGAACCGCAGCAGCGTCTGAAATAAGATGCGGAGCTTACATAAAAAAGGCTGAACCGTTACTTGAAAACGGGTTCAGCCTTTTTTAATGATGATGACGTTTCGCGCGTTCCGGCTTGTCCTGCTTATTGGCTTCCCGCGAAATGCTTAGAAGCACTCCGATACACATCAGACAGACCAGCAGGGAGGATCCCCCGTAGCTGACGAAGGGCAGCGTTACGCCGGTAAGCGGTATAGCGCCGGTTACGCCGCCGACATTAACGAAGGCCTGGATTCCGAACAAGCCAACAATCCCGACTCCAACAATAGTTCCATAGTGATCGGGGCAGCGAAGAGCAACGATAAGCGCCCGCCAGAGAAAGAGCAAGTAAAACAAGAGGAACAGGCTTGATCCGATAAATCCCAGCTCCTCGGCAATGACAGAAAAGATAAAGTCATTATAAGGGTAGTCCAAGTAATGCAGCTTTTGCACGCTTTCCCCAAAGCCAGCTCCCGTCAAGCCTCCGTGTCCAAGCGCCTGCAAGGAGGATACCAATTGGAATCCCGAGCCTTGTTGATCCGCCAGTGGATCGGAATAGGCTGTAAACCGGGCAATCCGGTAAGCCCAACCATCGGGATTTGTGGCCATGCCGATCGCTGCGAAAAGGACGGCGAAGATGCCGATTATGCCACCTGAAACGGCAACCTGCTTTAGATTAGCGCCGCCTGCAATGATCATGATCCCCGCACAAGAAGCAAGAACGAGACAGGAGCCCAAATCCGGCTGCATCATAATAAGGAAGCAAATAAAGCCTACGATGATTAATACCGGAAGCAGGCCTTTTTTGAAGTCCCGGAACTTTTCGCCCTTCTTGGTAATAAGAGCCCCTATATAGAGGATCATGGCAAGCTTGGCCATCTCCGTCGGCTGAATTCCCATGGTTCCGATTCGGAACCAGCTGCTCGCACCGTTTAGCGAGCCAATGGTTGGTACAATCATCAGCATGACTATGACCGGAATGAATAGGAAGATAAATCCCTTTTTAAAAATCTGGTAAGGGAGATTCATCAGGAAAAGCATTGCAAAGATGCCGAGAACCGCCCAAATGAGCTGCCGCTTAGTAAAATATAACGCATCATTGTGGAATTTCGCTGAAGTCAGAGTAATGTTCGAGCTTGCGCTGAACACCATGACCAGTCCAAATCCAACTAGCAGCAGCGTTAAAATAAGGAGCAGAAAGTCCGGTCTGCCACGACTGCCATTCTGCTGTGTCTTCTTCATAGATTAGGCAAGCAGCTGTTTCAGCTTCTCGAGGCGTTGATTTGCAATGGCCATAATTGGCTGCGGAACCGGAGATTCGTATTCAAGTCCATGAGGGAATGTAGTTTTTCCGATGTATACGTGTTCAATTGCAAGAACGGCATTAGGATTTTCGAGCTTGCCTTCAACAGCGCGAGTGTTGACGCGCAGGAAGTATTCCGAGTTTGTTGCCTGATCTTCCAGCTTCAGATCGTAAGTAGCGCGATAGTATTCCCACTGCCAACGTACAAAGCCAAGCTGCTCGGCAGACTCGTCCAGATGAGCCAGATCGCTTTGAAGGCCGTTAAGACCCGAGTTTTCAATAATCATCGTTATTTCCTCCTATAGTTGCTTGTGGAATGTAAGGTTTATGCTGGCAAAGCCCGTTTTGCGGAAACGCGCAAAACGTATTTGTAGATCTTTTCCCATGATAGTATGTTTCCCCAGTCAGCGCAAGACTTACTCTCTGCTAGAGCCATGCTTTCTCTTTGCCGCATCGCGCCGTTCTGTTAGAATAGATGGAAATAAGTTTTGTTTCACAACGCTTTTGTAAGGTTTATGCGTTTACTCCAAACAAAACTTTTAGGAGGTGTGTCCAATGAAGACTAGTAGCTATATAAAAGAGCAGCTGCAGCGTCTTTATCCGGAAATGGTCCGGTGGCGCAGACATCTCCACCAGAATCCGGAGCTGTCTTTTCAAGAGGTACATACATCGCGGTGGATCGCGGAGCAACTAAAGGCTTTCGGCTGCGAGGTGCGCGAAGGCGTTGGCGGACATGGTCTGCTGGTTACGATAAAAGGGGAAAAGCCGGGTCCGGTTATAGCGCTTCGCGCGGATATTGACGCCCTTCCGATTCAGGATGAAAAGGAATGCGAATACCGCTCCAAGGTTCCCGGCGTGATGCACGCCTGCGGGCATGATGGACATACGTCGGCATTGCTTGCCGTAGCGAGTTTCTACCAGCAGCATAAAGCGGAGCTGGCCGGAGAGCGCCGGTTGATTTTCCAGCCTGCGGAGGAGCAGACTCCGGGCGGCGCGATCCGAATGATTGAAGACGGGGCCTTGGACGGCGTAGACGCCATATACGGGGTACACTTGTGGTCGCCAATTCCGTATGGCCAGACTGCAACCAAGCCGGGACCTTTCATGGCTGCGGCGGATGAATTTACTTTAGAGATTATAGGCCTTGGCGGACATGGCGGAATGCCGCACAAAACGGTAGATACAATCGTAATCGGCTCGGCTCTCGTGCAGGCGGTTCAATCCATTGTTGGCCGCAACGTTGATCCGTTGAAGCCCGCGGTAGTTACAATCGGCTCCTTCCAGGCCGGAACGACCAATAACGTCATTGCGGAGCGCTGCGCGATGAAAGGGACGGTCCGTACATTCGACGAGGAATCCCGAAAGCTTACGCATGACAGGCTTGAGCAGTTGATCAACCATACCTGCAGCATGTACGGAGCGAAATACGACTACCATATGCGTATCGGGTATCCGCCCGTCATCAACGACGAGCAGGAAGCGGACCGTTTCTTCCGGGTATCCGGCGAGCTGTTTGGTACCGAGAATACCCTTCGTTCCGAAGCGATGATGGTCGCAGAGGATTTCTCGTATTATTTGGAGAAGGTACCGGGGTGCTTTATGTTTGTTGGGGCCGGGAATGAGGAGACGGGGGTTGTATTTGCCCATCACCATCCGCGTTTTGATATCGATGAGCGTGCCATGGTGCATTCCGCCCAGCTGCTTATTCAAATGGCGGAAGATTTTGCGGCAGGATGACAATACTTCTGGCTGGATATCCTAATGGAAGATATTCCGATTAGGAGGTTTGTCCGCCTTGCGTAAAACGATCAAAGAGGTTATGTCCTCGCCGTGCATTACGGCAACTTTACTGGATAACGTATATGAGCTTGCCGTCTTAATGAAGAAGCATGACATTGGATTTATACCTATCGTAGAAGGTTCAAAGCTGATTGGCGCCGTAACGGACCGGGATCTTGTCGTCCGCGGTTATGCGGATAAGCATTCCGGCTCCACAGCCGTTGAGAAGGTAATGACAACCGATTTACTGACCATTGAACCGGGTACAACCATGGATGAAGCGGCAGGTCTGATGGCCAAGCATAAAATTCGCCGTCTTCCTGTCGTGGAAAACGGGCAGTTGATCGGAGTTGTCGCGATTGGCGATCTGGCTGTCCGGGATGCCTTCATTCACGAGGCCGGCGCGGTGCTTAATGAAATATCGGAGCATGTGCATTAGATGAAATAACGGGATTCTTCCGGGGCGAATGCCTTGGGAGAATCCCGTTTTTCGTATAAAATGCTGGATATTTTTGCATACTGGGAGGTGAATGCTTACCGCTAAGAACGTTGGAGGAGATCATATGTTGGAACGACAGGATGGACCGTTAATTATTCAATCGGATATGACGGTGCTGCTCGATTATGAGCATCCTTTATCGGAGGAAGCGCGCAGGATGCTAATCTTGTTCGCTGAGCTCGTGAAACGTCCGGGAAATTGGCATACTTATAAAATGTCCTCTTTATCTTTGTGGAATGCGGCTTCTACCGGCATGGATGCGGCAACGGTTATCGAATCCCTAAGAAATTATGCCAGATACGGCCTGCCGGGAGTATTGGAGACGAATATCCGTATGCTAATGGAGCGGTACGGCAAGCTTCGGCTGGAAATTAACGAGTGCCAGCTCCTGTTGTACGGGGACGATTCTTTGCTGGAAGAGCTCGCGGGGCATCCGACCATTCTGGAATGTCTGAAGGAACGCGGAAGCGATGGCTCATGGGAGGTTTATCCGGAATACAGGGGTCAGCTTAAACAGGAATTAATCCGCCTCGGGTTCCCTGTTATCGATTTGGCTGGCTATCATACGGGGGAAGCTTTATCCGTGGCGCTTAGACCGTTAACGATGAGCGGCAGATCCTTCGAATTGAGGGACTATCAGCGGGAGGCGGTTGATCTTTTTTATAAAGAGGGGACGATTCAAGGTGGCAGCGGCGTTATTGTACTGCCATGCGGAGCGGGCAAAACCATCGTTGGCATCGCGGCATTGGCTAGGCTGAATAGCGCTACGCTTATTCTCACCTCCAACGCAACCAGCGTACAGCAATGGAAGGAAGAACTGCTGGACAAGACAACCCTTCAGCCGGCGGAAGTCGGGGAATATACGGGCGCCTCGAAGGAGGTCCGTCCCGTAACGATCGCAACTTATCAAATTCTTACCCACCGGAAGTCGAAAAAAGATTCGTTTCATCACATGAAGCTGTTCTCCGAGCGCGACTGGGGGCTCATTATATACGACGAAGTGCATCTACTGCCTGCGCCGGTTTTCCGCATGACAGCCAATATCCAAGCGACCAGAAGGCTTGGATTGACGGCTACGCTGGTCCGGGAAGACGGCTGCGAAGAGGATGTTTTTTCTCTGATTGGGCCAAAACAGTTCGAGCTGCAATGGAAAACGGTCGAAGCGGAAGGGCACATTGCATCGGTTAAATGCACGGAAATAAGGGTGCCGATGGATCAAGGCATATCCGAGCTGTACCATGCGGCGGAGAAGCGCTCGCGGCTGCGTCTGGCAGCGGAGAATCCCGGCAAGGTACCGGTTGTCCGCCAGCTGCTGGAACGTCATGAGGGAACTCCAACTCTCATAATCGGACAATATCTTGATCAGCTTCATTCCATTGCCGACTCATTAGAGGTACCCGTTATAACCGGAGAATTGCCGCAAAATGAACGTCAAAGCTTATATGAACAGTTTAAGTCGGGAGGTGTGCCTGTTCTTGCGGTATCAAAGGTTGCGAATTTTGCAGTTGACCTTCCGGATGCGGCCGTGGCCATTCAAATTTCGGGAAGTTACGGCTCACGGCAGGAGGAAGCGCAGCGGATAGGCCGCATTTTACGTCCGAAGGAAGGAAGGAATGAAGCCTGGTTTTATACCATTGTGACCGATGACACCAGCGAAACGGAATATGCCGCAAGGCGTCAGATGTTCCTGCTTGAGCAAGGATACCAATACGAGCTTGAAAAACACTAGTAAGGGAGTGATTCGTCATTTTTATACAAGAATGGTCGGAAAAACTGGCGAGCCATGTGAAGCAGCAATTCATGATGTCTCCCTTCTGGATTGGTGCGGCAGAGCGTGAATTGAAATGGGAGGAAGCCGTAATCGACAGGCTGTCCATTCAAGAAGCGGTGGACCAAATGGACGAAGCAAGCGCCGCCGTCTTGCGGGCATTTTATAATTGCTTTGGAGCCGGTCCCGTCTCGGAGGAGCGGCTTTTTTCATTGCGGCAGAGATTCTCGGGTGCAGAGTTCCGTTACGGATTGATCCAGCTGCAAAATGCGGGAATTGTTTTAGCGCTTCGTCAAGGCTGGGGTGAGCGCCTATATGCGATGCCAAGCGATTGTTTTATGCAGTGGCATCCCTATTTGTTTCCGTTTGGTCAATGGCCTGAAGTAAATAGGATAAGCGGATTATGGGAGCAGCGGCAGGAGGATATGGCCCTTAAGCCGCTTGGAAGGCAGCTTCTGGCCGCTTGGGCGGAGCTGGCCCGAAGCGGTCTTGGTCTGACGGCAAAGGGAATTCTGCCGAAGAAAACAACCGCAAGGCTTATGCAGGCTATTTCTATTACGGATGCGGATCTTCTTCAGTCCGGCTGGCGGCAGGAGGAAACGGATCCTTACAATCCCGCCGTATCTTTCGTGCTGAAGCTTAGCAACCAGTTAGGTGTATTGGCCTTTGAAGGGAAGCTGATAAGGTGGAAAGAAAAAACGCTTGCTGCCTGGTTCTCGAAGGGGGAGCTTACGCGGGAGTCTTTATTGTTTCAGTGGTGCCTGAATGAGCTTCTGGAGAAAAAGCCTGCGATGTGGCATGTCATGGCGCTGTTGACCCGGCTTGAACCAGGGACTTGGTATCCGGATGGGGCTATTGCTGATCAGCTCCCTGAGCTTGATTTAAAAGGCATGGAGTGGGATCAGAGCCGCAGTGCCTGTTTGAATCTGCTGCGCAGCTTTGGGTGGTTAGAGCTCGCATGGGCGGGGGACAGCAAAATGCTCCGGTGGACGATGATACCGTTGTTTATCTATAATGAGCAGCGTCCGTCAGCAAGACCCGAGCCCATTATGATTGAACCTAACGGCGATCTGCTTGTTCCTCCAGGTTGTCCCTACAGTATCCGATGGGAACTGGAGCTTGTGGCAGACAGGAAGAGTGATGATCAGCTGTCGGTATGGCAATTATCGCGAAGCTCAATAGAACGGGCAATTACTCACGGACGGTGTGTTGCTTCGGTTATAGCCTTTTTGCAATCGGCCTCCGGCGGAATGCTTATCTCGTCCTTGCTTGAAACCAGTTTGACGGACTGGGGAAAACAGACGGAAGTGGAAAAGAAGCCGCCGGCAGACGCGTATCCCGAATTGCCGCTTGAAGACCAATCAGAAGAAGGCGGATTCCCGCTCCGTTTTTCCGGACGGGCGTTTGCGGGCTGCGAGCTCATGAATCATGAGGATTTCAGGATAGAGCGGTTTCTGCCCGAGCTTGAACGGGTACCTATAAATTGGATGCAGCAGTTAAGGTCTTATCATCACTCCACGCGCTTTGAGATTCTGGAAAGGGCTTTGAGTTGGCAGGCTCCGGTCCAATTAAGGATAAAAGAAAACGTTGTGGCTTTTGTGCCTGCGAGGCTGGAGAGGAGCGGGAACGGCTGGACCGTTACCGGCTTGTTGCGTGAAGCGGATACGCACCGCGAAGTATGCTTGTCCCCGGAAATGTGGGAAGGGATGAAGCTGGTTGCGCCGGGAGTGAGTGGATTTGTGTAAAATTGTATCTATTCATTGAATGATTATGATATGATAGTTTCTAAGCAAGTGTAAAAGAAAAGAGGGTGAACGAATGCCAACGACCACAGTTCTGCCCTATGATGGTGCAAGCGGCGTTTCTTCGCTGGATATGGCGTCGCTGTTGATGTGCGCCTACGAGCTGGGTGACTTTATTAACCAATCGGCGGAAGTTGCCGACTATTTATATTGGAAAGAAGCTGTACAGGAGGACGAGCGGGTGAAGTTGCTGTCCAAGCAATTCGCCAAAGCGAAAGAGCTGTTCTCGGAATGCGAGCGATTCGGCAGATTCCATCCGGATTATCATGCAGCTAAGGATAAAGTGAAGCAAATCGAGCGGGAGCTGGACCAGATTGAAGCGGTGAAACGATTCAAGACGGCTGAGCAGCTTGTGGATACGATGCTGTATGACGTATCCCGCATGATTGCGGAATCGGTGTCCGATACGATTAAGGTGCCGAGCAATGAAGGGAAAACGGGCGGCTGCGGAGGCGGCGGCTCCTGTAGCTGCGGTAGCGGCGGCTGTGGATAGACCTTTGCTTGATTTGACTCGACGGAGGGAATAGATGTTGTTACCGGAACGGACAGGTTATATCATATGGGTGAGCGATCTGAAAGCGGCCAGAACGCTAGAAAAGTACGGAACCGTTCATTATATGTCGCGCAAGATGCATTATGTCGTGATATATATGAACGCAGAACGCGCGGAGGAAGCGGTAAAAACAATAAGCCGTCTTCCATTCGTGCGCAAGGTTGAACGATCTTACCGCAACGAATTAAAGACAGAATATACAAAAGATGCCGAGGATAAGACCAGATTCTACAGCATGTAGAACTAGAATTTCATAAGCTGTGAACATTTATGAAATTCAAGCAAGGAAGTTAATAATAATTAAATAAAATTGCGGGAAGATCGCTGGTACACAGAGAGACCAATGTACGGCGATCTTCTTTCTTTTATTAAGTTTTACAAATAATTACATTTATGGGCTGAGTTTATTTTATTGTTGAAATCTCGGACAATCATGGTTAAAATATCCTTATACATAAAAGTGGTAAAAAAGACCTGGTTCCTAAGACGGAGGTGTGGTGAACGATGAAGGACAAAACGACTAGAAGATGGAGCACTTATGAAACTTTCTATATCGAATTGGGCGATAAGAAAGTGGCGGACATCGTTATTACAAACCATGCCAGGAGCCGATGGGTGGATCGGGTTGAAACTGAGAAGACGGGCTACGAGGATATTGCCGAATTCTTATGGGAATGCCTGAAGCAAGGACGAATTGAGCCTTATTACCGGAATGAAGAGGATGTTTACCTGATTGACGACGATCTGGTGTTTGTTGCTGAATTTGCCCCATCGGAAACAGACATTGATCTGCTTGGCAACCCGCTGCACAAGATGATTGTAGTCACCTTTTTGGGACGCATGTCGGAGACGATCGAATTGCGGGATTTGAAATCATACTATTCATGGCTTCGTCACTCCAGAAGAATGACCTTGGTGAAAAACAGTCGAAAAAGAAAATAAACGATGAAATGTAAGCGCAGCATCCTTTCAAAGGGTGCTGCGCTTTTTTACGTGCATTTGTAGTATAATAACCGCTAAGAAGAGAGGATGGTCGGACAGATGGCGCTTAATTTTCATCAATTGCATATTTTTTATACGGTAGCGGAACGTGGCAGCTTCTCTGCGGCCGCCCAATCGCTGCATATGACTCAGCCGGCCGTGACCATGCAGGTGCAATCGCTGGAGGACTATTTCGGGACAAAGCTGCTGCAGCGGTCTACCAAACGGATCGACTTGACGGAAGCCGGAAAGGCGTTGATGCCTTACGCGCGGAGAAGCATCGAGCTGATCCGCGATACGGATCAAGCGATGTCGGCGTTTACCAAGCAGCTTAAGGGACGGCTTCAGCTTGGCGCCAGCCTGACGATTGGAGAATACATTTTGCCGCGTCTGCTCGGTCCGTTCGGACAGACGTTTCCGGAAATATCGATCAGCATGAAGGTAATGAATACCGCTCAAATCATTGAAGAGATTATCAATCATCAGCTGACATTCGGATTGATTGAAGCTCCAGTTAACCACCCGGATATGCAGATGGAGGCCGTCATGAGCGACGAGCTCAAGCTGATCGTTCCGAAAGATCATCCGCTGTCGAAGCGGCAGAAGGTTCTGTTGGATGAAGTGGCAGATTATCCTTTTGTCGTCCGTGAACAGGGCTCCGGTACGCGATTAGTAATGGAGGAGCAGCTTAAACGGAAAAAGATCGATCCGGCCGACCTGAAGATTGTGATGGAGCTGGGCAGTACGGGCGCGGTGAAGTCGGCGGTTGAAGCCGGTCTTGGCGTTTCCTTTGTCTCCGAATCGTCGGTAAAGCATGAGGTAGCGCTGGGGCTTCTGCATGTGATTCCGATTGAAGATACCCGGTTCAAACGGCAGTTCTACTCGATTTATTTGAAATCCACGCTTCTGCCGATATCGGCAGTTACGTTCCTCACCTTTTTAAGAGAGAAGGATTTGCAGCAATGGTTATAGGAAAAGCGGATTTGCACAATCATACGACCGCTTCGGACGGAACGATGCCGCCTGCAGCCGTTGTTGCCCGTGCGAAGGCGGCGGGGCTAGCGGCTGTTGCCATCACTGATCACGATACGATGGCAGGAGTTGAGGAAGCGCTCGCAGCGGGACAAAAGCTGGGGATTACCGTTGTGCCCGGGGTAGAGCTAAGCACAATTGCTGATGGACGCGAAATTCATATTTTGGCCTATTACCCGGACTGGCGTAATGAGCTATGGCAGGAACGTCTAGCCGGTCTCCGGGCGACACGCGGTACGCGGAATGAGATGATTGTAGAATGGTTAGTCCAGCTCGGAATTCCCGTTACGATGCAAGAGGTCGAGCAAATTGCTGCCGAGCAGGCTTTAGCCGGAGGCGGCAGAGGCAAAGGGAAAACGATTGGTCGGCCGCATATTGCGGAGCTTTTAATCCGAAAAGGTGCCGTTGCAACGATGGCTGAAGCATTTGACCGGTATTTGGGGGAAGCCGGCGCCGCGTACGTGAATCCTCCGCGTATCCATCCGTTCGAGGCAGTCGAATGGATACGCGAAGCGGGAGGGACAAGCGTAATCGCGCATCCGGGCTTGTATGGCCGGGATGATCTGGTCGAGCGGCTGATCGCGAAGGGTGTTCAAGGAATCGAGGTTTACCACTCCGACCATGGACCTGAGGAAGAACGTCGTTACGCGGAGCTGGCAAGGAATCACGGACTTATAATGACCGGCGGCTCGGACTTCCACGGGGAGCGTCAGGGCGAGATATTCCACGGCGAGATTGGCAGCAGAACCGTTGATGCGGCGGTGCTGGACCAGCTTCGCAAGGATAGATAGCTTCCACGAAAAATAGCGGTGCAGGGGAGATATCCCTGCACCGCTATTTCTATATATTGCCGTTAGTTAACGATTCTCTTCGCGTAAACCAGCGAAGACGCAAACCATGTGCCTTCCATTTTTTCGTAAGTTACTTTACCTCGTCCACCGCCGGCTTGGAGGATGTAGTGCTTGCCGTTAACCACGCCCGCATAAATGCCGACATGGCCGCCGCCGCCGCTAGTAGAGCGGTTTAATGATCCGTCACCCGGATCGGCCGAATTTTTAAAGAACAACAAGTCTCCGACTTTCAGGTTTTTGTATTTATTTTTGGAGTCAACGATAACTTGCTTGCCGATGCTGCTGCTATAGCGCTGCGTGCGGGAAGCGCTGGAAAATTTGATCCCGAGCGTGCTGCTGTATACCCAGGAAGTAAAGTTCGAGCAGTCAAACCCGTAACCGGCCTTCTGCGTGCCGTAGCGCCATTTTACGCCAAGCTGGGTTTTGCCTTTCGTAATCAGTTTGCTAAGCTGCGTGCTTTGGGTAGAGGTTGCTGCTGCCGCTTTAGGAGTAGTTACTCCAAGCGCAGGGGCTTGTACGGCACCGGTTAATGCGATAACGCCTGCCAAGGTGATAATTCCTTTTTTGAAGATCTTGTTTTTAGTCATGTATGTATTCCTCCCAATGGTTTTTTTGTGCAAGAAAGCGTGTAGTCTGCCAGCACAAGTTTTGTTTGGCACTTTTAATACTAATGACTTTTTAAGGGGGTAGTCAGCTAATAAAAGTTACCAATTCCATAGAAAAGGACTAAAATAAATATTTTTTTATAAACCCTTATTTCACCTTTAAAACAAAAATTTCTAATAAAACAAATAATAATCGCGTAACTAGACATAAAAGTAATAAAAAATAACCGTTAGTCGTCTATATTTATATAGTTAAGTATGATTAGGTAATTTAAGGTTCCCGGATTTATCGGATTGGGCCATTATTCCAGAGAAGGTTAGCGAAGGATTTAAGGTTCGTTAAAGATTTCTAATTTAGGATAGATCGAGCAAAAAACGAAAAAGCAGCCCGCCTCAGGCTGAGGACGGACTGCTTTTTCGTTTAATTCACGCTGCGGGATGGCATGGCTTTAATCCGCTGCTCATCGGGAGTAATAAACAGAGTCTTCTGATGATCATAGATAACAAAGCCGGGTTTCGATCCGCTTGGCTTGCGTACATGGCGGATAAACGTGTAATCCACGGGAATCAGGCTGGATTCCCTTGCCTGGCTGTAATAGCCGGATAGCATAGCTGCTTCTTCCAAGGTGGCATCCCCAAAGTCGCCTCCGCGGATAACGACATGGGAGCCCGGAATATCCTTCGTATGAAGCCACACATCCGAAGGGGATGCAAGGCGGTTCGTTAAATATTCATTCTGCGTATTGTTCTTGCCGACATAGATGCTGACGCCTTCGGAGGAGGTATAGCAAATCAAGGTTGGGCGAGCCGGCTTTTTCCGTTTTGGTCCGCGCTTCACTCTGCTGCGAAGATAGCCTTGCTCCACAAGCTCATCCCTAATCTCCTCGATATCGGCAAGCGAAGCATTGTCCAGTTGCTGGAGCAGAGTTTCCATATACGATATCTCGCCTTGGGCGATCGCCATTTGCTCTTCAACCACGGCAATACTGTTCTTCTGCTTCGTGTATTTGCGGAAATACCGCTGCGCATTATCCGACGGCGTAAGCTGCGGATCCAGATCAATCGCGACCGTTGCCTGTTCTTCATCATAGAAGTTGATGAGTTCAACCGTTGTGTCCCCGCGGTTGATTTGATGCATGTAAGCTGTTAGCAGCTCGCCTAGCACGCGGTATTTATCGGCATCCTGTGCTTCCTCGACCGTTTCCCTCAGCTTCTCTATCTTCTTCTCGTTTTTGACTTTCTCATTCTGGACGAATCGGATGAGATCCAAAGCACGCTGTTTGACCGTATCCCGTTCCGCTTTATTGCCGTAAAAGGCTTCCAGGCATTCGCTGATTGAAGCAAAATACTCGGAAGAACCTTGCACATGGGTTAGCGGAGTTATAGAGAAATAGGATTTGCCATTGGCATCCACCGCTATGGTTGGTTCGTAGACATGTGCCCGAACATCGTTCATAAGCGCCTGAAAGCTGTTCCAGAGGCTGCCGTTTCCGTTCTCCGCACGGAATACGATCTCTTTGGCGAGCAAAGGGCTTAGTCCGCTGAACGTCTGAACAAGCTGCCGCTGCGGCGGTAAGGGTTCGGCGGTTTCGGCAGTATGCTGCTCGAGTGCGTCCAGGAATTCTTTTTCGCTTGCCATGGCAAGCGGATCGGTCTTTGCTTGATCAGGCGGGGCGGTGTATTTGCTGCCCGGCATAACAATCCGGTATGTACTGATGGCAGGCGTTACATGATGGATGCCGTCATGAATGGTACCGGTTGAGGGGTCCAGCAAAATAATGTTGCTGTGACGACCCATAATTTCAATAATGATCGTCTTAAGCGAAATATCGCCAAGCTCATCGCGGTGCCGGACGTCGATATGAATAATCCGTTCGCGTCCGATTTGTTTGACTGCTTCAATGGTCGCGCCTTCGCAATATTTGCGCATCAGCATGCAGAACATCGGTGCTTCCAGCGGATTTACGTAAGAAGCATTCGTCCAGTGAACGCGCGGATACGTAGGATTGGCGGACAAGAGCAGTTTGCCCTGCGCCCCCGCGCCGCGGATGCTGAATACGAGATCATTGTCCGTCGGCTGGTGAATTTTATGAATGCGAGCGCCTATGCAGCGCTGAAGCTCTTCAACTACTGCGTGAATAACAATGCCGTCTAAGGCCATGAGGGTTAAGTCTCCTTTATCAATGTCTTTCTCTATCATGCCATAGTTAAACCAAAAACTTAAGTCTTTAAGTGGGATATTTTGCAGTTTGTCCGAATACATTTAGGCTTGAGAGGCTGTCCGAGAGCGCTCGGCATATACGGGAGGGAGTCGTACAATGGAACAATTGAAATGGCACCAAATGGAAGCGGGCGAACTGGCGAATAAGCTGGGCAGCTCGCTTGCGCAAGGGCTGTCTGCATCGGAAGCAGAAGACAGGCTGTCGAAGAACGGGCGAAACGAACTGGCGGAGGGCGAGCGTATTTCCCCGGTTGTGCTTTTCCTGAATCAATTCAAGGATTTTATGGTGCTTGTGCTAATGGGCGCTACTCTCATATCGGGGCTCTTGGGCGAATATTTGGATGCCGTGACGATTGTGGCCATTATCGCGATTAATGCGATATTGGGCTTCATTCAGGAATTCCGTGCGGAGAAATCCCTTAGTGCCCTCAAGGAACTGTCAGCGCCTACGGCAAAAGTTATTCGCGGCGGACAGCAATTGATGATTGCAGCCAAAGAGCTTGTTAACGGTGATGTTCTGCTGCTCGAAAGCGGCGACCGCATTCCGGCCGACATCCGGCTGATTGAAGCAAACAGCTGCTATGCCGAGGAATCTGCCTTGACGGGCGAATCGGTGCCGGTCGGCAAGCATGCCGCAGCTATTCACGAAGAAGACCTGCCGCTGGGCGACCAACGGAATTTGGGCTTTATGGGCACCATGCTTACCCGCGGGACAGCCAAAGGGGTTGTTGTCCGGACGGGCATGGAAACGGAAATGGGTAAAATCGCGGGACTCATTCAGCAGACCGAATCAATGGAAACGCCGCTTCAGCACAGACTGGAGCAGCTTGGCAAAATATTAATCGCCGTTGCGATCGGACTTACGATTATGGTCGTTGTTGCCGGCATTCTGCATGGACAGCCTGCCTACGGCATGTTCCTCGCCGGTGTCAGCCTGGCCGTAGCGGCTATTCCGGAAGGGCTCCCGGCCATCGTTACGATTGCGCTTGCCCTTGGCGTACAGCGGATGATTAAACGGAAGGCGATTGTCCGCAAGCTGCCTTCCGTGGAAACGTTAGGCTGTGCTTCGGTTATCTGCTCCGACAAGACGGGCACGCTGACGCAAAATAAAATGACCGTCACGAACATTTGGCTGGGCGGCCGTCATCTCCAGGTGACGGGCGAAGGCTATGAGCCGGTTGGAGCTGCTTTTGAGGATGGCGCCATGGTAGAAGTGAAGCATGATATCTCCCTCAAACGTCTCCTGCAAGTATCGGCGCTTTGCAATAACGCGACTATTACGCAGGCGGAACAGCAGGAATCGAAGAAACGGAAAAGCAAAGAGGCACAGGAAGAATGGGTACTGAAAGGAGACCCGACGGAAGGCGCTCTTACCGTACTGTCCGCTAAGCTTGGGATGTCCGCGAAATCGCTGGAAGGCTTATATAAGAGGGAAAAGGAATTTCCGTTTGATTCCGAACGGAAGCGGATGAGCGTTCTTGTCTCGCACCAGGGAGGCAAGGTTGTGTATACGAAAGGCGCTTCCGATATGCTGATGGATCATTGCAGCTACGTGTTATGGGACGGCAAGGTTGTGCCGTTTACCGCAACGCTCAAGAAAAAATGCGCGGATGCCGCGGAAGAAATGGCGCAAAACGCTCTGCGCGTGCTTGGCCTAGCTTACCGGGATATCCGCAGCGGCGAAACGACGGAGACGGAAAGCGATGTGGAATGCCAGCTTGTATTTGTCGGCTTGACCGGGATGATCGACCCGCCGCGCCGCGAGGTGCGCGATGCGATTGCGACCTGCCGCAGGGCAGGCATCAAGACGGTGATGATCACGGGTGATCATCAATTGACCGCTGAAGCTATCGCTCACCAGCTTGGCATCATGCCGCGCGGCGGCGTAGCGCTTAGCGGCAGCCAATTGGAAAATATGACGGATGATCAGCTCGACAAGCATGTCGACAACATCTATGTCTTCGCCCGCGTATCGCCGGAGCATAAGCTGCGGATCGTTAAGTCGCTGCAGAGACGAGGGCATGTGGTTGCCATGACCGGCGACGGCGTTAACGATGCACCGGCAATTAAAGCAGCCGATATCGGCATTGCAATGGGCATTACCGGCACGGATGTCTCGAAGGAAGCTTCCGCGCTTGTATTAAGTGACGACAACTTTGCAACGATCGTGTCGGCCATCGAAGAAGGCCGGAGCATTTATGAGAATATCCGCAAGTTCATCCGTTACCTGCTGGCATCCAACGTCGGCGAGATTCTGACGATGTTCCTGGCGATGATGGCGGGCCTTCCGCTTCCGCTCGTGCCGATTCAGATCTTGTGGGTTAACCTTGTGACGGACGGCTTGCCGGCTATGGCGCTGGGGGTCGACCAGGCGGAGAAAGACTTGATGCAGCAGAAGCCGCGCTCGGCCAAGGAAAGCGTATTTGCGAGACGGCTGGGCTGGAAAATCATCAGCCGCGGCGTATTGATCGGGGTATGTACGCTAGGCGCCTTCTGGATTACGTTAAAACTTGCTCCGGGTACAGCCGCAGAGCAGCTTACCAAGGCGCAGACGGTCGCTTTTGCCACGTTGGTATTGGCCCAGCTCATTCACGTCTTTGACTGCCGCAGCTCGCGTTCCATCTTCCATCGCAACCTGTTCCAGAACCGTTACCTGGTGCTGGCCGTTCTATCGTCCTTGATCCTGATGATCGGGGTGCTCTACATTCCGATGCTTCAGCCGATCTTCAAGACGGTACCGCTCAATTTCCGCGAATGGTGTCTGGTATTTGTGGCCGCCGGCATTCCAACCTTCCTGATGGGTATCGGCAGCGTGCTTGGAACGAGCAAGCCTAAAAGCAAACCGGCAAAAATGGCGTTCAAAAATGTGTAACGAAGTACAAATGATGATCGGAATTATGAATAGCGTTTCCCTTTGCTTTGCGGTATGCTAAGGAAAAATGATAGCTTATTTTATCCATTGGCTGCAGTAAAGGGGGAACACCATGATGAAGTTTACAAAAATGCATGGTTTGGGGAATGATTTTATCGTTATCGCCGGCGAGCAGCAGCTGCCGGGCAATGTAGCGGAGCTGGCGAAAAACCAGTGCAACCGGTTCTTCGGTATCGGCGCTGACGGACTGGTGTACATCCTTCCTTCGGAAGTGGCGGATTTCCGCATGCGCATCATCAACTCCGACGGTTCGGAGGCGGAGCAATGCGGCAACGCGATTCGCTGCGCGGCGAAATACATTTACGATAACGGTCTTACGGATAAAGAGGAGTTAACGATCGAAACGCTTGGCGCCGGTGCGCAGACGGTTCAACTGGAAGTAGCGGACGGCAAAGTTCAGCAGGTTCGCGTTGATATGGGCGCGCCGATTCTGAACGGCCTGCAAGTGCCTACAACGGTTGACGAAGACCGCGTAATCGAGCATCCGATTGAAGTGGACGGCCGCGAATTCCGGTTCACGGCGGTATCGATGGGCAACCCTCATTGCGTGATCTATGTGGACGATGCCGCTAACTTTGATCTTGCAACTTGGGGACCCAAGCTAGAGACTCATCCGATGTTCCCGCGCAAAATCAATGTGGAGTTCGTTACCGTAATCTCCCGCGAGCATGCGGAGATGCGCGTTTGGGAGCGCGGAGCCGGACCAACGCTGGCTTGCGGCACCGGCGCATGCGCAACGGTCGTTTCCTCCGTATTGAACGGCTTAACGGACCGTACTGCGGTTGTAACGCTTAAAGGCGGAGACCTGACGATTGAATGGAACGAAGCAGATAATCATGTTTATATGACTGGACCTGCAGCCGAAGTATACCGCGGCGAATGGAAATAGGGAGAAATGAATATGAAGCCCGATTTAAGAACGAAGCTTAAGCAGCGTATCTTGACCGGGGACGGCGCGATGGGAACCTATCTGTATCAGATGGGGTTCCCTGTCGGCGTTTCTTACGAAGAATTGAATATGACCCGTCCGGATGTCATTGAAGGCGTCCATCGCCGGTACTATGAGGCGGGGGCGCGCGTAATCGAGACCAACACCTTCTCGGCCAATCTGGTCAAGTTGTCTAAATACGGCCTGGAGCCGGATATGGAAGCGATTAACCGTGCCGGGGTGCGGATTGCGAAAGCGGCGGCCGGCGAGGATGCCTACGTGGTTGGCGCTGTTGGCTCGATCCGAGCCGGCAAGCTGAAGGATGTGCGGACATCCGAAGTCAGCCATGCGTTTGAGCGTCAGCTCGACGCTTTGCTTGTTGAAGGCGTGGACGGAATTCTGTTCGAAACGTTTTATGATTTTGACGAAATGCGCCTGGCACTGGGACTTGCCCGCAAGCTGACCCAGCTGCCTGTCATTTGCCAGTTTGCCGCCCAGGATGTCGGACGCACGCAGGACGGTACCGGCTTGCTGGATGCCTTCACTTTATTGAAGGACGAGGGAGCGGATGTTGTCGGTTTCAACTGCCGGAGCGGTCCAAACGGAATTATGCGGGCGGTTGAGTCGATTGGGGGACCGGTAGAGCTCCCGCTATCGATTTTCCCGAACGCGGGTATTCCGGATTATGTTGACGGCAAATACAAGTATTCGGCTGGGCCGGATTATTTTGCCGAGACCGCCCTGCAATTTGCGGACCGCGGCGCGCGGATCATCGGCGGATGCTGCGGAACAACGCCGGAGCACATTGCGGCCATGGCGAAAGCGTTGAAAGATTATAAGCCGCAAAACGGGGCAGCAGCCGTTGCGATAGCCGACTCCCCGGAGGCGGAGATTATCGTAATAGAGGCGGAACCGGCTGAGGTCGTGAAGAATGCTTCCGGGGAGCGGGCGGACACGCCGATTAATTCGGAACCATCGCTGGTGGACACCGTAAGAGTAAGACATGCGGTTATTGTTGAGCTGGATCCTCCGCGCGATCTGGATATTACGAAATTTATGGCTGGAGCAGCAGCCATTAAAGCCTGCGGAGCGGATGCCATTACGATGGCGGACAACTCGCTGGCGGTGACCCGTATGAGCAACCTGGCGCTTGCCGCGCTGGTGAAGGAGCGAATCGGATTGCGGCCGCTCGTCCATATTGCCTGCCGGGACCGCAATCTGATTGGAACGCAGTCGCATCTGATGGGATTGGACGCACTCGGAATCGACCATGTGCTGGCGGTTACCGGCGATCCGGCGCGCTTCGGCGATTTGCCCGATTCCAGTTCGGTATACGATCTGACTTCCTTCGAGATGATCCGAATGACCAAGCAGCTTAACGATGGTATCGCCTTCTCGGGCAAGCCGCTTAAGCAGAAGGCCAAATTCGTCGTTGGCGCTGCGTTTAATCCAAACGTCAAGCATTTGGACAAGGCGGTCCAGCGGCTGGAGAAAAAGATCGCATCCGGCGCGGATTATATCATGACCCAGCCGGTCTATGATCCGGTACTTATTGAGAAAATCGCGGAAGCGACAAAGCATTTGCCTGTTCCCGTGTTCATCGGCATTATGCCGCTTGCGAGCGGGCGCAATGCCGAATACCTGCATAACGAGGTTCCGGGCATTCAATTATCCGACGAAGTACGGAAGCGGATGGCGGGACTTGAGGGTGCGGAGGGACGCGCGGAGGGCGTTCGGATCTCCCGGGAGCTGCTTGATACCGCTATCCGTCATTTCAAGGGCATTTACTTCATGACACCGTTTATGTTCTACGAGATGGCGGCGGAGTTGACGGACTACGTATGGGCGAAAACAGGGGTGCAAAGACGATAAAATAGTCTGTTTTCGCAATTTATCTTGTTTTCTCTTGTTCGTTTCTTCAAAATCCATTAAACTATATAACAATGGATCGGGCTGCCTGTTTGACCGGCTGCATCTTTCCCGGGACAGGCAGTGTCCCCGGAATAGCGGGAACAGGCGTGAAGGCGCGGCGTAGAACGTATGCTCCGGACTTTTTTCGTCAACAATAGTGCAATGGTTCTGTCGTTATTTGGCACGGTGGAGCAATTCATCAGGGTCCAATACATTTATACAAATATATGATTTATACGGGAGTTGCACGAGGAAGACCGGAGGGGGAACCTGACTTGGCTATTAAACTTATTAATATCGGCTTCGGCAATATTGTTTCGGCCAATCGCATTATTTCAATTGTTAGTCCGGAGTCGGCACCAATTAAACGAATTATTCAAGAAGCACGTGACAGACATATGCTGATTGACGCGACTTACGGAAGACGCACGCGTGCTGTCATCATTACGGACAGCGATCATGTCATTTTATCGGCGGTGCAGCCAGAGACAGTTGCGCATCGCTTGTCGACCAAGGATGACGATAACGACGAATAATACGGGGAGTAATATGGATAAGGGATTGTTGATTGTATTGTCCGGACCTTCAGGCGTAGGAAAAGGAACCGTGTGTTCCGTCCTTCGCCAAAAGGTGCCTGAGCTTGTCTATTCCGTTTCTGCTACGACCCGGAAGCCAAGACAAGGCGAAATCGATGGTATTAATTATTTCTTCAAGACGAAAGAGCAGTTCAAGGAGATGATTGCAAAAGACGCACTCCTCGAACATGCCGAATATGTTGGCAATTGCTATGGTACTCCTCGCGATTTTGTGGAGAGTACGCTTGCAAGCGGCAAGGACGTTATTCTGGAGATTGAAGTTCAAGGCGCGTTGAAAGTGAAAGAGAAGTTCCCGGAAGGCGTGTTTGTCTTCCTGCTTCCTCCTTCGCTTGACGAGCTGAAGTCCCGTATTACGGGCAGGGGAACGGAAACCCAGGATACGATCAATAACCGGATGACGGTAGCGGTTGAAGAAATGAACCTGATCCGTCATTATGATTATGCGGTTGTTAACGATGAGATCGACGCCGCGTGCCACCGTATTCAAAGTATTATTACAGCTGAGCATTGCCGGAGAGACCGGTATTATTCCCATCTGGGAGAGCTGTCAGCGGCTATTGAGAAAGTCTGAGCGAGAGGTGAAGAACAATGTTGTATCCATCGATTGATGAAATGGTGAAAAAAGTAGACAGCAAATATTCGCTTGTAGTTGCGGCTTCGAGACGCGCGCGCATGCTGCGTAACGGGGAGAAATCCGAGCTTCGCAACCCGAAATCCCGTAAATTTGTTGGTGTTGCACTGGAAGAGATCTTCCACGACATCGTAATTGTTGAACAAACAATAGATAAAGATGAATAATAAGTTTGATTGAAAATAGGATGGAGCTGATCAGCTCCATCCTATTTTTTTGTTTTTTTGCCGGTTCCGGTCATGTCCGTTTTTGTTTGAAATAACAGTTTTCAAAAATAAACAAACATGTTAACATATAAACAAACAAAAACAAATCTAATCGGAGGGGAAACAAAAATGGCTCGCAAGTTATGGGATTCCTGTTAACCCAACATGTTGTTTCTTCTGGTTCTGATCCTTCGTTGTATAATAAATAGCTTGGCCTTAAAATCGATAGGTATGGAAAAATTGAGAAGAAAGAGAAAGAGGTAGGCTATGCTGGTTGCGGAACGGTACGAAACGATAGTTCGATTGGTGAATGAGCGGGGCAGCATCCGGGTATCGGAGCTGAGCGAGCTTTGCCAGGTTACGGAGGAGACGATCCGACGGGATCTCGACCGCCTGGAACAGGCGGGACGGCTTCGCCGCTCGCATGGCGGCGCGGTCAGCGTGAAGGATGCGCAGCCGGAGACTCCGGTGGCGGAGCGCGAAATTATGCATGCAGACGAGAAGCGACGTATTGCGGAAGAAGCGGTCAAGCTGATTAAGCCGAATGACCGGATTTTGCTGGACGCCAGTTCCACAGCATGGTATATGGCATCGATTCTACCGGATATTTCTCTCACTGTTTTGACCAATTCGATTAAAGTTGCCGTCGCCCTAAGCAATAAGGAGAAGATCGAAGTGATCTCGACCGGCGGCATTCTGGCTTCGCGTTCTTTATCCTATGTAGGGCCGCTCGCGGAACGGTCACTCGAAACCTATCATGTAAACAAGCTGTTTTTATCCTGCAAGGGTGTGCATCTGGAGCGCGGCATCAGCGAATCGAATGAGCTCCAGGCACGCATTAAACATAAGATGCTCGGTATTGCGGAGCAGGTCATCCTGCTTGCGGATTCCAGCAAGTTTGGCGTTCAGGCATTTACCCATGTAGGTGATCTGGCTGAGGTCGACGCCATTATCACGGACCGCCGGCTTTCACAGGAAGCTGCAGCCGGGCTATCCGAGCGTTCAATCCCGGTTACGATGGTTTAACGAATCGATACGTTTGTGAGGTGACGAGGTGAAGGTCTCATTATTTATCACCTGTCTTAGCGACACGATATATCCCCGAGTGGGAGAGGCAATGGTCAGACTTCTGGCCAAGTACGGAATTCAACTGCATTTTCCAACGGTACAAACCTGCTGCGGCCAACCCGCCTTCAACAGCGGTTATTGGAAGGAAGCGCGGGAGAGCGCAAAGACGATTCTCGATGCATTCGAGGACTCGGACTTCGTTATTTCGCCCTCCGGCTCCTGTACGGGCATGATTCATCATTATCCCAAGCTGTTTGAAGCGGATCCGGTTATGCATGAGCGGGCATTGAAGCTTCAACGCAAATCTTATGAATTTACGCAATTTCTAGTTCAAGTGCTTGGCGTAAAAGACGTTGGCGCGGTATTCCCGCACAAAGTAACGTACCATCCTTCCTGTCATGGCAGCAGGCTGCTAGGGATTAAGGAAGAACCGATGGAGCTTATGCGCCATGTGCAGGGGCTTGAGCTTGTTCCGCTTCCTTTCGCGGAGGATTGCTGCGGCTTTGGCGGCACGTTTGCGGTAAAGATGGCCGATATTTCCGGCGCGATGGTAACGGAGAAGGTGGACCATGTGCTGGAGACGGAGGCCGAAGTGCTGGTTGGGCTTGATCTGGCTTGTCTGATGAATATTGCCGGCAACCTGCGGTACCGCAATCAGCCGGTAAAGGTGATGCATTTGGCAGAGCTCTTGTATGAAGGGGTGAAGCAAGCATGAGTACGGCTGGTACGGCATCAACGGTAAAAGAACGCGCAGAATTGGCGCTGAACGACGAGTTCCTGCGCAAAGCGGTCAAGTTCACAACGGAACGTCTTCGGAACGGCAAAAAGCAGGCTTCCGCCGAGCATGGCAATTGGGATGACTGGCGGGAGCGCGGACGGCAAATCCGGCTTCATACGATAGCTCATCTGGATTACTATTTGAATATGTTTGCGAATCAGGCGCGCGCTAACGGCGTGCATGTGCATTTTGCCGAGACGTCTGCCGAAGCGGTGAAGCTGTCTCTTGAGATTGCGCAGCGCAAGCAGGCGAAGTCGGTTGTAAAGTCGAAATCGATGGTTACGGAAGAGCTGCATTTGAATCATGAGCTTGAGTCCATCGGCGTTGAAGCCATCGAAACGGATCTTGGCGAGTATATCATCCAGCTGGCCGGCGAGACGCCTTCCCATATTATTATCCCGGCTATTCACAAGAATCGTTATCAGGTGGCCGATCTTCTGTCTCAGGAAGCGGGCGAGACGCTTGCTCCCGATACATCCATTCTTGCGGGCTTTGTGCGCAAGAAGCTGCGGGAGAAGTTCCTGGAGGCGGATATCGGGATGACCGGCTGCAACTTCGCGATTGCCGAGACCGGCTCGATGGTGCTCTTCGAGAACGAAGGAAACGCACGGATGGTTACAACCGTTCCGAAGACGCAGATTACGCTGATGGGGATGGAGCGGATTATTCCGTCCTGGGCGGATCTGGAGGTTATGGCTACTCTGCTGCCGCGGTCGGCGACAGGGCAGAAGCTGACGGTTTACATGTCCGGCATAACCGGTCCAAGACGCGATGTTGACGCGGACGGACCGGATGAGATGCATATTATTATCGTCGATAACGGACGGTCCCTGCAGCTGGGCGATCCCGAGTTCCAGGAACTCTTGAATTGCATCCGCTGCGGCGCTTGTCTAAACGCTTGTCCGGTGTACCGTCACATCGGCGGACACGCATACGGCGGTACTTACAGCGGTCCTATCGGTGCCGTACTGACTCCTGCATTGCAGAAAAATGTAGCGGAGTGGGACGATATCGCCAACGCATCAAGCTTGTGCGGCGCCTGCTACGAGGCCTGTCCGGTCAAAATTCCGCTTCACGAGATGCTGATTTATTTGCGCCGGCGCAAGCTGGAGCAAGGGCATGGCAATGCGGCAGAGTCGATTGGGATGAAAGGCTTTGCTGCCGTAATGGGCAGCTCGAAGCGTTATGCCGGCCTTGTGAAGCTAGGCAAGCTGGGACAAAAGCTTGTGGTAAGAGACGGGGGAATCCGTCTGAAGCTTGGTCCTCTTAAAGGCTGGAATACGTACCGGGTAACGCCAAGCCTGCCGAAAAAGTCGTTCCGCGAACAATGGGGGACGCTTGAGCAGGAGCTGCGCCATGGATTGAAGGAGGTTGCTCCCGACATGCGCAGCCGGATGGAAGCCATTGTGCAGGGCAGAGACAGCGAGGGAGGCAACGGTCATGGCTAAGCAGGTTGATTCCCATGAGGAGTGGCTGAGGCGGTTAGCGGAAGAATCAAAGCGCAAGCAGGAGACGTTCATGAACGGGATCGCCCAGAAGCTGGGACATCCCCGGATGACTTCGGCGCCGGAGCATCCGTTCCGTGGCGCCCCGGATTTCTGGCAAGCCTTTGAATGGCCGCTTGAGGAGCGCATGGACCGGTTCGAGTCGAACTTCAAGGCAGCCGGCGGGCATGTGGAGCGGCTTGCCGACATGGAAGCGGCTAAGCGGTTTATCGCGGAAAAAGCGGATGCGCTTAGCGCCAAATACGTCATCCGGCAAAATCAGCCGGAGTTAAGCGAGCTTGGACTCGAGGAGGCGCTTGCCGCATCGGGAGCGGAAGTCCGCGTATGGAACAGCGAGGCAGGGGAGAACTGGAGAGCGCGAGCTGCGGAATCGGACTTCGGTATTGTAATTGCCGACTATGCGGCCGCTTATACCGGCTCCGTAACCGTCTTATCCTCGGAGGATAAAGGCCGCTCGGTAAGCCTATTGCCAACGGTATTGTTTGTTCTGATCCCGCTTGAGCGCTTAAAGACGCGACTAGGCGAGATCTTGATAAATTTCGATGAAGCGGGACGCGAGCAGCTGCCGGCCGGGATTCACTTTATTTCCGGTCCAAGCCGTTCGGCCGATATCGAGAATGATTTGACGATCGGCGTCCACGGACCCGGCGTAGTCTATGCTTTGCTGATTGGTTGAATTTGTGCATCCCCTCAAGCTTGGGCTGGCGCTTCTGGCGCCGGATTAGAGCCTGCGGGCTTTATTAGTCATCAGCTTGCACCTCGTCGTTAAGGGACACCGCATCTGTCATTTCTGCGGATCCCGGCGATTTTACATGGCTTAACGATGCGGGGCATCGTTAAGCCTCTTCTTTTTACCCTTTGAAAACTCCTTGGCGATGTGACACGTCGTTAAGCCAGGCCAACGGATTGTGTTCATGCACCGTCGATTCAAGTGTGGCTATAGAGCAGGAAAAGACTTGAAATGGCTTGAATTAGTAGGAGGATGTAATGAGATTATCCGTGAGGAGGCGGCTTTGACTGTGAAAGTAAAACCGGAGTTGGTTCTAGACGTAGCCGGCGTGATTGCGGCGAATTTTTCGCCGGGGTTTTGGCAGGAGCTTGTATTGCGGTATGGACTGCCATGCGACAAGCTGTCCCAATTCAAACAAGAGATCCGTGTGAGTTTGTGGACGGGCCATATAACCGAAGATGAATTTTGGGGCGAGATCTGCGGCCGGTTCCCGGCAATCGATAGGGATGAGGCTAGAATAAAGCTGTTGTCGCAAATTACGCCGCTGCCCGCCGCGGATCAAATTCCGGGCTGGAGCGAGCATGCCAAGATCCATCTGCTCAGCAACCACCGCTTGGAATGGCTGGAGCCTATCGTTGCCCCGCTCCGTCCATATTTGCACAGCGTGACCATTTCCAGTACAGCCGGCTGCTGTAAGCCGGATGCTCCAATCTACGAACGGGTTGAGCAGCATTTCGAATCAAAGGCGATCTTGTTCGTTGACGATCAGGCGAAAAACTTCAAGGAACCCGAGCTGCGCGGCTGGACGACTCTTCTCGCCGATGAGCAGGGTGACTGGATGAATCAGGTCAACCGGTTTCTCCAAACATAAAAGGAGCAAGCTCCCCTTGGGAACTTGCTCCTTTTACTTATCCTATTGTTTGGTCTCGAGGAATTTCTCGATGAATTGAAGTGCTTTTTCGGTGTTTTTGGAGCCTTCGCGAACGCTGGCGATATAATTGTCTTTGGCTTGCATCGGAATATTTCCGATAATCGGGCTGCCGGAGATTTTTACGCCGTACGTATGCTCGGCCTGATCCTCTTCCGTTTTTTGCTTGAAGCTGTCCTCCGGCTTAAGCAGCTTGGTAATGTCCGTCTGCGAGTCCAGATTCATGAACGCGCCTTGCGGGCCAACCCAGTTAAACGCAGCCGTATCCGTAATATAGATGTCCGGGCGTTCCGTCGCGAGTACGACCATGGCTTTTTGCTGGGAGGCAATGTCCATTTGATCCTTTGCATCCAGCGGTACATACGTGAAATTGACTTTAAAGCGCTTGAATTCCGGGAACTGCTTAATGAGCGCTTCTTCGATATCCGCTTCTTCGGTCTGCTTGCCCGTGCTGTCGCTCATGTAATACTCGCCAAGGAACATAATGGACAAGTCTACCGGCGGAAGCTTGGCGAGACGCTCCTGCTCAGCCCGGTGGTCCAGGTAGCTGTTAATGCCAACGATAACAAGAATGATGGCAATGATGCCGCCAAGCACGTGGAACTTGTAGTAGCGCCAGAAATGGTCTACTTTCTCCGCGGAGCCGGCCATTTTTTTGTACTTGCCGTATTCCTGCTGGTTGAATGCCTCATTGGCTTTCCGGTTGTCTTCGCCGAGGATATACCGGTAAGCGCGCGTTACTTCCTCAAAGTCTGCCTGGTCGGTTCCGTCCGGGTTCTCTCTTTGTCTTGCCCGAGCTTGTCGCATTAAGGTGGTGTAACGCTTATCGACCTCTTCTTTCGAAGCGTTTTCAGGAAGACCCATTGTTTCGTAAGCTCGTTTCAGTTCGTCCATGGAGTTGCTCTCACCTCTGTTAGGATTAGAAAAAAAATAATAGCTACTCTCTAGTATACGGATTTGAATAGAAGATTTCCATTCCTCCATCTGGGAATGGCGCAGGCTACAAATTAGGATGACCTATGGTATGATAGGAAAAAGCGCGAATGGGTCTCACCTAAACGGTCAATACATAGATTAACGGCATAAATCGGGGGAAACAGTATGTTGAGAGGAAAAACGATAGTATTAGGCATTACCGGCGGCATTGCAGCCTATAAAGGCGCGGCGCTCTGCAGCAAGCTTGTTCAGGCAGGGGCCGAGGTCCATGTCATTATGACGGAATCGGCAACCAAATTTATTACGCCGCTCACGCTGCAGACCTTGTCCCGCCATCCGGTGCACATCGATACGTTTGACGAGAAAGACCCTTCGGTCGTCACTCACATTGATTTGGCGGACCGTGCCGATCTGGTCGTAATTGCGCCTGCAACTGCGAATATTATTGGGAAAGTGGCAAACGGCTTGGCCGACGATATGCTGAGCACAACTCTGCTTGCAGCAACAAGTCCGGTTCTGGTCGCTCCGGCCATGAACGTACATATGTATGAGCATCCGGCGGTTGTCCGCAATCTGGAGCTGCTGGCATCCCGCGGCGTGATGTTTGTGGAGCCGGGAACGGGTCAGCTTGCTTGCGGTTACGTGGCAAAAGGCCGTCTTGCGGAACCGGAGGATATCGTCATTGCGGTACATTCCCTTCTGAAAGCGAAGGAGCATGGAACGCTTGCTGGCAAGCGCGTGCTGGTAACGGCGGGAGGCACGATGGAGCGTCTTGATCCGGTCCGTTATTTAACGAATGATTCTTCCGGCAAAATGGGCTTTGCCATCGCGGAGGCCGCCAAGGTGATGGGGGCTGAGGTTACGGTTATCGCGGGAAGAACATCCGTTGATCCGCCAGCCGGCGTGAAGGTTATACGGGTAGAATCGGCGCGGCAGATGCTTGATGCCGTGCTGGAACGGTTCGAAGAATCGGATATTGTGGTTAAATCGGCAGCCGTAGCGGATTACCGTCCGGTGACCAGACACGGTCAGAAGATCAAGAAGTCCGGCGAAACCTTAACGCTTGAGCTGGAGAAGACGACGGATATTTTGCAGACGCTTGGCGAGCGGAAGACGCATCAGCTCTTGATCGGTTTTGCGGCGGAGACGGAGCAGCTGGAGAAGTACGCCATGGACAAGCTGAAGCGAAAAAATGCCGATCTTATCGTGGGCAACGATGTCAGCCAGGAAGGCGCAGGCTTTAACGGGGACACGAATATCGTACAGTTATACGGACCAAGCGGATTAATTGAAGCGATGCCGCTGCTGTCCAAGCGCGAGACGGCTCAGCGCATTCTGACGATTGCAGCCCGGCGCCTTTCGGAGGGAGCTGCCCAAAGCGGAGGTCGGGGCGAAGAATGATTGCCAAAGTGATCGTAGACGTGCCGAGCCGACAAACGGACCGGCCGTTTGACTATAAAGTGCCTCCCGGCATGGAGAACTGGATTGAGGTCGGCAGCCGGGTAGGCGTTCCTTTTGGCCCACGGGTCCTGCAGGGCTTTGTCATTGAGCTCGCGGAGACGGCGGATGTGGATCCCATGAAGCTTAAGGCCGTATCCGAGCTGCTTGATCCGGTTCCGCCGCTGCTGCCCGATCTGATTGAGCTGGCCAAATGGATGAGCGACAAATATTGCTGCTCATGGACGACGGCGCTGCAGGCCATGATTCCGGCCGCTCTGAAAGGGAAAGCGGAACGGTATATCAGTCTGAACGATGATCCGGATTATACGGCAGAGGACTACGGTCTGACGGCGCTGCTGCCGGAGGAGATGCTGACGTGGATCGGCAGGCAGAAGCAGCTTAAGCTGGAAACGCTGCAGCAGCGGTATCCGGAGCAGACGGCAGCTATAAAAGAGGCGCTCCGCGACGGGCTGCTTCAGGAGCAGACTTCGATCCGCGACCGTCTGGCGATCCGAAAGGTGCTTACCGTGTTTCCGCCGGATGATGAAGCTGCGGCACGCGAAGCGCTGGCGAACTTTCCAGCCCGAGCCGGGAAGCAGCGGGAGCTGCTCGCCTTCATGCTGGAGCGCGGCGAGGCGATGCCGCTGCAGGCGCTGCTGGCGGAAGCAGGCGGTTCGCCTGCCAGCGTTCGGGCGCTTGCGGACAAGGGCCTGCTTGGCCTTCATGAGGTAGAGCAGGAACGGGATCCGTACGCAGGCCGGGATTTCGAGCGGACCGTACCGCTGCCGCTTATGCCCGGCCAGCAGGACGTGTACGAGCGGATTGCCGGCACGGTAAGCCGCGGCGAGCCGCAGGTATTGCTGCTTCATGGTGTTACGGGAAGCGGCAAGACCGAGGTCTATATGCAGTCGATCCAGCATTGCCTGGAGCTAGGCAAGCAGGCAATAGTGCTGGTACCGGAAATTTCGCTTACTCCGCAGATGGTGGAGCGATTCAAAGGACGCTTTGGCGAAGCCGTCGCCGTGCTGCACAGCCGGCTGTCGAACGGCGAGCGTTATGACGAGTGGCGCAAAATCCGGAGCCGCCGCGTACAGGTCGCAATCGGCGCTCGTTCCGCGATTTTTGCACCTTTTGAGCGGATTGGGCTTATTATTATTGATGAAGAGCATGAATCCTCCTACAAGCAGGAGGAGAGCCCGAAATACCATGCGCGGGATGTCGCGGTAAGGCGCGCAAGGCAGCATGGGGCAGCGGTTGTGCTTGGCTCAGCGACGCCGTCGCTGGAATCGTTCGCCGCCGCCAGCCGCCAGCCTGCGCCCGGCAAGGAGTCGGCTCTGCTGCCAATGCCGGAGCGGGTCGGCAGCCGTCCGATGCCGCCGGTGCAAGTCATTGACATGCGCGGCGAACTGCAGGACGGCAACCGGTCGATGTTCAGCCGGAAGCTGCATGCCGCGCTGGCCGACAGGCTGGAACGCGGCGAGCAGTCGGTGCTGCTGCTTAACCGGCGGGGCTATTCCACCTTCGTGATGTGCCGCTCCTGCGGTTATACGGCTGCTTGTCCGCATTGCGATATTTCGCTGACCTACCATCAGAAATCACGGGCGTTGCGATGCCATTATTGCGGGCATGCCGAGCTGGCTCCGAAAGAATGCCCGTCCTGCAGCAGCGAGCATATCCGCTATTTCGGGACAGGGACGCAGCGGGTAGAGGAAGAGCTGGCGAAGCTGTTCCCGGGGATCCGGGTGATCCGGATGGATGTGGATACAACCTCCGAGAAGCATTCTCACGAGAAGCTGCTGAAGCAATTCGGCGAGCGGAAGGCCGATGTGCTGCTGGGCACGCAGATGGTCGCGAAGGGACTCGACTTTCCGTACGTTACGCTGGTTGGCGTAATAGCCGCTGATACGTCGCTCAATCTGCCGGACTTCCGTTCGGCGGAGCGGACGTTCCAGCTGCTGACGCAGGTAGCGGGACGCGCCGGGCGCCATCATCTTCCCGGGGAGGTTATCATTCAGACGTATTCTCCCGAGCATTATGCCATTCTTACCGCCCAGCATCATGATTATGCCGCATTTGTGCGGGAAGAGCTGAAGCACCGGAGCGTGATGGGCTATCCGCCTTATTGCCGGCTGGTTCTGGTGACGATGTCGCATGAACAGCTGCCTCTGCTGTCTTCGGTCAGCGAACAGTTTGCCGAGCGGCTTAGGGGGCTGGCGTCGGATGAAGGGGTTCTTGGCCCGCTTGAAGGCGGTCTGCCAAGGGCGATGGATATTCTTGGGCCGGTCGCCTCGCCAATTTCTAGAATGAAAGATCGCTACCGTTTTCAATGTGTGATAAAATATCGTGGAAACATCGACATACCCGCGCTGCTAAGGCATGCAATGGCGCCTTTTGTGGAGGGCTCACAGGCAAAGCTGGTGCAGTTTAGCATCGATGTCGACCCACAAGTCATTTTATAAAATAGATAACGATTGTAAAGGAAGGTAACGGCCATGGCCATTCGTATTATTGTGAAAGAACCCGATCCGGTGCTCCGCGAGACGGCAAAGGAAGTAACGAAATTCAACTCCAATCTGCAAAAGCTTCTGAAGGATATGGCAGAGACCATGTATGACGCGGACGGCGTAGGGCTTGCGGCTCCGCAGATCGGCATATCGAAGCGCGTCATTGTTGTGGATATCGGCGACGAGACAGGTCTGATCTCGATGGTTAATCCCGTTATTGTTGAAAATGAAGGCGAGCAGGTTGGTCCGGAGGGCTGCCTCAGCATTCCGAACCTGAACGGCGACGTAAAGCGTTACGAGCGGATCGTTATAAACGGGCAGGACGGGGAAGGCAATCCGTTTACGGTAGAGGCAAGCGGCTTCCTCGCGGTTGCGTTCCAGCATGAGATTGATCATCTGAATGGCATTCTGTTCACGGATATTGCGCAAAATGTATATGACATTACGGCAAGACAAAGAAAAGGCGGCGAGTAAAGGAATGCGTATTGTATTTATGGGAACGCCGGAATTCGCCGTTCCTTCTTTGCGGCTTTTGATCGAGCAGGGCTACGATGTAGTTGCTGCCGTGTCGCAGCCAGACCGACCGAAAGGACGCAAACGCGTGTTGACGCCGCCTCCTCTGAAGGAAGCGGCTCTTGCATTTGGCCTGCCGGTCCTTCAGCCGGAGCGGATGCGCAGCGCTGAAGCGGTTGCGGCCATCGCCGAGCTTCAACCGGATCTGATTGTTACAGCCGCTTACGGACAAATTTTGCCGAAGGCGCTTTTGGACATCCCGCGGCTTGGCTGCATCAACGTGCATGGCTCGCTGCTGCCGCGCTACCGCGGCGGTGCTCCGATCCAGCGCTCGATTATTAACGGCGAGACGGTTACCGGCGTAACGATTATGTATATGGCGGAAGGTCTCGATACCGGCGATATGATCAGCAAGATTGAAGTTCCGATTACGGACGAGGATACTTCGGGTACTTTGTTCGAAAAGCTGAGCGCTGCCGGCGCTGAATTGCTGGGACGTACGCTCCCTGCCCTTCTTGCAGGCGAACTGCAGGCCGAGCCCCAGGATAACGAACTGGCTACGTATGCGCCAAACTTAACGCGCGAGGATGAGCGGATCGACTGGAGCAAGCCGGCGCGCAGCATCTTTAACCAGGTACGCGGATTATCTCCGATGGCAGGCGCTTTTACATACCTGAACGGCGAAGTGTTTAAAGTATGGGCATGCGCGAAGCCTGACGGCAAGGCGGGTAACGAATCCGCTGCTCCGGGTACCGTAGTTGCCGCAAGCACCTCCGGTATTGACGTACAGACCGGTGACGGGCTGCTTCGCTTGCTTGAGGTTCAGCCTTCAGGCAAGCGGGTTATGACGGTTGCGGACTGGCTGCCTGGCGCACGACTGTCTTCCGATGCTGTATTTGGCGGTGGCGAAGCATGAGCGAACGGGAAACTTTTAAATCGCGGCCAAAGCGGAAGCCAGGCGGAAAAGGCCATGGCCGCGGACCTGGACAGGAGGGGCGCAAGGAACAGCGCCCGGCACGCGTCCGTACGCCGCGCGAGCTTGCGCTTGATACCCTGGTAAAGGTGGCGGAGACTGGTGCGTACAGCAACCTGCAGCTCAACCGTGTCCTGCAGGAAGCACAGCTGCAGCGCGCGGACGCTGCTCTTGTAACCGAGCTCGTGTACGGAACAATTCAGCGCCAGCTGACACTGGATCATTGGCTTGGCAAATTCGCGGCCAAAGGGCTGCGCAAGCTGGAGCCTTGGGTCCATCAGCTATTGCGCATGAGCGCTTATCAATTGCTGTATCTTGACCGTATTCCGGCCCATGCTGCGGTGAACGAGGCGGTAACCATTGCAAAGCGCAGAGGACATCAGGGAATTTCAGGAATGGTGAACGGCATTCTTCGCAGCATTGACCGGAACCGTGCAGAGCTGACGGTTGATGCCATCGCGGACAAGAATCCTGTCGTGCAGATCTCCGTCAGATATTCTTATCCGGAGTGGCTGGTTGAACGCTGGGTCAAAGCATACGGCGCGGAAACAGCCGAAGCGATCTGCGCTTCGGGCAATGAGCCGCCGCATGCCAGCGTTCGCGTCAATCCGCTCCGCTCATCGCGAAACGAGGTGCTTAGCCTGCTGACCGAACAGGGCGGCGATGCTGAAGCTTCAAGACTTGCGCCTGCCGGTATCGTAGTGCGACGCGGGGGCAATCTGGCCGATACGGAAGGCTTCCGCGATGGTCTCTGGACGATGCAGGACGAAAGCTCCATGCTGGTTGCCGAGGTGGTCGCGCCTAAGGCGGGCATGCAGGTGCTGGATTGCTGCGCGGCGCCGGGCGGGAAAACAACCCATATGGCGGAGCTGATGAGCGGCAAAGGCAAGGTCTATGCCAACGACCTTCATCCGCACAAGCGCCAGCTTATCGTCGATCAGGCGGTACGTCTCGGCCTTCAAAATATCGAGGCGATCACCGAAGATGCCGGCAAGCTGGGCGAACGGTTTGCCCCGGCTTCGATCGATGCGGTGCTGCTGGACGCGCCATGTTCGGGTTTTGGCGTTATCCGCCGCAAGCCGGAAATCAAATGGACGAAAACAGCCGGCGATGTCGCCGAGATCGCGGCGATTCAGCGCCGGCTGCTCGGGGCTGTGGCAGGACTGGTTAAGCCTGGCGGAACGCTGGTGTACAGCACCTGTACGATTGAGAGTACCGAGAACGAAGAACAGGTGGCGGTTTTCCTGAAGGAGCATCCCGAATTCCAGCTTGACGCGGAATGGCCGGAGGAAGCTCTCGCGCCGCTGCGCGAGAAAGGCATTATCGACAGTTCATTCGACGGACAAGCGCAGCTGCTTCCGCATCATTACGGCAGCGACGGTTTCTTTATTGCCCGTCTCCGCAGACGCCCGTAGGGCCCTTGTGGCTCGGCATGGGCGTTTGTGGTAAAATAAATCATCAGCGCCGGCATAACAGGCGCGCTATTTCAGAGTCAGGTGTGATAATAAGAAGATGAAACCAATAATTTATGACTATAACCTCGACCAGCTTCAAGACTGGATGAAAGAGAACGGCGAGCCGGCTTTCCGCGGCGGACAGCTGTTCGATTGGCTGTACGTTAAGCGCGTGAAGAGCTTTGAAGAGATGTCCAATCTGCCGAAACCGCTTCGCGAGAAGCTGGAAGAATCCTTCCAGTTCGTGACGCTGTCGGAGATAACAAAATTCGAGTCGAAGGACGGCACGGTCAAATTCCTGTTTGGCCTGCATGACAACCATGCGATCGAGACCGTTATTATGCGCCATGAGTACGGCAACAGCATCTGCGTAACGACGCAGGTAGGCTGCCGGATTGGCTGTACCTTCTGCGCCTCGACGCTTGGCGGTCTGAAACGCAATCTGACCGCCGGCGAGATTGTTGCGCAAGTGGTAACGGCCCAGCAGATGCTGGATGCCACAGGGGAACGCGTATCAAGCATCGTTATTATGGGTTCCGGCGAACCATTCGAAAATTATGACGCCACGATGACCTTCCTGCGTATTATGATTCATGAGAAGGGTCTGAATATCGGCCAGCGCCATATCACCGTTTCGACAAGCGGTATCGTACCAAGCATGTATAAATTTACGGAAGAGAATACGCAAATCAACCTTGCCATCTCGATCCATGCGCCTAATGACAAGCTCAGATCCAAGCTGATGCCGGTTAACCGCCGCTTCCCGTTCGAGGATGTAATGGCAGCCTGCCGCAATCATATTGCGAAGACCGGCCGCCGCATCACGTTTGAATACGCCTTGATCGGCGGCGTTAACGACCAGGCTGAGCATGCTCAGGAGCTTGCCGACGTGCTTCAAGGCATGTTGTGCCATGTCAACCTGATCCCGGTTAACCACGTGCCGGAGAGGAACTATGTACGCACGCCGCGCAATGACATTTTCGAATTCCAGCGCATTCTGGAAAAGAACAAAATCAATTGCACGATCCGCAGGGAGCAAGGCCATGATATTGCGGCTGCATGCGGCCAATTGAGGGCGAAACATATGGAGTCCACGACGAGGTGATCACGGTTGATTACGGCAAACCGAAGCGATGTCGGACGAATTCGTCATATTAACGAAGATCGTTCGTGGGTAGGACAGCTGGATAACGGCATTACTTTAGCGATTGTCGCCGACGGAATGGGCGGCCATCAAGCCGGGGATGTAGCGAGCCAGCTGGCGGTTAATACGTTCAGAGACATGCTCGAGAAGAGCGCGTCGAAGGCGGATTTATCGATGCAAGAGGGGAAAATGCTGATTCGCCAGGCGCTTGTCATGGCTAATGACGTCGTCTACGATATGGCATCACGCAACGAGCAGTACTACAATATGGGAACGACAATCGTAGCTGCCCTGTACAAGGAACAGCAATTGATTATCGGGCATATCGGGGACAGCCGCGCCTATCTCATTACCGCAGATGGAATTGCGCAATTGACGGAGGATCATACCCTCGTCAATGAACTGGTCAAATCCGGCCAGATCAGCCTGGAGGAAGCGGCGCATCACCCGCGCCGCAATGTTATTACCCGTGCTGTTGGCACGGACGCGCAAGTCGAGGTAGATATTTATACCGCAGCTTTGTCCGATAACGATGTTTTGCTGCTCTGCAGCGACGGTCTGACCAATATGGTCAGCGACGAAGAGATGCTGCAGACGGTTCGTGAGGAAGGGCTGGGATTGGATGATAAAGCGGATCGCCTCATTCAATTGGCGCTGCAAGCCGGAGGAGACGACAATGTTACGGTCGTGCTTCTTCAGGAGGAAAGCGCTGCTTATCGAGGAGGTGACAACGGATGATCGGACATCAATTAGGTGGTCGCTATGAAATTTTAACGAGAATCGGCGGAGGCGGAATGGCGCTTGTCTATAAGGCGCATGATATTCTGCTGAACCGTAATGTCGCAGTAAAGATTCTGAGACAGCAATTCGTCCATGACGAAGAATTTATTCGGAGATTCCGCAGGGAAGCGCAGTCGGCTGCCTCTCTGTCTCATCCGAATGTCGTCAGTATTTACGATGTAGGACAGGAAGAGGATACTCACTACATCGTAATGGAATATATCGAAGGTCATAATCTTAACGAAATTATTCATGAGCGTGCGCCGCTGCAGGCCGACGAAGCGGTGCGTATTGCCGTGCAGATCTGCGATGCGCTGGAGCACGCCCATCAGAATCATATTATTCATCGCGATATTAAGCCTCATAACATCTTGATTGGCAAGAACGGAAGAGTGAAGGTAACGGACTTCGGGATTGCCCGTGCCGTAACTTCCTCTACGATTACGCAGACCGGATCGGTTGTCGGTTCGGTTCATTATTTTTCGCCTGAGCATGCCAAAGGGATCAGCACGGGGGAGAAGTCCGACCTGTACTCTCTCGGCATTGTGCTCTACCAGATGCTGACGGGGAAGCTTCCGTTCTTCGGAGAAAGCCCGATCAGCGTTGCGCTCAAGCATTTGCAGGAGGAGTTCGAGGAGCCTAGGAAGGTGAATCCTCACATTCCGCAGAGTGTGGAAAACGTGATTTTGCGCGCGATGCGCAAAAACCCGAATGAACGCTATCAATCGGCCCGCGAGATGCTTAACGACCTGGATACTTGTCTTAAGCCAAGCCGTTTGAGCGAGCCGAAGGCGACGTTCACAAGCGGCAGCGATCTCGATGAGACACGCGTGATGCCCGCGATACGGGGCGATATGCTCGCCTCTGCGCAGCAGTACGAATTAACGCCTGTTCCGCCGCCTGTTGAGGCATCCGCTCCCCTTGAGCGAGCGAATAAGGCTGCTGCTGCATCGAGTCAGCCGGAAGCGGAATGGAAAGACGAGAAAGCAAGCGGAAAGCCTAAAGGCTGGAAGCGCCCAACAACGATCGTAGCGGTAACCCTGGTCATATTAGGCTTGATTATATGGGGCTTCTTTGCTCTGTTGAACAAGCTTGACGTGCCGGAAGTGGACGTGCCTTTCGTAGTCGGCAAGCAGGAGGATGTAGCTAGGGCTATGCTCGAGGAAAAAGGGCTCAGGGTCAAGGAGCCCGTTATTCACGAGTTTATGGGCGATGTGCCTGCGGGCCAGGTCTTTGCGCAGGACAAGGCCAATATGCGGGTGAAGGAAGGCTCTTGGATTCAGCTGTCCGTCAGCGACGGTGCCGTGCTGGAGAAGATAACCGACTATAAGGGCAAGCAGCTGCAGGAGGCCAAGGATGATCTGATAGCGCTCGGCGTGCCTGATGATCAGATTTCAGCGGAGCAAGTATTCAGCGATCAGGATCCGGGCACGATCATAAGCCAGACGCCGGAGTTTGGCTCGGAATTCGATCCGAAGACGGCGACCGTCAAGTTTATGGTGAGCAAAGGCCGCGAAACGATTCCGATGCCGAATCTGATCGGCCATACCGTTGCCGAAGCCAAGGATATCGTGAAGTCCAACGGGCTGGTCCTGCAGGATGACGACATTCTGGAAGAGCCAAGCTACACGCAAAGCAAAGGATCCGTTATTGACCAGAATCAGTTCAAGCCTAACGATCCGGTGCCTAAAGGATCGAAAATAACGATTACCGTAAGCTCCGGTCCGCCGAAGGATGCGAAGAACCATACGTTCAACGTAACGATTTCGCCGGCCGAAGCGGGGAAAACAAGCGAAATCCGGATCGTATATTCCGATGCTCGCGGTCAGGATATCGAATGGGGCAAGCGCCAAATTCAAGATACCCAATCCTTCCCCGTGCAAGTCATTTTGGCGCCGAATACGGAAGCCAGAGTGACGGTATACCGGGATGGTCAATTCGTGGATACGCGCACGATCACTTATGAGGAGCTGGCGCAAGGTTCGAATTCCTCTTCGCTTACCATACCGGGATCCGGCAACAGCAATAACGGCGGCACTAACAATACAGGCACGGAGACCAGTACCGACCCGACAGAGAAAACCGAAAGTCCGGATCAGCCGGCAAATGCGGATCCGACAGAAAGCACTGACAACGGAGGCCAAGATGAGCAGCAATAGTGAAGCCAAGGGAAGAATCGTCAAGGCGCTCAGCGGTTATTACTACGTATTGCCGCATGATGCGGAATCGCCGGGGCAAACGGTGCAATGCCGTGCTCGCGGCGTATTCAAGAAGAGAGGTTTAACGCCGCTTGTAGGCGATGACGTGGTGTACAGCTTAACGGAAAACGGGGAGGGAACGGTAGAGGAACTCCTGCCCCGCTCTTCCGAGCTGATCCGGCCGCCGGTCGCCAATGTCGATCTGGCTATCCTTGTCTTCTCCGTGACGGAGCCTACCTTGAATTTGCAGCTGCTTGACAAATTCCTCGTCCATATCGAGCATTCGGGTATTGAGGCGGTGCTCTGCTTAAGCAAGCAGGATTTGGAGCAGAACGGCGAAGAGACGGAAGAAGCCATAGCCGCTGCCGAAGCGGTAAACCGGATTTACACGGCTATTGGCTATGAAGTATACGGAACCAGTTCTCGCCAAGGCGTAGGCGTTGAGGAGCTGCATGACCGCCTTAAAGGGCATGTAGCGGTCTTCGCGGGTCAATCGGGCGTAGGCAAATCCTCGCTTCTGAACGCTCTTGTGCCGGGCCTTGAGCTCGAGACAAACGAGATCAGCAACAGACTTGGCCGGGGCAAGCATACAACGCGCCATGTAGAACTCGTCGAGATAGGCGGCGGTTACGTGGCGGATACGCCGGGCTTCAGCCAGCTTGATTTCACGGAGCTTGGCATTGAGGATCTGGGGTATTGCTTCCGCGAGATGCGTGAGCTTGCGCCGGACTGCAAATTCCGGGCCTGCACCCATGTGCATGAGCCGGGATGCGCAGTGCTGAAGGCGGTCGAGGAGGGCTCTATCGCGCCTAGCCGCCATCAGAACTATTTGACGTTTATGACGGAAATGAAAGAGAGAAAGCGGAGGTACTAAACCATATGGCAATTATCGCACCATCTATCCTGTCGGCGGATTTCGCACGGCTTGGAGACGAGATCAAAGCAGCGGAAGAGGCAGGAGCGGATTGGATTCACGTCGATGTTATGGACGGGCATTTTGTGCCGAACTTAACATTCGGTCCTCCGGTTATCGCGGCGGTACGTCCGGCTACAAAGCTTCCATTTGACGTGCATCTGATGATTGAACGTCCGGAGCTGTCGATTCCGAGCTATGCAGCCGCTGGAGCGGACCGGATTACGGTTCATGCCGAAGCAACGGTACACCTGCACCGCACGATCCAGCAGATCAAGGATCTAGGTCTGCCTGCCGGCGTTGCGCTGAATCCAGGCACGCCGTTGTCGGTTCTGGAACATATTCTGGGGGACGTTGACCTGATTCTAATTATGACGGTTAACCCTGGTTTTGGCGGACAAGCCTTTATCGAGGAGTCGCTCAATAAACTTCGCCAGCTGCGCAAAATGCTTAATGAACGCGGCCTCGGCCATGTTCATGTGCAAGTGGACGGCGGTATTAACAGTGTTACTGCTAAGCAGGTTGTAGAAGCCGGTGCGAATGTGCTTGTTGCAGGCAATGCCGTATTCGGGGAAAGGGATCGCGCGGCCGCGATTGCTGCGCTTCGGTAACGAGTGTGGATGAGGATTTCGAGTTAGAGGAAAGTATTTGGAAGAAATTGTTCTGGATCGCTTTTTACGCGATAACAGCAGGCGTTCTGCTTGGGCTTTTTACGGCCATCAGCTCGCCTATCAAGTACGTCTGCTCCCTGGTGGCTTTGTATGTCGCCATCAAATGCTTCAAGCGTTTCTCTACCTGGGGACCGCGGATTTCCTTTATCGTTTCTGCAATAATCGTTTATTTTGCTACGGCTCTGGTGATCGCGATCGTGGTCTACATGCGGGATAATCCGATGCCGGCAGGCTAATAGAATACTAGCTGGAGCTTTGGAATAGGACAGCTTAGCATCGCATAGGATGGTTACATGAACGAAGGTTCGTGTAGCCATTTTTGCGTTTATATTATTGGTACACATCCAATTTCGATGAGCGTGTCTGAGGAGGGATGGGCATGAAATTTTACACGATCAAACTGCCGAAATTTCTGGGCGGATTCGTAAAAGCAATATTGAATACCTTCCAAAAAAACTAGGTCCGATGCACGGCTTAACGAACGATCGTGGGCAAGGCAGAACGGTCCCGCCATTTAGTGACGGCGGGAGGCGTTCTGATCCGGAGAATTCTGAGCCAAATTATAAGAGTAAACTTATAGATCCTTAGAATTCAAGGCAGAACGGTCCCGCCATTTTAACGGCGGCGGGAGGCGTTCCGATCCGTAGAATTCTAGGCCATCTTATAAGAAAACTCTTATAAGTCCTAGAATTCAAGGTGAAACGGCTCCACCATTCAGTGTCAGAGGGGCGGGTCGCATTCGGAGAAGTGAACAAAGAAAAAGCACCTGAGCTCAGGTGCTTTTTGTCTAAATATAAGAAAGTATAAACAAGTATACGACGCTTATATTTCATAGCGAAACGTTTGCTGCGCCGCCAAATTGACGGCGTCAGCCGTTTGCGCTAGACCGCTTGGTTAAAATCCGGAATTAAACGCGAGTTACTTTGCCGGATTTCAGTGCACGTGTGCTGACATAAACGCGTTTCGGTTTGCCGTCTACCAAGATGCGAACCTTTTGCACGTTTACACCCCAAGAACGACGGTTTTTGTTGTTTGCGTGGGATACATGGTTGCCTGTACCAGGCGATTTACCAGTAATGAAACATTTGCGGGACATGAGTACACCTCCTTAAGTTTGTGCCGCAAGAAAGCCGGGCTTTCCTGCAAGCATGCGCTTAGAGTTTGCTTTTTGAGCGATTAGCTGCATTGTTAGCACAAGCTGTATTTAAAAAATACCTGGGTCAAGCCTGCACATAAACATACTTGACTATCGTATCACAATTGTTGTGTATCAGCAACTTAAAACTACATGAAATGATGGATTTTGTCATCGTTTTTACCTTGCGCCCTTCTATAATGAAGCGGTTTATAGTACAATAATCCTTAGTCCATATTATTTACGGTAAAGGAGTGTATTCCCATACCACTGCAGATTAAGAACGAGCTTGGACAGATAATTGTGAATGATGATTGCATTGCAGTGATTGCAGGCTCTGCAGCCATGGATTGTTATGGGCTTGTAGGGATGGCTTCCCGCAAACAGCTTAAGGATGGCATCGCCGAGCTGCTCGGCAGAGAGAACATGTCGAAGGGTGTCGAGGTACGCCGGGAGAATGAACAGCTCCATATTGAATTGCATATTATCGTAAGCTACGGCACGAAAATTTCCGAAGTCGCGCATAATATACAGAACAAGGTTAAGTACGTCCTAAATGATGTAATTGGTCTTCAAGTGGACCAGGTCCATATATTTGTTCAAGACGTAAGGGTATCTACTTAGTCAATGCTTACGAAGTTAGAATTGCTTTTGCAATTCTTTTAGGAAGGGGAATTGTCGTTGAGTAAGCGCTCCATTAACGGATCTGATTTTACCGCCATGGCACTGCTCGGTGCGGAGTATTTAGAAAGAAATGTAGACCGGGTTAATGCATTAAATGTGTTTCCGGTGCCAGACGGAGATACGGGTACGAACATGAATCTAACGATTGTCTCGGGGGTTCGCGAACTGCGAAACAAGCCGTCCGCCCATTTGGGAAAGGCCGCTGAAGCATTGTCCAAAGGACTTCTGATGGGGGCAAGGGGCAACTCGGGGGTTATTTTGTCCCAGTTATTCCGCGGCTTTGCCAAATCGCTCTCCAATCTCGAAGAAGCCGGGACGCTGCAGATTGCTGCCGCCTTCCAAAACGGCGTTGATATGGCTTATAAAGCGGTCGTGAAGCCGGTCGAAGGAACGATTCTTACGGTAGCAAGAGAAGCGGCCAAGCATGCCGTTCAGTATGCCCGCAGAACGAGTGATGTCGTTGAACTGATGCAAGAGATTCATGCGAAGGCAAATGAAGCGCTTCAGCGCACGCCGGATCTGCTGCCGGTATTAAAGCAGGTTGGCGTTGTTGATTCCGGCGGACAAGGTCTCGTCTTTATTTACGAGGGCTTTGTTCAGTATCTGACGCATAGCGGTACGATTCAAGAGAAGGTATTCGCATTCCCGTCTGAAGCGGCAGCACCTGAAGAAGTGGCTGCAGCGCAGCCGGCTGCGGCGAACAGACCCTCGGCCGTTGCAAGACCGTCCGTGCCGGCATCTGCGCAATCGAAGCTGGCGACTGAGGATATTGAGTTCCTTTACGATATGGAGTTCTTTATCAATCGCAAAATCAGCGGGAAACCTGCAACGTTTTTTAATGAATACGCTTTCAAGAAGGCGCTTGAAAAAGACGGCGATTCGATTCTCGTCATTGCCGACGACGTTATTATTAAAGTGCATGTCCATTCCCGCAAGCCTGGCGATGTATTGAACCTTGCAATGGCTTATGGCGAACTGACGGACTTCCACATTCTGAATATGCGGGAACAGCACCGCGATCTGCTTGAGCATGAAGCGGCGGCGGAGCCATTTGCACCGGTACCCGAGTATGCGCTGACCGGCGATATTTCGTCGACGGAGCTGCTGGCAGGACCGGCTGCGCAGGTGGTCGCGCCGGAGCAGCTGCATGAGCTTGCGCCATTCGGCATCATTGCGGTTGCGCTTGGCGAAGGCATCGCGAATATTTTCCTCAGCAACGAGGTGGATATCGTATTGTCCGGGGGGCAGACGATGAATCCGAGCACCGAGGATTTCGTGAACGCGATTGAATCGCTGCCGGCAGAGCATATCTACCTGCTGCCTAATAACAGCAACATCATTCTCGCGGCAGAACAAGCCGCAGAGCTGAGCGGACGCGAAGTAACGGTTATTCCGACAAAAACGATTCCGCAGGGCTTGGCAGCGATTCTTTCCTTCAAGGAAGAAGAATCGGCGGAGCGTAACGCAGCATGGATGAAGAACGCGGCGGAGCAGGTCGTATCCGGCCAAGTGACGCAGGCGGTACGGAATACGTCGATTGACGGCGTAGACATCCAAGAAGGCGACTATATGGGGATTAAAGAGAAGACGATTGTCTCCTCCAAGCCAACCTTGCTTGAGGCTTGCCAGCTGCTAATGGCGGCTATGGCCGAAGAGGGCGGCGAGCTGCTTACGATCCTGACCGGCGAGGATGCGAAAGAATCCGATACAGCCGAATTATGCGAATGGATCGAGGAGGCATACCCGGATATTGAGCTTGAGGTTCATGCCGGCGGCCAGCCTTTATATCCTTATTTGTTCGCTATGGAATAGCCATAATAAGTTGGGAGGGGACGTATGGGGAACATACGCATCGTGACCGACAGCGCATCGGACATTCCACTCGCGCTGAGGCAAGAGCTCGGCATTGAGATGGTTCCGCTGAAAATTCTGTTCGGAGAAGAGACTTACTATGATGCCGTTACGATTAATACGGAGCAGTTTTTCGAGAAAGTAGCGTCATCACCGGCAATGCCTACTTCGTCCCAGCCATCACCGATGGAGTATCAAGAGGTATACGAACGCATTTTGCAGGAGGACCCCGGGGCGTCCATTATTTCGATTCACTTGTCGGGTGCGGTCAGCGGGACTTACCAGTCGGCCGTTATCGCCAGCTCGATGATTGACGGGGACCCGGATATTACGGTTATCGATTCAAAAACAGCTTCTTACTCCTATGGCATGCGCGTGGTAGCAGCGGCCAGAATGGCTAGGGAAGGGGCTTCGAAAGAAGCGATTATGGCCGAGATCGAGCGGATGCAGCGGGAAACGCAGCTGTATTTTCTCGTGGATACGCTTGAATATTTGCAAAGAGGAGGACGGATCGGCAAAGCTTCCGCTCTTATCGGATCTATTCTTAATATTAAGCCGATTCTGTCGCTCGACAAAGAAGGCATGGTATATGCCGTAGATAAAATGCGCGGTACAAAAAAAGCAATGGCGCGGATTATGGATATGCTTGGCGATGCTTGCGGCCAGGATCCGGTCATTGTAACAATCGCCTGGAACACGAATAAGGAAGCTGCTTTGGAATTCCTCGAGCTGATCAAGGGACGCTTCAATGTTCAAGGGGTTGAATACGCAACCGTTGGTGCCGTAATCGGAACCCATGTGGGTCCCGGCACGATGGCTGTGTTCGTGCGCAGAGTGTGAGGTAGAGAACAATGACGCTGGAACAGTATTCGGTCCGGCAAATTAAAGGCGTGAGCGCTCCGAAGGAAGAAGAGCTTCACGCCTTTGGCGTACACACGGTCGCCGATTTGCTGGATTATTTTCCATTTCGATATGAAGATTACCGTATTCGGGAGCTTGCCGAGATCAAAGACGGCGAGAAGGTGACGGTTCAGGGGACGATTCGCGGGAACGGGATTTTGCAGCGGTACGGAAAAAACAAATCGCGCCTGACCTGCAAAATCGAGGTTGACCATATGCTGGTGACGGCTGTCTGGTTTAACCGTCATTTTCTGCAAGGACAGCTGACGCCGGGTAGAGAAATTATGCTGACGGGCAAGTGGGAGCAGCAGCGCCTGCAGATGACCGTGTCGGAATCCGAATTTGCGGACAAGTCTACAGGCATGGTGAAGTCAGGCACTCTTCAACCGGTCTATTCCGTAGGCGGAGGGATTACGCAAGCCTGGATGCGCAAGACGATCAAGCAGGCGCTTCTCCAATACGGCTCCATGATTGAGGAAGTGCTGCCGCATGAGCTTGTTGAGCGCCACGGGCTTATGGCAAGGCGTGATGCCGTGCAGCGGATTCACGATCCGGAAGAGGTTAAGGAAGGCCTGGAAGCCAGGCGGCGGATGGTCTATGAGGAGCTGTTTCTTTTTCAGCTGAAGCTGCAGGCTTACCGTTCTTTGACGCGGAAACGCGGGGATGGCATTGTTCATCAGGTGAACGGGGAGACGATCCGCAACTTTGCGGCTACGCTTCCTTTCGAGCTGACGGACGGCCAGAAGAAGGTTGTTAACGAGATTATGTCCGATATGCGCCAACCGGCGGCGATGAACCGCCTGCTGCAGGGGGATGTCGGGTCCGGCAAAACGGTCGTTGCGGCAATTGCGCTGTATTGCACGATCAAAGCCGGCCATCAAGGGGCTCTTATGGTGCCGACGGAGATTCTGGCCGAGCAGCATTTGCGCTCGCTGCAGAAGCTGTTTGCGGATACGGGGATTGAGGTCGCTCTCCTGACGGGCAGCTTGACGGAGAAGAAGCGCCGCGATGTGCTTGCCGGGCTGCAGATGGGCATGATCGATATTCTGGTCGGCACGCATGCGCTTATTCAGGACGATGTCTTTTTCCGCAGCCTGGGGCTTGTCGTGACGGACGAGCAGCACCGGTTCGGGGTGAATCAGCGGAGTATTCTGCGCCGCAAAGGGATGAATCCCGACGTGCTTACGATGACGGCCACTCCAATTCCGAGGACGCTTGCCATTACGGCCTTCGGGGACATGGATGTGTCCACGATCAAGGAGCGTCCGCACGGCCGGAAGCCGATTAAGACGTATTGGGTTAAGCATGACATGATGGAACGCGTTCTTGGCTTTATCCGGCGTGAGGTTGGCGAGGGACGCCAGGCGTACGTGATCTGCCCGCTGATCGAGGAGTCGGATAAGCTGGATGTGCAAAATGCGATTGATCTGTACGTGCAGATGCAGCAGGCTTTTCCGGATTTGAAGGTCGGGCTTCTGCACGGCCGGCTGTCGGCTTCCGAGAAGGACGAAGTGATGCGCGGGTTTGGCGCCAACGAGACGCAGCTGCTTGTTGCGACAACGGTCGTTGAGGTTGGTGTCGACGTTCCGAATGCCACGCTTATCATCATTATGGACGCGGAGCGGTTCGGGCTTTCGCAGCTGCATCAGCTGCGCGGGCGCGTCGGGCGCGGGGCGCATCAGTCGTTCTGCGTGCTGGTGGCCGATCCGAAGTCGGAGAACGGACGCGAGCGAATGAAGGTGATGACGGAGACCAATGACGGCTTTGAGGTGTCGCGCCGGGATCTGGAGCTGCGGGGACCGGGAGACTTCTTCGGGACGAAGCAAAGCGGCTTGCCGGAGTTCAAGATCGCTGATATGGCGGCGGAATACGAGATGCTGGAGCTTGCCCGCGATGATGCGGCGGAGCTTACCGGACGGGATGATTTCTGGACGAATCCGTTGTTCGAACGGATGCGTGTCCAACTGCTGAAGGATCAAATTTTTCAAGGGGAACAGCTCGACTAAGCAATATCTTCCCTCTTGCGGCATATAGTTAAACGATCGAATCATCGGAATGCCGGATGGAGGTGTTAGCCGAAGTGAGTTACCAAAAGTACGGCATTCGGCCGCAATTGGTCGAACGCGTCAAATTCAAATTAAAAAATCCGGTCGTTAAGGACCGGATGCGGCTGTTGCTGGGCAATGTCACGAAGTATGATCTGCAGGACCGGGTAAAGGTGCGGAAGCTGGTGAAATCAGCGACTTCTATTTTACAGGAACCGCTGACGGATATTCAGGAAGAACAGATTATCGATTTTGTCCTCGGACAAAAAATAGATCCAAACAACACCTTCCATTTGCTGAAGCTATGGGGGATGTTCCGCTGACCGCTTGCGGTCGGCTTTTTTTTATTTAGCGAAAGACACTGGCTGCCTACGTTGGAGTTTATACAGCAGATGGGTGCACTTTGCCCAGTAATTGAAGCTTTGTTGGAATTCATCCAGTATAATCCAGACATTTGAGCGAAAAAAGTTCATCCGGGTGATATTTATTGGAGTGAATCCAACCTAGCGCGGGTTATCTGCCACTTCGGCATTTTACATTGGATGAAATCCAATGAAGTGGTCCCCTTTACAGTCCTACCCGTAATCTACCACAGATGCAGCTGGCCGCCCGGGGCTGCCGGTTCGATGCATTCGGCGGTGTCATTCTTGACGCTCCCGACTGCCGGGGATACCGGATAGGCTTCGAGCTCTTCCGCCGCATACGGCAGGAAAAGACGCTGCAAGGCCTGCGGATCCTGTACGGTACGGTCGAGCCAGAAGGGCTCGTCCTCCGGACGCAAAATGACCGGCATGCGGTCGTGAATCGGGGCCATCAGCTCGTTGGGAGAGGTCGTCATAATGGTGCAGGTGCTGATTGTTGTTGTGCCGTCCGGCGCAAGCCACGACTCGTACAGACCGGCCATGCTGAAGACGGAGCGGTCCTTGCGGACAATACGCATCGGCTGTTTGCCGCCGTCCGTCTTTTTCCATTCGTAGAAGCCGTCTGCCGGGATCAGGCAGCGCTTGCGGCGGAGCGGCGTCTTGAAGGCCGGCTTATCGGCGGCTGTCTCGGAGCGGGCATTGAGCATTTTATTGCCGATCTTCGGATCGTCGGCCCAAGGCGGAACAAGTCCCCACTGCAGCTCGCCGAGCCGGTTACGCTGACCGTCATTAATAATGGCAAGCACCTGCTGGCCTGGCGCTACGTTATATTTGGGACGATGGTAAGGCACCTTCGTCTCGCCGATCATATAACGGATCATCAGCTCCTCGAGCGATACGGTGATGGTATATCTTCCGCACATGGCCAGTCCTCCTGAAAAGTTTTTTGGGAATGAAAGTGAGTTTTGCGGAACAAAAATACAGCTCCACAAAACTTGTACGTTCTTTGCTTTTTATTATGCATGAACAGGCGGCCTGACGGCAAATACTTGTGTTACCAGGATAGGAGGAGGGCGGTCGATGTTGAGCAGGGGGAGAAGGCGCGGCCGCACCGGACTAAGGCTCCGCAAAATCAAACAATTCTTTTCTCTGCCTGCTGCGGCATGGGATTATGCGGTAGGCAAATGGCATGGCCTGGAGGCTTCGCATGAGATGCTCGCGGAAGCAACTCCGCTGAAGCTCGCCGAGGATACGGTTGCCGAGCTGGAGGAAGAGTGGCGGAAGCTGGAGGAGCAGCAGACGGAGCCCGTGACGAGCGCTTGGAGCGGGGAAGAGAAGATCCTTATCGAACGGATTCGGGCGGAGACCTCCCGTCTTAACCGCAATAACGTGTCGCGGACGGAAGCCTACCGGCTGATGTATCAAAGTCATCCGGAGCTGCACTGGGCGATGTTAGCCCATCTCGTATCCCGCAACGGCGGGTGGAATATGACCGATCTGGCTGGCGAATGGCTGCCGCAGCTGCTCCCGGGCGATAAACGGCAATCGGTCTTTCTGCTGCTGGAGCATGCGAATACGTTTATTTTTGGCGATGCCTATCCGCAGCTGCTGCTCTACGAGGAGAGCGTTCGCGTTCAGCGTCCGTTGTTTCATTTGCTTCCGGCTTTTGGGGTAACGCGGTTTATGAGGCCGGTATGGGAGCAGTTCTGGCGAAGGCGCGATTCCGTACCGCTGACGGTTGCGCTTATTGTGAACGAGCAGCATTTCATTGAGCAACGGGTAGTGCAGGACGATTACTTCCGCAAAAACGTGATCGATACCTTCTTCTTCGGCATGCAGTCGCTGCTGCAGCTGAACGCGGTGATGTTCCCGTACCATACGGTAGGGGGGCGGGAGCTGCGGCTGGCGGGATTAATCATGGAGGATTTCGACGATGTGTCCGAACGGATTGAATTCGGCAAGTCGTTGTATGCCGTTTTGTTTGGCGTGCCCCGGGTACGGGAAGGGGCGCTGGCCTTTGCGGCGAATGCGCGCCATACCGGGTCAAGGGCGGATTATGCCCCGCATCTATTCGCCCGGATACGCCGGGAGCTGCCAACAGCGCTGTACAAGGAGCGATTGCTAGGCGGCAAGCTGCTGCCGGGAGCGGCGCCGCTCTACAGCCCGGAGCTTCGCGATGCCTGGGCGAACCAGAAGCTTGAGACGGCGAAACGGGAAGACTGGTTCGGTTCGGCTGGCGACATCATGCCGTATTTCCGAAAGCTGAAGCTGCCCCGCAGCTTTGAACTGACAAGCGAGTACGGCCTGCTGCTCAACAAGATTGAGCTCGCCGTGCTTGCTGCCCAGCAGCTGAGGCAGGAGGAGGATCCTTGAAAACGAAAAGAAGCCTGCTGTTCCAACCCGAACAGTAGGCTTCTTTTTGCTGTTTCAAGGGCAGGATCGGCTTCTGGCCCAACTGTTTGAAATTACCTCTAAATATCCCTTGCATAGCGAACATACATTCGGTATATAATAATATACGAACATACTTTCGCATTTGTATTGGAGTGGGGATTATGGAACGTGTCATTATGCTGATTGACTGCCAGTCGTTCTACGCGTCCGTCGAGAAGGCCGCGCATCCCGAATATAAGAACGATCCGGTTGTTGTTGCCGGCGATCCTTCGAGGCGTTCGGGCATTATTCTGGCAGCTTGTCCGCTTGCGAAGCAGTACGGCGTGACGACCGCCGAGACCCTTGGCGAGGCGCTGGGCAAATGTCCGCATCTCGTCATTATCAGGCCGCGGATGCAAGCTTATATCGATGTCTCGCTAATGATTACCGACATTTTTCGTTCGTTTACCGATCTGGTGGAGCCCTTCTCCATCGACGAACAGTTCCTGGACGTTACCGGTTCCTTGTCTTACTTCGGCTCTCCCGAAGAGATTGCAACGCAGATCCAGACCAAGATCATGACCTACACCGGCGTATGGGCCCGGGTAGGCATCAGCTCCAACAAGATTCTGGCCAAGATGGCCACCGATATTTGGGCGAAAAAAAACGATATCGGCCAATTCACTCTTCCGAAATCCGAGGTGCAATCTTTATTATGGCCGCTTCCCGTGAACAAAATGTTTGGTGTAGGCTCGAGGATGACCGCGCATTTCCAACGGATGGGGATCACAACGATTGGCGATCTCGGCTGTCTTCCCCTGCCGGAATTCAAGCGCAGGCTGCAGGCGCGGATGGGCCGCAACAGCGATATTCAAGCGGAGCTGTTCTGGCAGACGGCAAACGGCATTGACCCGAGTCCGGTCAAACCGAGTACTCATGACGCGCAGCAAGCCGTCGGCCATCAGATGACGCTTCCCAGGGATTACAGCAAGCCGCAGGAGATTGACGTTGTTCTGCTGGAACTAAGCGAGGAGGTATGCCGCCGCAGCCGCGCCAAGGGTTATATGGGCAGCGTGGTTGCAGCAGGCGCGCAAGGCGCGGATTTCGACCATCCGACCGGTTTTTTCCGCCAGATGACGGTACCCGATCCGACGAATATTACGAAGGAAGTATTTGCTGCGGCCCGCACGTTGTTTTACGCCCATTGGGACCGGCTTCCCGTCCGCAAGCTTGGCGTGACCTTATCGAAGCTGGTACCCGACGACCAATATCAGCTTACCCTGTTCGGCAACAGGGAGAAGGAAAGAAAGCTGGATCGCGTCACGGACGCCATCCGCCATAAATTCGGAACGACCTCGATTCTCCGGGCGTCCTCGCTGCTCGAATCAGCCCAGGCCCGTGAGCGCAGCGTCAAAATTGGAGGACACTACAAATGAGCAAGAAACTGGAAGGAAACGGCCGCTGGGAATCCAGCCGTATGATGCTGCCTGAGCACCGGGAGCAATATTTAGAACGGCGCGAGCCGCCCAAAGCCTCCGGACCTGTCCCCGTCCCAAGCAAAGAGGAGCTTGAGCTTATCCGGGATTACGTGCTTCTCCCTATGATGCTGACAATCGTAGATAAGAACTGCAAGGACATCGAGCTGTCTTTCTACTCCATGAAGCAGCTGTACATGAAAGCCTCGCGCGTCCTGATGGGGCATATTCACACTGATCTGACCGCTGTCCGCAAAGCGCTTAAGGAGCGCAATATCCGGGTCTTTCTCGAGGAGAGCGACAGCGAGCATGGAGCCATTCATTACAAGTTTGTCTGCCGCGGCTACGAGGACCGCTTCTCCATGATTCGCGACGCGGCCCGCGCCGAGATTAGCGTCCGCATCGCCAAATATATCTCCACGATGTTTAAGTGAACCTTACGAAAGCACCGTCCGCTGGCATACAGCGCGGTGTTTTTTATTTGGTCAATTAAACTGCTCCCGGCGGTATACCTTGGGAGCTAGCCCGTAAACCTTAGTGAATTGGCGGGTGAAATAGTTACTGTCGTTAAAGCCGCTTTTATAAGAAACCTCCGTAATTGGAACGGGGGTTGTCTTAAGCAAATGGCACGCGTGCTCTAGGCGAAGGCGCAGAAGATAGGCAAAGGGCGTCGTTGGATAATAGGATTGAAAAATCCGGTTCAAGTGCCTCACCGATATGCCTGATTTATCTGCAATCTGCTCACGCGTAAGCGGCTCGAGATAATGATCCTCCATAAAAGAAATGGCATTCGCCAAATGCATCAGATTTCCTTGGATTCCTTGCTGATCCTGATTCTGATATTGCCTGGACAAATAGACGACAAGCTCCATGAAACGCGAGCGCAGCATGGTTTGATAGCCTTGAAGCTTATTCGTGTATTCCTCAATCATAAAGGCGGCGAGGGAGGACACGTATTCCAGACTCGGGATTGGCAAGCTGAGCTTGCTGTTGAAAGGCTGGATATTCCGATAAAACGGTTCCAAAACAAAAAGCGCCTGATAGCCGATGGACGTTCTCAGGTCAGGGCCGGCTGAGGTAAGGATGTCCGGACGGTACATGATGTTGCAGATTCTGAAATCATGAGGATCCTTGTAGGCATGGGAGGTAGCACCGTCAATAACAAAGACATCCCCCTTCTTAATAAACGAAACTTCGGTGTTCACGATATGAGTGGCATTCCCGTTCAAAACAATGACGAGCTCGGAAAAATCCACATGATCATGAAGGTACATGTCCTCGTCATGCCCGCCATACCCGATATAAAAAAGAAATTGCTCGTCGGATGTAAACCAATTCAAATGGACGCTTCTCATAAGACTCCCTTCTTAAACATGGTACAACTCATCTAATGTCCTAATCATGCTATTTTAAGACCCTAAAATCAAGGATTAGGTCTAACTCGCTCTATTATAATGCTAGAGGAACAAGAAAAAGAGCAGAGGAGTGGTACAGATTTGTCCGTCATAAGCATTTGGCAGCGCATCGTTCGGCAGCGATATCTTTATTACATGTCGGTCCCGTTTGTCCTATTTGTTTTTCTGTTTAGTTATTTACCGCTATGGGGCTGGACGATGGCTTTTCAGCAATTTCGAGTAGGTAAGTTCTTCTTCGACCAGAAGTGGGTCGGCTTTGATAACTTCCGGATGTTATTTCAGGATGATCAATTCTTTAACGCGCTGCGAAACACCTTGGCGATGAGTTTTATGGGGCTCATTGCAAGCTTTACGATTCCTATCCTCTTCGCCGTCCTGTTGAACGAGGTCCGTATTTCGTTTCTGAAACGCTTCGTACAGACGGTTTCCTATCTGCCGCACTTTGTCTCATGGGTGGTTGTTGCGGGGATTGTGACGAAGATGCTCTCAGCGGAGAATGGCGTTGTGAATCAAATCTTGCTAGGCCTGCATCTCATTCATGAGCCGATTCAGTTCATGGCCAAGGAAAATTTGTTCTGGTACCTGGTGACCAGCGCGGATATTTGGAAGGAAACCGGCTGGAACGCCATTATCTATCTGGCCGCCATTGCCGGGATTGGTCCGGAATTATACGAGGCAGCCCGGGTTGACGGTGCAAGCAGGTTGAAGCAGATTTGGCATATTACGCTGCCGGGTATCCGTTCCACGATTATTATTTTGCTGATCATGTCGATCGGACATCTGATAAGCATCGGGTTCGAGAAGCAGTTTCTCCTCGGCAACAGTCTGGTAAAGGAGAAATCCGAAGTGCTTGACCTGTATGCCCTTAACTACGGACTGGGAATGGGACGTTATTCCTTCGGCACTGCGATTAACATTTTCAACTCCGTAGTAAGTCTAATCCTGCTATTCGTCGCGAACGGCATTTTCAAGAAAATCACCAAAGAAAGCATTATGTAAGGAGGACTTGAAATAGTGAAAGTTCGTATCTCGCTGACGAATCGGCTTTTTGACGTGATCGTCTACCTCGTGATTTCGCTGGTAGCGGTCTGTACCCTTTATCCGTTCCTGAATGTGCTGGCTATCTCCCTTAATGATTCAACCGACACGGTAAGGGGAGGCATTACGGTTTTTCCCCGTCACCTGACGTTTGACAATTATTCGCTTATTTTCTCGTTCGCAGGGCTGCTTACCGGACTCAAGATTTCGGTGCTGCGGACCTTGGCCGGTACGGTATTGGGGCTTATCAGTTCTTCCATGCTGGCTTACGTGCTAAGCCGGGCGGAATTCGACGGACGTAAATTTTTATCCATGTTCCTTGCGCTAACGATGTATGTATCGGGCGGTCTTATTCCTTTTTACCTTCTGATGCGCGATATGCATCTTATCGGGACGTTCTGGGTGTATGTGCTGCCCGGACTCGTAAGCGCATTCAATGTATTTATCATTCGTTCGTTTATCGACGGGCTGCCGTATGCTCTTCAGGAATCGGCCAAGCTGGACGGAGCCAATGATTTCACAATCTACTGGCGTGTCATTCTTCCTTTATTGCTGCCCGCACTGGCAACGGTTGCGCTGTTCCTGGCGGTTGGCCAATGGAATTCCTGGTTCGATACGTATTTGTACAACGGCTCGAAGGAGCATTTGACCACGCTGCAGTTCGAGTTAATGAAAGTGCTGCAGAGCACTCAGGTGGGAAGCAACGGTCAAGAGGTTAACGGGATGAACATGAATCAAGTGATGAACAGAATTTCTCCGGAATCGGTCAAAATGGCGATCACGATCATTGTTACGGTTCCGATTCTTCTGGTCTATCCGTTTCTGCAGCGGTATTTCGTTACGGGGATGACGCTGGGCGCGGTGAAAAGCTGATCGATCTGACAGCGGTATCGGCAGGGAAACCTGTTTATACGATATACGAATCTTAATTTAAATGGGGGTATACAGATGGTAAAAGCAGGGGAAATCTCGAAGCTGGGCATGGTCTTTACGCTCGCGGCAGGTGTGTTGGCCGGATGTGCGGGAAATAACGGCAATGGCAATGTTGTAAGCGATAACACGGGAAACGAGCAGGGTAATGAAACCTCACCGGTCACCTTCTCGTTCTTCAGCGAGGATCCCAATCCCAACTGGAGAGATATGCAGGATGATGTAGGCAAAGAGATCACCAAGCAGACAGGCGTTACGCTTGATGCCGAGTTTGCGGTTGGCGATCCTTCACAAAAAGTAGCTCTCATCGCGACCAGCGGGGATTATCCCGATCTTATCAGCCCCAAAGGGGATTTGAACAAAATGGTCGATGCGGGGGCTATGCTTGATCTGACGGATTTGATCGAGAAATATGCCCCAAATCTCAAGAAGCTGTTTGGCGATCAAATTAATCGGTTGCGCTATAGCAACGACGATCCGTCTATCTATGTGATCCCGACCTATTCGGCCGTTGACGGCCAAACGTTTGTGGCGGGAGGCGGATTCGAGCTGCAGCACCGCGCGGTGAAGGAAGCGGGTTACCCTGAAATCAAGACTCTGCAAGATTACGAGAATGTCATCAAATCCTATATAGAGAAGCACCCGACGGATGAAAACGGGAATAAAAATATTGGACTCACTCTTAACGGGGATGATTGGCATACCTATATTTCCGTTACCAACCCGGCAGCGGAAACGACCGGCAAGTCAGGGGACGGCGAGTATTACATTGATCCGAAAACGAATGAAGCAACCTATCATTACCGTACGGAAGGCGAGAAAGAGTATTTCGAGTGGCTGAACCATATGTATAATATAGGGCTGCTGGACAAAGAAAGCTTCGTAGAGAAGAATGACCAGTACCTGGCGAAGGTAGCTTCCGGTCGGGTAATCGGTTTGATCGACGCGGATTGGGGGTATGCGGACGGCGAGAAATCTCTGAAGGCAGACAATAAGCTTGACCAAACCTACGGGCATTACTCGGTTATGTTATCGGACGCTTATAAAGATAACCGCTTCCAGTCTACGGGCTTTATGGCTGGCTGGGGCATCGGCATTACCACATCCTGCAAAGATCCGGTAAGAGCAATTAAATTCCTGGATTATCTGGCTTCTGAGCAAGCTCAGGTTCTTAACAATTGGGGAATTGAAGGTAAACAATATACATTGCAGGATGGTAAACGTGTAGTTCCGGAGGACGTTCAGAACCGTATTATTAACGATAATACAGCTTTTAGTCAAGAATCCGGCGTAGGCTTCTATTCTAATATCGGCGCGCATTACGGTGACGGCGTCAAAGATTCCGCGGGCAATTATTATACGAAAAATTTCCCTGAGCAAATCGTGAGCACGTACACAAGCGCCGATAAGGAAACACTCAAGGCGTATAACGCTGCAACCTGGAAAGACCTGTTCCCGCAAGAGGATCAGTTTCCGGTGAAGGCATGGGGAGCGGCTTGGAATATAACCGTGCCTGGCGATGATGAAGTGACTATTCTTACCAATAAGATGAAGGACATTACATGGAAGCAGATTCCGCGGATTGTTATGGCGAAGCCGGAGGACTTCGCTAAGATGTGGGACGGCTACCAGAAGGAACTGCTGGATGCAGGTGTCGAGAAGATGGAAAAAGGTTTTACGAAGTATGTTCAAGACCGCGTAAAGCTTTGGAGTGAATAGGCCTTAAGGAAATGGAATGGATTAGGAGAGAGAACATAGTGAATCAATATAGCAATCCCGTTATTAGACCAGCCGGGTATTGGCCCCCGTTACTTGGACGGAAGATGCATGGCCTGTTATTGGAGATAACGGAGCGATCGGCGAAATCATGCCTGCGGGAAATCTTCCGTTGCAAGCCAAGACGGAGCCTGCGGCTAGAGATGACTTCGAAGATGCACCGCTTGCCCCATGCTGGAATTTTCTGCGCTTGCCGGATCCAAGCAATTGGTCGCTTTCCGAGAAGAAAGGCAGCCTGACGTTATACGGCTCCGGAGATACCTTGAATGAAACGGGGGTTCCGTCTTTTGTCGGGCGCAGACAGCAGCATTTTTCATTCCGGGCAAGTACTCACCTGACCTTTGCGCCAAAGCAGGATGGTGAAGAAGCGGGTATTGCCGTGTACATGAACGAACGCTTCCATTACGAGCTTGCGGTCACGCAAATAGCAGGCGCGCGCAAGTTGATTTTCCGCCGGAGGCTCGGCACGCTGTGGAAGGTAGAAAGCGAGATGCCGTGGTCCGCTGACACCGTTGTACTGAGCATTCGCGGGGATAGAGCCGATTATGTTTTTGGCTTCGCCAGAAGCGAGGAGGAGGACCCTGTCCGAATGGGGCAAGGGGAGTGCAGAATGCTGGCCACGGAAGTAGCCGGCGGGTTCACCGGTATATTTATCGCCATGTACGCAACAGGCAATGGGGTACGTTCGATATCGCCGGCACATTTCGACTGGATGGATTACCGGGCGGTGGAGTAGATCGCGGTGGGGAGTACAAGCGTGAAAGAAGGGATGAACGCGTTAGTTAAGAACAACAAAATGGCAGCTGATCTAGATGATCAGTTGCCATTTTCGTTGAAGTAAGAGTAGATTACTGTAATGCTTTTTGACGTTCCGATACCCTTGCTCTAGATTTTCTCGCGAGTCCTGTACTGCAAATAATCTAAAAATCGCTTGACCGCGAGCGGTGCGGACTCCTTATCTTTCATGGCAAGGCCAATCTCGCGATAGGCAGGTACTTCGAGTTCTTTTACTACGATTCGGTAAGGAATACGCTTCAAAATAAGCTCCGGTAAAATGCTGATGCCTAAGCCGCTTTCCACCATCGACATAACGGCATAATCATCCCAGGTCGTAAACTGTACCTTAGGTGTGATGTTGCATCGCTCAAATATTTCCGATATTTCAGCCTTTGCGCCTTTCTCTAAGAGCATAAAGGGGTCTTCGCTTAATGCTGTGACAGGGAAACGATCACAATTAGCTAGCAGGTGATTTTCAGGCAGGATTACAAGCAGCTTGTCCTGCTCCAAAAAAATCGTATCCAGTTCTGTCTGTGTGGGAAGCCTTAGAAAGCCGCAATCCACGCGCCCTTCCGTAATCCAGCTTTCAATTTCCGTATAATCGCCAAGCAAAAGCTCATAGTCAATATTCGGATACTCCTTTCGAAAGGCTTTGATTATATTCGGAAGCCAATGGGTAGCTACACTTGAAAAGGTTCCAATCCGAATTAATCCGGATTGGAGTCCGTGTAATTCGTCAATTTGCGTTTGCAATTTCTGATATTCACTACACACATTTTTTGCGTATGGAAGTACTTTAAGACCTTCTGAAGTCAGGCGTACGCCGAATCGTCCTCGTTCGAGAAGAGATATCCTCCACTCTGCTTCTAAGTCGCTGATCATGCGGCTGATCCCCGATTGTGAATAGTTAAGTGCCTCAGCTGCTTTAGTAAAGCTCCCATGCTCTACTGTTTTGATTAAAGCTAAATATTTCTGGATATTCTTATCCATGTTATTACTCACATCCAATACATCTGGTTTTATCATTAAACCCATGACAAACATTCGCTTTTGTAATAATAAAATGGATGATACACTACATTGCAACAGAACTCAAACGAAAGGAAATTAACGATGTTTTTCATAAGCGAAATGATAAAAAAAGTATATTAGTCGTAAAAATCGGAGTTGCAGCTATATTTTGGTTTTGTTGGATAAGGAATGTGCTTTCATTTCAAATTTAATAAAGTGATGCGATAAAAAATGAAGGAAAAAATGTATTTTGTCTTGTCTATGATCATCTTTGGCGCAGTTGGCGTATTTGCAAAATTTATCGATATTTCTTCTGGCAAAATTGCGTTGTTCCTGAGCTTGATCGGTGCCCTATTTCTGCTTGTCGTCTTTGTATGGACAAAGCAGAAAGTATCGTGGCGCAGCGTAAAAAAGAATGCTATCGCTTTGCTCGTTGCAAGCATCGCTTTAAGCGGAAACTGGATTTTTCTGTTTCAGGCATACAAAGAAACAACGATCGCCAATGCGGCATTAAGCTATTATTTTGCCCCTGTTCTTGTCGTTATGCTCTCCCCTTTCGTTTTGAAAGAAAAGTTGTCGCTCAAAAAGGCGTTATGTATCGGCATGGCTCTACTGGGTTTGTTCTTTATTTTGCAAAACGGCAGGGTGGAAACAACCGGGCACCAACTGCTTGGTATCGGCTACGGACTAATCGCGGCGGGATTCTATACCGCATTGACACTAGTCAACAAGTTTATTCGGGATCTGGACGGGCTGGCCAATACGCTTCTGCAGCTAGGCTTGTCAGTTATGATTCTATTCCCATTCGTACTGTTTACGGAAGGCTTCAATCTTATTTCGGTCACCGGAACCAAGGTTATCCTGATCCTTGTATTAGGTATCGTTCATGGCGGGATTGGTTTCTATCTTTTCTTTGCCGGCATGAAAGGACTAAACGGCCAAAGCATCGCGGTATTGAGTTACATCGACCCCGTGACTTCTTTACTAATCTCAGTCCTGGTTATCGGAGAGAAGATGACATTGCAGCAACTTATCGGCGCTGTCTTGTTACTAGGCTCAATATGGGTAGGAGAAATTAGCGGAGAGAAGAGAAGACAGCGGCAAGGTTGACGTACGGAACTTATTCTTTTTTAATACATGTTGGACGCAACAAAATCCGCTTCGGCTTACAGCTGCAGCGGATTTTGTTATTAAGGGGAATGGAGTTGTTAACGGTTCAAGTGAATCATCGATCAAGCGACTCGTCTTATAAGTTCATAGCCTCGAATAATGAAAGCGTTGACAACTTGGCAGGGCCGAGGTCAAACTGTAGATGCCATCATACGTACAAGAGGGGATGCAGATGAAGACCAAGTGGGTCAGGAATACTTTGGGGGGAATCGTCCGCCCGTTTCAAATCAGTCTTCGGTACAAGCTGATGCTGCTCATGGTGCTGATCGCGGTGCTGCCGCTGTCGCTGGTCACGCTGTTCGCGACGAAGACGACCAAGCATTCGCTCGCTTCGGAGGTTATCCGGTCGAACGAATCGCGGATGGAATGGGCGGCCAAATATTTCGACGAGAAATTCGATCAATTGCAGGCGGTGTCTTATTCGCTGCTTCTTGACAGCACGCTGTTCCCGAACGCAACCGGCGGTGCCATTCAGAGCGAGGGCACACCGTCGTTCGTGAACCAATATACGATCGATAAGCTGAAGTCGTTATACAGCGCCAACAACAAGAACATCGCGCAGGTCGCGCTGTATCTGAAATCGCAAAATCGCCTCTATGTCGTCGACAAGGATGCGGGTATCTCGACCGATCAGTTGAAGACGCCGCAGGTCGACTGGGGGGCAATCGGACAGTCTCACGAGAGCTTGAATTTGCTGCTGAACAACGGGCAGAACACCTTCTCCATCGTGCGGAGCATGAACCGGTTTCCGGACAGGGAGGTGCTCGGGGGCGTCAGGCTCGAGGTAAGGTGGAAAATGATGAACAGCGTGCTCGAGATGATCCGCTCGGAATCGAACAGCGAGGTGTTCGTGGCGGATGCGGACGGCAACGTTATGTATAATCCGTATTCCGAGCGGATCACGACCGATCAGGAGATGGTGAAGGCGGCATTGGCCGAACCGGATGGACAGGGCTATACGGAATCGAAGCGGGGCTTCCTGTTCTATCAGCCGAGCGTGTCGGGCCAAGTCTGGGTCGTGAAATTCATTCCGATTGAATACGTGACCGAAGGCGCATCCTCGACGCTGAACTTCAGCTTGATAACGGCGCTGGCGTTCGCGATCGTGGCGATCGCGGCTTCCGTGCTCATCGCGTATATTACGACACGGCCAATCATCCGGCTGACGCAGTCGATGAAGGCGGTTGAAATCCAGAACTTCGAGGTGGATATCCGTGAACCGAGAAGCGATGAGATCGGCACGCTGGAGCGCAGGTTCAACTCCATGCTGAGCCGGATTAAGGAGTTGATCCAGACGGAGTACAAAGCCACCATCGAGAAACGGACAGCCCAGGTGAAGGCGATGCAGGCGCAGATTAATCCTCATTTTCTGCACAACGCGCTTCAGGCGATAGGAGGCATCGCGCTGTCCCGGAACGTGCCGGAGATCAATGACCATGTCCGCGCGATTAGCGATCTGTTCCGCTATACGATCCGAATGAAATCGGACTTGGTCACGATCGCGGACGAGCTGGAGCATGCCCGGAACTACCTGCAGATTCAGAAACTGCGCTTTCAGAGCATGATCGAGATTCGGATCGATGCGGATGAGGAATGTCTGGGCTGCAGGATTCCGAAGTTTTCGCTTCAGCCGATTGTGGAGAACTGCTTCGTTCACGGACTGGAGGGGAAAATGGATGCCTGGACGATATCCATTCGGGTGGAGAAGGTGCTGGACGAGATTGAAATAGATATCGCCGACAACGGCATGGGCATCGACGAAGCGCGTCTGGCCGAAATTCGCCGTCAGCTCAGCCAGCCGGCGGACGGGCAGGAGAACGGAGAGGGCATGGGAATAAGCAACGTCAACGCGCGGATCAAGCTGCTCTTCGGCGACGAATACGGGCTGTTCATCTCAAGCGAGTGGAATGCGGGAACGACGGTGAAGCTGCTCATCCCCGCGCAAGAAGAGGGGGAGAAGACATGAAGGCGGTTATCATCGACGATGAATTCTGGACGCGCGACAGCATAAAGCGGCTCGCGGATTGGGAGCGATTCGGAATCGAGCAAGTGGAAGAAGCGGAAGAGGGATTAAGTGGGCTGCGGATCATCAACGAGATCCATCCGGACATTGTTATCACAGACATGCGCATGCGCGGAATGGACGGCGCGGAGCTGCTTAAGAAGCTTACGGAGGATTATCCCTTCATTCGGAAGATCGTCATCAGCGGCTTCGACGATTTCGCGTACACGAAGCAGGCGATCCTCTCCAGAGTGGATGAATATATCCTGAAACCCGTGCAGGCGGAGGAATTGAACCGGGCGCTGGAGAAAGCGGTATCGGAGCTGCGGATCGCGCGGGGTCTTCATGCCGCGCAGCCCATGGACAAGGACCTCATGAGCGTGGTGACCGAATATAAGGAGCAGATCTCGCGGCAGTTTCAGGAGCTGCGGGCCGAGGACGTTCGCGAGTCGTTCGCGAGGCTCGAAACGCTGCTGCGATTGCAGGCAAACACCGCCCCGGGGCTGCATCATTTACTGTATAAGCATTTCATGCTGCTGCTGGACGAACTGATGGCGAAAGCCGGCATCGATTCCGCCAAAGCGCTTCCGGAGCAGGCAGCCTCGTTCTTCGTGACCGACTTCACGCCGCTCGGGCAGTGGATCGGCATGCTCCGATCCTCGTACGGGGCGGTGCTGGAGCAGACGATTCAGCTGCGCCAAAGCAAGCATCGCATCGATATCGAGCATATCCGCCAATTTATCAACCGTTCATTCGCGGAGCCAATCACGCTGGAGTCCATTGCGAGCCTCTACTTCGTCAGTAAAGAGCATCTGTCGCGGACATTCAAGCAGGCAACGGGCTCGACGGTCATGGACTACATCGTGACGAAGCGGGTGGAAGAGGCGAACCGGCTGCTGCAATCCTCCGTATCGATCAAAAACGCGGCGGAAGCCGTCGGGTATTCCGACCTGACCTATTTTCACCGCATTTTTAAGAAAGTGACGGGTATAACGCCCGCGCAGGCGAGAAAAGAATTGGCCGAGCAGTGACTTCGAACGGATGGGCTAGGCTGAAATAGCGCGTCGATTAATTACCAAATATCAATATCGTCCATAAAAACACGCAAATGCGGTCCAATGCCAAAGATGCTGCCTCCCGTTATACTCAATGACGTAAGCGTTATCCATACTTAGGGAGGTCTTGAAATGAAGAAAACGATTTCAATCTTGACAGCGGTTACAATACTGGGACTAACGGCGGCCTGCTCCGGTGGAGGCAACGCGAATAACGGAGCGGGAGCCGGAAATACGCAAGGAAGCGGGGCGAACGATGCTCCTTCGAATACGTCGGCCGATAATAAACCTTCGGGAGCGCCGAAGAAAGTCGAGCTGAAGATCTTTCTCGGCGGCCTAGACCGTTTCCGCGAGCAGTTCGACGGCTACTTCGAGAAATTCGCGGAGAAAGAGAAGGCCGAGAAAAATATCGAAGTCACGTTTAACTCCGAATATCCGGGAGCGGATAACGCACCGCAGATTTTGAAAACCCGTCTCGCCACGGGCGACGTACCCGATGTATTCAGCCTGCATGCCGGAAACGATATGCCTACCTTCTACAAAGCCGGCTACCTGACCGACCTGTCCGACCAGCCGCTCGCGGGTAAGTTGATCGACGGCATCAAGGACCTCGTCTCCATGGACGGCAAAGTTGTTGCAGTGCCAATGGAAAGTTTATCGTGGGGCTACTTGTATAACAAAAAGATTTTTGCCGATCTCGGCATCACGCCGCCTAATACGCTCACCGAGATGAAAGCGGTTGTGCAGAAGCTGAAGGACAACAAGGTGACGCCGTTCCTGCTAAGCTACAAGGAAAGCTGGATTCCGCAATTGTTCCTGCCGCTCACGGTAGGAGGTCTCGTCAACAGCAGTCACCCGGACTTCATGGATAAAATGAACAACGACCAAGGCAGCTTCGCGGACATCAAGGAGATGTTCGACATTATCGATCTTGTCAACGCGAATGGCACGGATCGCGCATTCGAGAAAGGCAACGACGATGGCGCGGCCGACTTTGCGAACGGCAAAGCGGCTATGTGGGTACAAGGCACATGGGATGCGGACAGCATCCTGAAGATGAACGACAAGGCGGAATTCGGCGTTGCTCCGCTGCCGATTAACGACGACCCGGCTTCGCTGCGCATCAACGTATCGGTGTCTACGGCTCTGTCCGTACCGCCGACCAGCAAGAACAAGGAAGTCGCGATCGACCTGCTCAACTTCATCCTCGACGACCAAGCGTCGAACGATCTGTACCAAAGCCTGAAATTCAACCCGGTTTCCAAGAACCATACCTTTAAGCCTTACCCTTGGGTAGAAGACGCCGCCGTTTACGTAAACAAAGGCCAGTCCTACAGGGACCCTGCGATTCCATCCGCGGTTAAAGACGAGTCGGGCAAAGCGCTGCAATCCTACTTCGACAAGAAGTTGTCCAAAGAAGACGTCATCAAGCAATTGGACAAGACATGGAAGGAAGCCAACGCGGCAGCCGCCAAGTAAACCGAACCCGGATCAAAACGAGCGTATCCTGCTTCCGCAAGACCCCTTTAGGGCAAGCGGGAGCGGGGTATGTCTTCCCTAAGGAGTGAATGCAATCATGACGACCCGCTACAAAGCGACCTTTTCGCTCATTTTGTTCGTGTTGCCCGCCTTCGTGCTTTATCTGCTTTTTCTGGTTATCCCGATGCTCCAAGGCTCTTACTACAGCTTCACGGATTGGAACGGACTGAACAAGACCTACGGCTTCGTCGGCATTCAAAATTTCGTCGAGGCGCTGAGGGATGACCGTTACTTCCGTTCGGCCATTTGGTTTACCGCCAAGTACGTGATCTTCGCGGTCGTCTTCCAGAACGTGGTCGCCCTGCTGCTGGCGATACTCATTGAATCCCGTACGCGGGCCAAAGGGCTGTTCCGGACGATTTTCTTTATGCCGAACATGCTGAGCGTCATTATTAGCACGTTTATGTGGGTATTCGTCTTCTCGAAGGTTATTCCGGCCCTGTCCGAGTACGCCGTATTCAAATTCCTCGATTTGTCCTGGCTCGGCGATCCTCAGGTGTCGTTCTGGTCGATTCTGCTCGTATCCTTATGGGGCGGGGTCGGCACGCTGATGCTGATTTACATGTCGGCCATCCAGGGGATTCCCTTACACCTGAAGGAAGCGGCAATCATCGACGGGGCGACACCATTCCGTATGCTTCGGTACATCACGCTGCCGCTGATCGCTCACGCGTTGACGATCTGTATCTTCCTAACCTTAAACAGCTCGTTCAAGGTATATGATCTGGTCTATGCCTTAACCGGAGGAGGTCCGGGACGGGGCACTCAGGTCATCACGATGAATATTCTCGAGGAAGCATACCAAGGCAATAACCGGTACGGCTATGCCAGCGCCAAAGCAATCATCCTGTTCCTGATCATTCTCGTCATCACCATGATCCAAGTAACGATGATGAAGAAGCGCGAGGTGGAAGCATGAGCAGACGCATCTATTCCGTTCTGGCCTGGGTCGTGCTTGCCGTTCTGGCGGTCTACTTTCTCTTTCCGATCTACATGGCTATCGTCAATTCGTTCAAGACGGAGGGCGAGGTATACAACTCCGTGTTGGGCTTGCCGTCTGCATTAAAATTCGATAATTACACGGAAGCATTCAAGAAAGCGAACATGCTCCGAAGCGGCTGGAATACCGTCATCGTGACCGTAACGGGCATAGTAGGCATCGTTGCGTGCAGTTCTCTGGCTGGTTATAAGCTGTCCCGCACCAGAAGTAGGCTGAGCAGCTGGATCTTCATGCTGTTCGTCGCGTCCATGCTTATTCCGTTCCAGACGATCATGGTTACGCTGACTAAGATGGCCCGCGATCTCGGGCTGCAGGGTTCGCCGCTTGGCCTCGGAGTCGTCTGCGCCGGGCTCGGCGTCAATATGGCTATTTTCCTCTATCACGGTTTCGTTAAAGGCATCCCCCGGGAGCTGGACGAATCCGCGAGCATGGACGGCTGCGGCGAGTGGAAAGGGTTCTTCCTGATCATTTTCCCGTTGCTCATGCCCATCACGTTTACGATTGTTGTGCTGAACTTGCTGTGGCTCTGGAATGACTTCCTGCTGCCGGTGCTGCTCCTGAACGATTACCGTCAATATACGCTTGTTCTGACGATCAACATGTTCTTCGGCAAATACAGCCGGGACTGGGCGCTTATTCTTGCATCGCTGATCCTTTCGTCGATTCCGATTGTCCTGATCTTCGCGTTCTTCCAGCGGTGGATTATTCAAGGCATTACGGAAGGGGCGGTCAAAGGATAAACCTGATTATGCTTACTCAATTGAGCTGTTTGATTTTAGCCTCCGCATATGGCATCGCTTTTTGTATCTTAAACTCCCTTTCCGGGAGTTTTTTTGTTTGAAAAAGAGATTAAATCTCCACGCAAGTAAGGCATGGCGTTCACTGCAAAGTGTCGCCTTTTTAAAGGGATAAGTTAAAACCGAGTGTTCAGGTATGTTAGTGAAGCGCTTTATATTTTTTTGGATTCGTATTTTAAACCGCTTTAAAAGATGACATTCTTTCAAATAAAGCGCATACAATTTACAAAAAATTAACATTACGGAGGTGAATATTTCCTTCATCCTGGCAGCCGAGAATCTACTTAAGGCAAGAAATAAGGGGAGCGCAGCATAGTCAATGAAGCAAAACTCACGAATGGAGGGGTTCATTTGAGGAGACAGCGGAAGCTGCTGGCTGTTCTATTAGTTATCATTTCTATTATTGCGGCAGGGTGTACGAATAATAATAATTCGCCGGCGCCGTCGAATGCGGCTGGAGAGCCGAACAGCGACAAGGGCACCGACAAGGATGAAGACAAGGGTGGCGGAGGCGGCGGTACGGACGCAACAGCGACCAAGGAAGCCCCTATGCTTGCCAAGCTTGTAGCAGGCGGTACTCTTCCTCCGTTGTCGGAACGCCTCCCAGTCCAGGCTGACGTCATGGTGGAGCCAGTGGTTGACGAAATCGGACAATACGGCGGGGATTGGAAGATGGCTTGGACAGGTCCGGGCGACAAGTGGTCCGTCGGGCAGCCGACGGAGGAGGCGCTTTTTCGTTTCAACAAGGACGGCAGCGGCGTCGAACCAAACGTAGCCAAGAGCTATGAAGTCAACGAGGATTCAACCGAGTTTACGATTCATCTTAGGGAGGGCATGAAGTGGTCCGACGGTGAGCCCTTTACGGCGGACGATGTACTTTTCTATTGGGAGCACATGTTGACGAAGGAAACCTTTGGCAAGGCGATCTACGATGCTTATTACTCGGTTGATCCGGTTACGGGTGATAAGGCGCTGGCCACGGTCACAAAGGTAGACGATTATACGTTTAAGGTCGTTCATAAGTATCCGAGCGTTCAGTTTTTAGAACGTGTCGCAATCGACAATAAATGGTTTTTCGCACCGGCCCATTTCCACAAGACGATTCTGCCGGAGCTTGTCGGCGAGGAAAAAGCACTTGAGATCGCCAAGCAGTGGGGCTTCGAGGATACGACGGCTTTCCTGAAGGAAACCGGTTATTATTACTGGCTTTATCCGCAAATTCCTACGCTCCGGCCATGGGTAGCTAAGAACGATCCGAATAGCGATCAGTTCATTATGGAACGGAATCCGTATTATTGGAAAACGGATCCCGAAGGCAATCAGCTGCCTTACATGGACCGAATCGTCGCAACGAAAATACAAGATCCGAGTCAGCGGGTTCTAGGTACGCTGGCAGGCGACTTTAATTTGTCTACGTTCGGAGCGCAGGATTTTACCGTATTGAAGGAAAACGAGAAGAAGGGCGATTACCGCGTTATCTCCTGGCAGCAGCCGGCTTGGATGACTTCGGGTATTCAACTCAACCAAACCATAGACGATCCTAATCTTCGCAAATTGTTCCAGGATATCCGCTTTAGAGAAGCGCTTTCGATTGGCGTTAATCGCAGCGAGATTACGGAGATCGTGACGAACGGCATCGCGGACCCGATCCAAGCTTCCGTTCAGGAAGGGCTTGTCGGTTACCAGGAGGGCTGGGCGGATCAATGGTCGAGCTTTGATCCAGATCGGGCGAACGCGCTGCTCGACGAGATTGGATTAACGAAGCGCGACAAGAACAATTTCCGGCTGTTCCCGGACGGTTCGGACGTGACCCTCACCATTATGGATTCTTCAGAGGATAGCGCTAATTACACTGAGCTCCTCAAGAAGTATTACGAGGATATGGGCATTAAGACGAACGTGAAGCTCGTCGATCAAGCGACGCTGCAGGAATTGAAGTATTCCAATCAAGTACCGGTCAGCATCGAGAACATTTCCGTTGTTAACGTAGCTTACCGTCCAGATGCGCTTGTTCCGCTTCGCGTCTTGACTCCGTGGTATGGACAATACGGCTTATACGTTTCGTCGGGAGGCAAGGAGGGCGTAAAACCAGAGGGTGACATTGCCAAAATTCTAGAGTACTGGGATCAGATCAAAGCGGCCAAAACGCCCGAAGAGATTAATCGGCTTAGCAATGAGATCGTCAAGTTGCACATGAAAAACCAATGGGTAATCGGTTATGCCGGCCCGACGCCGACCTTGATTGCCGCTTCGAATAAGATGGGCAACATTCCGAAAGATCTGATTTGGGCTGACGAGTTCCGTTCGCTTGGAGCGGCTCATCCCGCACAGTTCTATTTAAAGCCGTAACCTTTATTTCGTAAAAGCGTGCCGCAAGGGGAGAGTGTCAGCTCACCCTTTGCGGCGGCATGTTTATTCGAAAGACATTTGCTTCAAGTGACGCGTAATGGTAAAGGGAAGGGAGGATAACAGGTGCTACAGTATACGTTGAAGCGTATTTTACTGGCCATCCCGGTCGTGTTTTTTATATCCGTTATCGTGTTCTACATTATACAGCTGCCGCCCGGCGATTACGTATCCAATTACGCGGCTGAAGCCTCAGTTGCCGGAGAAGTATTCACCCAGGAAGACATGGCTGCGATGAGAGCGGACCTTGGTCTTGATCGTCCCGTTTACGAACAGTATTTCATTTGGGTTAAGGATATCGTATTGCACGGAGATTTTGGCTTCTCCTTTAACTATAACAAGCCTGTGCTAGACGTCATTAAGCAGTACATGGGCCTGACGTTAACCGTGTCCCTGGTGACGATGGCCTTCCAATATCTTGTGGCGATTCCAATTGGCATCTACTGTGCGGTCAAGCAATATTCGGCAGGCGACTATTTCTTCTCGGGACTAAGCTTTCTCGGAATGGCAACGCCGCATTTCTTGATGGCCGTCATTCTGATGTTCCTTTCTTATACCTGGTTCGGTGACCCGCTGCTTGGTTTGTTCTCCGCCGAATACGTTAACGCGCCTTGGTCAATGGACAAGGCGATCGATCTGGCGAAGCATATGGTCATTCCCGTCATTGTAATCGGGCTATCCGGGACGGCGGATTTGATTCGCGTTATGCGGGGCCAAATGCTGGATGAGCTGAACAAACCAAACGTCGTTACGGCAAGAGCAAAAGGCTTGTCGGAACGGAAAATCCTGTTTAAATACCCGACAAGGGCCGCGCTAAACCCAATCGTCAGCACATTCGGCTGGTCGCTTACTTCGATCTTTACCGGTTCTACGATTACGGCGATTGTTCTAAATTTGCCGATTCAAGGGCCGGTCATGTTTAATGCCTTGCTTGGGCAGGACATGTACCTGGCGGGGACTTGGCTATTGTTCATGGCGCTGCTTACGGTGCTCGGAACTTTGATTTCAGACATCTTGCTCGCGTGGCTGGATCCAAAAATCCGTACAGAATTCAGGGGATCGTAGACTATGAGGCGACTATCGGTATTTAGAAGACGAAAAGCGTCTAGCGCTGAGCCTGCCAAAGATAAGGATGCAAACTACAGTTCGCAATGGCAGCTTATGTACGTCAGGTTCAAGAAGCATAAGCTCGCACGGGTCAGCCTGATCGTGCTTGCGCTTCTCTACGCAGGGGCTTTGTTCGCCCAATTCCTAGCTCCTTACGGATTGGAAAACTACGACAGTAAATACGTGAATGCGCCTCCGATGAAGTTGCGATTCGTTGATACGGAAGGAAAGTTTCATATCCGGCCTTTCGTGTACGGGTTGAAATCTGGACGCGATCCTGAGACAATGCGCAAAACGTTTACGAACGATACGAAGAAGTATCCGCTTCAATTTTTCGTGAAAGGCGAGCGTTATAAGTTTCTAGGCATGATTCCCTCAACCACGCATCTTATCGGAGTCGAGGAGCCCGGTCGCCTCTTCTTGCTGGGTACGGACTCGCTTGGAAGAGATTTATTTTCCCGCATTTTGCTAGGCAGTCAAGTCTCATTAAGCATTCCTTTAGTGGGAGTGGGGATCAGCTTTGTCTTGGGCTTGATTATCGGCGGGGCGTCCGGTTATTTCGGAGGCTGGCTGGATGCCATTATTCAGCGTGTTATTGAGATTATACGTTCTTTCCCGACGCTGCCGTTATGGATGGCATTGTCGGCGGCGATTCCTCCGCGTATTCCGGTCGTCAGGATGTACTTCTATATCGTTATCATTTTTGCGTTTATTGAATGGACGGGGCTGGCGAGGGTCGTACGAGGCAAATTTATATCCCTCAGAAACGAAGATTACGTTGTTGCCGCCAAAATCGCGGGCGTCAGCGACACGAAAATTATCGCCAGGCATTTGCTGCCCGGCTTCATCAGCTATCTGGTCGTAGCAACGACGCTGGCGATTCCCGGCATGATTCTAGCCGAGACGGCCATGAGTTTCCTTGGGCTTGGCATTCGTTCTCCTGCCACCAGCTGGGGCGTACTGCTTCAGGAAGCGCAGAAGATTGATAATATCGCTTTGTATCCGTGGAAGATCATTCCGCTTGGAACGGTTATTCTCACCGTCTTAACGTTCAACTTTCTTGGCGACGGCTTGCGCGACGCTGCAGATCCATACAAACGGTAGGCTCAAATACAAAAATATAGCGAGGGGATATTTATGACAGCAGAGACCGCTCAACCGCAGCATCCGCTTCTCCGTGTTCAGGATTTGAAAATTCGGATCAAGATGGATAACGGAGTGATGAATGCTGTGGACGGGGTAGATTTCGAAATCCGAAAGGGAAGGACGTTAGGTCTCGTAGGCGAGTCGGGCTGCGGAAAAAGCTTGACGAGCCGGGCGTTACTCGGCATTAATCCGAAGGAATGCGAGACTTCGGGGACAATCGATTACCTTTCTTCGGAAGAGACGAAGGATGGTGCGTTGGATTTGCTCTCGCTGGATCCAAACGGTCGTAAGATCCGCTCCATTCGCGGCCGTAAGATCGCTATGATCTTTCAAGAACCGATGACAGCTTTCTCGCCAATGTATACGATTGGGAATCAGATTATGGAAGCGATCTTAATCCACCGAACCAGGAACAAAAAGGAAGCGAAGAAGATCGCTCTTGAGATGTTGAGCAAGGTCGGTATATCGGACCAGGAAAAGAGGTTTGATCAATACCCGCATGAATTCTCTGGCGGAATGCGCCAGCGGGCTATGATTTCTATGGCATTGTCATGCAATCCCGAAATTTTGATTGCTGACGAGCCTACGACAGCGCTTGATGTGACGATCCAAGCCCAGGTACTAGAGTTAATGAAGCGGCTGCAGCAGGAATTCGGCATGGCGATTCTGTTAGTGACGCATGATTTGGGAATTATCGCGGAAATGTGTGACGAAGTGGCCGTCATGTATCTCGGTAAAATTGTCGAGCAGGCGCCAATGAGGGAGATTTTCCGCAATCCAAAGCATCCGTATACAAAAGGGCTTTTGCGATCGATGCCGAGACTAGGCGGCAATAAAACAAAACGGCTGGAATCAATCGAAGGCTCGGTGCCTATTCCATTCAATATGCCGCCAATGTGCGGCTTCTACGAACGCTGCAAAGACCGGATCGAGGGTGTGTGCAATAAGCAGTCCGTGCCAAGCACGCAAATATCCGACAGTCATACGGTCAGGTGCTTCCTGTATTCGGAGCAGCAGGGAGGGGGAAATGACGATGGCTAAACCCATATTGGAAATTAAAAATCTTAATAAAGAATTCAAAGCGAAGTCCAAGAAAGCGCTGTTTGGCAGACCGATACCCGTACGCGTGCTGCAGGATATTTCATTCAAGCTGCAGGAAGGCGAGACGCTAAGCATCGTAGGCGAATCTGGTTGCGGCAAAACTACGCTTGGCCGATGTATCGTGAGGGGGATGGATGCCTCTTCCGGGGAAGTCGTCTATCGAACGGATAATGGAGATTCTGTTGATTTTCTGAAGCTGAAAGGTGCCGAAGCGAAGAAGTTCAGAAAAGACATTCAGATGATATTCCAGGATCCGTACTCTTCGCTGAGTCCGCGGATGAGCGTATTCGATATTATATCCGAGCCGCTGATCGCCAACTTTAAACTGCCCAAGTCGGAAGTGGAACGGAAAGTGTCGGAGATCGCGGAGAAAACGGGTTTAAACGTCAGTTATCTTAAACGTTATCCGCATGCTTTTTCCGGCGGACAGCGGCAGCGGATCGCTATTGCACGGGCACTCATTACCCAGCCGAGGCTGATCGTATGCGATGAAGCCGTATCTGCGCTGGACGTGTCGATTCAAGCCCAAATCATTAATCTGTTGAAGGATTTGCAAGAGCAATATAAAATCACTTATATATTCATCTCGCACGATCTGTCGATCGTGGAGAATATTTCTGACCGCGTGGCCGTCATGCACTTGGGCAAGGTGGTGGAGATGGCTGGCGTTGAATCCATGTTCAGGCAGCCCAAACACCCGTATACCGAAGCGCTTCTCTCCGCCGTGCCGCAGCCGGATCCGGATATGAAGAAGGAGAGGATCGTCCTGGAAGGGGAGGTGCCGAATCCGGCGAATCCGCCAAGCGGATGCCATTTTCATCCCCGCTGCGCATACAAGACGGAAAGATGCATGAAAGAGGTACCCGCTTTGCGGGAAATCGGAGACAACCATATGGCGGCTTGCCACTATGCGGAACAATTGACACTGAGGGGAGCAAGGGCATGAACGGAGAACAGGCGAATAACAATGAAGTGAAGGAACTTATTATTTTTCTAGACTGCGGGGATACGATTATCGATGAAGGTACGGAGGTACGCGATGAGAATGGCACGGTCATAGAGGGAAAAGTTATTCCCGGTGCCGATGAGATGGTTAGATTGCTGGCAGAGCGTGGTTATCGACTGGCGATCGTAGCTGACGGTTTGGCCCAATCGTTCAAAAATTTGCTCTCGTTAAACGGCCTATACGATTACTTCGAAGTACTGATCTACTCCGAGCAGATGAAGATCGAGAAGCCGAATCCGCGCATGTTTAGAGCGGCTATGGGCGCGATGGAGCTTGGCGAGCAGGACAAGGAGAGGATCATTATGGTTGGCAATAATCTGTCGCGGGACGTCAGGGGAGCTAATCAGGAGGGTATTACAAGCGTACATCTGAACTGGACCTCGCGCTATCCGAAAACATCGCTGGATCCCGCGGAACGGCCGGATTACATAATTGAAGAGCCGCTTGCACTCGTGGAGCTGGCGGATCGCTTGAATGAACAACTTGCTTCCAACAAGCGGATTAAGGCTTAAACGGGAGCAATAGCTGTCCATGGCGAAAATCGACGATGTGGCGCGTCTTGCCGGCGTATCCAAAGGAACCGTCTCCAACGTGTTCAGTCAAAAAAGGCCGACCAGCAAGAAAGTAACGGAAAGAGTTCTCAAGGCATCCAAGGAACTAAATTACGTCCCGAATCACATCGCGAGAAGCTTGGTGACGAAAAAGACGATGGCGATTGGACTAACCATCCCTCATGGCAATTTCTTTTTCAGCGCCTTTCATAACCAATTCATTAACGGTGTCGTGCTGGAGGCCTCAAGATACGGCTACAGAGTGCTGCTTGATATGCTTCCGGTACTGGAGGTGAAAACACCTTCTTTGACCAGTTATCCCATAGACGGCGCGATCGTGCTCGGACCCACCGAAGAGGATGAGCGGATACGCTTACTCCATATGAACGGCATGCCCTTTGTTACGGTTGGAAAAATTTTAAATGAACAAGTAAAGGAAGCGCCAACAGTAAACAACGATAATAGGCGGATTATGCATGATATTTGCGATTACTTAATCGCAAGAGGGCATGTGAATTTGATGTTTCTGAACGCGACGGAAGGGATGACCGTTTCGGTGGAGAGAAAAGCGGCGTTTATCGAGGCACTGGCAAAACATCGAATTGTCATACGGGAGGCTATGCACCATTACAAGCCACGAATTCAATCGGAACAATATTTGCGTTATGGCTATGCAGAGACAATCCGCGTATTGCGGGAGAGCGGAGAGATGGTTACAGCGATTATTGCGGACGACGACCGTGCGGCGTTTAACGCCATGAACGCAATCCAAGATTTGGGCTTGCGGATTCCCGAAGATATTTCCCTATTCGTCATTTGCGGCGATCTTTCGATGATGCATCAGACCGTACCTCCTTTGACCGGAATGGATTTACAGCCCACTGAGTTGGGGGCGCAGTCCGTCAGGTTACTCATGCATAAGCTAGGCAGCATCGAAGGCGATTGCCTGAACCATATCATCATCGCAAGCAAAATCGTGGAGGGTGCTTCTGTTGTTTAACGATTAAAGTGTTGAAATAATGATATGGGGATGACGATAATTTAATAGATTAAACGATAAAGCTGCCGGTATAAGATCGGTAGCTTTTCTTTCGATACTGGGCAGTTGTAATGGATAAATGTTACAATGAGATATAAGAGTAATTAGGATTATAGAAGGTGAGAGAATGGAAATTCTTATTTTTATTGCACTAATAATCGGCTTAGCTGGGTTGATTGGAAACCAAAATCTAATGTTAAGAAAGATGGATAAAGTAGAAGCCATCCTTCGTGAATTAAAAGATCAAAATGAGTTAAGGGATAAAACATAAAAAAGTATTCTTGGCCATGAACATTAGTTTATCACAACAAACCGGCAGCAGATCAGACTACTGCCGGTTTGTTGTCGGATCGGAGGGACTTTAATGTTTGAGATAAAATATGAGATCTTTGAAGATCATATTTCCGAACTTGAAGCAGTTGATATTGAGACTTTTACAAAAGAATTCAATCAAATTTATGGTTGTTTTACTATAATTATTAATGGAATCGAATATATACCCTTCCCATCTACTGAGATGAGTCTAGAAACTAAGCATATATTTTCCGAACTAATTCTCAGACATTTTGAGTCTCTAATTGATGCATATCTCGAGCTCCAAAAGAACAACTATGTAGCAATAAAGTACATTGAGAACGGTTGGACTTGGCTAGAGTTTGTTAGGAAAGAAAATGAACTAACTGTTAGTGAGCTGAACATTGAGATTCAAGTAAGAAATTATATTCAAAACAAAAACAAATTTTTTAAGAGAGCGAAGAAAGTAGGAATTATTAATGAGAAAATACAATGGAGTGATTTTGAAACAGAAGTAATTACAAAGACAATTGAATTGCTTAACAATATTAAGATAATCAATAGTCATGTTCTAGAAGCAAAATGTTTTGACCAACTCCGATCATTTGGATATACCGGATTCAGCTCAATCATTCATTCATGAAAAAATTAATCCGACAAAGAGATAAGGAGAAGGCTGTGGAAATTTATACTCCAAGTAAAAAATTTATCCTTTTGGGATTTCTATTCATTTGCTTAGCCATATTACCTATAGCCGAGCATACAATCATTGGGGTCATAGCCGGCATTTCATCAATCATCGGTGGCATGGCATTTATACTATTTGGGTTAGGTAAATTATCATATGTAGAGTTAACTAATGATTACTTGATGTATCATACCTATTTTAAAAGGATTAAAAGATGGAGAATTGAAGAGATATCTCTAATTACAAGTACTAAACGATGGGACCGAACAACTATCTATGTATATAAAGGAAATGAAAATATAATACTCTACTCTTATAGTGATCGGCTATTAAATCATCTAAAGCGTATTGCAATAAACGCAAAAGCAACTATTGATTAAGCTACCGATGAATAGGTCAAGCATATAATTGAATTTACGCTCTCATAAGGAGTAAAAATATTATGGATAATCGAATTAATATTACTGATCCATTTTTTCAAGATTATGATCAGCAGAAAGATATTGAAAGGCAAAGAGCTATTCTAGATGAAGAAGTTCGCGATCCCTTCATTATTACATTTTATTTTAATGCACAAGATCATGACAGTATTTATGGTTTTATAGCCAAGGGGACTACTGGTTTTACTCAATACGGTTATGATATTATTGCAGCCGGCGTATCTTCTTTATCCATTAATACCATTAATTCCATAAAGCAATTTACTGAGGATGCTGCGGAAATTGAAACAAAAAAGAATTTTGCTAAATGCATAATTAAGGGCCGAGTTAGTAAAGAAGCCATTATATTATTTAAATCACTCAGGCTAGGTATGTATGCCATTCAAAGTACATATGGTGAGAAATTCATTACAATTGAAGAGGTTAAGTTAGGGAAAAGTAAGAAAATCTTTGGTTGGCTGGGTTAGAGAGGAACGATAGTTGAATAGTGAAATGAAATGGGGCGCACAGATGGAAAAGCAAGCTATAGAACGATATAAGGAATTCATTGATGATTTGGTTGAGCTTCGCCCAAGCGTATATCCTCGTTGGATTATGGAAAACGGCTGGCCGGTTAAGGTAGAGAATGAACGGATCAACAGAGTCTTGAGTGGGTTGACGACAGAACAAAAAGAAGTAATTGCAATGATCGCCCAATCGGCGCGAGACGGTGGTATACATGATGTACTTGTCTATCTCACGGATCAGATCAATCTAGAAGGTCTCGAAATGGTTAAGAATGGCGTTAAATTGGCCACCGAACCATTTGATTCCGGTATGCATTATGATTGGGTATGCCGAAGAGAAGGGGATTCATGGCCAGATCAGAATAGTTAATCCCTTGCTCGGAAAACGGCATTGTTTCTAAAAAAAACGTAAAGGGGTGAATAGCTTGCATCTTGGTTTAATGATTCTAACCTTAATAATTATTTTACTAATGCTTGTCTATTTATCAGGAATACTCTTAACTCTCATCAGTCCCACTGTTCTTCAAATTCAACTACTCGGTATTCAACTAACCGTTTTCGGAGCAGTTATTTTACTAGCTTATAATGGAGCTAGCGGATATGGACTTACTATTGGCATTGTTGGACTTATTACTGGAATTGTTGGTTCTTTTAGAGATAAGAATACGACCAAAAATAATTAAGCATACATTAGTGAGTTAAATATACCTCCTAATAAACTAGAGAAACCTGCAGGCAGTTTTTATAACCGCCTACGGTTTTTTTTATTAGAGAGCTTATCGCATTTCTTTGGCTATAGCAGCAATTGTATAACGTATATTTTTCAACATTTTTGGAAACATAATGTATTTCATTTGCGTCTATACACAACAAAATGACTAGGAGGGGTAGAGTGAGACAATATACAAAAGTAGGATTATTAGGAGTTGCTTGCATTGCATTATTTAGTTCTGGAGTTTATGCAGCTACTGTCGTACCCAAAATCTTTATTAACGGCAACGAAGTTAAGACTACAGCCGAGCCCAAATTGATAAACGGCAGCGTATACGTTCCTATTCGGGCAATCTCGGAAGGGTTAGGAGCAGCAATCGCCTGGGATAACAAAAGCAAATCTGTCTACGTGAATTCTGTCCCGTCGTATGATAAAGAGACGGATCGGACATGGTGGGTACCCTATCGCAATATGGTCTTTAAATTTATTATGGCCTATGATGAAAGGGACAGTAAGGCATACCAAGAATTAATTGGCAGTGACTTTACGACAAACGTATTTTTAGAATTCCCAACTGGCGGGTACACGGATATGACCAGCATCATAGATTATAAGCTCATCGGTTATCAAGAACTAACTGACAAGAAACAGTTAAAGTTCACTGTGCAAATCGTAAAACGGCCTACTGATGAGGATTATACGGTTTAAAGTAGAAAATTGGGATTTCATTATATATAACAGCCGGATTCAATCCGTTGTCATTGACCCGAACTCAATTAAATACCTAGACCGCTATACGGTTGTGCCTAATGCCAATTTCGGAAATCCCCCAAATCGATAATATATATTCGTCAGCCAAAGGGTGCGATGGAAATAGCTAAAAGAGCTTGGATGATCACTGTTTCGCTTGCTGCCGTGCTAATCTTCCTATTCTTGGCACAGAACAAAAAAATTGAAATGCTCCGCTTACAATTAAATGAAACGAACCGGGAATTAAAAGAGAAAGAAGACGAAATCAGCTCAACCAAGAGCGAAATGGATACAAAGAAGAAAGAGATGCTGAAGGTAACATACAATTTAGAATTGGAAAGAAAGGCATCTGAAGAAAAAAATAAGGTGTTAAACGAACAATTACAACAGGCAGATGCAATGGTTTTTGCTAATGTATCGCAGTTGTTTGGGGATCATGCACCTGTTGTTGACAGTTCCGTTACATCAGAAATATTATCGACTATTACTAACTTGTTTGAGGCTATGCAGAAGAACGATGCGGCAAAATTCGCTGAGTTGGACAAGAAGGGCGTTCTAACCTCTTTTTACAAGCAGCGAGATAAGGTTGAAAAAATATTATGGATACAAAACGACCCTGACAAAAGAGCGGAAGCCGTAAAAGAGTGGTTAGAAATCAACCATTCTGATATGAAATTGATAAAAGTGTTCTACTTTATGAAGGACGGCTCCATTATTGAGCCAAACTATGCCATGGTGCGGGAGAACGGTAAATGGATTATTCTCAGAGAAGATTAGGCGATCATTTCGGAGGACGGAGAGGACATGAACTCAAAAGTTAAAATAACACTGATCATTGTTGTATTGGCAGCTGGGTTGTCTGTATGGGGTCTTCTCTATTACCAGAATAAGATGACCCCAACGCCTGATAATGGACAATGGTTGTCGGTTGGATCGATAAGCGAATTGCAGAAGTCTAAGAAACAAATCGATTTCGTTGATTATGAAGGATCCATGACTTTTCAAGGGGAGTCCGTGGACAAGAGCTTAGAAGCGCCCAAAGGGTTCGTTGTTACAAAAGATACGCTTGTTTTCAAAAAGAAAAGCGATGGAAAAAGAGAAATAGCGGCCGTTGATGAATTAACGAATGGGCAGGAAATAGAAGTGTGGACTCAATTGTTGAGTGACCATCTCGTCGGCGCTTACGAAATTACAATATTAAACTAAAACGGGGGGTGTCCCATATGTCATGAACATGACGATGGGACACCCCCTTTTCCGTACCAATACAACCTTCGGGAAGCATTTTCATTAATAGTGAGGCTAGACTCGCTGTTAGTGAGGCTTTCCACGCTGAAACCTGCCTCGGCGAGGCATTTGTGCGCAAATAGTGGGGATAGCCTCATAGTTAGTGAGGATCAACGTGCGCATTAGGCGGAGATACTCACTATTTGGTGCTTGGTGCTGCATCGAGCACCACTTTACGGCGGAAAAGCTCACTATTAGTGAGCTTTTTCGCTACGAACCTACCTCGGGCGGGCATTTGTGCGTAATAGTGAGGATCGCCTCATAGTTAGTGAGGATCAACGTGCGCATTAGGCGGAGATTCTCACTATTTCGTACTTGGACCTGCTTCAAGCACCACTTTACGGCTGAATGCCTCACTATTAGTGAGCTTTTCCGCTCCGAACCTACCTCGGGCGGGCATTTGTGCGCAAATAGTGGGGATAGCCTTATAGTTAGTGAGGAGCAACGTGCGCATTAGGCGGAGATTCTCACTATTTCGTGCTTGGTGCTGCATCGAGCACCATTTTACGGCGGAATAGGGGGTGTCCCATAAGTCATGTAAATGACGATGGGACACCCCCTTTGTTTGTATTTGGGCTAAACAGCAGCCTGCGCATTAAATGTTCTTCCGATCGCCATTGCTCAGGGATTCCTTTGAATCAACGAGGTAGGGTTGGCATCCCTTCACAAAAACGAACGCTAACGCTTCTCCAGAATCATTTAATGCTCCGTCTGCCCTTCACCTGTTCAAGAAATGCTCAAACAAAAAGAAGCCATCCCTTGTTAAACTGGAGGTACCACCCAACCAATTTAAGTAAAGAGAGGCTTCTTTATGTACAAAGAATATACCATGGATCAACTGTCCTTGCCAATGGACTTGCAAGAAGATATCCCCGAAAATCATCTCGTACGCATCATCAACGATGCGGTCAATCGCTTAGATATGAAGCTCTTTACCAAAGCTTATCCCGGAGGTGGCCGGGACAGCTACCACCCCAAAATGCTCATGAAAGTCGTTATCTATGCGTACACACAGCGTATCTACTCCTCTCGCCAAATCGCCAAAGCGGTACGCGAAAACATCATGTTTATGTGGTTAGCCGCTAGACAATGCCCAGATTTCCGCACCATTAACCGTTTCCGCTCTGAGCGGATGAAAGATGTGCTAGAGACCGTCTTCACGGCTGTTCTTCAGTTTCTGAAGGAAGAGAACTTCATCAAGCTGGAGCACTACTTCTTGGATGGAACGAAAATCGAGGCGAATGCCAATCGTTACACGTTTGTCTGGGGTAAAGCTGTCGTCAAACAGAAGATGAAGCTGCAAGAGAAAGTGCAGGCTTTGTTCGCTGCCATTGAAGAGGCAGAGAAACAGGAAGATCAGGCGCTGAATAACGTGGACCTTCCTGAGCTCGGAGAGGCTTCCGCTATCACGAGCGAAAAGCTGGAGCAAGCGGTTCAGCGACTAGAAAACAAACTTCAAGAAAAACCGAAGGACAAACCGTTAAAGAAAACTGTGCGCCTTGTTCGGAAAGATCTTCTTCCTCGCCTGCAAAAATATGAAGGGCAGCAAGAAACACTCGGTAGCCGAAACAGCTTCAGCAAAACCGACACCGATGCGACGTTCATGCGCATGAAGGAAGACCACATGCGCAATGGTCAGTTGAAGCCGGGATATAACGTGCAGATTGGAACGGAAGATCAATTTATTCTCAGTTACAGTATTTATCAACGTCCAACGGATACGCGTTGTCTCAAGCCACACCTGGATAAAGTGAAAGCCTCACTTGGTCAATTGCCGGGAACCATCATCACAGATGCAGGTTATGGCAGCGAAGAAAATTATGCTTACCTAGAATCTGAAGAACAACGAGCACTTGTAAAATACAATACTTATCCCAAAGAAAAAACCAAAGCATGGAAGCAAGATATAAGCAAGTTCGAGAACTGGTTGTATGACGAGAATGAAGATTCGTGGACATGTGCAGCAGGACAGAAACTGCTATTTCGCTATGAAAGCAAAAGCTTAACCGAGAGCGGATACGAGATCGTTACTCGCAACTATCGCAGTATTTCCTGCGAGGGCTGTCCGCTAAAGGACAGGTGTACAAAGGCACAAGGAGATCGAGAAATAAAAGTTAGCATGGAATATCTTCGACTCAAGCAGCAGGCGAGAGCGCAACTAAAGAGCGAGGATGGACATGCCTTGTCAGTTCGACGGATGCATGAACCAGAAAGTGTGTTTGGCCAAATAAAGAATAACCGGGGATTCCGCAGATTTCTGCTTCGAGGCTTGCCGAAAGTTAGCCTGGAGGTCGGGTGGCTTTCGCTTGCCCATAACTTGCTGAAGAAAGCAGCAAGAGCAAAAATATCGCTGCAAGGATAACCCCCTGCAGCGATATTTTCATAAACAAATGTTTTTATTTACCTATGCGAGCCATCTTTACAGTGAGCGATCACCTTTTGAGACAGCTCCATTTTTCTTGTTTGCCCTTAAATCAACAAACTTGTTAGCACAAACAAATTCATTTTTACCTAACAAAAGATGTGTTATGATAACGCGTATACAGCTAATTAGCCAAAAGGATGTGCTAAACCCATGGTCATCAAAGTTACGATGCAGCAAATCGCCGATCATCTTGGAGTTTCAAAGTTCGCGGTATCTAAAGCGCTTTCGGGGAAACCGGGTGTCAGCGCGGAAACAAGGGACAAAATTGTAAGCGTTGCCACTCAGCTCGGTTATTTTGTCAATAAACAAACGAACACCGCCGCGAAACGGAATAAACCGGCACCCTTCATAACCAATACTCGGGATACGGTTATTTTACTCGTACCGAAGGTTAGGTTCCAGACGCGGGATTCTTATTTCTGGGGACGGATTATTGACGGCGTTACGGAGGAACTCGCCGACCGCGATATCAGCGCCTTGGTCGTTACCGAGAATTTCAAGGACAACTTCTCCAATCTCATTAATCCAAATGGCGTTTCGGGCATCATTGGCGTCGGTTATATCGCTTCCAAAATGCTGCTCGAAATTCGGAATCTCGGCATTCCGTTTGTTCTCGTCGATCACGAGGACCCGCTTATTCCTTCGGATGTTCTATTCATGAATAATATGGAATGCACGAGACGCGTCACCAATTATTTGATTGGCTGCGGCCACAGCAAGCTGCAATTCGTCGGCAACACCCGCTATTCGCGCAGCTTCGTTGACCGCTATATCGGTTACCGTACAATGATGGAGGAACATGGGCTGGCTCTTAATCAGGAGGAAAGACTTCTTTCATTTGAAGGCGGGAATCGGAGTGAAATCACCGAGGCTCTGGAAGTCATTGTGAAAGAGCTGATTAATGAACATCGGCTTCCGACCGCCTTTGTCTGCGCGAACGATTCCATAGCCATTTGCATGATGACCGTTCTGGGCAAGCTGTCGGTACAGGTTCCCGGGCAATGCTCCGTTACGGGCTTTGATAACATCGAGGATGCCGCATGGGCAAAGCCAACGCTGAGCACCGTTAATGTCCAGAAGGAAGCAATCGGCCGCCGGGCTGTGGAGATGCTTCTTAGAAGACTGGAGCATCCCGACAGTCTGCAGGAAAAAATATTGCTTGCGGGAGAATTCATCATACGCGAGTCGACAGCGCTTCCGGTGGGCGGCTAACCGGGCAGCCGGTTAAAGGAGATGACAATTTGAGTAAATGGAGTTCCCGTTTGCGAATATGGACCGAGTGGCCGTCTACGCGGATGGAAGCGAAGCTGTTAATCGTTTTTGTCCTGCTTATTCTGGTTCCCATAGCTTTGCTTACTTTATTGTCTGCGCAGCGATACACGCAAACGATCGAAAGGAACACGGTATCTTACGCATCGGAGCTCACCGATAAGATGATAGGCAAGTTGGACGATTACACGGTGGATATGAAAAAAATCTCGATTATCCCGTCTTATTTGGACGAAATTCAAGCCGGGTTGAAGCAGTCCAACGACTATTATGCGAAGGAGCTTGAAGCGAAAGGGACATTAACGGACACAGCGGCTGAGGATGATACGGTCAAACTGAAAATCCAGCGAAAGATCGAGAGCAGCATCTATTTCATGAACAATATTAAAGAAGGAACAAGCAATATTTATTTGTTTGACCGTTACGGCAATCCCTATTATGTGATAAAGAGCGGGGGCGTACGGTCGAATCTAAGCGACTATTATGGGAACTGGCAGCAAATTGCGGATGAAGCGCATGGCAAGCCTGTTCTGGTCAGCACGCAGGAAGTGACAACGGTTAACCGCAAGCAGTATGTATTTACGGTTGTCCGCGAAATTATTGATAAATCCTATAACCCTATTGGACTCATTGCGGTTGACGCGAACATATCGGTTATTACGAATATTGTGCGGGATTTGGATGCGACGACGCATGGAACAACACTCATCTTGGATGAGCAGAAGAACGTCATTTATGACAGCGAGCAAAAATACTTGCTGCAAAATCTATCGGATAATGAGCTGCTAAAGCAGGTGACCGGCAAAGAAGGCAGCTTCCATATAGGCGAAAAAGCTCATTCGCAGCTGGTCATATACCGCAAATCGGAGGTGTCCGGCTGGCTGATGCTGATCTCGATCCCGGAGAAGCAGCTCAAGTCCGAGGCATTGCGAACACGCAATTATACGACGGCAGCTGCCATTTCCACGATGTGTCTGGCGCTTGTCATTTCGCTTATCACTATTTTCGCGTTAACCAAACCGCTGCGCTCGCTCGTTAAGCTGATGAAGCAGGTTCAATCCGGGAAGCTGGATGTCATGTTCCCCATTAAGCGGCGTGATGAGGTAGGCATGGTGGGTAACGCGTTTAACCGGATGATGGCACGCATCGTCTCTTTAATTGACGATATTTACCGGATCGAGCAGCGCAAAAAACAAATCGAACTCGAGAGTCTGCAGCGTCAAATCAATCCTCACTTCATCTATAACACGCTTGAATCGATTCGGATGACTGCCGTCATTAATGATGATCCGGAAGTAGGGCAGATGGTGCAGCTGCTCGGGCAGCAGCTCCGCTACAGCATTCACGCCGGAAGCGAGACCGTACAAGCCAAGCAGGAATGGGAGCATTTAAGAATGTATATGCAGCTTCTAAGCTATCGTTACGGAACTCGTTATTCTTTAAAGCTGCCGGAGGATCCCGCGATTGGGAAAATCGAAGTGATGAAGCTGCTTTTCCAGCCCATCGTTGAAAATGCGATTAATCATGCGTACGACGAACAGACGGGAGATTTAGTTATTTCAATCGGTTATAGGCAAGCTGGAGGAGATCAATATTTTATCGTCAAAGATGAAGGCAGCGGCATGGATGAGAAAGCGCTGCAACGGCTGCGAAGCATGCTGGATGCGGAGCAAATGCCGGAATGGGAAGGCCGCGGCATCGGCCTGAGAAATGTGAACGAGCGGCTCAAATTACGCTATGGCCCAGCTTACGGTATTACGGTAGACAGCGTGTCGGGTGAAGGGACAACGGTGTCCATTAAACTTCCGATTCAATCCAGACAGGGGGGAATGACCTTATGAACATTATCGTAGTCGATGACGAAGAACGAATTAGACTTGGATTGTGCAAGCTGATCGAACAGGCAGGGGATAACTACGACGTTATCGGCTCTTACGGCAGCGGTCAGGAGCTTTTGGACGAAATCGAGCATCTGGAGCCGGATTTAATTATTACGGATATTAAAATGCCCCAAATGACCGGAATTCAGCTTATCTCGAAAGTGGTCGGCATGCGGAAAAAGGTGAAATTCGCCGTCCTGAGCGGCTTTAATGATTTCGAATACGTGCGCGAGGCGCTGCGCTACGAGGTAAAGGATTATTTGCTTAAGCCCGTAAATTTAGACGAACTGAACCGTATGCTTGCAAAGGTAGAGGAGGAAGTGAGGCAGGAGAATAACCGCAGACGGCTGGAATCGGAAGATTTGGTCAGTCTGCTGCTGTTTGCTGACGACAGGCAACTGCCGGCTTTATTGAAAGAGGAGGTAAGCAGCGAGCTTGACCGCAGCCGGTTGTTTGCTGAGCATTATGCCGTATTGCTTATAGGCGCTGAGCCCGCGATTACCGATGAGCATCTTGAGAAATGGACTTGCGATTGGCAGCGCGAACGCAAAATAGTAAGGAACGAAAGCCAGCGACAAGCCGCCATTATCGCGATCGGACAAAATGACCATGCGAATACGGTGCGGGATCTTGCGGTAACGCTGCTGCAGCGATTGCCTGGCTTTACGAAAGCAAAGATCGGATTTAGCGGTGTATTTAGCGGCAGCAGCCGTCTTGGGCAGGCTTATCGCGAAGCTTCGGCCGCTTTTCAACAAGCTTGGTATAATAGTGTGCTTCGCGGGTGTTCGGGAGTAAGCAACCAAACGGCGCATAAGGAAGAGAGGTATCGCTTGCTTCGCATTATCGATAAGGAGGTTTTGCCAGCCCTTCAGGTATGCGACTTCGCAATGGCAAGCCGTGCTTTCGAGAACTGGCTGACGGAGTGTGCCAAATACCGTTTTCATTGGGATGAGCTGAGGGAAGTATGTTCGGACATGCATGTGCTTATAAGCGAGGAAATAAAGCAAAGGCTTGACCGGCAGCTGACGGTTGGCGGCGAGCCGAGCAAGATGATTGCTCCCGAGAGCTTCGAGGATTGGCAGGCCTTTGCCGCTCAGCTGCGCGCGGATATGAGCGACCGTTTCCATAAGCTTGAGCAGGGGCGTTCCGAGAATAAGGCGGTTGATACCATTAAAGCCTATCTTCAGAAGCATTATACGGAAGAAATCGAACTGCAGCGTCTGGCCGATCTAGTCTATTTGACGCCAAGCTATTTGAGCAAGCTGTTTAAAACCGAAACAGGCGAGACGATTACCGACTATTTGACTTCGGAGAGAATCGAACAGGCCAAACGTCTGCTTCGCGACGGGCATGGTCTGAAAACCTATATGGTCGGCGAGATGGTAGGTTACGCGGATCCGGCTTATTTTACGAAAGTGTTCAAAAAAATGACCGGTAAAACGCCCAAGGAATACCGTGATATTGTTAGGTAGTTGTAGTTAGGTGAAAGTTAGCAAAATTGAAGACAATAAAAAATAACGGAGTCCATTAAAATAATAGAGCCTTTCTCCTATAATAGGATGTAAGCGTTAACAACTCAGCCTGCAGTCATCTAACAGAAAGCGAGGGAGCCTATTGTTTAATTTCAGTTATAAAACGCAGCGTTATCTTATTTTATTCGGATTTTTAACGATTCCCGTCCTGTTGTCGCTGACATTCTCTTATTATCCAGCCATCTCCTTGCTCTATTACAGCTTGACCGATTGGAGTGGGCTAGGCTGGGATATGAATTTCATCGGCCTCGATAATTACAAGGAAATTTTCACGAAACCGGAAGTGTTCGGCGCGCTGAAGAACAATCTCTATTATTTTATAGGAGGACTTGTCCAGGTTGCGTTATCGCTCTATTTCGCGGTTATCTTAACTAGCAAGCTGCGCGGCCGCAACGGATTCCGGGCAATGTTATTCATCCCTTACGTCCTGCATAGCGTTGCAACCGTAATCATGTTCAAAAACCTGTATCACATGGAGTACGGGTCGCTTAACGTCCTGCTTGGCTCGATCGGATTGGAGTCCTGGCAGCAGAGCTGGCTTGGCAACAAACATCTCGTCAATTTCTCGCTTGCTTTCATATCGATGTGGAAGTACATGGGACTCAACATGGTTATTTTTATCGGAGCGCTGCAATCCATTCCGAGTGACTTGTATGAGGCTGCTTCGATAGACGGGGCAAACGGCAGACAGAAGTTCCGGTTCATTACGCTGCCGAGCATCCGAAAAGTAATGGAACTGATGCTTATTCTAACCTTGACCGGCGCGCTCGAAGCCTTCGATATTCCCTATGTCATGCTGCTTGGCGCGAATGATACATCGACCTTCGTCATTAAGACCGTGGACACGGCGTTTAAATATCAGAACTTCGGTCTTGCTTCCGCGATGGCAGTGATACTGCTCATCATGGTGCTTATCTTCATCGTTATTCAACGCAAGCTGCTGTTCAGAGAGGAGAGATAACGGGATGAAACGAGAAGAGTCATTCTCCTTTACGATATTCAAATACTTTACGCTGGCCATGGCCTTGTTCGTCGTGTTCTTTCCCTTGTATTCCGTATTTATCGGCGCTTTCAAGACGCAACGGGAATATTACCAATCCGGGCTCCGAATGCCTGCTAATCTATTCAACTTTGAAAACTTTAGCAAGGTCATTGAAATCGGCAAGCTTGGTCTCGGCTTTAAAAATATTTTCATCATTCTCGTTATAGCGGTTGCCGGCAATGTCTTGTTCGGAACGATGGTAGCTTATGCGGTCGGGAGATTCGATTTCAAGTTGAAAAAACCGATTATGGGAATGTATCTCATTGCCCAAGTTATTCCGATGGTAACGACCCAGGTTGCTACGTTTAGCGTTATCAAATCGCTGCATCTGTACAATACCATGGGCGGTCCGATCATTTTGTATTTGGGCGCTGACGTGCTTCAAATCGTTATTTATTTGCAGTTTGTGAACAGCATTCCGAAGGACTTGGACGAAAGCGCGATGATGGAAGGGGCTTCTCTATTCCGGATTTACCGCTCTATTATTTTCCCGCTGCTGGGACCCGCCACGGCAACGCTTGTTATTCTGAAAACCATTTCGATTTACAACGATTTCTATACCCCGTACTTATACATGCCGAGCCAGAAGCTGAAGGTCGTATCGACAGCCATTTACTCCTTCGTTGGACCAAATGCTGCTCAATTAAACGTGATATCTGCCGGCATTCTTATTATTTTCATTCCGACGCTGCTGCTGTTCCTGTTCCTCCAACGTTATATTTTTGCGGGGGTTACGAATGGCGCGGTGAAGTAGCTGAATGAACTAAATAGCTGTTACAAAAGGAATTCATGAAGGAGTGCATCAATGTTGAAACAATGGAATGAATATGTGAACGGAATGACGTGGGGCTGGACTGGCGTGCGCGGCACTTGGGCAAGTCCCGAAGCGGAGCACTCCATGTCGGAGATGACGAAGCTGAATGTAAACTGGGTGGCGATCGCTCTTGCTGCCAATCAAGAAACACCGCAATCCACTGTTATTCCTTATTGGGAAGAACCAACCGTAACGGACGGCGAAGTGTTATGGGCGATCCGAGAGGCGAAGCGGCATGGATTAAAAGTATGCTTGAAGCCGGTCGTTAACTGTACAAACGGGACTTGGCGGGCTCACATTAATTTCTTCGATGATGAAGTGCCCGGCGAGCCAAGCTGGGCAGAGTGGTTCCGTTCTTATCGTTCATTTATTAAGCATTATGCCGTAATTGCAGAAGCGGAAGGCTGCGAGATGCTGTGCATCGGCTGCGAAATGGTGCAGACCGACAAACGCGATAAGGAATGGCGTGCTTTAATTGCGGAGGTTCGCGAAATCTACAGTGGGCTTATTACCTATAATTGCGACAAATATCAGGAGGAGCGGGTTACCTGGTGGGATGCCGTGGATATTATTTCCTCCAGCGGCTATTATCCCATTGACCAATGGGAAGCTCAGCTCGATCGGATCGAAGCGGCCGTGAAGTCTTGGGACAAACCGTTCTTCTTCATGGAGGCTGGATGTCCAAGCCGCGAGGGTTCGCTTGCGAGGCCCAATGATTGGTCGCTTCCCGGAAGTCCTTCCGAGCTCGAACAAAAGCGTTATTACGAAGCCATGTTCGCAGCCTGCTCAAAGCGTGAATGGATGCAGGGCTATATGCTGTGGGATTGGCCGGCACGATTGTATAAGAGTGAGGAAGCTGCAAGCAACGACGATTACTGCATGTACGGCAAAATCGCGGCTGAAGTCATAAGCGAGCATTATGGCAGAACGGAGTAGTCTTTTATTGTCTTCTAACCTAACAAAACAAAAAATGTTAGCATAATTCATGACAATAAAAACAAAAAAACTTCATATGAATTTGTTTTTCCAGAGGATATGATGATGATGTAAGCGATACCAAAGTGTGAAACAAAGCAAATGGAAGTTGTTAAATACTAATTGCAGGGGGTAACAACGATGGAAAAAAGATTTGCGGTCTCATTGGTTCTTGCTTTAACGGTAGTCCTCACGGCAGCTTGCGGAGGCAACAATGCAGGTAATAACAATGCGGGAACGGCTACGAATACCGGCACTAACAATGCTACGGCTTCTAACGACGCTGGTACGAAAGACGCTGGAACGACAGATGCTCCAAGCGATCTGAGCGGCACGATTAAAGTACTTACGCAAAGAACGGACTACGTAAACGATGGAACCTTCGACCGGTATGCGGCAAAATTCAAGGAAAAGTATCCAAACGCGAAGATCGAATTCGAAGGTCTTACGAACTATGCAACGGACATTCAAGTCCGATTGACGACTGGGGAAGCAGGCGACGTTCTGATGATTCCGGCAGGCCTGGCTACATCGGAATACAGCAAATATTTCGAGCCGCTTCCGGATGAATGGTTCAATAACGTTTACTTTGCGGATAACACGTTGTTTGACGGCAAGCGTTACGGCCTATCGACAGGCGTTAACACGCAAGGTATCGTATATAACAAGAAAGCATTCGCGGCTGCGGGCATTGATAAAGTGCCAACAACGCTCGATGAGCTTTATGCCGATGCCGAAAAGCTGAAAGCGGCGAAAATCACACCGCTGTACATGAACTACGGCGCGCAATGGCCGATGGGCAACTGGGGAGATGGCTCCGCTTGGTACGTAAACGGCGATCCGCAATTCGCTACGAAACAAGTATCCGAGGATGCGCCTTTCCAATTGGATAACGCTTGGGGCACACTCGCAACAATCGGCCGCACATTCGTTGAAAAAGGTTATGTAGAGAAAGATTTGTACACGAACAACTGGGAAATGTCCAAAGGCGAAGTAGCAAGCGGCAAAGCGGCCATGTATTTCCTTGGCAACTGGGTAATCCCTCAAATTATCGGTGCTGGCGCAGCATCGGAGGATATCGGCTTCTTCCCTCTTCCTTACGATAACAGCGGCAAGTATAACGCACCGCTTGGTTCCGACTATTTCGTAGCCGTAAGTAAAGACAGCAAAAACAAGGAGCTCGCTAAAGCTTGGGTAGAGTTCTTTGTAAAAGAATCCGGTTACGTTGAAGATTCCGGCTTTATGCCAATCGACAAATCGGCGCAATCCTCCATTCCGCAATTAGCAGAGTTCCAGGCGTTGAACCCGACGCTGATCGAAAGCGAAGCAACCGATCCTAAATACAATGAAATCGCGAACAAAGCGCAAATCGGCATCGGTACCGGAGACTACGTGCAGGAGTATATCGTAGCTGATGATCTCAAAGCAGCATTCGATAAACTCAACAAAAAATGGAAAGACGCAAAGACAGCTTTGGGCTACTAAGCAAAAGCTAAAAGACTCGCTTCGGGATATGCCGAAGCGAGTTTTTTATTTCAAGAAACGCATGTTTCTTGTAACTCTATGAAATGGGCCTCAAGACAGGCTATTGGAAGAACCAAGCCGTACAAGCCTTCATAGAATGAGATAGCTTCACAATCCATCTATGAGGGGGAAACATGCGATGAGTATCATTAATTATGTCACGAATAGCGGATTCGAATCGGGGCTGACAGGGTGGGTAACCTCCGGGACAGTAACTCTCAATTCGACTTACAGCCAGACCGGCTCGAACTCCGCCCAGGTTGCAGGAGGGACGTCCGGCTCCTATATCTATAAGCTTGCTAGCGTGCCTGACAGCAACAGCTTCGAGCTGATGGTCTCGTTGTCGAAGAACGGCTCCGGTCTTGGACCGTCCGTCGTTATTGGCGTCTTTTACTTCACGTCCGGGCTTGTCTATCAGAATACGGGACTTATAGCCACGGTGCCTTCCCGTTTGCCGGACGGCACGGCGAATAACTGGAAGACTGCCTACTTCAATGTAGAGCCTGCCTTCTCGGGAGCGACCGTGGCTCAAATCTTCATTATGAACAGTTCGCTGGCCAATTCGGTAGATTTGTTCGTCGATGATGTTCAACTGCTCAACAGTGCTTTGGATCTTGGCTAATGCAAGGAAAGGAAGAGGGAAGAAACAGGTGCGTCCTGATCTTCCCTTTTTATTTGCCTTGATAATTTATAATGCAATTATCATTGACGAGTCATTGTAGCTGGAAGGATACCGCAGTAAAATATTGGATAAGCATGATTGGAAAAACGTAGGTTAGCGGTTGGGGGAGAGAGGCTGAGGTGGATACTTCGTTACTTGTTGCGTTAAGTATTTCATTTGCCATTGTGACGGTGTTTACTCCTGTCTTGATATGGGGGCTTCGCAGCTTGAAGCTGCTTCAGCCTATTCGGATTGAGCTGCCGGCGGATCATCAGGCCAAACGCGGAACGCCGCTAATGGCTGGGCTCATTCTGCTTATCGGCGTGTTTACCTCGGTCTATTTTCATCCCAGTCCGCTTATGCTTTTTCTTGGAGCAACGTTTGTTTTGTTCAGCCTGGTAGGCTTTATGGACGATATGAAGAAGGCGGCCTTTCAAGATCCTTCAGGCATTTCAGGGAAAACAAAGCTGGTATTCCAGTTTGCGTTTACGATTCTATTGCTATATATACTGTTGACTCAATTTCATTTGAGTTCCGATATTCTGCTGCTTAGTAGCTTAGCGGTTCACCTGCCGGTGTGGGTATACTTGATTCTTATGATGCTGTTTATCGTCGGCTCCGCGAATGCGATCAACTTTACGGATGGGCTCGACGGGCTGCTCATTAACGTCTCCATCCCGACTTATTTTTTCTTCTTTATGATTTCGGACAAAACAGAAATTAAGACTTTCTCGTTAGTGATGATTGGCTGCCTGCTGGGGTTATTCCTATACAATATTTATCCGGCCAAAGCTTTTATGGGCGATACCGGCTCGCTTGCGATTGGCGGATCGCTAACCTTTTTAGCTGTTATTGAGAAAGTTGAAATTCTAATTCCGATATTATTTTCAGTCTATATAGCTGAACAATTATCGGTCATTCTGCAGGTCTGGTATTACAAGAAAACGAAAAAGAGATTGTTCCGGATGGCTCCGATTCACTACCATTTCAGTTTGAAATATGGCTGGAGTGAAAATAAGATCGTTATTATTTTCGGATTTGTATCTTGGATATCCGCCTTGATCTGCTGGGTTTTATGGAAGTACATGCGATGAACAAGCAAAGGTAATGGATAAGCACTGACACCTTAGGGGTCAGTGCTTATTTTGTTAGCCAGCAGCTATCTTAATTAAAGACTTCGCTCCAATAAAACCCCAACTTGCTTCGCCATAACTTCCGGCGGATGGGGCATACCGTTCCTGATCCACCATTCAATTACCCCTACATAAGCAGTCCCGGCATACTGCAGCATAACCTCATCGCTCAAATCGGTATTTCTTTCGCTTTCCCTGTCAATTTCACCTTTAAACCCTTCCATAAAAGAGTTCAGCAGCCGGGTTCGGAAAGAGGACGGGGCACCCTTCGCTTCTTTACTGGCAAGCATCGTGGAGAAAAAAAGAAAATTTTCTTCGAAATATTTGAAATAAGGAACCAGCGCGTCAATCCAATCCATCTCGCATGCCCATTTATCCATTTCTCCCAATTCATTCAAGTGTGATTCGATGAGTTTATCGAGTAAGTCGTATTTGTCCTGATAATGCAGGTAAATCGTTCCGCGGTTTAGATTTGCCCGGTCCGCGATATCCTGAATCGTAATTTCGTCGAAGCTTTTTTCCGACATTAGATCGATAACCGCGTGTTTTAATGACTCCTGCGTTTTAACAATTCTTCGATCCACTTTGGGCATGAAAATAGTCACCTGGCCTTCGCAAGATAATTAACATTTTTGTCTTCGTTGTTGATATATCAACATATTCTGATTTTTTAACCATTGAATGCAATCTTCTAAGTTATATAATAATGAACATGAGTTGATTAAACAATGCATTTTGTTTATCCAGTTCATGTTGATGTTTATTCAAAAACTACCGGGAGGTTATATAATGATTACAGCTCATGCACGCGCAACATTTAGTCAAGAAGGGACTTTCGAACTCACGGCTATCGAACGCAGGGAACTGCAGCCTCGCGATATCCTTATAGAAATTAAGTTTGCCGGAATTTGCCATTCCGATATTCATTCCGCCAGGGGTGAATGGGGAACTGTGCAATATCCTTTTGTTCCGGGGCACGAGATTGCCGGAATTGTCACTAAGGTTGGTTCGGAAGTAACCAAGTATAACGTTGGCGACCGGGTTGGAGTAGGCTGCATGGTTGATTCCTGCGGGAAGTGCGCAAACTGCCATAAGGGGGAAGAGCAGTATTGCATGGAAGGAATGACCGGTACTTACGGCTCTATCGACCGCTACGGGCAATATACCCAAGGCGGTTATTCCACTCATATCGTCGTAAAGGAAGAGTTCGTGGTTAAAATTCCCGACGCATTGGCGCTGGACGCCGCCGCCCCGCTTTTGTGCGCCGGCATTACAACGTATTCGCCGCTGCGGCATTGGGGAGCCGCTCCAGGCAAAAAGGTTGCCGTTGTGGGACTTGGCGGTCTTGGACATATGGCCGTGAAGCTCGCCCACGCCATGGGAGCAGAGGTAACGGTATTATCGCAATCCTTGAAGAAGAAAGAAGACGGTCTGCAGCTTGGCGCGGACCATTATTATGCGACAAGCGATCCGGAGACGTTCAAGCAACTGGCTAGTTCCTTTGATCTTATCGTAAATACGGTAAGCGCGAAGATCGATATTAATGCGTACCTTTCTCTCTTGGCCGTGGACGGTACGCTGGTCAACGTTGGTGCTCCATCGGAGCCGCTGCCGGTTCAAGTATTCTCGTTGATTCCTCAGCGCCGTTCGTTTGCCGGTTCGTCTATCGGCGGAATTCGCGAAACGCAGGAGATGCTGGACTTTTGCGCTGAACACCAGATTACGCCCGAAATCGAAGTCATTTCGGCCAATCGGATAGATGAAGCCTGGGAGCGCGTATTGGCTTCGGATGTCCGGTATAGATTTGTCATTGACGTCAGCACGATGAGGAATCAGTAAGATCTTATTAAACGATACGAATGGAGGAATTATAAATGACGATCAGAAGAATTGGAACTCAGCCTTCCGGCAAAGGACCGTTTGATTATTTTACGGGAACGGTGCGCATTGATCCTCTGTTTGAAGCGCCAGACCCTGCGCGGGTTGCAGGAGCAAGCGTGACGTTCGAGCCGGGAGCAAGGACCGCATGGCATACGCATCCGCTTGGCCAGACGCTCATTGTAACCGCGGGCAGCGGACGGATCCAACGCTGGGGAGGACCAATTGAGGACATTTTCCCCGGAGACGTGGTCTGGTTCCCGCCGGGAGAGAAGCATTGGCATGGCGCTTCTCCAACGACCGCGATGACTCATATTGCCATACAGGAACGTCTCGACGGCAAGGCAGTCGAATGGCTGGAGAAAGTAAGCGAAGATCAGTACCAAGGCTGATCGGGTGCGACATGAGGATGATTTCTATTGAGCGCAAAACCGAATAAATGGCTGATTATTATTTTGGCATTAGGCGTCTTTGGGATATTGAATACCGAGATGGGAGTTATCGGGATATTGCCGTTAATTGCCGAGCGCTATGACGTCAGCATAACCACAGCCGGGCTGGTGGTCAGTCTTTTTGCGCTGGCCATTGCCGTATCCGGTCCAATTACGCCATTATTGTTCTCTCGCATGAATCGCAAGACAACGATGCTGCTTGTGCTCTCTATTTTTATTCTGGGCAACGCGGTCTCCGCGGCAACGTCCAATTTTGCCTTGTTACTAATTGCTCGAGTGATTCCGGCCCTTTTTCATCCCGTATATGTGTCACTGGCCTTTACGGCTGCTGCTTCGTCTGTCAGTAAGGAAGAGGGCCCCAAAGCGGTGTCGAAAATATTTATCGGAGTATCGGCAGGAATGGTTCTTGGCGTGCCTGTCACTAGTCTAATTGCCGATGCGACCACCTTAAGCATGGCGTTGATATTCCTTGCCGTTGTGAATGCGCTCGTGTTTTTGGCAACCCTTCTTTTTGTGCCAGCCATGCCGGTTAACGAAAAAGTATCCTATGGGGCACAAGTGAGAGTACTGAAAAGATCAGTCATTTGGCTGTCTATCGCCGCCGTTATTTTTATGAACGGGGCCGTATACGGCGTATATAGTTACCTTGCCGAGTATCTGGAAACCGTTACGAATATGGCGTGGAACACGATTAGCTTCGCGTTATTCCTTTACGGAGCGGCCAATATCGTCGGAAACTTCCTGGCAGGAAAACTTCTCGCAGCATACGCCTATAAATGCGCCGTTATTTTTCCTTTTGCGCTGGGCGCGGTTTACATCGTGATGTTTTCTATGGGACAGATCGGCATTTCCATGTTCTTCATTATAGTAATTTGGGGAGTAGTGGCAGGTATCGGAGCGAATATCAACCAATACTGGATAACGTCCGCTGCTCCGGAGGCGCCAGAATTCGCCAACGGATTATTTCTGACATCAGCCAATTTAGGAACAACCTTTGGAGCGACGGTATGCGGACTATTTATTACCGGAATGGGTACGCCGTACGTTGTGTTAGGCGGATTTCTATTTTTGCTGTTAAGCTCCATTTCCGTATTGTTGAGAAGATCCTCCTCTATTAACGCAAATACAATTCGCCTGACCAAAGGCTGAAACGCAAAAAAAGAAGCATGGACGTTTCCGTTCATGCTTCTTTTTTTTGCATTCGCTACACATTGGGCGATATGCCGTTGCACGTTCAACCCGCAGCTAGTTCTAGGCAGGAACCCATAAAGAAAAGCCGGCATAACATAAACTATTGTCATCAAGAGGGGAGACGGGAAGGAATTGCATTGGCTTAGTATTTTGGGGATTGGTCTGGCATCTAATTTAGACAATTTGGGAATCGGCTTTTCTTTTGGCACCCGGCGCATAAAAATTCCTATTCGTTCTAACCTGCTTATTGCCGCCTTATCAACGTTATCCGCTTATATCGCTATAAGATGCGGACATCTGATTGCAACGTATACGTCACCAACCTTTGCGAATACTATTGGCGGCAGTATGATAATGGCCATTGGCTTGTGGGCGATAATCAAGTCCCTGATGGCGGCAAACAGAAGGAAAGCATCAAATGCGCAAAAATCATATAAAGCAGACCATGACGGAGATGTCATCATAACTTGGAAGGAAACATGGACGCTTGGTATTGCTCTTTCGTTAAATTGTATTGCCAGCGGATTAGGGGCGGGAGTTACAGGTGTCTCGGCATGGGGAACAACGATTTCGGTAGGAGCGTTCTCGATTATTACCATTGCAATGGGTTCGCGTCTGGGACACCAAATATCCAATACGGTGGTTGGGAAGTATTCCAATGCAATAGGGGGAATTATTTTAATTGGCATTGGTATTTATGAAATCATTATCTAAGCCCACGGCCATTATATAGGCAATTAAAAAACAGCAGCTTCCGTTATTCCGGAAGTTGCTGTTTTGAATTGGGACGGTCGGTTTCGTACTCTGCCGTGTTCTTTTTCGTATTTGGTTCGTCGTCATTCATCAGGCCATGCATGCCGGACTTAAACTCCCGAACGGTGCGTCCAAGCGCCCGCCCAAGCTCGGGAAGCTTTTTGGGTCCGAATAGCAGCAATGCAACAATAATAAGAAGGATAAAGCCGGGCATTCCGATGTCAGCCATCAATGAACCCTCCTAAAACTAATGTAAACGCTATACTTATTATAAACCACAACTTAGCCTAATAGAAAGTGCCGGTTAGGGGCGGCATGGAAGTTGACAGTGTGAGCGTTGGCGCGTATACTCATAAACATTACGTTAACGTCATGTTTGAGGGGCGAAGGTTCATGGAAACACGCATGCGAATTGGTGAACTGGCAAGAAGGGCAGGGGTTACTCAACGCACCGTCCGGCATTACGAGAGCATCGGGCTTATGCCTCCGGGAGAGCGGGAAGGTTCTGGCCAGCATTATTATAACGAGGAATCCCTTGAACGTCTCCGAAAAATCGACCAGTTAAAGAGGCTAGGCTTTAGCCTCGATGAAATGCGCGAGGTCGTTCAGTTGTATTTTATCGATCCCAGCGGCGTACAGACCAAACGGAAAGCACTTGATATCCTGCGTCAGCATTTGGCCGAGACGGATCAGAAAATGAGTGAATTGGAAAGGTTTCGCGGGGAAATGCAGTCTATGATTGACCATTTCGAGCGGTGGTTTGAACAAAAAGGTGAATAGCCTTTTTTTGCATAAACATAACGTTTAACGTAATAGGTTATATTTATGAATAAGTCGAACCGTTCGTGTATTGCCTAAGTCAATTCAGGAGGTATGTGAAATGAACGAGAGAAGAAACGCAAGATTGGGACTTGGCTGCAGCCGGATGTCTCAAGCAAGCTCTAACCGCAAGGAAAGTATTGCAACGATTCATGCGGCATTGGAATCCGGAATTACGCATCTTAACACGGCAGACTTTTATTCAAGCGGACATAACGAAATGCTGATTGGCGAAGCGCTCAAAGACGGCTATAGGGATAAGGCTTTTTTATCCGTGAAATTCGGGGCATTGACGGCGCCAAACGGAGCCATGTACGGACTGGATGTCAGGCCGCACCATATAAAAAATTACCTTGCGCATACGCTTAAGCGGTTAAATGTGGAGTACATCGATTTATACCAGCCGGCAAGGACCGACTTGGCTATTCCCGTTGAAGAGGTCATTGGCGCTATGGCCGATATGGTGAAGGCGGGCTACGTTAAGCATATTGGCATGACGCAGGTGGATGCGGAGACACTAAGAAGAGCGCATTCCGTGCATCCGATCCATATGGCGGAATATCAATATTCGTTGTTTAACCGCAGTATCGAGCAAGAGATTATGCCGGCTGCAAGGGAATTAGACATTGATATCGTGGCGTTTGGGACGCTGTCTCACGGCTTGCTGAGCGGCACTTTTTCGAAAGAAAAGGTGGATCATAGCAACGCTTATATTCCGTTATTCTCGAAAGACAATATTGATCGCAATCTTTCGCTTGTAGAAGCCCTGCGCGAGATCGCCGCTGAGAAACAATTGACGGTAGCGCAGCTTGCGGTATCATGGGTTCTGGCCAAAGGCAAAGACATTATCCCGTTAGTTGGCGCCAGAACCGTTGTCCAGCTTCAAGAATCCATGAAGTCTCTGGATGTGCGTCTGAGTGAACGGGATGTGAAGAGAATAGAAGAGGCTGTTCCGGCTTCTCAGATAGCGGGCGGAAGTTTTCCGCAAATGAAATTTAATAACGGCGTTGTTGTGAGTTCGTAATAAAATTTCAGCATGACTTAACTAAAAATCGTATCAAAAATGGATTCAATTTTATCGGCAATATCAAATTGACCATTGTCGAACTTCCACATAACGATCGCTCCGACCATGGCAGCCGTATAGGCGTCGAAAAGCTTCTTGGCGGATTCAGCGGAATGGATTTCTTGAAGCTCGATAGCTTTATGGATTAAACTGACGGACTGATCCTCCGCATGGAGATACGTGTAAAAATGCCGGCCTTCAAGCTCAAATTCCGCCATTAGGATATGGTACATTAAATCATGCCCCACCTGATGAATAATGGCAGCGTAATCCATCGTTTGTTTCTTCAAAATCCGTTTAGGAGATGCCAGGCTCATATCAACGGCTATATTTTTTTCGACCTGGGAAGAAAACCAGAACAACAATAAGTCGTTCTTGCTGGAAAAGTGATGGTAAAAGGAACCGCGGGTAACCTTCAGTTGATTGCAAATCATATTAATGCTGACTTGTTCAAAGCCCATTTCCTTGAACATCTGAATGGCTAGCTCGCACATATTTTCTTTTGTCGTGATCATTTTTTTAACTCCTCAAACGTTTAGTTCATTTGACCAAGGCTACTCCTGGTCATGAACTAAACGTGCATCGTAAGCATAACCTCAAACGTTTAGTTCATTTGACCAAGGCTACTCCTGGTCATGAACTAAAGTGCATCGTAAGCATACTCTTAAAGCGGATTATAGCATAAAACGAAAAATAACTTCCTGGACGGGAAGTTATTTTTAGTAGGTTTATTAGTCCAAAATCTCCGGATGAGACCATTGCGTAGGAGTTACTTTGCCAACGTGGGAACCAGCGTCGATCGTTATGGCAGAACCGCTGATATAACGGGCAAGATCGGAAGCCAGGAATAAGGCGACATGGGCCACTTCCTTCGGATCGCCAAGCCTGCCGTTTGGTGAGAGGATCTTGGCGTATTGCTGGATCACTTCTTCGGGTGCGTCTCCCCAGATCGAAGTCCGGATGGTTCCCGGGCAAATGGCGTTGACGGTGATGTTGCAAGCGGCATAATCAAGGGCGGCGCTTTTCGTTAATCCTACAACCCCATGCTTGGACGAAGTATAAATGCCCATCGAACTATTGCCCATAATTCCTGCCAGGGAAGCCACATTAATGACAAATCCGCTTGCGGATTTCGACTTCAGAATCGCCTCGATCCCGTATTTCATTCCCATAAATACACCCTTGAGATCAATAGCCGTAATTTTATCGAATTCTTCAATGGAATATTCGTGGATGGGCCTGCTATCGGCGCTTATGCCCGCATTATTGACGATACCGTCCAACCGGCCGTAAGTCTCAACCGCAAAATCGATTAATCCTCTGACATCCTCTTCTTTGCTGACATCCGCTTTGAAAAAGACAGCATCTCCGCCATTTGACGCAATCTCCCGTGCAACGTCCGAGCCCTTGTCCGCATGAATATCGGAGACAACGACCTTCATTCCATTCTCGGCAAAACAAAGCCCGATAGCTTTGCCGAGACCGTCGGCTGCACCGGTTACGATGGCAATTTTACCGCTTACGCTTGCGAAATCCGTCATGCCAAACACCCCCTCTTATTAAAACATACATATGTATGTTTTAATAAGGATATTAGCTTTGCCAAACAGCACTGTCAAGCACGAGCCGTTCCGGGGATGAGGGGAGTTTGATTGCAGGACGATAAGGACTACAATAATTCATAAAAAAGACCGGGTAAAAACTTAAAAAACACTATTTCATTATCGATTATGCTTAACTTAAAGTTCCGTGTAATCGGTTACAAACATGGGTAAAGGCAGGGCTGCATATGGAGCGAAGAGGCTGGCTGCGAAAGGCAGTAGTATTAATCAGAAATATGAGGTTCCAGAACAAATTAATGGCGGGGTACCTTTTGGCCTGCGTTATTCCGCTGCTTGGAGTAAGCGCACTTATTTTTCATAAATCGGCGGAAGGGCTTGAACAATCTTCACAGGAATTCGCTTCCTTGTATACTTCTCAGATCAGGACGACATTAAACGAATTTATTGATGAGTATGACAAGGTTACGAAGTCGGTACTGGTCGACAGCGAAGTGATTTCCAAGCTTGGTGAAGAGCAGACTTTATCCATGGATGAGTTAATTATTCAAAGAGTAGCCATCCAAAGATTACTGATGCGCATTACTTTGCTCAAGCCGGCTATAGGTACGGCTATATTAATCAGCAAGGAGAACAATGTGTACCAATACACGACAACCACGAGCAGAGTAAACGAGGGGATGCTGTTATCGCGGGACTGGTACAAGCAGCTTCGCAGCTCGGAGGATACATTTTTTATTACCGGCTTGCATGACCGTTCCTATTACGAGGATAAGGGTGCAGGAGCCGTAGTGACGGTAGGAAGAGTGCTGTTCAGCTCCGACGGAGCGTATGCGGGCATGCTCCTGATTGATCTGGATCCGTTTGCGCTGCTGCAGCTTGACCCTGATTTTATACTAGCCAGGGATAAATACGGGATCAGCGTCATAATCAGCAATCGCGAGCATGAGATTGTGTACCATTCCGATGCGGCCAGCGGCCGGCTTTCCTGGGAACAGGTGCTTGACTCCGGAGAGAGATATATCCAGGACGACAGCAGCCATGGAAAGATTATTTTAACCGGGACGACTTCGCGGGAGAAGCTCTTTATCAAAACGGAGATTCCTCGCTCAAAGCTGTTGCAGAAAATCAATCAGATTAAAGCGATGACCGTAATCGCTATTCTTATGAGCTGCCTGGTTATTACGCTTATCTCGCTAGGACTCAGCTATACGATAACAAAACCTATCAAAGCGCTCCGCAGAAGGATGAAGCAGGCGGAGACCGGCCAATATTTGCCCATCGAACGAGTGCAGTCCAACGATGAGATTGGAAGTCTCGTGCGCAGCTACAACAAAATGATTACGACAATCGGAACCTTGATTGAAGATGTGTATATAGCGGAGATCAAGCGGCGTCAAGCCAAGCTTGCCGCGCTCCAGAACCAGATAAATCCCCACATGCTGTACAATACGCTGGAATCCATCCGCATGAAATCACTGATGAAAGACGACGAGGAAACAGCGGATATGATCAAGATTTTGGCGCGCATGTTTCGCTTAACGCTGGGGAAAGAAGGCAGGCACCATTCGGTGCGGCATGAATTGGAGTATACGGCCAATTACTTGCAGCTTCAGAATATCCGGTTTGACGATTCTTTCCATTTGCATATAAAGGTACCGGATGAAATGCTGTCATGCAGTATTATTCCCCTTGTATTCCAGCCTATTGTTGAAAATAGCATTAACCATGGATTCGAGGATTACAGCAGGCCATTAAATATCGAGATTGAGGGCATCTGGACGGAAGAAGGGGAGATCCTGATCCGGATAACGGATGATGGGGCAGGGATTTCTGCTGGGAAGCATAAGGAGCTGCTTCATTTGCTGGAGGAAGCAGGGGCGGGCAAGCATAGGCTAGCAGATGCCGAGCTGCCTGAGAATGAAGGCTTAGGCCTGAAAAATATTGCTGAACGTATTAAGCTCCATTACGGTGAGCGGTATTACCTTACGATTCGTCCGGGTCAAGACCGAGGAACCATTGTGGAAATTTTAATCCCCCGGCTTTAAGTGAATGCTGAATGCGAAGAGACAAGGAGCGATGTTGGATATGAGGTTGATTTTGGTGGATGACGAAAAAGGCATTGTGGACGGTCTCAAAAAAATGATAAGCCGTTATATCCCGGAATGCGAAGTTGTTGGTACAGCCCACAACGGCGTGGAAGGGTCCAAGCTTATTCAGAAAATAAAACCCGATATTGTCATTACGGATATTCGGATGCCTCAGGCAGACGGTCTCGATATGATCCATATGGTGCAGGAGGCTGGCGTGCAAACAAAGTTCATTTTGCTTAGCGGCTATGCCGACTTCGAATATGCCCGGAGAGGGATGCAGCTTGGCGTGCAATTCTATATCAATAAGCCGGTCGAGGAAGAGGAATTGCGGGATTGTTTGTATACCGCGATGAAGACCGTTCAAGCGGAAAAGGCGAAGCGCCGGGAAGTTGACGATTTAAAGCAAGAGGTGCACAGCCTTATGCAAGAGAACGCTTTGCGGGATCTTCTGGATATCGGCAGCGAGAAAGAGGAAGTGATCGAAGAGCTTCTTCAGATTGCGAGGATTCCGTCGGCGGGCATCTGGTTTGGCTGCATGCTGCTTGAATTTTATGGCTCCGCGGATACCTTGAGGGATTCCGTAATTCAGCAAGTGCTTGATCAAATTGACCAGAATCTCGGCAAATACCGGGCAGTCTACCGGTTTCGTTATTCAAGCACCCAGATTGCGGTTATTGTGTCGCAAGGCCGCTCGATCGGCTATGCGGACCTGGTAAGCTCGGTGCACCGGTTGAAGGAGCAGGTCTATCAGCATTACGAACTGTCAATGACGGTTGGAATCGGCACGGTTCAAAAGGGGGCAGCCGGGATCAGCTTGTCATTTGAGCAAGCCCGCCATGCGCTTAGCTATAAGGTAATCAAGGGAGCAAACGCAGTAATCGCCCATCCTGAAATTCATAATCTGACAGGGCGGAGCGAGCCCGTTCCGGAGGAGATGATTACGAAGCTGGAGGCAGCGCTCGAGAACCTCGACGAGAAGGAAGGCATAAGCATCATACGCGACATCTTTCGGAAGATGGAAGCCAGATCTGGCATGAGCCCGACCGATCTTCAACTGCAGTGCTTGAACATTCTATTATCGAGCGTCCGTAAAATGTCGTTCCGGCAGCTGCAGCAAAATGATTTCTTGGGCCGCCATATCCTGTCGCTGGAGGGGATGTCCAGGTTTCAGACGCTTGAAAGCCTGGAGGAGTGGATGGCCCAAGTCATTCGGAAAATTATCGTATTCAAGCAAGAGCATAACATCCCGAAGAAAAAGGATATTATCGCGGAGGTGAAGGAATACGTCGCCGAGCATTACAGCGAACCTATAACGCTTGCGGATTTGTCCGCGCGTTTCTTTATCAGTCCTTATTACTTAAGCCAGTTTTTCAAACAAAAGACGGGAGATACCTACGTTAATTTTTTGACCCGAATACGGATTAACAAAGCGAAGGAGCTGCTTGAGAGAACCGACTTAAAGGTGTATGAAGTTTGTCAGATGGTGGGCTATTCGGATACGCAGCATTTTGCGAGAATGTTCGAGAAATTAACAGGCTATAAACCTAGAGATTATCGTAAAAGGCTGCCCAACGCATAGCTATGTTGGTCGCCAGGCGAAAGCCGGTTCGCCATTTTTTACTTAAAAATGACCTTGTTTATCCTTAAAAAAGCCCGATTGAGAGGGCTTACCCCTGATTGTATAGTTACGATGTAAGCGAATTCAACAACGAACATACAGGGGGGAACCTATTGAAAGCAATTGCATTTCATCGAATGAAGGTCTACTGGCCGCTATATGCCATGGCGATTCCGGGAATTATTTTTCTAGTTGTATTTAAATACATTCCGCTGGCCGGCGCTGTAATCGCCTTCAAAGACTACTCGGTATTTAAAGGGTTTATCGACAGTCCATGGGTGGGCTTCAAGCACTTTGATACGCTGCTGCATCATCCGGACTTTGCCCGGGTGTTCGGGAACACGTTAATGCTCGGATTGCTCAAGCTTGTACTGGTCTTTCCGATACCCGTTCTGCTGGCGCTGATGATTAACGAGATTCGTAAATCGGCGCTGAAGAAAGGCATTCAGACCGCGCTCTATATCCCGCATTTCTTGTCTTGGGTTATCGTAGCCGGCATCGTGTTTGATTTCTTCTCGTTAAGCGGATTGTTTAACATCGTCCTTGGCTGGTTTGGTCAAGAGCCGGTACTTGCGATGCAGGAGAGCGATTACTTCCGTCCCGTGTACGTCATTTCCTCCATATGGAGGGATGCCGGTTGGGGAACCGTCGTGTATATGGCGGCGATCAGCGCCATTGACCCTCAGCTGTACGAATCGGCCATGATCGACGGAGCGTCCAAGTTCAGGCAAATGCGCCATATTACGTTCCCGCTGCTGCTTCCTACCGTATTGGTGCTGTTCCTTCTGGAAATCGGCAATTTCCTGGATCTGGGCTTCGACCAGGTGTTCAACCTCATCACGCCGATGACCTATAACGTAGGGGACATACTCGATACTTACGTATTCCGGACAGGCATTCAGCAGGCACAGTACAGTTTTGCGACGGCGGTTGGCTTATTCCAGTCCGTTATCGGATTTATCCTGGTCTATATGTTTAACAAGCTATCGAAGAAAGTTTCGGATGGGGGGCTCTGGTAGACATGTTTGAATCGCGAAGCGAGAAGGTCTTTGTTTCCGGCATTACGATCATTCTCATCCTCTTGTCCGCCATAGCGATTATACCTCTCCTGTCCGTCATCTCTACCTCGCTTAGTTCCAAAAGCGCAGTGGACATGAACCTGGTAACCTTATGGCCGAAGCAATTTACCTTCGACTCCTGGGCGTATATCATCGACCGTCCCGATTTGTGGAAATCGTTCTTCCTGACCTTGGTCACGACAGTAATCGGAACGGCAATTGCACTTCTGATGACCGCGCTGCTTGCCTACCCGCTGTCAAAGACGAAGTCGGAGTTTCGCTGGGGTGGCGTGGTTATGATCGGCGTCGTTATCGCCATGATTTTTAAAGCGCCAATCGTACCCTACTTCCTGACCGTCCGGGGTATTGGTCTTTATAACAATCCGCTTGTACTTATCGTCCCGCATATTCTGAATCCGTTTAATCTCATCATTATGCGGACGTTCTTTAAACAATTTTCCAAGGAGCTTGAGGAAGCCGCATTTCTTGAAGGCTGCGGATATTTCCGGATGCTGTTCCAGCTGGTACTCCCTCTGTCCAAGGCCGTTCTTGCAACGCTAGCGTTGTTCTATGGGGTTCTGCTCTGGAATCAGTTCCAGCACCCGCTCTTCTTTCTGCAAAATCCGGACTGGTTCCCGCTGCAAATCAAGATCCGCCAGTTCATTACGGATGACAGCGTGATTATGGCAGGCTCCGCATCAACGGCGGATCTGAACTATAATAGCCGGACCTTGCGAGCCGCAACCGTCATCTTTGCGATTGTCCCGATTATTCTGGTTTATCCTTTCCTGCAAAAGTATTTCGTCAAAGGGGCCATGATTGGCTCTGTAAAAGGGTGAAATTCGTATCCGGTTTATAGGCAACCTGCCTTAAACATATCCATCATACACATAAGGGGGAAAAGAAATGAAAGCTAGGAAAATGGGATTATTATTGGCAGCAGGCGTCCTTGCCATTACGGTCGTAACGGGCTGCAGCGGAAACGCAAAGAACTCATCCTCGAATTCCGGCAAGAATCAAACGGAAAGCGCGGACGGTACGGTCGATATTGAGGTATGGGGTACAAATATCGGCTATAAGCCGGTTACGAAGGGCAGCAAGCTGTATGAATTTTATAAAGAAAAGCTTGGGGTTGGCGTCATTAACCCGTATGTGGAATGGAACGGAGGCACGAACTACCTCAACCAGCTGAACTTGAAAATCGCAGCTAACGAAATGCCGGATCTGTTCGTACCCCAGCAGGGCATTGAAGACAATCTTGCCAAAAACGGCGCGATTGCGGATTTGACGGATTTGCTTCCTAAGTACGCGCCTAATGTGATGTCAGCGATTCCGGAAGAAATCTGGAATGTGGTTAAGGCGAACGATCCGACCGGCCAAGGCAGAATCTATTATATCCCGAACGTGGTGGAATACGGCCGTTATGGCAGCATGATTCGCCAGGATTGGCTTGATAAGCTAGGCTTGTCGATGCCTAAGACGCAAGATGAATACGTGAAGGTGCTTGAAGCATTCCGCGACAAGGATCCGAACGGCAACGGCCAAAAGGATGAAATCCCAACAGGCGGCCGGGAGCAAGCCCGCTGGATGGATCATTTGTTTGCCATGTACGGCGTAGCGATGTTTGAAGGTTATCCGGACTGGGATATTTACGATGGTCAGCTGACTTATTCCGCGGTAACGCCAAATATGAAGGCTTCTCTGGAGTTTATCGCCAAGCTGTATAAGGAAGGCTTGATCGACAAGGAATCGCTGCTTAATACGAAGGATAAATGGGAAGGCAAAATCCAGTCGAACCGGGTAGGGAACTATTTCCACTGGGTAGAGCAAGGAAATCTGGTGTTCGAGAATCTGTATAAGAGCACGGGCGTAAAAGCGGAATATTCCGTTCTCCCTCTGCCGGAGGTTCCGGGCTATAAAGGCTTCTACACAATGAAGAAAATCGCGAGCCCGCAATGGGTCGTGAAGAACAATAAAGATCAGGACAAACTGATGGCTACGCTGAAGCTGCTCAATAACGCGTATGACAAAAAGAATTGGAAAGATTTGTTCCTAGGCGTGGAGGGCATGCACTACACGATGCAAGACGGCAAAGCCATCAAGCTGCCGGATGACAAGAGCACGCAAGAAAATCAGATTATTAATCCGGCGACAAGCATCTCGACACTGGATATGACCATCGATCTCTTTAACAGCACGGCATCGGAAGATAATAAATGGGCCATTGACCAAGTTACCCGCAACATGCAGGAAGCTCAGAAGTATGCCAAAGCCATTGCTGGCGACGGATTGCCTGCTAGTATTTACGAAGGGTTCCCGGATATCAACAACCGCACGTTGTATGCGGAGTATGCAACCAAAATTATTATCGGAGAATATCCGATCAGCAAGTTTGACGAGTTTATTGATAAGTGGAACAAATCCGGCGGTGAAGAAGTGACGAAGCGCGCAAGGGAATGGTACGAGAAAGTAAATAAATAATCTCTATGGATATCCGCCCGTATCGACCCGTACCCGAGTCCAAGACGGGCGGATTTTTTAATAGAGCTTTCACGGGAGGCAATCATGAGTAATCGACTTAAGGAAGTGCTTGAAGGCCGGGAACATAATTATATTCTTCCGTTTCTTTGGCAGCATGGGGAAGATGAGCATAGGATCCGGGAGGAGATGGCCCGGGTTCATGAAGCGGGAATCGGCGCCGTCTGTGTTGAAGCCCGGCCGCATCCGGATTTCCTCGGTCCGAAGTGGTGGGCGGATATGGATATCATTATGGACGAGGCAAGGCAACGCGGCATGAAGGTATGGCTGCTGGATGACGATCATTTTCCGACGGGGCATGCGGCAGGCAAGGTGAAGCAGGCTCCGGAAGAGCTTCACCGCAAGTTCTTGGCCGAGCGTTATATCGATACGGTTGGGCCGGCAAATGGCACCTCTCTCTTGCTGGATACGCTGTTGATGAACGGACTTCGGCCGACATTTTCCACGCTAGAGAATGCCAAAGGCAAAAATAAGCTCATTTCGGTTGCAGCGGTACGCCGGGATTCTTCTGATGGTTCATTACTTAATGAGTGTATAGATCTAACCGACCTTATCACGGACGGCATCCTGTATTGGGATATTCCGGAAGGGTATTGGAGGGTATTCGTTATTTCGGAAAGCAAGGATGGGGGAAGTGCCGCGCAAGAAGATTACCTGAATCCGCTGGTTCGGGACTCCGTCCGTATTTTGCTCGATACGGTGTATGAAGCCGTCTATAAACGCTATAAAGCGGATTTCGGCAGCACCTTTGCGGGATTCTTTTCCGATGAACCCGGATTCTATAACGATAAAACGACCTTTGATTTTCAATCGAGACCGGGTAAAAAGGGAGTGCCGCTTCCGTGGAGCAGTGCAATGCCGGGCTTGCTGGAGCAGGCACTTGGGGGAGACTACCGCAAGAAGCTGTATCTTCTTTGGCAGGAGGATGAGTCGGCACAATTTAACGCTGTGCGCTACGCGTATATGAACATTGTCAGCAAGCTTTATGCGGATAACTTCTGCAGCCAGATCGGAGATTGGTGCAGAGCGCGGGGAGTCGAATATATCGGGCATGTCCTCGAAGATAACAATGTGCATGCCAGACTTGGGCCAGGCCCGGGGCATTTCTTCCGTTCGCTCTGGGGGCAAGGCATGTCGGGGCTTGATGTCGTGTTGTGGCAGATTGTTCCCGGCTTCGACGAATTGAGCTTCCGCAATACATCGGGTGAAGCAGACAGCGAGTTTTTTCATTATGGCTTAGCTAAGTTAGGAGTATCACTTGCTCATATTGACCCGAAAAAACAAGGCAGGACCATGTGCGAAGTGTACGGCGCTTATGGCTGGACGGAAGGTCTGAAGCTGATGAAGTGGTTGACCGACCATATGCTGGTTCGCGGCGTGAACTACTTTGTACCGCATGCCTTTACGCAAAAAGCGTTCCCGGAACCGGATTGTCCGCCGCATATGTATGCTGACGGAAAAAATCCGCAATACCGCTACTATAAGCATTTAAACCACTATATAAATCGGATGAGTCACTTGATTTCAGGCGGAAGACATGTAGCGACCGCCGCTGTCATGTATCATGCCGAAGCAGAGTGGTCCGGGAAAGCGATGTATTTTCATAAACCGGCAAAGGTATTGATGCAGCATCAGATCGACTGCGATATTCTTCCTATCGATGTTCTATTGGAATCAGCCAGCATAAAGGACAATAGGCTGGTTGTTCACCAAGAAGACTACAAATGCCTGATCGTGCCTTACGCGGAGGCTCTTCCTGCAGCGATCATTCGAAGTCTAGTGCAATACGCTGAGCAAGGTCTGGAGATCTTCTTTGTCGAAGAACTGCCATCACGAACAAGCGAGGGATTGGATGCTGCTGATGAATTATTTACTCTTGCCAATCATCCGAAGGTGAAGCGGGTAGCTTTGGACATCCTGGCGCAGGAACTTACGGCAAGCGGTTATTATGAGATTAGGGCTGATCAGTACCAGCCGTATCTGCGGAACTATCATTATCAACATGAAGGCCTGGATGTATGGATGTTCTTTAATGAACACCCGTATCAAACGCTGGATACGAAGCTTGAGTTGCCCGTTTCGATTCAAGGCGATGTCTACGCTTATGATGCTTACTTGAATCGGTTGAGCAAGGTAAAGGCAATAGGAAAGGGCGGCGAATTAAAAACGGTGCAGCTGGTCCTTTCTCCGTACGAATCGGTTGTTCTCCTGCACGGAAAGGATCTTGAAACATGTACCGCGCTGCCATCGTATGCCGTTGAAGCGGTTTTCGAATTGACGGGAGAATGGAGCGTTTCGATCGCTGAAGCCGTGCATTACCCTAGCTTCAAGCAATGGGGCCAACTCGCGGCATTATCGAATATGAGCAGGCCGGATTATTTGCCGCGGTTTAGCGGCACATTCCGTTATGAAACGGAATTTGAATGGAGTGAGTCGTCGGAACAAGCTATTCTCGAATTGGGGGAAGTGTACGAAACGGCAGAGGTATGGTTAAACGGCGAGCAGGCGGGCGTCCGCATCTGTCCTCCATACCGCATGGAGATCAGTGGTTTACTGAAGAAGGGGATAAACAAGCTTGTCATTGAAGTAACAAATACGCTTGCGAAGGATCAACGCGACTTCTTGTCATCCTTTGCGCAGCAGGAGCCTAGCGGACTTATCGGACCGGTTACGGTTAAGAAAATTACGGAGCCGGCTGGACGGCCTATTAGAACATAGACATAAAAAGGCCGCCGGTTAATTATTACCGGCGGCCTATTCGTTCCTGCAAGTCTAACTAAGATTCTTATAATCACTAGGGCTGTATCCCGTATGTTGCTTAAACACTTTGCTGAAGTAAAAGGCATCCAAATAGCCAACATGCTCAGCGATTTCCTTGATCAGCACATAGGGGTTTTCTTTAATGAAGCGGCAAGCTTCCTCCATCCGGATCTGTACGAGAAAATCGGGAATGGAGATTTGATAGGCTTGCTTGAATAATCGATTAAGGTACGAAGAGTTTAACTGGAAGGTGTCTGCGATGGTGCTTAGCGAGATGTTCTCCGTGAAATGAGCCAATATATATTTCTTTGCATCTTCCGCCCAGTCTTTTTGCGCGCGCTGCTCGAGTTCGGATTTGAAGAAATAGGAGCTCAGGATCTCCATAACGTGACTGCCGAGCTCGGCTGTGCTTTTGGCCTTCCAGACCTCTTCCGTCAATTCCGATTCCATCGCTTGCTTGGAGTCAAATGTTGTGCGAAGCGATTCCTTCGTGACGGCATGCAGCGTGTGCGATAGATAGAGCAGCAGATTATCCCATCCCTTTCGTGTAATAGGAGCATGCGCTCCAGTCGGGGAGAGCAGCCGGTCCAATTCCTTAACGAAATATTGCTTTTGCTGTTTGATAATATGCTGCGCCATCCGGTGCAGAGCCGGAGTCAAAGCATCCAAGTAACGGCGTATGTCCTCATGTCCTTCCTCGCCGCTTAGGAAGCAATAGGGCTGAAACCGGCTTTGCAGGACCGTTTGTCTCTTGGCATCCGCTAATAAGGCCGGAACGGGTTTTAGCCCTTTTGTTGATAATGAAATAGAGACTGTATCATAGGAATCGGATTTAAGTCTCGAAGTTAATACAGCTTTCCATTCGGATAACCGTTCAGGAGAGCAGGAGTAAACGCCAACCATCAAGATCGCCGTATTGCTGTTTCCTGAAGCAAGAGGATAACAACGCTCGCCATCATAGAGTAGAGCTTCGCAGCTGGATTTAAAGGCTGCTGTTACTTCGCCGAATGGCGACCAGGCATATACAAGCAAGTAATTGGCATGGTAGAAAAGCTCTTGCGCAATATCATCCCACTGAATGTGCAACTGCTCGTTGGCGGAAGCTTCAAGCAGCTGCTTGCCAACCTCTCGTTCCAGCAAAGATTGATTGAGCAGCAGCTTGCTTTTCAAATTATCGAGCAGCTGGACGATCTCTAAATCCGTTGCGGGTTTCAGAAGATAATCGGTAATTTCCAGCTTGATCGCTTCGCGCAGATAAGCATAGTCATCGTATCCGCTAATAATGGCGCATTGAATATCCGGCAGCTTATTTTTAACCTGGGAGATCAATTCCAGTCCATTCATCACGGGCATGCGGATATCCGCAATAAGGACATGAGGCTGCGTCCAATGAAGCTCAATTAACGCATCTTCACCGTTATTATAGGTGCCCACAACCTTAAAATCCGGATTCAGCTTCATGATTTTATCCTTCAAATAACGCAGGATCCGGGGCTCGTCCTCCACAATAATCGTACGGAACATTAGATTGACCTCCTGATACGTAATGTAAATTCCATCCCTTGCTGCCGATTGCGGAGTTCAAATTGAACCTTTTCGTTCCAGAAAAGCCGGCATCTCGTTAAGGTGTTGACAATACCCAGATTACCGATTCCTTGCGCGGACAAGTTCTCTAATTGGCGAATCTGTCCTTCATTCAGCTCTGCAATAAGCGTTTGCGTCTCCCTTAGAGCTTCCTCCGAAAATCCGGATCCGTTATCGCTCATGCGAATCTCCCATTCATCCAAGCTCTCGGATACCACGGCTGACAATTCGATTTTCCAAGGAGGTCTAGCCATCTGGAAGCCATGCGTGAACGAGTTCTCTACAAGAGGCTGAAGCAGAAACTTGGGTACGGGCTCATATTCCAGATCCGGGTCAACATGAACGGTAAAATTGAACTGCCCCTCGTACCGGAACTGCATCAAATCCATGTATTGCACGGTGTACTGCATTTCTTGCTTCAAGGTTACGGCCTCAGATAAAGAGTTTGTAGCGTATCGCAGCATACCGCTAAGCTTCTGAGCAATCCTGGCCTGGTCGGGAAAACCGGATTCTTCCGCGTAGGAGGCCATGGCGGTTAAGGTGTTAAATAGAAAATGCGGGTTCATCTGCGCGTACATCGCTTGCAAATGGGCAAGATTTTCGCGTTTTTGCGATTGCAGTACTTCATTTAAAGAATGATTCAGACTTTCCTTCATCGACTCAAAGGTAGAGTACAGGACCGCGATTTCTTTGGTTCTGTTCAATTTCTTGACAGGTACGGTATTCACGTTGTCTATGGTTAGTTTCTCTAACCGTTTCTGTAAGTAGCGGATCGGTGCGGATATGCCCGCGGACAAAAAGTACGCAATCATTAACGACACGACTTCGCCAAGAATAGCGAGGACCCATGTAATCCGGCGGAGATGGGCGATCGGCTGCATAAATTCGTTTTTCGGCTGCTCTATCATAACCGTCAGACCGCTGTAGTCGGAACGAAGCTGGCTCCATATATCGGTATCATTGCTGTTCTCGCGACCGATTTCTTTCACGTCTCCGGTCCACTGCGGCAGCGCGGGCTGGGCATGGTCAGGTTCTACGAGGGGGTAAAACACATTTCCTGAATCATCTTTGACGTAAACTTTTGCTTGCGAATTCCCGTTCCGGCCAATCTCCATCGCATCGGACAGATGCTCGTAGGTTTGTTCGACCTCAACGACGGCAGGCGTTGAGAAGCGGGGAATCGAAAGCTTCGCACCAGGGAAAAGTTAAAAGGCAAGGTTTGCTGCCATTTGCTGGAATGAGGAGGTACAAGTAGCTTTTCGCCATCCAGCTTAATGGCATCCTGAATCCAGCGGGCATCGCGTATTTGAGCCTCAAGGTCGGAGACCGTATTGTTCATGTTCTGACCGTAAGTCAGAAAGAAGCCTTCTAATGTAATCAGATTGATCTGAGTGGCGATAAACCACGGACCGTTTAAGGAAGCCAGTAAGTCCTCGTACTTCTTACGCTTGGCATAACTCTGGAAGGAAGAAGACTCTTCCTGGCTTTGCTCATATAAGTAATTTTTAATATCGGAACTATAGATCACTTGCGCGGAGATGCGGTCCAGATCTTCTATCATATTATCGAGCGCTTCCTGATAACGGTATAGCTGTTGTCTGTTCGTTTCCTCGCCGCGGATGGCTAGATCCTTAGAGGTTTGTCTATAGAAGAGAAAGCTGCTGCTGGCGACAAGAATCGAACAAAGAAGCGTAAAACTAAGGAATAAACGAGTGTGAATAGTGAGCTGCATAGGTTCCCCTCCTGTGAAGGTATTATAGCATGCAGTCAAAAAGAGATTATGCAAAGGTTCAGATTTTACAGGCTTCAAGTACAGTTTTTCCATTCCGATGCAGGGGTTAATACTCTAAGATAAAGAAGCACTAAGCAAATAACACGATTATACAAATCGGAGGGGTCATCATGGCAATGGGGAAAAGAGCGGCAGTTGTATTAGTCGGACTGACCGTCATGCTGTCAGCATGCAGCCAAGGTAACGGAAATAACGGAAATAACTCGAGCGAGACTACTAACGCGGGAGCAACTCCGGCTGCTACGCAGTCGACCGACAAAAAGCCCGTCACTCTTAAAGTTCTGGTAGCAAGCGATTGGTTGAAAGAGAAAAAGTGGCAGATGATATTCGACGATTACGAACAGCAGACCGGAAATAAGCTGGATATCCAAAGCGCTCCGGTTAATAGCTACAAGGATTTGGTGAATACCCGCCTTGCTACTCAGGATGCGCCTGATCTGTTGTTCTACTGGAGCCAAGCAGGTGCGATCAGCCAACTTCAGCCGGAGAAAAACCTTCTGGATCTCAGCAATGAAGAGTTTGTATCGCGCATTAACCCTGCTGTCAGCAAATATTTCCTTAAATCGAAAGATAAATTGTACGGGATTCCGGTGACGGGCTTAAGCGTTGGCGGCGTGCTGTACAACAAAAAGGTATTCTCGGATCTGGGTATTGAGATTCCGACGACTTACGAGGAGTTCCTAGCAGCTTGCGAGAAAATCAAAGCTGCCGGAATTACGCCGATTTACGAAGCGGGCAAGGAAGGCTGGCCGCTGCAAATCTTCTCGTTTGACGCTATGGCGAATGTCATTAACAAGCAGCCGGATCTGATGGATAAGCTGAATGCGCGCCAGGTTACTTATGACCAAGTGCCGGAGTTTGTTGATGTTCTTCAAAGACAAAGCGACTTGCAGAAGAGCGGCTATGTGAATAAGGATCTGTTCTCCGCAACGTATGACATGTCCCTTGAGCAAGTGGCTACCGGGAAATCCGCCATGATCTTCCAGGCCGATTGGGCTGTCAGCCCGCTGCTTGAGAAATATTCGGATGCTCAAATCGGTATGTTCCCGCTTCCGGCGGATGGCGACAGCTACGCGGCAATCTCCGATCCTAACGGTCTGTATGTTCTTAAAAACTCCAAAAATGTGGATGCGGCCAAGGATTTCCTGAATTTCTTCAGCAGCCAGGAAGAGCTGACGAAGTATTTCAATGAGGTGAAGTCGATTCCGACTTGGACAGGTCTTAGCGTTGATCTCAATCCGGGAACTTCCGATATGAACACTTATGTGGAGAGCGGCAAAGCGGTACCATTCTTTAATGCCTTGTCCATCATTGATATCGGCGATTATCAAAGCATTCTTCAACAGCTGTACGGCGGCCAATTGTCTGCCGAAGGCGTTGCTAAGAGCTTGCAATCCAACATAGATAAAGGGGCGAAGGCGGCTGGTATAGCCGGTTTCTAATCCCCTAAGGAAGGAGTGGGGGACTATGCTGCATAGAAGAATGTACCCCTTATGGTTAATTGTTCCTGCACTTGCGATTTATTCGATTATGTATGTGTTCCCGACTTTATCCGGGTTCTATTACTCGCTTACCGACTGGTCTCCGTATAAGGATACGATTAAATTCGTTGGCTTTGATCAGTTTAAGGAGCTGTTAAGCACAAAACCGATGTATACGGCTATGAAGCATACGGTCATTTACGCCGTTATTGTTACGGTTCTGCAAAACGGGCTAGGTGTTATCCTAGCCCTTCTTATGAACACCACCATCGGAGGACGCAATTTCTTCCGGAGCGTATTCTTTTTACCGTGTATTTTAAGTGCTTTGGTTGTAGGCTATATGTTTACGATTGTTCTTCATCCAAACGGCATACTGAATCAATTTTTAGACATTTTCGGATTATCCTCAATCGCAAAGGATTGGATCGGCGATCCCAAGCTTGCGTTATATTCCATTACCGGAGTAGCCGTATGGCAATGGGCAGGTTCATCGATGGCTCTGTATCTGGCAGGTCTTCAAGGCATTTCGAAGGACATGATTGAAGCGGCCGTAATCGACGGAACAACGTATTTTCAACGATTGCGTTTCGTCGTTATGCCAATTCTGGCGCCGGTGGTAACCATTAGCGTTCTTCTAAGCATGATTGGTTCCATGAAAACCTTTGAGCTTATTTACACAACGACGGGAGGGGGCCCTGCCGGGGCTACCGAAGTCATGAATACGTTTATTTTCAAGCAGTTTGGCGCGGGGCTATATGCGTACGGTACAGCAGCTAACGTTGTATTATTCCTGTCGGTAACCATTGTTTCTCTTCTCCTCGTTAAGCTGATGAAGAGGGGGGAGACTGCGGTATGAAGATCAACTACGGGGCCGTACTGCGTACGTTTATAGCGATTCTGGGCAGCTTGATTATCATATTGCCGCTCTTGCTGATTGTTCTGGGTTCGTTAAAAAGCCCGGCTGAAGCCGCAAAGCTGGATTTAAGCCTGCCTTCCAAGTGGATGTGGTCCAACTATAAGACGGTATTTGTGGAAGGACGACTATTAAACGGTTTTAAAAATAGCGTCCTGGTTACGGTATCAACGGTTGCTTTAACCGTCGGCGCGGGCTCGATGTGCGCATTTTTCCTGTCGCGCCGTTTGGGCCGCTGGGTATCTTACTTATTTATTTTCTTCTTCGCGGGAATGATTGCTCCGCCTTCCATGATTCCGTCGATAAAGCTCATGCAGTCGCTTCATATTTCGGGTGAATATATCGGGCTGATTCTATTTCTGGCCGCGTTGTATCTGCCGCTTACGATCTTTATCATGAGCGGATTCGTGAAGACGCTGCCGCGGGAACTGGACGAAGCGGCGACGATTGACGGGGCAGGCAGTTTCTATACCTTCTTTAGAGTTGTTTTTCCGCTGCTTAAGCCTTCCATCGCTACGGTAACGGTATTTATTTCGATCTACGCCTGGAACGATTTCGCGAACACGCTTTATATTATAAGCGACAGCAGCAAATGGACGCTGCCGTTCTCGGTCTATAACTTTGTCTCGCAATACGGTACGGAATGGCAGTTTGTATTCGCGGATCTTTTATCGGTTATGCTGCCGATGCTGGTCGTATATCTCTTCTTGCAGCGCTTTATTATTGAAGGAATGACAGCGGGATCGGTGAAAGGCTGATTTAGTTTAGATCAACGCAAGAGCATCTTATGAATTTATTTTCATAGGGTGCTCTATTTGTTTTTCGATCGGAAATAAGGAAGAAAAGATTATTCATAAATGTACGATTTTTACAGGGGGCATGTTCATTATTTCCATTCTCCGGGTGGATAGAAACCTTTAGGATATGGTTTGTAAGCGTTTTACGAATCTATTAGCAGAGTAAAGGAGAGGGAGTATGGCTGGAACAGATCAAAGAAGCAAGAAGCTCCGCAATCGTGTGGCCTCATTATCCGTTGCGGTGGCATTGTCCATTTCTGTTGTTTCTCCGGGGTATTATACGGCGCACGCCGCGGAGGGGAGCAGCTTCAAGACTCAAGTCGGCGGAGTTTATGACGGCATGCCGTTGTTTGACGGCAATCCCGATCATCTTAATGCCTTCGTGAATACTTATTTCGATTATATCGGCCTGGAAGGAGCCGCTTTGTACGCTACGGGCATTCGGGATAATTATACCTTTGTCATGGACGATAATCCGAATAAAGGGAAAACCGTTCCCGGCGGGATTGCGGCAGCGGATAATCCTTACGGCGTATCTACCGATTTTGCATCGCTGCTAGGCCTCGGACAGACCTGGAACAAGGAGCTGGCGGCCCAAGTAGGTCAAGTAATGGGCAGCGAGAAAATCAGTCAGCTGAACGTGAAGCAGGGGACGTCCAACATTCATAACGGCTCGAATGCTTCAAAGCCGATTGCTTTCACCGCTATTACGGACTTACGGGTTAACCCGCTGAATGGCCGTTACGCGGAGGGGTACGGCGAGGATCCTTTTCTAACGGCAACCATGGTTGACAGTATGTCCGCCGGTCTTGCCGGAACGAATCAGGATGAGAGCAACAACGGCTTCTGGCAGCGGGCCATCGTTGGCACAAGGCATTTCTCTTTGTACAATGCGGAGTGGTTCCGTCAGACAGCGAGTTACAACGCTAGTGCCAGAGGCATCTACGAATATCATGCGACTTCAGCCTTCAAAGCGCTGGAATCGGGCTCGCTCTCCGGTGCCATGACGGCATTCGGCCGCACGAATGGAATCCCGAATCTGATCTCGCCTTACATGCTGTTAGGCAATAAGGTTGCCAAATACGGAATGTACTCTTCGCCGGACTTTAATGCGGAGAATCATACGTTCGCGAGCGGCAGTATGGGTAACGGATACGACACCAAATATACGCTGGACCGGAAACACATCCTGGCGTTGATGGTATTGGCCCGTTCGGAGTCGACCCGGGCTTCGGGCACGGATAAGACGGATGTTGTGACATTAGCCAATGCCGTTAAAGAAAGCCTGTACGGGATTACGCTGCAGGACGTGCAGGATGCCGGCAGACCGCTAATCAATCAGCTTGTCCGCATCGGCGTATTTAACGAAGTGGATGCAAACGGAGTGCCGATTAATTATCCTTTTGCCAATCAGGCGAAAGACGTAGCTTCGACACTGACGGACTATAACACTGCCGCGCATCAGGAAATTGCGAAGCAGGAAGCAAGGGAAACCGTTGTGTTGTTGAAAAATACGGACGTAACCTTGCCTCTCTCCAAGTCGGATAAAGCAGCTGTCGGCGGTCTTTATGCCGATACCCGCATTGTGGCGCAAAACGGCCTGAACACGCCTAATATTGCGAATGCAAGCAAATCTCCGCTGTATTCCGTCTTGAATGAGATTGGAGCGGACCATGTACAGTACGCGACCGGTAATGAAGTTATTGCGTTAAAATCGAAGCTGAACGGACAATACCTGACCGCAGGCGCCGGAGCGGGAAGCCAGCTGGTGGCCAATTATACGCCGGCAGACAATCAATTTACGGATGCGCAGCTGTTCGATGTAGCGGACTGGGGCCAGAACGCGACCAGCCTGCAATCGAGAGCTAACGGCTACTGGGCGATCTCCCCGTCGGCCAACAGCTCCAGCGTCAGCAACACGTCCAATACAACCTTGTATCTGACGGATTCGAACTGGGCAACGCTGACGGCTAAGGCAAGAACAAGCACGATTCCGCCGAAGCTGCGTATCGAGAGCAACAATGACCAATCGATCTCGATGATCGCGAACGGCTTAGGCTTCCAAACGGGAGTATTCAGCGGCAGATACATTAAAACAGCCTCGGACGGGAAGATTGCCACGGATTCCGCAACGATTGGCAACATGGCAGCATTTAATACCCGTGCCGATGACGTGAAATATGAAAGGACGGTTGTCAAGGAAGCGGGTGCCGACCTTGCCGCTATGGCTAATACGCAGGACTATGCCTTGTTGTTTGTAGGCGCCGATCCTCGCAACAGTGCTTCTGAAGGCAATGACCGTGCCAGCCTTTACCTTGGCGCCAACGATTATAAGCTTGTGAAGAATGTCGCTGCTGCTTTTGCGGCGAAGAACAAAAAGACGATTGTTGTCGTTCTGGCTAATTCGCCTGTTATTGTCGACGAGATCCAGAAGGATCCGAACGTCTCGGCTATCGTCACGCAGCCTTATTCCGGCGAATTCGATTCGCAAGGATTGGTTGACGTGCTGTACGGCGACTATGCGCCAACCGGCCGATTGACATCGACCTGGTACGCGGACATGTCCGCTCTTCCTAATATCGACAAGTACGATATTCCGGAAGGCAATACGACTATTACGTCGCTGGACCAACTGGATCCTCGTTACACCAAAGATATGTTTGATGCCGATCCGGTTCAAACGAAGCTGACTTATATGTATACGTCGGCACCTGTTACTTATCCTTTCGGTTATGGACTAGGTTACTCGGAATTCACTTACAGCAATTTCTCCGTGCCAAGCGCTGCAGGCAGCAACAAATTTAACGTGGCGGTAGAGATTACGAACGAAGGCAGCGTTGCTACTTCCGAAGTTGTTCAGCTGTATGCCAAGCACAATAAATCCAGCTATGACGGGTATGCTCCATCCAAGAAGCTGGTTGCTTACGAGAAGGTTGATCTTACCGCTGGAGAGCACAAAATTGTGAATCTGACGGTTGATCCAAAAGATCTGGCCATCTGGGACGTAAATAAAGGCGATTATGTTCTGGAAAAAGGCTCTTATTCGCTTATGGCGGGCCACTCTTCCGCGGATATTCGCCAGACCGCTACGATTCAAATTGCCGGCGATACCGTTGCATCCGTGAAGGGAACGGACGGGTTAAACGTATTCGATCATTCTTTTGCTTCGAATGGGGTTGTCTACCGCGAAGCTTCCAAGCAGCGTACGGCTGATAACCTGAAAGCACAGGAGCTTGTAGGCGGTTATTATGCCGTCATGTCCAAAGGAAACGGTTCTTGGACGGCTATTCCGAATGCGGACTTTACGGGCGCCATGAAAATCACAGCGAAGGTTGCGACAAATGTTGCGGGCGGGAACATTACGCTGCGGGCGGATTCGCTAACAGCCGAGCCGTTTGCAACGATTCCTGTCCCGGTGGCGGATAAAGTAACCTACACGATGAATGGGGCAGCCGATCAAACGGTTAATGAGCTGGGGTATGCAGAACAAGAGGTTGACGTTACGGATGCGCCGGCGGGCTTACACACGGTTTACGTCGTCTTTGAAGCTCCGGATCTGCGCATTGACTCGCTGGCGGTTACGGAAACCGCATTTGGCATTACCAAGCCTTTGGCCAATGCCGCTTTACCTTCCGCTTTGCCGGGCGTTGCTTACGATCAAACCCTTGAATTGGAGGCAACTGGCGGCAAGGCTCCGTATACTTGGACGGTGACGGGTCTCCCTGAGGGTCTAAGCTTTGACGCGGACGCTAAGAAAATTACGGGAACCGTGGATGAGAACGCATCGGAAGCTAGTCCTTATACGCTGACGATTACGGCGACCGATGCGAATAACGCTGCGGTATCGGTTTCGAATACGCTTGCCGTTCGCAGTTCCGCGGCAGCCGGAGTATTAAGCGGACCTAACCAGATCCATTCGGGTGCGGCTTTTGACGTAAAGTATGGGCTCGCTGGCGTATCTTCGGGTAATGTTCTGGCAGAGGATGTAACGGTAACCTACGATCCTTCCAAGATGGATTTTGTATCGGTGGCATCGTTGGATGAAGAAAAATACCTGGTTGTGGGACAACAGCCGGATGCGGCAGCCGGCAAGCTCCGTTTCCTGGGAGTCCGCCTGGGCGATGCCCAGACCAATCCGAACGGCGAACTGGTTACCTTGAAATTTAAGGCGAAGAGAAACGCCGGAGCGGGAATCGCGAATATCTCCATCACGAATCTCGTGATTGCGGATGAAGAGGCGCATGAAACGTCACTCGACGGATCGACGCTTGGCGTGCAAATTAATGTCATTGACCGGACCGCGCTTGAGACGCTGATTAGTGAAGCGCAAAACTTCTATGCTGCTGCGGTAGAAGGCACGAAGGTTGGTCAATATCCGGTTGGTTCGAAAGCAGCTCTGCAGGCAGCCATCGATACGGCGCTTAACGTGCTGATTGACGATAACGCGGGCACGGCGGATATTCAAGCAGCGGTTACCGCGCTTAACTCGGCCCTGCAGGCGTTTAAGGATGCGAAGATTACATCCATAGACGGCGATTCGAACGGAGATAACAATCTCACGGTTGGCGACCTTGCGATCGTAGCTAAGGCATACGGAGCCAAGTCGACTGACCCGAACTGGAACTCCGTGAAATCGTATGACCGCAACAACGACGGAAAAATCGATATTGAAGATTTGGTATGGCTTGCAGTAAAAATCCTGAACGCTTAATTTAGTTCAAATGGGGGAGAAGGCAGCTTGCTGTCTTCTTCCCGTTTCCCGAAAGGATGAGTGTCCATCATGTTGTCACGGACGATAACCGGCTTACTGGCCGTACTGATGCTTTTTGTTTGCTTCCCGATTAGCGATACTTATGCAGCCGAAACGCCAAGCTTTACGATTACGGCGGATAAGACTACCCCGCAAGCAGGCGGTGAAGTGGTTGTCACCGTTCATGGCGATCATTTGCAAGCCCTTTACGGTTATGAAATCAATCTCTCTTATTCTTCGAAGAAGTGGCAGTTCGTTAGTGCGGCCAGCGCTCTGAGCGGTGGATTTGCGGTGCCTCCTATTGTAAAAGATGATACGTTGACCTTTGCCTACACGAAGACGGGCAGCACCACGGCGGGAGTCAGCGGATCCTCCAATCTGGCGACCGTCAAATTCAAATCGATAGAAGCAGGGAGTTCGGATATCAAGCTCACGCGGATCAAAACCGTGGATAAAAGTCTGAAGGCCAATGAATATACGCCTAACGTTACCGTATATATTCAACCTTCTTCCATTTCTTTTAAGGATGTGCCGGAAGGTTTTTGGGCCAAATCGGCTATCGAACGCGCAGCCTCAATGGGGATTGTGACCGGTTATCCGGATGGCAGCTTTAAGCCGAATCTCGCCGTCACCCGCGCGGAATTTGTTGCGATGCTGGTTCGCGCCTTGAAGGGGAATGCCGGTGCGATTCAATCCGAGCTTAACTTTGCGGATAACGGTTCAATTGGGGGATGGGCTAAGCCGTATATCGCAACAGCAGCTTCGGAAGGATGGGTTACAGGCTTTAATGACGGGACATTCCGGCCGAATCAGCCGATTACGCGGACAGAAATGACCGTTATCGCAACACGCGTGTTGAAATTAACGGCAGACGGGTCCGTAGCGATTCCATTTAAGGACGCAGAGACTATTCAGGCTTGGGCCAAGCCGTATATTGCGGCAGCCGTGCAAGCCGGGATCATTCAAGGACAAGGGAATAACCGGTTTGCTCCGGCTGCCTCAACCAGTCGTGCCGAAGCCGTAACCCTTATTTTGAGGATGATCGATTACGGACAAAAGTAAAAAAATCGCCACTCGCAGGAGTGGCGATTCTTATTTTCAGAAAGAAGATTTATTGGATGCCTCAGGCCTATATTGGCTTGGAGTAATGCCCATAACCTTGCGAAATACCTCGCGGAAATGAGCGGGATCCTGATAACCAACCTTCTTGGCGATATCGGCTACCGATTGACTGGTACCGGTCAACAGCTGGCAGGCCAGCTCCACACGCTTGTTCTGCACGTATTCGGAGAACCCCATCCCGGTTTGCTGCCGGAACAATCGGATGAAGTGCCGCTGGCTAATGCCGGCCTGGTCGGCTAACTGCTCCATCTTTAACGGTTCGGCAATGTGCCGATTAATATGCTCAACTATGCTTACAAACTCGCTATGTCTCGTGCTGCCGGTTGTTTGGTCGCCGGTGGAATCCTGCGTCTTCAGTTTCCTGGAAATGCGCGTCAGCAGTTGAAGCAAGCCGGCAAGTACAGTCGTTTCGAAGCCCCAAGACTCCTCCGTAAATTCCCGGTGCAGCTGTTCGAACGATGGCGCTAGCTCGAGCGGGGTATCCCGGAGAAATAGATACGTCCCGGGATTACCGTCAAGAACATGCAATACGTCGGTATCCCGGCAGTATTGAGATAACCATACGCCGAGCTCTCCGATCCAATCGGGGCGGATGCAAAGATTATAGACGAGTAGACGGTTAGCCGTACCGTTTGGCCGGAAAATATGGGAAGTGCCTATCGGAATGATATACAGACTGCCTTTGCTCGTTTTGTTCACTTCGTCAGCGACATAATGATAGCCCTCACCCGACATGACATACACAATCTCAAGATAGGCATGATCATGCTCTCTAAGATCAAAGCCTTCTTCCCAGCGGTTAATGAAAACAGGAAATTGATTATGGAAATGCTCCTCGATGGAAGAGTGGTGGGCGGGAGCTTTCCCCGCTTTTTTGGTATCGTTTGTAACCATGTCATTTTCCCCTATGCATCATGTCATTTGTTCCTGCTTCGCGGATGTTTTGCTTATTATACAATTTACGTAAACGATTCGAAAGGGGCAAGCTAACCGATGGTTTCACAAGATAAGAAAAAGGCTACCTGGATCTGGTATCCCGGAGATTTCGAGATTCGGCTGCATGAGAAAATGTCGGCAAAGCGTACCGCGCGAGGGGTTGCTTATCCTGCTTATTGGCGGCTTGACCGGCATTATTCCAATATTAAATTCCGTTATGCCTATGAGCTGGAGCATGAAGAAGAAATTACGATTGCGGCGGAAGGCGTCTTTTCCCTCTACCTGGACGGCAAAGATAATTACCGCTCCAACCGTTCAACGATAACGCTTCCCGCAGGGCGCCATGAAATTTCGGTCAGCGTGTTTAACGATAAGGAAATGCCGGCGCTTTATGTTGCGGGGGACTCCATTCAATCCGATTCCTCCTGGGAAGTGACTTCCTATCAGAATGACTGGCTGCCAGCAGGTCTCTGGAATTTTGATGCCCCGGAAAATAGACCGTCCGCCTTCAGATTGGCGGTTACGCCTCAAGAACCTGTCTCGGTTATCGATCAAGAAGGCTATCCGCTTCTTGATTTTTGCAAAGAAACCTTCGGCTATCTTCGTTTTCATAATCTGAGGGGCAACGGTTTCGTAAACGTCTATTTCGGAGAATCAATTGCAGAGGCTCTTTCGCCGGAGGAATGCGTGACCTTGGATGCTTTCGAAGCAGAGGAAGCAAGAGTGTTGGAAGAGGATGGCGTATTCACGCTGGAGGAGCCGAAGGCGTTCCGGTATGCGTGGATTCACGCCGATCCGGATGTAACGTGGGAACGGGTATCGATGCTCTACGAATATGTGCCGGTTCAGTACAGAAGCACGTTCGAATGCTCGGATTCAAGACTAAACGACATTTATAAAATGTCGCTGTATACGCTGCACTTGAATACGCGCGAATTTTTCCTGGACGGGATCAAGCGGGACCGCTGGGTCTGGTCCGGGGACGCTTACCAGGCGTTCCTGATGAACTACTACAGCTTTTTCGATCTGGATGTTACGCGCCGGACGCTTGTAGCTTTGAGAGGGAAAGACCCGCTAACCATGCACCTCAATACGATTGTGGATTACTCGCTCTATTGGTTCATATCTTTATACGACTATTATCTGTATACAGGAGATTTCTCCTTCATCCGCCAAAATTATGACCGTGCCGTAACCTTGATGGAATTTTGCTTACACCAGCGAAATGAAGAAGGATTTATCGAAGGACGGCCGCAGGATTGGGTATTCGTGGATTGGGCGGATTTGAACAATACGGGTGCGGTAAGCACCCTGCAGATTTTATTGGCCCGGAGTCTGGAAGCGATGAGGGCGTTCTCAGGCCAGATTGGCGAGATAGAGGCATCCTCTAATTACGGTCGCTTGGCGGCAGAGCTTAAAGAAAAGACGTTAGCCTTATTCTGGGATAACGAAAGAGGCGGGCTGCTGCATCACCGCGTAGATGGGGAGACTAAGCCGGTGCTCACAAAGCATGCCAATATGTTTGCGATGACCTACGGATATTTGTCGGAAGAACAACGTTCAAGCGTGATCCGTCAGGTGATGCTGAATCCTGAAGTTCCGCAGATTCGGACTCCTTATATGCGGTTCCATGAATTAGCCGTGTTATGCGACAGCGGCGAACATGATGTCGTGCGCAAGGAGATGCTGTCCTATTGGGGCGGCATGATGGATCTGGGGGCTACATCCTTCTGGGAGGAGTACGACCCTTCGCTTGCCGATGATCAGCATTACGGCATGTATGGCATGCCATTTGGCAAAAGTCTATGCCATGCCTGGGGGGCGGGTCCGATCTATCTGATTGGAAAATATTATCTTGGCATCACCCCGGCGTCGCCCGGCTATGAAACCTACCGCATACAGCCGAACTTGGGCGGGCTGCAGCATATGCAAGGGACTATTCCGATCGGTGAGGGGCAGATCACGGTTAAGATGGATCTATCCAGCATTCAAGTGGAAAGCACAAGCGGCTCTGGCGTGTTGACCTTTGTAAGCTACCGTATACCCGAATGCTCGGACGCCGAAGTTAAAGCCATCGGGAATAACACCTATGAAGTAACCGTAGAGGCGGGGAAGCCTTACCGCATCATTTATCAAGCATAGGACATCTCATTGGAGAAACTCCTCAGGCGGGGAGTTTCTTTGCGTGCAAGCTTATTGTTTTACATTTATTTTTCTTGACTTGGAGTGAACTCCGGGTTGTATAATCACATTTGACACAAATAGAGAAAACAGACTAGGGAGATAGGAGATTCTTATTCGCAATGAATGCAAACAAAAAATCGAATTTCATTCGGCAAGCCTTGCTGTTAGGGTTATTTTCGACGCTAGGCCCGTTTACGATTGATATGTATCTGCCGGCGTTCCCGGAGATTGTGGAACAGCTTGGCTCTTCGGCTTCACTCGTTCAGTTCAGTCTCACAGCCTGCTTGCTTGGACTTGGCATCGGCCAGCTTGTGATGGGTTCGCTAAGCGATGTCTATGGCAGACGTATTCCGCTGCTTATTTCAATGGCCTTTTATGTGGCATCCTCATTGGCATGCGCATTCTCGCCGAATATCGTTCTTTTGATCCTATTCCGCTTTATTCAAGGCGTTGCCGCTTCGGCCGGCATTGTCATTTCCCGCGCGATCGTACGCGATCTGTACAGCGGTCACGAGCTGACCAAGTTTTTCTCGCTGCTCTTGCTTGTGGGCAATTTAGGGCCTCTCGTGGCGCCTGTTGCCGGAAGCGGTGTGTTGTCGGTTACCTCCTGGATTGGAGTCTTTATCTTCTTGGCGGTACTTGGCATCTACCTGCTGTCCGTCACAAAATGGAGCCTCAAAGAAACGCTGCCGGTCGACCGCCGCAGTCCTTCGAATTTCGGGCAGCAGCTGCGCAACTATGGTTCGCTGTTAAGGGATCGCCAGTTTGTCGGTTATATGCTGGCACAAGGCATTATGATCGCCGGGGTGTTTGCTTATGTATCGGGAACACCGTTTATTTATCAAAATATTTACGGAGTATCGCCAACCGTATTTGCTCTTCTGTTCGGATCGAACGGGGTCAGCCTGATCATCGGTTCCCAGATCGTCGGACGTCTGGCGCATCGCGTATCTGAACGCAGCTTGTTGTTATTCGGTCTTTGCCTTGCTTTATTGGCAAGCATGATCGTTGTAGTGGTAACGCTTGTTCACGGACCGCTATTTACGCTTGTTATTCCGTTGTTTATCTTTGTGGCCTCGATTGGCATTACCTCAACGGCAGCATTCCCGCTTGCTATGGAGAGTCAGGCTAATCAGGCGGGCAGCGCGGCTGCGCTGCTTGGCGTTGTTCCGTTCCTGCTTGGTGCGGTTGTTGCTCCGCTTGTTGGCATTGCCGGTGAAGATACGGCTGTTCCGCTTGGGATCATTATTTTAATCACAAGTATTGCGGCTATGCTCGCCTACTTCCTGCTCGTAAGAAGAGGGACGAGCGCGCCTAAATTAAAAACGGTGGGTCAAAAAGCCGTATAAGAGACCGACAAAAATCCCGATCATGATTGATCGGGATTTTTGTCTTGATGTACAGATAGGATTTGACTACAGTCGCTTCGTGCTATACTCTGATATAACGATGAAACAGCAAAAGGGAGATACAGATGCCTTCAATTATAACAAAGCCGTTCGATAAAGAAATGCAAAACCTGTTAAGCGAGTTAAGCTCGGGTTATCATGCCGGGGAATTAAGCCGGAAGGATCCTTCGGAATTACCCGAAGTGATTTATACGATTGAGCATGATGACGAAATGGTTGGATACGGAGTCGTGCGGGAATACGCGCAGGGCAACCAATTGATTCAAAAGGCGGAAAAGGATTATTTTCACCCGGATGAAAGATATCTGGAGAAGGATTTCTATATTGATATCAAGAACGAGACGAACTTTATTTTTATCGAAGCTTTGGATGTGCTGAAGGAACATGAAGGAAAAGGGTATGCAGCGTACTTCATGAATTGGCTGAAAGCGAAATATCCAAATAAAAAGATGTATGTCTATTCGCTTGATAAATCACAGAACTTTTGGTACAAACAGCAGTTTGAAGTTGTAGGAAGCACGGTTTGGATGACTTACAATTAAATGGCTTGAATAAACCTGAGTCAGCTCGCTGAAGAAATAGCTCGCATAATCATTAACGTTTAAAAATAGCGGAGTAGGGGCTACCCTTACTCCGCTATTTTACGTTTTTTCTAACTTATGCTTTTTTAGAGGATTTTGGGCATACCTGCTCACAGCTCTTTGTTTATTAAGGATTAGGAAGATACTCGCATTTGAAGTTCGAGAATTCTGCGTGAGAGTTATGGCCATGGGCATACAGCCCGATAATAACGCCAGTAAATCCTCCGGCAACTTCCGAAGAGAGATACTTCGACTGGGCTGATCCCAAGTCAATCAGTCCGCTGTCCGTAACGATATGGAAGCTGTAGCGGGTATGGCTTGCTTTGATGAGCAGCGACGCCTGATTAAATTGCTTCAAATTCACATCATGTACGATTGATTTAATATCGCCGATATTCAAGCGTTGAATCACTTTGTACCCGTCTTCAATCTTCCGGATGGCGAAATCATAATGATGATTCTCATCCATATAGAGGGTTAGGCCGGCTTCGCCGCTGATTAAGGAGATATCGCAGGAGATATCCGCGATAAAGTCCTTTTGACGAATGCCGATAAAGGTCGGGGAGTCTGCCTGATCCAGGGAAATTTCCGTACCTTTAAGCGTCAGCTTGTTCCGCTCAAGCGTATAGTTGTCCTGCTCCGGAGTGCGGAGATAACACCACTCCTTGCTCCAGTCCGTATTTTCAAACGTGAAGCTTGTCTTCTCGGTCTGAACAACATGATCCGGAATTAACGCGTTTTCAAAGCTGCTCAGGGTAGTGCCGTTGTGGCCAGCCGTAAACCAACCATCTTCTTCGAAGGTAACCGGCGTAAGGAAGACTTCCCGTCCAAGATGATGGTAGGCGAGCCATTGGCCGCTTTGGCGGAAGCCTAGATGAAGCATCCACCAATTCCCGTCAGGATCCTGAATCAGGTCTCCATGGCCAACAGCCTGCACTTCATAACCGCCTAAATTGCGATTGGTTAGGACCGGATTGAGGGGATAAGCTTCAAAGGGGCCATGTAAGGATTCGCTGCGCGCGTAAGTAACCATATGCCCAAATTCGGTACCGCCCTCGGCCGCTACCAGATAGTACAGACCTTTAATATTGTACATATGGGGAGCTTCAAGGAAACGTCCTCCCGTACCTTGCCAAATCGTGCGGCTTGGAGTCAGCTTGCGTCCGGTTGCAATGTCGATTTGACATTGTACGATCCCGCCAACTCCGAAATCATCTGATCCGTTGCTCATGAAATAGGCCTTTCCGTCTTCGAAAAATAAATCCGGGTCAATCCCTCCTTGATCGACATAGACCGGTTCGGACCATTCTCCGTAAATGTCATCCGTCCACACATAGAAGTTCTGACGGGTGGTATCATTGGTGGTTGTCATGTAGAAGCGTCCGTCGTGGTTACGGAGCGTAGGGGCAAAAACGCCGCCGGAGCTGTTCACTTTTTCGAGCTGAATCTGGCTTTTTCTGGTCAGGCAATGGCCGATCTGATGCCAATTCACGAGATCTTTGCTTTCGAACAGCGGAACGCCGGGGAAATACTGCATGGAGCTGCATACCAGATAATAGGTGTCTCCAACTTTGCATACGCTTGGGTCGGGGTAAAAGCCTTTAATAACCGGGTTGTTGAATTTCATATCGCTACCTCTAATTCGTCTAATGTTGGACTGGCGCCAATAAGGAAATTAAACAACATAAGCACCATGCATTCAATGGTGTAAGAGGGAAGCGGCGAACTATTTTAGTTGAATTCATATTCATGTGAATTTAATTACTCGTCCTCGGGATAAACACGGATAACGATATCCTTATCGTGATTGCCAAAGCCTGCGCCGTACAGCGTTAATCCGCCAACATGTGGACTGTCTTCGTCTACCGTAAAACGAAGCGTCCAAAATGGCTCAGCCAACCGAAGATCGGCTACAGTTACGTCCGACATTTGCTCGTTATCCATAAAGGTGCCCTTCGTATCCACGCGGATCGTCTTCCATAACCCGTATTGATTCACGTTGCGATGCCACCAATCCGGTGTATATTTGCCGCGTGCGGCCCTGCCGAAGTCAGCCGGACTTGTCCAGGTTCCCAGGTCAATCCCGTTAAAAGCGAAAGCAATGTCGGAAGGCCAATGATCGCTGAGACCGGGTGCTTCCGAAGCGATTTCCATTGAGATTTCCAAGACGCTGACGGATTGTTCGGGCTGCAAATAGTTAGGCGTTTTGTACTCCACGTATCCTTTACCAAACCAAAGAATTGAGGCATTCACCCGTTCCGGATCGAGAAAATAGCGGGGATCGTCCCAGACGCCAATCTCCATCTCGCGGGTTCCAAGCCCGCAGGTCGGATGGACTTCAAAGGCGGTATAATGTCCCACTGGGATAGATTGCTCTCTGAATTCCCTGGGCTTGCTTGCGAAAGGCAAGTCAATCCCGATATGCCTTTCCGTCAGAAAGCATAATTTATGGGTTCCGCCATTCCGGCGGACTCTGCGGCTGCCAATAAGCCCGGCTTGTTCAAGCTTGCGGATATGCATCGTTATAATGGACGGGCTAAGCTGCATGCGACCGGCAATATCTTTGGTGTTCATTTCCTTTTCGGCTAGCAGCTCCATAATTCTCCACCTGACTTCGCTCGCCAGCGCTTCGTATAAAGGCAGGAACTGTTTATCTCCGTTAGCTCTAATCATCGTGCAACAACCCCTTAGCTTGCTTACATAATTAAAATCCGTTTGCCGAACTCCAGATGCTCCTCCATCGCTTGGCTGGCTTTTTCCGAATCGCCTTCCTGAATGAATTGGAATATCCGCTGATGATCGTTAAAGGAGACGCCGATTCTTGTCCGGTCCTTGCGAAGAACGCCGATAGCAATCCGGTACAGCTGATCCTGCAGCCGCTCCATCGCTTGAATGATTTCCGAGTTGGCGTAAATCTCGACTAGCTTGCGGTGAAATTGCGAATCTGCATCCGTAAAAAGGCCGTAATCGCTCGCATCGACGTACAGCTGCTGATCCCGTAAATTCTGTTCAAACCAGTTGATATCACTGTTTTCCAGCTCCATGGCAGCCAGCTTGCGGACGACAAAACATTCCATCGCGATCCGGTAATCGTATAAATCAATCGCTTTGCGAAGAGACAGTTCGGCAACGACTAATCCTTTGTTGGGGGTATAATTGGCAAGCCCTTCGGCATCCAGTCTCTCCAAAGCAGCTCTTATAGGGGTGCGGCTCATCTCGAGCATTTCGACTAACATTCGTTCAGTCAATACTTCTCCGGGCTTGAGCTCGCCATCTAGAATGAGTTTGCGAAGATGAATAAAGGCCTTTTCTTTTAAAGTAACACCAGACATTATGATATTCTCCTATTCCGAAAAATGATTCGTTTGCAAATAGTGAAGACTCTCTTCCAGCCATTGGCGTTCCAAAGCTACAGTTTGTTCAACCGTTTCGGTAAAAGGAGTCCATAGCTCGAGAATAACATTTGAGTCTCTATGACTATCTCGTACGGTCTGCAAAAGTCCATCTATATCCAATTTACCATACCCTGCGGGTTTGCCCAAAACCATAAAGCCCATTTGATGATCCACTCTGGTAATATCGAAATCTTTCAAATGGAGATTAATCACATAAGGTGAGAGATCCTGAATTACGGTTTGAGGGCTGTCTAGCGCGCTAAAAGAATTGACGGTATCGAGGCAGCAGCCTAGAAACGGGCTATTAATGTCAACAAAAAGGGAGGCCAGCTGCTTCGTGGTATGAAGACCGTGATTTTCGACGGCAATTCGCACTCCGGATTGTTCAAAGAGGGGCAAGACCGCTTTAAGCTCCCGTACAGGATTTGTCAAATTTTCCTCCACAATCAACGTGCGGCAAAGAGAAGCGCCAAGTAAATTGGCGATGCGCAAATACACAAGAAGATGATCCGGATCCGTTCCCCTGGTACCGATCTCAATCTCGATTCCCATAGAATCAGCGTATTCCTTAATAGATATCAATTCTGTATCTTTCAGTAGATGGAGAGGGAAGTTATCGGCAATTTGGACAAGCTTTATGCGGTATGCGCGCGCGATATCCAGCAAATCAAAAACGCCTATAGGCTGAGGGGGAGCGGGATAACCGGGTACTCCTATCGACCATGTCAAAGAATAGGTGCTGATTCCAAGCTTCATTTTACCCCTCCTAAAAGAATTGCCGCATGCTCTTGGTGGCAATTCTACTTCGAAAGCATCTGCTAAGAATTGCCGCATGCTCTTGGTGGCAATTCTACTTCGAAAGCATCTGCTAAGAATTGCCGCATGCTCTTGGTGGCAATTCTACTTCGAAAGCGAGTGATTATATTAAAGAATAATCGGTTAAGAAGACATTGCAAACTATATTGTATACAATAAACTTTATATTGTATACATATTGTGTGCGAGAAATTTGTATGTTAGTCTGACCGTAGAAATACATTCCAATTGCGAAGTAAATGTCTTTGGAGGTGCTTGCTTTGGCTCAAATCGCACTGATTGGTGCAGGAGGAAAAATGGGATGCAGAATAACGGACAACATGAGAAAAGGGGATCACTTCGTTTCCTACGTTGAGATTGGCAGTAAAGGAATAGAACGCTTGGCCGAGCGCGGGATTGTACCGGTCAGGCAGGAGGAAGCCGTTCCGGATGCGGATGTCATTATTCTCGCGGTGCCTGATGTTGCTATCGGACAGATATCCGCGGCGGTTGTTCCTCTTATGAAGGCGGGGGCGTTGCTCTTGTTATTGGATCCGGCAGCAGCCTTTCTGGGAGAGCTGCCTTCCCGAAGCGATATTTCTTACTTTGTTGCTCATCCTTGTCATCCGCCGGTGTTTAATGACGAAATACGCTGGAGGCAAAGAGGGATTTCTTTGGCGGGGTGGCGGCCAAACAGGCCGTTGTGTGTGCTTTGATGCAAGGGCCAGAAGCTCACTATGCTTTGGGGGAGAGCCTTGCACAGGAAATGTTCGCACCCGTCATGAGATCTCACCGAATTACGGTGGAACAGATGGCCATACTTGAGCCTACCATGACTGAGACGATAAGTTCGATGATGGTTACGGTATTAGGCGAGGCGCTAGAGGAAGCCGTAAACCGCGGCGTTCCCTATGAGGCTGCCAAAGATTTTCTATTAGGGCATATCCATATTCAGTTAGGGATCGTGTTTGAAAAAGTGAATCCGTTTTCAGACGCTTGCCTGGTTGCCATTGAATACGGACGCAAGGCCATGATCAAAGAAGGATGGAAAGCGTTATTCCGACCGGAAAGCGTATATGAGCAGGTAGATGTCATGCTTCATCCCGAGAAACTGAGTACCCTCCAGTTCAAGGATTCCTGATATGACGGTCTGGAAAATTGGATTGGTAGGAGCCGGTTGGTGGTCGGAGAAGCATTTAAAGGCATGGCGCAGCATTCCCGGCGCAGAGGTCGCAGCCCTTTGCGACCCGAATGAAGAGCGATTGAAGGAGAAGGCAGCTGCATTTGGCGTATCGAGTAACCAGTTGTATAGCAGCCTATCTGAAATGCTGGAGAAAGCGGATATCGATATCGTGGATATCGTAACGGGGCCGGATACTCATCTGGAACTTGTACGGCGCGCGGCTGCCAGCGGAAAGCATATTTTATGCCAGAAGCCGTTTGCGACTTCCATGAAGGAAGCCGAGGAAATGGTAAGGATTACTAAAGAAGCCGGCGTGAGGCTGATGGTGACGGAAAACTGGAGATGGCTTCAGCCTTTCCGGCTGATTAAAAACGTAATTGAGACCGGTACACTGGGTACGCTGCATACTGCGAGATACATACACACCGATTACTATACGCCTAGGATGGAACCCGGCACGATTTTGCCTCAGCCATTTTTCAGGGATATGCCGAAGCTGCTGTTTTTCGAGATGGGAGCTCATTGGTTTGATACTTGGCGTTTTCTATTCGGTACGCCGGAGCGGCTTTATGCGGAGATTCAGCGTGTCAGCCCTTATATAACCGGCGAAGATTCCGGCATCGTCATTATGGGATATGATCATTTTTACGGCTATCTTGATGCCAGCTGGGCTACAAGGCAGAGGTTGGATCGTCCGCTCGGCACGGAGGTAGGACCCGTACATTTGGAGCAGCTGATCGTCGATGGCTCGGAGGCAACGCTCAAAATGTACACAACGGGCAAAATCTCAATAGTCAGCAAAGATGGATCGAGTGAACGGATTCTAGCGGAAAGCACGGAATTGGATCATGAGGAAAGCCATATCAGGCTGCAATCTCACTTTTTGGAATGCGTACGGAGCGGATCTGTATTTGAGACTGAAGGCAGCGATAACCTGATCACCTTAAGCATGGTCTTTGGCGTGTACGAGAGCGCTGCTAAGCACGTGCCGGTGATAATGGGGAGGAAAAGCCCGTGATTATTGACGTCCATGCCCATTTGGGATGGGACTATGTATTTGACGAGGATTTTACATGGGAAGAGCAACTGGAGAAGCATGAGATTTACGGCGTAACGAAAACCATTCTGCAGCCTGCTTCCTGCCACGATATCGAGACGGTGCGGGAGCAGCATGACCGGATTGCCCAAGCAGCCAGAATGTATCCGGGGAAGTTCTACGGAATGGCTAATCCGAACCCCCATTTAAAAGACGCGGTCTATGAAGAGGAAGTCAGGCGGTGCGTTGAAGAGCTTGGGTTTGTTGGCATTAAGATTCATACGTTTGCCCATGCCGTACATCCGGGAGGGCGCGACGGCATGAAAGTATTTGCGCTTGCGAGCGAACTAGACGTACCGGTCATGGTGCATACCGGAGCGGGAATACCGTTTGCCAACCCGACGAATCTGATCGAACCGGCACTGGCCTTTCCGGATGCGAAGATTGTGATGGCCCACTGCGGCATGATGATCATGGCTGGTGAAACATCGATCGCGCTTAAGGCGGCCTCTAATCTTTATGCCGACGTTACTTGGACCTCCGGCTTTAATTTGCGGCACTGGTCGCAGCAATTCGGAGCTCACCGGTTTCTGTTTGGAACCGATCACGCGGACAACGCGGGCACAGAATTAGCCAAGGTCAAGACATGCGGTTTAACGGAAGAAGAGCAGGAATGGATTTTGTATAAAAGCGCGCAGTCAGTCTACCGGCTGACTTGATCCAATCACTAAGGAGAGTGCTATATCGTGACCCATCGCATGCAGCGTATTAAAGTGAGCGATAGCAAGCGTTTTCTCGTACACGAAGACGATTCCCCCTTCTTTTGGCTGGCGGATACGGCTTGGGAGCTGTTTCATAGGCTTAGCCGGGAGGATGCCGATCTGTATCTTCGCAATCGCGCGGAACGCAAGTTTACCGTTATTCAGGCAGTAGCACTAGCAGAGCACGAGGGACTTACGACGGGTAATGTTTACGGCCGGCTCCCGCTGAAGAAAAATAAAGAAGGCTGCTATGATCCGCTGCTTCCGGATCTGGACGGGGACTACAGCTATTGGCATCACGTGGACTATATTGTTGATCAGGCAGCAGCGCAAGGACTATATATCGCCTTCTTGCCAACTTGGGGAGATAAATACAATCAAATGTGGGGCAAGGGGCCAGAGGTGTTTAATTCCGAGAATGCCCGGCAATACGGCAAATGGCTCGGAGAAAGATACAAGGACAGAAATAATTTGTTCTGGGTGCTTGGCGGCGATCGTCCGCAGCATACCCGGGAGCACTTCGACATTATTTGTTCCATGGCGGAAGGTCTTCGGGAAGGCGACGGAGGGACGCATCTTATGACTTTCCACCCTCCAGGCAATCATTCCTCTTCTTTGCATATGCATAACGAGCCTTGGCTCGCTTTTAATATGATCCAATCCGGTCACCACGAATGGATCCGCACGAATTTTGACAAGGTAGCTGCCGATTACAACCGCGAGCCGGTAAAACCGGTGGTGGACGGGGAACCGTGTTACGAGGATCATCCGATTAACTTTAAAGCGGAAAACGGTTATTTTGACGCCGCTGACGTTCGTAATGCCGCTTATCATGCCGTATTTGCGGGAGCGTTCGGGCATACCTACGGACACCATTCCGTCTGGTCGATGACAACTGAGCCGGATACTTATTTCGTTATGACCTGGAAGGATGCCATCGGGCGGCCTGGAGCGGAACAAATGACCCATTTGCGTTGCTTAATAGAATCGCGTCCGTTTCTTGCCAGAGTCCCCGACCAAAGCTTGATCGCGGAAAATTACAGCGGAGCTAACCGTATGACCGCTACGCGCGGAGAAAATTATGCCATGGTCTACTCTCCAAACGGCATTCCTTTTCATGTCGCAATGGGGAAAATCCGCGGTTCTTCCGTCAAAGCTTCCTGGTTTGATCCCCGTACGGGGAACTGGAAGGATGCGGGAGAGTATCCGAACAACGGAGAAGTTCATTTCCGACCTCCTACAAGCGGAAGAGGCGGGGACTGGATCCTTGTACTAGACGGAATGGAAGAAGGATAAGGGATATGAGGGATAGTATTAATGCCGTTTGCTTTCCATAGGGAAGGCGAACGGCATCTTTTATTTTATTGATCCTTTAATTCAAATGAGGTTAGGAGCTCTTGGTTTAAAATTTCTAGAATCCTTTCCAGACTTATATGGTTATTCACGATACGAAAATCGATCAAACCAAAAAACGTTTTTGCATTGTCCTCTTGGGTCTGCCCCGCCTCAATTGCTTCGTAACTGACTTGCAGAACCTCGCAACCCTTAATGGAGTATAAAATGCCGGCAGCCGTGTTGGTCAGTTCGTTATCCAGATGTAACGTATACCTCGTGTAGTTTAACATGATGCTGTTATTATTCAAAAATATCCTCCTATATTGGTAAATTTTTATAGTTAATAGTGGTAGTATAGCATGAGCACTTTCTAAATGTAAGTATAATATGCAAAAAACATAGGACTAAAGTCATGTCTTTTGTCGACAACAAATAAGTTTTAAGATCAAAAAGAGCCGGCAAGCGACTCAAACGAGTGGCTTACAGGCTCTTCTGGGAGGTGTTACGAAAGAACCGATATTATTGAATAGGTCGATTATTTGATCACTTCCGTGTTAGGACCCAACGTGGTAGTGTATTGCGGTGTCTCCATCTGACCCGTGTCCGTGAGATACTCCGTAACGAGCTGATCCGCATTGATGGATGTTGAAGCGAGCCAATCCGCGTATAAATTGCCGAATCTCGCGTACAGCCACTCGTCCGTATAAGCATTGCTGTAACTAAAGAGGTCATAGATCTCGCCGACAGTGTTCACATGCTTATTGCCATTCTCGTCTGTCCAAGTCACTTTCTGATTTAGATTGACCTTACGAATGTCTTCGGTCATGACCGACAGATATTGTCCGTCATACTTAAAATAAATGCGTATCGACTTTTCGTATGGATGACCCTTTAAGATTTTCCATCCGGCCATTTCACCGGTTGCGGCGACCTCGTACATGCCGGTCGTATTGGCAGGTTTCGGCTTCTCGGCATTAACGATAAGCTTCCCTGAGCCAAGCGAAATCGTTATACGATAGTTCGCGGCATCCCATTGCAAGCTGGCGCCCAATGCTTTTACGAGAAGATCGGACGTGAATAGCGTCTGTCCCTTATCCACGATCGGAGCGCCTTTCATGACGATGGCTTTGCCGTCTACTTTCGCTTTTGCGGTATCTCTCGTGATGGCAATCTTCGTCTTCCCGATTTGAATTCCGTAGCTTTTGGAAGGGGCATCATAATTCACGGTTCCGCCCAAAGCTTTAATGACCGGCATTAGAGGCAGATACGTTACGCCTTTGATTACCTTAGCCCCTGACATAGGCTCGGACGCGCTGGCGCTGATTTTCAAAGACCGCTTTACACCGCCGGCTTCGACATTAATCGATGCTTCTCCTACGGCAGTCGCTTTAATCTTGCCATTATCCAAAAACTTGAGGATATGCGGCTTGTCAATCGTGATGCGGGCACTGCTCTTGTTAGTAGAAACGATGCCGTTGCCATATTGGATTCTGATCGAAAAATCGGTGGACTGACCGACATTAAGCTTGCTATTCGATACTTTGACGGAAATATCCGTTACCGAAGGAGTATCCGAATCTTCCCCTTCAGCAGCAGTCACTGTGACCTGCATCGTGAATATGGATAAACACAACAGCAGGAGAAGCGCTGATAACTTAGATATTGAAATTCTCATGAAGCATCCCTCTTCCAAAATAGATAATTTCATACAAGGGAATTATAGCCTATTCACTTTCATTCTTCTACAAAAATATGTAAATTATTGCATGTTTCGACTATCTCGATTCACTAGATATCGCAACTTTTAATAGCAGCTTGCGTTTTAGTTGAATAAGCTCAAAGCGAAGAAGGAGAGAATGCTAGGTTGCCGTTGCATGATTTCAAGTAGAAGGCGGTGTAAGTGAACTGATGGGAAAATCAATAACATTCAGCATAATAGGCGGCGGGAGCTTTCGCGCGCAGTATTATCTAAGAATTGCACAGGCACTGCCGGAACGCTTTCGAGTTAGCGGTATGGTCATTCGTGATGAAGCCAAGGGTAGAGAAATGGAAGAGTTATGGAAAGTAACGACTTACCGGACACTGGATCAGCTTTTGTCAGTTGAACAACCGGACTTTGTTGTACTATCGATTCATGCATCCGCCGCTATCGATTATATGCTGCAGCTGTCAGAACGGGGGATTCCGGTACTTACCGAAACACCTCCCGCATCTGATCTGGAAGGCTTATTGCAGCTGCACGAGAAGCTTACCCGTCAAGGTGCGCGAATTCAAGTGGCTGAACAATACCAGTATCATCCGATACAGGAAGCAAGGCATAAGATTATTATGTCCGGTCAGCTAGGCAATGTTAATCAAGTAACGGTATCAATCTCGCATTTCTATCATGCGGTAAGTTTAATTCGGAAATTGTTAGGAGTGCGCTTTGAAGAGGTCCGTATTAAGGGAATGAGGTTTGAATCGGATTGGGTCGCCGGGCCGAATAGAAGCGGTCCGCCTACGGAAGATAAATTAATCAAATCGGAAAGAGATTTAGCTTGGTTGGATTTTGGCGGTAAGCTTGGGATTTACGATTTCACTAAGGATCAACATCGTTCATGGACCCGTTCGAATCATTTATGCGTGCGGGGGGAGCGGGGCGAAATATTCGATAATCGGATTAGCATACAGGATTCCTCCTGTACGCAGATTCAAATGGAATTAAAGCGAATCAACAAAGGCGAGTACGAGAACGCGGAAGGTTATTTCCTTAAAGGAATTATGGCTGGAGAACGATGGGTATACGAAAACCCGTACATGCCTGCTCGGCTTTATGATGATGAAATAGCTATTGCGGTCTGTTTGAAGAAGATGGCGGTATATGCAGAAGGAGGGCCAGGATTTTATGGTCTTCCGGATGCTTCCCAGGATCAATATATCGGATTGCTGATTGAACAGGCGATTAGATCCGGCGAGACTGTCGTATCGATTCGGCAGCCATGGGCTGATAAGGAATGATGGGCATAATCCATTTGCATAATTAGGAATTTTTATATTGTCTTGTTTAAATCCGCTATCATAGCGGATTTTTTTTGTATGATTTGCCCTTTGACAGCAGTGTTTCAGTTGCAGTATACTGTAACTGAAACACATTAGTGACATGCTAACACCTTAATGTGCTGGAGGGGACGATGGATACTTTTACCGCGAAACAAGTCACTGAGATCATTCAGCAAGATGACGCCAAAATGAATCTTAGAACAGTGCGTTATTACACGCAAATCGGGATACTCCCGCCTCTTGAGTTAGTGGGGAATAAACGAGTGTATACAAATAAGCATATACAATACCTTAGAGCGATCATCACCTTAAGTAGAACGGGTGAAACACTGGCGGCAATTCAAGAAAAGTTAAGCAATCTCACCATAGAGGAAATAGAAAAAATCGGCGACCAGATTAATCTTTTTAATCCTGGACGTATTTTGGAGAGCGAAACGCACCAAATCACGGAAGATGTTGCGATTACCTTGAGTCCGCGTATATCGGCGGAGATAAAACAAAAAGTCATTGAATCCGTTTCAATGCTTTTAAGGGGAGATCGGGGTTGATTATCGAATATAAGCTTGCAAAATCGATGATGGAGAATGAGGAGGGACTGAATCATCTATGGATTCGATTGGCTGAAGCTGATCAGTCTGAGATTACAGATATTCAAATAAATGTTGGTATGCCAGAAGGTATATCTCGTTTGCCAAACCTAAATAATCACAACGAAGATGAGGCAGGTACAATCGTACTTACAAAAACGGATGATCTTATGATGGAAATCTATACTACGAACACAATTGTTTGCGGTGATCAAGCAATAACCGTTGATATTGTATATATGGATTGGCAAAAACAACGAAGCATGAAATCTGTTTCTATTCCTATAAAGGTAGTATTGGCGGATGAAATGGAAACCGTAGAGATTGACGAGGAGGTTGTTAATCGTGTTACGCAACTGACCATTAAACAAATCTCTAATGAATTAGATGAGTTTGAGGTAATCGGAATTCGTCCTAAACGATTGTCTGTAAATAACAAATATTCTATTCTGGAGCAGAAATATCGAGTAGATTATTGAAAATTCCTGATCGGAGTTGAAGATATGACTCTTATTCCATTTGTAATGCATGAGTATACCGTGGAACATGAAGATGGGTTTGGAGTAACTTATTTTGACATGGTGATGGCATGCAGCATAATAGACGCAAAAGAGCACATACGCAGCAGGTATCCAGACGTCAACATTCAAGCTGTCACAAAAAATCCGTCTATTAAAGCCAAAAGAAGCCGGTTCCATCTTTAGGGAGCCGGCTTTTTTGTATGCGCTGGCTAATTTCTGGCCGAATTTAGAGGAGCTTTTTGGAAATCAAGCGAATATGTAAGTTATTATTCCTCACGCATATCAGCTTCGGAAGTATAGCATCCATAAGATCACTTCAGGATGGGACGTGATTAGCTTGCATCTGCCGATTCATAAAAGATTATTCCGCAACCGAAGCCATGCGCTCCAGACGATGATTATCTCCAATCTTTTTATTCTATTAATTCCTCTTGCAATGGGTGTGTTTCTGTATGCCAAGGTTGAGAACAGCCTCGAGAAAAGCACGAACCGGTCCAATGAAGCGATGCTGGAGCAGCTAAGGCTGACGCTCGACAATAAATTGTCGGAAGTCGATTTATTGGCACGTCAGGTTGTGTTTGATCCCAAGCTGGATTACATGTTGAAGATACAAGGACATCCAAGCAGCGCGGACCGGTATCAGTTCGTCGAATTTATGAGGGACAAGCTGGCTCGTTACCGAAATATGACCAGCAGCTTCATTTTTGATTATTTCGTCTATTTCTCGCGAAGCGATACGATTATCAAATCCGATCAGCTGACGGATTCGCATACGTTTTACGAAACGAATTATACCTTTAAAGATCAATCCTACGAGCAGTGGAAAACCGGAATGCTGGAAAGCACGCATCAATCGGCATACCTGCCTGTTACTCCCCTCTCCCGCGGACTAAATCCGCTCGCAAGTCTTGAGGTCATTCCGGGCGACGTCATCGTGTACGAGCAAACGCTGCCCGTCAGCTCACCGTCGGATCGTATGGGGAATTTTATCGTTCTGATCGATGTGAATGAAATCAAAGCTATGTTCGCCCAGCTTGAATCGGCCAGCAACAGCGACATCTATATTATCGATAACAACGGGCAGACGATTATGAGCACCGGCTCTGCGTTGTTCCCGGCGGATCTGCTGAAGCGAATGGATCAGACCAATGTCCCTTTTGCTTACAAGATGGGCGGAGTGGATCAGATGGTATCGTTCGTAAGCTCCCAGAAAGCGGGCTTCCGCTATGTATCGATTACCCCGAATAACGTGTTTATGAAGCAGGTTAACCAGATTCAAAGCTGGTCGCTTGGATTATTTCTCTTATGCCTAATCGCCGGCCTTCTTGCGGTTGTAGCGGGGGTATACCGCAGCTATAAGCCGCTGCATGCCACCATACACGCGATCATGCGCGGCAAAGCCATTAACGGACGCTCCTTCAACAATGAATACGAGTTCATAAGGCAGACATTTGAGGGATCTATTCACGAAGAGAAGCATTTGCGGAACACGCTGACCAGGCAGACACCGTTCATACGCGCGAATTACTTGTCCCGCCTGCTGCACGGCTATATGGATGTGGATCTGTCCTCCGAGAGTGAAGAGTCCCTGCATTTCATGAATTTGAACTTTATTAGCGACCGGTTTGCCGTGTTTCTGGTGAAAATCGAGGATGTGCATCTTTTCTCCGACGAGGATGAAGAGAAGTGGGCAAGGGCTAGGTTTGTCGTTTCCAACATTGGCATCGATCTAATCGGCACTCCGCAGAAGGGATATGTTGTGGAGCTCGAGCGGGACAGGCTTGCGTTCCTGATTAATCTGGATAAGGAGCGGAGGAACGAGGAAGTCGTCATACACGATATCGTACAGTCCCTATACGAAGTTCTTTCGAAGAAATTCAAAATCGGAATAACGATCGCGGCCGGAGGCGTCCACGAAGGCCCGAAAGCGATCCGGAACTCTTATCCGGAAGCGCTGGCCGCGTTGGAATACAGGCTGATTTTAGGCAAAAACGCGATTATTTATTTCCAGGACCTTGCCAGCACGAAACAGCATTACTACTATCCGCTTGAAATCGAGATTCAGCTGACGAACTTCGTGAGAAGCGGGGATACCGACAATGCCGGCAAGCTGCTGGACAAAATCTACGAAATGAATTTCTCGTCCAGCCACTTCACGCCGGAGATGGGGAAATGTCTGTTCTTCAATATTATCAGCACCTTCCTGAAAATCATGAACTCGACCAATATGAATCAGCTGGAAGAGCTTGGCGAGGACTTCGATCCGATAAAAGCCGTATTTACCTATACAACGGCAGAGGGCATGCAGTGCAAAACAAAGGAACTGTATGATACGCTTACCCGGTCATTCAACGTGGAGCGGTCCGATCATCGCACCCAGCTGCTTCAGGACATACTTGCCTATGTGGAGCAGATGCTTGGCGATTCCAGTCTGGGGCTTGCGATGATAGCCGAGCATTTTCGGATGACCCCGCCGTATATCTCTACATTCTTTAAGAAAAATCAGGGGCAAAACCTGATCGACTACATTACCCAGAAGCGGATGAAGGCGGCAAAACAGCTGATGGACAATAAGGATCTGACGATCGCTCAAATTGCGCAGCTGGTCGGCTATAACAATGATGTTGTTTTTATCCGGGGATTCAAAAAGCTTGAGGGAATTACGCCGGGGAAATACCGGGAGACCATTGTACCGGATGCCATTAGCTTGAATGAATAGCCAGACAGTCTCCATGAGACTGTCTTTTCCTTTATTAATCGAGTACTGATCGGTTTTAAGATCCAACTGACTAGTTTTTTGCTTGTGCCGAAATCTTATGAAAATACAATGCAGATGAAAAGTAGAGCATAGGCGTACCTCGGCCTCCGAACGTACACTTGGAATCGTAAGCGCTTGCAAGACGATGGCCACTAATTCAGGGGGAGTGTTCACACGTATGAACAAAACTTTAAAATGGTCCGGCAGTATCTTGACCGTATCTGCTCTTGCTGTATCGCTTGCGGCATGCAGCAGCGGGAACAACGGGGGCAAGGGAAACGCTGAGCAGCAAACAAGCGGAACCGAATCGTCTGGAAGCACGGAAACCCAGCCGCCAAAGCTTAGTCAGCTATCTTATTGGGTGGCGAATCACGCCGCGGCCGCAGCACAAATGAAAACCTACGCGGAAATGGGCATGTATAAGGAGAGGGAGAAAGATTCGGGCGTAAAGGTTGAATTCCAGCATCCGCCGCTCGACCCGGCGCAAGCGAAGGAGCAGTTTAACCTTATGATTGTGTCCAGCAAGCTTCCGGATGTCATTGAATACAACTGGAATGATTACTTGGGGGGACCGGAGAAAGCGATCCAGGATAATAAAATCATCAAGCTTAACGATCTTATCGATCAATACGCCCCTAATCTGAAGAAGCTGCTCGACGAGCATCCGGACTGGAAGAAGCAAATCACGACGGACAACGGCAGTATCTATGCCTTCCCGTTCCTCCGCGGCGACGATAAAGTAAGGGTGTTCTTTGGGCCCGCGATCCGCCAGGATTGGCTCGACAAGCTGGGCCTCGGCAAGCCGGAAACCATTGATGACTGGTACAACGTTTTGAAAGCGTTTAAGGAGAAAGATCCTAACGGTAATGGACAAGCGGACGAAATTCCTCTTTATCTGGACAAAGATCTGTTAAATGTAGACGCGCCATTCCTTGGTGCATGGGGAATTAACAACAGCTTCTACCAGGATAACGGTACAGTCAAGTTTGGCCCGATTCAGCCGGAATTCAAGTCGTTCCTGGAGACCATGAACAAATGGTATAAGGAAGGGCTGCTGGACAAAGATTTCGCCGCGCCCAATGCCAAGCTGCTGGACAATAAAATGACAACAAACCTGCTTGGCGCAACGGCTACCTATAACGGCGGCGGAATCGGTAAATACGCAGGTCTAATGAAGGACAAAGATCCTGACTTTAAGCTTGTTGCGGCTCCTTATCCGGTGTTGAACGCGGGCGACACCCCGATTTGGGGGCAAAAGGATTTTGCCTTTAACGGGATTGGCGCTGCTATTACAACAAGCGATAAAAATCCGATCGAAACCGTTAAATGGCTCGATTATGCCTATGGCGAGCAAGGCGAATTGCTGTTCAACTACGGCATTGAGGGCGAAAGCTACACCATGGAGAACGGCAGAGCTGTCCTGAAGCAGGATCTATTGACTCCGTCAAACGGGATCAGCAGCCAGCAAGCCATTGCCAAGTATAACCGCGCCACATGGAGTGCTCCGTTTGTGCTCAGCGACAACTTCCAATTGCAATATCTCGCTCTTGCGCAGCAGAAGGAGGCTCTCGAAATCTGGTCCAAGCCAACGGTTGAGCGCAAGATGCCGCTTGTGACGCCAACGCAGGATGAGAGCAGCAAGTTCGCCTCGATTATGACGGATATCAATACCTATAAAGATGAGATGCTGTTGAAATTTATTATGGGCGTTGAGCCTATCGACCAATTCGACAGCTACGTGAAAAAGATTAAGAGCATGGGAATCGACGATGCTGTCCAAATTCAGCAGGCCGCGCTCGAACGCTTCTCCAAGCGTTAATCCCGGAATCGGCTGGGTGGGGGCGGGACAGCTCGTCTCCACCAGCGCGAGTGCGTCACCTTGAACAGAAAGGAAGGAAGGATCGATGTCCAAAAACGTCGGAAATCCAGCTTTGCTGCATACGATAAAAACGGATATGAAGCGGCATTGGGGCGTTTATTTGATGGCGCTTCCCGTTCTTGCTTACTATATTATTTTCCATTACGGCCCCATGTACGGCTTGCAGATTGCATTCAAGGACTTTCAGCCGTCCGATGGCATATGGGGCAGCGCATGGGTGGGGTTTAAGCATTTCGAGAGCTTCTTTAACGGTATCTATTTCTGGCGTTTAATTACGAATACGATCCTGCTTAATCTTTACGAGCTGCTGTTTGGTTTTCCGGCTGCGATTATACTGGCTCTTCTGCTGAATGAGATCCGGAAGAGCTCTTTTAAACGAATTGTGCAGTCCATATCCTATTTGCCGCATTTCATCTCCATTGTTGTAGTGGCGGGAATGATGGTCGATTTTCTTAGCCGCGCCGGCCTTGTGAACCAGCTTCTTGGCTCCTTCGGCATCCAGCCGATCGATTTCCTGATGGAAGAGGGATGGTTCCGGTTCTTGTACGTATCCTCGGGAGTCTGGCAAGGCGTGGGCTGGGGATCGATTATTTACCTTGCCGCTATATCAGGGATTGACCCTACGCTCTATGAAGCGGCGCGAATCGACGGAGCGGGGCGCTGGAGACAAACGCTAAACGTAACGCTGCCCGGGATTATGCCGACCATTATCATTTTGCTGATCCTGCAAATGGGCAATATGATGTCCGTTGGCAGCGAAAAGGTACTCTTGCTCTACAATCCGCTTACCTATTCAACGGCAGATGTTATCTCAACCTACGTGTACCGTAAAGGGGTATTGGAAGCCAGTTACAGCTTTACCGCCGCAGTCGGTTTATTTAACTCTATAATCAGCTTTATCCTAATTGTGGCAGCCAATAAAATCAGCCGGCGGTTCAGCGAGACCAAATTGTGGTGATAGAGGAGACTTGCCTATGAAAAGAACGATGGGAGAGAGGGTATTCGGCTGGATAAACGTCATTCTGATGATTGGCCTGTGCGTGGTGACGCTCTATCCGTTCCTGTATGTACTGTTCGCGTCGTTTAGCGATGCAACGGCTTTTCTGCAGAACCGCGGGGTGCTGCTGGCGCCAGCCGGATTCGACTTAAGCGCCTATAAGGCGGTATTCCGCAATCCGATGATTATGAAAGGGTATGAGAACACGCTGCTCTACGTGCTGCTCGGAACGGCAATTAATCTTGTCATGACCGCTATCGGCGCTTACGTGCTGTCCCGGCCGAATTTGTATTTCCGGCATTTCCTGATGTTCCTCATCGTACTCACGATGGTCTTTCACGGCGGTTTGATTCCAAGCTATTTGCTGGTCAACAAGCTTGGCATGATGAATACGATGTGGGCGCTGCTTATTCCCGTCGCTATCAATACGTATAACCTGATAATTATGCGAACCTCGTTCCAGACCATTCCGGTGAGCCTGGAGGAATCTGCAAGGATGGACGGGGCTGGCGAATGGACCATTTTATTCCGGATCGTGCTTCCGCTGTCGATGCCAGTTATCGCCGTCATGATTTTATGGTATGCGGTTGGGCATTGGAACTCTTATTTCAATGCGCTCGTGTATTTACGCGACACCCAAAAATATCCGCTTCAGCTCGTGCTCCGCGATATTCTGATCGCCAACAGCACAGATTCGATGATGACCGGGGCTGCCAGCGATGATAAATATGCCATTGGAGAAACGATAAAATATTCGACGATTATCGTATCGACATTGCCGATCATTTGCTTGTACCCGTTCCTGCAAAAGTATTTCGTTAAAGGCGTTATGATCGGGGCGATCAAAGGGTAGGAGGATGGCCTATGACAACCGTGACGTACGACAATACGCCAAGCAGCTGGAACGAAGCCTTGCCGCTTGGCAATGGACATTTTGGCGGAATGGTCTATTACGAAGATGAGATGATGACCATGGCGCTTAACCATTATGAGGTGTACTATCGCAAGCTGCACCGTTACAGCACAGCCTTTCAGCAAGGGGAGGGACAACATTTCCGTTTGCAGTATGGCCGGACGTTTGACGAGCTACGAAAGCATGCGCAGGAAATGTACCGTAACCCTGCAGAAGAACCGTTCTTTCTATATGGAGATGCCCTAAGCGCCAGCAGTATGTATCGGAAATACGGCAAGCCGCCTAGGGGAAGCTCCCATTATCCGACCGGAGAGATAAAGCTCTATCCGTCTGCAGAGCTGAAGGATCCGGATCATTACGAGCTGCAGCTTGACGTAATCAAGGCGGAAGTTCGGCTGCGCATTGAGAAAGAGGACAAGAAGCTTGAGGTTGCTACGATTACAGCCGAGGATGGCGATTTTATTGTCACGGATATCAGACAAACAGATGGCACTCTGGTAAGCGCAATCGAGCTAACGCTGCCTTTAAGAAGATATGCGGATATTGAAGCATCCTACCATTCGCATGATGATACAACCTTTTATTATATAGGCTCCTTCTACCCGGACGGGGAAGACAAGGAACGCCATCGCCCTTTTTCCTTTGTTGTTATGACAAAGCTGCTTGGCGCGAAAGGTACAGCCGTGAATAGCACCGGAGTTATTCGAATTCGATTAGATGATGCCGAGAATAACCTGACTTTGCTTACAACCGTCGTTACGGAGGCTCAGGCAGATGACCCGCTGCAGACTGCATTTGAGCGTCTGCGTCAATATGTTCCTGGACTATCTGCGGCGAGAGAACGGCATCAATCCTATTGGCAGAATTTCTGGAGGCGTTCGTCCGTTACGCTTCCGGATAAGCTGCTTGAGGATTTATACAGGATCAACCTCTATGCTCTGTCCTGCAGCAGCGGAAGGGGAGGAACTATGCCTGAACAGGCCTGTGGTCTAAACGGTCTATGGGATATCAAGCAGCCGACCAAGTGGGGCAGCATGTGGTACTGGGATGTGAATATTCAAGCCGCTTTTTGGCCGCTGTACACGTCTAATCACCTGGAGCTGGCCAGCTTGTTTAATGAAGGATTACTCTCCTATGCCGGCAGCGCCGAACGAATGGCTAAGCAGTTCTACGGATTGGACGGGATTGCCGGAGATTACCCGCATGCCTTGTATTACAGCATATGGCCGTGGTGCGCGCAGTTTTTATGGGACTATTACCGGTACAGCATGGACGAGACGTTTTTGCGGGAGAAGGCTTATCCGCCGATTCGAAAGATCGCCAAATTTTTTGAAGGGTTATTGTTATTTGATGCCGAAAGCGGTTTGTATAACGTCTTCCCGGATATTTCGCCGGAGCAAGGACCGCTTACGCGTAACTCGACCTGTACGCTGTCTTCCGTCAACTATTTATTTCGCATGGCAATAGAAGCAAGCGAATTGCTCGGCGAGCCGGAGGAAGAGCGGAGTAAATGGGAGGACATTGCCGGGAAGCTGGCTCCGTATCCTGAAGCGGATTCAACGCGTTACGGGAAAATATGGCTCGATTCCGAATGGGCGCCGCCTGATCTGGCTCTGCGGCATCCGTCGTTGTTAATGCCTATCTATCCGATTGGCGAAATCGATAGGAATGCCGAGTTGCCGCTGCGACAGCAGGCAGGGAATACGCTTCGTTACGTGGAGGAAAATACGGAATTTGGCATGTTCCAATTCGGCTGGCTGTCCTGTGCGGCTTCGCGGTTAGGCAAGGGAGACGATGCGCTACGGCTGCTGTACGAGCAAGGCATCGATCTGTCGCTTCGTTGCAACGGATTGTTCGCGGAGGAGACGGAAAGGTGGATGAATTACTGCAACATAACGAACGAACCCTTGTACCATCCGTTTATGATGGAGGCTTCAGGCGAGCTTGTGGCTGCCGTAAACGAAATGCTTCTGCAAAGCTATGACGGAGTAATCGAGGTATTCCCGGCCGTTCCGGAAGGAACCTTGGAACTGGAGCGGACAAATAGCATGTATAACCATCAGTTAGAGCAGCGGACTTATGGCAAATGGGAAGCCTGCGCATTCCGGGGGCTGCTCGCGGTTGGCAGTTTTGAAGTCAGTGCCAGACGTAAGGAAGGACGTACGGAGTGGGTACATATACGAAGCCTTGCCGGCGCCAAGGTTGTTTTGAGGAATCCGTTTGACGTTGAAGAGAATATCCAGGTTGTGAATTTGTCCGGAAGTGCCCTGACGATGGAGGAGTATTCCGTTGAACAAGGAGATCTGGTTTTTAATACGGTTCAAAATGCTGATTATCTCGTTTATGTTGATCTTGCGGACGGTACTTTGCAGTCGGATTGGCCGCTTGCTCATACAGGGCGGATAAGGAATAACAATGCCATCAGCAGCCCGCGTGTTCATGAAGCGCACACTAGGCGGCGCGTATTTCTGGGGAAGAACCGGGATACGGAGCACTACCGGCTGCTCGATCATTTTACGTTCGATTACTATGCGGGAAACAGCAGAATATCGAGGCTTGCGGCGTATAGGCTGGATTTTGGCGTCAACGAAGAGCTGCTGGTCAAAAATTATACGGAAGCCCTTCCCCGCCAGATTCATACTGCAGGGGTGCTTGGTCAGGCATTCCGTAAAGTAACCCCGGATATGATCTTTACGCCATACAGCGGGATTGGCTGGGAGCGGACGGATCAATTAACAGCCATCGACCGTGGAGCCTCCGACCTGCTTCGGCGGGACTTTGTTGGTGGAGCAGGCGAAGCGGTGTTTAGGATTGAACTGCCCAAAGGACGATACGATCTATTGATTGTCACAGGTGATGAAGCGGCCCCTTCCTGTACAGAGCTTGAAATCCCGGGACAGCTGAAGTGGAGGCCGGAGAAGCCTCTGAAGGCGGGGGAATATGCAACGGAAATGATCCCGATGACGCAAAAAAAGGATGGCTGCGCATCGCTGCGATTCCGTTCGCGCGAAGGGCTGCCATGGCGGATAAATCTGCTGGTTATTAATCGGAATTACTCGTATTTGTGATGTTGCAGAGTGAAGGAATTGCCATATAAAACGGCGAAGAAGTTTGACACGGAAATTCTTTCCAAAGTTACAGTGAATTATGAAACAGCAAACAAGCAGGTATGTTGAAGAAATCGGAGGAATGGAAATGGTGCAGATCCGAAGATTGACAGGCGTTGAAATACAAGAAGCTGTCCGCTTGTCGGATGCGACATTCCGGGACGGCAATCAGACGTCCATGGGCCAATTGTTTCCGTTCCTCTTCTCCGATGCGGCGTTGCACTTATCCTACGGCGCATTTGAAGAAGACGGCAAATTGGTATCGTTTATGGGCGTTGTCCTATGGACGATCCGGATTGGGGAGGCTGCGCTGCGCGTAGCCTCGCTTGGTTCGGTCTGTACGGAACCGTCGGCAAGAGGCAAAGGGTACGCGAGCCGGCTATTGGAGCAAGTTCAGCAATTCACGCGGGATGCAGGGGCATCGTTGCTTCTAGTATCCGGTGACCGTTCTTTATACACGCGGGCGGGTTGCAAGCTGTTCGGGAGAATTAGCAAATACCGCATGGATGCGCTGCAAGCAGAGTCCTTATTGGGTGGATCGGAAGTGAAAGGGAAGATCCGAGAGATGCGGACGGACGATTTGTTTGCCGTGCAGGAGGCTGCTGAAACTCGGGAAGTACGTTATCAGCTGGGCATTAACGAATTCGGCACGCTGCTCAAGGCGGAAGCCATCGCAAGCGTGATGCGGATGAGTCAACGGGTACTTGTTCAGGAGTCGGATGGGAAAGTCATCAGTTTTGCGGTGATTGGCGTTACGTCGGATACGCAATCAAATGGGGCTGTTCTCGATTATGCCGGAGATTCGGTCCAGGTTGTAAGACTGTTCGCCGATGCCGTAAACCGATATGGCCTGCAGTCTTTGGAGATTCCTATTCCATGGCATGAAAAATCCATTCATGAAGGGTTGTCGGCAATTCCTTCCGCGGAGGAAGGTCAACCGGGTACCGTCCTAATTCTGAGCGGTGAGGCTTTAATTGACCAATTATCGCCTTGGCTGGAGAAACAAGAAACTGCGAATGGTCTTCGATTGAACCGGCAGGAAAACGGCAGTTGGGAATTATCCGATTCGACAGGCCGACCTTCCGCTTCGTTAAGCGATGAGGAACTGATCCGACTCCTATTCGATCGTATCGGAACGGATGCTGTGCAACTGCCCGCTGAAGCCCAAGCCTATCAGGAATTATTCCCGGTTCCGCTGCCGTATACGGCAGGCTTGTGCTTTGTGTAAGCTGCTATAATAGCAAAATTCAATTGTTTATTTAAATAAAGCTGCCGAAGCCGGCAGCTTTATTTTTTATATAGACCGTAAAAGGTGCGTTTTATTAATAAAACAGGTATATTAATTATAAACGAATAATAAATAAATCGAATTTTGCGGGGGAAATCTTTGGAAACACTCAAAAACTTTTTCACTCATCCGATTATCAAAAGAATTGTGTTTGTCTTACTGGTCGTTGTTCTTCTCTACAGTCTCCGCGATATGTTGAATTTGTTGCTGCTTCTGTTTATGGTCACGTTTGTGATGATGCGGCTGCAGAGTTTTATAACCAAGCAAATTCGCAGGGTGATCCCGGTGTCGCCTGTTGTAGTGACCTCTGTTTTGTATGTCGCGCTTGTGTTTGGCCTCGTCTACGGTCTGGTCAATTACGTGCCAAAGCTAATTAACGAGATCGTGGATATAGTCAACAACGTGCAAAAGTTTTTAGGATCGGCACAAAACGATCAGATCGCCCAAGTGGTCGCCGATACGCTCGACAAAATCGAATACAAAACGTTTTTGAACAGTGCGCTCGCTTACGCCAAGAAGATTGGCGGCTGGCTCGAGATTATTTTGCTGGTTATCTTGCTTAGCTATTTCTTCCTGCTGGAGAGGCGCAAGATCGTTCAGTTTACCGAGAAATTCAGCAACAGCTCGATTGGCTGGCTGTACCTCGAATTCCGGTATTTTGGCGGTAAGTTTATTGCTTCCTTCGGAAAAGTGCTTGAAGTACAGCTGATGATCGCCTTATTTAATACCGCGCTTACGATTGCCGGTCTGTGGATCATGGGCTTCCCGTACCTGTTCGCGCTTACCATCATGGTGTTTTTGCTTAGTCTTATCCCGGTTGCGGGAGTAGTCGTTTCCTTTGTCCCGATTGGCATTATCGGCTATCAGCTTGGCGGAATAAAAACCGTCATTTGGGTTATCGTTCTGGTGCTGCTTATTCATGCACTTGAAACGTACTTCTTGAATCCAAGGCTATATTCGCACAAAACAAACCTGCCGATGTTTTACACGTTCTTTATCCTTATTTTGTCCGAGCATTACATGGGCATCTGGGGACTGTTGATCGGTATTCCGATCTTTATGTTTATGCTGGACGTGTTAAAGGTGGAGCAGGCTGATTCATTGGAAGAGCAGGCGAAACCGGTGAAAAGCGGACGATAATTGCCGTATCCGTAATCCCGCAATGAGACAGCTGGTCTTTATGACCAGCTGTCTTTTTTCTTCTAAGTGCTGTTCAACGTAACATTCCAATCACTGGAAGCGTATATATTTTAGCTAATGGTCAAAGAAATTTTCTGGTAAGGAGCGTTGATTAATTGAGACCAAGCAGGCAGAACATATATTGGTTTTTAGCCGGAGTATGCAGCAGCGCCGTTGTTTTTATCGTTGTAGGGCGGATTCACTTATCCCATTTAGCCGCTGTCCTGCTGACTGCTGTAATCGTTACTTTGGGCGGTGGCAGTATTAAGAGGGCTTTTAGGGTTACGGATGAAAGGAGCTTCCACCCGCTGTTTTTCAGCGCAGGGATGCTGTTATTGTTTATCGGTTTCAGCATTATTGGCGTTATAAATTAATAAGGCCGAGTAATCAATGGCATGATAAAACGTTTTAGAGGGAAGTTAATTACGGAGTGAAGTTGATAGGAACCATAAGAAGCAGAGGGGCGTATACCTATATAAGATTATGAAAACCAGTCTATGGATTTTAATAGCTTTGATGATTATCATTTTTGTCCTTATGTGTTTGTTTGGAATTTTCTTTATTTTGGGAGTTTGGTACAAAGATGCCTTCATGAATTGAGTTTTTATGTTTGAGAGCCGGCCGTGCATTTTGCACAGTCGGTTTTTTTGATTATGGAGGATAGTTGAAACAGATTTCACGCTGTAAACGTAAAACTATTATCAATAACTAATGAGATCGAAGCCCGCTATTATTTATTCCTTCGAATTGTAAGCAGTTGCGAAGTATGTAATGCCAAAGCAAGAAGGAGAAGATAGTTGTGATTGAGGATTGGAAACAAGTTGAGGAAGCACTGAAGAGCATTGAGGTCGTTGGACATGAAAATAATAAGCCGGTTTCCGTTGTCGGCTTCTCGGAAGATTTGCGTTGCATCGGCATAGGAACCGATGCCGCGGTCTTTTATCACCCTGACACTCCTAATTACGCATATAAAGTATATACCGCTCAGTCATTAGAGAAGAAGAACGTGGAAGCAGGCATCTATGAACGGTTACAAGGCTCCCCCTATTTTGCCCATTGTTATGGTGCCGGTTCCAATTATCTGGTGTTAAGTTTGGAACAAGGAGTTACTCTATATGATTGTCTACTACAGGGGATTCCAGTATCAGAGCAGGTGATACAGGACGTCGAAAACGCCCGGGAGTTTATTCGCAGCCAAGGAATGAACCCAAGAGATATTCATCTTAAAAATGTACTTCTGCAGGATGGAAGAGGTAAAGTACTTGATGTTTCGGAATATAGCAAGGACGGAAACGATAACCGGTGGGAACACTTAGTATGGTCATTCAAACATTTTTATCCTATGATTAGCGGAGTACAGATCCCTTTGTGGATATTGGAAACCATAACGAATTGGTACAACCGGATCGATACGGCAAGTTTTGGAATAGAAGACTTCTCAAAACGGGTGAGTCAACTTTTCTTGGGAAAACGCAAATAGGGAGTTGTAGAAAGGCAGATGGCCTTAAGCGGACCATCTGCCTTTATTTCTAAATAGAGTGCTGTTTACTTAATCGTTTTGTTCACTAGGTTGATATGATTCAAGTTCGTTCCATTCGTGCCATCAAAGATGAATTCGAGTTGGTATTTACCTCGAACATAGGTAATTTTCTTTTGTACGGTTTTGCCCGACTTAATCTGGACGGACTCATTTGGAGTGCCCCAGTGTTGAACCAGCATTTTAACGGAGATGCCTCCCAGGTTGGTCTGCCGCTCCACATTTGTTCCGAAGTAGCGCATTTCTTTGATTTTGCCTAGCTTATAGCTAATCGCATATCCAGGATGACCCATTTCGGAATGATATACATCAAAGTCGTCGGAATCCTTTGCCGGAGATTCAGCTTCACCAATAGCTTTGATAACCGACTCATGCGTAGTTGAACCAATCGTAAAACCGTGGAAATTAGGGAACTGGCCATTAAGGGCCGGCTTATAGAAACTCATCAGCGTTTCAAAGGCTTTTGCGTGCGCATCAACGGAAGCGGCGCTTTGTGCGGCGGCAGCATGCGATGGGACAGCGCCTGTGGCAGACAATGCTAACGTTCCAGCGACCACTGAAGCCACTGCGATTTTTTTCATGGATTTATAAAATTTCATTTGATTTACCTCCTCGGGATGTCGGGATATGTTCCCCGTTCAAGTTGCATTAGCTTTGACGCATGTACATTCAAAATTGTTGCAAACAAGATTCGATGTAAATAATTACCTCGAAACGGGGAGGGGTATTCCATTATGTGGTACAATCCCTGTTAAGAGTTAATCTTTCAGTAAGAAAGCTGAGGTGACATAAGTGTGATTCGGTTTCTTGTTTTTGCGATATGGATTATGGTTCTGATTATCGAAATGATTCGTTTTTCAAACACAATACATAGAGTGCATGATTTCGAAGAAACGTTATTTCATATCGTCCTTATAGTCATTACGTTAGTAGTTGGAACTGTAGGAACATTAAATGCTAAAAAGAATTGAAGAGCTCACGAGAGGATGAAAGATTATAGCTGGGGCGAAGAGATTTATAAAGTTGTTTGCCAAAAATCTGAAGGAAGTCAAGGGACCGGGTGAATATAGCGCTAATGGAATCACTGTCCTTTGCGTGCATTGCCATTATAATAAATTCGAAAAAAGTTACGCGCAATTAAACACGGCTTTTATGAGTTTCCTCAATCTTGATTTTGCTAACCGCTCAGCAAATATATTAATCTGTGATCGTTGCGGTTATATTCATTGGTTTAATAAAGAAATCAAAAGGGTGTATTAAATAGGCAAGAAATATCAAATAGGCTGCCTCAAGAAGAAATAACTAGTCCAATCTACTAAATTTTGCTATGATTCCAGTAGGAAAATTTTTACCTAACAAGGAGTCATATACAAATGAGAAACAACATTTCTACATGCTTGATGGGAATCGGAATACTGCTGCTTGTCATTGGGTTTATTGAAGGCCTAATTTTAGGGAATGCTCCTGATGGCTTTCATATGACTATCGCCCTATATTGGTGGTTGTCGGGGGTTACGGCAGGCTTTATCTTTATAGGCTTATCTGAGATTGTTAACCTGCTGCAGAAGCTAGTGACTAAATTTGATGCTGACCAACCGGTTCAGTCCGGAATTCTATCGCTGTTCCAGCCAACTACGTCCAGAAGCATAGAGGAGAAGATCGCTGAAGTCTCCGACACCAAAGTTAAGGATCTGACGATTCTGATAGACGATGTGCGGTTTAGAGGATTCTTTGTATTTACGGATGCCGAAGTTAAAGTTATGAAAAAATCGTTGTTCCAGGCGGAGTCTGAAGCCGTGCTCATTAAGGAAATCAGCAAGAATAGTCTTTCGGCAGATTTCGAGAGGGATGCGGATTATGTTATCTTTCATTTCACGGAAGGCAGCAGGAAGCATAAATTAGCCTTTAAAACCTTTAATATTTATGACTATGAACGAATAATCAACCTGTTTAAGCAAAGAGAAAGCCGATAACTTATCGGCTTTTTTGTTTGAGCTTTTTTATTGCTGAACCGATTTGCGGTAGCGTAGAGGAGAAATCCCTTCCCTGCGCTTGAAGCAGGCCGTGAAATAAGGGGCATACCGGAAACCAACCTCTTCGGCAATTCGTTCAATCGACCATTCGGAGGAAACGAGCAGCTTCTTTGCCCGGTCCAGACGGAATTCAAGCAAGTAGTGGCTGGGCGTCATGCCGTAACGCTTCTTCATGCAGCGGACGATGTAATTAGGGTGAAAGTGCAGTTCTTCGGCAAGAAGCTCGCTTGTAATGTCTTTCTGGAAATTCTGCTGTAGATAAAAGGCGGCTTTTTCCGCGAGACGCGCAGCCGGAGTGCTGGTTTTGTTCAAGCTTTCGTTTTCGAGCAACGAGAGAAGCTGTGCCAGCAAGCCTTGTTCCTCCCAAAAGGAATCCCCGACGGTCAGATTCAGCAGCTGATACATCAGCTTTAAGGCATTCTCGGGATCAGTAAGGGAAATATGCTTCGGAATTCGAATGAGGTGAGGATTCAGGAAAGATTGCGCCGAAGCTCCTTCCTTGGCATGCGACCGCCAGTTAAGATGCTCGAAATGTACCCAATAAAAAACGGTATGCTGCTCGCAAGGCTTCACCGAATAGTGCTCACCGTCCGGCAGCAAAAGTAAGGTATCCCCTTTGCCAAGCGACCATTCCTGACCGTTCTCCCCGATAAATAACTCTCCTTCAGAAACAATAATCAAGTCGAATATGCCGAAGTTTCTTCGATTGGGATGCCGGTCTCCGGTTCGAAACTCGGAGCGGCCGGACTCCCAGTAATAAGGGAGGGGCGGGGTTTGCAGTTCTACGAAGCTCAAAAACGATTCACATCCCTACTGTGTCATTTTGTATAAGAAAAAGTTCATTCCGTTCCTATTGAATCAAATGAATAAAGCATATACTCGAACTTACAAGGAGTCAATTTTTATCGTTTTTAACGATTAGGCAGTCATCTGAAGGAGGATTATGATGAAGGACACGCAGATCAGCATCAAGGATGATTTTTGGAATGAATATACAGAGCTTGTACGCAAAACGGTCATCCCTTATCAATGGGAGGCTTTAAACGACCGTATTCAAGACGCGGAGCCCAGCTACTCGATCCGTAATTTCCGGATTGCCGCGGGCTTGGAGAAGGGCGAATTCGGCGGATGGATTTTCCAAGACAGCGATCTCTATAAATGGCTGGAGGCTGTTGCCTATTCGCTTGAACGTCAGCCCGATCCGGAGCTGGAAAAGATTGCGGATGAAGCCATAGAGCTGATCGGACAAGCTCAGCATGAGAACGGATATTTAAACACTTATTTCACTATTCAAGAGCCCGGCAAAGAATGGTCCAACCTGTATGAAGCGCATGAGCTGTATTGCGCGGGTCATTTATTCGAAGCCGCCGTTGCTTATTATCGGGCAACCGGCAAGCGTGAGCTGCTCGACATTTCCTGCCGTTTTGCCGATCTTATCGCAAGCTTGTTTGGTACGGAACCAGGGCAAATGCGGGCTTATTGCGGCCATCCGGAGGTTGAACTCGCCTTAGTTAAGCTGTATCAGGCTACGGGGGAAGAACGGTATCTGAACCTGAGCTTGTACTTTATCGACGAACGCGGCAGCAAGCCAAATTATTTCCTGGAGGAATGGGAACGACGCGGCCGGACAACGATTTGGGCGCAAGGGGAGCCTAATCTCGAGGTTTACCAGAGCCATCTTCCGGTTCGCGAGCAGCCGGTTGCCGTCGGACACGCCGTTCGTGCGGTATATCTGTATACGGCAATGGCGGACCTTGCCCGCTTAACCGGTGACGTCAAGCTCCGCGAAGCATGCGAGCGGCTGTGGGCGAATACGACCGGCAAGCAAATGTACATCACCGGGGGGATTGGCGCGACGCATCTCGGAGAAGCTTTTACATTCGATCATGATCTTCCGAACGATATTGTCTACGCGGAGACCTGCGCGTCGATCGGCCTGATCTTCTGGGCACGGCGGATGCTTCAGTTGGAGGCCAAAAGCGAGTACGCGGACGTGATGGAGCGGGCCTTGTACAATAACGTGCTCGGAAGCATGGCGAAGGACGGCAAGCATTTCTTCTATGTGAATCCGCTTGAGGTATGGCCGGAAGCGAGCGCTAAGAGCCCGGATAAATTCCATGTGAAGCCGGTTAGGCAAAAATGGTTCGGATGCTCCTGCTGCCCGCCAAACGTAGCCCGTTTGCTTGGTTCTCTCGACGAGTACATTTATGATGTTTCGGAGGATGGCTCAACCGTGCGCGTTCATCTCTTTATCGGAAGCGAAGTGGCATTCGAGACGGAAGGCAAGAAAATCGTGCTGAATCAGAAATCGGAGCTCCCGTGGAACGGTCAGGTTGAATTTAAGGTATCGCTGCAAGAAGATAAAGGCGATGTTCCGTTTATGCTTGCGCTTCGTATTCCGAACTGGTTCTCGTCGAAAGAGGCGCTATTGAAAATAAACGGAGAAACGGTCCGTTACCATGTGGATAAAGGTTACGCAACCGTATATCGCGTATGGCAGGACGGTGATCGGGTGGAATGGCTGCTGCCAATCGAGACGCAGCTGATTGCCGCGAATCCTTTAATCCGTGCGGATGCCGGTAAAGCCGCCATTCAACGCGGACCGCTTGTCTACTGCGTAGAGGAAGCGGACAACGGCAAGCCGCTGGCATCTCTGTCGCTTGCGGAAGAACCGGAACTGACGGCAAGTAAAGCTTCGGACCTGCTTGGAGGCTGCGTCGTAGTGGAAGGGAACGGAGTTGTTATCGACAATTCCGGCTGGGCAGAAGGTCAGTCTTATCAGCCGTTAATCAAGCATAGAGAATCCGTCCGTTTCAAAGCGATTCCTTACTATCTGTGGGGCAACCGCGAGCCTGGCGAAATGAACGTATGGCTACGCTATTAAAAAGTTTTTCGTTACCTTGCATAATGTGTTGGTAGCTGGAGAAATTAATTTCAGCACCAAAAATTACATCACAAACCAACACATTAGGAGGGCTTTTCAATGTCTAGAAGCAACAGCAATACTTTAGTGGTACCACAAGCAGCGCAAGCTTTGGATCAAATCAAATTCGAAGTGGCTTCAGAGCTCGGTATTTCCTTATCGCGTGATGGTTACAACGGTGATATTACAACTTATAATGCCGGAAAAATCGGCGGATCGATTACTCGCCGTTTGGTTGAAATCGCTGAGCAAAGCCTCGGCGGTGCATCCGCTAACTTCCGTCGTTAGCAAATACTTAGCCAAAAAGGCTGCTTACTTGATAGGCAGCCTTTTTGCTGTTCTTATTTATTGGCTTGCAGAGCCCGTTTGCGGGTCGTCTGCCGAACGGAAGCAAAGCAGATAAACGTCACCAGCAAGGCAGAAAGGATAAAGAAGACGGATCCTAATATGGAGTTCGAGATCGCATGCGCAAATTCCGATACGGAAGGGATTTCCGCGCGAATCGAGGTATTAAACACCGTGATGAGAACCGCAAGGCCCAAGGAAGCTCCGCTTTGATGGGCGACATTGACTAGACCCGAAGCCGCACCGCTGTCTTGTGGCTGCACACCGGTAAGACCCATTGCCGTAAGCGGCTGGAATACCATTCCGGCACCGATACCCATGATAGCGAGAAGGATAAATATATTCGGAAAGAACGATGTTTGCTCAGAAACGATTCTGCTTAGCAGAAGAGTGCCGATAATCGCAATGACCAAACCGGCAGACAGCACTTTGACATTGCCAAACCGCCGAACCAGTCCCGGGATAATGTACATCATTCCGAACTGCGCAACGGTAAACGGCAGGAAGGCAAGACCTGCTTCAAAGGAGCTGAACCCAAGGGCATTTTGCAAATATTGCGGGATGAAGAAAAAGAGTGAAAAGTTCCCGCCTACCATCAGAAATCTTCCCAAGTATGCCCCGGAACGCTGGCGGTTCGCAAATAATCGCAGCGGGATAATCGGCTCTGCCGCCTTGGATTCAATAAGAACAAATACCGCCAACAGGATAATTCCGGCCGCCAGCGGAATCCAAGTTGCAGGGTTACCCCAGCCGTAATCCGCGGCTTGAACCAAACCGTAGACCAAGGATGACATGCCGATAACAGAGGTCAGCGCGCCGCCAATATCAAAGCGGCCGGATCTGATGTTTGTTGGCTGAATAAATTTGTGAACCAGGTACAGCAAAACAATTCCGATGGGTACATTAATAAACATACCGAAGCGCCAGGAGACAAAATCGGTGAAGAATCCGCCAAGAATGAGTCCGATACTTCCTCCCGCAGCCGAAACGGCACTGTACATGGATATCGCCCGGGAGCGTTCCTTCGCTTCAACAAAGGTGGCAGACAGCAAAGCCAGCGCAGCTGGCGTGGCGAGTGCGGCTGCAAACCCTTGCAGGGCTCGCGAGATAAGCAAGAATTCAGCCGTTGGCGCTATACCTGCAAAGAATGAGGTCAATGAGAACAACCCGATTCCTATGCTAAGCATTCGTCTGCGCCCCAATAAATCTCCCGCCCGGGCACCAAGCAGCAAGAAACCGCCGAAGGCGAGAATATAGCTGTTATGAACCCAAGTCAAGCTGGTTGTCGACATGTGAAGCGTCTTTCCGATTTGGGGAATGGCCGTTACCATAACGGACGCGTCAAGCACAACAATAAGCTGGCACGCGATAATAATCGTGAGAATAATCCATTTGGACTGATGCATTTGTTCATGTTCCTTTCTTGTTCCGTCTTAGTGTTCCTGAAAGCTATTATGAATGGAATCGGCGGCGCGAAGTAGATCGTTCCTGCTTAAAAGTTGCCTAAAGCTGCAATTCAGTCGTTCTTTTACTTTCCAATCGCCAAGAATGCTTATATAATCAGGAACAAGGCGGGAGGGATCAACGGATATGACGGAGCAAACAAAGGATTCCCGTTCAGCGGGAGGGAAAAGTATTTCGATTCATAAAAAAACGCTGGATCAGCTTATTGGAATGACAGAGAGGATGACGCTCGAAGAAGGGCGGAATTCAACGATCGTACCTTTCCTGTCCATCGTTAAACGCAGTCGCGATACGGTGCGGTGTCCTGGCGTATTGACACCTTCTTTTTGTCTGATTCTCCAAGGGGAGAAAAAGCTGTATCTCGGTCAGGATATCTTTCATTACAGCGCGGGGGATTACGTTGCATCTCTGCTGGATATCCCCGCTTTTGGCCAGGTTGTCGGAGCAACCGAAGAGAAGCCTTATATCGGACTGCGCGTCGATTTCACGACGCAGGAGATTGCTTCCGTCGTCGTAGAAGCTGAGATCCTTGCGGAGTCAAAAGAAAAAGATTTGACTTCCGCGGCCTTTATCGGCAAATCGGATGCCAATCTGCTGGACATCTTTTACCGGCTGCTGAAGTTAATCGACAAGCCGAAAGAAGCCCGGTTTCTGTCCGAGCTGTTGAAGAAGGAAATGATTTTTAACCTGCTGTCAGGCGATTTTGGACATTTATTTATGCAGAAAGTACTGTTTGGCCAACGGGCGGATGGGGTAGCGAAGGCGATTCATTGGATCCAGGAAAATTACACCCACTCCTTTACGGTCGAGGAGCTGGCGAAGTCATGCAATATGAGTACGTCCGGGCTTCATCATAAATTTAAAGCCATTACTACAATGGGGCCTTTGCAGTATCAGAAGCAGCTGCGTCTGCAGGAAGCGCGGCGCCTGATGCTGAGCGGTCCGGTAGGCGCAACAACAGCCGCGCTGACGGTAGGTTATGAAAGCCCGTCGCAGTTCAACCGGGAATACCGAAGACTTTTCGGCCAGCCTCCCCTTCAGGATATCAAGACGCTTCGCAAAGCGTCGGGCGGTGTGGAATTCGAGGATCCAATATAAGAAGATTACGGAAAGAAACGGAGCCGCGCGGTAAGCGGGCTCCGTTTCTTTCTGTAAGAGCCTAAATTATATTATAATGCTGACATAGTGTTTCAAACTGAAACGAATAATGAGGTGTTATGATGAAAATTAAAGTTCTGGCTATAGCCCCTTATGTAGGTTTGCGGGATTTGCTTTTGGAAATGGTGCAAGAAGAAACGATGATTCGGATGGATGTGGAAGTAGCGGATTTGGAAGAAGCGCTTCCGCTTATCCAGCAAGCCGAAGAGCGGGGCTACGACATTATTATCAGCCGCGGCGGTACGGCAAATCTGATCCGCAAGCATTCCTCGCTGCCGGTCGTGGACATTCCGGTATCCGGGTACGATATTTTGCGGGTGCTGACGCTTATCCGCCGCACGAATTCCAAGGTAGCCATTATCGGCTTCCCGAATATATGCAAGGCGGTTGCGGAGGTGTCCAGCCTGCTTGATTTTGAAATTCCGATTATCCAGATCAGCGACCAAACCGAGGTTCGCGGCGCTCTGCGGCAGGCATTTGGCGATAAGGTTCAGATCGTGCTGGGGGATGCCGTTACGGTCCGGGCCGCGCAAGAGATGGGCTATCACGGCATTCTTATTACCTCAGGCAAAGAATCGGTGGGCGATATGTTCCGGGAGGTTAGGCGCGTATACGACGTTTACCGGCAAGGCCAGGAGCAAACGATGTTTTACAGGGACATATTGGACCATGACGCCAGAGCCATTATCGCGCTTGATGACCGACACCGGATTCTGTTTATCAACCGGACGGCGGGAGAGCTGCTCGGCAGCAGCGGGAATGCGGAGGCGGACGCTCTGCCCGGCAGCAGCATTCAATATTCTTTACCGGCGCTATACAAGCTGATAAACGGAGCGGAGGAGGCGGACAATGCCGCCAAATGGTCTAAGCAGTTTCTCTATTTGAACGAGCAGCAATACAAGGTAAGCGTTAGCGAGGGCCGCAAGGAAGGAAGCTTCCGCTATCTGGTTTCGCTTGACTCAATCGAGAATTGGCGCAACGAGCGGAGATTCGCTGCCTATATTCCTCCTAGGCTTACAACGTTTAATCAAATGGTGGGCTCCAGCGTGATGCTGAATAAAACGATAGCGAAGGCGCAAAAGTATGCACTAAGCGACCGTAACCTTTGGGTTTCCGGCGAGAGGGGAACAGGCAAATCGCTATTCGCCCAAGCGATCCATTCGGGAAGCAAACGCCATGCGCAAGGCTTCTATATGATTCCGTGCGAAGGGATGACGGAGCAGGAAACCAATCTCCTGTTAAAAGGAACGGCGGAGGAGCTTGGTTTGCCCGAGACCGGGTTCGGCGGAACGATCTATCTGAACAATGTGGACAGGCTGGACCGCGGAGCGCAGGATCAATGGCTGCAGGCCATACGCCGGTACCCGCAAATCCGGTATATTGCCTCCTCCTCGACAAGCCTAACCCGACTGAAAGGGAAAGCGGACTACAACCACGAGCTAATTGCAGCGCTTGGCGAGCTTCAATTAGCGGTTCCTCCGTTAAAGGAACGCATGGAGGACATCGATGAGATCATCCGGGTCATGATTGCGAATTATAATTTTCAATCCGGCAAGCAGATCGTCGGTTTCCGCGAAACGGCACTTGATGAACTGCTGCGATACGATTGGCCGGGGAATTTGCGCGAGCTGGAGCGTGCCATTCACGAAATGCTTGTCCTTACCCAAGGCAATCATGTAGAGAAGAAGGATGCGGTGACTGTCATTGAACAATATAAAGAGTCCTTGATTGCGGATGCGGATAATGTTTCCACCACGATAGACCTGCGAGGAACGCTTGAGGAAATCGAGCGCCGGATCATTACTTACGTCTTGCAGGAGGAAGGAATGAATCAATCCAAAACCTGCAAGAGGCTCGGAATGAACCGGACAACCTTTTGGAGGAAAATGAACAAAACGTTTAATAATGAAACGTAATGAAGGTTGTTCATCGCAAAGGCTCGCTTTATAATTAGCAATGTAGCGCTTACAAATTTAACATACTGTTTCAATATGAAACAAAATGCATCTTAGGGGGACTACTTGTGAAGATTAAAGCGAGCATTGAAAAAATCCCTGGCGGTATGATGATCGTCCCATTGCTGATTGGAGCTATCATAAATACGGCTTTTCCAACGATTTCGACTTATTTTGGTTCCTTCACCGGCGCATTGATGACCGGATCGCTTCCCATGCTGGCTGTTTTTTATGTCTGTATGGGATCCACCATCGACTTTAAAGCAACGCCTTACATCGTGAAAAAAGGCGGCACCTTATTGATCACCAAAATCGGTATTGCGATGCTGGTTGGTTTTATCGCCGGAAAATTCTTAGGCAACGGCATGATTGATAACGGTTTCTTCGCCGGTCTATCCGTTCTGGCTATCGTAGCGGCCATGAATGATACAAACGGCGGTCTGTACATGGCGCTGATGGGTCAGTTCGGACGCAAGGAAGATGTAGGCGCATATTCGATCATGAGCCTTGAGTCCGGCCCGTTCCTGACCATGATTACGCTTGGCGCAGCCGGTCTCGCCGCGTTCCCGTGGCAAACGCTTGTAGGCGCTATTCTTCCGCTGGTTGTCGGCATGATTCTCGGCAATCTGGATAAAGAGCTTCGCGGTTTCCTATCAAAAGGGGTACCGGTCCTCGTTCCGTTCTTTGCCTTTGCACTTGGTGCCGGGCTTAATCTGGGCAATGTGTGGAAAGCCGGCGCGCTTGGCGTACTGCTTGGCGTTGCGGTCGTAGTCATTACCGGGTTAGCGCTGATGGGTACCGACCGGCTTACAGGCGGCAATGGCGTAGCCGGCTTGGCCGCGGCTACTACCGCGGGCAATGCCGCAGGCGTACCGGCAGCCGTCGCTGCCGCAAACTCGATCTATGTACCGCTGGTGCCTTCGGCAACCGCGCTTGTTGCTTCGAGCGTTATTGTGACGGCTATCCTTACGCCAATTGTGACCGCATGGTGGTCTAAACGTCTGGAAGCTAGAAGCAAATAAAACGACGGAGGATGCAACGTGAAACAGATATCGATTATTGCAGATGATTTAACCGGCGCATCGGACTCCGGCGTTCAATTTGCCCGGAATGGCCTAAAGACGCAGGTGCTGTTTGATTGGTCGGCCATTCCCGATGATCATTCGGAGCTGGATGTGATCGTAATCGACACGGACAGCCGCTCGATACCGGGAGAGCTGGCTTACAAGCGGGCGGCGAGTGCAGCCGCGGCGCTCAAAGATAAAGGCTTCAGCTTTATTTACAAAAAAATGGACTCTACGCTAAGAGGCAATCTGGGGCAGGAAATACGCGGAGTTATGGACAGCTTTGGCTTTGCTGCCGCTTTTATTGCGCCTGCTTTTCCAAGAATCGGCCGGACGACCGTTGGAGGAGTTCATTATTTGAACGGTACGCCGATTCACGAAACCGAGATGGCGAGAGATCCGAAGACACCGGTTCCGGATTCCCGTGTCGCCTATGTTTTGCAGGAGCAATCCGGCCTTGCCAGCGTAAACGTAGAGCTTGCATTGTTACGCAAAGGTCCGGAGGCGGTTCGCCAATTTATCGAAGAACAACTTCGTCACACCGTAAAGCTGTTTGTGTTCGATGCGGAGACGGATGAGGATCTTGCCATTATTGCCGCGCTTATGCCGGTATTCCAATCCGGCGTTTTGTGGGGAGGCTCGGCCGGCTTGGCGGAGTTCCTGATTACGCCGGATCCGACGAGATCCGCCGAACGATACGAAAAACAATCTGCGGAAGGTGCCGTCATTCTCGTAGCGGGAAGCATATCGGCTATTACCCGGGAACAAGTTGCGGAGGTTAACCGGCAGGCTAATGTCGCCGCTTTGGAGATGGATCCGCTTGCGGCAATCGGACCGGTGGAAGAGCGGGAGCGCGAAATCGCCAGGTGTGCGGCTGAGCTGCAGCTTGCGATCGCAACGGGGAAAGATATTTCGCTGCACGCCGGTTCTTCTCCCGAGCAAGTCCGCGCAGCCAAGGAAAAGGGAGCCGCGCTAGGACTAGATTCCTCGGATGTCTCCAACCGGATTGCGGATACCCTTGGTCAGATTACAAGCCAGGTTGCGGCAAGCAGCTCCGTACAAGGTCTCGTGCTGACCGGCGGCGATACAGCCAAAGCCGTATGCCGGTATTTAGGCGTCAGCGGTTTTGAACTTCATCATGAGGTGGAGCCGGGTATCCCGTACGGAACTTTGGTTGGGGGCTCCAGATTGCCGGCAATTACGAAAGCAGGGGCGTTCGGCCGTAAAGGATCGTTATGGCATGCCATGCAGCATATACGAGAAGGAAGAGGGGAATAACAATGAAAGCGATTATTGGGATCACAATGGGAGACGGCGCAGGCGTCGGCCCCGAGATTATTATGAAAGCTCTTGGCGATAACAAGGTATACGAGGACAGCAATCCGTTTGTGATCGGCGATGCCAAGATCTTAGAGCGTGCGGCCCGAGTCGTAAACAGCGAGCTCAAGGTTCGTCCTATTGCTTCAGTAACGGAAGCGCAATACGAATACGGCACGGTGGATTGCCTTGATCTGAATCTGCTGCCCGCCGACCTGCCGTTTGGACAAGTGTCTCCGGAAGCGGGTCATGCCGCGTTTATGTACTTGAAGACAGCCATTGAGCTGGCGAACGAAGGGCTGATCGACGGCATCTGCACGGCGCCGCTGAACAAAGAAGCGCTGCATAAGGGCGGCCATATTTATCCGGGTCATACGGAGATTCTGGCCGATCTGACGGAGACGCAGGATTTTGCGATGATGCTCTCCGCTCCAAAGCTGAAGGTTATTCACGTGACCACGCATGTAGGGATAATCGATGCAGTAAGAATGATCGAGCCGGAACGTGTCTACAAGGTGATCCAAATGGCTCACCAGACGCTTCGGAAAGCCGGTTATGCGGAACCTCGCATCGCGGTTTGCGGCATTAATCCTCATGCGGGCGAGAACGGGCTGTTCGGCTACGGCGAAGAGGAGCAGAAGGTAATCCCAGGCGTTCAGCGGGCGCAGCGGGAAGGCATTAACGTGCAAGGACCTCTGCCGGCGGATACTTTGTTCTTCCGTACGACGCGAGGCGACTTTGATATCGTTGTAGCCATGTACCACGATCAGGGACACGGTCCGGTGAAGGTGCTTGGCTTGGAAGCTGGCGTGAACATTACCGTCGGCCTGCCGATTATCCGCACAAGCGTCGATCACGGGACGGCCTTCGATATTGCAGGCAAAGGCATCGCGGACGACCAAAGCATTAAGGAAGCGCTCCGCCAAGCGGTAGAGCTTGCGCCAAAGCGCTAATCTCGTAACGATATTATGATAAAGCCCAGGTCCGGATCTTCTCAGGACTTGGGCTTTTTGGCATGCGCGCAGGTCGGGAAAGAGCAAAAGAGTAGTCGGCAAAGGCATAGACCATACTAAATGCGATCAAGTAAGATGAAGAGTGACGGCAGAATCGGGTGAAAGCCGCTATGATGAGGAACTTCGATCGGAGGGCCCGAATGTTCAAACGTTTAAAAGCTATTCCGTGGAATTCGATTCCGGTCAAGCTGGTGCTTGGCCTTTTAGGTATTACCTTGCCTTTAATCGCGCTTCTTCTCTATAACAATTCATATAGCATGAACGTCGTTCATAGTCAGGTAGCGGCGTCGAACAAAAGCTTAATCGATATTTATATGAATCAGACGGATGGGCAGCTGACCGAGGTAGAGAGACATCTGGCCGGTCTAACCTCAACGGATCTCAATGTGCAGGACATGGGCGATGCGAGGACGGAAGACGATTTCGTTCTGGCCAAAACCGCGGTCTACCGCAAGCTGACTTCGGACCTGTCGATTTACCCTTATATTGACGGTTTTTATGTCTATTCCTTAATCCATCATGAAGGCGTTGAGGCGTACAAAGGCAACTTGTCCTACCCTCAGCTGACCCATATCCGCCAAGCGCTTGCGGACAGGGTGACCGAACTGACGCAGAAATCGCAATACCGGAACGTTGAGTGGAAGATCATGCAGCTGGACGGAGAGTCGTACCTCGTTCGTCTTATGCGTGACGGCGATCTTTTTGTCGGAGCTTGGGTGAAGGCGTCAACCGTGCTGCAGCCGCTGCGCGGAATGCGTACCGGCAACACCGGAGCCGTACTCCTCGTTGATGACAAGGGGAGCATTTTGGCTGCGACAAGAGATCTCTCGAGCGAAAAACTGAACTTCTCGGATGGGTTTCAGAGCTATTATTTATCCGGTCAGGAGGACAAGTTCTTAATAGTGGGCGAATCCTCGGCAAAAGGAAGCTTTAGCCTCGCGGCCGCTATTCCGGATGAGTCTATTTTGGAGAATCTCCCTTATCTGACCAAAGCGTCCGCCGTCGTGATTTTATTGGCCTTGCTTATGCTGCCGCTTAGCTTTCTGATTTTGCGCAAGGTGATTTTGCAGCCTCTCAGCAAGATGGTCAGCGCGATGAGAATGATCGGGAAGGGCAACTTTACCATCCGGATTGACGCCGCCAAGGCACCTGATGAGATTCAGCTGGTTAACCAGACCTTTAATACGATGATCTCCAAGATTGAAGAGCTTAAAATTCATGTGTATGAAGAGCAGCTTAGCAAACAAAGGGCGGAGCTTAAACAACTGCAGCTGCAAATCAATCCGCATTTTTTCATGAACTCGTTAAACATTTTGTACAATCTGGCGCAGGTAAAGCAATTTGAACCGATTCAGGAAATGACGATGCATCTCGTGCTTTATTTTCGATACCTGTTTCAAAGCTCTCATCCCCTTGTACCGCTTAAGAATGAGTTGAGTCATATTCGGCACTATTTGCGAATTCAGCAAATGCGGTTTCCGGATACCTTTTCTTGCGAGGTGGACATTCCGTCTTATTTGGAGACAACGGCTATTCCTCCGCTTCTTCTGCAGACGGTGGTAGAGAACTCCGTAAAGCATGCGGTTAAGCCTGGAGAACCGATTAAGCTGATTATAGAAGCGGAACTTGACGACTTGGCAGAGGAGCCGATGGTCGTCGTTACGGTAAGGGATACCGGCGAAGGTTATTCGGAGGCAGCCCTTTCCCGTTTGCGTCAAGGAAAGATCTATACGGATGAGGCCGGCGAGCATATCGGTCTATGGAATATTAGAGAAAGATTGAAGCTGCAATTCGGCGACAAGGCATGGATGGATTGCTACAACGATGACCCGCAAGGAGCGGTTACCGAGATTGCGATTCCTCTACATGCAAGCCAGGAGCAAAAGGAGTGAAAGGGTATGCGTCAGCTGCTTATTGTGGATGATGAACCGATCGCGGTAGAAGGTCTGAAATCCGGCGTTGACTGGCCATCGATCGGTATCTCCCGGGTTATGACGGCTTATAATGCCGATCAGGCTATGGAGGTTTTCGGCCGGGAGCGGGTTGATATCTTGCTATGCGATATCGAAATGCCGAAGGCTTCCGGGCTTCAGCTTCTGGAGTGGGTGAGAAGCCATTGGTCCGGGACGGAAACGATATTTCTTACCTGTCATGCCGATTTCCAGTATGCGAAACAAGCGATTCAGCTGGGTAGTCTCGATTATCTGCTGAAGCCGATTCCTTATGACGAGCTTAAGGCTGTCGTGGAGAAAGCGATCCGCAAAATGGACAAGGAGCAGCATATGAGCGAATTCAGCCAATTCGGCAAATTTTGGCTGCAGCATCAGCCGATGCTGGTAGAGCGGTTCTGGCTGGATGTGCTGGGTCAGGCTATTCCGGCTTTGCCGCGGGCGATTAACACGGCAGCGCAGGAACGCAACATTCCGTATTCCGACAAGCTTGTTTTCCTGCCCATTCTATTGCGAGTCCGCCGTTGGTATAAGGAGTATTCGCTCAGGGATAAGAAGACGATGGAGTATGCGCTGCGCAAAGCCGCAGAAGAAGTAATGATGCGGCGGCAGGATAGCGGCCTGCTTATTGCCACGGGTGACGATGCGATGCTGCTCGTGTTGAACGGCGGCAAAGAGGCCTCGGAGCCAGCGGTGCTGAAAGCGTTATGCGAATCTTATATCTCGGCTTGCCGCGATTATTTCATGTGCGACGTGTCCTGCTATGTCGGAGAGAAAGTTCGGGGGCATGAGATGGCCGCGGCCTATCAGCGCTTGCAGCGGATGGATGCCGATAATGTGGCTTCGGACAACTGCGTTGTTTTTCTTGGAGATCGGACAGGCACGGCTTCTCCGCAAACGCTCCCCGATATGGGGATGTGGGGGATCATGCTGAAGGAAGGGGCAAGGGAAAAAGTGATCGCGGAAGCAGAGAGCTTCATCGGTCAGCAGGTCGATGCGGGCCGGCTTACGCCTCAGCTTCTAGCGCTGTTTATACAGGATTTTCAGCAGATGGTTCATTATGTTCTGCAGATTAAAGGGATCCAGGCACATCAACTGCTTAGCGACAGCCTTTCGGTTGAACGCTTTGCCCGAGCAGGCAGGTCGGCGAAGGATGCGCTTATCTGGATTCGTCATATCGTAGGCAAATCGCTTGATTACATGAACTCGCTTGAGCATTCGCCAAGTGTCGTCGAACAAGCGAAAACTTATATTCATCAGCATCTAGCCGAGGAAATCTCCAGAGAAGATATTGCAAGCCATGTGTATCTGAACCCGGATTATTTGACCCGGATCTTCAAGCGCGAGACCGGGATGTCGATCTCGGATTATTTGCTGCAGCAGCGTCTTCGTATTGCCGCCGAGCTGCTAGCGAATACGGATTTGGCGGTCAGCGCGGTGGCGAGCCGGATTGGTTACGCAAACTTTTCGCATTTCTCCCGCATTTTCAAAAAATATATGGGCATTAATCCGCTGGAATATCGGCAGTCGCAGGAAAGTCGTCAAAGTGACAGCGTGAAGTCGTAAGAACAGCAGAGGGTGAAGCGTAGTCATTTTACAATATAGACAGCTTCACGAAAATGTATTTAGCGGGGGGAACCAAAATGAAAAAGTCTTTGGCCGTAACTTCGGCGCTGCTTCTTGCGATCTCGCTGACCTTGTCGGCATGCGGCGGCAATAACGGAAACGGCGGCAGTAACGGATCCGAAAACACGGGGAGTAAAGCGTCTTCGGCGCCAAGCGGCAAGATCGATGAGCTCACGATCGCTTTTCCGGGAACGTCGCCACAGGATTTGAAGCTGGTTGAGGATGCGATTAACAAGATTACCGAACAAAAGATCCAGGCGAGAGTCCATTTGACTTCCATCAGCGGGGGAGAATGGGTGCAGCAGACGAATTTGATGCTGACCAGCAACGAGAAGCTGGATTTGATGTTTGTCTCGGGCGCTTTGTACAACAGCATGGTGTCGAAAGAACAGCTTGTTCCGCTCGACGAACTGCTGGACAAATACGGGGAAGGCATTAAGACTGCAGTCGGAGAAGGTTATTTGAGCGCAGCCAAAGTGAAAAATCAGACCTACGCGATTCCAAGCGTGCGGGATATGGCAGCCTATTACGGTGTCACCATGCGCAAGGATCTCGTTGATAAATATCACATTGATACAGCCTCGATCAAGACGCTGAATGACCTCGACAATGTGCTGAAAACGGTAAAAGACGGAGAAGGCTTTGCTCCGCTTATTCCTTCCGGTGCCGGACAGACCTATCTGGAGAATTATCTGTTCTATGACCGTCTTGGCGACGGCATCGGCGTTCTGCCGGGTTACGATAACGGCCTGAAGGTAGTCAACCTTTATGAAACGCAGGAATACAAGGATCTCTTGACCAGACTTCGCGATTGGTACCAGAAGGGCTATATTATGAAGGATGCCGGCACCAATAAGACAACGCCTTGGGAGCTGATTAAGTCCAATAAAGGGTTTGCGTATTTAGCGGGCATGAAGCCCGGCTTCGCCGAGCAGGAATCGCAAGCGGCAGGTACGCCGCTCGTCGCGACCGAACTGTTGCCGGCTGTTGCCATGACCAGCACGGTTACCGGCGCGATGTGGGGAATCCCGGTAAACACGAAGCTGGAGGATAAAGCGATGCAATTCCTCAACCTGATGTATTCGGACAAGGAAATCGTCAATTTGCTCGACTGGGGAATTGAAGGCACTCATTACGTGAAATCGCAGGACGGGGATAATGTCATTGAATATCCGGCAGGCGTTGACGCGACGACAACCGGCTACAACATGCCGTATGGCTGGATGTTTGGCAATCAGTTCCTGTCGTATGTGATGAAGGGCAACGATCCGGCGATCTGGAGTAAAATGGAGGAATTCAACAAAGCGGCGAAACGTTCCAAAGCGCTGGGCTTTGGCTTTGATCCGACACCGGTGAAAACGGAGTACGCCGCCGTGTCCAACGTGATTACGCAATACGAAATGCCGCTGGAGACAGGCAGCGTGGATCCGGAGAAGGTGCTGCCGGAATTCATCTCCAAGCTGAAGGCTGCGGGGATCGACAAGATTATCGCCGAGAAGCAAAAACAGCTGTATGCATGGGCTCAGGCTAACACTGCGCAATAATGACGGCATGGCTTTAGTCAGGCTGCAACCGACCAAACTCGTTTTGGTCGGTTTTTTGCGTTTTGCATAGCTTTGCGAGAAGGACTAATAAGGACGAATGAAGGTCGGTAAAACGCAAGACGGAAGTCGTTCGCGCGGTAGAGGGGGGAGTCCTAAATTCATTACCATAAGGATACAACCCGGCATTAAGCCGAACGAGAAAGGGGAGAGAAGCGGTGACTACCATCACGCATCGCGGCAAAAGAAGAAGCCTTCGCCGGTTCATACCGCTGTACATCATGCTTCTGCCGGGGCTTGCTTACCTGGCCGTCAACAATTACATGCCGTTATTCGGCTTGTCGATTGCTTTCAAGGACATTAACTTCCGCAAGGGGCTGTGGCACAGCGACTGGATTGGATTCCGGAACTTCGAATACCTGTTCAAAACAAGCGACGCTTGGCTCATTACGCGCAATACCTTGCTTTACAATGTCGTATTTATTGTGCTTGGACTTGCGTTAGCGGTCGCGATTGCGATCCTGCTGAACGAGATCCGCAGCCGATTCGCATCGCGTCTATACCAGAGCGTGATTATCCTGCCGTTCCTTATTTCGATCATTCTGGTCAGCTATCTCGTCTATGCGATGCTCAGCATCGATACGGGATTCATTAACAAGACCATTCTTCCCGCGTTAGGCATGGAACCCATCAATTGGTATAACGAACCGAAATATTGGCCGTATATCCTGACGATTGTCCATCTGTGGAAGGGGGCGGGCTACTCCTGCATCGTCTTCCTGGCGGCCATCATCGGCATTGATCCGGAATACTACGAAGCGGCGAAGCTGGACGGAGCCTCCAAGTGGCTGCAAATCCGCAAGATTACGATCCCGATGATCACGCCGGTCATCATTATGCTGACGTTGCTTGGCATCGGCCGGATCTTCTACTCGGACTTCGGCTTGTTCTATCAGGTGCCGATGAACTCGGGAGCCTTGTTCTCCACAACAAACGTTATCGACACGTATGTGTTCCGCGGGTTAATGCAGCTTGGCGATATCGGGATGTCCGCCGCGGCGGGATTTTATCAGTCCCTGGTTGGATTCGTGCTTGTCCTCGTCTCCAATCTGGTTGTCCGCAAAATCAACAAAGAGAACGCGTTGTTCTAGAAAGGAGCCCTTGTTATGGATAAAGAAAACCGGATCTGGCAGTGGTCCGCGCATATCATCATGATCGTTCTTTCAATCGCTTGCGTACTGCCTTTTATCCTGCTGTTCATGGCGTCTATTACCGATGAATCAACGATCGTAAAGGAAGGCTATACGCTTTTCCCGTCGGCCTTCAGCTTTGAAGCTTATGAATACCTGTGGAAGCAATCGAGCCAAATTTTCCACGCTTACGGCGTTACCGTCCTGGTTACGGTGATCGGAACGTTGGCGAGTCTGATCATCACTTCGCTGCTGGCCTACCCGCTGTCGCGCAAGGATTTGCCGGGAGGCCAGACGATTGCGTTTATCGTCTTTTTCACGCTGCTGTTTAACGGGGGACTTGTTCCGACTTATCTGATCTATACGCAGGTCTTTCATTTGAAAAATACGTTGTTTGCGCTGCTGATCCCGTGGCTGCTTATGAACGGCTTTAACGTGCTGTTGATGCGTACCTTCTTCTCCACGACCATCCCGACGGCCATGCTGGAGTCGGCTTCGATTGACGGAGCCGGAGAATTCAAGACTTATTTCAGGATCATTTTGCCGCTGTCGATGCCAATCCTCGCTACGGTCGGGATGTTTCAGGCGCTTGGCTATTGGAATGATTGGAACAACGGGCTTGTGTTCGTAACGAATCCTGACTTATTCAGTCTGCAAAACGTACTCAACCGGATCATGAGCGATATTCAGTTCCTGACCACGAACAGCCGGATGGGAACCAGCCAGGCTTTGGCGCAGCTGCCAAGCGAGACGTTCCGCATGGCGATTGCGGTCATCGGCGTTATTCCGATTCTGCTTGTTTACCCGTTTTTCCAAAAATATTTCGTAAAAGGGATGACGATTGGCGCCGTGAAGGGCTGATTAAGACCGGCTCCATAGAGCTTGAAGGGAGAAGAAAGAACCATGATTGGATTATGGCATGCTTTTGTAGAAACGCCGAGGCTGAAGCTGAAGCTGCAATTTAAAATAGCAAAGAAAGCGAATTATACGCTCGATATCGCGATGGAGCCAATCCCTTTGCCCATTCGAATGGAGACGGTTGAGGCAGGGGAAGGAAGCCTGCGTGGAACCGGATATGCATTCTGGAAGCCGGATGAACAGGTAAAGGTGGAGCTGGCTTTCGAAGAGGCGGCATTCACCGGGTCCTTGTACATTCCGTTGTTTGGTTCGTTTGCGCTGCAGGGCGAGAAGGGGCGGGGGCCATTCTTGTCGGAGGCGTTAGCGGAAACGGTGAAGCCTTACCGCAAGGGCAAAGTGGCTGGCCGTACGGATGAGGAGATGGCAGCTGCGGTTGAGCTACTACTCGGAAAGCTGTCGCTAGAGGATAAGATCGGTCAAATGTGCCAGTGCATGGCTTCCAACTTCTCGTTTGGCGGAACGGTCAAGTCCGATCCTCCGGAGAAGCTGATCGCCGAAGGACGGGCAGGCTCGGTATTAGGCGCGTTTGACGTCAACCGGGTGTTCGAGCTGCAAAAGATTGCGGTGGAGCAGTCGCCGCATAAGATACCGCTATTCTTCAACGGCGATATTATTCACGGAGCGCAAACGATCTTTCCGGTTCCGCTTGCCTGGTCCTGCAGCTGGGATACGGAAGCGATCCGGGAAGCCTGCGCGATCTCGGCTAAGGAAGCAAGTGCTTCCGGCATTATGTACAACCATGGCCCAATGATCGATATCTCCCGGGAACCCCGCTGGGGACGTGTCGTTGAAGGCGCGGGAGAAGATCCGTACCTGGGTTCGTTGATCGCGAAAGCACAGGTAGAAGGTTACCAGGGTCATTCCCTTCAGGATGAGGAGACGATTATCGCTTGCCTGAAGCATTTTGTCGGCTATGGCGCGGCCGAGGGAGGACGGGATTACAATACGGTTGATTTCTCGGAAGGGACGCTGCGGAATTTGTATTTGCCGCCGTTCCGGGCGGGAATAGAAGCCGGCGCGGGTTCGGTCATGAACGCTTTCAATATATATCAAGGTATTCCGGTAGCCGCAAGCTCTCATTTGCTGAAGGAGCTGCTTAGGGATGAGCTTGGCTTTGAAGGTATTCTGATCTCCGACTACGGCGCGGTGGACGAGATCGTGGAACACGGCTATGCCAAAGATGCCAAAGAAGCGGCAATGCATACGGTGAACGCCACTATGGACATCGAGATGGTGACCCGTTCCTTCGATTATATACCGGAGCTTATCCGCGAAGGAAAGCTGTCGGAGTCGCAGCTCGATGAGGCGGTGCGACGGATATTAATCCTTAAGTACAAGACCGGTCTGATGGATGACCCGTTCCGTTATATTCGTCCGGAGCAAGAGATCGCTTGTCACTTTAGCGAAGCGCATTTGCAGGCGAGCAGAGAGCTGGCCCGAAAATCGATTGTATTGCTGAAGAACGACGGAGTGCTGCCGCTTGCGAAGGAGACGGGCAAAATCGCGTTGATTGGACCGTTCGCCGACAGCAAAGACTTGCTTGGCCCTTGGCAATTTTCCCGGTATGGCCATGAGACGGTGACCCTGTACGAAGGGCTGCGGGAGAAAGGCATCTTGGAAGAAAACTTGTTGTTTGCTGCCGGTTCCGGAGTAAATGCTCCCCTTGAAGGGGGAATTAAGGCTGCGGTGGAACAAGCCGATCAAGCCGATCTTGTCATTCTGGCTCTTGGAGAGAGCAGCGATATGTCGGGCGAAGCGGCCTCACGAATGAGCCTCGAGCTGCCGGAAGCTCAGCTTCGTCTCGCAGACGCGGTGATTGGAACCGGCAAGCCGGTTGTGCTTGTGCTGACAAACGGCCGTCCGCTTGTTCTGACCGGATTCGAGGATAGGGTAAACGCGATTCTGGAAACGTGGTTCCTAGGTTCGCAGGCAGGACATGCCATTGCGGATGTGCTTGCGGGAGACTACAACCCGACCGGCAGACTGACCATGAGCTTCCCGGTACACACCGGACAGGTTCCGGTTTATTACAATCATTTCCGCACCGGCCGTCCGCTTACGGAAGCGAATGCGGCCGAGAAATTCATCAGCAAATATTTGGATGGTCCCAATGAGCCGCTTTATCCGTTTGGATACGGACTTAGCTATACAAGATTCGAATACGGGGAAGTAGCTTTGGACCGGAATGAAATGAAGCTAGGGGAAAGCCTTCGGGCCAGCGTTGCGGTTGCCAATGCCGGGAATCGCGCGGGGGAGGAAACAGTGCAGCTGTATATCCAGGATGTCTATGGCAGCGTGGTCCGTCCGATCAAGGAATTGAAGAGGTTTGCCAAAGTATCACTTGAAGCGGGAGAAACTCGGGAAATCGTATTCGAGATCGACTGTTCGGATCTTGCTTTCTGGTCGCCGAATAACGGCTATAAGGCCGAACCCGGTGAATTCCGCATTATGATTGGGCCTAACAGCCGGGATGTGCGGACAGCCCGGATGGAATTAATCGAACCGTGAGGGAGAGGTATCAGATGAGTCACGAACGAGATATAAAAGCGCTGGTCGCGCAAATGACATTGGAAGAGAAAGCGAGTATGTGTTCCGGTTCGGATACCTGGCATACCCGAGGAATTGAACGCCTAGGCATTCCGTCCGTTATGGTAACGGACGGCCCGCACGGTCTTCGCAAGCAGCGCGCGTCCGCGGATCATTTGGGACTATTCGACAGCGTCCCGGCCACTTGCTTCCCGTCGGCAGCCGGTGTTGCAAGCTCGTGGAACCGCGAGCTGATTCGGCGCATGGGCGAAGCGCTTGGCCGCGAATGCCAGGCGGAGGAAGTCGCGGTTCTGCTTGGGCCGGGAGTGAATATCAAGCGCTCCCCGCTCTGCGGACGCAACTTCGAATATTTTTCCGAGGATCCGTATTTGTCCGGCGAGATGGCGGCAAATCATATCCTTGGCGTGCAGAGCCAAGGGGTGGGGACTTCGCTGAAGCATTTCGCAGCTAACAATCAGGAGCACCGCCGCATGACCTCCGACTCGATTGTAGACGAGCGGACGCTGCGCGAAATTTATTTGGCAAGCTTTGAGGGCGCCGTGAAGAAGGCTCAGCCTTGGACGGTGATGTGCGCGTACAACAAAGTGAACGGAGAGTTCGCGTCCGAGAATCAAGAGCTGCTCACGGCTATTCTGAAGGATGAATGGGGTCACGAGGGTTTCGTGGTATCGGACTGGGGAGCTGTCAATGAACGCGCCAAAGGACTTGCTGTAGGACTTGAACTCGAAATGCCGGCCAGCCATGGGGAAGGTCAGCAGCAGATTATAGATGCTGTTCAAAGCTGGGAATTGGCTGAGGCCAAGCTTGACGAAGCCGTTGAGCGGTTGTTGAATATTGTGTTCCGTGCCGTTGACCACAGGCGTCCGGATACGGTTGTCGATCCGGAAGAGCATCATCAGCTGGCTCGCGAAATTGCCCGTGAGAGCATGGTGCTGCTGAAAAATGAAGACAGTATATTGCCGCTCGCCAAAGCCGGTAGAATTGCCGTCATTGGAGCCATGGCCCAAGAGCCTCGTTATCAGGGAAGCGGAAGCTCTCAGATCAAGCCGACCCGGCTTGAGGATATTAGCGAGGAGCTTGCGAAGTCAGCGGGGGACACCGCAACGCTTAGGTTTGCGAAGGGCTATGAGCTGAATGGCGAAGAGCCGGATGAATCGCTTGCGGCAGAAGCCATTGAGCTGGCGAAGGGTTCGGACATTGCCGTTCTGTTCGCGGGGCTTCCCAGCCGCTATGAATCCGAAGGCTTTGACCGCAAGCATTTGCGGATGCCTGCCAATCAGGCTGCGCTTATCGAAGCCGTTGGCAAGGCGCAGCCGAATCTCGTCGTTGTCCTTAGCAACGGAGCGCCAATCGAGATGCCGTGGCTCGGCAGCGCAAAAGGCGTGCTGGAAGCATACTTGGGCGGGCAGGCATTAGGCGGCGCAATTGCCGATCTGTTATTTGGCGACGCCAATCCTTCCGGTCGGCTGGCTGAGACGTTCCCCGTACAGCTGAGTGACAATCCGTCCTATCTGTTCTTCCCTGGCGAAGGGGATAAGGTTGAGTACCGGGAAGGGATATTTGTTGGCTACCGCTATTACGACAAGAAAAAGATTAAGCCGTTATTTCCGTTTGGCCACGGTCTAAGCTATACGTCCTTTGAATATTCGGAGCTTGCCGTGGATAAAGAAACGTTGAACGATAACGACATTCTGCATGTTTCCGTAAAAGTGACCAACACCGGCGGGCTGGCTGGGATGGAAGTCGTTCAGCTGTACGTGCGGGACAAGCAAAGTACGGTTATCCGTCCGGACAAGGAACTGAAAGGATTCGATAAGATCAGGCTGGAGCCAGGCGAATCCAAGATCGTATCGTTTGAGCTGGATAAGCGAAGTTTTGCTTATTATGACGAGGCCCTGCATGACTGGAACGTGGAAACTGGCGAATTTGAGCTGCTGATTGGCCGTTCGTCGCAGGCTATCGTATTGACTGGCGCCGTGACCGTGCATTCGACGGCAACTCGCCCGATGATGCTCCATCGCAATTCCACCTTGTCGGAAATCAGCCAAAGCCCATTGGGACAAAAAATCGTCAAGCAGCTCATCGCGAATCTCCCTTTCTCTGCCGGACTCGCGGATGAGCATGCCGCAATGCTGAGGGCATTTATGGAGCATATGCCGCTTCGCGGACTTCTGTCATTCAGTGGAGGCAAGTTCACGGAAGCGGGACTAGCGACGATCCTGCAGCAGCTGAATGACCAAGATCAGGAGGTGACTGCATGATAACGCCAGTGTATCTTTATCCTCAACCTCGAATTTACAAGGCTGGCGGAGAAAGCTCGCCGGCTGCCGTCCGGTTTGCTGTGCGTTCCGTCGAACAGGAAGCGGCACGGATGGCAGAGAAGCTGGACGTTGCGAATCGGCTTGCTGCTCATTTGGCGGCTAAGGGTTCAACGGCCCTTCCCGCAACTCCGATCATCATCGAGCATCATTCGGGATTGCATCCGCAAGGCTATGTGCTCGAATGGAGCTCGAATGGGCTCCGGCTTGCGGCAAGCACGGCACAAGGATTGAATTATGCCATCCTTACAGCCGGTCAGATGATGGATGCGCAGCGAGGGGAATGGGTGCATTGCCTGATCGAGGACGAACCGGATTTCCCGGTCCGCGGAGTTATGCTGGACATCGGCCGGAACAAGATCCCCAAGATGGATACCTTGTTTGCCTGCGTTGACCGCATATCCGAATTGAAATTCAACCATCTTCAGCTTTATATGGAGGGATACAGCTTCCATTACGAAAAATACAGCGCCTTATTCCCGGATGCAACGCCTTTGACGGCAGCGGAATACCGGGAGTTGGACGCTTACGCGGCAGAACGTTTTGTTGATCTTGTTCCGAGCCAGAACTGTCTCGGCCATATGTGGCCTTGGCTGTCAAAGCCGGAGCTCCGGGATTTGGCCGAGCATCCGGATGGGATGCCGACGCCGCTGCCGTTCAAGCTTCCGCCTACAACCATGAATCCGGCAGATAAGAGGTCAACAGCGCTAGCTAAGGATCTGTTCGACGAGCTTCTGCCAAACTTCTCTTCCGAATATGTCAATTTGAATATGGACGAACCGTTTGGGCTAGGCACCGGCGCAAGCAAAGAGCGGGCTGAGAAGATTGGCGTCGGCAGGCTTTACATGGAGTTTGCGGAGCAGATGTTTGCTATCGCGCGTTCCCATGGCAAAAAGCCGATGATGTGGGGGGATGTGCTTATGCATCATCCGGAGCTGGTCAACGATCTGTCCGATGATGTTACGGTGCTGCATTGGAACTATGATGCTCCGATTCCTTATGAGCCGCATTGCAGAAGGCTGCAGGAGCATAACATCCGGTATTATGTCTGCCCTGGAACAAGCGGCTGGTCTTCCATCGCAGGCCGTACGGACAATATGCTAGGCAATATAGCCGACGCGGGCAAAAACGGGAAAGCGTATGGCGCTTCCGGTCTTATCGTCGCCGATTGGGGAGACGGCGGTCATTGGCAGGTACCGGCCGTCAGTTACCCGGGTTATGCTTACGCAGCCGGTACCAGCTGGCAGTTAAACGCCAACCTGGATCAATGGGATGCGCTTAAGCATCATGTCTCGCTCAGGATGCTGCATGATCGTAGCGGAATCGGCGGGGAATTGCTGATGACGCTTGGGCGATATTATCTTTTAGAGAGATGTACGATAGAAAATGCCACGTATACCAATTATTTGATTAATCACGGATTGTCCTCCCAAGAGACTTTGGAGAGAGATACAAAGCTGCTTCCTCGCATTGCGAAGCTTCTGGGAGGCGCCGGAACCCCATTCGAGCTGGATTACCGTTACTCGGAGATGAAAGATTGGTTTTCCGAGCGCCGCAAGGAGATGGAAGCGCTGGAGCTCTTTGGCGCAGATTCGGTGCTTGTGAAGGATGAACTCTTAAATACGTTGCGATTGATAGAGCAAGGCGCCGGACTCCACAGGTACATTTATCAACAGGAGCTGGCGGATCCTGCGGCCAAGTTAGATTGGCTAAAGTACCTGCATGCGGAGCTTCACACGGCTATGGACGAATTCAATCGTCTATGGCTGGTCCGTAACCGCGAAGGCGGTCTAGCCGAGAGTACCGCAGCTTTCCGTAAACTGCTCAAGCAATATGAGGAACAGCTTGAGCAATAAAGTTAGAGAACAAAAGGGACATCAGCCGATGTCCCTTTGTTCTTTTTTTTACCTTCAAGAGAAAGCAGTATAGGATAAAACAAATAAAACAATTTGTTATAAAAGACATAGTAACTTTTACTTTAACATGACAAATAGGTTGTAATATATTGGGATGTGTGGAGGCGAAAGCTTAGAGGGGATTGATCGCGGTTCATCGATTGCAGAGGCAGATGCAATAGGGGTAATACAAGAGACAAGAAGTCAGAAAGAAGAGGCAGGGGAATCTAATGTCTAGTAAAGAATCCACTTATCGGCAATTTCGGATGTATTGGAACAATAACATGTACTTCCTCGGAATCGCTTACCGCACCGCGCCCCGCCGGGTTATCCTGCAATTTATTCTTGCTATTCTAAACTACGGAATGGATTATTTGTATGCCATTTTATTTATCGGGTATGTGTTTGGGGCAGTAGAGAACGGAACGCCTTATCGTTATGTATTGGCTTTTATCGGCGCCATGATCGCAACGTATTTTATACTGTCGCTCGTCTCCGAATGGTTCGAAAAGCGCTATAAGCCGGTATGCGATCTCATGATTTCGCAAGAGCTCAACCGAATCCTATTCGAAAAAGCCGCGGAGGTTGAGCTTGCCTGCTATGAAAATACTGAATTTTACGATAAATATACTCGTGCAGGACTGGAAGCGGATACTCGCATGGCCAGCGTTCTGGACAATCTCGCGAATTTTGTCGGGGCGCTTGCCTCATTCATCATGCTGCTTGTTACGGTCATATATCTTGATCCGGTTGCCATTATTTTCATTATTCTTCCCGCGGTCACGAAGCTTACGATTACGGTCCGACGCAATCGCGCTTTATATGAATTGAACAAAGCAAACACCCCGTCCGTCCGGGTAAGGAAATACGTGAACCGGATTGCTTATTTGGAGAGCTATGCGAAGGAATTGCGGCTCTCGAATATTTTCCGGGTGATGCTGGACCGCTACGGGAAAGCGGTTGGCATCATGCGCGGCAACTTCCTGACCTTGGGCAGACGGGTCGCCAAATACCGGGCGCTTGACGATGTCCTGGGCAGAGTTGCACCGTACCCTCTGGCAATGCTGTATGCGGGATATAGCGTGCTTGTCATTCAGAAAATCAAGGCGTTTCAGTTTATCGTCCTGCTGAATGCGATCAACAATTTAAGCCACTCAATGGCTACCGTGTCCGGCTTCTTCACCAATTTGCAAGAAAACGGCATTTATATTGAAAACGTGAAGGAATTTCTGCAATATGAGCCGGTCATTCCGCAAAGCCATGACGGAGTAATTCCGGACGCCGGAATGCCAAGCCTGGAGCTTAAACAGGTCGGCTTTGCTTATGGCGGACAGTCACGGCCAATCCTGAGCGGCATTGATCTTCAGGTGAAGCCCGGCGAGAAGATCGCGCTTGTTGGTCATAACGGTGCGGGCAAATCAACGCTGATCAAGCTGATGATGCGGCTCTATGATCCAACGGAAGGCGTTGTTCGCTTAAACGGCGAGGAGATTAAAGCCTATCGGCTTAGCGATTATCGGGAGCTGTTCGGAACCGTATTCCAAGATTGCAAGGTTATCGCAATGCCGCTTGCGGACAACGTATTTATGCGCAGAGCATCCGAGCATGAATATACGCGGGCAGCCGAAGTATTGGATAAGGTAGGCGTCTATCAAAAGATTAAAAGCATGGGAGGCTCGGCCTCTTCCGTCATGACCAGGGAATTTGACGACAAAGGCTTGGTTCTCTCGGGCGGCGAGATTCAGAAGATTGCGATCAGCCGATTATTCGCGGACAACAGCCGAATCGCGATTCTGGATGAACCGTCAAGCGCGCTTGATCCGGCGGCGGAAGCCTATATGTTCGAGCTGCTGCTGCAAGCATCGGCAGACCGGACCATTATCTTTATCTCGCACCGGCTATCGTCTGCGGCGCTTGCCGACCGGATCTACATGCTGGAAGAAGGCAGAATCGTAGAGTCCGGCACTCATAAGGAGCTGATGGCTGTAAACGGGAAATACGCGGATATGTTCCGCAAGCAGGCGGAGCATTACCGGGAGGAGGCGGCTCAATATGGCTAAGCGGGGAGACGTTCTTCGCAATAATCTCTTTATGCTCGGATATGTGTTCAGGATTATACCGCTGTACGCCGTTGTGCATACGATCATGCAGGCGTTGTTCGGATTGTTTGATGTCATGTGGGGCGTTCTGCTCATCAAACTTGTCGTTGACGCGGTAACGGTTCATCATTCGGTAGTCCCCGTTCTTCTTGCCGCAGGCGGATATTTGCTATACGGGGCAGCCATTCAGACTGCGGCCGGTTACGTTTACGAAATGTTTGCGCCCATTCAGCTTCAGAAGCTGAACAAAGCGATGCAGGAGGAATTGTACGGGAAGGCCATCCAAATGGATTACGCAAGGTATAACGACCCTGAGTATTATAATCAATTCGTGTGGGCGGCATCGCAGACGGAAGGCAAAGCGGCTGATGTGCTCGACCAGACTGCCGAGCTGCTTAAGAGTACCATTACCGTAGCAGGTATCGCCGGGGCCTTGCTGGTCTTGAATCCTTTAGGCGTTGCGGTTGTCATTGTTGGACTCGCGGCAAGATTCTGGATCACCATTCTATCCAATAAAGTGGAGTTTAAAAGCGAGCTGGAGTTAAAGCCGCTGGAACGGAAAAAGAACTATACCAGCCGGGTATTTTATCTGCCCGATTATGCAAAGGAGCTTCGCACGAGCCGAATCGCGGCGCCGCTCATGGAGGATTACCGCCAGGCGAATACGGCGAAGCAGCAGGTCATTCACAAATACGCTCCCCGTTTAATTTTGCTACGCATATTGAGCGGATTTGTGTTTCGAACGTTGCTTATGGACGGCATTTATTTTGCCATTACGGCTTATCAGGTAATTGTTCAGCATTCGATTACTTACGGAACGTTTGCCGCTGTAACGAACGGCGTATGGACGCTGGGGTGGAGTCTCAATAATCTGATTGACACAGTAACGAAGTTTCAGAAGAATAACCTTTACATCCGGCAGCTGCGCTCTTTTCTTAACGATAAGCCGCAAATGGAGGAGCCACTGCAGCCATGCGAAATGCCAAGCTTACCGAAAGAGATTCGTTTGTCCAACGTCAGCTTCACCTACTGCAATAACGATACGCCGACGCTCCGCGGCATCCATATGTGCATTCGGCCAAAGGAGAAAATCGCGATCGTTGGCTATAACGGCGCCGGCAAGTCTACGCTAATCAAGCTGCTGTTAAGGTTGTATGACGCGAGCGATGGCGAGATTAGTTACGATGGACGAAGCATTCGTGAATACCGGTCGGAAGATTATCGCAGCCAGTATGGGGTAGCATTTCAAGATTTTCAGTTATTTGCTGCTAGTCTCGCGGAGAATGTATGGATGGACCGGGTGGAAGGCGAGGATACGGAGCGGCAGGCAAGCATTATTGAAGCGCTGCGGAAAGCGGATTTTGCCGGCCGTTTGAGTAGTCTGAATTACGGTCTGAATACCGAACTGACAAGAGAGTTTTCGGATAAAGGGCAGATCTTTTCCGGCGGAGAAGCGCAAAAGATCGCAATCGCCAGGGCATTCGCCAAGCCTTGCTCGGTTCTTATTCTCGATGAGCCTTCCAGCGCGCTTGATCCGATTAGCGAATACAATTTGAATCGGGCGATGCTGGAGGCCGCGGAGGATAAGACGGTGATCTTTATCTCTCACAGGCTGTCCACAACCCGTCTGGCTGACCGTATTTATATGTTGGAACGCGGGGAAATCATCGAATCCGGCAGCCACGAGGAGTTGATGCAGCTTGATGGCAGTTATGCCAAGCTGTTCCGGCTACAGGCAGGGCATTACCTGTCGGCTTGATCCTGATCATGCGGGAAAGTCAAAAGCCTCAAGAGCACATCCGCCGCACGGATTGCTGTTGAGGCTTCTCTTATGTTTATCGCTTATGCAAAATGCTGTAAACCTTCTCCATATCCAAATGAGCCCGGACATGCTCGGCTAGCCGGTCAAAGGCTTCAAGCTGTCGGCTGCGGAAGGGCAATATCGCTTCGACCGGAGCCAGGTTTTTTCTTGCGCGCACCAGATTCAGGTATTGTCGCCTAAAGGCGTCGTTATGAAAAATACCATGTACATACGTGCCGAAGATTCGTCCATCCTCCGAAATGCTGCCCTCGTCCTGTCCGTTAATAGACAGAAGGGGGAGAGCCGTTGAGAGGGCAGTGGTCTGCCCCATATGAATCTCGTAACCTTCAATGGCAAGACCTTGCATGTCAGGCCAATCGGGATGCCCGAAGGAAACATTGCCGCTGACTCGTTCCGTTCGTTTATTGGTATAAAAGGTTGTGGAGAGCGGAAGAAACCCTAGTCCGTCCGATTCGACGTATGCGGATTCAACTTGATGCGGATCGTACAGCTTCTGTCCAAGCATCTGATAGCCTCCGCATATCCCGGCAACATAACAACCGCTTGCGGCATGTTCGGCGATGGCTTTGGCCAGTCCGGTTTTCTTCAGAAAGAGAAGATCTTCAATCGTGTTCTTTGAACCCGGGATAAGGATAACGTCCGGCTGCCCTAATTGATCCATTCCTTCGACGTAACGAACATGGACGTCCGGCTCGGCCTCCAGCGGATCAAAATCGGTGAAGTTCGAAATACGGGGCAGCCGAATAACCGCAATATCCAAGTCTCCATTCCCGGCTTGGTCCGTCCGCTTCTCCAGCACAACCGAATCCTCCGCTTCAATATCCAGCCTTGGCAGATAGGGGATAACCCCTAACACAGGAATTCCCGTACGTTCTTCGAGCCAATCCAGACCGGATTGCAGCAGGCTGATGTCGCCGCGAAATTTATTGATAATAAATCCTTTTACCCGGCTTCGCTCGTCTTCTTCCAAGAGCTCCATCGTTCCGACAATGGAGGCGAAGACGCCGCCCCGATCAATATCCGCGACCAGCACGACAGGGGCATCGGCCCATTTGGCCATCCGCATATTAACGATATCCCGATCCTTCAGATTAATCTCGGCGGGGCTTCCCGCGCCTTCCAGCACGATAATATCATGCTCCCCGCGAAGGCGGTCCAATGCCTCTCTTACAATACCTTCGGCTAAAGGAATGTATTCCTCGCGGTATCGCCAGGCGCTCATTTCTTCAAGCGGCTTGCCGTGTACGACGATTTGCGCCTTCATCTCTCCGGTGGGCTTGATCAGTATCGGATTCATATCGGTTGTAGCCGCAATCCCGCAAGCCTCTGCTTGGACGCCTTGCGCTCTGCCAATCTCCTTGCCGTCAAGCGTGACATAGGAGTTAAGCGCCATGTTTTGCGATTTGAAAGGCGCTGTTTTCCGCCCGTCTTGTACGAAAATACGGCAAAGTGCCGTAGTCAGCACGCTTTTTCCTACGTCTGATGCCGTACCTTGCACCATAATGGTTGATGCCTGTTTCAAGCTTACGCCTCCTTTATTGCAATTGCTTAAAGTCGAAATTAGTCTTGTCTCTCAATATAAACCATGGTAAAAGAGAGAGAAAGGATTGTTTTAATAGATATATTGAATATAAATAATATGGGTGATATAATATTCATAAATAAAGCGCTTACACATTCAGTCCGCCTTGGCATGATTGTGTAGCGCTTATTTTTTTACTTATATATCGTGTATATCGTGAAGTCGAAGGGAGGGCAGGTGATAGGAGAGACAGAAATTAGGTCGGACGCCGGGATAGGTGCGTTCACAGTCGAACAAAAAATCAATAAAAAGGAGATTTAAAATGAAATGGAATAAGAAGCTAGGCGCAGCACTCCTTGCAGCCGTTATTCTGGCTGCATCTTCTCCGTTTGCAGGACTTCCGAAAGCAGAGGCAGCAGGGCTATCCTGGCCGTCAGGTCAGATTCTTCCGTCGTTCTCGGCTCCTGCATCCACGCTTGACGTCATGAATCTGGTTACGGAATACCGCTATGAAGCCGAAGGTACTCAGGTCGGTCACGGAACAGGGCGGCTTGAGGGCAACGGATGGCTTGCCCAAACGTCCATCGATGCTCCTAATCAGCACATGGTATACGGTCCTTATGCTACGGATATTCCGGTTGGAGCAAACCAGGCTTATTATGACATGACCATTGATAACAATACCGCCAATAACGATGTCATTGTGACGGTAGATGTCAGAGATAACACGACGGGACAGATTCTGGGAACTCGGGATATTGCTCGGAAGGATTGGACGAAGGCGGGTTCATACGAACGGTTTACGCTTAACTACAACAATCCGACTGCCGGTCATGCGCTTGAATTCAGAATTTATTGGTATGGCCGAGCCTACACCAAGGTAGATGCCGTTGGTTCCGTCCAACAAGGGAAATCGGATGAGACCGTTCTGTTTACGACGCTTAAGGGTCTTGTCAACAAAACGCAGCCGAGAATTTACACGTATGATGATAACGTCAGAAATGAGGATGGGAAAGACAAATGGCTGAACGATTTGGGGATCGGACATACGGACGTGGCTGACAACTGGTCGCTGATTACCAAATATGCCAGCGAGATTAATGGGATTGTCGTTTATGACGATGCCGTTCCGGATACGCTTAACCTGGCCACAACCATTGCGGGGCAAGCGGGCGGGATTGTAGCGCCTCCTAGTCTGGTCAGCAAGCTGACATCCGCCCCGTATAATCTGCCTATCCTGGATGATCTGCGAGGGGATTTCAGCACGAAGCTGCAAGTTTATCAATATTTGCACGACCATTATTGGTCTTCGTTGACGCATAAGCTCATTATCGGATTAAATCCGGGCATCAAAGGAGCTTTACGAGAGTACGCGTTGGCAACAGGAACGGCTGTCGTATGGCTCGATCCTTCCGTTCCGGCAGAGAAAACGCTGCTGCAAAGCTTCTTCTCCGATATGCCGTACGGCAGCGGAATCTATATGGGCTGGTGGCCGGATGAGGCAATCGGCGTTCAAGCTGCTTCCGAATACGGCATTTCCACTGTTGCCAGCGACTGGTCCTCCAATCTGACCGTATTCGGCGGCACGTCCAGAACAGTTAATGTGAAGCCGGTGCCGAACAAGCCGCCGCTTCAGAATAAAATATACGTTTCCTTGATATTGAGCGACGGCGATAACCTGCAGTACATGGAGCACCGATTCAAGAAAATTTGGGATTCGCCTAACCGCGGAGCGGTTCCGCTTGGCTGGACGGTATCGCCGGCAATGCTGGATGCCATGCCCGGCATCCTGAACTATTTGTATAATTCGGCTACGCCTAATGACGCTCTTATTTCAGGGCCATCCGGAATCGGTTATACTTATCCGAATGCTTGGGCTAATCAAACCTATCTGAACAATTTTGTAGCCCTGTCGAATGATTACATGAACCGCGCGGGATTAAAAGTTGCGACGATCTGGAATACCATTACCGGCGGCATTAATGCTAACGTAGGGCAAAGCTTTGCCCAATATGCTCCGTCGTTGTTAGGATTAACCGGTCAGAATGCCGGAAGTCCAATTACAATCTACGGCAATTCACTGCCAACCCAAGGGCTGAGCGCAACTTATTGTTACTCTGAAGCGACGATTATTTCCGAGATTAACAATGCGATTGCCGGTTGGGACGGAACGGCTCCCCGTTTTGTCAGTATCCAGTCCAATCCATGGGATGTGTCTTACCAGATGATCGTCAATGCGGTGAATAACTTCAGCAGCAACAGCAACATTGTGTTTGTTAGACCGGATACTTACTTCCAGCTGATGCGCGAAAATAACCAATTGCCTACCGATCCTTCAGCAGTCGTTAAGCAATATGAGGCGGAAACAGCTTTCTCGCATGCGACCGGCGCAGTTAGCGGCAGCGATTGGTCCGCTAACGTAAGCGCCCATAATGCGGGATATATGCTGTCCGGCAATTATGACAATACGATTCCGGCAGGACGCAATACCGCTGTTTTCAAGATGAAGATCGATTCCAACACCGGTACGAACGACAATGTGGTTACTTTGGATGTTAGGGATAATACGAACGGACAAACCTTGGCATCGGTAGACGTCTATCGCAATCAGTTCAAGAAAAACAACGCTTACCAGGACTTCAGCTTGTCCTTCAACAATCCTTCCGGAAGCAGCTTGGAGTTCCGGGCTTATTATCGGGATAAAGCCACTATAAGCATAGATAAGGTAACGGTGGCCAAAAGCATCGGCAAATACGAGGCCGAGGGCTCAGTGGTAGGGCATGCGCAAGGCCGCGTTAGCGGAGACGGCTGGCAGGCTACGCCAGCGCTTGACGGAACGGGCCATATGATGTATGGACCGTACGATCAGAATGTTCCGGTCGGCAACCGCATGATTACGTACCGGCTGAAGGTGGATAACAACATCTCCGATAATGCCACGGTCGCCATTGTTGACGTGTGGGACGCTGCGTCCAATTCCGTTGTGGCGCAATCAACCATTACAAGGCAGCAGTTCACGTCTGCCAACCAATACCAGGATTTCAGCTTATCGTTTAATCAGACGCTTAACCGGAATCTCGAGTATAGGGTTTGGTATGCGGATACGGCTACGGTAACGGTGGATAATATTACGGTAAACTAGGTTTGCAAGAGGGAGGGGGACGCATGCTTAGCATGCGTCCTTCTTTATTATGAATAGTTTAAGAGATGTATCTTAAGATGGAGGAATCCATTGGTTAGTGATTAGTGCCTTTTGTTACCTGGACAAAAAAACAGGGCTGTCTCCGCTTAGAAGAGGTTCTACGGAAAGCGCAATTCGCAGCCTTAAGCTTTCAATGGGATCCTTCAGCTTAACCCCAAGCAGTTTTTCGCATTTATCCAGCCGGTACACGACGGTGTTGCGGTGCACGAACAGCAGCTTTGAAGTCTCCATCAGCTGGCATTGCGTGTCGTAGAAGGCGCTAAGCGTCCGAAGCAGCTCTTTCCTCTCCTGTTCCTCCGTATGTCTGATGCCATAAAAAGTCTCCTCGTAAAATTGCCTCAGCTCGTCATGCGGCAGCATATGGAACAGATAACCGATATCCTTCGACTGGTAGGATTGCACGAACTTGGTTCGCTTCAACCGGTAGCCGTATTGGAGAGCCTTGATAGCTTCCTCATAGGAGTGTCTGATTCCAAGCGCATTAGTTGCAGGCTTGCCGATACCGATAGACAGGCTTAATCCGATCTCCTCGTTTAATCGATCGGACAAGCCAGCCAGTTGCTGGATGAAAATGGATTCATCCCATCCTGAAGCGGGAAGATGCAGCAAAAGTCCGAATGAATCGTTTTTGGTAAACATCGCAAAGGACTGCCCGATAGCGGAAAAATGCCGCTTAATCCTCTCATAATGCTCATCGCGCTCGGATACGTTCCGTTCATCCTGCCGCTCTGTTTGGCTATCCTTCTGGCCGTTCCCCCAGCCTGCCCCGTCCCTGCGAGCCGCAAGCATGACCCAAGCTCCGTTAGCCTTGATTCCGTATTTCTTTCCTCGATGAATAGCTTCCTGCTCGGAGGTGATGTAGCCGTCAATCAGATCGGAGAAGAATTCGTTTTTGTAACGGCGCGACCGTTCCTTCACCGCTTGTGCTTTTGTCAGCTCCATGCCAATGACATTGGAGGCTTGTTCCAAGGTTAAGCCGTACAAATTGGACATTTTCTCGACGGGATGGAAGGAAAGTAAATAACCTTCATGGCGGTAGGTGTGCACCGGATACAGCAGCACGTTGCAGCGATTGCGAAGCGAAACGTCAAGGAGGCAGAAGGAAGTTGGTGACGACGGTATTGCTGCTCCATCGAGTATGGCATCTGTTGCCGCTGCCAAGGCAGGCATCAGGGACGTATAGCCGAGCCTGGATTCGGCAATGGGCTGCAGCTTCCCGTTAAGCAGCAGAATGGGAGAGGAAAGCAGCTTGGTCAAAGCATCAATAATACCTGTAATCCCTTTTCCTTTCATGATCATTTCGGAGAACTGCTTATGGATATGCAAGGCATATTGCAGCTCTTCGTTCTTGTTATTCATGATCAGGCTTGTAGATCTTTGCAAAATCTCGCCTAAAGACAGCTCTACTGCCGAGATTTCGATAATCGGGAATTGCAGCCGCTCGGCTTCGAGAAGCGCTTCCTCGGGGACATGGAGCTCGAAGCGTTCCGTCTTGACAGCCATACCCGAGCATTCCATACGCTGCATATCCCGCATCAACTCCATAAACATGCCAGGTTTTTGCTTCATGAAATAACCGTTTGTCAGAAGAAGCTCGCCAGGGCGCAGAAACCGGATGATATCGGGGGCATCCATAATATTGACGGTTTGAACCGTGCGAGTAAGTCCGTTAAACCCGGCAATAACCCGCGCATGCTCGTAAATGTCGTTGGCAAGCAGCTCGCTTAGCAGCAATTAAATCCCTTCCTTTAAAAAAGAGTTTTGTGTTATGAAATGTAACACGGCATCCGCCTTGTGTAAATCAATTTTTGGATGATGCATCCAAAAAACTCATGATTTTTTAGATGTTGCAGCCAATGACATTCCGTTAATGAACAGCTATTCTGAATTTAGCTTAATTGGAGTTAACAAATGTGACATGGAGGGGGCTGCAATGCTTGATCAAGTCATATCAAATGTCAAAGTAAAGGGTCATCATCAACTAATGGATGTAGGAGTATCTGACGGCATTATCGTTTATGTGGAGCAAAGCGGGGCTGCCAAGGAATGGACTGCGAATGCTGTTGTAAATGGGGAAGGCGGTGTGCTGCTGCCAGGTCTGGTAGAACCGCATATCCACCTGGAGAAGGCGTACTTGCTTGCCAGAATGGAGAGGGAGGCAGGGTCGCTTCAGGACGCTATACGGATAACAGCCCATATGAAAAACGCTTTTACTAGAATCGACATGAGGGAACGTTCTCTTCAAGTCGTTCGGGAAGCCGTAAGTAACGGCGTGACCCATATGCGTTGTCATGCGGAGGTTGATCCGATCCTAGGTCTGTCGGCCATTGAATCGGCACTCGAGCTGAAGCAATCCATGCGACATCTGCTGGATTTGCAAGTGGTCGCATTCCCTCAAGAGGGAATATTCAAAAGCCCGGGAACCGCGGAGTTGATGGAAGAAGCTCTTCGGCTTGGCTGTGACGTTGTTGGGGGGATTACGTATCAGGATCCGGACTTGGACGATCATTTGAAGTTTGTGTTTGATCTCGCGGGCAAGTATAGCAAACCGCTGGATTTCCACGCGGATTTCTCCGACAAGCCTGAGGATCTGGCAATCATTCAAATTGCCAAGCGGACAATGGAATATGGGCTGCAAGGCCGCGTAAGCGCCGGTCATGTCACCTCGCTTGGTTCCCTTGCTAGAGAGGAGGCAGCAGCGGCAGCGGAGCTGCTGAGCGAAGCGGGCATTCATGTCATTACTTTGCCGGCAACCGACCTTTTTATTAATGGACGGGGCGATGAGGAAAAGCCGCGCAGAGGTTTGACTCCCGTCAAGCTGCTTCAGGAAAAAGGAGTCAATGTAGCCATTGGCGTGAACAACGTACAGAATCCCTTTACCCCGTTCGGCAAAGCGGATCCCCTTGAAACGGCTTGGCTGCTTGCAATTACCGCTTATATGGGAGGCGATAGTGATGCAAGCCGCTTGTTGGGGATGCTCACGGAAGGCGCAAGCCGGGTGCTAGCGCTTGAGGGTTACGGGATTCGCGTAGGGGCTTCAGCCGACATGGTGTTGTTCCGGGAGAAGACGGAAAGAGATGTGCTGCTTAATAAGTCGGAGACCCGGACGGTATGGAAAAGAGGCGTTATAGTCGCAGATACAAGAATCGAGAGAGCGATATTAACCATTTTATAAAAGATAGAGGAGAGGACTATACATGAGTAAACGTTATAACTTGAAAGTATGGTGTGCGGCATGGATGGCGGCTATGGTACTGGTGTTGGCAGGATGCGGCAGCAATAAAGCATCTTCGGGCAATGGCAACGAAAGCGATAAACCGATTCTGATCGGAATGTCGACGGAAGCAACAGGCGATAACGCCATGAACTCTATTAATTTATATCAGGGGGTTCAAATCGCCGTTGACCAGATAAATGCAAAAGGCGGTTTGCATGGCCGTACCGTTGAGCTGGTCGTTCGCGACACCGAACAGAATCCGACCCGCGGAATCAGCATTATCCGGGATTTCGGTCAGAAGGAAGGCGTGCTTGGAGCAGTAGGGGGCTTCTACAGCACCGTTATGCTGGCGCAATCCCCCATTATTATGGAGGAGAAATTCCCGTTTGTCGTAGCTACCTCCAATGTTCCCGCATCGGTAGAAAGCGGCATGCCTTGGACCTTTGGGGTACGGATGAACGCGAACATTACGGCTCAATACGCATTGCAATTCATTAATAAGTATTTTGCCACCGACAAAATCGCGATTCTTCATGAGAATGGCGGTTACGGCAAAGGCGCCGCAGCGGCGATGACAAAAGCGCTTGAGGAAAAGGGACTGAAGCCGGTAGCCGTGGAGTCTTTCGATAATGCCAAGGATAAAGATATGACCGCGCAGGTCAACCATGCGAAGGAAGCGGGAGCCGAAGTGATCTACCTGTTCGGGCAAGGAGCGGGGAATGGCTATGTGCTTCAAGCGATGGATAAGCTCGGCTGGAAGGTTCCGATCGTTGGCGAGAACGGCATGGCCAACAAAGGCGTGCAGGAGGTAGGCCAGCAGCTGGCGGAAGGAACTTATGCGATTCAGACGGCCAACTTCAACGTTGATCAGACCCGTGAACCCGCGGCGGTATTTCTGAAGGATTTTACGGCGAAATTCGGTCATATTCCAACGACGTTTGCCTCCGCGGCGCAAGGCTATGACGGCGCGATGATGCTGTTCCAGGCCATTGAACGCACGGAGTTGACGGGCAATCTGAAAAAAGACCGCGAGGCGGTCAAAAACACGCTGGAAACAAATCTTGGCCCGTACAGCGGGGTTATCAAGGATTGGGATCAGGCGTTCACGAAAGACAATCATGATGCAATCGACGTTCATTCGTATTTGATGTCCGTTTGGAAGGACGGCAAGCTTGTCGTATCCGACAAGCAGTAACAGAGCGGAAAAGAGGGATCAGCATGTCGCTTATCTTGCAATTAATCATCAGTGGTCTTGCGGTCGGCTGCCTCTATGCCGTTATCGCGCTTGGCTACAGCTTAACCTATGTCGTAAACGGTACTCTCAATATGTCGCAAGGCCAGCTCGTCATGGTAGGGGGAGTTCTGCTGTTTGGTTTCTCCGAGCATGCGGGGCTGCCGTTTCCCCTCGCGTTTGCTGCTTCGATCCTGCTGGTAGCCTTGCTGAATCTCGTGATCGAGAGGCTGGCGATACGCAAGTTCGATAAGGGTGCGAATTCGGTTGAGTGGGTACTCAGCACAATCGCGGTCGGCATTATTATTCAGGACGTTGCCCTCTATTTCAATGGTCCGGATGAAGGGGTCGTCCCTTCTCCGGCAGGCAGCGGCATGCTTCGCATTATGGATGCCGGCATCTATTGGAAGGAGTTTATTTTCTTCCCTATCGTTGGCGCGCTGCTCGCCTTGTTAATCCTGTTTTATCAAAAGTCGCATTGGGGCTTATGGCTGCGCGCAACAGCGGATAACCGGACAGCCGTTGAGATGATGGGCATAAATAGCGGGCGTGTCGTAGCCGTTGCTTATGTATTAAGCGGATTGCTAGCGGGTATTGGCGGGGCTTTAATGTCTACGAACTATGCCGTATCCGTCGATGTAGGCTTGCCGCTTGGTCTAAAAGCCATCTCCGTCGCTATTCTGGCCGGCGTCAATAATCCCAAAGGAATCGTAGGAACGGGGTTGCTGCTTGGCGTCGCCGAGGTGTTTATCGGCCAATATATCTCTACCGCATTCCGGGAAATGTTCGTGTATGGCATCGTTATTCTCGTGTTGTATTGGAAACCGATGGGACTGTTTAACGTCCGGAAAACAGTCGTCAAAGTATAGGGTCAGACTTGCTTGGGGGGAAGCGGAAATGAATGATAGCAGGAAAAGTATAATCTTCCGCAGGTCAGCTCTATGGGGCGGACTGCTTGCCGCAGCGGCGCTTGCCTCTGCTTCATGGACGGCTGATACATATATGCTGAACTTGTTTTTTACAATCGGCATTTATGTGATTGCGTGTGTCGGCATGAATATTCTGGTCGGCTATTGCGGGATTGTCTCCATCGGCCATGCCGGATTGATGGCGGCGGGAGCGTATACCTCGGCTTATGCCAGTACGCATTACGGATTGAACTTCTGGCTGTCCGCGCTTGCCGGAATTGCGGTTTCTTTAATCATCGGCAGCTTGATTGCCATTCCTACAATAAAAGCGGGCGGCGTGTACCTCTCCATGATTACCATCGCCTTCGGGGTTGTTGTGCATGAAGCGTTAATCAGATGGGATGGGGTTACCGGCGGGCCGCTTGGCATATCGGGCGTTCCGAAGCCAAAGCTTGGCGGTTATACCTTTGATCTGCAGAGCATGTATCTGCTCGCAGTGGCGGTTGCTGTCGGGGCTCTTATCCTCGCTTACAATATACGGCGATCCGCTTGGGGGAGATCCATGATTGCCACGAAGGAAAACGAGATAGCCGCAGCTTCCTTGGGCATTCGAAAATTCAAGCCGCAATACGTCGGATTTGCCGTCAGTGCGGTTCTAGCGGGTCTTGCCGGTACGCTGTATGCCCATACGAACAGCTTTATCAGTCCGGATACGTATCATTTCCAAGCTTCGGTTCAGCTTGTGCTTATCGTGATCTTAGGCGGCTCCGGAAGATTGCTTGGGCCCATCATAGGCGCCATTATATTGGTCTTCCTGCCTGAGGTACTGGAGATGGAAAAGCTTCGCATGGCGCTGTATGGGACGATCATGTTTGCGGTTCTTTATTTTCTCCCGAAAGGCATTATGGGAACGATGAACGATTGGCTGGAAGCGCGGTTTGGCTTAAAGCTTCGTTCGCAGGAAGCTGATCGAATCGGCGGTACGGCTGATTATAGCTTACCGTTCGCAAACGATAGGAAAAAGGGCAGATTCCCGGAAGCCGCACTCCGCCTAGAGGGCATTAATAAGTCGTTTGGCGGTCTACAGGCATTAAAAGAAGTTTCGGTTGAGATAAAAGCCGGCACGATCCATTCCCTTGTTGGACCCAACGGTGCCGGGAAAACGACGCTCCTGAATGTAATCTCCGGCTTGTATACGCCTGAACAAGGGGCAATGGAGCTGCATGGAGCTTCTCTCTCCGGTTCGCTGTCGTCGGTATCCGGGTTAGGTATTGCCCGGACCTTCCAGCATTCCCGGCTGTTCAAAGAACTGACCGTTCTTGAAAATGTCATGACGGGGATGACCGTTAAAGCGAGGACGGGGCTTGGAGCGGCATTCCTAAGGACACCTGCGCAACGCCGCAGGGAAGCGGAACTGCAGGAAAAGGCGCATCGGTTGCTTGATCTGATTGGTTATGACGGGAACCGGCATATGTCCGCCAGCCAATTGCCGTATGGTCATCAGCGAATGATAGAGATTGCAAGGGCGCTTGCGACAGAGCCAAGCGTATTGCTGCTCGACGAGCCGGCTGCCGGCATGACGGCAGCCGAAATCAAGCAGCTGGAGGAGCTTCTTCAGAGACTTGTTGGTTATGACCTGACGATTGTGCTGATCGAGCATCATATGGATTTTGTTCAGCGCGTCTCCGATACCGTCACTGTTCTGGATTTCGGTAAAGTCATTGGGACGGGTAACCCTGCCCAGCTGCTGAGCGATCCGCGGGTCATACAGGCGTATTTAGGCAAAGAGGAGGTTGCTGCGGATGCTGAGCGTTAATGGCTTATCCGTCAGGTACGGCCCGGTTGAAGCGTTAAAAGGCGTGGATATCGAGGTAAAGAAAGGCGAGATCGTAGCCATTATCGGCTCGAACGGCGCCGGAAAAACGACGCTCATGCAAACCATATTAGGGCTTGTGAAGCCGCACTCCGGCAAGGTGCTTCTGGAGGGAACGGATATCACCTCGATGCCGGCTAATCGGACCGCAAACTTGGGGGTATCGCTTGTCCCGGAGGGGCGGGAGGTGTTCGGAACGTTATCGGTTCTGGAAAATATGCGGATGGGATTAAAGCGACGGATCGGTTCAGTCCGGAAGGAACAGTTCAACAGGGAGCTGGAGCCTTTGTTCGACAGGTTCCCGAAGCTGTACGAGCGACGGACGCAGCTTGCTTATACGTTAAGCGGCGGAGAGCAGCAGATGCTGGTTCTGGCGAGAGCGATGATCAGTAGGCCCAAGCTGCTGCTGCTCGACGAGCCTTCGCTTGGTCTTGCTCCGATTATCGTTAACGAAATCTTTGAAGCGATTTACGGTTTATCGAAGGAAGGAACATCGATTCTGCTTGTCGAGCAGATGGCTCATAAAGCTCTTAATCTAGCAAGCAGAGGATACGTGATCGATAAAGGCTCGGTCGCGATGCAAGGGGATTCCGATGAGCTGCTTCGGGATGAGCGGATGGTTGAAGCTTATTTGGGAGCCCATTAGCCAACCAGAGAGGGATGAAGGTGAATAGTGATGGAAGCGAATAAAACGATAGTGCGAAACGTAAAGATTGAAGACCGGTTGCATGACTTGACTCTGGACCTGACGACAGGCTGCATGTCACACATTGAACCCAGCGGCAAAACGATGCAACCCGCAGAAGACTTCGCGCAAGTCTGGGATGCAGACGGACTGCTCTACTTGCCGGCCTTGTCCGATATGCACATCCATCTGGACAAACATTTTCTCGGAGAGCCGTGGAAGCCGCTGCAGCCGTTTGTTACTTTGCCCGGGCAGCTAGAGTTCGAGACCCGCATGCTGGAAGCACTGCCTACGCGTGCTGCGGAAAGAGCGCACCGGCTTCTGCAGCTTCTGCTGATGAATGGAACAACGGCTATTCGGACGCATGTGGATGTTGATCCCAAGCTTGGACTTTCTCATTTGGAGGATATCCTTGAGGTCAGGGAGCATTTTAGAGGGCGGATGGATATCGAGATTGTAGCTTTTCCACAGCAGGGCTTGCTGCGGTCCCAATCCATTTCTATTATGAAGGAGGCGCTTCGGGCAGGAGCGGATTACGTAGGAGGGGTTGATCCGGCAGGGCTGGACGGACAGGTGGACGCAAGCCTGGAAGCGATGTTTGAGCTCAGCACGGAGTTTAAAGCCGGCGTAGATCTGCATTTGCATGACCCCGGGCATCTAGGGACCTATACGGTTAGCCGATTCGCTGACTTGACCTTGGAGGCAAGCCAAAGCGGCCGTACGGCTGTCAGCCATGCCTATTGTCTCGGGCAGGTCAGTGAAGCCGAATCCCGAGAGCTGGCACAAAAGCTTAGCGCAAGCAATGTGGCGATTATGACCAGCGTTCCTATTGACCGTCCTATGCCGCGGGTAGATCAGCTGCTTCTGGAAGGGGTTCGGGTTCATGTTGGTTCGGACAATATTCTGGACGCGTGGAGTCCGTTCGGCAACGGAGATTTGCTTGCGCGCGGCTCGCGTCTGGCTGAAAAATTCGGCTGGATCACAGATGATCAGCTGCTGCAGACCTATCCTCTTATCTCTTCAGGTTCGCTAGTTCCGAAGGTTGGAGACCACGCGAGCTTTTCTTTGGTCAATGCCTTAAATGCCCGGCATGCTATCGCGGCTGTACCTCTACGCGAAGCAGTATTTTCCGGAGGGATGCTGGTAGGCGGCCGTTGGCACGTAAGCGATAGACAGGATCAGATTGTATTAGCCTAATTATTCTGATATGCAGTGCATCCCGAATGGATGTACTGCTTTTTTTGTTGTTCCGCATCGTCGAACAGCCGGCTTGATCATCTTGGAAATACATACATTTTCCGTAGTTTTGCATCTTATTGCCGGAGGCTAATCCTTTCTATAATTAGAGATATGCCATGGAGAGGAGGACCGTTAAGGGACAACTTGTAATCGCTTCCAAGTGAAAGACCAATAAGAGTTATCATTTGAGGAGGAATAGAATGCGCAACAAGTATGTCGCATGGCTGCTGATTGCAACAATGCTGATCACCAGCCTGCTCGTATCACTAGGAGAGCCGGTCTCTGCTGCCGGCGGACAAAACTTAACGCTGGGCAAGACCATAACCGCAAGCGGACAATCGCAAACGTATTCGCCCAACAATGTGAAAGACAGCAATCAGGCTACTTATTGGGAAAGCGCGAACAACGCGTTCCCGCAATGGATTCAGGTTGATCTAGGTGCCGTTGCAAGCATCGATCAGATTGTACTGAAGCTGCCCGCTGGCTGGGGCGCGCGGACGCAAACCCTGGCAGTCCAAGGAAGCACGGACGGCGCGGCTTTATCGAACATCGTTGCTTCAACCAATTATGTGTTTGATCCATCCGTTCAGAATAACACGGTTACGATCAACTTTGCCGCGGCAAGCACCCGTTATGTTCGTTTGAATGTTACGGCAAATAACGGATGGCCGGCAGCGCAGTTATCCGAGTTCGAAATTTACGGAGCGAGCACTCCCGGAGCGCCCGGTACATATCAAGCGGAGGCCGCTGTTTTGTCGGGCGGGGCCAAGGTAAATACCGATCATACGGGCTTCTCCGGTACCGGATTTGTTGACGGTTATTGGACGCAAGGGGCTTCGACTGCATTTACGGCAAACGTATCCTCCGCTGGAAGTTATGACGTGACTTTGAAGTATGCCAATGCGAGCGGCGCTTCGAGTACAGTCAGCATTTATGTCAATGGCATTAAAATTCGTCAAACTACGCTGCCTAGTCTGGCGAATTGGGATACTTGGGGAACCAAGGTGGAGACGCTTGCGCTTATCGCAGGCAACAACACGATTGCCTATAAATACGATGCCGGCGACTCCGCGAACATTAACATTGACGAGATCAAAGTAACGGCGTCCAGCTCGCCAACACCAACGCCAACGCCAACACCAACACCAACGCCAACGCCAACGCCAACGCCAACACCAACACCAACGCCAACACCGACACCGACACCAACACCAACGCCAACGCCAACACCAACACCAACACCAACACCAACACCGACACCAACACCGCCGGCAACCGATAACATCGCGATTGGCAAGACCATGACGGCGTCCTCAAACACGCAAGCGTTTGTGGCTTCGAACGCTAACGACAACAATACAAGCACGTATTGGGAAGGTAGCAGCAACCCAAGCACGCTGACTCTTGATCTCGGCAAAAACTACGATGTCACCTCCATCGTCTTGAAGCTGAATCCGGCGAGCGAGTGGAGCACGCGCACCCAAACGATTCAAGTGCTTGGCCATAATCAGACGACAACAACTTTCGGCAATCTTGTCTCATCGCAGTCTTATACCTTTAACCCGGCTTCCGGCAACACCGTGACGATTCCGGTTACGGCAACGGTTAAACGGCTTCAATTAAACATGACGTCCAATTCCGGAGCTCCGGCAGGTCAAATTGCAGAGTTCCAGGTATTCGGCACGCCTGCGGCCAATCCGGATTTGACGATTACAGGCTTGTCCTGGTCGCCGGCTGCACCGGATGAATCCAGTGCAATTACGCTTAACGCAACGGTTAAAAATGATGGCAATGCAAGCTCCGCGGCATCTACCGTCAACTTCTATCTGAACAACGAGCTTGCCGGTTCTGCTGCAGTCGCGGCATTAGCTGCCGGTGCTTCAGCTCAGGTATCCGTAAACGTCGGCAGCAAGACAGCAGCGAGCTACTCGGTCAGCGCGAAAGTAGACGAGAATAATGCCATCATCGAGCTTAATGACAACAATAACAGCTACACGAACGCAGCGGCATTGGTGGTTGCGCCAATTGCAAGCGCCGACTTCGTCGGAACAACCTCATGGACGCCTAACAATCCGGTAACCGGCAATTCGATTGCGTTTACGGTTAATTTGAAAAACCAGGGTACCGTAGCTTCCGCTGGCGGCTCCCATGCCATTACCGTTGCCTTGAAAAATTCGGCGGGTTCCACAATTCAAACGTTCAGCGGTTCGTATAACGGCTCTTTAGCCTCGGGGGCTTCGGCTAATGTAAGCATTCCAGGCACCTGGACGGCCGTCAACGGCAATTACACCGTAACGACAACCATTGCGGCAGATGCTAATGAAGCGGCGTCCAAGCAAGGAAATAACGTAAACACAACGAATCTGGTAGTCTATTCGGTCCGTGGCGCAAGCGTGCCGTATACCCGTTACGATACGGATGACGCAACCCGAGGCGGCGGAGCAACGCTGCAGACCGCGCCAACCTTCGACCAGGCATTAACGGCATCCGAAGCTTCCGGGCAAAAATATATCGCGCTTCCTTCGAGCGGTTCCTATCTGCAATGGACCGTACGTCAGGGTGAAGGCGGAGCGGGCGTGACGATGCGCTTTACTATGCCTGACTCGGCGGACGGAATGGGCCTGAGCGGCTCCCTTGACGTCTATGTCAACAACGTGAAAGTAAAGACCGTAGCGTTAAGCTCCTACTACAACTGGCAATATTTCTCGGGAGATATGCCGGCGGATGCTCCGGGCGGAGGAAGGCCGTTGTTCCGCTTCGACGAGGTGCATTGGAAGCTGGATACTCCGCTTCAGCCGGGAGATACCGTTCGCATTCAGAAAGGAAATGACAGCATTGAATACGGGGTAGACTTCATCGAGGTTGAGCAAGTTCCGACAGCAATTGCCCAACCGGCTAATTCGGTGTCCGTTACCGATTACGGCGCGATTGCCAATGACGGGCAAGATGATCTTACGGCCTTCAAAGCAGCGGTTAACGCAGCGGTTGCGGCCAACAAAACCTTGTATATCCCTGCGGGTACTTTCCATCTGGGCAACATGTGGGAGATAGGCTCGGTCAGCAATATGATCAATAACCTGACGATTACGGGAGCGGGCTACTGGTATACGAATATCCAGTTCACGAACCCAAATGCGGCTGGAGGAGGGATTTCGCTACGGATTACAGGCAAGCTGGACTTCAGCAATGTCTACCTGAATTCGAAGCTCCGTTCCCGTTACGGGCAGAATGCAATCTACAAAGGCTTTATGGATAACTTCGGAACGAACTCCAAAATTCATGATGTATGGGTAGAGCATTTTGAATGCGGCTTCTGGGTTGGGGATTACGCTCATACGCCTGCGATTTACGCGAATGGGCTGACGATCGAGAACAGCCGTATCCGCAACAACCTGGCTGACGGAGTCAACTTCTCCCAAGGAACGAGCAATTCCATCGTTCGCAACAGCAATCTTCGCAATAACGGTGACGATGCCCTGGCGGTCTGGACGAGTAACACAAACGGCGCTCCCGCAGGCGTGAATAATACGTTCTCTTACAACACTATTGAGAACAACTGGCGCGCAGCAGGCATTGCTTTCTTTGGCGGCAGCGGACATAAAGCCGACCACAACGTTATTATCGATACCGTTGGCGGCTCCGGCGTCCGTCTGAATACGGTCTTCCCGGGTTATCACTTCCAGAATAATACGGGAATTACAATCTCGGATACAACGATCATTAATAGCGGCACGAGTCAGGACTTGTACAACGGGGAACGGGGAGCGATCGATCTGGAAGCTTCCAATGATTCGATCAAAAACGTGACCTTTACCAACATTGATATCCTCAATGCGCAGCGTGATGCGATCCAATTCGGTTATGGCGGAGGCTTCGAGAATATCGTCTTCAACAACGTGACCATTGACGGTACGGGCAAAGACGGGGTAACGACCTCAAGATTCTCGGGCCCTCATTTGGGCGCTGCAATCTATACCTATACGGGGAACGGATCGGCAACGTTTAACAATCTGGTTACGAGAAACATCGCCTACCCGAACGTGAACTACGTTCAGAGCGGATTTACGCTAACTTTTAACTAGAGGAGAGGACCACTCCGATTGACTTGGAGTGGTCCTTTTTCAAGCGCAATTTACACAAACAAAACGTGGCGTTCATACAATCCCACATGTCCTTTTATATACTTGAGAAGACGACTTTCAAGGACTAGGGTGATAGATACGATGATTAAAAAACGAGATTTGCACGAATGCCACTCCTTGTATCAATTATTGGTTGATCCCGCTGTTTTCCCTTATGTTCGTTACAAACCCCAGTCGCATGAAGAATATCTATTTGCAACCAAGCAGTTGATCGTCGAAGAAGAGCAGGGCACATGTATTTCAAGAACGATTCTGAATGAGACGGGACAACCCATTGGCAGTATCGACCTCTACGATATTGTTAATCATACAGGCTTTCTGGCTACATGGATCGGCATTCCTTATTTCGGCAAAGGGTATAACCAGCTGGCTAAGGAAGCTTTTTTCACAGAGCTCTTTCTGGAGCATGAGATTGAAACGGTATTTTTGAAAATCCGCAAGCAGAATATCCGGTCAAAAAAAGCGGTCGAGAAGCTGCCCTATGTCACCCTTGCCAATGATCTTAATCCGTATATGTATTCGCGAATCAATCATACCGAGCAAATCTACGATTTATATCAGGTAGAACGGCCGGCCTTTTTGCATAACAGCCATGTCATCCAGCAGGAGATTGCGACTTAATAGCATTCGTTTTTCTTTCGTTACAAAGCCATCCCTCGCGGGATGGCTTTGTGTGCTTTCGGCAACCAAATCATTGCTTCCAGCTAAATCTTTCTTAGCGATCTCCCGGTATAGTTAAGCTATCTTGCCGCATACGAAGAGGAGTTGATTAAATAATGAGTGCTAAACAAGATTTCTTGGAAGCGGATGCAAAGCTGCAGTCTGTTATTACGGATGAGCAAGCCCGATATTTTCTGGACAACGGTTATCTGATTATCCGGAATGCATTAATGGGCGAAGAACTAAGATTGCTGCAGGAGCAGACTCTTCAAATCATCGAAAATGGACTTGCAGGCCAAACGGAGGCCGGCGATTATTTGTACCGAATTCGGGCCAATGGGGACAAGGTGTACTGGCGGACCGAATTTATTATCGATAAATGCGAAGCTGCCAAAGTGCTATTGGGCCACCCGTTTATTTTGCGAACCGTGGAGAAGCTGCAAGGACCGAATTTAATCCCGACCTGGGATTCGCTTGTCGTCAAAGCGCCGGGTAACGCGGCCTCCGTGCCTTGGCACCGTGATGCGGCAATGCCGGACGGCTGCCTGGATCCAAGGCCTATCTTCAACGTTGACTTCTACCTGGATGATGCGGATGAAGGCTCCTGCCTTTGGGTTATACCGGGAAGTCAGCATTGGGAATCAGCCGAAGCAGATGAACGCTGCTCCAGGCCAGGTTTTGAGACCAACGATGCGGTTCCGGTTCCGCTTAAGGCAGGAGATGTCATTTTTTACAATATCCAGCTGCTGCACGGCTCACCGGAAGGAGAAGGGAATGCTCTGCGGCGTACGGTCTATTACGAGTTCAGGCCAGGCGAGATTGAGACAGGTTTTGGACCGCATACGACGGACTATCTCCCTATCAAACAGCGCATTTTGCGGGACTGCATAAACAGACGGGAGCATTGTGGGTATACCGAAGGGGAGCAGGCATTTGAATATCACCCAACCGGAGCTTATGCATTTTCCGAGTCCGAGGAAGATGTTCCGCCTGCTTATCGCGTTCCCCATGAGAATTACTGGAGAAAAATATAAAAAACGGTGAGCATCAGGAGTGAATCAGGTTGGCACAAAATTGACTTAAGCTATGTCCGGTTTTCTTTTTAAACATGCGGCCAAAGGTATGGACATCCGAATAACCGACGCGTTCGGCAATTTCGCTGATTGTAAGGTTGGAATGGATAGCCAGCTCTTTGGCTTTATTTATTCGCAGCCAGGTTAAATACTGCATTGGGGACATGCCCATATATTTGCGGAATACGAGCAGCAGGTAGTTTTTGCTCCAGCCGCTAAGCTCTTCTAATTCCTTGAGCTGTACATCCCGGTCATAGTGTTCGTGCAGATAATTTTTAACAAGCACAATTTGAGGTTTATTCGAGGCATCGTTTTTAGCTTGAGAATGTTCCTTGTTACTCTGGGAAGCTTCTGACAGGATGCGCATCAGCAGGCTTTGGCATTGCATTTGATGAATCAAACCAGGCTGTCTGTAAGAAGTGACCAGTTCGGATAGCATGTTATCGATGGGATGGTCGGAAAAGTTGCCGAGGTAATGCTCGCTTTCATACAACTCGGGGATTGGAAATGGTGAGAGGCCAAAGTGAAAAACAATGGAGATGCAAACGTACGGCTCCGAGGAATGAGGAAGAATGGAGTGCCGTTCCATGGGGCGATGAAAGAGCAGATCTCCGCGCGTTGTCGTATAAGGCGTGTCTTCGATTGGGTAGTCCGCTATGCCGTCAACGACATATTGAAGGACATACTGCTTCATCTCCCTGTTGTGTATTGCCCAATTGCTTGGGGCTGAGAACATATGGGCAAGCGTAATGTAAGGCGGAAAATAGTAATCGGGCAAGATTCCGATCGTTTCATTCGGCCCAAGCCCGGCAAGCTTGTAGTGATCCATTACGTATTCAGCTCCTCATTGAGATGATGCTGAAGGAATTATACCAGATCTGCCGGGTTGTTCTCTATGGATAGCAGGATAGGTCAGTTATAAGGCAGGATAATGAATTGTTTTCGCAGGCGCTACTCCTTAGAATCTTAAGAAAAAGAGGGCAAAGGAGATTTAATCGACATGAGCACACAGCCGGCATTAACGATACGCACACAAGAACGAGGCGCGGAATTAGGCGACTTGTTTGGCATATTTTTCGAGGATCTGAATCATGCGGCGGATGGGGGACTCTACGCGGAGCTTGTTCGGAACCGTTCCTTTGAATTTGATCCGATCGATCATCCCGATTACCATGCTTTAATGGCCTGGGAAAAGGTGGAAAGAGGCGGCGGACAGACGGAAATTACAATCGGGGAAAGCCATCCGATTAACGCGCGTAACCCTCATTATGCGGTAATAGATATTGTTGCGGAGGGTAATGGCGTTGGGCTTATGAACCTTGGTTTCAACAGCGGTATTCCCGTCAAGCAAGGAGACCGTTATTTATTTTCGATATTTGCGCGGCGTGACGCCAGCTCCCAAGAACCTCTGACCGTCACAATCGAAGGGATAGACGGTTCCGTTTACGGCGAAGCTGTCATTGAGGTGAAGTCGGCTGAATGGACAAAATACGAGGCTGTAATAACGTCCACTGCAACGGATAAGGGTTGCCGTCTTGTTCTTGTGACAAGAGGGCAGGGGAAGCTGTACCTCGATATGGTATCCCTTTTCCCGGAGAAGACGTATCTTAACCGGCCTGGCGGATTAAGAGAGGATATTGCGAAGCTGCTCGCCGACCTGAAGCCAAAGTTTATGCGTTTCCCTGGCGGCTGCCTCGTGCATGACGGTTCCTTGAACCCGGATGACAGGAACTCCATGTACCGGTGGAAAAACACGATTGGCCCCGTTGAGCAAAGACCGGCTAGAAGGAACAACTGGCGCTATAATCAGACGCTTGGCCTCGGCTATTACGAATATTTTCAATTATGCGAGGACATTGGAGCCAAGCCAATCCCGATTCTGCCGGGCGGATACGATCCGCATCACAACCGAATCGTTCCGATCGAAGAGCTGTCGCCATGGATTCAAGATGCGCTTGATCTCATCGAGTTTGCTAATGGCGATGCTTCAACTACGTGGGGAGCGATTCGCGCGGAGCTGGGTCACCCGGAGCCGTTCGGGCTTGAGTATATCGGAATCGGCAACGAAGAAGTGGGAGAGCCGTTCTTTGAACGTTACCCGTACTTCCATCGCGCCATTAAAGAGAAGTATCCGAATATCAAAGTTATAAATTCCTCAGGCCCGTTCGCCGCAGGAACGGAATATGAACGCGGCTGGCAATCTGCGAGAGAGCATCAGTCGGATCTGGTGGACGAGCATTATTACAGCTCGCCGGAATGGTTTCTGGCCAACTACCATCGGTACGACAACTTTAAAGCGGATGACCCGAAAGTCTTTCTGGGCGAATACGCCTCCTGGGGGAACACGTATTACAACGCGCTTGCCGAAGCGGCTTACATGACGGGGCTTGAGAAAAACGCGCATGCCGTAGGACTTGCCTGCTATGCACCGCTCCTGTGCAACGTCGATTACGTGAACTGGAAACCGGATATGATCTGGTTCAACAATCATGAGGTTTACGGCACGCCTAACTATTATGTGCAGCAGCTGTTTATGCATCATCAAGGGGATCAGCTTTTAACAATCGAAGCGAGTGGTCTGGAAGCTGCTCCTCACAATATGAAGATGCCGATTAACGGCGTTTTATCCCTGGAGACGGACCGCTGCTCCTTCCGTTATTGGGATATCGTACTGGTGAACAACGATAACGGGGAAGTAAAAGAGCTGAACGGAGGCTTGCCTTGCACGCTCTCCGATACGGAAGAAGACAGAATAAACGGGACGTCGATCCGGACAATCGATCTAGGAGATACGGATTGGGAGAACTATACGATAACCCTGAAAGCCCAAAGAATCAGCGGACCTAAAGGCTTTAATCTCAAGTTTGGACAAACGGACGAGAAGAATAAGCGGATCTGGGAGTTTGGCGGCTGGCAGAATCAGGATTCCATTATTGCTTCCAATATCAATGGAAGAGGCTCCGTCCTCACCCAAAGCATTTTTAACGTAGAAGATCATAAAGAATACAGCTTGAAATTGGAGGTATCGGGTCGTCAGATCCGCGCCTGGATTAATGGTGAACTATACAATGAAACAGAAGATACGCTGCCGCTTATCGAGCCATTGTATTATTCCGCCAGCTATGATCGGGCAACCGGCGATGCCATCATTAAGGTTGTGAATGTGCAGGACAGCTCGGTTAGCGCTGACGTTGTGCTTGCAGATTTACGGAAACCGCTCCTGAACATTGATGTCTACGAAATGTCCGGCCATTCGCTGGATGAAGAGAATACATTCGAAACGCCTGACCGAGTAGCTCCAAAGCAGAACCAATTCCGTGCCCAAGGCAACCGTTTTGCGTACGATTTTCCCAAGCATTCCATTACGGTATTCAGAGTGAAATAAAGCAAGTCTTCAAAAAAATCGCCTTAAAAAGCGGTTTTTTTGTTGTTTCTTCTGTTAGAGGATCATACAGCCGCTATTCGAAAAGGGGAACGTTATGCTGAACCGGATATGGAAGCCCAGCTTGATGAGGCAAATCTTGATTTTGATTGCGCTTATGCTGGTCACGCTGCTTATTACTTATATCATTACGAACCGTATTGCCCAGCAAATTATCGAACGGAAGGTCACCGCATCCGTTAATACCATCTTGCAACAGGTCAACGAGAAGATGACGAGCTTTGACGGCGACATGCAAGGAATATCCACCTTCTTGTTTTACAGCCCTACCGTACAGACCTATATCAATACGGACGATATGCTGGACCGGGTATTGATGAACCGCGAAGTGCTGTCTGTATTCGCCAACACGATGTCGATGAAATCCAATATAAGGGGAATTCAGCTATACGACCGGAGCGGGAAGCTAATGACAAGGCTTGGCGAGGGTCAGGACGAGACGACGGCTCCCGTGCAGACGATGTCCTATTCCGGCCTGGTTAATCTGGATGACCGCCCGACGGAGCATTTTTACATTATTACGGCTCCAATCTACGGACTGGACAGCAACCATATCGCAACGGAATACCGGGGGACCGGCCGATACGTGATGGATGTCTCTAACCTGAGTCCGATTCTGAGGAGCGCAAAAGTTACGGCCAACTCCCGGGTTATGTTGCTCGACCGGAATGATCATATCTTAACCAGCGAAGGCAAGGTGTCCAGCAGCGACTCGGTGAACGTAGGCAAGTGGAAGGCAAACTCGAAATTTATCGTCCAGTCGATTACGCTTGCTCCTTCCGGCTGGAAGCTGATCAGTATCATTCCGAAGAGCGAGCTGCTTAATGAGCTGGGAACGGTCAAACGGATCAATATCACCACCTACGCGATTATGTTCGGCATTTTGTGTATGTTCCTGCTTATTTTCTTCACCCGAATTCTGAAGCCGATTAAATCGTTGATGGATTTCATCAAGTCCTATCCGAAAAACGGTGAGGATAGCCGCTATCAGGTCGTTCACAAAAACGAGATTGGCGTGCTTGGCCAAAAGCTGAATAATATGCTGGACGATATAAGCGAGCTGAGCGATGAGGTCCGCTCTACCCAAATCCGGATGCTGGAAATTGAGCTGGCCAAAAAACAGATGGAAATATCGGCTTTCCGGAATCAGATCAATCCGCATTTTCTCTATAACACGCTGGAAAGCATCCGCGCCATGGCCTTTTACCATGATGTCCGAGATATTGCGGATATTTCGGAATCTCTGTCGCGCATGTTCCGCTATGCGGTGAAAGGGAGCAATTTTGTGACGATTGCGGAGGAGCTGGCCCATATTAGGGAATATGCGAGAATAATAGATTTCCGCTTCAGAGGGCGGTTTAAGATCGTTATCCGCTGCGATGAGGATTTGTTGAACGAAACGATGCTCAAAATGCTGCTGCAGCCGCTTGTTGAAAACGCGGTATTTCATGGGCTGGAGAGGAAGCTGGGTGAAGGCGAAGTGTTGATCGATATTCATAAGTCCGCCGATCACCGGATCAGGGTTCTTGTTCAAGATAACGGCTACGGTATGAACGAGTGCCAGCTGCAAGAGTTAAGGGATGGCCTTATCGGCAGCCAGGAATTTGTCTCAGGGGAACAGGGGAAGCAAAAGGGAATCGGAATCTCCAATATCTATAACCGGACGCATTTATTCTATGGCGAAGCTGCTTCGCTTGAGGTTGACAGCGTGTTAAATGAAGGGACGAGCGTCAGGATTTCTTTCCCGCCGCACGTCGTCGAGGGAGGAACCGAACATGTATCGCGTGTTAATCGTGGATGATGAGCCTTGGGTAGCCTACGGCATTTCGAAGCTTATTGATTGGGAAACGGAAGGGTATCAGGTTATTGGCCAAGCTTACGATGGTTCGTCGGCTTTGCGGTTTATTGAGGAGCATCGTCCCGAAGTGGTTGTCTCGGATATCCGGATGCCGGGGCTTAATGGGATTGAATTGCTGAATGAAATAGCCAAGCAGAAGCTGGGGACGGAAGTTATCCTCGCAAGCGGGTATTCCGAGTTTGAATATGCCCAGCAGGCTTTGCGGCTTGGCGCATTTGATTATTTGCTGAAGCAAATCGAGAAGGAACAGCTGCTCGAAACGATCATGCGTCTGAGAGGCCATTTGGAGCAGAAAAAGCTGGATGCCGGCGACCCCGATGCACCGCTGAACGATTTGTTCGAGCTGCTGGATGCCGACGGCAATACCACGATTGGTCAGTATCTATGCAACCGGGGAATGAAGCCGGAGCATTCGAATGTTCTGCTAATCAATGCTGTATTTTGGTATGCCACGGTTACGGATTCCTCCGAGAGAGTTGCGAAATTGTCAGGGATGGATGCCCATGTCATGAGGACAGGCTCAAACAAGCTGTCCTATATTCTCCTTTATGATGAAGCAGCGCATTCTGCTGATCTGCTGGATTTTATAACCGGCAATCTCAAGGATGCAAGCCATATCGGTATCAGTATGCCGTCGGATTTGTCGTATCCGCTCTCCAAGGTGTTTCATGCGGCAGATATCGCGTTATTCACTTCATGCTTTTATCCGGATCACCGCATTGTCCGTTATAAAGAGCATGAGGCAACGGCCGCCGGGATCTCGGGAACTATGCTGCAGTTGGAGCTGAGCATGAAAGAACGCAAGCTGACGGGTATGCAGGAATGCCTTCAGCGGCTTATGGAGCAGTGCCGAGGCATGCAGCTGGATCAATTCGCTAGCGTGTACAATCAGATCATCTCGCTTATTCATAAATATTACAGCCAAGCAAGTTCACAGCAGGATATTGAATTTCTGACTTGCGATCAGCTGGCAAGGATCTATTCTTCGATAGATGCCGTATTCGAGAGGTTGAAAAATGGCTTCGAGCTTGAAGGTACGCCTGATCTCCCGGTTATAAGCGGGCAGGTCAAAGCCGTAATGGACTATATCGATACAAGCTTTACGGAGGATATTATGCTGGGCGCAATCGCCAAACGTTTTAATCTGAGCCTCAGCTATCTTAGCTTCCTGATTAAGAAGGAGGCGGGAACCTCTTATTCGGACTATATTACGGGCAAAAGAATCGCGCTAGCAAAAGAGCTGCTGAAGGAAAGCTCTATATCCGTTCACGAGGTTGTGGAGCGTGTCGGCTACAAGGACTATTTTCATTTCAACAAGCTGTTTAAAAAACATGTCGGGCTAACGCCAAGCAAGTTCAGAAAAATATGAAAGCGCTATCTACAATCCGCACCAATTTGCAAAATTACAAACATATGGCTGAGGGCTGGATTCAACTATCATGGGAAGGGTAAGAGCCATTACAAGTCTTAAGGGGGAACAAAGGTATGAGAAAGCATTACAGCTTGTGGACGGTCATGCTATTGTCTTGTTCGATAGCGCTTTCAGCCTGCAGTTCGAATCAACCGAATAACAGCCAGGAAGGGACGAATAACGAGGTATCCAATTCCGCGGAACCGTCCTCCTCAAGCGGCGCGGCGGAGAATACTGCTCCGGTCAAGCTGACGTGGTTCTCTGACGTAAGCGGATGGAATCCGCCGTCGCCATGGAATTCGGATCCCAATTCGGTAGAAGGGACCATTACAAGCAAGACCGGTTTATCGTTCGAATTCAACATTCCGGCTCAGGATGCGGGAACGAAATTAAGCCTGATGCTGGTCTCGTCCAATAAGCTGCCGGACATCATGACGCTGACGGACGGCACGCTGGAGAAGAAGCTGATTGACGCGGACAAAGTATGGAATCTGGATGAATTTCTGAAGAAATATAATCCGTCCTCTCCGCTGCTGACGAATTTTCCGCAGGATCTGAAGCAAGCCTTAACCGAGCGCGACGGCGGCTGGTACGCTTATCCGAGCCATATGGATACGCAGGATGCCCGGGAGATCTATCCGCCTTCCAGCGAATTTTATTCGGATGCCGCGAAGTTCCGGAATAACAACTCGATTATGTTCAATCAGGAAATTATGAAGCAAGCCGGCATTACCGAAGAGGACCTGAAGACCGAAGACGGCGTGCTTGCCGCTTACGAGAAAGTGAAGGGCTTAAAGATCGATGGCACTCCGGTAATTCCGCTGCTGATCGACGGGAAGAACTATCAGGGCTTATCGGTTGGCGGAACAGGGCATGGCGGTACGCTAGGCACGCTGGAAGCGATGTTTGGCGTTATGCCGGTCGATAAAGACGGCAATTACCGAGATGTGATCCTGGCACCGGAAACGAAGCATGCGCTTGATTTCCTGTACAAAGCGGCCAAAGCAGGAGCCTTTGATCCAAGCCAGATGACGGTGGATGATACCTCGACAAAAGCATCGGTCAAATCCGGCCGCGTATTCAGTTTTATCGGCAACTCGGCCAATACCGGATTTACGGACGAGAACGCGGTTGGCACCTGGGTTACGCCCGGTCCGATGATGTCGAGCGAGGGAACAAAGCCGGTAGCAGGACGTTCCTTGAAAGCAGGCACGGGCTGGATGAATACGTTTATTTCGAAGGATGCGCCTAACCCGGAGCGAATTGCCAAATGGCTTGATTTCATGACCAGCGACGAAGGGCTGCTGCTTAACTATTACGGCTTCGAAGGAAGCGACTATACGCTGGACGCAAACGGACTTGCGGTGCAGACCGAGCAAGGTCTGAAGGATGCGGCGGATTATTCCAAAACTGGCGTATTTGCCTTCTGGCCGTTCCACAATATTGCTTGGCATGACCATGCAACGGTTGCTCCTACCTCCAATAAAGGAGCGGACAGCGTAATGGCGATGCAGGTGCAGACCACAATCGGCAAAAACTCGGAAATTTACGATACATCGGCATTAAGCATGCCTAGCAACTTTATTGAAGCCGGCAGCAAGCTGGCGAACGATCAACTGCAAATCAAGACTTACCTGGAAGCCCAAATCTCCAAAATCGTATTGGCTAAAGACGATGCATCCAGAGATAAGCTCTATGACGATATGATCGCTCAGGTGAAGAAGATGGGAATCGAAGATATCAATGCGAAAATCAACGAGCAGTTCCATAAGCAGCAGGAAAGCTACGGTACAACCATTAAAGGCATCAATTCTTAATTCTTAAGTAAGGGATGAAGGGGGCCGTGTCAAAGCCGAGTCGAAAGCTTCGGCACGGTCCTCCCTTGAGCAGGAGGGAGTCAGCTGATGAATCCGTCGGATAAAAAAAAGAAGAAACAAAAGGGCTACGCGCTGCAATCCGACTTGCGAACGCAGACCGAGCTAGCGGTTATGATTGGGCCTGGCGTGATCTCCATTATCGTATTCAGCTTTTTGCCGCTGTTTGGTCTGCTGATGGCTTTCAAGCATTATGATCCGATCAGCGGCGTTAAAGGGATTTTCACAAGCCCATGGAATCATTTCGATAACTTCAAGCTTATTTTTGACAACTTTCAATTTTGGCCCATGATCAAAAACACGCTAGGCATAAATCTGATCGGATCGCTTGTCGGCATACCCGTTACGATTATTTTCGCTTTGCTGCTTAACGAAATCGTCAGTACCAGGTTCAAATCGGCTATTCAGACGATTACCTACTTGCCGCATTTCTTGTCCTGGGTTATATATGGCGGCTTGTATATTACGCTTCTGAATCCGCAGGAAGGGATTATAAACTATTTGCTGGTCCATCTGCATCTGGTGAAGGAGCCGCTCCAATTTCTGTCCGATCCAAGCTATTTCTGGGGTCTGGCAATCGTGACGAATCTGCTGAAGGATCTCGGATGGGGAGCAATTCTATACTTGGCCGCGATGGCCGGCGTCGACCAATCGTTATACGAAGCGGCGGCAATCGACGGAGCGGGACGGTTCAAAAAAATGTTCCATATTACGTTGCCCGGCATCATGCCAACTTTAATGATTATGATTATTTTCGCGGTAAGCGGCATGCTGAACAATAACTTTACGCAAATCTATGTCTTGCAGAACTCCTTGAACCTGCCTGCGAGCCAGGTTATCGATACGTACGTCTATCAGACGGGCCTATTGAATTTCCAGTTCGATGTCGCAACGGCTATCGGATTAATGAAGTCCGTTCTTGCGCTTGTCCTTCTAGTGGGAGCTAACTATGCTTCGAAAAAAATTACAAAATCAGGTCTGTTCTAAGGAGGCATCCCGGTATGGTTGGAGGAAAGTCTCTAGGAGACCGTACATTTTTCGTTACGAATACAGTAATCATGGTCGTGATCATGATTGTGACCGTATATCCTTTTTGGTACGCCATTATCAGTTCCCTGAACAGCGGGATTGATCTGCAGCGCGGACCGGTGTTTCTATGGCCTCGCATTTTTACTTGGGCGAGCTGGCGCGCGGTTCTGGCCGACCCTGGTCTGCTCAGCGCAGCTTGGATTACGATATCCCGTACGGCGTTCGTAACGATCATCTCGATTTTTTATACGGCGATGTTCGCTTACGCCTTCTCGCGTCCCTACTTAAAGTGGAGAAAATGGTATATGGCGCTTGGATTTACGAGCATGTATTTCAGCGGCGGCCTTATCCCGTCTTTTCTATTGATCAACTGGCTCCATCTCTATGATAATTATTGGGTATACATTATTCCTTCTTTGTTTGGAGGCTTCTGGAACGTTATTATTCTGAATGCGAATTACAAAGCGATTCCGGATGCTTTGTTTGAATCCGCCAAGCTGGACGGGGCAAGCGAATTCTCGATTTTCCTGCGCCTCGTTCTGCCTCTGTCCAAGCCGGTATTGGCGGCATTGTCGATCTTTACGGCGGTCGGAATCTGGAACGATTACGGAACAACGCTTTATTTTACGCAGTCCAATGACCTCCAGACCCTGCAGTATTTGATTCTGAAGCTGCTTCAGACAAGCTCGGCGGTAGAGCAGCTGTCAAGCTCGGCCTCGCTGTCCAATCCCGCGGTATCCGAGCTGCTGTCTCTGGCGCAAGGACAAGGAGAGATTACGTCGCGTACGATCGAATTAGCCTCCATGGTAATCGCGTCGATTCCGATGATTGTCATGTACCCGTTTGCGCAGCGGTTCTTTATTTCGGGCGTATTGCTAGGATCGGTAAAAGGTTAATTCCAACTGGAAACGGAGAGGAACAGCGGCTATGAAAGCACCTTTATTCAGAGATCCGATCTATGACGGGGCAACGGATCCTACGGTCATCTATAACCGGGAAACAAAAGAATGGTGGATGGTTTATACGAGCAGACGGGCAACGGCTGAAGGGCCTGGGGTCGCTTGGGTGCATGGCTCCGATCTTGGAGTCGCCACGTCTGCGGATGGCGGACGGAGCTGGGTTTACCGGGGGACGTTGCCAGGGCTTGATTTCGAGTGGGGGCGCAATACGTTCTGGGCACCGGAAATCTATTGGCATGATGGCATCTATCATATGTACGTCAGCTATATTCAAGGCATCCGGGTGCAGTGGACGGGAGATCGCCGGATTATTCATTATACGAGCAAAAACCTGATCGACTGGCAGTTGGAAGGACCGCTCTCGCTAAGCTCGAATCGCGTGATTGACGTATGCGTCCATGAGCTTCCGGGAGGAGGCTTCCGGATGTGGTATAAGGATGAAGAGCATGGATCGGCTACTTACGCGGCGGACAGCGAGGATTTGTACCATTGGCATAGCGCCAGACCCGTACTTACGCATCGCGGGCATGAAGGACCAAATGTATTCCGGTTCAAGGGCAGCTATTGGATGATTATCGACGAATGGAGAGGCCAAGGCGTTTACCGCTCCGATAACTTGGACAATTGGGAGCGGAACGGGATGATTCTCGAAACTCCAGGCGTTCGGAAGGATGACGCATGGATTGGCCATCATGCGGATGTAGTCGTCTCCGGGGACGAAGCGTATGTCTTTTATTTCACTCATCCGGGACGTTACGGGATGCAAGAGGGAGCAAAAGAAGGATACGAGCAGCGCCGGTCATCCGTTCAAGCAGCACGGCTCGATGTGCGGGACGGGATTCTCGTATGCGACCGCGACGAGGATTTTGAGATGAACTTGATAGCGGAATAAAAGAATGAAGCAAGAACTATTCCTGACTTTTGGCCGGGAATAGTTCTTTTATTTTTGTGAAAAAATAGCAATCACACATTTGATAGAATAGGATCACAGTTTTGTCCATTTTATTAGAGAGTAAAGTCATTTAAATTTATATGAGAACGATTATCATTACTGGAGGTTACTATGAACCGCTTTTATCAAACGTCTGTCTGGAGCGTGATCCTGCTTATTATGCTGGTTGCGGCAGGCTGCTCCAATTCGAACAAACCTGCTAATAACGCCGCTTCTGCTGAGGCAACCGTAGCTCCTACTCCGGAAGCATCGGTTGAGCCGGCTACACGCGCTTATAAGGATGCAACGGGCAAGGAGCTGCAAATTCCTTCTCAGCCTCAAAAAATCGCAGCGATTAACTATGTTGGGGATCTGCTTGCCTTAGGTGTTAAACCTGCCTATACAACCGATTATAATTTGACGACGTACGGAGAACTGTTATCCGGCGCCAAGTCGGTTGGAGACCGTCCGGTCAATGTGGAAAGCGTCACGGCTGCCGCTCCGGACCTTATTATTACGGACGATACGGGCGATGACTCGGAATATAGTCAATTAGCGAAGATTGCTCCAACCGCCAAGCTTGCTTTCTGGTCCCCGGATCCCTACGAGCATCTGAACAGCCTGGCAACGATGCTTGGCAAGGAAGAAGAAGCGGCAAGCTGGATTTCCGCTTATGAAGCGAAAGCCAAAACGGCAAAGGATGAGATCGGCAAACAGATTCAACCGGGCGAAACCGGTCTGCTTCTTATTGTTTCCGGGCAGGACATGGGGGTCTCCGGCGTTCGCAACGGCGGCTTCACGTTATACCGTCAGCTTGGCTTTACTCCTCCCGCGAAGCTGCAGCCGCTGCTGGACAAAGACGAGAACTTTGGCTGGGAGACGGTAACGCTTGAAGGATTGGCCGACATTAACCCGGATCATTTGTTCGTGGAGATGGACGACGCTTCGGAAGTAACGAAGCAGACCTTCGATAAGCTGATGAAGAGCGAAGTGCTGAAAGGCCTTAACGCCTCCAAAAAAAATCAAATCTATACGGTAACGAATCAATGGGGACTTGGCGATGCGACCTCATTAAACGCGCAGCTCGACGAAGCTTTGGCTCAATTTAAAAAGTAATGGAAAAAAGGTCCTTCAACTTCATGGTTGAAGGACCTTTCGTTTTCGTATACGATCAATTTATATGATCCGATAACGGTTCTCAATTAAGGTGGGAATTAAATGTTTTACAGCATGCTGAAGCTTGAGGAGAAAAATCTGCCGCCGGATGGCAAGGACGTCATAAGCGGAAGCAGTTACCGGTTGGTAGCCTTCCTGGAAGGACGAGGAACGGTATGGCTTGACCGGCAGGAATATTCGGTCAGCAAGGAGGAATGCATGCTCGCAAGTCCCGATATGACCATGACGATTTCGAATGGATCCACGACCGGGCTTCGATACTATGAGCTTACGTTCCAGCCAATCCGCAGCACGGAAGCGGCGCCAACGATGGCTATTCCGTCGTCATCAATCGGACCATTGCAATGCCAGCCTTTTGCTCAATTGCTTGAATATATAGCGGATCTGCTTCCGCGGCAGATGACCGGCGAATTCCAATTGTTCAAGAAGCATGTCCGTTTTCAGGAGCTGCTTCTCTTTCTGCTGGAACAGAATCAGGAGGAATACCGGGAGCAAGGCAGCCTTCTTGCCGTAGAACGGACGATAAAAGAGCTTCAGACGAAATATAAAGAGCCCTTTTCGCTAGAGCAGCTTGCGAAGCAAGCCAAGCTAGGCGTCTGGCAGTACAGGCAGTTATTCAAGAAGCTGACCGGCAGCAATCCGAAGGAATATATCACCAAGCTGCGAATCGACCGGGCGAAGGAGCTGCTTTTTGTATCCGACAGGCCGCTGGAGCATATCGCGCAAACGGTCGGATATCAGGATGTGTATTATTTTACCCGTATATTTACGAAGGTTGCGGGCGTCTCTCCAAGGCAGTATCTTCAGATCAAACGGTCCCGGCTACGGATTATCGCGTTCTCGCATCTTGGCGATATTATGGCGCTGGGGATCAAGCCGATTGGTGCCGAGCTTGGATTAATACGCTGGCTGGATCCCAAATATACAAGCGGAATGGAAGGTATTGCCCGCGATTCGACCGGACTGAAGCGTGCAGCGGAATTACAGCCGGATTTAATTATCGTGAACGCTTTTATAGAGCCGGAACTTATTGAAGACCTCAAGAAGATTGCCCCCACACTATCCTTGGAGCTGAAAAGCAACATGCTTCACAATATGAAGCATGTTGCCAAATTGCTGGGCAAGGAAGCCGAGGCAAAAGCCTGGATGGCGGATTATAAGGGGAAGGCCAGGCAAATCAAGGAACAGCTGCAGGCAAGCGAGATGATCGGGAAGAAGGAAACGGCAGTTTTCTATCATGTGGTCAATGAGAGAATCTATGTTTACAAGCCTAATGAAGTGCCGGTCATTTATCAGGTGCTAGGCTTTGACATTCCGTATGCTTTGAAAAAACGGATGCTGACAAGCTCATCCCGGCTGTTTATTCCTATAGAGGAGTTCCCGCAGTATAAAGCGGACCGGATCTTTATCGTTCACGGCAGGATGGACGGGGCAAAAGAAACGTACAAGCGAATCATGGAAAGCGTTGAATGGAGTCTGCTGCCGGCCGTTCGAAACGGAAAGGTCCATAAATTTCCGGACAGCTGGACGCTGGACGGAACAATCGCGCTTTCCTGGCAGCTGGACGGCATTGTTGAATTAATGGAAGGTCAGCCGGAGAATTCTGGCTGACCTTTTTCGTTGTTTAAGATGGTTAACGCAGCTTGCCGAATGCGGACCGGAGTTCGCTTGTAAACAACTCCGGCTGCTCCCAAGCGGCGAAATGCCCGCCTTTATCCAGCACGTTGTAATAGAAAAGCTTAGGATAAGCTTGTTTGGACCAGCTTAATGGCGCTTCGTAGAGCTCGTCGGGGAACACGCTGATCGCAACCGGCAGCTTAACGCCCTTGACGCCAAAGAACGGATATTTATTCTCCCAATAGAGACGAGCCGATGAGATCGCCGTGTTGGTCAGCCAATACAAACTGATGTCATCGAGAATATCGTCTCGCGAGAGCCCACCGGGTTTGCCTCGGAATGCATTTGACATGAGTTTTAGGCTTTTGTCGTCATGATCAAGCATAAAGGCTGCGAGACCAATCGGTGAATCCGCAAGCGCGGTTAACGTTTGCGGCCGGGTGCCCATTAAATCGGCATAGCCGAGATGCTTGTCGAAGGCAGCCAGCTGTTCAAACGCGCGCTTTTCTTCGGAAGTGAGCCCGGCTGGCATCGGATCGCCGCACTGGAGCGTTCTTGCGATGCCAGCCGGAACGGTGCCTGGCATATTGGAATGAATACCGATCAATCCTTCAGGCGCCTGCACCGCCATCAGATCGGTGACTAACGCTCCCCAGTCTCCGCCTTGCGCCACGTATTTGTCATAACCAAGACGCTTCATTAACTCGATCCAGGCACTTGCAATTTTGTCCGGTCCCCAACCGGGCTCCGTCGGCTTTTCGGAGAATCCGTAGCCCGGCAGGGAGGGAATTACCACGTCAAATGCATCGGATGCTTTTCCGCCGTAAGCCGTAGGGTTCGCAAGCGGATCTATAATTTTCATCATCTCGATGAAAGAACCCGGCCAGCCATGCGTAAGGATGATCGGCAAAGCTCCTTTATGCTTCGAGCGGACATGGATAAAATGAATGTCCAAGCCATCGATATTGGTGATGTACTGTGGATAGCCGTTAAGCTTCGCCTCGAATTTCCGCCAATCGTAATCATTAGCCCAATAACGCGCGAGCTCCTTCATCGTGTCCATCTGCGTACCTTGAGATTGGTCCTTGACCGTCTCGCGGTCGGGCCATTCGCTCTCGTTGATTCGCTTGCGCAGCTCGGTCAGCTCGGCTTCCGGTATATGGACTTGAAACGGGCGGATAGCGGTGGATGGGGACGGCTCCGAGACTGCTTTAGGAGTTGGAGCCGCGTAAGCGTTTAGGCTTAAGACCATTAACCCGAGAGAGAGTAGAATCGTTAAGGTTACGCTTAATTTCTTATTCATAAGTAAAAAATCCTTTCGGGTCAACAAATTCATCGTTCAGGGAAATTCACCATTATGTTCCATCAAACAGACGGTAATTATACTTCTGAAAGGTTTATTCTACGGACACTGCCTCACCGGCAAGTAACGTTTAAAACGGCTGGAAGAAGGAAACTATGAGCATAATCATTTTCTAAGCCGGGAGGTGTAACATGTCTGCTGACGCAAGCTCCAAACCTGAAGCGGATGCTCCGCTCCTTGAGTGTCTTGAAGAAAACGAACAGACGATTAAAGAGATATTACGCAACTGTTACGACGTCGTCTTCCGGCGTATCCGAATCTATGGTCAAATTAATACTTTACTAGTCTATATGGATGGTTTAGTAGATACAAAAGCGTTGGATAATGTGTTGTTAAAGCCCTGGATGCTGGAATCACCGTCTATCGACTTGAGAGATAAAGAGTCAGTTGATTCCATATTGGAGCAACAGCTGGTAGCCGTCTCAAAAACGACATCCGCAAAGTCCATAAACGAGATTGTACACGGGATCCTTTCGGCTAATGTGGTCATCCTGACGGACGGGGCCAAGCATGCTGTCATCGCAGATTTGAAAGGCTTCGAGCAAAGGGCTGTTGAAGAGCCTTCCAATGAGATTACGATACGGGGGCCAAGAGAAGGCTTTACCGAAAATCTAAACGTAAACACAAGCATGCTTCGCCGGAAAATTCAAAGTCCAAGACTTAAAATGGAGTCGGTTACCGTCGGCAGTCTATCGAAAACTACCGTAGTTATCTCTTATATAGAGGGAATCGCAAAAGAATCGGTTGTCGAAGAGGTCCGTAAACGTGTCAGCCAAATTCAAATCGATACGGTGCTTGGCGGAAATTTTATCGAGGAGTTCATTGAAGATCATCCGTTTACCTTGTTTCCGCAAGTTCAGAATACGGAGCGCCCGGATATAGTGGCTGCCTATCTTGCGGAAAGGAAAGTAGCGGTATTCGTAGACGGAAGTCCGTTTGTTCTTATCGCCCCATGTACCTTATGGAGTGCTTTCCAATCCGCGGACGATTACTATGAAAGATTCCTGTACGCCACTATGATCCGCTGGCTGCGGATGGTTCTGATTATCGGTTCCTTGTTCCTGCCCTCCATGTATGTCGCCATTACCACCTTCCATCCGCAATTGCTGCCCGCGAATTTCTTGCTTAGCATTACCTCCGCGAGAGAGGGCGTTCCTTTCCCCGCGGTAATTGAAGCCTTTCTAATGGAATTTCTGTTCGAAGGTTTGCGCGAGGCAGGAATACGCATGCCGCGGCCGACAGGATCGGCTATCAGCATTGTTGGCGCCCTGGTTATCGGGCAGGCAGCCGTTGAAGCGGGTATAGTTTCTGCTCCGATGGTTATCGTGGTTTCAATAACGGGTATCGCTTCGCTTATTACTCCCAGGTACAGCATGGGAATCGCTTTTCGAATGCTTCGTTTCCCGATGCTTATTTTTTCGGGGCTATTTGGGCTATACGGCATTGCCATGGCAACGTTATTCCTTCATATCCACCTGACGAACCTGGAGTCGTTCGGAGTGCCTTATCTAAGTCCGGTTTCACCGCTGACCAAATCCGATTTGAAGGACATTCTCATCCGTGCGCCAAGATGGAGCATGCACACGTTGCCGTTATCGGGTTCCAAGCGTAACGGGTTTCGATTTCCCAAAGGTCAGAGACGAGGCAGCCAAGGAGACGATCTGGGATGAAATACCGCTCTGGAGCTATTCTCTTATGTGTAGCCTGCTTCGTTATCGCGACGGGCTGCTGGGACCGCGAAGAGTTGTCCGACCGGGCATTTGATTTGGCCGCATCGACGGATCTGGCGAAAGACGGGAGCTATTTGTCTGCGGGGCAATTTATAATCCCATCCAGAGTATCGGGCAAATCGAGCAATGGGGATCCTTATTTTATAGAAACGGGCAGCGGAAAAACGCTTCTGGACGCTGTTCAGCAAACGCGGCAGAAGCTTTCCCGGATAATTACCCGCGGCCACAGACGGAATTATTATATCGGGGAGGAACTGGCCAAGCATGGGATTAAGGATATGCTGGATGGCTTCTCCCGGGATCCCGGCAATCGGATTCGATTGGATATTTGGGTAGTTAAAGGCGGGAAGGGACTGGAAGCTCTGCAGGTGCATTATCCGTTAGAGAAGATTCCTTCGGTTGCGTCCGTCAAAATTCACCGGGCAATAGGAGGAACGACGGGAACGTCCTATCTTGATTTCATAATGGCAGCCAGTGACGAAGGCAGCAGTCCGACCTTGCCCGTTGTCGATATCGTAAAGGGAGATTCCCCGCAAGAGACGATCCGGTTTTATGGCCGCGCTATATTTAACCACGATTATAAGCTGGTCGGATATTTGAACTTCGTGGAGGGCGCTTACCGGCAATGGATTCTGAGGAAAATCGCTTATTTGGACTTGGCGGAAGAAATTCCGGAAGCAGGCGGGAGCGTAGGCGTTATTATCCATCACTTCGGTTCCAGCTTAAAGAGCAGCGTATCGGACTCTAATAAGGTGAAAATGGAGGTTGTATTGACGGGCTCGGGACACGTCTCCGAGAATAATACGAATTTGAACCTGAACAACTCGGAAAATTTAAGGCTGGTCCAGAATGAAATCAACAAGAAGACAAGCGAACATGTTCTTGCCATGATTACTAAGGTCCAGAAGAAATACGGAACCGACGTATTAGGCTTTAATCATATTTTGAACCGCCAGCATCCCGCCGCATGGAACCGTATGAAGAGCCAATGGGAAACGATTTTTCCGGAGATCGAAGTAAACGTGCGGGTCAAAATCAATTTGAAATACGTAGGTTTGGTTGGACCTCCTCTTCAATATAAAGAAAGCGAGATTAAATAATGAAAATCTCCGGTTATCAGTTGTTTTGGTTGATGTTCACAATGGAATTTGGCATGACGGCGATTTTTACGCTGTCGCCCGCCGTTTTTTTGGCCAAACAGGATACTTGGATTTCAATCCTCTTTGCCACTTTGATTGCATTAGCCACAACCTTTGTTGCCGTAAAATTAAGTCTGCTGTATCCGGAGATGACGTTTATCCAATCCAGTCAGCTGATCCTTGGGAGATGGCTTGGAAAACTCGTGTTAATTCCTTATTTCCTCATGTGGATTACGGTGACCGGCGTTATATTAAGAGAATTCGCCGATTTCGTGTTCATTACTTTATTTAATGCGACACCGCTCTGGGCGATCATTCTTATCATGTTAGGCGCGGTTGTGTATGCCACCGGCAGCGGGGGACTTAGGAGCATTGCCCGCAGCGGCGAAATTATCGGGCCTGTGACCGCTATCGGCTGTATTTTCGTTTTTATCCTCAGCATGAAGGACTGGGATTGGTACAGGTTGCTCCCGATATACGCGAACACGGGGATTAAGCCTATTCTCGAAGGAAGCTTGACGCCTGCCTCCTTTTTGGCGGAATCGTTTATGGTGGTCATGCTCGTGGCCTTCGTGAAAAAGCCGCAGCAAGTCATGAAAGCCTCCATGCTTGGAGTAGTTGCCGCTGCAACCGCCGTTCTGTCCATGACCGCAATTGTCCTGTTGGTTTTTGGGCCTAATTTGCCGGCTAAATTTATTTATCCGCTTTGTTCCGTCGTATCGTTTATTTCGGTGATGGATTTTCTCCAAAACATAGACATCTTGATTGTTGTGTTATGGATTGTCAGTATCTTTACGAAGCTGTCCCTTTACATGTTCATCACAAGCTACGGTACCGCGCAGCTGTTTCGCATAAAGAAATGGAGACGGACCGTTTGGTGGATAGCCCCGATTGTATTTGTCCTTTCCCTGCTTCCGCATAATACAAACGACACGATGAACTATGCAAAGTCCATCTGGCATGATTGGATCTTCCCGATTAATTTGGTAGGGATACCACTGATTCTGTGGATTATAGGCTCTGTTCGCAAAAAGATAACGTTAAAGACATAAGGAAAAGGCAGCCGGTTTCGGCTGCCTCTTTTCATGCGCGGATACTCTATCGGAAGGGATTATCCTTTTTTCGTCTGCAGGCGAATCACGTTCCAGGAGGCTTTACCCAGGATCGCTTGAACGCTGCCGTTATCTGCCGTAGTGCGGCCCCCGGCATGCGGAACGACATTACGAGGATTGGATTTGGTGTTGGTTGCTTTCAAATCCTCGCTTTCCATGACGATGTGTTCGATTACGCTTACCTCGCCAAAGCTGCGGAGGTCCAGGCTAAGCTCCATTTGCTCTTCCAGATGGCGGTTAACCGCAAACACCGTGATCAGACCCTGCTCTTCGTCGAAGACGCTGATCGCTTCGAGATACGGAACGTCGGTAAAGTCCTTGGAATCGTATTTCGGCGAGGAGATATTGGCTTGCAGCACCGTACCCCGTCCGAAGTTCGAGGCATGCAGGAACGGATAGTAGGTCGTTTGCAGCCAGATCGCACCGTTCGTCTCGGTCATAATCGGAGCGATAACGTTAATTAATTGGGCGATGCAAGCCATTTTGACACGGTCCGCATGCTTAAGCAGCGTGATCAGGAAGCAGCCAACCGCAAGAGCATCCTCGTGCGTGTACACATCCTCGAACTCCGGAGGAGCAATCTGCCAACGCTCGTCGGCGCGGCTTGTGCCGATGGTGTTCCATACATTCCATTCGTCGAGCGAAAGCATGATCGTTTTTTTGCTGCGTTTTTTTGCTTTTACATAATCGCAGATCGCGGCTACGCTGTCGATGAATTGGTCCATATCGAGCGATTTGGCCAAGAAGTTCGCCGTATCGTTATTGTTGTTATTGTAGTAGGTATGGAGAGACAGGTAGTCCACTTGATCGTAAGTAAGATCAAGCACCGTTGCTTCCCAGTCTGCGAAGGTGCTCATGCCGCTGCTTGAGCTGCCGCAGGCAACAAGCTCGATCGACGGGTCAACCCATTTCATTACCTTTGCGGTTTCATTAGCGAGCCGTCCGTATTCAACGGCTGTCTTTGCGCCAATCTGCCACGGACCGTCCATCTCGTTGCCGAGGCACCAGGTTTTGAAGCGGTGAGGCTCCTTGTAGCCGTGAGAGATCCGCAGATCGCTCCAATAAGTACCGCCAGGATGATTGCAGTATTCAACAAGATTTCTTGCCGCATCCATTCCCCGCGTGCCTAGATTAACCGCCATCATAACATCGGAGCCAACCAGCTTGGCCCAATCCGCGAATTCGTTAGTGCCTACCTCGTTGGTTTCCGTCGTCCACCAGGCCAGCTCAAGCAGACGTTTCCGCTCGCTCTTTGGACCTACGCCGTCTTCCCAATTGTAACCCGATACAAAGTTGCCGCCCGGGTAGCGGATAATAGGTACTTGCAGAGCTTTAATGGCCTCAATGGCATCTTGCCGGAAGCCGCTCTCATCAGCTGTCGGATGTTCCGGGTCATAAATGCCGCCGTATACGGCACGGCCTAAGTGTTCAATAAAGGAACCGTATACACGGGGATCAACAGGGGAGACGGTAAAATTCTTGTCAATAAGCATGCTGGAACGAATAGTCATAGAAAAGCCTCCTTTAGAATTAGGGAAAAACAAAATCCGTATGGTTGAAATCCTATAATATTCGTACCATAATAGGTATTAGCAGACAAGAATAAGTTTCAGGATTTTGAAAAAACAAAATCCTACTGAGGTGAAATGATGCTATCAACCAATGCGGAATCATTAATGGTTTATGAAGCGCTGGCAAGCGAGGTACGTTTAAAAATTATCGATAAATTATTTGAGAGGGAGCGCCATGTGAAGGAGCTTGCCTCCGAAATGTTTCTAAGCAGCGCGGTCATCAGCGGCCATATCCGCAAGCTTGAGCAGGCGGGAATCGTCGGCAGCAAAATGAAGCGGATCGACGGAGGTACTTATAAGTATTGTTATATCAAGTCTGAGTTTCTTCAGATCAAGCTGTCTCCCAATGTTTCTTCGTCATTAAGCTTTCATGGTCTGTCCGTGCCGATCGGTCACTACACCGACTATGAGGCATGGCCAACCTGCGGTGTAGCAACCACGGATAAGATGATCGGGCAGTACGATAATCCGGCCTGCTTCATGGACCCGGAGAGGGTGAACGCGGGAATCCTGTGGCTTGCAAGAGGCTGGGTGGAATATAAAATTCCTAATTATCTCTATAAGGACCAACGGCTGCACGAAATCGAGATTTCCTTCGAAATCGGCTCCGAAGCCCCTCGCGTCAATGAGAATTGGCCGTCGGATATCCATTTCAGTCTCAACGGCAAATCGCTTGGCGTATGGACAAGTCCGGGAGATTTCGGGAAAACAAGGGGAAGACTGACCCCGGATTGGTGGTCCAGCGATGTTAATCAATACGGCCTCTTGAAGGTTCTCCGGGTCAAGGAGAACGGCTCGTATATCGACGGCTTGAAAATATCGGACGTAGGTCTTAGAGATATCGGAACGGGTGCAATCAACTGGACATTCCGCATTGCGGCGGAAGATACGGGACGCGGACGGGGAGGACTAACCCTATACGGAAGGGGCTTTGGCAACTACGACCAAGATATTGTTTTTAGAAGTTTTTATGTATAAATAAACTTACGAAAGAGGCCGCGATTGCTGCGGCCTCTTTCTCTTTGCCGTTTGGAGTGATTAATGCAAGGACAGGCAATAATAGGTAAAGCCGATCTTTAGGATTCGTTATCAATGTTTAGTATTCGTTATATCGTCTAAACCCGCGATCCAGTAATGTTAAGGATGCTTAATAAAATTTTTCGACGCAAATCGACGTTGCTTCTTGAGGCAAGGCCGATTCCGCTTGAAGGAGAGTAGAGTAAGGCATGAAAAGGCTGCAGCTCTTACAGACCGGATGGGCCGGATTATTGGTCGTTGCAGCATTAGCCGGATGCAGTAACAGTCCGGCAAAACCGCCGGGCGCAGCAGAGAACGAAAAGCCCGGAGAGGGATTACAGGGCCGAACGATAACGTTCGTAACCGGATCCCATCCCTGGGTTGACGTCATTAAGCCGTTAATTCCCCAGTTCGAGAAGGAAACCGGCATTAACGTGCGGATCCAGGGCTATTTTGAAGATCAGCTGACACAGAAGCTGACGGTACAATTCACGGCACGCTCGGAAACGCCGGATGTGTTCATGTACCGGCCGCTGCAGGAAGGAAAGCTGTTCTTCCAGAGCGGCTGGCTTGAACCGCTTGATGCTTATGCCCGTCAGGATGCGGGATACGATTTAGGCGATTTCTCGCCGCAATCCATCCGTTCTTCAACGGTAGACGGCAAACTGGCAGGCATTCCGATCGTGACGGAGCAACAAATATTGTATTACCGCAAAGATTTGCTGAAGAAAGCGGGAATTGGGGTTCCCGCTACCATCGATGCGCTTGAAGAAGCGGCAGAGAAGCTGAATCATCCGGAGCAAGGCGTCTACGGCTTTGTAGCCAGAGGACAGCGGAGTCCGCTAGTGACGCAGGTCTCGTCGTTTCTGTACTCCGAAGGCGGCGACTTTATCAAGAACGGCAAAGCAGCCATTAATTCTCCGGAAGCGATCAAAGCCTTCGAGACCTATGGCGGTCTGCTTCGAAATTACGGGCCGCCTAATGCAATCAACATGTCATGGCCTCAGGCAAGCGCTTTTTTTGCGCAAGGGAAGGCCGCGCTTTATACCGATGCCAATTCGATCTACCGCGCGCTTGATACGGAAGAGTCGAAAGTTCGGGGAAATGTCGGCTTTGCGCCGTTTCCTTCGGGGACAAAAGGTTCCATGCCGTACAACATTACGTCCTGGGGGCTTGCCATCAACCCGAAATCGCCGAATAAAGAGGCGGCATGGGCGTTTATTAAATGGGCAAGCGGAAAGTCCGTTATGCTGCTTACCCAGCAAGCGGGCAATCCCGGACCAAGATCGTCGGTATGGAAGGATCCGAGGGGCACGATTGGCTTCCCGGAAGAATTAGCAGCCGTATACCAACAAACGATTAACGGAGGAGTCGATCACGACCGGCCTCAGACCGTTGACGTAGCGGCAGCACGCGAGCAGGTAGGCAAAATCGTACAAATGGTCATCATGGGAGAGACGGAGATCCGGCAATCGGCCGATCAGGCCAATGCCGCTCTGCAGGCTCTCCTTGATGAGGAAGCGGAGTAACCAAGATGCCGCGCCGACTGTCGATTTTCAACAAGATAGCTTTCACTATTGTCCTGCTGCTTGTGCCCGTTGTGCTGCTATACGGTTATTCGAACCGGATTGCAACCGGCGTTGTGGAAGAACAAATGCGCTCGTCCAGCTTGAGTAAGCTTGTCTTCTTTATGGATCAAATGGATGGAACGATGGAAAATCTGTCGATGTTCCCGGTCATCTTAAGCGATGATCCTCATATCCGCGATTTTCTGTCTCCTGCTTCAGGCGAACCGGAAAGCGGCTTGCTGAAGGAGCAGGCCAGAGTTACGGAAAAGCTGGGACTTCAAAGCGTATCCAGCTCATGGTCCAACGATCTAACCTTTGCTTTTCCGGAGAAAAATCTCGTACTCTCCTCGAACATTTACTTAAACGGCAGCGAAGTCCAGTCGCGGGGGAGAAAGATCAAGGAGGATTGGACTTACGAGCGGGACAGCTCGCGCGGTTATCCGATCGATACCTTTGTCCGCGAAATCGGTGTTCCTGCTGCTGCCGTAAAGGTTGGGGACGCGGAAGCCGTTATTCAGGTCCGTTTTCCCATCCAGAATATTAGCGACATGCTTGATGTGTACAAGAAGGAGAACCGGGGCGACCCGTTTTTGTTACGCTCTAGCGAGGAGCCTGTCCGCAACAGCACGCATGCGGAAACCGCTTCCGCCAAGGTCATTCAGGAGCTTGGTCACGGTAGCCTCGGACAAAGCGGTCAACGGATCTTGAAGATGGATGGACAAACGTATCTGGTCAGTTATGCGAAGTCGCGCCAATTAGGCTGGTATCTGGTTGATTACGTGCCCGTCGAACGGATTGTGGCTCCCATTATTCAGGCCAGGAACTGGTTCTACGGTTCAATCGCTTTCCTGGTTTTAATCGGATTGCTGGCCTCCGTTCTGCTCTACCGCAATGTTCAGATTCCGCTGTCCAAGATGATAGCCGGTGTCAAACGGATGAAGGGCGGCGATTTGTCCTGGCGGATCGGCTATAAGGCTAATAATGAATTTGACGAGCTGATCCGGCATTACAACGAAATGGCCGGCCAGATTCAGCGGTTGATCGAAGATATTTACAGCGAAAAGCTAAGATCCAGGGAAGCGACGCTTAAGCAGCTGCAATCGCAGATTCATCCTCATTTCTTGTATAACTCGCTGTTCTTTATTATCAACTCCGCGATGATGGAGGACCGGGATTCGGTTATTTCGATGTCGGAAAATCTGGCCGAGTTTTACCGGTATACGACCAGGGTAGACAATCAGTTGTCGACGGTGGGAGAGGAGCTGGATTTCGTCCGGCATTACCTGAACATCCATACGCTAAGGATGGGAAGGCTAGCCTACGAGATGGAAGTGCCCGATGTCCTGCTGGAAGAGCCTCTTCCCCGTCTTACCTTGCAGCCGATCGTCGAGAATGCGATTGTGCACGGGATTGAAAGCCGGATCGGCGGAGGACGCATCGTCATTACCGGAAGGCAAGAGGGGGATTACAACCTACTTGAAATTGCCGATAACGGAGCGGGGATGACCGGCGAGGAACGGCTTCGGCTGGAAGCGCTGCTAGTCGAGAAGGAAATGGGAGACGAGATCGGATGCGGTACCTGGAACGTGCATCAGCGGCTGCAAGGCCGGTTCGGAAAAGGCTCGGGGCTTCGTTTCCGGCATGCAGCGGATGGAGAAGGTCTTGTCGTTACCATAGCGTGGCTGAAGAGTAAAGCAAATGCCAAGGCATTGGATGGAAATCGGTTGGAGGGTGAAACGGAATGGCCCAGCTCTTAATTGTGGATGACGAAGCGCATGTCGTGGACCGTCTGGCAACAACGGTCGATTGGGAATCCGTTGGCATCGATCAGGTGTACAAAGCGTATTCCGGCCAGGAAGCGCTTGAGCAGCTTCATCAATTCTCCATCGATATTGTCATTACGGATATCCGAATGCCGGGTATGTCGGGGCTTCAGCTTATTTCCGAGATTAAGCGGCAATGGCCGAAGACCAAAAGCATTCTGCTCTCGGGCTACTCCGAATTCAACTATGCGAAGCAGGCCATGCAGTTCCAGACCGAGGACTATTTGCTCAAGCCGGTCAAGACCTCGGACCTCCTGTCAACGGTGGAACGCGTGCTTCGGAAGCTGAAGCAGGAGTGGGAAGAGGTAATCTCCGCCCAGCGGATCACGTATACGCTGAAGGAGCATTTGCCACTCTTAAGGGCGAACCTGCTGCAGGAGCTGCTGCAGGGAAAGCTGTGGAGCAAACAGACGCTTCGGGAAAAAATGACGCGGTTAGAGCTTGGCGATCGGGACTGGCAGCGATTTTCGCTGATGGCTGTTCGGCTGGATGACCGGTTCGGGGAGTTCACCGAAGAGGATCTGTCCTGGAAGGAATACGCGGTCGCCAATATGGCCGAGGAGCTGTTCGGCGGTCGTTACTCGCTGTGGCATGCGAAGGACGCCCATGATTATCTGGTCTTTCTGCTGACACTTAAGGACGAAGCGGAAGGGGATGATCCGGGCTGGCTTGAGCGCACGGCATCGGTGCTGCAATCCGCCGTAGGCGTTTACCTGAAAGGGAAGGTATCCGTCATGGTAAGCAGCGCGGGCGCTTTTCCGGAAGACGTTCCCGGCTTCTATAACCGGTCGATTACGGCTTTCCGCAACCGGATCGGGCAGGAGCCGGAGCAGTTCATGCGTCTGGAGGAGAAGGAAAGCGAGCCGGCAGCCATACGGTCGTTGGACTGTCTGTACGAGCCGCCGGCATTGATTCACTTGCTGGAAGCCGCAAGATGGGAAGCGGTAGAAGAGAGGTATAAGCGTATCTTTACGGGAGTGGAGAGCGGAGAAACCGTGTCCGAAGAGCATTTGCTGGAAATTTACTTTACGGTGGCTTCGGCCTATGCTTATATCGCCCATAAGAACGGACGTCTTCTAAACGAAACACTTGGTACCGATTACAACCGGATGGCGACCGGGATGCCGCTTCGGACCGTGCAGCATCTCCGGGAATGGGCCTTCCGCACGCTTAAAGCGTTGCAGGAGGATATGGCTAAGGAAACTAAGGATAACCGCCATTCCTTGATCGAGAGAATAAGAAGCTTTATAGATGACAACGTGACCGGCGATATTTCGCTTCAATCGGTGGCCGATTACGTCAAGCTGCATCCCGTCTATGTATCCAAGGTATACAAGCTGGAAACAGGCGAAAACTTAAGTGATTACATTCAGCGCGTGAAGATGGAAGAAGCCCAGTCCATGCTGCGGCGCAGCGATGAGAAGGTCTATGTCATTGCCGCCCGGCTAGGTTATCAACGGCCGCATTCCTTCATCAGCGCCTTTAAGAAAACATTCGGCATGACGCCGCAGGAATATCGCGACGGTCAGCCGCAATAATATTTTTTAGGAGGAACTACACCATGTTGCTATTTATTGTACTTGCAGCGATCGTTGTGCTGCTTCTGCTCATTACGGTTGCCAAGCTGAACCCGTTTGTCGCGCTTATTATTACGGCGATTGGGACAGGGCTTGCCGCGGGAATGCCGATTGTGGCTACCGAAGACCAGACGGGCATCATCGATTCCATAAAGACCGGGATGGGGAATACGCTAGGCTTCCTGGCGATTGTATTGGCACTTGGCACCATGCTCGGGAAAATGATGGCCGAATCCGGAGGCGCCGAGAGAATCGCAAGAACCTTGATCGGCGTGTTCGGCGAGAAGAGAGTCCATTGGGCGATGATGTTTGTTGCGTTTATTGTCGGCATTCCCGTCTTCTTCCAGGTTGGCTTCGTCTTGCTTGTTCCGCTTATTTTCACCATTGCGAAACAAACAGGTCTTTCGCTTGTCAAAATCGGCGTACCGCTGGTAGCGGGCTTATCCGTGGTACACGGTCTGGTGCCGCCGCATCCGGCTGCTATGGCTGCAGTTGGTATTTTTAATGCCGATATCGGCAAGACGATTTTGTATTCGATAATCGTTGGTTTACCGACCGCAATCGTTGCGGGACCTCTGTACGGCAGCTGGATTGGCAAACGGATTCATAAGGAAGTACCGAAGGAAATGGGAGATCAGCTTGCGGAAACCGATGAGAACCGCGAACTGCCCGGCTTTGCCAATACGCTCATCACGATTCTGATTCCGGTATTCCTGATGCTGATTGCCACATTCGCGGACGTATTTGTGGAAAGCGGCTCCCTTGCGAAGGATGATACTCTGTTCCTTGCCGCGAAATTTGTAGGCGATCCGGTTGTGGCGCTTCTGATTGCGACTGTGTACTCGTTCTTCAGCTTAGGCTTTGCCCGCGGTATCAGCCGCGAAAAAGTATTGAAATTCACAAATGACTGTCTCGCTCCTACGGCAACGATTCTGCTTGTTATTGGCGCGGGCGGCGCGTTTAACCGCGTGCTGCTGGATTCCGGTATCGGCGACTACATCGCTGATCTTGCTACTTCTTCGCATGTATCGCCTATTCTGCTTGGCTGGGGTATTGCGGCGATGATCCGGATCGCAACCGGTTCCGCAACCGTCTCGATGATGACGGCTGCGGGTATCGTGGCTCCAATCGCGGCAGCAATGCCGGGAACCAACGTGGAGCTGCTTGTACTGGCAACAGGCGCAGGCTCGCTTATTTTGTCCCATGTGAACGACTCGGGCTTCTGGCTGATCAAAGAATATTTCGGCATGACGGTGAAAGAAACGCTCCTGACCTGGACAGCGCTGGAAACGATTATTTCCGTTGTGGCGCTTGTGCTCATTATGGCGCTGAACGCCATCGTTTAAAGATAGATAGAAGCATGGATTGGATAGAGAGAAAGGAGAGTGAGCAGCAATGGCTTCCTCTTACGTTATTGGAACGGATATCGGGACAACAAGCACGAAATCCGTATTGTTTGACAAGGCTGGACAAGTGATCGCGACTCATACGATCGAATACCCGCTGTACTCACCGAAGCCCGATGTAGCGGAGCAGGATCCGGACGAGATTTTCCGCGCGGTTGTTGGCACGATCAAGCAGGTTGTTGCCCTAGGCGGCATTGGCGAGGAAGGCGTATTGTGCGTATCGTTCAGCTCGGCGATGCATAGCGTTATTGCGGTTGACGGCGAAGGCCGCCCGCTGACGCGCTGCATTACTTGGGCGGATAACCGCAGCGCGATGTGGACGGAGCGGATCAAGAACGAGATGAACGGACATCAGATTTATTTGCGCACGGGTACGCCGCTGCATCCGATGGCTCCGTTGTCCAAGCTGGTATGGCTTCGTAACACGCAGCAGGATCTGTTCGCCCGCACGCACAAGTTTATCTCCATCAAGGAATACGTGTTCCATCAGCTGTTCAGCCGGTATGTGATCGATTATTCGATTGCTTCGGCGACGGGGCTGTTTAATTTATCCCAGCTCGGCTGGGATGCCGAAGCCTTGCTGGTGGCTGGCGTTACGCCCGAGCGGTTATCCGAGCCTGTGCCTACGACCTATGCGCTGGAAGGCATGAAGGCGGAATGGGCGGCCGAGATGGGGCTGAAGGTTTCAACTCCTTTCATTGTGGGAGCAAGCGACGGCGTATTGTCCAACCTTGGCGTTAATGCCATTGAACCTGGAACCGTTGCCGTAACGATCGGGACAAGCGGGGCAATCCGGGCTGTAACGGACCGGCCGGTAACCGATCCGAAGGGGAGGATCTTCTGTTACGCGTTAGCCGAGGATATGTGGGTGATTGGCGGTCCGGTTAACAACGGCGGGATGATATTCCGCTGGCTGAGAGATCAGCTTTGCGCCGCGGAGACCGAAACCGCTAAACGGCTTGGCAAGGATCCGTACGATATTCTGACGGAAATTGCCGCGCGCGTGCCGGCGGGAGCGGACGGTCTGTTGTTCCATCCTTATCTCGCGGGCGAAAGAGCCCCGCTGTGGGATGCCAATGCCAGAGGCTCGTTCTTCGGACTTGGCCTGCAGCATAAGAAGGAGCATATGATCCGCGCGGTTCTGGAAGGCGTGATTTTTAACCTCTTCACGGTGTATATGGCACTGGAGGAGTTGATTGGCCATCCTACGAAAATCCAGGCAACCGGCGGTTTTGCCCGCTCGGAGCTGTGGCGTCAGATGATGTCCGATATTTTCGAGCAAGAGGTCCATGTGCCGGAGAGCTTCGAAAGCTCATGTCTTGGCGCCGCGATCCTAGGCTTGTACAGCATCGGCGAAGTGGATTCGCTTCATGTCGTATCGGGCATGATGGGAACTTCCCACAAGCATATGCCTGAACAAGCCAACGTTGAACGTTACAAGGAGCTGAGCCGGATCTACGTCCGGGTATCCAGGCTGCTTACGCCGGAATATAAGGAAATTGCCGCTTATCAGAAAAAGTGGACTTAAAAAGGGAGAGCCTGCGCGAGCGGGCTCTTTTTTTATGGGTGGATGGCAGAAGTTTCTCCGAATTGGCTGGTTACAGTATTTCCCTTTGGTCCTATTATGGGCTGAAGGAGGGATGTGCCTTGAGGTTTATTACTACGGGAATGATATCCGCCATGCTTGCTTGTACCGGAGGCGCAATCCTGCTTGTCCAAGCGGCGGACCGGGCCGGAATGTCCGATCATGAGCTTTTATCATGGTTCTTTGCCGTTTATGTCGCAGGCGGTGTGTTAAACACGCTGCTTACACTTAAATATAAGATGCCTTTTGCGGGAGCGCATTCCATTACGGGAATTGCTTATATCGGGTCCGTTGCCGCCCATTATACGCTGCCGGAATTAGCGGGGGGATTTATTCTGTCGGGAGTAATCATGATTGCGGCTGGCGGTACGGGGATTTTTGGACGGGCATTGCCCTTGATTCCAAAGCCTATAATCGATTCCTTATTGGCGGGGCTGTTGTTATCCTATGTCTGGGGGATGATTCCGTCTTCCGTACAGCTTCCGCTATGCGGCATTCTAGCCGCTGTCGGTTATTGGTTGGTTCCTCGTTATACGCGGTTTCTGTCGCCGGCCTTATGGGCAATGATCATGGGATTTATTGGTTTGCTCCTTCAGCAGCGCCTTCCGTGGGCGGCTGTTCAAGGGTTACCGTTCGAACTTCCCGCGCTGATCATTCCCGAATTTTCGACTGCCGCTATTTTTTCCATTGCGGTTCCCTTGTCGTTTATCGTGATGAGCAATGACCTGGCTGTGGCTCTTACCGCCTTAAAAAGCCATGAGTATGATCCGCCGGTCAACCGTATTATTAGCGCCTCGGGCTTGGCTTCTATGGCTGCCGGCCTATTTGGCGGGCATGCGGCGAACGTAGGAGGGATGATGACGGCTCTGTGCAGCAGTCCCGAAGCCGGCAATCCCTCGAAACGTATTGGCGCGGCAATAACCTCTAACGGCTTGGTCATTCTATTCGGGTTATTCGCATCCAAATTGATTGGCTGGATTCAGATTTTGCCTGCCCCGTTTATCGCTTTGATGACCGGTATTCCTTTGCTTGGCCTTTTTATGAAGTCAGTCAAATCGGCCGTGCAGCAGCGTTCATACATCGTTCCGTCCACCGTTACCTTTGTTCTGGCTGCTTCGCATCTTAATTTGTTTGGCATATCGGCTCCCTTATGGGCATTGCTGGCGGGAGTTGTGCTATTATATGTTAGGCAGAAGTTTGCGAACAGAAAAGGTGGCATGCAAGATGAAGTATGATTTTGATGAAGTGGTTAACCGGAAAAATACGAACAGCTTCAAGTGGGATTCGGCGAAGGACAAAGAAGATATTGTACCCATGTGGGTTGCAGATATGGATTTCAAGGCAGCGGATCCCATCCTTCGGGCATTGGAGAGCAAGCTGCGGCACGGGGTATTTGGTTATGCCCATTTGCCTGATGCTTATTACGAGGCGGAGATTAATTGGTGGCGGAAGAGACATCGCTGTCAGATTGAAAAAGAATGGATTGCTTTTACGCCCGGCGTTATTCCGGCTTTGGCCGCCATTATTCAGGCTTTCTCGAATCCGGGAGACAAAGTGCTTATTCAAGCGCCGGTGTATAACAGCTTTTATGGCATTATTAAGAGCAACAGCCGCGAGATCGTCGAGAATGACTTGATTAATACGGGCGAGTCGTATGAAATCGACTTTGAAGACTTCGAGAAGAAGGCTTCGGATGAAGCCGTTAAGCTGTTTATTTTGTGCAATCCCCATAACCCGGTAGGAAGAGTATGGAGCAAAGAGGAGCTTGAGCGGTTAAGCGCTATTTGCCAAAAGCACCAGGTTCTTGTTGTGGCCGACGAGATTCATAGGGATCTTGTGTTTGAAGGACAGCCGTATGTCCCGTTTGCTTCGATAGACGCGAATAACTCAATCACCTGCACATCTCCGAGCAAAACCTTTAATATTGCCGGATTAAAGATGGCGAACATCATTACGGCTAACCAGGACTACAGGGAAAAAGTGAAGCAAGTTCTGCTCGTAAGCGGCATTCATGATCCCAATTCGTTTGGGATTGAAGCGTTGATCGCAGCATACAACGAAGGGGAAGAATGGCTGGATCAACTCTTGGCCTATCTGAAAGAGAACCGTGATTATTTCATCGCGTTTGTCCGGGAACGGCTTCCGAATCTCAAGGTTATTGCACCGCAGTCTACGTATTTAATGTGGCTGGATTGCCGAAATCTCGGAATTGGTTCCGAAGAGCTAAGCCGCAAATTATTTGACGAAGCAGGCCTTCGGATCAACGAGGGTTCGACTTACGGAAAAGCCGGAGACGGGTTTATCCGCATTAATATCGGTTGTTCGCGCGCGATCTTGACTGAAGGCCTGAATAGACTCGAAAACGTAATTAAAACAATCAAATAAATGTCGAGCAGTGTCATTTGCCGGTTCCGATTCAGAGTTGGAGCCGGCTTTTTATGTTGGCGTTTTCTGGTATATAACTCCAAAATTACGACGAGTTATCGTTATCGGGATGATCCAAATTGTCCGATTTCTAGAATTGACCATTCCTTAACAATCCTTTTATAATGACGCTGTAAGCTACATTAACGATAATGTTAACGTAAATGGAGGTGCTAAGGGAGCTCGAAACGCAAAAACTGCATCATGACTTGCAACATTGGTTGAAAGAAAAAGAGTGGGGATCTTTAACCAATTTGAGGGAGGTAAGTCTATGAGAAAAACGGCAGGTGTGGCATCGGTAACATTGTTAGCGCTTTCGGTCTTGATGGCCGGCTGCGGCAGCAGCAACGGGAATAACGGCAATAGCGGTACGAACGGTAATTCGGAAGTAAAAGAAACCTCCGGCAATACCGCAGCAGCTTCAACAAATACTCCGGCCGGCAACGCCGGCGGGGAAGAGCCGGTGAAGCATGATCCGGTCACGCTTAAGTATACGTTCTGGGGAAGCCCGAACGAGAAAAAGGTACAGGAAGCGGCGATTAAATCGTTTACGGAGAAATATCCGTGGATCAAGGTTAATACTCTTCATATCCCGGAATCCTATACGACTAAGCTGACAACGATGGCCTCTTCGAATCAGATGCCGGACATTGGACTCTTGAATGGCGATGTTGCGCTGGAATGGGCGTCGCAAGGCCGAATCTATAACATTATGGATTTCCTTGCGAATGATCCGGATGTCAGCGTAAACGATATTTTGCCAAACACCATGTATTACTGGGAAGAAGGGAAGCTGGCTGGCGTTAATGGCGCGCTTGAAGCCTTTGCTTTGTTCTACAACAAGGAGGCGTTTACGGATGCCGGTCTGCCGCTCCCTCCAACCAAAGCCGACGAGGCGTATACTTGGGATCAATTTGTGGAGACGGCGCAAAAGCTGACGCTGGATCAAAAAGGTCGAAATGCGCTTGATCCGGATTTTGATCCAAAGTCGATCAAGCAATTCGGGGTAACGATGCCTCTGTGGGCATACATGAACGGAGTAGTGTCAAACGGCGGACAGTTCGTGAACCAGGATGGTACTCAGTTCAAGCTGGCTGATCCGGAAGCGGCTGAAGCGATTCAGCAATGGGCCGATCTGATTAACAAATACCATGTCGCTCCATCGCCAACCCAGTCGAAGAACATTCCTTCCGGCGCCAATGCATTGTCCTCCCGCAAGGTGGCTATGACGCTTGACGGCCAGTGGAGTCTGGTTGATCTTGGCGCGGCGAAAAAGCTGAATTTCGGAATTGGCGTAGCGCCAGTTATGAAGAACAAAGCGACGATGACCTTAGGCGAACCGATCGTCATTTTTAAGGATACCAAACACCCGGAAGAAGCTTGGATGCTGTACAAGTGGATGATGAATCCGGAAAACACGCTGGAGCTGCAAACAAGCGGACTTTGGATGCCGGTTCTGAAAAAATGGTACGAAAATGCGGATTTGGTTGCGAAATGGGCGGCCGGCAATCCGGCTCATCCGGAAGGCTACCAGGACGCGGTGATGAGAAACGCCTTTGACAACGGCTTCCCGAATACTTCCTACTACGTGAAGAACTTGTCCAAAATCAACAGCATGATCGACCCGGCTCTCGAGCAGGTCTGGCTCGGCAAGACAACGGCGCAGGAAGCTTTAAGCAAGATCAAGCCTCAAGTGGAAAAAGAACTGAAAGGGGTCTATACGGAGCGATGATCACCGGGAGGAAGCTTTGGAATAAAGAGGCCCGGGCCGGCATACTGTTCGCGTCACCGGTTATTGCCGGATTTCTGATCTTCGTCCTGGGGCCGATGATTGCCAGCTTTATATTCAGCTTGTCGGAATACAACGTCATCACTCCCTTGAAAATGATCGGCTTCTCCAACTATGCCGACTTGTTCGACGGAACGGACCCGCTGTTCTACAAGTCGCTTGGCGTTACGGCTTATTATGTCATCCTGAGCGTGCCTTTGCAGATTTTGCTGGCGTTTATGGTGGCGCTGCTGCTTAATCATCCGATCAAAGGGAAGGCATTCTTCCGTACCGTCTTTTACATGCCAACGATAGTTCCAGCGGTAGCTTCGTCCATGATCTGGCTGTGGTTGTTTGATCCGGATCTTGGTCTGCTTAATCAGCTGCTCAAAGTATTCGGCATTCCCGGACTGCAGTGGATTTATTCCGAGAATCTGGCCGTACCGTCCCTGGTCTTGATGAGTCTATGGACGATTGGCGGCACGATGGTAATCTTCCTGGCCGGGCTTCAAGGCATTCCGAAGCATCTGTACGAATCGGTGGAGGTTGACGGCGGCGGCCCGCTGCATAAGCTGTTCTCCATTACGATACCGCTGATGACGCCAACGATCTTCTTTAATCTGATCATGGGATTCATCGGAAGCTTTCAGGTATTCGGGCAGGCTTACATTATGACGCAGGGCGGGCCGAACAACGCAACGTTGTTCTACTCCTATTATCTGTACCGCGAAGCGTTTGAGTTCTCCAGCATGGGAAGCGCATCGGCTATTGCCTGGATCATGTTCCTGGTTATCCTGGCGCTGACTCTGATGGTGTTCAAGACTTCCGCCTTTTGGGTGTACAGCGAAAGCGAGGGGAAACGATGATCAGAGGCCGGTTATTATCCAAATCCATCATCTATTTGCTGCTCGCTGCCGGAACTTGTCTTTGTCTGTTTCCTTTCTACTGGCTGCTTCGGAGTTCGTTTATGGACCAATCGGATATCTTTGTTATCCCGCCGATCTGGATACCCCATGACTGGTTGATCAGCAACTACCGGGAGGCTATGACGATCCTGCCGTTCAACCGGTATTTTCTGAACACCTTTATTATCGTTGTGCTGGAGGTATCCGGGGTTGTTCTGTCGAGCTCGATTTGCGCTTATTCGTTTGCGAGACTGCGATGGCCTGGGAGAAACCTCGTATTTATGGTCATCTTGACCAGCATGATGCTCCCTGGAGCGGTAACGCTAATCCCTCAATATGTCGGATGGGCGAAGCTTGGGGCGACCAACACGTTTATCCCGTTGACGCTGCCGGCATGGTTCGGCGGCGGAGCGTTTAACGTATTCTTGCTTAGGCAGTTCTTTATGACCATTCCGAAAGAGCTGGATGAAGCCGCATTGGTTGACGGAGCTGGTTACTTCCGGATCTACAGCCGGATTATGCTGCCGCTTCTTGTACCTGCGCTTGTTGTTGTCGGATTATTCTCTTTCCTGAACGGCTGGAACGACTTTATGGGTCCGCTCATTTATTTGAGCGACGAGAAGCTGTATACCCTTGCGCTTGGGCTGCAAACCTTCAAGGGCATGTATAATGCGCAGTGGCATTTAATGATGGCAGCGACAACCGTCGTGCTTCTGCCGGCGATGCTGGTCTTTTTCCTAGGGCAGAAATATTTTGTAGAAGGCATCGTCATGACCGGTTTAAAAGGTTAACAAGCTGTTCTCCTCTAGATAATTGACTCCAAAAATTTCAAGTGCTAATCTATTTATCAAACAAGAGAGTCTAGCAAACACATTCTAGTAGCTGGGGGAGAACGCATGGAAGGCAGGAAAGTGACACTGAAGGATCTGGCCGTCAAAGCCGGGCTTTCGGTCAACACCATCTCAAGAGCTTTGAAGGACAAAGAGGATATCGCAGCCTCCACCCGGCAGATGATTAAGGATTTAGCCAAGGAAATGGGTTATGTCGGCAACGCGCTTGCCGGTTCGCTCCGTTCGGGGCTGACCCGCACGATTGCGGTTATCGTCAGCGATGTAGCCAACCCGCACTTCGGTATTATGGTGAAGGAAATCGAGAAGTCGGCGCGCAAGCATCATTACACGATCTTTGTCATTAACACGGAAGATGATTACGAGATGGAAGAGAGGGCCATCTACACCGCTATCGGCAAAAATGTGGATGCGATTATCATCTGTCCTTCCCAGCGCGGAGCCGATAACATTCGGTTTCTGCAGAAAAACGGCGTGCCGTTCGTGCTGATCGGCAGAAGGTTCAAGGATGAGCCGGAATTCGATTACGTGATCTGCGATGATGAGAAGGGCGGATATCTCGCAACAAAGCATTTAATCGACAGCGGACACAAGAGAGTGTTGTTCCTGAACGGTCCAATCCGGATTTCCAGTGCGCAGGAACGGCTCGAAGGGTATAAGCGGGCGCATGAGGAAGCGGGCTTGCCTGTAATGGAGGAGCTGATTGTTGAAGTTGGAGCTTCCGCGGGAGATACAAGGCAGGTTATGAAGCAGCTAATCGAGCAGCAGACGGAGTTTACCGGGATCTTTGCTTTTAATGATGTAATCGCCTGGGAAACGGCATATGTATTAAGCAAGTACAGCTATAAAGTGCCGGAAGATTATTCGGTCATCGGCTTCGACAATATTCAGTCGCGGATTTTTATTCCGTTCCAGCTGTCCTCGGTCAGCAATTCCAAGGGTAAAATGTCTAAACGGGCCGTCGATATCGTCTTGCACAAGATTAATCATCCGGATTCGAATCAAAAGTTTAACGAGATTATCGATACCAAGCTGGTCTTAAGGGAAAGCACCAGATAATTGCAGATGGGATGCGGCCCTTTTCACCCTAATACATGAACGATAATGTGAACGGTTAAGGAGATGGAAGAAGATGAGTCAAGTAATCCATGTACCACAAACAATGAACATTCCGCTTTTTGTAGGCCAAGGTAAAATCGAATACGGCGAGAAGCCGGTACCCTTACCGGGCAAAGGACAGCTGCTGCTGCAGGTAAAAGCGAACGCTCTTTGCGGCTCGGACCGCAGCCAGTTCCATGACGGAAGCACTACCGTTCCCGGTCATGAAGCGGCGGGGATTGTCGTCGGCGCAGGTGATGGGGCAACAACGGTAATCGGGACGCCGGGCGTTGTGTTCCTGATGGACTTCTGCGGAGAATGCCGAAGCTGCAAGCTTGGCTTCACGAACCAATGTCTGAACAAGAGAGCGGATTACGGCTTCACGCATGATGGAGGCTATACGCCTTATATCGTTGTTAATGAAAACGTCTTCTTCCCGATTGATCCGTCTATTCCGCTGGCTGACGCAACCATGCTTCTCGATATTATGGGCACGGGAGGACACGCCATTAAACGCGCAAAACTGGTTCATCCGGATGTTCAGTCCGTTCTTATTGCGGGAGCAGGCCCTATCGGTCTTGGCGTGCTTGCCATGGCGAAGCTGCTGCTTGGCGAAGAAACTCCGGTCTTTATTATGGATTACGTCGATTATCGTCTGGAGCTTGCGGAGAAGATGGGAGCTATTCCGGTGCAGCTGGCTGATCAGTCGGTTCAGGAGGTCATCAAGGCTGCCGGTCTTGAAGGCGCGGATATTGCCATTGATACAAGCGGCAAAACATCCGGCCGCCGTACTTCCCTGGATGCGCTTAACCAGCGAGGCGTACTGGTCTGCGTGGGTCATGGGCAAGAGCTGAATCTCGGCGTATCCAATGATGTTATTGCTCCTGAGCGCGCCGTGCTTGGAAGCGAATATTTCCAATTTAACGAGCTGGCGGAGAATCATGCCCTTATTCTTAAGCATCTTCCTTACTTGCAGCAGATTATTACGCATAGATACGGCCTTGATCAGATTCAGGAGGCTTACGAGCTGTTCTTCCAAGGCAATACCGGAAAGGTGCTAATCGAACAATGAACAATGCGGACAAAAAGCTGAAGGTAGCCTTAATCGGTGCCGGAGGAGCAGTAAGCAGCCGCGGAAGATCGGAAGGCTTCCAATCGGCGGGCAGCTGGGGCCTGCAGCATGCACGGATCTGGGAAGCAAGACCGGACGTGGACTTCTGCGCTATAGTGGGAAGAAACGCTGCCCGGACAGAGGAAAAAGCGGAGTTGTTCGGAACAAAAGCGTATACGCGGATTGCCGGTATGCTTGAAAAAGAAACGCCGGATTTGGTCAGCATGTGCCTGCCGAATCAGGGGCATTTCGAAGCTACGTTGGAGGTTATCCAGGCGGGTTTTCCGTTATTGGTCGAGAAGCCGCTGGTGTTCAGCTTGAAGGAAGCCGACATTCTGCTTAATGAAGCGGCTAAGCGTAACGTATTTTTCGCGATCAACTTCAACCACCGGTACGCTAAGCCCGTACAGCTGGCGCATACAGCCATTCAGGAAGGAAAGCTCGGCGAGCTTTCCTTCGCAACCTGGCGCTTTGGCGGTGAAGGAAGCAGCGATCATCCGCATGCCAATCTGATAGAAACGCAATGCCATGGCTTTGATATGCTGGAGTATTTATGCGGACCGGTTGAATCGGTTATGGCGGAAATGACGGATAAGACGGGCGGAGGTTACCGGACATTGTCGCTTGCCTTGCGTTTCGAGGACGGAGCTGTTGGCAGTCTGGTGGGAAGCTATGATTCTTCCTATGCTTATCCGGATACGCACCGCGTCGAGATTAACGGCTCGCTTGGCCGATGCGTCATTCAGGACACGGTGAAGAAATATACGTTCCATGCCGCTGGCAATGAGGTCGGGGAAAGCTGGGAAGCCGGTTATTTCAACGACGCGGACCGCGATTTTCACCGTACTTTTGATACGCATATTGATGCGTTGCTTCAGGCCTTGCGTAACGGCGAAGCGCCTCCGGTTCATGCCTCGGCAGGTTACCGGGCATTGTTAATTGCGGAAGCGGCAATCCAATCCTACGAACTTGGGCGTAGAGTTCGCGTGGAGAAGTAAAAAGACGGAGAGGTGGAGGATGAGCGTTGATTAAGCTCTTTGTATCGGATATTGACGGCACCTTAATGGATAGAAGCAAACAGATTCGCAAGGAGGATATCGACGCCATCCGCTTGGCACACCGGCAGGGCGTCCATATCTGTCTGGCTTCCGGACGGATGCATGAGGAGATCAAGGTTGTCATGGAGATGCTTGGCGTACCCTGCTACGCGGTTTGCCAGAACGGGGCAACCATTGTGGACCAGGATGGAACCGTCATTCGGGCCAGCAAGTTCCAGGCAGATCTGGCACTTGCCGTGCAGCAGCTGACAGCGCCGGCCGAGCTGGTTACCGTTATTTGCGGCAGCGAGGGTAATTACGTTGCCGGGCAAACGGCAGAGACGGAGCGTGTAGGCACACGCTTCCTGACACCGTTAATCGAGCGCCGCCAAGTCATTGAAGATATGGCAAACGGAATGCCGGTCACGAAGTTTTCCGTCTATGGCGAGGTTCCACTGCTGGAGCAGATGCTTGTGACCTTGGATGAGCGGTTCGCAGACCGGATTACGGCATCGTTCTCCGACCCTGACGGCATTGATGTCATGCCTGGCGGCGTAGATAAAGGCGCGGCTGTTGAAGCTCTAATGCAATTATTAGATGTCCGCAGGGAAGAGACGGCATGTATTGGCGATTCGTTCAACGATTTGGCGATGTTCCGCATTTGCTCCCGCAGTTTTGCCATGTCCCATGCTCACGGAACTGTTCTGACAACGGCCACCCATCAGGCGGCCAGCGTTGGTCAAGCTTTAAATGATTTGCTTGCGGTATGAATATAATTCCATTCCATGCGAAGGGGTGTCCAAGTTGACTTCCAAAGCAACCCAGCTTAATAAGAAACCAACAACCTACAAGTATCAGACGGTGAACAACGTACCCGTTCAAGCCGTCCGCATCCAGGATGCGTTCTGGGAGCCGAAATTAAAGGTACTGCATGAAGTAACCGCTTATGATGTGCTGCATAAATTCGAGAATGACGGAGCTATGCGGAATTTTGATTTTGTGGCGGAGGGAACCGGCGGATTCCATTCCGGGGAGCCTTGGTTCGATGGACTCGTCTATGAAACCATCCGCGGGATCTCCGATATTCTGGCCGTTTCCCAAGATGAGCGATTGGGTGGCAGAGTCGACGATATTATCGAGAAAATCGTCCGTGCCCAAGAGGCTGGCGGCGACGGATACCTCAATACTTACACGCAGCTTGACCGTCCCGGCCAGCGCTGGGGCGAGAACGGCGGATTCCTGAGATGGCAGCATGATGTGTATAATGCCGGCTGTCTGATTGAAGCAGCGGTTCATCATTATAAGGCGACGGGTAAAACAACCCTGCTCAAAGCAGCGGTTCAATATGCCAACCATATGAGCGGCATTATGGGACCACCGCCCAAACGGAACATCGTCCCGGCTCACTCGCTGCCGGAGGAGGCGGTTCTGAAGCTGTATCAATTGGCTTTGGATGAGCCGGAGCTTGGCGCGGTAATGAAGGTTCCTTTTATTGCACCCAATTATCTGGAGCTTGCTACCTTCTGGATTCATAATCGGGGCAATCATGAAGGCAGATACTCGCATGGCGGGGAATATGCGCAAGATCATAAGCCGGTGCTGGAGCAGGAGGAAGCGGTTGGGCATGCGGTACGCGCGACGTTGCTGTACACGGGTCTGACGGCTCTTTATCTATGCACGGGCGAAGTGCCTTACTTAGAGACCGCAAAGAAGCTATGGGATAATATTTCGCACCAGAAATCGCATGTTACCGGCGGTGTTGGCGCGGTTCACCATGACGAGAAGTTTGGCGCAAACTATGAATTGCCGGATAACGGTTATTTGGAGACTTGCGCCGGCGTTGGCATGGGCTTCTTCAGCTGGAATCTGTTCCTTGCTACCGGAGAAAGCCGCTATATCGATAAGCTGGAGACGATTATCTACAATATCGTACTGGCGGGACGTTCGATGGACGGGCATAAATACTTTTACGAGAATCCGCTGGTCAGCAAAGGCGGCCATAACCGCTGGGAATGGCATAGCTGCCCTTGCTGCCCGCCGATGATTATGAAGCTTATGCCTGAGCTGGCTTCCTATATTTACGCCTATGACGGCAAGGGAGCGTTCATCAATCTGTACATTGGAAGCGAAAGCGAATTGCTTATCGGAGATGTACCTGTAACGGTTAAGCAGCAAACGAATTATCCGTGGTCGGGAGCAGTTGGAATTACGGTTACGCCGGAGCGGGATGCCGAGTTTGACCTGCGGCTGCGAATTCCGGAATGGTGCGGGCAGTATGCGATCCGAGTGAATGATCAGGCAGCCAATTATGAGCTGGAAAATGGTTATGCCGTCTTGCATCGGGTATGGTCGCCGGGGGACCGGATTCAGCTTGAACTGGATATGCCCGTTCATTTGGTAGAGGTTCATCCGAATGTAACGACGCATGCCGATAAAGCGGCTATCCGTCGAGGACCGGTGCTCTACTGTCTGGAGTCGGTGGATAATGAAAAAGCGGAAAATGGCAGCATTCTCTATACCCGCGAAGCGCTGCGAGAGAATCATATGGACCGCAAGCTGCCGCTTCAGCCTGTATTCGAGACGGAGCATGACGCCAGCTTCTTCGATGGTGCCGTTATCATCCGGACTACGGATGCGGACGGCCGTCCAATTACGGCGGTTCCTTATCCATACTGGAATAACCGTTCCCGGGGCACGATGGTCCTCTGGCTGCAGCATGAGCATCCCGTCAACCAGGAAGGCTGGGAGAATAAGCTGTACCGCAGACTAGAATAGAATGGAGAAGGCGCCTTTGCAATTTAATTGCGAAGGCGCCTTTTTGTTTTACTGCAAGACGGTACGTACCGCTGCTTCTTCCTCAGAGGTGAGAGGAGTAAGCGGTTCGCGGAAGCCGCCCGCTATGATCCCTTGAACTGCAAGGTGGTGGCGGATAACTCTGACCCAGCCGATGCTTCCTAGCAGCTCTAGCTTAGGCTGGAGAATCTCAAATTGTAACGAAGTTTCTGCTTGTTGCCCCGAGCCTAACCGATGAACGATTTCTTTCATTTCTGTAGGGAAGAGGCTGCCTGCGACGCTCGTTAGGCCGTTATAACCTTTTGCGAAATAATCTGCAATGGTAGCGTCGATTCCGGACAACACTTGAAAATCTGCTCCAAGCTCTTCGATAACGCCTTTTACGACATCCGGGTTGCCGGCTTCTTTTAGCGCTTTAATTTGAGAGAATTTCATAACCAGGGCTATTAAGGTTTGAGGCTCTAGATTAAATCCCGTTCGTACGGGATTATTGTAGAGCATCACGGGCAGCGCCGTCGCTGAGCATACCGCTTCAACATATAAAGCGGCTTCGCGTTGGCTTGGGCGGACATAAGGCGGAAAGCCCAGCATAATGGCCGCATGTCCGGCTTTTTCAGCCTCCATCGCCAGTCGGACCGCGTCGCGAGTTCGGATCGCCGCTACTCCTGCGTACAAAGGAATCACTGCAGGAGCGGCTTGCCTGGTCCGTTGATAGAGAAGGATTCTCTCCTCCAAAGACAAGGAGTGCTGTTCCCCGGTTGAACCTCCAACTAGCAGAGCAGGAACCTGTTGTTTTACAAAATATTGAACCATTTGGTGGATTCCTTGTTCGTCAATCGTGTCATCCTGACGGAAAGGCGTAATGATGGCAACGCTATAAGGGGAAAAACGGAATGAAGACATATTTGCTGAGCCTCCTTTATGAAGTAAGAACGTATTCTTTTTCGCTATACTAGCATATTGAATGATTGATAGGAAGGCTGGAATTCGTTATAGTGGGTGGTAGTTGTTGTTTCCAATATTAGGGAGGGCGGTATCGCTGAGCATGCAAACCATGATAGCAACGGATAAGTTTAATCCTCGCAGTTCTCTAATTACCATAATCACAAGCGTACAGGAAAGACTGAAGCAATTATATGCTTGGAGCGGGAATCTAATGGATGACGGCAAGAGATGGGAAGCGGACCATTTCTCTGAACGGAAGACAAATGAAGATTGCTCTGCATGCAGCGGCAATCCGGCTATGATAGACATTGATCCCCGCCGCATGATTGCCTCCGAGCTGTCGCTTAAGCGCGGAGCCGTCCTATTATGGGCAGGCACAAATTGCGGACCGGTCGAAATGATTAAGCAATTGGCCGAGGTACTGGGCATCAGCTATGATCGTCCGTTGGCAGAGCAAGATCCTGTCTTTATTGAAATTTTATCGTACGGTTATAAGAAAGAACTCCTAACTTATAAGCATAAATCTAAACTCAAACAGGGCTTCTACAGGGGTTGCGTGAACGATGTAAAGTTTCTGAGAGATTCCGGCACAACAAGCAAAGGCAATCTAAAAGCTATTGATTATTTTTCAGGACCTGTTCATTGCCCGGATTGCAGCCAAAGCAGTCATTACGACATGGAATGCTTGTCCGTTACGGTAAATGGACTGACGATTAATGTGACTTCGAGATTGTCTATTCCAGAGCTGCTGTTGTTCGTCCGCAATCTTGAATCTGCTGTAAAGACATCAGATACGCCTCCTAAATTAGGGCAGTTGGAAGAGCGCCTATTGCATCTAAATAAAATTGGCTTAAAATATTTGTCTCCCGTTTACCATGCCAACCTGGAGGGATCCTTTTGAGAGTCCAAGCCGTGTTCTTTGATTTGTTCGAAACTTTAATTACCGAGTTTGAGAACGGTGTACGGAAAGCGCCGCGGTCGAATCATTTTGTCGGACAGCTCGGGGTAGATACCAAGCTATTCGAGCAGGAGTGGAAAAAGAGGCAAGTGCAGAGGATGAACGGGACTTTCCCGGATTTCCCTTCCGTATTAAGAGACATACTGAGTACGCTTGGCCATGAAGCAGCCGAAGAAACCATCGACAACATCCATAATGAACGAATTGCTTCCAAGGCTATTCCGTTTAACCAGATAGAGCCTGCTATTCTGGAGATGCTTGGGCAGCTCCGCTTAGCAGGAATTAAGCTATGCCTCATTAGCAATTGCACGCCGGAAGAGGTATCTTCATGGGAAGCCAGCGGACTAGCCGCGTACTTTGATGACGTGATTTTCTCTTATGCGGTAAATACCGCCAAACCTGAGCCGCATATCTACCAGCTAGCCTGTGAACGAATCGGGGTGTCGCCGTCTGACTCCTTATTTATTGGTGACGGAGGCTCAAATGAATTAACCGGTGCGATAAACTCCGGCCTGCAGGCTTACCATGCGACATGGTTTCTTCCCGAAGAACGAGCGGGGAAATGGACGGAGTTTCCGAAGCTGAGGAAACCATCCCAATTAATCGAACTAATCTCCCAATAGAAAACAAGACCATCCTGAACCAGGATGGTCTTGTTTTCTTGTTTAGATCAAAGAAAGGGTGAAGGATAAGCTATAAGTCCGGTTAGCGAATAGCTTATATTCCGGATGAATAGGAGCACCCCAGCTGTCATCGCCGCCAACGCCCATTTGTTTGTCGTTTACGCGTACGACCGTTTTGAACGAGACAGGCAGTTTGTACGGGTGGTCGCTAGCTTCAAGCTCATCCGGCGTCCATGGAAGGGCATTGATCTCCATTACTGCAGCGCTGTCAAAGCGAATACCGTTCCCATCAGCACCGTTTGTAAGCTCTGCATAACGGACATCCGTCTTATTGCCGCATTCCTGAGGGCGCAGGTAAGGGACAAATTGGTCTTTAACCGTACCGCTGTATTGGCCTAATTTAGCGCCTGTTTTACGATCCCAGTAATTATCCTGCGGCCCTAAGCCGTACCAGGAGATAGTATCGAGATTGCCGTCGAGAACGAGCAGCATGCCGAATTCCGGAATTTCAGGAAGCTTGTCGCCGCCAGGCAGCAACTGTTCATGAATATCAATCGAGCCGTTGGAGTGAACCGTATAGCCGATCGTAAGCAAAGATACAGGATTTGTTGCCAGCTGGTGTACGGTTGTGACATGGCAGCGGTCTTGTGCCGCGGTCCAAGTAAACTGAATAAGACGCTTTGTGCTTCCGGCATCCTTCCAAATCGAGCAGCGCTCCGGCATTTTGTTTCCGAAGTCATTATCGGTAGCTGCACGCCAAAAGTTAGGACGAATCGGTTCAAGCAATTTCTCTTTGTCTCCCGAGCGATAGGATACGATATCGCCAGTCAGACGGTTAAAGGTAACCGACAACACGTCATTGCTGATTTGCAGCGACTCGGATTCTTCGTTTAATTGCAGAGGAGCATGGACGGCATCGGTAACATTGCTGTAAACCTCCACCACGCGCGGCGACAATACAAACTGCTCCCAAGCGATTTCATGACCGGCTTCCGCCCATTTCGATTCCTCCGGAATAACGAAGGAAATAGTCAGCACCGCTTCTTGCTCGCAGAACGAAGGGCTATAAGGTATTGTTACCTCCGTAGTCTCGCCTGGTGCCAGCGACACCTTCAGAACATCCTTCTGAACCGTTTTACCTTCATGTTGGATTTCCCATTTCACATCGTAAACGCCAAGGTCCGTGAACAGGTTTTTATTCGTTACGCGAATCGTCTGAGCCGCGAGATTGATATCCGAAATCGAAATGTTCTGGTAGCATTTCTTCACTTCTAACAGCTTTGGAGTTACGGAGCGGTCAGCAAACAGCAGGCCGTTGCCGCTGAAGTTGCCGTCATGCGGGGATTCGCCGAAATCGCCGCCATAGGCCAGATATTCCACGCCGTCAGCTGTTTTGGTCCGGATCGCCTGATCTACCCAATCCCAGATAAATCCGCCTTGCAAAATCTCGTATTTGTCGAACAGCTCCGCGTATTTATGAAGCCCGCCGCAAGAGTTGCCCATCGCATGGGAGTATTCGCACAGAATATAAGGTTTTTTCGGATTATTCAAGGCATATTGCTCTACCTCGTTAGGACGAACATACATCGTGGATTCGATATCCGACGCAGCTTCGGAAGGACGGTAATGGAACACGCCTTCGTAATGCACAATTCTAGTAGGGTCGGCTTCCTTCAAATAATCATGCATAGCGATAAAGTTATCGCCGCCAAAGGATTCATTGCCAAGCGACCAGATGATAACCGAAGGATGATTCTTGTCCCGCTGAAACATCGAATTGCAGCGATCCAGCACGTTGGCTCTCCACTCCGGATGGCTGCCCGGAACCGTATGCGCGGGCAAATCCTGCTGACCGAAGGTCCAGGAACCGTGCGTTTCCAGATTCGTTTCATCAATGACGTATAAACCGTATTCGTCGCATAGCTCATACCAGACCGATTGATTCGGGTAGTGGGAGGTACGAACCGCATTAATGTTATGGGATTTCATGAGCGTGATATCCCGGATCATATCCTCTTTGGATAAAGCCCGGCCGGTATCGCAGGAAAATTCATGGCGGTTTGCGCCTTTGAAAATAATCCGTTTGCCGTTAATCCGCATCAATCCGTCCTTGATCCCGAACGTTCGGAAGCCCACCTTGCTGCTATGCGTTTCGATCAAGCCGGAATTATTCTTAACCGATAACACAAGCGTATATAAATGAGGTGCTTCGGCGCTCCATTTAAGAGGGTTCTCCACATGACCGGACAGCGATAGCTGTTGCTCGCCGTCGCTTGCGAACGAATGGGTAACTGCCACAGGCTCCGTCCATACGGCCTGTTGATTAGCATCATATAATTGGGCTTCAACGCGGATGCCTTCCGATGCTTCGTTAAAATAATTTTCGAGAGTGACGTTAACTGCTAATTCTGCATTACGGTACTCTTCATCCAAGTGGGTACGCGCAAAGAAGTCCGTGATACTCACCTTTGGTTTGGAATACACGTAGACATCGCGGAAAATACCGCTGAGGCGCCAGAAGTCCTGATCCTCCAGCCAGCTTGCATCGCACCACCGGTACACTTCTACGGCCAGCTTATTCTCGCCGCTTGTTAAATAAGGAGTGATATCGAATTCGGACGGGGTAAAGGTGTCCTCGCTATAGCCGACCAACTCGCCGTTCAACCAGACGTAGAAGGCGGATTCAACGCCTTGGAAGCTCAAGTATACCGGTTGACCACTCCAGGATTGCGGAACTTGAAAGCTGCGGATATAGGAACCAACCGGATTATATTTGGTCGGAGCAAAGGGCGGCTGCAATTCCGGTTCCGATTCGATCCATGGATAACGGATATTCGTATATTGCGGATAATCGAAGCCGTGGAACTGCCAATGGGACGGAACGGGCATGTCGGTCCAGCTGCTGGCATCGTAATCCGATTGATAGAAGTTCTGAATGCGCTGATCCGGCGTCTCGGCAAAGGCGAATTTCCAAACCCCGTTTAACGACAGATAACGTTCGGAAGCCGTTTTGTCACCCTTCAAAGCTTCTTCCACAGAGCTGTACGACATCATGGAAGCGTGTGCAGGAAGACGGTTGATTTGGAAGATTTCAGGATTATTGTTCCATTCCGGATAGCCGTTTGCAGGTGGCTGATAATTAAGTTTGGCTCGCAAAATTTTCATCTCCTAAAATTCAATGATAGTATATTCATAGTATAGTGAGGAATGTATACTTATAAAATATAAGGATTTTACATTCATCTCTAAAAATATGAAACGAGGTTTTCCTGATGGAGGGTAATTATTTCTTTCGCTCGCAGGATGAAACATCGGGCCTTCCGCTCTTTGCAACGACGGTAGGCTACTGGGAGCATCAAGTGGAAACCGAACGCCCCGAAGGCTTTCCCGATTACTTGATGCAACAGGTACTGGAGGGCTTTGGAGAGGTTGTTGTGAACGGCAAGGCGTATAAAGTGGAAGCCGGCGATGTTTTTTTTCTCTATCCGGATATTCCTCATTCCTATAAGCCTCTGAATCAGAAATGGAAGGTATCGTGGGTATCGTTTAACGGCCGCGAAGCGGATCAGATGCTGTTGTTCGCCGGAATTAGCGAATCGGGAACAGGAAGACTAAAGACCAATGAGCTTATCAAACCGCTGGAACAGATGTTGACCTTGGCCATGGACAATGACCAGGAGGCCGACCTCGAACGTTCGAAGCTGTTATACGGCCTGTTAATCGATCTCAAATATCAATTGCTGTCCCCGTCCTACTCGGATCAGGAGTTCGACCGGGTGAAGCCGGTCCTTCATTATATTGAAAACAATTTGCAAAGACCGTTAACGCTCATCGAGTTGGCAGGAGTGGCGACCGTTACCCCGCAATATTTATGCAGAATGTTTCAGCAGACGATGAATATCAGACCGATGGAATACATTAACCAGCAGCGCATTAAACGCAGCAAGCAGCTTATGTTCCAGCATCCTGCGATGCGAATGTACGAGATAGCGGGCAGGGTTGGTTTCGAGAGCTCCAGCTATTTCGGCGTCGTATTCCGCAAGCTGAACGGGATGAATCCCGAAGCATTCAAGAAGCTGCACGGATTGGTTCCGTAATCGCATTGACGCTGGGGGCGAAACGGCTTAAAGTTGATCCTGTAAGGGCTTACACAATAGGGGTAGTCGATAATGGAGGAATAGAAAATGTTGTATCCGAAGCTGTCCGAATCATTTGTGGTCCAAAGATTAGCCCCGCCAACCGGGAAAATCCATATCGTTCTCGATACCGATACGTTTAACGAAATTGACGATCAATTCGCTGTAGCCTATTCCCTGCTCTCGAATGAGAGGATGGATGTCGAGGCTTTGTACGCCGCACCGTTCTTCAATGAATTATCAAGCAGTCCAGGCGACGGCATGACAAAAAGCTATAACGAGATTCTGAAAATACGAAAACTGCTGAAGCGCGAGGACGTTCCGGCTTATCGCGGCTCGGAGCAATACTTGCCAGGGGCCGAGTTGCCCGTTGAAAGTGATGCAGTCCATGATCTGATCAAGAGGGCGATGCAGCGCGATGCCGACGATCCTCTGTATGTGGTGGCTATAGGCGCGATTACGAATGTGGCAAGCGCCATTTTGACAGAACCGGGGATTATAGAAAAGATTGTAGTGGTCTGGCTTGGCGGTCATACGTTGGAGTGGGGAGATACAAGAGAGTTTAATTTGTTCCAGGACTTGCATGCCTCAAGAGTTATTATGGACAGCGGCGTGCCGCTTGTTCTAATCCCGTGCATGGGAGTGGCTTCGAACCTGCGAACCACGTTATCGGAAATTCGGGATTACGTGCAGCCGGAGGGGGAGCTGGGGCAGTATTTGTACGAGACTTACCGGGATTGCACGAACGATCATTATGCCTATTCCCGAGTTATCTGGGATATCTCTACGATAGCATGGCTGAATAACCCGAATTGGGCGCCATCGCAGCTGCTTCCTAGTCCCCGCATATCGGAAGACTTCCGGTGGAGCTCGGATCCTTCGAGGCATCTTATCCGTTATGTGCGTTACATTGACCGCGATGCGGTGTTTAAGGACTTGTTCCTGAAGATCAAACAATTCCGTTGATTCCTGATAAGCCCAACAAAGGCGCTTTGCAGCTGCAAAGCGCCTTAAGAACCGGACGGGGGACCCGTATGAGCGATGTGCTAAAAAGCGATCAGCATCTGGAAAGCGAACATTTTCTTTTTCATATTGAACCTTATGAGCTCAAGCAGGGTACGATGATTCCGCTGCATCGTCATGAATTCGTAGAACTCGTCTTTATTAAACAAGGCTCGGGACTTCACGAATACGAAGGAAATACATTCCCTATAACAGCCGGAGATGTGTTCATTATTGAGCCCGGCATGGATCATGCGTATACGGTCGAGCAGAGCGAAGGGATGGAGGTTGTGAATGTCCTGTTCGTTCCGGCTCTTCTCGAACGGGAGCTTGCCGTATTATCGGGAGTCACTTCGTTTATCGACTTTTATTATATGGAGCCGTTTCTGCGGTCGGATGTATCCTTCCAAGCGAAGCTTACCTTGTCTCCCCGGCAAATGATGGACATCCGCGGGATATTGGAGCAGCTGATGAAGGAGTACGGAAATAAGGAAAGCGGGTATCAATTTCTAATCAAATCTAAGCTAATCGAGTTGTTTATCATCCTTAGCCGCATATACGCCAATAACCGGAACCATTCCTTGCCTTCCATTCAGAACGACGGGGAAATGATCGCCCGCATATGCGAATTTATTAAACGTCATCAAGCTCATCCTTTGTCGCTGGAACAAATCAGCCAGATGGCGGGCATGAGCCAAAGCAAGTTTACCTTGCTGTTCCGCCAAATGACCGGAATGTCCTTCGTGGAATTCCGTAACGACCAGCGAATTCAGCTTGCCAAGCAATTGTTGGCCGCTTCAAGCGACAAGATTGCCCGGATTGCGCTGGATACGGGTTACGAGGATTTGAGCCATTTCAATCATGTCTTCAAGAAGCTTACGGGGGAGACGCCAAGCCTTTACAGAAAGCGGATGAAAGGACGCTCCGAATCAGGCGAGCCTAGGGAATAAACCCCCGGTCAGCACATCGCCCTTCTGGAAGCCAAGCCCGTCGGTACATACATGGTTCGCACCGCTGTAAGTCGTTCCATCGGGCATATAGACGATAGCAAGCGCGCGGCGGGGTTTGTCCGTCTCATTGGCATGCGCATAGTGAAAGGTGAGACCGTCATGGAAGGAGCAGCTGCCGGCTTTCATCCGGACAACGGCGGCCGTATTGCGGTCCACATCCTTGGCCCCTTCGCTGGAGAATATATCTTCGGGATTAACAAGGTCGATCGATTTTAAGTTTTTAATTTTTTGCGACTTAGGCACCAGCATCATGCATCCGTTATATTCGTCCACATCGTCCAGCGCAATCCAGATGGACAAGGCGCCGGGCTCGTTCATTGGCCAGTAAGGCAAGTCCTGGTGCCAAGGCGTTGGCTTCGAATCCTGGGGCATTTTCAGCAGGGCATGGTCGTGAAAGAGCCGCACGCCGCTTGCTCCGGATAACTGCTTGGCAGCATCGGCAAACCGGCGGGACAACACAAACCGGGCCATTCCGCCATGATCCCGCCACGTATTAACCCGTTGATTCAACACTTTGAAATAAAGATCCCCCGAAGCGGCCGTTTGCGTGGATCTCCCGTTTTGCGCCGACATCGCCTCTTCCAGATAGCCCCGCAGCTCTTCAACTTCCTCCGCGGATAACATGTCATCGATTTGTACGAATCCATTCTCCCGGTAATAGCGTACTTGCTCCTCGGTTAATATTTTCGCGTTGTCCAACATAAACGTCACCCTTTCTGATCGTGTAATTTCATCCTTAGCATATAGGCTTTTGCGCCTTCTATTCTTGGTGAATCAACCGAAAAACAAGGGGTAATCGCCAAAAGCAAAAATCGACTTTAACGGCAGCTGCGCCTGTACTCCACGGGGGTCATCCCGGTGATCAGCTTGAACTTTTTATAAAAATAGGATTCGCTTTCAAAACCGCATGCCAGGCACACGGAGGCGATGGTATCGCCAGTCAGCATCAGCTTCTCTTTGGCTAACATGATTTTTTTGATCAAAATATATTCGCTTACGTTCATACCGGTATGCTGTTTGAACACTCTCGAGAAATGGGCGTACGTTACGGATGCTTTGGAGGACAAGTCGGCAAGACTCATCTCTTGCGATCCGATATGAGCATCGATATAATCCAGGATTGTTCTGATCCAGGATGGCTCGGCGCTGGAGCTTCGCGTATGCTCGGTTTCGGTCAAGGCCATCCGGTTCAACGCAATAAGAAAATCGTAAAGCCTGACGGCAATAGCCGCCCGATAGCTCGGAAGCCGGTTAAGCCATTCTTCATTCATCACGTCAATCAGGCCGGAAAAAGCCTCTCGCTTGTCAGGGGAAGTCTCCAGCTTATAGCTTTTGCTTTTACGGGCTTGCTCGAAGCAGCGCAGCAGCGAATGGGATTCACCGAATTCCATTGGCTGAATGAATCGGGGCGCAAAGAAGATCGCGCTGGAGGTCACGGGCGAGAACTCATCCGGGAACGCGCGGTGAACCGTATTGCCGGGAATAAGAAACGCATCGCCGGGATTCATCTCGTAAAAGCTGTGATTGATGAAGAAAGTCCCTGTGCCGGAATACACAAAAACAATCTCGTACCAGTCATGCAGATGGTCGGGTAGCTCCCGCTGCGGAGATTTCGTATCCCGATAGACAAGGCTGAACGGGAATTTATCCGTTTCCTCGAAGCGTTTGTGTATGGTTTGCATGACTTTGTCTTCCTTTCTCCGAATAACTACTCCGATGATAGCAAATTAGAGCATAAAATAACAGATTTAGAGCGTTTTCATGTGTGATTATGCTGATGTAGAATGAGATTATATCCTTTTTAACGGGAGTGAGACTCTTTGAAATATAGAAAGCTTGGCAAGACAGGCCTGGAAGTATCGGTACTTAGCTTTGGCGCTTCATCGCTTGGCTCCGTATTCCGCGAAACGGATGACAACGAAAGCATCCGCACGGTTCATGCGGCAATAGATGCCGGCATTAATCTGATCGACGTATCGCCTTATTACGGGCTCAAGAAAGCGGAAACGGTGCTGGGTCAAGCGTTGAAAAGCATTCCGCGAGACCGTTACTATCTGTCTACGAAAGCAGGCAGATACGGGGCAGACCTGTTTGATTTCAGAAGCGAGACCATTATCGCGAGCGTGGAAGAGAGCCTGCAGCGCTTGCATACCGATTATTTGGATATTTTGTTCCTTCACGACATTGAATTCGTAGAACCGGCTATCATCCATGAAGAGGCGATTCCCGCCATTCAGCGGTTAAAAGCCGAAGGGAAAATCCGTAGCACCGGCATTTGCGGACTGCCGCTCAGCCTGTTTGAAGAGTTCCTGCCTAATGCTGACATCGACGCCATTATCTCGTATTGTCATTATTCTTTGAATGACACGACGTTAGAAACGATTCTGCCTTTAATTGAAGAAAAGAATATCGGACTCGTCAATGCATCGCCTTTATCCATGGGCTTGCTGGGAACTCGCGGCACGCCGGATTGGCATCCCGCCAGCCGGGAGGTAAAAGAGATTTGCAAGTGGGCAGCGGAACATTGCGCCGCGCAAGGCGAGGATATTGCCAAGCTTGCGGTTCAATTCTCTACCATGAACGAACGCATCCCAACAACGCTGGTCAGCACGGCTAATCCTTCAAATATAGTGAAGAACGCGATTTGGGTCGATGAGCCGATAAACCTTAGGCTGCTTGAGGAAGTAAGACAAATTCTTGCGCCGATTATGAACGAGACATGGGCGAGCGGTATACCGTTTTATAATAAGCGATAGGGGAGAGGTTGCATGATGAAGGGGATTGTGTGCGAGCAAGTTGAGCAATTCAGGTATGCGGATCTCGAAGAGCCGGTGTTTACGCCTGGCGAAGCGATTGTATCGATTAAACGGGTCGGCATCTGCGGAACGGATCTGCATGCCTATAAAGGAAATCAACCGTTTTTCACTTATCCGCGTATACTTGGCCACGAGCTGTCGGGTTTAATCGAACAAATAGGGGATAACGAGGAAGGCTTCAAAGCAGGTGATCAAGTTAGTATTATCCCTTATTTACACTGCGGGAAATGCGTGGCATGCCGGCAAGGAAAGACAAACTGCTGTACATCCATTCAAGTGCTGGGCGTGCATGCCGATGGAGGCATGCGGGAGAAAATCTCGGTTCCGGTTACGCATCTGCTGAATGCGGACGGGTTAAGCCTTGAGCAAGCGGCCGTTGTGGAACCGTTCAGCATCGGAGCGCATGCCGTCCGGAGGTCGGGACTTGCGGCCGGCGATACGGTGCTTGTGATTGGAGCTGGCCCCATCGGTCTTGGCATCATGGCTTTAGCCAGGCATGCCGGCGCGAATGTCATCGCGATGGATGTAAATAACGAGCGGTTGGACTTTTGCCAAGAGTGGGCCAAGGTTGATCATATCGTTAACGCGCTTGATGCTCCGTTCGTTCGTTTGGAGGCTTTGACGGGCGGCGATTACCCGACCATCGTATTTGATGCCACGGGAAATACCCATTCGATGTCGGCAGCGGTTCGTTACGCCGCGCATGGCGGAACGCTTGTGTACGTGGGATTGGTAAAAGGCTATATTTCTTTCGATGATGCCGAATTCCACAAACGGGAACTTACGATTATGGGAAGCCGAAACGCAACGAAGGAAGACTGCCAGCATGTACTGGAGGTTATCCGTGCCGGAGGGATTGATATTGACGGCTATGTGACTCATCTTGTGCCGTTTGACGAAATGGCGGATCATTTCGAATCCTGGCTGGATCCTGCTAACAAAGTGATCAAAGCGATGATAGAATGGCCTTAAGGAAAAGGAGGCAGCTCATGAGAATAGATTCCCATCAGCATTTCTGGATGTACAACGAGCGGGATTACGGTTGGATGTCCGCGCAGCACGAGGCAATTCAGGCAGATTTTCTGCCGGAGCATTTGAAGCCCTTGCTTTTGCAAAACGGATTTGACGGATCCATTGCCGTTCAAGCCAGACAGTCTCTTCAGGAAACGGAATGGCTCTTGTCCTTGGCCGATCGTTTTTCCGAGATAAAAGGCGTTGTAGGCTGGGTAGATTTGTGTTCTCCTGAAATTGATCGGCATCTCGAGCAATATGGCAATCACCCTTTGCTTAAGGGGGTCCGTCATGTGGTGCATGATGAGCCGGATGACCGCTTTCTTTTGAGGGAGGATTTCAGGAATGGCATTGCCGCCCTGGAAAAGTACGGTTTAACCTACGATTTGCTGCTGTTTCCAAAACATCTTCCTTATGCTGCCGAGCTTGTCGAAATGTTCCCTAATCAGCCTTTTGTGCTTGATCATATCGCGAAGCCGGATATTGCCAATAAAGGATTTGAGCCCTGGGCTCAGGATCTGGCACGACTCGCGGCTTATCCGAATGTCTGCTGCAAGCTGTCCGGGATGGTCACGGAGGCGAAGTGGGGCAATTGGCAGGAGAATGATTTCGCCATCTATCTGGATACGGTGTTTCAATGTTTCGGAATCGAGAGGCTTATGATTGGCTCGGACTGGCCGGTTTGTAAGTTAAGCGGTACCTACGAGCAGACGATAAATATCGTAAGGCGTTACCTGGAAGCTTTTACGGAAGAAGATAGATCGCTTGTATTAGGCGGGAACTGCGCAAGATTTTATGGAATAAACTCGTAGATATTATCTTATATCCTCTATTAAAAAGGAGCATGGCTATGAAGCTGCAATACAATCGTGCATCAGTCAGGTGGACCGACGCTCTGCCAACAGGCAACGGACGCCTTGGAGCGATGATGTTTGGCGGATCGGAAATGGAACGCATCCAGTTAAACGAAGATACCCTCTGGTCCGGCGGCCCCCGTTACGGAGATAATGACAACGCTGTCAAAGTGCTTCCCGAAGTCAGAAAGCTGATCGAAGAGGGACAATATGCGGCAGCCGACCGATTATGCAAACAGATGATGGGGACTTATACGCAATCCTACCTGCCGATGGCTGATCTCTATATAAAGTTCCTGCACGGGAACACGATGAAAAATTACCGGAGAGCGCTGCATCTTGGTGATGCAACCTCAACGGTTGAGTATCAAATTGGTAACGTAACTTATACTAGACGTCTATTTGTATCATATCCGGATCAGGTTGTTGTGCTTCGTCTTGAAGCGAGTCAGCCGGGCAAACTGAATTTCCTTGCCCGGCTTGAAAGCCCGCTGCGGTATGAGACGGCCTTTGACCAGGATGCCCTGATTCTGCGCGGGGATGCGCCGGAACAGGTGGACCCGAGTTACTACGACACGGACATGCCTGTTAAGTATGGCGAGCCTGGCAGCGCCAACGCGATGCGGTTTGAAGGACGAATGGCAGCCCGGCTGGATGAAGGACAAGCTTCTTACGGGCATGACGGACTACGCGTTACGGGCGCGACGGCGGTCACTCTTATTTTCAGCGCGGCAACCAGCTTTAACGGCTATGACCGTTCACCGGGAAGCGAAGGCAAGGACGAGTCGGCGGCAGCTTCCGCTTATTTGGAGCAAGCAAAGAAGCTTTCCTATGAATCGCTCTTGCAAAGACATGTTGAGGACCATCGGAAGCTGTTTAATCGCGTGGAGCTTAGCCTTGGCGAATCGGTTGCGCCGCCTGATTATCCGACTGACGCGCGAATCCGGGATTACGGGGCGAGCGATCCGGGGCTTGTCGAGCTGCTCTATCATTACGGCCGTTATCTGATGATCGGCAGCTCCCGCAAAGGAACCCAACCCGCGAATCTGCAAGGCATTTGGAATGAAGAGACAAGAGCGCCATGGAGCGGTAACTATACGCTTAACATTAATGCGGAGATGAACTATTGGCCAGCGGAAACCTGTAATTTGGCCGATTGCCATACGCCGCTTCTGGATTTCATCGGGAATTTGTCCAAGAACGGCCGGAAGACCGCTTCAACGAATTATGGCGCTGCAGGCTGGACCGCGCATCATAACAGCGATATCTGGTGCCAATCCGCGCCGGCTGGCGATTACGGTCACGGGGATCCGGGCTGGGCATTCTGGCCGATGGGCGGCGTCTGGCTCTGCCAGCATTTATGGGAGCATTACGCATTTGGATTAGACGAGGCGTTCCTGCGGGATAAAGCTTACCCGGTCATGAAAGAGGCGGCCTTATTCTGCCTGGACTGGCTGCATGAAGACAAGGACGGCCGGTTGATTACGTCGCCATCGACCTCCCCGGAGCATAAGTTCCGTACGGCGGAAGGTCTGGCTGCGGTCAGCGCCGCGTCTACCATGGATTTGTCGCTTATCTGGGACTTGTTCACGAATCTGATTGAGGCTTCAACGATTCTTGGCGTAGATGAACCATTCAGAGAGCGGCTCGCGGACACGCGCAGCCGGCTTCATCCGCTGCAAATCGGCGAAAACGGAAGACTTCAGGAATGGTCGAAGGATTTCGAAGACGAGGATCAATTCCACCGTCATGTCTCTCATTTGTTCGGCGTCTATCCCGGTCGCCAACTGACATGGGGAGAGACTCCGGAGCTTATGGCTGCGGCCCAGCGTTCTCTCGAAATCCGCGGAGACGGCGGCACGGGCTGGAGTCTAGGCTGGAAGGTTGGATTATGGGCGCGCTTTGGCAACGGCAACCGGGCATTAGGGCTGCTGTCGAATCTATTGACTCTAGTAGAGGAAGGCAACACGAATTACCATCATGGCGGCGTATACGGCAATCTGTTTGATGCCCATCCGCCGTTCCAGATTGACGGCAACTTCGCTGCGACTTCCGGAATCGCCGAGCTGCTTGTGCAATCCCATCAAGGCTACTTAGAGCTGCTGCCATCCTTACCGGATGCCTGGCCGCAAGGGTATGTGAGGGGATTGCGGGCGAGAGGCCATTTCGACGTCTCGCTCCAATGGGAAGAAGGAGCCGTTACAACCGCGGAAATCGTTTCCAACTCGGGCGGAGTCTGCCGGATCCGTTCTGCTGCTGCGCTGAGCGTGGAATCGGACGGTATTGCGATTACAGCAGCATCGGATGAGCAAGGTTTATTGTCATTCGAGACGGTTGCAGGCGGACGATACCACTTGAGCAGGGCGTAATAAGGGATTGAAAAGGAGTTTGCTCATCGAATAGCGAATATACTTTTTGGTCAGAGGAAGCAACTGGGAAAGAAGGAGATTATCGATTATGTTGGATCAGACAGCAGTCAGCCAGATTAAAGCAACGCTTAGAAAAAGCATCGATAACAACGAAGTAGCTGGGGCCAGCTTTATGGTAATTAAAGACGGCGAAGAAATTTTTTATCATGAAGACGGATTAGCCGACCGCGAAGCGGGACGCCCGGTTGAACGGAATACGATTTTCCGCTTGTACTCAATGACGAAGCCGGTTACGGCAACGGCCGTCATAATTCTGGTGGAGCGCGGAGAAATTGATTTGTTCGATCCGGTAAGCCAATACCTGCCTGGCTTCAACAATCAGCAGGCCGAGGTTAACGGTGAACTGGTGCCGGTGGAGCGGGAAATGAATATACATGACTTGCTTGATATGACTTGCGGCCTGGTATACGGCGGTACTAATGCGGCAGGACAAGCAACGGAGGCTCTGTTCAGAGAGATTGGCGAGCGCCTGCTCGGAGAATCTCCGATGGGCACCGTGGAAGCGATGAACAAGCTTGGCGAAGGCCCGCTTGCTTTCCAGCCGGGAACCTCCTGGACTTATGGCACATCGGCCGACGTGCTGGGTGCTGTTGTGGAAGTAGTAAGCGGAATGCGCTTTGGAGAGTTTTTGCAGAAGGAGATTTTTGGCCCGCTGGGGATGAAGGATACCGGCTTCTCGTTACCGGAAGAGAAGAGAGGACGTCTCGTCAAAACATACGCAAGCGAGCAGGACGGCATGAGTCTCTTTACGGGCAATCATCTGGGTATTATTCATCAAATGGACCGTGACCCGGCTTTCGAATCCGGTGGAGCGGGACTTGTCTCCACGATTGACGATGCGGCGAAATTTACGACCATGCTGTTGAACCAAGGAAACCTGGACGGCGTACAAGTTTTGCGTCCAAGAACGGTTCAATATTTAACAACGGGAACGTTAAATGCCCGTCAGCAGTCTGCCTTTGACAACTGGCATACCTTGACCGGACACAGCTACGGGAACTTGATGCGCGTTGTAACGGACACGAAGACTGCGGGAATTCTGGCAAGCCCGGGAGAATACGGCTGGGATGGCTGGTTAGGCGCATACTTCGGCAATTTCCCGCAAGAGGGTTTGACGATTCTGCTCATGATCCAGAAGAAGGATGCGGGCACGACGCCGCTGACACGGAAGCTCCGCAATATTGTGATGAGCACCTTATAAATAGGAATGCAGCTGCGCGTTTGGCGCAGCTGCGTTTTTTAGGTTTCAGGCAGGCTTTCCGGATAAGTCCGGTTCATGTAATCCACATACGATTGGGCAAATATCAAATCCTGCAGCGCTTCCTTAGCCGTGCAGGGCGCTGGCCGATCGCCGCGGACGGCGGCAAGGAAATAACGTGCCTGATTGCGCATCGCGGAGACGTTCGGCAGAATGGGCTCGTAAGTAAGAGCTTCGTCGGCGGAGGCGTTGTCCTTCTTGATCGTTACTCTCCCCGCGCGTTGGCGTGCCAGCGGGGCAGGCAGATCAATGCGGACATAGCCTTGTCGGAAACCTACCAGAATCTGTTCTTCCCACTCGTGGGAGGTGTGGTAAGGAGCCATCTCCAAGGTAATCGTAACGCCGCTGTCGCTCTCGCCGTTTAGCACGATACCGCGGCGGTCGCCGAAGGTAAGCTTGTAATTCTCGCCAAGCAGATGGCGGAACATATTCACCTGATGGATGTAATAATTGACGAAGCTGTCCAGCATTTGCGTCATTTTGTCCGTATATCCCTCGGGACCTTGTTCCAGCAGGAGCGTGGGATAAGGCTCATTGCTGCCAATCGGCTGGTCTGCTCCGCCAACCCAATCTCCCGGCGGCATCGTAATCCGGATATATTGCAGTTCGCCAAAGCTGCCGGATGCTTTCCATTCTTCAATAACACGCTTGGCGTATTCTACCGCAGGATCCGAACGCTTGTGGTAACCAATCATATGAAGCGTGCCGCTTTCTTCGCCTAACCGTACCATTTTGCCGCCTTCCCGCACCGTAAGAGACAGAGGCTTTTCCGTCAAAACCGGAATGCCTGCCCGCAAAATATCCGGAATAACATTCGAATGGTTCCGGAAGGGCTGCGGCGCTATAATGGCGTCAACCTTGGCTTGCTCCAACAGCTCAAGATGGCTGGCGTAAATCTTCGGTACGCCATAACGGCCGGCTACCAGCCTGGCCATCTGCTGCCGGGGTTCCGCCAAGGCAACCACTTCGCATTCCTCCTTCAGTACGGCGTAATTAGTCAGATGCGCCATTTGCCCCATCCCTCCTACGCCTACAAAACCAATACGCAGCTTTGCGCTCATCATAATTGCTCCTTTGTCGGTCCGATATTTTCGAATAAATAAAGCCCGTCCTTGCCTGGCGCAACAATGTCCGGATACCCGTTGCCGGTAAGGTCCTGCACCCAGAAATAGATTCCCGTGCCGGAGGCTTCACCGGCAGGCCCATAATCGATAACATGCTTTTCGAATCGTGCGTTATTAATGGTGTAGTAATAGATGCCAATCGGATCATGCGCTCCCGGATCGCCGTCGTTATGGGCACGGTAACGTTTGCCTGTAACGAGCTCAAGCTTGCCGTCGAGATCAAGGTCAACCAGCCAAAGATCATGGAACTGGGAAGCGGTGCCTTCAATCGTATGGCGGATCCAGCTTCGGGAGCCGTCTTGCGTTCGGCGCTGCTCATACCAGTGGAGTCCGTAATCATGCGCTTGACCTACAATCAAGTCGACGAGACCGTCGCCGTTCACATCATGGCCGATGACCGGCACGCTGGCTGAGCCAAGGGACCATTCGGCATGGAATGTCCAAGGCGTCCGATACGGATCTTCCGGCTGCTCTAGCCAGCCACCGCTTAAGACAAGATCAACGCGGCCGTCCCCGTTAATATCGACAAAACCCATGCCATGCCCGCTTGGTGCATCTCCGATTATTATTTTCCGGAATTGGCTGGTTCCTTTGCCATCGGCGTCGCGCAACAACTTATAGAAAGCTTGAGGTTCGTTTGGGGTATTGGGGAAAATTTCGGGCACGCCGCAGCCGTCGATATCGTAAAATCGGATCGTCTCGATATTGCCGCAGCGGTCAATGTCGGTCGTTTTCCAATCTTCTCCCGCAGTACCGGGATTGCGGCGCCATCTTAACGTTTCGGTAAACCAGGAACCCGTGATGATATCCGGCCAGCCGTCGCCGTCTACATCCATGGGGAAGTCGGAGAAATCATCGTGATATTCGCCGATTTCCCCTACCTCGCAGATCCGGTGTCTGCGGTTGAAGTCCGGCCCTTCGTACCAGTAAGCGCCGCTAACAATGTCGGGTATACCATCGTTGTTTACGTCAAACACGGCGCATGCCTCGAATTTATTATCCGAGAGCTTTCGTTTCTTAAACTCCAGCATGAGGATACCTCCTAGTGATAACTATTGCTTATTGCAAAGAGAGTAGATAAGCACGTATATTTCAAGTAATGATCATTAACTAGAAAATATCGGAATTTAAGCCTGTTCTCAATGAGCGATCTTGCGAAACAGGCTATTCATTCTTGCGAATAGGAGGGGAAAGGATGGGGGTGTCCTCGCGAGTTCTAAGTCCGGCTTCGCTGATCGGAGGCAGCGAATTCAATTGCCATGAAGCAAGCCCTTTTCAGCATCCTCTTCACCGGCATGAGACATTCAGCGAGCTGCTTTTGGTTGAAGAGGGCAGAGGGACATTTGTTGTTGACGGCAAGCCTTACGAGGTTGGTCCGGGAACCGTTCTGCTGTACCACCGGGGAATATGGCATGAGGAATGGTCTACGCATTATCCTTTTAGGGCTACTTATTTTGCTTTTAAAGATCTACAGGTGAAGGGCTGCCCTCAAAATTATTTCCTTGGGCCGGATCAAGCTCCTGTAATAGAACTCGGAGAAAAAACGGATGAGACTGCGAGTTTAGTGCGGGAATGCCTTGCCGAGCTGCACTCCGGGTTGGCGGAATCCAGAGCGGCAGCGAACCATTTGTTTGGATTGCTGCTTGCGCGTTTGGCACGCCTTGTACCGGGTGAATCTACCGAACGAAGGATCGTTAAGCCTGCGGAAGCAGCTGTAATAAAGGCGAGAGGTTACATAGAAGAAAACTATCAGCAGCCTATCACGTTGGAACAGCTTGCTAAAGTCACCTTTGTCAGCAAGTATTATCTGTCCCATTTATTTCAGCAGGAAGTGGGCATTTCTGTCATTCAATTTCTGATTCAGTGCCGGATGGAAGCTGCAAAGCGCTACTTGATCATGACCGGGCGGCCGGTGAAGGAAATAGGAGAATTGGTAGGTTATCAGAGCGAGCCGACGTTCCATAACCTTTTCAAGAAGGTAACCGGTCTTACGCCGGGACAATTCCGAGAGTCGGCAAGGGAGAAATAAAAATTATTTGATGCAGTTAACTAAAGTTAATTGGCTCTGAAAATGATATTTGCTAAGCTTGTCCTGCTCATTCAGTTAGAGGAGGACGAAGATTGTGTTTCGTAAATTAAGCTGCATGCTGTTGCTTATCGCAATAGCTTTCGTATTTTTGCCCACTGGAGGTGAAAAAAAGGCATTTGCCGCTGTGTCGGTCGAAGAGCTGCCATCGTCTTTTAACCCGCCGGAGCCGCTTTCCGGAGCTATGGCTAGTGCGGTAGGGGGAAATAAAATTCTCTTAACCGGGGGACAAAACGGAAGAAACAATTCTTTTTCGAAGAACTCGTACGTCTTCGATACGGTTACTCAAACCTGGTCTTCCAATGCGCCTTCTTTGCCGGTGGCTTATCACGCGCAATCCATGCTGCCAAACGGCAGCGTGCTTGCCATTGGAGGGAATGCGTTCATGAATGGCGTGGGCTACGTCTATAACAATGCTGTCCGCATTTATAATCCTTCCGCAAACGCTTGGACAAATGCGGCGAATTTCCCTCATACGGTGCTGGGACATTCCCAGAGCACGCTGCTTGACGGCCGCGTGTTGGCCGTAGGCGGAGCAAACGAGATTTATTCACCAAGCTTGGGCTCCACCTTGTACAACAACGCGTACATCTATAATCCCGCTGCGGATCGATGGAATGAGGCTGCACCGCTGCCTATAGGAATTTACGGAGCGGCTCAGAGCACGTTGAAGGATGGACGCGTGTTGCTTACCGGCGGTCTAAGCGGTTATGTCTATTCCTTTAACTCCTATATTTATGATCCCGCAGCAAACACTTGGACCAAAGTTGCTCAGATGCCTTATGACGGCGGGGATATTTTTTACAGGCATCCGCAAGTGACTCTCGATAACGGGAAAGTATTAGTTATGGGCAATAGAACTTTTGCGCTGTACGACCCTTCCACAAATACTTGGAAATCGGATGTCCCGAATCCGGATCAATTGGAAAATGCAAGTCTAGTGGCGGTTGGATCGGACGTATATGTCGTTGGGGGATACAATGATTCGACCTATGAATTGAATACAAAACTATATAAGCTGACCTTCGATTTTAACCCGCCGTCTGCCCCAACCATAACGGGAGTCGGCAGCGCATGGAGCGCTTCCGATGTGGACGTGTCCATCGTTCCGGGAACGGATGCGGAAACCGGAGTTAACCGGACGGAGTACAGTTTGTCCGGCGCGACTTCCGTAAGCTGGACCCCGTATAACGGTTCCGATCCGGTAAGGATCTCGAAATCGGGACAAACCACGATATCCGCGAGAACGGTAGACAATGCCGGGAATATAAGCGCCGTAACCACTGCGGTTGTCAAGATCGACCGGACGCCGCCGACAACGCCAACAATCAGCCTGTCGCCAGCGGGCTGGAGTTCAACTTGGGTATCAGCCTGGTTCTCATCATCGTCGGATCCGGGAGGTTCGGGTGTAAACCGGATCGAATACAGCCTCTCCGAAGCGATTACCAAAGATTGGAAAACCTATACCGCCGGGTTCTCGATTCTCGCGCAAGGGCAGACGACAGTCCATGTGAGGGCAGTAGATCAAGTCGGCAATATAAGCGGCGAAGGGACAGCCGTAATTATGATCGATACAGCGCCGCCAGCAGCCCCCGCAATAACCCCGGCATCGGGAGCGTGGAGCAGTACGGATGTTACGGTAGCTATCCTGGATGGCACGGATACGGGAGGTTCCGGCGTTAATCGGACCGAATACAGACTGACAGGCGCTTCTAACGTGAATTGGACGACCTATAATAGTCCGATCTTAATCGGGGCGAGCGGACAAACCACCGTTGAAGCAAGAACCATTGATCATGCGGGCAATATCGGAACGAGCAAAACGGTAACCGTAAAGGTGGATAAAACCCAGCCAACGGCACCTGTCGTAACGCCGGATACGGCGAACTGGACAAATGCCGCGTCCGTTAAGGCTGCTGTCACCGGGGGGACGGATACAGGCTCAGGCGTCAACAGGACCGAGTATAGTCTTAGCGGTGCTGCGACGCTCGGGTGGACGACCTATACCGGACAGGTAACGATCAGTGCGGAAGGACAGACCACGCTAAGCGCCAGAACGGTGGATAACGCCAATAACATCGGCTCGGTCTCGGCAACGGTCGTAAAAATCGACCGAACAAAGCCTTCTTCTCCGATAATAACTCCTTCAAACGGCACATGGTCCGCTTCCAACGTAACGTTTACGGTAACGGATGGAACGGATAACGGCGGTTCGGGGGCTGCCCGAACCGAATTCAGCCTTAGCGGAGCAACAATAGCGGATTGGGCTGCCTACTCGGGTACTGTGCTGATCAGTGCGGAAGGCCAGACAACCATTCACGCCAGAACCGTTGATCAGGCGGGCAATATAGGCACCGAACGAACGACGGTCGTATTCATAGACAAGACAAAACCAACCTCCCCGGTCATTACGGCTTCGGCATCGGATTGGAGTTCGCCCGATGCGGCGGTAACGATTGCGCCCGGAACCGATGCGGGCGGATCGGGCGTGAGCAAAACGGAATACAAGCTGTCCGGAGCAACAACCAAAGACTGGATAACGTATACCGGAGTCCTGTCGATAAGCGCCGAAGGCCAGACGACGGTTGAAGCAAGAACAACCGATAATGCCGGCAATACGAGTATGGCGGTTCCGGTTACGGTCAAGATGGACAAAACAAAACCTGCGGCGCCAATCGTTGCGCCGGATGTGACGGGCTGGACGAATGGCGCTTCCGTTAAAGTCACCGTTACGGCAGGAGCGGATAGCGGTTCAGGAATCGGGCGCACGGAGTATAGCTTAAACGGTGCCGTTACACTCGGCTGGACGACTTACACGGGCCAGATATCCATCGCTGCCGAAGGCCAGACAACGATAAGCGCAAGAACGATAGACTTAGCAGGCAATATAAGTCCCGTAGCGACAGGAAACGTGAAGCTGGACCGGACTCTGCCCGCAGCTCCGGCCATAAGCCCCGCAGGCGGGATCTGGTCGGGAGCTAAAGTTACCGTAACGCTAACTGCCGGTGCGGACAACGCCTCTTCGGTCGATCGCGTTGAGTATAAGCTGTCCGGTGCAACCTCGCTGGGCTGGACTTCTTATTCGGCACCGATTCATCTTACGGTCGAAGGCTTAACGACGGTTACGGCAAGGACGGTAGACAAGGCAGGGAACATTAGCGAGGAGTCCGAGGTCATGCAAGGGCTAGATTTTACGCCGCCTGGTGAAACGCTGCTGACTCCCGACGTATCCGGTTGGAATGCCGGAGATCGTGTAACGGTAACCGCAACGGCGGGAACCGATAACGGAGGATCCGGTGTGAAAGAAGTGGAGTATAGCCTGTCCGGTGCCGCCAACTCGGATTGGAAGCCTTACACAGGCCCCGTTATCGTAACCGTGGAAGGTCAAACCGAGGTTTTTGCAAGAACGGTAGATAAAGCGGGCAACAAGGGAACAGCTTCCAAAGCGACCGTTCAGATTGACCGAACCGCTCCGGAGCATCCTCAAATAGAGGTTTCCGCCGACAAGTGGGCGAACTCGGGCGTTGACGTTACGATCACGCCGGGGACAGATCCTTTATCCGGCACAAGCATTACCGAGTATAGCTTGACAGGAGCAGTTGACGCGGATTGGAAACCCTATAACGGAAAATTTACCGTGACGGCCGAAGGCCGGACAACGATTCACGCGAGAACGGTGGATCAGGCAGGAAACATTAGTGACATTGCGGACACAAGCGTATTCATGGATAAAACAGCCCCAACCGCGCCGGGCATACTCATCGATAAATCCGGTTGGGTTTCGGCGGATAAGGTGATTGTCTCGATCTTACCCGGCGAAGATCAAGGGGGATCGGGTGTAAACCGAACGGAGTACCGTTTATCCGGAGCAGTAACAAAGGATTGGACGGTCTATTCCGAAACGGTTGGCATTGATGCCGAGGGCATTACGACGATCAGCGCAAGGACCATTGACCAAGCAGGGAATGTCGGAGAGGTGCGGGAAGAAAAGGTGCAAATCGATCGGTCGTTACCAGAGGCTCCGGCGGTTGTTCCCGATACGGAGGAATGGACATCGGCAAACGCCGTGATGGTAAACATTACGGCCGGCTCTGATCGCGGTGAATCCGGCCTTGACCGTACCGAATATCGCATTACGGGTGCCGGAGCGAAGGATTGGACGAGCTATGAAGGAGAGCTGTCGGTTACGGCGGAAGGAGAGAGCACGGTCAGCGCGAGGTCGATCGACAAAGCGGGTAATAGCAGCCCCGTCGCGAAAGCGACAGTTCGCATTGACCGGACTCCGCCGGTATTGCCTGTCGTATTGACGCCGGAGAACAATGAGGTTACGAGCGATAACACACCGGAAATTTCAGGCACTGCCGAAGCAAAATCCGAAGTTACGATTAAAATCGATGATCAAACGCTGCCGGCAGTCATAACCGACGGTGAAGGGAAATGGAAGGTTCAGCCGGTGTCCTCGTTAGCGGATGGCACTCATCATGTGTCGATTGCGATCCGGGATTCCGTGGGCAATGCCTCCGCGGATTCCGTTGAACTGGTATTTGTTATCGATTCTACCGCGCCTGCAGCCCCGATTATTGAAGCCCCGGCAAACGGTGCCATTACGGGCAGCAGCAAGCCGGTGCTTAAAGGACAAGCAGAGGCGGGCTCGAAGGTTACGATTTATTTGGGCGATACAGCCGTAACAACGATTAAAACCAGCGAAAACGGCATTTGGAATTACCCGATAACCGAGGCGCTCAAGGATGGGGTTCATATCGCGAAAGCCGTTGCCGAGGATTCCGCAGGCAATGTCAGCAAGGACTCAAATTCCGTCTCTTGGACGGTAGACACCAAGGCTCCGGATGCGCCGGTTATTCTTGAGCCGAAAGATGGAGCCGTTACGAAGGCGAACAAAACGACCATTTCCGGTACGGCGGAAGCGGACGCGGCAATTACTATTTTCGTAGACGGTGTTAAAGCTGCAGAAGGTCAAGCCAACGAATCGGGCGCATGGTCGATTACTCTTGCCGAGGAATTGCCCGACGGCATGCATTCGATTTCTGCCATGGCTGCGGATAAAGCAGGGAATAAGGGGCCCCAATCGGATGAAGTATCAATTAAAATAGATACAATCGCTCCCGAATGGGCTGACGTATCGGCTCCAATCGAAGGGGCGCTGCTCAATACGGACAAACCTCTCATTCGGGGAAATGCGGAGGCGGGAGCATGGATTCGATTAACGCTGGACGGAGCTGCAATGGAGCCTTTCCAAGTTAATGAAGAAGGTGAATGGTCCTTTGTTCCCTCGGATGGTTTAAGTGACGGCAGCCATCAGGTGAAGGTCAAAGTGGCCGATGCCGCAGGAAATGCGAAGGAAGAGGCCGTACAGCTGAATTTTGTCATTGATACGACTGCCCCATCGGTTCCGCTTTTCAGTAAGCCGGATGAAGGTTCAGAGACAAACCAGACAAAACCCGAAATTGCCGGAACAGCGGAGAAACACGCTGAAATTACGATTCAGCTGGATGGCGAGACCGTTGGTAATGCGGAGGCCGGCGATGACGGCAGGTGGAGCTTTGTACCAAGCGGGGCTCTCGCAATTGGAGCGCATATCGTTCAAGCAAAAGCAAAGGATGCTGCCGGCAATGAAAGCGGCTTAACTTCCGAATATCGCTTTGAGATCGTATCCAGCAATGCGAATTTAAGCACGCTTAAGCTTAGCGATATCCAAATGAATGAGCCGTTCAAGGACTCAACGTTGAATTATACGGCGGGAGTTGCGTACTCGGTATTGAAAACGAAAGTGACGGCTGTCCCAAGCGATGCGAATGCTAAAGTCGACGTTTTGGATGAAAAAGGAGAGCCGGCGGGCGAATTCATTGAATTGGCAGTTGGCACTCAAACCTTTACGGTTCGCGTTACCGCTCAGGATGGAACAACGGTACAGGCGTATACCGTAAAAATCACAAAATACAACCCGGTCAGTCCGCCTCAGGTGGAGCCGGAAGAGCCCGGCAGGCTTGAGCTTGTCGCATGCAAACCGGCAGCTGACGGCACATCCCAATTCGGCGATATGTCCGGACATTGGGCGGAAAGGACGGTAAAGGATGCATACGGCTGCGGAATCGTTCACGGCTTTAACGACGGTACGTTCCGGCCTGAAGGACAAGTCACGCGGGCGGAATTCGTCACCATGCTTATGAACGCGGTAATTGATCAATCGGGGTCTGCAGCGCCGGAACTAGACTTTTCGGATAAAAGCGGTATTCCGGCTTGGGCAGCCGAAGCTATAGCCAGAGCAAAAGAGTTCGGAATCGTGAATGGTTATGCGGACGGCTCGTTCCGGCCAAACGATCAGGTTACCCGGGCAGAGCTTGTGACCATGCTGGCCAAAGCGGCGGGGATTAAGCCGCTGGAACCGGAAAAGGTGAAGGATTTGTTCTCCGACGCCTCGGATATTCCGGCTTGGTCTGCCGGCTATGTAGCCGCCTTGCAGCAAGCAGGTATTTTGCAAGGTAGAGGAGACGGCAAGTTCGTGCCGTCAGGTCGGGCTACACGAGCAGAGGCAGCAGTGCTGCTGCTGCGGATGATCGAATACTATCAAAATTAAAAGTGGAGCGAAAAACCATTGCCGATTAAGGCAATGGTTTTTTCTGTTTAATCCGTCCAGTCTCTCTAACTATTTTTGAGCAAAAAATGTCGAAATTTCAGTATAATAAAGATGTTATGTCGGACTTAGAAGGAGATCGTATGTTATTTTCTGAACCCATCCTATTAAAAACAAAAATACGGCTTCCTGTTGTTAAGAAAAATCTGATTATCCGGGAGCGGCTGCTTGATTCGCTGGAGCAAGGGATGCAAGGGCGAATGGTGACGGTGTGCGCTCCGGCGGGCTCCGGAAAGTCCACTTTAATAGCGCAGTGGGCACAATCCGCCCGCATTCAAACCTCATGGGTGTCTCTGGATGAAAGAGATAATGATATAGCGAGATTTTGGCGGTATGTATTAAATGCCTATATGGAAACAGGTCCATCTTCTTTAGCGGATTCGCTTTCCGCTGTCGGAGCACTTGTGTCGGGCTCAACGGTAAATGCGATCATTGATACGCTTCTGAACGAACTTGCCGCAACTCATGATCCAATAGCCCTCGTGCTGGATGATTATCATCATATCGAGCAGGCGGAGATCCATAACAGCTTGTCTTATTTCATAGAATACTTGCCTTTCCATCACCGGATTATTATCGCAAGCCGGGGAGAAATTTCCTTTGACGCGGCCAAATGGCTGGCGAGAGGAGAACGGACGGATATCGGCATGCAGCAGCTTCATTTTACCCAAGAGGAGACGCAAGAGTTCTGCAGATCGGCAGGGATTTATTTGGAGCAAAGGCATACCCGCAAGCTGTTTGAGAAGACGGAAGGTTGGATTGCCGGGCTTCAGCTCGCTTCCATATCGCTTCAGGCTCAGCAGGATATTGACCGAATCATCGCTGGCTTTGACGGAAGCAACGAGAAGGTTTCTTCTTATTTGTTCCAGGAGGTGCTCGACAAGCTGCCTTCAGACGTAACAGACTTCCTGCATCAGACCAGCGTGTTCGAGCGAATGGATGCGGAGGTCTGCAATCAGGCGTTTTACCGCTCGGACAGCCGCGAGATGCTGGAGCAGCTTCGTACCCTCAATCTGTTTGTTATTCCGCTGGATAATCATAACGGCTGGTTCCGGTACCACTCGCTGTTTGCCGAATTTTTGAAGAACCGTCTCCGCTCACGGAGCAGCGGGCAATGGTTGCAATATCATCATGCGGCAAGTCAAGCGTTTGCTGCCAGAGGGATGCTTGATAAAGCAATCGACCATGCCATAGCCGGAGAAAACTACAAGGAAGCTGCGGAGAGATTAGAAGAATATATTCCGGATGCGCTGAAACAAGGCGAGCTTGCTTCGCTGCTTGAACGCATACAGGCAGTCTCCGAGCATATTCCGATACCGGCGAGTTTATTGATATATCAGGCTTTTGCTTATATGTTAACGGGACAGATGCATTTTTCCGCGGAAACCGTTGAGAAGCTGGAGAAAAGATACGAACAGCCCGAGACCGCGGCTGAGCTTGAGCCGTTGCAGGGAGGGATGCTGTTTCTCCAATCGAACCTGCTCTTCTATACGGGACGTTACGAGCAATGGGATTCGTTTGTCGGCTACCGGCTTCAAGGGGTGCTGCCGGAGGATCCGATCTTCTACAACTTTAATTACAACATGATTGAGCCGCTCGTCAGGCGGACGGCCTTTGGCTTGAAGGGCATTTTGTCGGCCGATACCGAACGGATCGGTCAGCGGTTCGTATCCGTACTGGAGCAGCACGGATGGGGGCAATCGCTCATTAATTTGTATGTCGTTCAAGCCCTAAGCGAAGGCTATTATGAATGGAACAGGCAAAGCGACAGCCTGCAGCTTGTCCGCAAACTCGAACAATCCGACAGGGCCAGACAGACGGCAGGCTTGTTTGTTCCTAACCGGATTACGCTGTCACGCATTCATGCCGCTAACGGCCAGTTTCAGAAAGCGCATGAAGCGATCGACGAAGCCATCCAGATGGCGGACCAAAAAGGCGAGTATCACTGGCTGTATCCGCTTCGCGCAAGCCGTGCCCATCTTTATGCGAAGGAAGACAAACTCGCGGAAGCCAAATCGGAGATATCCAAACTACGCATGTCGGACCGCATTCAACCGGCGTCTAATCGTTGGATAGAGTATACCGTGTATGCCAGAATACTGACCGCGCAAGGGAAAACAACCGAAGCTTTGAAGCAATTGGAATTTATCAAATCTTCGTTAGAACAGGACCATTGCCTTCTTGTTCGGACAGAGATCAGTATTGTACAGTCGTTGGCGGAATATCAGCGCGGTAATCGCGGTGAGGCAATGCACATTCTTCATGAAGCGCTTGTCATCGGTGAGACGAACGGTTATATTCGCAGCTTTGTTGACGAGGGGATCCCAATGAAAAGGCTGCTGCAGATGTACACGGAGCAACGGCTGCGAGAGGCTGATCAAGATGCTTGGCAGCGTGTATCGCTTGATTATGTGAAGGGGCTGCTGGAATACATCCCGGAGCTGGAGAATCCTTCTCAACCACAACCGGCGTTGATCGAGCCTTTAACAGAGCAAGAAACCTTTATCCTTCGGTTATTGGGACAAGGTGCTCCTAACAAACAAATCGCGGCAAAACTGGCTTTAAAGGAAGGTACGGTAAAAGTCTACCTGTCCAGGATCTACGCCAAGCTTGGCGTATCCTCCCGGACACAGGCACTTGCGGCAGCCCGCCAGTTGGACGGACTGGCCGAATAAAGCGGGGAATAAGGATGAACGCAGGTCAATTAACAAGCACGGGAACATTTGGATTCCGTTTTACAATGCCGGAGCATCTGGCCCTATGCAACCTATTTGCAATCGGACAAGATGTCATTCGGGACCAGCATTACCGCTGGGACGGTTTGACCCGGAATGACGGACCGCTGCTGTTATTTCAATATACGTTTGATGGAGAAGGGATTTACGAGAGAGGGACGGAGACCTTACGGATCCAGGCGGGACAAGCTTTTATGACGGAGATCCCCGGAGATCACCGCTATTATTTTCCGCCCGACGGATCGCATTGGTCTTTTATATTCGTGTTGATTCGTCCGTCTCTTATTCTCCCGAATTGGGAAGAGGTGAAGAAGCAGCTAGGAGATACTCCTTTCTTGCCGGCAGGAAGCCGTCCAATACGGCTGCTGCAAAGCATGTACGAAGAAGCTCATGCCGGCCGGGTCAAGGAGCCGTATACGGCTTCTTCTTATGTGTATCAGTTCATCTCCGAGCTGTGCCGGTTCGCGCTCGCTCCGCAAGAGGATGCAAAGGAATGGCCGCTTAAGGTGAAAGAGGCAGTCTCTTACATCGATGCGCATTATGAAAATATGATCAGTCTGGATCAACTGGCCGACCAGCTTAGCTTGTCGAAATATCATCTGCTTCGCCTGTTCACCAGAACGGTAGGCATGTCGCCTAACGATTATTTGAATCAGGTGCGGATTAAAGAGGCGATCCGGCTGCTGAAGGAATCCGACTGGAGCGTTGAACGGATCGCGGAGCAGGTGGGCTATTCCGGCGGCAGTTATTTTATTAAATGGTTCCGTAAAATTACGGGGGAGACGCCGGGTAGTTTCCGTCATGGAGAAGGTCAGCTCGTCTATAACCGGATATATTTCGACTAGATAGAAACAGCCGGAATAGCGCAATATTTTACTATGATTGAAGCTAAATTACTGTAGATGACCGGATCTGATTGGAATTAATATAGGAATATAGCAGCAATTCATTCCTATTCATTCTTGAAATACAGGAGGGTCATTATGCAGCATCTTGAATTTGCCCCGACACCGCCGCTCGGGTGGAACAGCTGGGATTGTTACGGCGCAACCGTAAGGGAAGACGAAGTACGCGGCAACGCCGACTATATGGCAGAGCATCTGAAAGCTTTTGGCTGGGAGTACGTGGTTGTCGATATCCAATGGTACGAACCGGGGGCCGTATCGGATCTTTATCGTCCCTTTGTCCGGCTCGAAATGGATGATTACTCCCGGCTTATTCCGGCTGTGAACCGTTTCCCTTCCGCAGAAGACGGACAAGGCTTTAAGCCGCTTGCGGACTATGTGCATAGCCTTGGACTTAAGTTCGGCATTCACATTATGCGCGGGATTCCGCGTCAAGCCGTTCATGATAACACGCCAATCAAAGGCACCTCGTTGACAGCCCGCGATATCGCGCATACCTGCTCCTTCTGCGGCTGGAATACGGATATGTACGGAGTGGACGCAAAGAAGGAAGGCGCACAGGAGTACTACAACTCGCTATTCGAAATGTACGCCGAGTGGGGCGTTGATTACATCAAAGTAGATGATATCGCTGACTCTTGGCTGCATGGCGGAGCGCATCTCGGCGAGATTGAACTGATTCGTAAAGCCATTGACCATGTCGGACGCCCTATCGTGCTTAGCTTGTCGCCTGGTCCAGCACCTGTGAAGCATGCCGATTTTCTGGAGCAGAACGCAAATCTGTGGCGAATGACGGATGACTTCTGGGACCGCTGGCCGCTGCTGCTCGATATGTTCGATCGCTGCAAAACATGGGAAGGTCGTCCGAAGCCGGGCAACTGGCCGGATTGCGATATGCTTCCGCTTGGCCGCATCGGCGTTCGCTGCTCTCATCCGGACCGTATGACGAACTTCACGCGCGACGAGCAGCTGACGATGATGACCCTGTGGTCGATCTTCCGCTCCCCGCTGATGATGGGCGGCGAGATGCGCGATAACGACGAATGGACTTTGTCGCTCTTAACGAACCGGGATGTGCTGCATATGCACCGCACTAGCTTTGGCGCAAAACAAGTATCGCGGATTGGCGATAGAGTGGTGTGGACAGCGGAAGGAAGCAATGGGGAACGGTATGTTGCTCTGTTCAATACCGGTGAAGAAGAAACGGAAGTATCCGTATCCTTCGGCGATTTGGGAATGGACGGAGAAGCAAGCAGCATAAAGAACGTGTGGAGCGGCGAGATAATAGGTACGCAAAGTTCCTCGTTATCTTCGGTTATTGCGCCGCATGGTGCCGCTTTGTTCAGATTGGATACCGTGTAACGTAAATAAACGAATGGCGAACTCCGACGGGGTTCGCCATCTTTAATTTGAACAGAAATCCGCTCAAGGCGGATTTTTTTCTTTTTGCCAAGTACCGTCTCGTATATAATAGATCTGGTTATCTTTGGAAGTTTAGCTTTGGAAGTTTCTCGAAGCCGTCTATCAGGAGAGGAGAGATCGGGTTGCAGGAACGTTTAGTGAAGGCAAACAAGATTGCTTGGGAGACGAAGGCTTATGAAGCATGGGTTCGGCAATACGGTACTCCGGCTGAATTGGCCGAGACGTTAAGACAGACGGGCAGCCATAATCTGCGTTATTGGCTGAAGTACATAGGAAATCCGGCAGGGAAGCGAGTGCTTAATCTGCTGGGTTCGCATGGCAGAAAAGCGATCGCGTTTGCCATGCAAGGCGCAGAGGTTACGGTCGTGGATTTATCGGCGGAAAATCAGAGGTATGCGCTGGATGTTGCGGCTGCGGCCCAAGTCAAGCTGAACTACATCTGCTCGGATGCCCTGTCTATTCCGGATGAGGAAGAGCTGGGGCAATTCGATATCGTTCTGATGGAGTTTGGCGTCCTGCATTACTTCTCCGATCTTTATGCGATCTTTGATGTTGTCCGCCGGAGGCTGCGCACGAACGGAAGATTTCTGCTGACGGATTTCCATCCTTTTGCAAGGGCTTGGGTAACCACGGGAAATCTTACTGAGCCAAGCGGCAATTACTTTGAAAAAGGGATTAAGGAAGGCGAAGTTGCCTTCGCCAAGCTGCTGCCGGAGGAAGAGAGAGAAGGTCTCGGCAAAGTGCTCGCCTGCAGCTGGACGGTTGGCGATATTTTGTCGGCGGCCGGTGCTTCAGGTTTATTTATTCGAGCCTTTGAAGAAATTCCGAGTTCCAAGAGCCCGAATGTTCCCGAATTCTATACGCTAGTTGCCGACAAGATCGATACCGCTTTGGCGCCGCTTTATCCAAATTTAAATGAGGAGAAGTGATTCGCGTGACCAATAAGCAATTGGAGCAGGTTGAGATTGTTACATTGGAAGAGAAGCATTTTGTGGGAGTGGCGGTTACGAATGCATTCAGGCGCGTAAATCCGAAAAGCATCCAGGAGGTCAATGATCTCTTTCTGTCCAGAATAAAAGAGATCCCGAACGTGATAAATGCGGACAGCTATGTTTGCCCTCATTTTGCCAATGATTTTCTGTTCACTTATATATACAGCATGGAAGTCTCCCGAATCGACGAGGTTCCGGAAGGCATGCTCGGCTTTTCCGTTCCGGGCCAGAGCTATGCGAAGGTAAGGTCAAACGAACAGGATCCGTATGCGTTGATCAAAGCGGCCCTGGAAGCGATGAACCTTAAAAACAATACGAGATCTCTAGCGCTTGAAGTATTCCGTTTCGGTGAAGAACAGCATGTTCGCAACGCGGATGTGTATGTTCCCATTTTGTAGCAGCGCAGTCACTAGAGAGAGTAGAGTTATAGATTGCAAGAGGCATTACACCATTTTTTGCTAGAGAGCAAACCTATTAGGTACAAGTCCACAATCTTCTACGCTATCTTCATATGGTATTGAATCACGTATGGAGGTGCTAGCATTGGGTTGTCTCAAAAAACGGCGGAAACGGTTGGGCAAAAAGCGCCATAGAAAATGCTGTCGTAAAATAATCGTTAAAAAAATAATTAAAGGGACCCGTGGACCCGAGGGACCGCAAGGGCCTCAAGGCGATCCCGGAGCGCAAGGAGTCCCAGGCCAGCAAGGCGCGCAAGGCCTTCAAGGAACGCAAGGACCGCAAGGCCTAACTGGCCAAACCGGATTAACCGGCCAAACAGGACCCGCGGGAGAAACCGGATTGACGGGACCGGCGGGACCCGCAGGGCCAGCAGGCCCAGCAGGCCCAGCAGGAGCAACCGGAGCAACGGGGCCAGCCGGAACTCCCGGTCTTCCCGGAGCTCAAGGGCTTATCGGACCTTCAGGTCCGGCCGGGGCTCCATTTGCTCCTTCCTCCTTATTCATCAGCAGTACATTAGAGCAAAATATCGCTTCAGGCCCGGACGGAGGCGGAGAAGGCGGAGCTGTCGCGTTTAATAATTCCGTCGTTAATGGCACGGCATTGTCCTTTACGGGACCTTCAACGATTAATATCCTTGAAGACGGTGTTTATCAAATCCAATGGGAAGTGTTCCCTGTACCTCCAGCGGAGCCCGGCATCAGCATATTTGCGTTATTCGCGGATTCGTTATTGGTAGCCGGAAGCAATTATGGCAGCAGGAATCAGACAAACCCATATACAGGCCAGGTTATCGCGGCGCTGTCCGAAGGTACCGTCCTAACGCTGAACCGCTTTGACGATACGGGCGGCGGAGTTGTATTAAATACGACCATAGCGGGCAATCCGATCATAAATGCTTCAATAGTTATTTTGAAAATAGGATAATTCACGATAAGGAAAGAGGCTGTTGATCGGTGATCAGCAGTCTCTTTTATTGCAATAGATATTGGCAACAATTACATAATCAACAATCGTATTGGGCAATATTTCATGGAAAGGAGGGGAGTTTCATGAAGCCTAAGCTGCTCGAGCAAATCGAGGCGAGATTGTTTTATACGGAGGACTTAATCGTCCGGGATTTTGATTTATACGGTAAGCAAGCCAAGTTAGTCTACATAGAGACATTATGCGATGCGGACAAACTTGAAAATAGTCTGTTTAAGCAGTGGTTTCATAGGAAATCGGAAGATTATGATAACCTTGCCGTCAGCGACCTTATTACATCCGCATCCGTATTTTCCTATAAGGACCCTGAGGAAGCTGTTAAGGCGCTGTTGGATGGGAACGCATTGGTTCATTGCGAGGGCGCTTGGTATTCCTTAAACGCGGAGCAAGCAAATGTGAGGTCCATTCAGGAGCCCGACAACGAAAGTTCGATTATTGGCGAGCGCTCAGGCTTTATCGAGCAGTTGAACGTTAATATCAATCTCATTCGCAACCGCTCATCTTCCCCTCAATTAAAGGTTCGTTATCTGACTATCGGAAAATATTCGACTCATAAAATTGCGGTATTATGGCAGGACGGCGTGGCTGATTCGCGTATCGTGAAAGAGGTTACCCAGCGTTTAATGGGCTTTAACACCGGCATGGAGGTACATCCCGGACGGCTTCAAAAGGAACTGCTGAAAGAGGAAAAGCGAACTTTATTTCCTCAAGTTTTCGGTACGGAGAGGATTGATACGGCAACTAATTTAATCATGCAAGGACGTATTGCCATCCTTTGCGAGCAGAGCTCTACCTGCCTGATTGTACCGGTGTCATTTTATACGTTCCTGCGTTCCATCGATTCCATGCTGATGGAGGATAAGGCTGCGCTGGTCCTGCAAACGTTGCGGGCAATAGGCCTTCTGCTCAGCTTGTACATTTGCAGCTTGTATATAGCCGTTGTCAGTTTCCATCATGAAGTGCTTCCGTCGCAAATGGCCATAACGATAAAGGGCTCCTTGGAAAATGTGCCTTATTCGCCAATCATTGAAGCTGTTCTGATGATTGTCATTTTCCAGTTAATCGCGGAGACGACCATTCGTCTTCCTTCCCAGATTGCGCAAATGGTAGGTGTGGCCGGAGGAATAATTATTAGCGAAGCGCTGGTCAAAATCGGTTTTGTCTCTAATGTGTATATCGTGATCGTTGCGTTATCGGTGATCGGCTCTTTTCTTATTCCAACCTACCAGATGCGTGTTTTAACGCTGATCCTGCAGCTGATGTTTGTGTTTGCCGCCTGGATTGTAGGTTTTTACGGCATGACCTTGCTCACCGCGGCATGTATGATCCATTTTTTCTCCCTGGAGCCATTCGGCGTTCCGTATTATTCACCGATAAGGAGCAGAGCCAAATGAAAACCAAACTTGGACTGTTTCAGCTATACTGTATCGTTATGCAGGCGCAATTCGGCTCAGCGATTATCTCAATAGCTAACGCAGTCAGCGAGAAATCCGGTACGGGCGGTTGGGTATCCTGTCTTCTGGCCGGCGCCGCAAACAGCGTATACGTTTATATGCTCTGGAAGCTGATGATGTCTGCCGGAGATCGCAATGTATTCCAATATCTCATGCAGCGAATTGGAGGCTTTTGGGGCAGGGTTATTTTGACGTTGTGTATACTGCTGTACGCGTTAGTTTTATACATCATTTTAGCCAATTGGTTATACACGACGGAGTTATGGGCTTATCCGAGAACACCGGAATGGTTCCTTATGCTTACTTTGTTCGGAGTCTGTATCTATCTGGCCTTGCAGCCGTTCAGAGTATATGCCCGCTTTGCGGTATTTTGCACGTTGTTTATGCCGCTGTTTATCTTATTGTCCGGCTATATGCTGAAGGACTGGAATCCGTACCATCTGCTGCCCGTGTTCGAAGCGGGACCGTTGTCCATTCTGGACGGCGCGTTTGTTGCGTTATGGGGGTTAACCGGAGCGGAAATCATGCTTCTGCTGCCTGGCCATTATTCGAATGCCGACAAGGCGAAAGTTCTCCGGACCGCCATGTATGCCAGCTGGACAACTACGTTTTTCTATGCGTTTTGCGTCTTTTCATCCATGGCGCTGTTCGGAAAGGAAATGATCGGCTTTATCCGGGAGCCTTTGCTGTACCAGATGAAAGCTATTTCGTTGAATGTAATCGAACGATTTGATCTGATCATTATTTCGGTCTGGATATTGTTTATTCTTACCTCCTTTTATTCCTATTTCATGCTGATTGTCTCCTCCATATCGGCCATGCTCAGACAACAACGGGAAGCGCCGAGATCCGTTACCTATTTAAGCGGCGCTATTCTTTTCGCCCTCTGCCTGTATCAGTTAACGGCGGAGCAGCTTGATCAATTGCAGGCGACGACAAACCTGTTTGCGCCGATTATTTCATTTGGGCTAATCGGTTGCATGCTTCTGCTTCTATGGCTGACGGGGCTCAAGGACAAGCTTGGGGGTAAAGGAGCATCATGAGAAAACAACGGATTATAGTTGTACTTTCGCTTACCGTGCTATTGAACGGATGCTGGGATCAGAGACAGCTTAAAAATATCAGGATGGCGCAAACCGTTGGAGTGGATCTGCTGGCAGAGGACAAGATTCGGTTATCGGTATCCATTCCAACCATTAAGGCAGCTATAGAAAGCCAGGGAAATGTCGTTACGCCGAAGGTAAGCGGAGAAGGACATTCTGTTCAAGAAGCAAGTCTCGAGCTGCAGACGATGGTCTCTCAGCATATGGATCTGAGGGAGACTAGGGTATTGCTGGTTAACAAGGCTTTTGCCGAGAAAAGCCTTTATGAAACGCTGGACTATTTTTACCGCGAAGCTCAGTTTCCGATCAGTATATTTGTTGCCATTACAGACGGCTTCGCTCAAGAAGTAGTTGATTTGCAGGTGGAAGACCGTTCGCTTATCAGCGAGTATTTATACGACCTGCTCGAAAGCAATGAGGAAGAAGGTATGTTGCCAAGCGAATCGCCATTTCTCATTTCGTCTATTATGAGTACTCCCGGTTTTGATAACGTGCTGCCGATTATTGAAGCTTTGCATCAGAAGAAGCGTGCCAAAGTGAGCGGATTAGCCTTATTCCACGGGAAGCAAATGACAGGAAAACTTGATTCCCAGCATGCCCGCTCGTTTGTGTTGTTGACCAGGCATATGTCCTATGGGACGATGACAGAACAAATTGGACCAGAACAAAGTTATTTGACGTTTATGTACAAGCGGGCTAAGCATAAAGTAAAAATAACAACGAAGGATCATATTGCCGCGGATATATACCTTATGGTTAACTGCTTTTTAATCGATAATCCAACCGGTACGCCACTAGATAAGAATAGGATGGCCGACATTTCGCAACGCTTGGAGAAGGTGCTCAGCAAACGGGCGGAGGAGACAATCCGCCAGCTGCAGAGGGCTAATTGCGACGGGCTGGGAATTGGTCTTCAGATGAAAGCTTTGCACCAACAAGCGTGGAGGACGTTGGACTGGAACAAAGAATTTCCAAAGATGAAAATTACGCCTCATGTTCAAGTCAAGATTAAGAATCATGGGCTATTAAATTAGCTTGTCGCATCGCTAGAGGGCAGCCGTGATGGCAGCCTTCTTTTTGCTGATATTCACCCATAAGGCGTCGGATTTACGGGAAAAATGAAACATTTTGACTTGTACCAGCGTTATACATAACATAAAAAGGAATAGTCACGGCACGCGAAAGGGGCGACTGAATTGCAATTATTTTTTCGTGAGAATTTTTGGAATGCCGGTGTGACGGAGATTTTAAATGAGCAAGAGCAGCAGGTCGGACAGCTGGATATGAGAAGCGCTTTTAGCTCTGCCATCGATATCTATGGAGTTAACGGCGAACTGCTCTATAACGGGAGGTTCCCTTTCTTCTCGGGCAAGTGGGAGGTCAGCGGAGCGGATGGAGAGGAAGCGGGAGTGCTTAGAAGCAGGCTGTCGTTTTTCTCGAAAAAATATTCCTATGAAACGATAGGTCGCGGTGATTACGAGATTATTTCGCCGGCCTTTTCGAGAGAATACGATGTGATAGATGAATCCGATAACGTTGTCGCCCAATTCAAACAAGTTAACGGATGGTTGTCGTCCGGTGCTTTTATGCTGGATAATCAGTGCGAATTTCTGGATTCCTACGAACTAATTGCCGTAATCATCGGCATGCATGCCATGCAGAAGGCTGCAAGCAGCGCGGGAACCGCAGGGACTTAATTATAAAATGGAGGACGCTCCAATTAGGGGGCGTCTTTTTTTGGTGCAGAAGAACACTGATTTTGAACTAAACTTGCATATAAAACCAAGGGTATCCATGGAAATTGCTTTCGGTGTACGATAACAGCGGCACACAAGAAAGCGTTTTCGATTAAAGGAGAGACATGGAAAAAGACCGTGCTGCCGTTTAAATTCGGCGGTAACATGCCCGGCCGTTCGATGGGCGAACGCCTAACGATTGATCCGAATAATAACGGCATCCTGTATTTTGGCGCGCGCAACGGCAACGGATTATGGCGAAGCACCGATTATTTTTACTGAAATCGATTTCATATAATAACCCACTCCACACAAGGTTTTTTTATATATTTAACGCCATAAAACGGGACTTTTCACCTGGAAGCGGTTAATTTCTTTTTAACAGCTTATTGAAATCGATTTCAATTGATGATATTATCCAATTCAGGAAAGCAACAAGACATACATCACGGGGATCAATTAGAGGAACGGGGAGGTGCAACAAGGCTTATTTATAAGACGGCTATTAGAAACAACAGTACTCAACATTGCAGAAAAACTTTCTTGAGAGGGGCTTGAAGCATGGGAGCAAGGATGTGGAAACGGATGGCCGCGCAGACCCTGGTCGCCGGTCTTGTTGTCTCGAGCTTTACCGGCATTGCGCTGCCGGCGGTATCGGCAGCTGCCGGTGTTCCGGTTAATGTATGGATGACAACCGGTGACAAGAGCAATCTGATCACCAAGCAGCCGGATGTCGCGTTCGAAACGAACGGCGCGCCGGCAGAGCTGACTATTGACGTAGACGAGAATACGAAGTATCAGACGATTGACGGATTCGGAGGAGCTTTAACGGATTCTTCGGCGTATGTTATTTCTCAAATGGATAAACAGGCGAAAGACGCTTTGATGAACAAGCTGTTCGGCCGCGACGGCGACGGCGTTGGCTTCAGTTATATGCGTCTGCCGATGGGCACGAGCGATTTTGCAACCAGTATTTATACTTATGATGATATGCCTAAGGGAGAGACGGATCCGGATCTGGAGCATTTCTCGGTTGCTCATGACAGCGCATACATTATTCCCTTCCTTAAGCAAGCGCTGCAAATTAACCCGGATCTGAAAATTATGGGTACGCCTTGGAGTGCGCCGGGCTGGATGAAAACAACGGACTCATCGGTTAAAGGAAAGCTGAAAGAGGAATATTACGGGGTTTACGCGCAATACTTCGTCAAATTTATTGAAGCTTATGAAGCGGAAGGAGTTCCTATTGACGCTATTACGCTTCAAAACGAACCGCATTTCGAACCGGCCGATTACCCGGGGATGAGAATGGAACCAGTAGATCAAGCGAAGTTCGTGAAGGATTATCTGGGACCAGCGTTTGAGAATGCTAAGATCGATACCAAAATTATTGTCTGGGATCATAACTGGAGTGAGCCGGACTACCCGATCGAGGTTCTGAACGACCCGGATGCGAAGAAATACATTGCCGGTTCTGCCTTCCACGGCTATTCGGGCAATGTCACCGCGCAATCGCTTGTTCATGACCAGCATTCTGACAAAGATATTTATTTCACGGAAAGCTCCGGCGGTGAATTCGCGCCTGATTTTGCCGGCAACGTGCAGTGGGATACTCAAAATCTCATCATTGGGGCTACCCGCAACTGGGCGCGCACATCGCTCAAATGGAACATTGCGCTTGACGAGAATCATGGCCCGTATGTAGGCGGCTGTTCGGACTGCCGCGGTATCGTAACGGTCAACAGCGGCACGGATGAAGTCAAATACAATGAAGAGTTCTATTCTTTTGGCCAGGCCAGCAAATTTGTTCTGCCGGGAGCACAGCGGATCAAGTCCAACACATTTGGCGCCGGCAGCATCGAGGATGTGGCGTTCGTCAATAAGGACGGCTCCAAGGTACTGGTAGCCCTAAACTCGTCGAAGCAGCCGAAGGACTTCAAAGTACGCTGGGGATCCAAAAGCTTCGCGTATACGCTTCCTGCCGGCGCCGTAGCCAGCTTTGTATGGAGCGGAACACAGGACAGCGCGGCTGCAATCAGCCCTTATGCTGCCCTGCAGGCTGAGGATTACAGTGAAATGAACGGCGTAACAACGGCAGTGACCACGGACGCCGGCGGCGGCAAATCTGTCGTCGCAACGGCGGATGGCAGCTACATCGCATTTGATAACGTTGAATTCCTGAATGGCACGGCAAGCGTAAAGGTGAGAGCGCAATCGCAAGGCGACGGCGGCATCGAGTTCCGTCTCGACCGTCCGGACGGTGCGTATATCGGCGGCGTGGATCTTACGGATGCAAACGGTGCATGGATTACCAAAGCGGCTCAAGCGGAAGCCGTAACCGGCAAACACAAATTGTATGTCGTATTCCGCGGCAAAGTGAATGTGAACTGGTTCCAGTTCTCCTATGATTTTGTGCAAAGCAGCTATAACTATTTGAGCATCGGCGGCAGCTTTGAAGAAGGCGGCCTTGCCGGATGGAATGGCTGGACGCCTGAAGGTCAAGCAACCGCTCAAAAGGCGGACAGGGATAATCCGAGAAGCGGCTCTTTTAAGCTTACGCATTATTTGGGCGGCAGCACGCCATATGAACAGACCACATACCGCACGGTGAAAGTTCCTAACGGTACGTATAAAGCTTCCGTCTGGTATCAAAAGGGCGGCGATACGAACGTAAGCCTGGAAGCGAAAAAATACGGCGGCGCCGATCAGAGCGTTGCTGCGGCAACAACGGCTTATGTAGGATCGTGGACGCAAATCGTCATTCCTGAAATTCAAGTGACAAACGGACAAGTGGAGCTGGGTATTCATTCCCTCAATAAAGGCGGCGAATGGGCTGCGTTTGACGATGTGGAATTGATTCCGGTAATTGCAAAAGCTCCTGCAGCAGCTCAAGGAACTAATGCTCCGGGGACACCTCAAGGAATCGGCGCCGAGCTCTCTGGCGGTCACACAATCGAACTGTCTTGGACGGCAAACGCAGATGCAGACGGTTATAAAATTTACCGCTCTACCGCGGATTCGGAAACTTCGGCAAACGGGGTATATCCGGATTACCGTCTAATCGGATTGGCTGCAGGAGATGCGACAGGTTATGCAGACCAAGGGCTTCGCGGCAGTACGGCTTATTCCTACCGCGTTACGGCGTTTAACGCAAACGGCGAATCTGCGGCAAGCACTTCCGTAAACGCAACAACAGCGGCAGGCTCGGATTCCGTGGCGCCGTCGGCACCGGTTGGCCTGACAGCGGAGCCGGGAATCGAACAGGTTAAATTGGCTTGGGAGCCAAACGTCGAGACCGATTTCCTGAAGTACAACATTTATGTTAACGGCTTTAAACGGGCATCGGTTGATCCTGCTCCGTCATCCGTCTATACGGTGACCAACCTGAAGGCCGGCACGCGTTATACCTTCACGGTGAAAGCGGTAGACCAAGCAGGCAACGAATCGGCGGCTAGCAATGCAGTCACCGAGACGCCTACGGTGGCAAGCGTTCTTGTACCTTTCCCAAGCAACAATCTCGATTTCGAAACAACCGACAGCAATGGCAAAGCAACCCTTGCTCCATGGCAGGAATGGCATCCGGGTACGCAGTCGAATGCTTCGTCTATCGACAATGATAACCCGCGCGGCAAATATAAAATGACTCATTGGTCCGGTTCGGCTTACCAGCAATCGAACTATCAGGCGCTAACCGTTCCAAACGGCGTCTATAAGGTTCAAGTGTGGGTAAGAACGGGCGGAGGACAAAACAAGTTCCAGCTCGAGGTATCGGGCTACGGCGAGAACGCGCCTCAGCTTACGAAAGACATGAGAGGCGCAAGCGGCAGCGTCTACACTCCGTTTGCGATGGACCGTATTGAAGTGACAAACGGCAAGCTGCAAATCGGCGTCTTCTCGGATGCAAAAGCGGGCAACTGGGCGGCTATCGACGATTTCGAAGTCTACCGTTATCCGGAAGCTACCGTCGGCGTAACAGGCGTAACGCTTGATAAAGCTGAGCTTGCTCTCGATCTGACCAACATCAAGACGGGCACGCTCACAGCAACGATTCAACCGGAAAACGCGGAGAACCATAACCTGTACTGGAGCAGCAGCAATTCTTCGGTTGCAACGGTAACGGATGGCGTGGTAGCGGCAAAAGGAACAGGTACGGCTGAAATAACCGTTACAACGGAAGACGGAGGCTTCACGGCAACAGCAACCGTAACCGTTGCAAGCGGCAGCTCAACAACAACTCCACCCACTGGAGGAGGCGCAACAACCGGTCCTGTCGTCACGACATCGGGAACCGGATCTACGATCGCAGGGTTTACGGCAATAACGGAATCAGCTCCTAACGGAGAGTCGGCGTCTGTTGTAAAAGTGGATGCAGCTACTCTGGCAAGCGCGGCTCAAGGCGGCAAAGCGGATTCCATTACAATCGATTTGACTGATCTGAAAGGGCAAAGCAATCTGCAGACAGAATTCACTGTCTCTACGCTTGCCGAGCTTTTGAAGAACAACAAGTCTTTGAAACTCACGGTCAAATCCGGTCTGGGAACGTATGAGCTTCCTTTGCAGGCTTTGCTAAACAGCTCCGTAACAAACGGACAACAGATTCGCGTAGCAATCAGTGCGGTGTCCGATGCGGTTAAGCATGCAGGCGAGCTGGCACTGCAACAGCAAAACGGTTCCTTGATTGGTGCTCCCGTTCAATTTAGCGTATGGGCAGGCAGCAATTCGAATTGGCAAGAAGTTAAGAACTTTGGCAAGCAGTACGTAACCCGTAAGATTCCGCTTGGCAAACCTGCCTTGAAGCCAACCGCAGCTGTTGTTATCGGCTCGGACGGTTCTGTAACTCCTGTGCCAACAACCTTTGTAACCGATGCAAACGGTAACGTAACCGCGGTTATCCGCACGAATCATAACAGTGTCTACGCGGTATTGGCAATAAACGAATCGTTTGCCGATACAAAAGGACATTGGGCTGAAAAAGAGATTAGCGCTCTTGCATCGAGCTTAATTCTGAACGGTGAAACCGCCGATCGATTTGCTCCTGAGCAGCAGTTGACCCGTGCAGAGTGGGTAGCGATGCTGACCCGAGCTCTTGGTTTGACAGCAGGCAACCCGGCAAGCAACTTTAAGGATGTAACCGCAAATGCCTGGTATGCTGACGCGGTAGCGGCGGCGACAGAAGCGGGTATCATTCAAGGCTTTACGGATGGAACGTTCCGTCCTAATGACAAAATTACAAGACAGCAGCTTGCCGTAACCGCGGCTAATGTCCTTGCCTTTGCTGGCAAGTCGCAAGCAGCCGGCGCAGATCAGCTTGCAGCCTTGAAGGATGGCAGCGAAATCGCAGCCTGGGCAGCTGACGCGGTGGAACAATCGCTGAAATCCGGACTGATTAAAGGGACGCCGGAAGGCTACTATTACCCGGACAAAACAGCAACGCGAGCGGAAGCAGCAACAATCCTGTACAGATTGATTTCAACGGTTCAAGGTTAATAAAAAATAAAGGAGCTGTCTCAAAAGGTGATCGCTCACTGTAAAGATGGCTCGCATAGATGAAAATATCGCTGCTGGGGGTTACCCTTGCAGCGATATTTTTGCTCTTGCTGCTTTCTTCAGCAAGTTATGGGCAAGCGAAAGCCACCCGACCTCCAGGCTAACTTTCGGCAAGCCTCGAAGCAGAAATCTGCGGAATCCCCGGTTATTCTTTATTTGGCCAAACACACTTTCCGGTTCATGCATCCGTCGAACTGACAAGGCATGTCCATCCTCGCTCTTTAGTTGCGCTCTCGCCTGCTGCTTGACTCGAAGATATTCCATGCTAACTTTTATTTCTCGATCTCCTTGTGCCTTTGTACACCTGTCCTTTAGCGGACAGCCCTCGCAGGAAATACTGCGATAGTTGCGAGTAACGATCTCGTATCCGCTCTCGGTTAAGCTTTTGCTTTCATAGCGAAATAGCAGTTTCTGTCCTGCTGCACATGTCCATGAATCTTCATTCTCGTCATACAACCAGTTCTCGAACTTGCTTATATCTTGCTTCCATGCTTTGGTGTTTTCTTTGGGATAAGTATTGTATTTTACAAGTGCTCGTTGTTCTTCAGATTCTAGGTAAGCATAATTTTCTTCGCTGCCATAACCTGCATCTGTGATGATGGTTCCCGGCAATTGACCAAGTGAGGCTTTCACTTTATCCAGGTGTGGCTTGAGACAACGCGTATCCGTTGGACGTTGATGAATACTGTAACTGAGAATAAATTGATCTTCCGTTCCAATCTGCACGTTATATCCCGGCTTCAACTGACCATTGCGCATGTGGTCTTCCTTTATGCGCATGAACGTCGCATCGGTGTCGGTTTTGCTGAAGCTGTTTCGGCTACCGAGTGTTTCTTGCTGCCCTTCATATTTTTGCAGGCGAGGAAGAAGATCTTTCCGAACAAGGCGCACAGTTTTCTTTAACGGTTTGTCCTTCGGTTTTTCTTGAAGTTTGTTTTCTAGTCGCTGAACCGCTTGCTCCAGCTTTTCGCTCGTGATAGCGGAAGCCTCTCCGAGCTCAGGAAGGTCCACGTTATTCAGCGCCTGATCTTCCTGTTTCTCTGCCTCTTCAATGGCAGCGAACAAAGCCTGCACTTTCTCTTGCAGCTTCATCTTCTGTTTGACGACAGCTTTACCCCAGACAAACGTGTAACGATTGGCATTCGCCTCGATTTTCGTTCCATCCAAGAAGTAGTGCTCCAGCTTGATGAAGTTCTCTTCCTTCAGAAACTGAAGAACAGCCGTGAAGACGGTCTCTAGCACATCTTTCATCCGCTCAGAGCGGAAACGGTTAATGGTGCGGAAATCTGGGCGTTGTCTAGCGGCTAACCACATAAACATGATGTTTTCGCGTACCGCTTTGGCGATTTGGCGAGAGGAGTAGATGCGCTGTGTGTACGCATAGATAACGACTTTCATGAGCATTTTGGGGTGGTAGCTGTCCCGGCCACCTCCGGGATAAGCTTTGGTAAAGAGCTTCATATCTAAGCGATTGACCGCATCGTTGATGACGCGTACGAGATGATTTTCGGGGATATCTTCTTGCAAGTCCATTGGCAAGGACAGTTGATCCATGGTATATTCTTTGTACATAAAGAAGCCTCTCTTTACTTAAATTGGTTGGGTGGTACCTCCAGTTTAACAAGGGATGGCTTCTTTTTGTTTGAGCATTTCTTGAACAGGTGAAGGGCAGACGGAGCATTAAATGATTCTGGAGAAGCGTTAGCGTTCGTTTTTGTGAAGGGATGCCAACCCTACCTCGTTGATTCAAAGGAATCCCTGAGCAATGGCGATCGGAAGAACATTTAATGCGCAGGCTGCTGTTTAGCCCAAATACAAACAAAGGGGGTGTCCCATCGTCATTTACATGACTTATGGGACACCCCCTATTCCGCCGTAAAATGGTGCTCGATGCAGCACCAAGCACGAAATAGTGAGAATCTCCGCCTAATGCGCACGTTGCTCCTCACTAACTATAAGGCTATCCCCACTATTTGCGCACAAATGCCCGCCCGAGGTAGGTTCGGAGCGGAAAAGCTCACTAATAGTGAGGCATTCAGCCGTAAAGTGGTGCTTGAAGCAGGTCCAAGTACGAAATAGTGAGAATCTCCGCCTAATGCGCACGTTGATCCTCACTAACTATGAGGCGATCCTCACTATTACGCACAAATGCCCGCCCGAGGTAGGTTCGTAGCGGAAAAGCTCACTAATAGTGAGCTTTTCCGCCGTAAAGTGGTGCTCGATGCAGCACCAAGCACCAAATAGTGAGTATCTCCGCCTAATGCGCACGTTGATCCTCACTAACTATGAGGCTATCCCCACTATTTGCGCACAAATGCCTCGCCGAGGCAGGTTTCAGCGTGGAAAGCCTCACTAACAGCGAGTCTAGCCTCACTATTAATGAAAATGCTTCCCGAAGGTTGTATTGGTACGGAAAAGGGGGTGTCCCATCGTCATGTTCATGACATATGGGACACCCCCTTTCTTTTTGTTAGAGAACTAGAGCGGATGCTTCGTCAAATCCCAGCATCAAATTCATATTTTGAATAGCGGCACCCGAAGCTCCCTTGCCTAAATTATCGTATCTCGAAACAATCGTAATATGATCGTCCTGTCCGAAAACGAAAATTTCCAGCCGGTTCGTGTTCTTGCATTCGTCAATCAGAAAATGACCGTCTTCCAAATAGGCTTCCGAATCGTAGGGTATGACCTGAACAAATCGCTCCGACTCGTAATACGCGGCCAATATTTCATGCACTGTTTTTGCGGATGCTTTTTTAACCATACTTCTTCCTATTAGCGGAACGGTCATTGCCAGCCCTTGGGGATAATTCGCTTTGATAGGCGTGAACAACGGCTCATAGTCAAGTCCTGAGAACATGGCCATTTCTGGTAAATGCTTATGTTTATGCAGCAAAGAATAAGGCCTTGGAACGTTGAGCTTATTGATGGATGCTGAGTCTGCATGCTCGTATTCGTCAATTCCGCTTTTTCCGGCCCCCGTATACCCCGAGATTGAATAACAGGAAACGGGATAGTCCTTCTGAAGGACACCGGATTCTATTAAGGGACTAACGGAGAGGATAAAGCCGGTGGCATGGCAGCCTGGCACAGATATTCTCGATGAATATTGTATCCGTTCCCGCTGGTGTTTTAATTCCGGCAACCCGTATATCCAGTTTTTGTCCGTTCTGAACAATGAACTTGCGTTTATTATTTTCGTCTTTTCATTTTTGATAAGCGAAACGGATTCTTTGGCAGCCGAATCGGGAAGACAGAGGAAAGCGAGATCCGCTTCATTTAAGAGCTTTTCCCGTTCCCTAGGATCCTTTCTTTTTTCGGGGTTAATTTTAAGAACTTCAATCGATGAAAAACGGGACAAATAATCAAGCAGCTTGAGGCCGGTTGTCCCTTCTTGACCATCCACAAATACGGTGTAATTCATCCTTCTTAGCAACCTCCAATTTAAGAATATTAATTCATTATAGTGTATAAATATACATTAAACTTTTATGAATGACCAGTCTTTTTCAAATTTTTGAAAATCCTGTAACCTTTTGCTGTCCCGTTCGTCTATAACCTTTAGAAATAAAGTATAGATTGGAGCTCGAAGGATGCCTTATACGTTAGCTCATCCGATATTTGCTTATCCTTTAAAAAAAATAAACCGAAAATTATTGAGCGTTACAGGTCTGGTGCTGGGCAGCATGGGGCCGGACATGGAATATTTTGTGCGACTGGAGCCTTATCAGTCTATCGGGCATACGGCAGCGGGCTTATTCCTGCAAGTTATTCCGCTTAGCCTTGTGCTTGGCTTGTTGTTTCATTATGTGGTCAAATCCTCGCTTGCTCTCCATCTTCCATCGTTATTTGATCTGGATAAACGTGCTTATCATCTGATCAGCGGATGGGATATGAGGGGCTCAAAGGCTATGGTTGTCTATTTGCTTTCCGTAATCATCGGGTTCTATACGCATATTCTTGTTGACGGGTTTACGCACGAGAGAGGTTACTTTGTCCATCATTGGGATGTTTTGAACCGGATTGTGTTTCTGAATCTGCCTTTATTTAAAATACTGCAGTACAGCTTTTCCCTGCTGGGACTGCTAATCATAACGCTAACGGTTCTTATCAAGCTGTATCAAAGCAATCCGAAGAATGAAGATATTCTTACCGTGCCTTCCTATCAAAAATGGCTGTATTGGATGGTTGTGTTCTTATGGGCGGTGCTGCTTACGGGATTGAAATTAAATGCCAGCGGACTGCCGCCTATCAGTATTTTGGCTGTTGCGCCTGTTTCCGGATTCTGCGTTGGTCTTGTTGCCGCTTCCATGATTTACAGAAGAACGTAGTCTTCTATAAAATGGGAGAGGAAGCGTTTGCTTTACTTCATATGCAGAGGGGAAGTTTAGAATGGGGAAAGTGATTTTGTTTCAAGGGGATTCCATCACGGATTGCGGACGTTCTCGTGAAGGGTATGCAGGTCAACTGCTTGGGCAAGGGTATGCGTATCATATTGCCGGTCGGCTGGGCAACGAGCAAGCGGAGGCCGGACATCAATTCATTAACCGGGGGATTAGCGGGAACCGGGTATCCGATCTGTATGCGCGCTGGAATGAAGATGCAATCGCGCTCCGGCCGGATGTTCTTAGTATCCTGATCGGGGTCAACGATACATGGCGCATCATGGACAAGCTGCCTAGCGGCGCGACTGACCGATTCGAACGTGCGTACCGCGTTCTACTGGAAGAGACAAAGGAAGTATTGCCGGATACCGGCCTTGTTCTTTGCGAACCGTTTGTGCTTCGGACAGGCGTAACTGCCCGGGATTGGAGCGGCTGGCGCGAGAGAGTAGAGCGGCAGAGCGAGGTTGTGAAGCAATTAGCGGAAGAATATCATGCGGTATTTGTACCTTTTCAGCAGACTTTTGACCAAGCGGCGGAAAAAGCAGAGCCTGATTATTGGCTGTTTGACGGCGTGCATCCAACGGCTGCAGGCCATTATTTGATGGCCTCCGAGTGGCTGAAGGCGGTGCAGAGCAGTCCGCTTGCCATTAGTTAACCATATCTTAACTGAATTAAATCCTTTCGTTTCCCACTATGTGAGAAAAACGAGTCGAGTCTTCCCGAATTCAGCTCTACAATAAGACTATAGACAACAGACACGCTTCACACTGGAGGGAATTGGGATGAACATACTGGCGTTTCGGCATTTTGACTTTGACGACATAAGCGCTTTTTCGGAGTGGGCGCAATGGGGCGGGCATCAGCTAACGGTTGTTGACCCTGCTGTGGAATTGGATAACAAGTGGCTGGATACAACGGAGCTGCTGCTTATTCTTGGCGGGCCAATGAGCGTCTATCAAGAAGAACGATACCCTTGGCTTGCGGATGAGAAAAGGTTCGTAAAATCCGCGATGGACCGCGGAATTAAAATATTAGGAATCTGCCTAGGTGCTCAAATGCTTGCGGAGATTCTTGGCGCAAAAGTTTATCGGCATACGCTTAAAGAAATCGGTTGGCACCGCATTGAGCGCAGTGGTGAAGAACATCCTTGGCTGAAAGAAATGCCGGCTGAGTTCCACTCGTTCCAATGGCATGGCGATACGTTCGACCTGCCTGAAGGCGCAAGCCTCCTTGCAACCTCGGAAGCTTGCGGTCATCAAGCTTTCTCGTATGGAGATGATGTGCTAGCCCTGCAGTTCCATCTCGAGACTACGCCTGCGTGCATGGAGCAAATGGTAACGCGTTGGGCAAGCGAGCTGGTTGATGCGCCTTATATTCAATCCGCTGAAGAGATTCGCCGCAATATGCATCGCGTCGCTGCGTCATTCCATATTTTGCATCAAGTGCTGGATCAGGCAGCTCTATCGCCTGTAAAAGCTACTTAATAGAGAACCCTCCAGTCTTCATAGACGGGAGGGTTCTTCTGTTTACCGCAGAGGTTTTCTTATTGTCCTAGCGCAGCCCGGCCATGTTCGCCGGTCCGAATCCGGATCACGTCGGCAATTTCCGTGACGAATATTTTGCCGTCGCCAATGGCGCCTGTCCTTGCCGCCTCGATAACGGCTTCTACCGCTTCATCATAGAGGTCGTCGCTAACGACAGTTTCGATTTTATTTTTTAATATGAAATCCGTCTGATACTCCACTCCGCGGTATAAGGTCCGTGTTCCTTTCTGGATGCCTTGGCCGCGGACGTCGCTGATGGTCATTCCACTGATTCCGATGGTGTGAAGGGCGGCTGTCACGCTGCTTAATTTCTCGGGACGAATAATAATGGTCAGCAGCTTCATGGTTACACTCCTTTCATCTCGGTACTCGCGGTCAACACGGTGCCGGCAGGCTGATACTCCACTTGTGGTCTGACGGGAATGCCGCTGTTCATCGCTTCAAAGGTGTTATAGGCGTTCTCCCCGTGAAGACTGAGATCAAGCCCGGTTAATTCCTGCTCTTCCGTCACCCGCAGGGTTGTGAATAATGAGATTGCCTTCAAGATGACGAAAGTACCAACAGCCGCAAGGCCAATCGCAACTAGCACATCAACGCATTGAATAAGGACCTGCTTGGCATTGCCGTGGATAAGTCCGTCTGCGCCGGCAGGGTTAACCTTGGTACTGGCGAATATACCGGTCGCAATAGCTCCCCAAATCCCGCCAATCCCGTGAATGCCGAATACATCAAGGGAATCATCGTATTGCAGCTTGGCTTTGACAACATGAAGGCCCCAGTAGCAAATGACGCTTGCAAGAGCGCCGATTGGTATAGCCGAGAGCACCGACACGAAGCCCGCTGCCGGTGTAATAGCCACAAGTCCGGCAATGACGCCGGTTACACCGCCCACCATTGTTGCTTTTCCTCTCAGTCTCCATTCCATAATCATCCATAGTACACCTCCTGCCGCGGCAGCAACCTGCGTTGTAACAACGGCAAGGCTTGCTAAACCGCCTGAAGCAAGGGCGCTGCCCGCATTAAAGCCAAACCAGCCGAACCAGAGGCACATCGCCCCGATCATAAAGAAAATAAGATTGTGGGGAGGAAGAGTCCGGTTAGGGAAGGAACGACGTTTGCCTACAACCAGAGCGGCAACCAGCGCGCTTACACCGGATAAAATGTGAACGACCGTTCCGCCGGCGAAGTCAAGTCCGCCAAGCTTCGAGAGCCAGCCGCCGCCCCAAGCCCAGAACGCCATTGGAGCATATACAAAGGTAACCCACAGAACGGCGAATATGACCCATACGTTAAACTTAATCCTCTCGGCTACACCGCCGGAGATTAAGGCGGTTGTTATGGCCGCGAACATACCCTGATACATGGCGAAGATTAAATGTGGAATCGTCAGGCCATCCTTGGCCTCCATGCCGACATGTTGGAAGCCGATAAACTCGAATCCTCCAAACATGCCAGAAACTCCGGGGCCAAACGCGAAGCTATAGCCCCATAGCACCCAGACAAGCGTAACGATAACAAATGCGCTCAAGCTATGCATGACGGTAGAGAGGAAATTCCGCTGGCCAACGAGTCCTCCATAGAACAAAGCAAGTCCCGGCATGAACATAAACATGACGAGTACGGTTGCGACGATAATCCAGGTCGTATCCCCGGTATCTACAACAGCGGTTTCACCTTCCGCGAAGGCGGTTAAAGGTATTGCTGTGAAGAACAGAGTCATCAATGAAGCGATTGATAAGTACTTTTTCCAGGATGTCAGCATGTAAGTCCCTCCTATATTTATATGTTATCTTTCATGACGTTATTATGACCAGACTTTCTAATAGAGAGAACGGGAGTATCCCGATATGTGAGAAAGTTGAAAAAAACAGACAAATCAAATGACGACTTTCTCAATATTCGGGAAACAGAGGTTTGACAGAGATAGAAGACGGGATATTATTGTCACATAAGTTAACATTAATCAAACGAAGAGAGGCGATTGAAAATGACACAACTTACTTTATCGTTAGCGAATCACCCGCTGGAGCCGCTTAGCCGGGAAGAAATGAGTGCCTCTGTCCACATTCTGAAAGAGCAGCGTCAATTAACCGAATCCGACCGGTTTGTACATGTTGCGTTGAAAGAGCCCAAGAAGGAGATTGTCATGGGATATGACGTCTCCAAACCGTTTGAGAGAGAAGCTTTCATCATTATTCTAAACAAAAAAGAGAATGCGACTTATGAAGCGGTGGTATCTCTTACCGGACAAAAGGTTGTCTCCTGGGTGCACGTTCCTGGCGTTCAGCCAACGATCATGCTGGATGAGCAGGCGGAATGCGAGATTGCCGTCCGCAAGAGTCCGTTGTTTATTGAAGCGTTGGAGCGGCTCGACATCCACACGCCGGAGCTTGTTATGGTAGATTTGTGGTCACCGGGCAATTGGGGAACGGAGGAGGATGCGACCCTCCGGCTAGCTAGACCTTTATGCTTCCTCCGCAGCGATGAGAAGGATAACGGTTATGCTCGTCCATTGCCAATTGTTCCAATCATAGATTTGAATACGATGGAAGTCCTTCGGATTGAAGAATATGAATATACGAAAATACCCGACAAGGAGTTCAACTATACGCCTGACCGGGTAGGGCCGCTGCGCAGCGGGATCAAGCCGGTTGAAATTACGCAGCCGGAAGGTCCAAGCTTTACGATTAACGGGCATGAGATAGAGTGGCAGAATTGGAAGTTCCGAATCGGCTTTAACGCCCGCGAAGGTCTAACGATGCATACCTTGTCCTATCATGATCAAGGACGCGACCGTCCGGTGCTGTACCGCGGCTCCTTGTCGGAGATGGTTGTGCCATATGGCGATCCGGGTCCAATCCAGAACCGGAAAAATGCGTTCGACAGCGGGGAATACGGAATTGGCCAGCTGGCGAACAGTCTGGAGCTTGGATGTGACTGCGTAGGATATATTAAATATTTCGACGGGGTCATGACGGACAGCAAAGGGGATTTATTCGTCATCAAAAACGCAATCTGCATGCACGAGGAAGACTTTGGAATTCTATGGAAGCATACGAATTGGCGGACAAACGATGTAGAGGTTAGACGTTCCCGACGGTTAGTCATCTCCTCTATTTCAACGGTAGCCAACTATGAATACGGATTTTTCTGGTATCTCTATCAGGACGGCAATATTCAATTTGAGGTGAAGTTGACGGGGATCCTGTCCACGGCTGGACTTCATCCGGGAGAAACGCCGAAGTACGGCAATATGGTAGGGCCTGATCTCTATGCGCCAAATCATCAGCATTTCTTCAACGTCCGGCTTGATATGCAGATCGACGGCAACGAGAACTCGGTCTATGAAGTGAACGTCGTATCTGAAGAGCCTGGCGAGAACAACCCGAGAGAGAACGCTTTTTATGCCAAATCAACTTTGCTGGAGACGGAGCTTCAGGCTAAGCGGGACATTAAGCTGGAGACGGCGAGGTATTGGAAGTTTGTTAATGATAACGTTAAAAATGAGCTTGGCCAATCCGTCGGCTTCAAAATTGTGACGGGGGAGAACTGCTTCCCGTTTGCTTTGGACAATTCCAGTCTCATTAAACGTGCCGGATTTATTAAGCATCATCTGTGGGTTACCCCTTACGATGAGGATGAAATGTATGCTTCCGGTAAATACCCGAACCAGCATTTGGGCGGGGACGGTTTGTCCGCTTGGGCGGAGAAGGACCGGGATATTAAAAATACCGACGTTGTCGTATGGTACACGATGGGGCACACCCATGTACCTCGTCCTGAGGATTGGCCGGTAATGCCTGCCGCGTATATCGGCTTTATGCTGAAGCCGGTCAGCTTCTTTAATCAAAGCCCTGCCATTAATCTGCCTCCGCAGGCGAAGAAGAAATATTGCAGCAGCACAGTGAAAGTGGACGGCTGCCAGAGCTGAGTTTGAGAGAGAAGGGAGAGGCATGTCTAATGATCAAACTGCGGCACTTGAGCTTAGAGTCGAAATATTCGGTGCTGTCGATGGTATCCGTGTCCGGCGTGCTTATTCTGCACCTTGTTCATTGGCTGACAATGCCTCTTATTATGGGGACGGTCAGCGAAATGCATCATCACCATCAGGAAACGGGTACCGATAGCTCCTTTCTGATGAGTACCATTATGATGGTTTTATTCCTTATTAATCTGGCAAGCATGTATTTTGCCGTCCGGCAGCTGATAGCCGCGGTAATGAAGAAGGGCAGTCATACGGGACATTCGATTGCATGTACAATGATTTCTTTAGCCGTTCTTTGTGTGGGGATATATACCATGCTGTCTTTTTAAAGCCTCGGGAGAGCTGATGCGTGTCAGGAAGCATCGGCTTTTTCCCCGTGAAAGAATGGATTGCCAAACGATAAACGTCCATTCTACAATAAGAAGGAATAGGGATGTTCGAAAATATGACATGGAGGCGAAGCTCATGTCCGTGATCTCGAAAGCGATACATATACTGGATTATCTGGTTCCGCAAGGGAGCGAGAAGGAAATCAGCGTGACGGAGATCAGCCGCGAACTGGATATGCCGGTACAGAGCGTACACCGCATTCTCGCTTCCTTGTCGGAGCATGGCTTTGTCTCCCAGAACAGCAAGACGAAGAAATATAAGCTTGGCCTTTCGATTATGAAATACGGGTTTCTGATGTGGGACAGCCTACGGTTCCGCTCCATTGCCAGGCCGTTTATGGAGGAGCTGTCGAAGCAGACGAAAGAAACGGTCTACCTGGCTACCCGCGAGAACACCGAAGGCGTATATATCGACAATATTGATTCTCCACAGCTGCTCAAAATATCCGAGCCGATCGGACTTCGGCTGCCGCTTATCATCGGAGCCTCCAATCGCGTTATTCTGGCGTACATGACTTCCTCTGCGAGGGAATCCATTCTGAACCAGATTGATTGGGAGGGACTGCCGTCCTTGCGGCCCTTGACCAGGGACTATATTGCCAATGATCTGGAGCAGATCCGCAAGCGCGGGTATGCGATTACCTCCGGCGAAGCGACGGAAGGGACAACGGGGATCGGAGCGCCTATCTTCTCCTACGAGAATACGGTGATCGGTTCGCTGAATTGCGCAGGCCCGACCTTGCGCTTTACCGCGGAGAATATCGAGAAGTACAGCTATTACGTGAAGAAATACGCGGATCTGATCTCGCAGGAGTTAGGGTACCGGCATTTGTACCGGATAAGCGAATGATTAAGAATCTGCGAATAATCAAATAGAAATCCCCTTAGGCGATTGGCTCGCTTAAGGGGATTTTGTTTGTGTCGGTCAGCTGTTTTCTGAGCTGGGAGGGGGCAACGCCTTTATACTTCTTATACATCTTCGTAAAATAATTGGAGTTGTCGCAGCCGACGCATCCCGCAATCTCGGTAATGGAAAGATCGCCGGCGAGCAGCAGCCGCTCCGCTTCATTCACCCGGCATACATTGACGTAGTCGATAAAGGTCCGGCCGGTCAGCTTTTTGAACATTTTGCAGAAATGATGGACGTTCAGGTTCATCCGTCTTGCCGCATCGGCGACCGTCTGCTTGTCCGCAAAGTTGGCTTCAATGTACTCGATTAATGCTTTGAATTGTTCGCGGTTATGTACATATTGATTGGTCGCCTGCTCCGGAAGCTGATGCGGCAGAAATTTGCGGGACAGCAGAGTAAGCAGCATGTGAAGCTGCGATTTCACCATCAGCTGATAAGCGGGCTGCTTCGCTTTAAACTCCGAATTGGCCTGCTCCAGCAAGTAATAATAATCCGCGCAGGACGGATCAAGCCGGGTTGGCTTGACCGGCAGCTGTACGCGGCCCTCCAAATATGGCAGCACATATTTCGTATGAAGAGAATCCTGCATCCAATTCTGGAAGAGGGAGCTGTTATAGACGATAGCCAGATAAGAAAGATCCCCTTCGCATAGGCTGTAGCCGACATGAAGCGCTCCGGCCGGCACGAATAAAACATCCCCCGGATGAGCCTCGTAAGATTCGCTGTCGATATGAAAGACGGCACTGCCTTGCTGCATAACGATAATTTCGAAATGCTCATGCCAATGCAAATAGAGAATCAGCTCGCCCGGCTTCTTCTGAAGAGCGCGGTTCTGAAAAATTTGAACCGGGTGCATTTTCTCGTCTATTCGAGTATTCTCGCGCAGTTCCTTCGGATAGCTCATGAAAGACTCAACTCCACAATATAGGACTAGTAAAACACAAGAATGGTCGAGAATCGTCCATTATCCCGCGCTATACTGAGGGTGCATTCAAAATTAATCCACCAAAATAGGAGTGGTAATGATATGACGAATATACTTCGGATCGGAACATTGGTTGGCGGAGGCGACGCGGTACGCGTGATTCCTCAGATTGCTCCTCACGGCTTCGAATCGTATAGCTTGACGTTCTGGCAAACAACGGGCGACACGGACCTGGTTGAGACGGCGAAGCGGGTTCGCGAGCTTTCGGATGAATACGGTTTCATTATATCGACCGTTGGCATCTTTGGCAATCCGTTGACAGGAGCGGGAAATAATGCGGATACCCTAGCAAGCTGGGAAAGACTGATCGATCATGCGCATTTGTTCGGGACGGACATCGTATCCGGCTTTACCGGACGCTTGACCGGCGAATCGATAGAGAGCTCCATACCGCGGTATGCGGAGGTGTTCGGAGAACTGGGTAAGAGAGCAGCAGATAAGGGAGTCCGAATTGCGTTCGAGAATTGCGATATGGGCGGCACTTGGGAGACCGGCGATTGGAACATTGCGCATAACCCGACGGCTTGGGAAATGATGTTTAACGCGATCCCATCCGACAATATCGGTCTGCAGTGGGAGCCATGCCATCAGATGGTCTCGCTGATCGATCCGATTCCGCAGCTCCGCAAATGGGTGAATAAAGTATTCCACGTTCATGGCAAGGACGCAACCATCGCATGGGATATCGTGAAGGAATACGGCATTCATGGTCCAAAGCCATTCGTGTGGCACCGTACGCCTGGGTTCGGCGATACGAATTGGACGGATATCATTACCATTCTCAGACAAGCCGGCTATCAAGGGACGATCGATATCGAAGGCTGGCATGATCCGGTCTACCGCGATGAGCTGGAGATGACGGGACAAGTCCATGCCTTGAATTATTTGAAGCAATGCCGCGGCGGACAGTTTGTGCCAAATCCGAAATAAGGGGTGCATAGGAATGAGCGCAACATATAAAGTTGTAGTAGCGGGCTGCGGGGGCATGTCGAACATCTGGATCGATACGGCCATCGAGCGCAAGGATACGGAGATTGTCGCTTTAGTCGATATCAAGCAGGAGTTTGCCGAGAAAATGAAGGAGAAGAAGGGGCTCAGCTGCCCTACCTTCACCGATCTTGCCGAGGCTATCCAGCAGACAGGCGCTAATCTTGTCTTTGACGTGACGATCCCCGCGAGCCATCACCGGATCGCAAGCACGGCCATGCAGCTTGGCTGCAACATCTTTGGGGAAAAGCCGCTTGCGGAAACGGCGGAGGAGTGCAAGGACCTGATCCGGATTGCGGAGGAGACGGGAAAATCGCATGCCGTCATGCAGAACCGGCGGTTTGATCCCCGTATTCGCGCGCTGCGTCATCTGCTGGACTCGGGTACGATCGGCAAACCCGGCTTTGTAAACGCAGACTTTTTCCTGGGGCCGCATTTCGGCGGATTCCGGGAAACGATGGCAAGTCCGCTGCTGCTCGATATGGCGATCCATACGTTTGACCAGGCGCGTCTTATACTGGGAGCAGATCCGGTGTCGGTGTACTGCCACGAATTTAACCCGCCGGGGTCTTGGTACGAAGGGGCAGCCGCGGCAGTCTGCATCTTCGAAATGTCCGACGGCTCGGTGTTCAATTACCGTGGTTCCTGGTGTGCGGAAGGCGCAAATACGTCTTGGGAAGCAGACTGGAGAATCACGGGCGAGAAGGGTACGGCGATCTGGAACGGGCATGATGCCCCCTATGCGGAATTGGTTGCGCCGGAACCGCAGGAAGGGAAGTTCATTAAATCGTTTGTCCGGGCAGATGCAGATACAAAGGTCTATAATGCCCATTCGGAAAGAACCGGGCATCCGGGCTGCCTGGACGAGATGTTCCTCTCCCTGGAGGAAAACCGCAGGGCGGAAACCGACAGCCGGGATAACCAATACAGCATGGCCATGGTTAATGCGGCGCTGGAAAGCGCGCGGACGGGGCAAAAGGTAACGATCGCGGATTTTATTCAGAGGTAGTAGATTAGCAGGAGCGGGGAGCGGGAGCTTTCCCGCTCTTTTGTTTTTGAATATATTTGTTTATGCCCGAAATATTTTTGTTTTCAAATATAAACAAACATGATACTATCAAAACATAAAGATAAAACAACGTATTCGGAGGTAAACAAAATGGTACAAAGCTTATGGCAATCATCTCAAGCATCTGAATTCACAAACGGACTCGATCAATTGGTTTATCGCTCTAACCTGATCGGAGCAGACCGCCGCGTGTGCAACATCTTTGGCGGCAATACTTCCACAAAAACTACGGTTAAAGATTTCCGCGGCCGCGATATTGAAGTGATGTATGTGAAAGGCAGCGGTTCGGACCTTGGTTCCATGAAGGCAGCGAACTTCACTGGTCTTCGCATGGAAGATATCCGTCCTTTGTTCGAACGCGATGCCATGACAGACGAAGAAATGGTTGCTTACCTTGGCAACTGCATGATAGACGCGAAGCATCCGCGGGCTTCGATCGAGACGCTGCTGCATGCCTTCCTGCCATTCAAGCATGTAGACCATACGCATCCGGATGCGATTATCAGCCTGTGCTGCGCGGATAACGGCCGCCATCTGGCGGAAGAGATTTTCGGCAACCGCTTCGTATGGGTGCCTTACGTGCGTCCCGGCTTTACTCTCTCGAAAATGATCGCGGAAGGCGTACTGGCTAATCCAAACGCCGAGCTGGTTCTGATGGAGAAGCATGGCCTTGTAACTTGGGGAGAAACGTCCGAAGAAAGCTATGCGCAGACGATCAAGATTATTAATGAAGCAGAAGCTTTCATCGAAGCTCGCGTTAATGAAGCTAACTTGTTCGGCGGCGTGAAGCATGAAGCCCTTCCGGCTGAGGTTCGCCGTCAGATCGTATCGCAAGTGATGCCTACGATCCGCGGTGCCGTATCCGACGTGAAGAAAATGATCCTGTCGTTCGACGATCAAGACGATGTGCTTGCTTTCGTTGGCGGCGCGGACGCTCCTCAGCTGTCGCAGGTAGGCGCTGCTTGCCCGGATCATCTCGTTCATACCAAGGTTGTTCCGCTCTTTATCGACTGGACACCTGACGCAGAGGATATTGACGGCCTGAAGTCGAAATTGATTGAAGGCGTTGCCGCATATAAAGAGCAATACAAAGCTTACTTCGAGGAAAACAAAAATGAAGGCGACGTGATGTTTGAAGCGGCTCCGCGCGTGATCCTTATTCCGGGTCTCGGCATGATTAACACGGGCAAGAGCTGGGCACTGTCGCAAGTGAGCGGCGCTTTATACCATCGCGCGATTTCCGTAATGCGCGGCGCTACTGCGCTTGGCAGCTTCGTATCGCTGAGCGCAAACGAGTCGTACAACGTAGAGTACTGGCCGCTTGAGCTTTACAAGTTGTCGCTGGCTCCGGCTGAAGCCGAATTCTCCCGCAAGGTTGCCTTCATTACCGGCGGTGCCGGCGGTATCGGCAGCGAGACAGCCCGCCGCCTCGTATCCGAAGGCGCGCATGTCGTACTGGCCGACTTGAATCTTGAAGGCGCGCAGAAGGTTGCGCAAGAAATCAACGATAAATACGGCGAGAACCGCGCTTATGCCGTTAAAATGGACGTTACGGACGAGCAAGCGGTGCAAGCTGCTTATGCGGAAGTAGCTCTCGTCTACGGCGGCGTGGATATTATCGTCAACAACGCAGGCCTCGCAACATCCAGCCCGTTCGACGAAACATCCCTTAAAGAATGGAATCTGAATATTAACGTGCTTGGCACCGGCTATTTCCTTGTTGCCCGGGAAGCGTTCAAGCAGATGAAGCAGCAGGGTATTGGCGGCAACATGGTCTTTATCGGCTCCAAGAACTCGATCTTCGCAGGCAAGAGCGTAACGGCTTACAGCTCGGCAAAAGCGCTGGAGGCTCATCTGGCGCGCTGCATCGCAGCGGAAGGAGGCGAATTCGGCATTCGCGTCAATACGATTCTGCCGGATGCGATTCTGCAGGGCTCCGCGATCTGGAATGGCGCGTGGCGCAACGAACGTGCCGCGGCTTACGGCATCGAGCCTGACCAATTGGAAGAGCACTACCGCAAACGGACTACGCTGCTCGTAAATATTTATCCGAGAGATATTGCGGAAGGCATCGCCTTCTTCGCATCTTCGAAATCGGACAAAACAACCGGCTGTATGCTGACGATTGACGGCGGTGTACCGGCTGCATTCACACGCTAAGAAGGAGGGCACCCATTCAGATGGATCAAAATGTAAAGCAAGCTTATGAAGCGGCAAAAGCATTGTATGCCCAGCATGGGATCGATACCGATGAAGTACTGCGCAAGCTGGAGACGGTTAAAGTCTCCATGCATTGCTGGCAAGGCGATGACGTAAAAGGCTTTCTGAACGCAGACCAGGAATTGACCGGCGGCATTTCGGTTACCGGCCAATATCCTGGCGCGGCAAGAACGCCGGAGGAGCTTCGCTCCGATCTGGAGAAAGCATTCTCCCTTATTCCGGGCAAGCATAAAGTAAACCTTCATGCGATCTATACCGATACCAACGAGAAGGTTGAGCTGGATCAGCTGGAGCCGCGTCATTACGAAGGCTGGGTATCCTGGGCGAAGGAGCAGGGGCTTGGACTCGACTTCAACCCAACCTGCTTCTCGCATGAGAAATCGAGCGACGGCTTTACGCTCAGCCATCCGGATCCGGAGATCCGCCAATTCTGGATTGATCACTGTAAGGCTTCCCGCCGCATTGGCGCGTACTTTGGCGAGCAGCTGGGCCAGACTTGCGTGACTAACGTCTGGGTTCCGGACGGCTTCAAGGATAATCCGGTTGACCGGATGACTCCGCGCAAACGTCTGAAGGCTTCGCTCGATGAAGTGTTTGCCGAGCCGCTTGATCCGAATTACAACCTGGACGCGGTGGAGAGCAAGCTGTTTGGACTTGGCTCGGAAGCGTATGTGGTTGGCTCCCACGAATTTTATATGGGCTACGGCTTGCAGAATAACAAGCTAATCTGTCTGGATGCGGGTCATTTCCATCCGACGGAAGTCATTTCTAATAAATTGTCATCTCTTGCCCTCTTCACAAGCGGTATTCTGCTTCATGTAAGCCGCCCGATGAGATGGGATAGCGACCATGTCGTCATTATGGACGATGAGCTGCTGGAGATCGGCAGAGAACTGGTACGCCATGATCTGCTGGGCACAACCCATATCGGTCTTGATTTCTTCGATGCCAGCATTAACCGCGTAGCTGCTTGGGTTGTCGGCACGCGCAACACAATCAAGGCTTTGCTCCGCGCGATGCTCGAGCCGGTAGAAACACTGAAGAAAATCGAGCTGGAAGGCGATTATACGACCCGCCTTGCGCTAACCGAAGAGTTCAAGTCGTATCCGTTCGGCGCGATTTGGGATTACTATTGCGCAACAAAAGGGGTTCCGGTTCGCGAGCAATGGATTAGCGATGTGAAAGAGTACGAACAAAGCGTATTGCTGAAACGCGGTTAGGAGGGCGACCGGTTGTCGGATATATTAGCATTTGACCTCGGAGCAAGCAGCGGAAGAGCGATTCTTGGCAGTCTGAAGGACGGCAAGATCGTAACCGAAGAGCTCCACCGCTTTCCTAACGATCCGGTGCAGACGGGTAACCGTCTGCACTGGGATATTCTGCGGTTGTATCATGAGATCAAGCAAGGCTTGCTTAAGGCTAAGCATAAAGGGATACAGCCGCTTAGTATCGGCATTGATTCCTGGGCGGTTGACTACGGACTTATCGCCGCTGACGGAAGTCTGCTAGGCAATCCGCTTCACTATCGCGACCGCTCTAGCGCCGGAATGATGGAGAAACTACAAGAAGAATTAACTCCAGCGGAAATCTTCAAGCGGACGGGCATTCAGTTCCTGCCGTTTAATACGATCTACCAGCTATACGCGGCCAAGCTTAATCAATCTCCGCAGCTTGATGCAGCGAAGCATTTCCTGATGATCCCGGATCTGCTTCGCTATTTCCTGACTGGCGAAATGTACAACGAGTTTTCCAACGCAACGACAACTCAGCTGTATAATCCGCTGAAGCAGCAATGGGATGAGGAGCTGCTTCAGCATCTTGGCCTGCCGCAGTCCTTGTTCGGTCATGTGCTTCAGCCTGGCTCGCCGGCCGGGAATCTTCAGCCATCCGTTCAAGAGGAGCTTGGACTCGGACCGATTGCCGTACATGCCGTTGCGGAGCATGATACGGCATCGGCAGTTGTAGCCGTCCCGGCGCTTGAACGCTCCTTTGCTTATTTAAGCTGCGGAACTTGGTCGCTGCTCGGAACGGAGATCCAGGAGCCGATTATGACGGCGGAAGCGGAACAGCTTAATTTTACGAACGAGGGCGGCTTTGGCGGCACTTACCGTCTGCTGAAGAACATCATGGGCTTGTGGATTCTGCAGGAGAGCAGAAGAGAGTGGGAACGTTCCGGATATGATTACAGCTTCCCTGAGCTTGTGAAGCTTGCCGGAGAAGCCCCTGCGTTCACAGCCTTCATCGACCCGGATGATCCCGTGTTTATGGCTCCGGGCGATATGCCCGCCAGAGTGAAGGAATATTGCCGGAGGACGAATCAGCCGGTTCCGGAGAATGTTGGCACGCTCGTCCGCTGCATATTGGAAAGCCTCGCCTTCAAATACCGTTATGTGCTTGAGTTGACGGAGCGGTTGTCCGGCCAGCAGTTTAACGGTCTGCACATGGTAGGCGGGGGCATTCATAATACGCTGCTATGCCAATGGACGGCAAATGCGATCGGCAAGCCGGTATGGGCAGGACCCGCGGAAGGCAGCGCAATCGGAAACCTGGCGGTTCAATGGATTGCCAGAGGCGAGTTCGCGGACATATGGGAAGCCCGGCGCGTTATCAGGGATTCTTTCCCGGTTACGATTTACGGCCCCGAACAAGGGGAAGCATGGTATGATGGGTACGGACGATTCCTGGAGATTACGGCGCTCCGATAATCGTCTATCCACCAGTGACCTTGCGTAAGAGGATGTATTGCGGGCAGCGGTACTGCGGGGATTATCTCGCTGTATTTGCTGCCTTTTCTTGTTAATCAATACTTGCGCATGATGACTGGGGGGACAACGCCTTGAGACAGGGGTTATTAGCTTTCTATTATAATTTGCGGATCAAATATAAAATAATCGTCATGCTTGCTTTTATGATGGCGGTTATCGGCATTGCAACCTTTGCGGTTATGAAGTATGCCTTTCACGCTTACGACAAGGAAATCTACAAGCAATCGGCCAGCGCGCTGAACAGCGCTTCGCTTGGTGTCGAGAAGGAGCTCCGCAATATGGAGAAGATCTCCTTCAAGATTGCGACGGACAGCTACATTCAGGACTATTTGAGCGAGATCAAGGCAGGCGGCTCCGAGTACAGCAACTATATAACCGCGGTAAATATACGCCAGCGGCTCTTAACGTTCACCAGCAACGAGAAATATATTTTGTCGTTTCATGTGATGGATGTTTTTTCGAAGCAATATGGAAACGGATACAAAATGATTAATCTCTCCAGGGAAAGAACCGATCAGGTCGTCCATGATACCAATACCCAGTTTGGCGGCGTTCAGTTTGTTTTCCCGGATTACGGGGATAACGCCCTGATTGCGGGCCGGGAAATCCGCAGGGTGGACGGGCTGGAGCTGGATCATCTGGGCAATATGGCGGTTAGGATCGACATTGACCGGCTCTATAGCGATCTTGTAACCTCGGCGGATAATTCCAAAGCGTATTTTGCCATCATGCAAAAGGACGGCCACCTGGTCTATCCGCATGATCAGCCGGGCGGAATGGATCTGACTTCCTTGCAGCTAACCGGACAGCAAGGCTTCAAGATTGTATCGTTGTCGGGCAAAAGTTATTTCATCACCTATTATTCCTCCGGCTATCTGGATTGGGTTTACGTTAACGTGATGCCTTACGATCAGATTTTCCATACAACGGAATCGGCGAAAAATACCGTTATTATCGTCTATATCCTACTCTCGATTCTAATTCTGGGAGCAGCGCTCAGCTTCTCGCGCTCTATAACGGGACCTATAGAAAGACTGAATCAGAGAATGAAGAGGATTCAGCTCGGGCATTTCGAATTCGCGGAAGAGCCGGAGGAGCGCAATCTAGCGAAGGATGAAGCCGGTCAGCTGCAGCGCAATTTCCGGATGATGGTGGGACGGATAGACGAACTGATCAACGAAAATTATGTAAAGCAGCTGACCATCAAGGACACGGAATTCAAAGCGCTGCAGGCACAGATTAATCCGCATTTTTTGTACAACACGCTGGAATCCATTAACTGGTCTGCCAAAATCGCCGGACATAAACAGATCTCTATTATGGTTGAATCCCTGGGTTATTTGCTCCGCAGCACGATCAGTCACAAGCAGCCAACCGTGACGCTTGAGGATGAATTGAGGCTGGTCGGCCATTATATCGCGATCCAGCATATCCGATTCGAAGAGCGGCTTGTTTTCGAAAACCGGATCCCCGACCGTCTGTTAAATATGTATGTGCCCAAGCTGAGCCTGCAGCCGCTTGTCGAGAACGCGATTCATTACGGGCTGGAGCAAATGATCGAAGCTTGCGTGATCACGATTACGGCAGAAGAACATGAAGGCGGTATTGCAATAACCGTAGCGGACAATGGACCGGGGCTTGCGCCGGATGTCATTGATCAGCTTAGAAGCGGAGAGATCGAGCCAAGAGGAACGGGAATCGGCCTGCGCAACATTGAGGACCGTATCAAGATGCTGTTTGGTGAAGCTTACGGCATTCGGGTAGAGAGCGTTCCGCAGCAAGACACACGGATTACCTTGTATCTGCCAATCGAAATGGGGGAGAGAACATGAAGTATAAAGTGCTGTTGATTGACGATGAACGAATTATTCTGGAAGGTATTGCATCTCTGATGGACTGGGATAAATACGGCACGCAGCTTGCCGGTACGGCACGCAACGGATTGGAAGCCCTTCAATTTATCGAGACACAGACTCCGGACATTATTATCAGCGATATCCGCATGCCGGGCATGGACGGTCTCAGTCTGGTGAAACGGGTGAAGGAGGCTTATCCGCATATTGCGTGCATAATGCTAAGCGGCTTTGGAGATTTCGAATATGCCCGTCAGGCGATGCAGTATGGGGTCAAGCACTATTTGCTGAAGCCTTGCAACGAGAATACAATCGCCGAAGCTATTGTTTCGGTCGTAGAACAGCTTGATCAAGAGCGGCGTACCGATGCTTTCCTGCAGCGGATGCAAGAGGAACTGAAGAAGGTGCTGCCGAGCGCGAAGGAGCAGTTTCTGAAAGAGTATGTAACGAATAAGCGTTACGGGCGCCGCGAATGGGACGAGTACGGCAGGCTGTTCGGCATTCAGCTCGAGAATCTGGAAGCCAGGCTGCTGCTTTGCCAGCTTGAGGGTCCGTTTGAGTTCGATCATCTTTTTGCGCTGAAAAATATCGCCGAAGATATTATCGGCAAGCCTACCATTCTGCTCAGCACTACGATAGGCAGCCAGCTGCTTATCCTGATCAGGGATCAGTATCCCGAAAGCGAGCTGCTCACCGTTTTGGCGGATGTGAAGCGGACATTCACGGGGTATTTCAAGCTGGATACAACCATAGCGATCAGTGACGCCGGCGAATTGGCGGAAGCTCGTAAGATGTATATGGATACGCGAAGCTGTCTGAACCATCGCTTCTATTTAGGCGGGGGAAGCCTTATCACGGTCAGGGATATTCAGCAGCAAGATGAGCAAGAGGAACAGGCATTTCTGTTTGACGATACGCAGCTCTGCATGGCGGCCAAATCAGGCAACTGGGAAGAGGTTAACAAGGAGCTGGAAGAGGCATTCCGGATTCTGGCGGAGCTTAGGCTGGATAACTCCACGGCCAAATCGTATGTGATTCCCTTATATGTAGCGTTAATCCGGCAGGCGGAACCAAAGCGGATGAACGAATATTTGCAGCTGCTGGCCAAGCTTGAATCGCTCAGCACTCTGCAGGCGCTGCAAAGCTTTGTAGAGGATGCCGCAATGCAAATCTGCCAAGAGAACTACGAGATTCAATCCTGCCGGCACTCCGGCATTATCCAGAAGATGATGAACATCGTCAGCGAACATATGAGCAATCCGGCCCTTTCCCTGCAGTGGGCGGCAAGCGAGATTTTGTACATGAATGCGGACTACTTAGGCAAGCTGTTCAAAAAAGAGACAGGGGATAAATTCTCGAACTATGTCATGAAAACGCGTATGGACAAAGCGCTGGAGCTGATTGAGGCAAGCAGCGACGTTAAAGTATTTGAACTGGCGGAGCAGCTGGGATTTGGCGATAATCCTCATTATTTCAGCCAGGTCTTTAAGAAATATACCGGAAAGTCACCATCGGATTTCAAGAAAACGTCCTAAACAAGATGTCTGTTTTTTGACGAAAAATCACTGGTTATTCGATTCCGGGCTCTCCTTTTTAACTGTACTATAGGAAATGTAAACACTTACATGGTTTAAGGAAGGGGCGCTAGAAACATGGGAAAGAAGCTATCAGCAGCAATCGCACTCATCTTGGCTACGACTCTTACGGCATGCGGCGGAGGCAACAATAACAACGCAAATCAAGCCGCCAATGCGAATGCAAGCACTTCTGCAAATGCAGGCAAAACGGATACAGGTAAAAACATTACCCTCCGTATCGCCTGGTGGGGCTCGCAGCCTCGTCATGATTACACGCTGGAAGTTATCAAAATGTACGAGGCTGCACATCCAAACGTAAAGATTGAAGCCGAATACGCCAACTTTGACGACTACTGGAAGAAGCTTGCTCCCGAAGCGGCTGCAAGCGAGCTGCCGGACATTGTACAGATGGATATTTCCTACCTGTCGCAGTACGGCTCCAAAGGACAGCTGGCCGATCTTACGCCTTACCTGAAGAACCAGATTGACACTACTGATATTTCGGACAATGCGATCTCCGGCGGTAAGCTGGGCGACAAGCTTTATGGCTTTAATCTTGGCGTCAACACCGTAAACTTCCAATACGATCCCGAACTGCTGAAGAAGCTGGGCGTAGACAAGCCGGCGGACGATTGGACTTGGGATGATTACTTCGCCCTTGCATCCAAGGCGAAGGAAGCGGGTCTCTACTTCGATAACGGCTTCCGTCCGGAAGTATTCTTCGGATACTACCTGCGTACGAAAGGCCAGCATCTATACAACGCCGAAGGCAATGCGCTTGGTTACGAAGACGATCAGCTGTTCGTTGATTTCTTCAAACCGCTGGCTCAGCTCGTGAAAGACGGAGACACGCCTCCGCCGGACGTGAAGGCACAAATTAAAGGTCTCGAGGATGACCTGCTGGTCAAAGGCCAGCAAGTAGGGATCTGGCAATGGACGAACCAGTTCGTAGGTATTCAGCAAGTGGCGAACCGTCCGCTGGAAATGGCGAACATGCCAAATCCCGATCGCGTGAAGGGCCTCTACCTGAAGCCAAGCATGTATTTCTCGATTGCTCAGAACTCCAAGCAAAAAGAAGCTGCAGCCGACTTTATCAACTTCTTCGTCAATGATGTTGAAGCCAACAAACTGATTAAAGGCGACCGCGGCGTACCCGTAAACAGCAAAGTTATTGAAGCTATCAAACCAACGCTTGAACCAGCTCAGCAGCAAGTATTCGATTATGTGGCTTGGGCACAGGATAACAGCTCGCAAATGGATCCGCCGGATCCGATTGGCGCAGCAGAGATTATTACCTTGTTCAGCTCGCTTGCGGAGCAAATGGACTTCCAGCAAATTACGCCGGAAGATGCCGCTAAGCAATTCCGCGAGGAAGCCAATGCGATATTAGCCAAAAACAAATAAGAATGACAGGCAGGAATGGCTGGCCGCAAACGGCCAGCCATCCTTTATAAAAGGCTTATATATCACCGCGAAACGTGTGCTGCTCCTCCTGGGCGCCAGCCGTTTCACCGGTAGCGAATCTTGTGCAGGAGTTGGTCCGAATGAAAGCGATCTTTAAGAGAGATTTGACGGGTTACGCGTTTATCAGCCCCTTTGTTGTCGGCTTTCTTGTATTTACCTTTGTACCGATTTTGGCATCCCTCTATTTGTCGTTTACCGATTATGACCTGTTCACCACCCCTTCTTGGGTTGGCATCGATAATTACCATGATCTCTTGACAAGCGATAAGAAGTTCTGGAAGTCGTTAAAAGTCACGTTCCTGTACGTATTTATCGGAGTTCCTCTCCGATTGTTCTTCGCCCTTATGGTTGCCATGCTGCTTAATACCGCTTCGAGAGCGGTCGGCGTGTATCGGACCTTGTTTTACCTTCCATCCATTATCGGCGGCAGCGTTGCCGTATCTATCATGTGGCGCAACCTGTACGGCGATAAAGGGATTATAAACGGATTGCTTCAATTTGTCGGTCTGGATGCGGTCAGATGGTTTGCCGATCCGATGGCAGCGCTGTGGATGCTCATTACCTTGTCGGCTTGGCAATTCGGTTCTTCGATGCTGATCTTCCTGGCAGGCTTGAAGAATATACCGGTCAGCTTATACGAAGCCTCAAGCGTAGACGGCGCAAACGGATTTAACCGATTCTTTAAAATAACGGTGCCAATGCTGACACCGATCATATTGTTTAACGCCATTATGCAAACAATCGGAGCTTTCATGACGTTTGTTCCCGCTTACATTATTTCCAAAGGTACGGGAGGTCCGCTGGACGGCACCTTGCTCTATTCCTTGTATCTGTTCCGCCAAGGCTTCCAATTCTTCGATATGGGTACCGCATCGGCAATGGCCTGGATCATGCTGGTTATCGTGTCGGTATTGACAGCCGTGTTGTTCCTGTCATCTAAATACTGGGTTCACTACGAGTCGAAGGAGGGGTAAGCCTATGCTGGCGAAAAAATGGAAATGGCCTATTTATCATATCGCAGCTGCCGGCGGCGCTATCTTGATGATCTATCCCGTGATCTGGCTCCTGATGAGCTCCTTCAAGAAAAGCGAAACGATCTTTACCACCTCCAGCAGTCTGATTCCGGACAAATGGATCTGGACGAACTATTCGGACGGCTGGGCAGGCATTGGCGGTCATTCGTTTGGCACTTACATTACGAACACGCTTGTGCTTGTTGTGCTTGCAACAATCGGCGCAGTAATATCCTCCGCGCTTGTAGCGTTTGGATTCGGCCGGCTCAATTTCCGGGGCAAAAAGTTCTGGTTTGCCATTATGATGGTTACGCTGATGCTACCGCATGACGTAACGCTGGTTCCGCAATATATCCTGTTCTCGAAGCTTCATTGGCTTAACTCTATCAAGCCGATTGTCATTCCGGCGTACTTTGGAGCACCGTTCTTTATCTTCCTGATGGTGCAGTTTATCCGGACCCTTCCAGGTGAGCTCGACGAAGCGGCTACCATTGACGGCTGCGGCAAGTTCCGGTTGTTCTACCGCATCATTCTGCCGCTCATTATCCCGGCTATGGCAACCGCCGCAATCTTCTCGTTCTACTGGCGTTGGGAGGACCTGATTGGTCCGTTGCTTTACCTGAACAAGCCTTCGATGTACACCGTATCGATGGCCCTTAAGATGTATCTCGATGCCGAAACGCTTTCCAACTGGGGCGCCATGTTCGCGATGTCGATTGTGAGCTTGATTCCGGTATTCGCGATTTTCTTCTTCTTCCAGAAGCATATCGTTGAAGGGATCAGTACAAGCGGTCTGAAATAGAAATCAAGTGGTAAACCCGCAAGGTTAAGACTTTGCGGGTTTATTTTGTTTTTTATTTTCCCTGATCGATGCCAACGTTGCGTTCTCGGGAATGAGATGCAGCCTGGACTTTGATATACCGATCTGCTGGGAAGTATAAATGCCGGTATGTCCCGAGAACAGGTAGCTGATCATACAAGCCATAAACATATATAGCGCACCTTCTGACCCAAATAATTCAATCCCCATAATAAAGCAGGCTATGGGGGTATTGGTTGCGCCGCTGAATACGGCAATAAAGCCAAGTCCCGCTAAAAAGGGAGCTGCCAGATGCAAAAGACCCGCGAGAGCATTCCCAAGGGTAGCCCCAATAACAAACAGGGGAGTGACTTCTCCGCCTTGAAAACCAGCTCCTAGCGTCAGAGCGGTAAATATCGTTTTCCATAGGAAAGCGAGAGGGGCAACCGGGTATTCGAATGAATCCTGAAGCAACGGAATGCCGAGACCGAGGTATTCTCTTGTGCCAAGCAGATAGACTAAAACGATGACAACAACCCCGCCAATGAACGTTTTGATAACGGGATTTTTAAAAAGCTTAGAGAACGTTTTTTTCAGCCAATGAGTCAGTTCGCTGAACATAATGCTAGCCAATCCGAAGATGATAGACGCAAAAACGACTTTTATTACTACTATTGCTGTGAGGTCCGGTACCTTTCCCATCGCATAGTGGATATGGTGAATACCCCAGGCTGTCGTAACCAGATGTCCAACAAAACTCGCGATAAAGCAAGGAAGTATAGCTTGATAGCGGACAAAACCGATAGCTATTACCTCAATGCCAAACACCGTTCCTGCCAAAGGGGTTCCGAATACCGAACCGAATCCGCTGCTTATTCCGCACATCAACAGAATTTTACGGTCGGTCTCATCCACCTTGAATACCTTGCCGATCAGCTCCGAGAAGCTTCCTCCCATTTGCACGGCTGTTCCTTCACGGCCTGCCGATCCGCCGAACAGATGGGTCAGAAGGGTACCTAACAGAACAAGCGGAGCCATTCGGAAAGGGATGGTCTCTTGTCCTTGCCGGATTTGTTCAAGGATTAGATTATTGCCTTTCCCTGCATTTTTGCCGTGTTTCCAATAAAAGAAGCTCATAAGAGCTCCCCCGAACGGAAGCAGGAACAGCAGCCACGGATGATTCAACCGCTGCCCTGTAGCGTAGTCGAGGCTGGCTAGAAACAATGCCGACGCGCTGCCGGAGAGTATTCCGACAAGTCCTCCGTAAAAAATCCATTTCAATAAAGACGCGAGTAAGGCAACATGCATGACTTTTTCGGCAAAATGCCGAGCTTTAGATTGAACGTTCATCTCCGTTTTTCTCTCCAATCGTTAATGGTTAAAGGTGAATATGGGCAAAAAAATAGACTCCTACCAATGCAAAAAACACATTGGTAGGAGTCATTAGCCCGCAGGCGGTTAATGGCGAACTCCATCGCCTTATTCACTTTTTTTCATTTTAGAATATTTCTTGCTGCTTAGTCAATCTTTTTGCGTGCGGTGGCCAAACTCGAGGGACTGTTATTTCTCTTGACAAAGGAGGTTTACTGCAATAAACTCCTTTTATGAGGTTTACTAAGATAAACCTGATTGGGGGCGATCGAATTGGAAGCCTATAAGTTATTTGACTCGGAATACAAATTTGCTTGTCTGATTTGGGACAATGAGCCGATTAATTCAACGGAGCTTGCGAAGCTGAGCAAATCGAAGCTGGGCTGGAGCAAATCAACGACCTACACCGTCCTGAGAAAGCTATGCGAGCGGGGCATTTTGCGGAATGAGCAGGCCGTTGTGACGTCTCTTGTCAAGAAAACCGAAGCACAGAAGTACGAGAGCCAGACGGTTGTCGAGAAAGCGTTCGACGGCTCGTTGCCGCAATTTCTGACGGCGTTTCTTGGCGGGAAGAAGCTGTCGAGGAAGGAAGCGGAGGAGCTCAAGCAGATCATTGAGGAGTCGACGCAATGACAGGAGTATTTATTACAGTTGTTAATATGAGCATTACGGCGGGGTATGTGGCTGTCGCTGTCATGCTGGCGAGATTATTGTTCAAACGGCTGCCTAAACGATTTTCCTACTTTCTATGGTCGGCTGTGGCGTTTAGACTGCTTGTTCCCGTTAGTTTTACGGCAGGCTTCAGCTTGTTGCAAGCGGTGAGACCTCAAAACCATTCGCAAGCAGGAAGGTTGGAGTATGTTCCGCATGATATCGGGATGCAGAAGAATCCGGTATTGGACATCGGTGTGGACAGTCTGCGCCAGCTTGTTCCTCTTCCGTCCGCGACGCCTATTGCGAGCGTAAATCCGATGCAAATCATTTTGTGGCTAGGCAGCTTGGTCTGGTTATCAGGTATTGCGGTTCTGCTGCTCTACAGTATTGTCCAGTATTTGAAACTATGGTCCAGGCTTAGAACGGCAACGCTGGTACAGGATCGCATCTTTGAAACGGATCAGATTCGCACGCCGTTTGTATTTGGTTTTCTGAAGCCGAGAATTTATATTCCGACCGGTCTATCCAAAGAAGAGCTGCCTTATATCGTTGCCCATGAGCAGGTTCATATCAATAGGCGGGATTATTTGATTAAGCCTGCTGCCTATTTGCTGGCGATTATCCATTGGTTTAATCCTGTCCTATGGATTTCCTATAGAATGATGGGCAAAGACATGGAGATGTCCTGTGATGAACGGGTGATGAAGCGGATGGGGAGCGGGGTAAAAAGAAGCTATGCCACCACGTTGTTATCCATATCAATGAATAGCGGCAAATGGAAAATGGGCGGACCGCTTGCTTTCGGAGAAAGCGATGTGAAGGCGAGGATTACGAATGTTCTTGTTTACCGCAAGCCTTCCTCTTGGGTTATAGCGCTGTCGATGCTGGCTGCAGTGGTGCTGGTTACCGGATTTACCGCTAATCCGAAGCCGTTGCGGCAGTCAATGCTGCCAGCAGCCTTGGACAAAGAAACGTATGCGGGTTACGATCTTGATAAGCTTATGGAAAATAAAACCTTGTATGTCGGGAATCATGTAAAAGTAGGCGGATTGATTGGCGCCTTGCCTAAGCCGGATGGCCTGGAAGGGAAGGGGTTAGCGCTTCAGACGAAGTCTCAGCCATACGGGATTACCGTTAATTACGATAGAACGGATGATTTGCAGGCGGAGGAGGAAACGGCAGCGAACAAAGACGTTTTTTACCGGAATGCCATTATGCTGCTTAGTCTGATCGATAACGTGGATTCGATCACATTTACGGTAAGAAACGCTAACCTTGTCACCGTGACGCGGGAGGAAGCCGAGACGCTGCTCGGCGGAGATGTCAGGCAATATGCCAGCGATTCGGCAAGCCTTAAAAGTTTGATCGATCAACTGAACAAGTTTAAATGGGATTAAAAGTAAGAAGACGCTCAACGGTTATCCGTATAAGCGTCTTTTTCTTTTTAGCGTGCCATCCAGCCGCCGTCTACGTTGAGAACATGTCCGCTCAAGTAATCGGATGCCGAGGAAGCGAGGAATACAACCGGACCTTTCAGATCGTCCGGCGTACCCCAGCGGCCTGCAGGAATCCGCTCGGTAATCGAGTTCGTGCGGGCTTCATCCTTCAGGATTGGAGCCGTGTTGTTGGTTGTCATATAGCCTGGAGCAATAGCGTTGACATTAATGCCGCGGCCAGCCCATTCGTTCGCTAATGCTTTAGTTACGCCGGCAACCGCGTGTTTGCTTGCCGTATAACCGGGAACATTGATGCCGCCCTGATAGCTGAGCATGGAAGCGACGTTAATCATTTTGCCGCTGCCGCGCTCCAGCATGTGACGTCCGGCAAGCTGGCTGAGGAAGAAGACCGAGTTCAGGTTCAGGTCGATGACATCATACCAGTCTTTTGCCGCGTGATCGGCAGCTGGCGTTCGACGGATAATACCAGCATTGTTAACGAGAATATCTACTTTGCCAAATAAACCGAGGGCTTGGTTAAAGACATCTTCCAGAATATCGGCGTTGCTGAGGTCGGCGGAGATTTCTTCCGCTTGTCCGCCAAGCTCGCGGATTGCAGCAACAGTCGCGTTGCTGTTCGAGGAAGAGATTGCAACGACGGATGCGCCCGCTTCCGCAAGACCAAGCGCCATCGCTTGGCCAAGTCCTCCGGATGTACCGGTTACAACTGCTGTTTTGCCTGCCAAATCAAATAACATCGATTAATTCATCCTTTCGTAAATCGCAAGATTTGCACCGGCCTGCCGGTATTGCCCAGCCGTGTCCGATGAAATCCCCGAGTCGGTCAGAATCGTGTTTATCTCATGAAAGTCCGCAAAGGTAAACAATGCGCCTTGGGCAAATTTATGGTGATCAACAACCACATACGAGGTTTGCGCCGTATCGAGAAGAGCCCTCTTGAATGCCGTCAGGTCGCCTGTATAAATCGTGAAGCCAAATTCCGCATGAACGCCCGTTGCGGACAAAAAGGCTTTCTTAATATTCAGCTTCCGGATGTAAGCCTCGGCTTCCGCGCCCGCAAGCATATTGCGGACACGGTAACCGCCGGGCACGACCAGCTGAATTTCGTCCTTTCGGGACAGCTCGGCAATGATGTGCACATCGTTCGTTACAACGGTAAGAGGCTGATTCCGCAGCCTCTTCGCGATTTCAAGCGTTGTGCTTCCGCCGTCCAGCGCGATAATGTCGCCGGGATCAATAAAAGTAAGCGCCAGCTCCGCAATTTCCGTCTTCTCGGAGGAATGCCGCACTAGCGGCTCTTGCTGCGACAAAATGCCAAGCTGGTCCGTTTGGGCAAGGACTGCCCCCCCGTGTATACGAAGGAGCAGTCCTTTTTCCTCAAGCCTAGCCAGATCCTCGCGAATCGTCTTGCCCGTCACGTTCAGTCGTTCGCTTAAATCCTGAACGGTAACTTCGCGGCTCGCCAGCAGGGCTTCCATAATTAATTCATGCCTGCGAATAGCATTCATGTTATTTCAAATCTTGTGGTGCAACCGCGTCCATATCTTCGAAGATTTGGTTCTCGCCGGCCATACCCCAGATGAACGTATAAGCGCTTGTGCCTACGCCGCTGTGAATCGACCAGCTAGGCGACAGGATTGCTTGCTCGTTGCGCACAACCAGATGGCGTGTTTCTTGCGGCTCGCCCATGAAGTGGAAGACATTGCCGTCTGCTTGCATATCGAAGTACAGGTATACTTCGGAGCGGCGGTTGTGCGTATGGCAAGGCATTGTGTTCCAGTTGCTGCCCGGCTTCAGCATAGTGAGACCCATAACCAGCTGGCAGCTTTGGATGCCGCCAGTGTGGATATAACGATAGATGGTACGTTCGTTATTCGTGTTAAGAGCTCCGAGATGGTTAGGGGAAGCTTCGCTGATCGATGCTTTCACCGTTGGATAATTTTTGTGGGCAGGCGTCGAGTTCAGGTAGAACTTAGCCGGATTAGCCGAGTCCGAGCTTGTGAATACAACTTCTGCCGCGCCAAGGCCGATGTAGAGACAGTCTTTGTTTTCCATATCGTAAGCCGTGCCGTCAACGGTAACCGTACCGCGGCCGCCGACGTTAATGATGCCGATCTCGCGGCGTTCCAAGAAGGTTGCCGCACCCATTGTTTTGGTATCGGCTTCAAGCTTAACGGATTCGTTAACCGGTACCGCGCCGCCAATAATAAAGCGGTCAACGTGCGAGTAAGTAAGGGTCAGCTGGTCTTGAACAAAAAGAGTTTCGAGCAGGAACTCTTGACGAAGACGTGTCGTATCAAATGCTTTTACTTCTTGCGGATGAGAAGCGTAACGGATTTCCATGTTGTAATAACCTCCATTGTTTGAATGATTTGTTTGAATAAGTTTATTTAAGTTCGTATAAGTTCATTTTAAGGTGGGCGATGTGGATTTGCAACCTAAATTTGAATAGGAAAGTTTATTTTTAATGAAAGAAGATACTGCGGTGAGGCTAGAAGCTTGCTATAGTGGGGAAAGCAGCGAATTGGGGGAGATAGATATGAGTCAAATCAGAATTGAATGTCCAGCCGTTTATTTACGGGAGTACGCGATAGATGATCTGGAAAGCTTGCATGCCTTGACCTGGCAGCCGGAGATTTATGAATTTCTGCCGGGTTGGAACGTATCCAGGGAGCAAAGGGAAGAATGGTTTGTTCATTATGAACTGGCGGAGAACGAAAGGTTCATTAAGGCCGTATCGGAAGGCGGAGAGGTTGGCGATCTACGATTAAGACTGGGGATTATCGAAAAATCGAGCGGCGAATTTATTGGCTGGTGTTGTACGGGAATAAAAGACGAGCTGCCTGATCCGGAGCGGGAGATCATGTACGCGATTTCGAATAAGCACCGGAATAAAGGCTATACGACGCAAGCCGTGAAAGGAATGGTGGAGTACTTGTTTCAGCATACGAAAATCGACAGTTTAGTCGCGCTGGCCCATATCCGCAATATCGCCTCCATGCGGGTGATTGAGAAAAGCGGATTTAATTATAAGAAGATGATTAAGATCGAAGATGAGAGCTATCAGTATTACAAAACGGACAAAACCCGCTAGAGCTATCTAGCGGGTTTCTTTGTCAGAGTGGTTCCGGGTACGGATACAAATCGACGACTCGGTCCGTATGGCCGTTGTCGGTCATAAACACGACATGTTCCCGGCGGAACTCACGCGGGCTGTTCAGACCGCAAGCAGCGGCCAAGGAGAAGAGGCCTTCCCGCATCTGGAGGATATAGTTCATGACGCGCCATTGTTTTTCTTCCGGAGCAAGGGCTTCCTGGTATTTATCGTCCGTCGTTGTCACGCCTGCCGGGCATTTGCCGGTATGGCACTGCAGCGCCATGATGCAACCGTTCGCCATCATAAAGCCGCGGGCAGAATTGACGGCATCCGCGCCAAGCGCGAGTGCAATCGCGACTTTATCCGGGGTAATAAGCTTGCCGGATGCGAAAATTTTGAATCGGTCCCTAACGCCGAATTTGCGCGCCGTGTCGTCAAGGATCAGCAGGCCGGCGAATAAAGGAAGCCCCATGCCGTCCGCCATTGCTTTGAAGGTAGCGCCCGAGCCCCCTTCGGAGCCGTCAACCGTTATAAAGTCCGGATAAATATTCATATCGATCATAGCCTGGAAAAATGGCTCAAGCCGTTGCGGATCGCCAACGACGATTTTTACGCCAACCGGTTTTCCGCCTTCCCGCTGCAGCGTTTGGATGAATTCCAGCGCTTCCTCGGGTCTTGTCAGAAACTCGAAGCGGTTCGGGGAATTGACGGTTTTGCCGACGGGAACAAGGCGAGCTGCAGCAACCTTTTCATTCACCTTGGAGCCTTCCAGATGTCCGCCGCGGATCTTTGCGCCCTGATGGAATTTCAGTTCAAAGGCTTTAATGTTGGAATGGCTGGCTTTACGCTTAAAGGCTTCAATCGAGAATTTGCCTGTCTCGTCCCGGAAGCCATATAAGCCGGGTCCAATCTGGGACACCACATCAACGCCTGTCGATAGATGGACATCGGCCACGCCGCCTTCTCCCGTGTTAATCCAGGAGCCTCCCGCCATATAGGCGCCGCTGCCCGTCGATTGAATGTAGTTCTCGCCAACCGCGCCAAAGGAGGTAGCCGAGGCACCGAACAAGCCTTTCAGCTTCCAAGGCTGATTTCTGTTTTCCCCCACGATCAGCGCATCATCCTCATGAAGGAGCCAAGGTCTGACTTGTTCGGATATAAACTTTTCCTGGCGCGTGAAGACGCCTTCATCGGTAATGACATATTTTTTGCCAGGCAGCATGGTTTCGTTATCGATCTTTAATTCGCTCGTTAGCTTCGGAAACATGGCGTTGGACAAATAAAAGCCGGGCTTCTCGTAATCCCGGCGGCCGCCGAAGGAGATCAGATCCGTCCGGTATTTCGCGGCGTATACGACACCAACAAAGTCGGCTCTCGAGAACGGTTTGCCCTCCGTATCGTTATCGAACCAGTATTGCCGGAACTCGGGACCAAGCTTCTCAAGCAGGTAGCGGAGCCAGCCAAGGAACGGATGCGAACGGATAATGGAATGCTTTGGTTTCTTCGATAACGCGTACATGTAGCTGAAGAAGATAATTGGAGGCAGCGCGATAATGGCAACCAAAATAAGCAGAATGGAAAGAAGCATAAATTGTAAACCCTCCCGGTTGGAGAAATAACGTCATAGGGTTCCATTATATCACAGCCGAATAGGGGATGCTTTCCAGGGAAATGCAACGCGTACAAAAATTAACCGCCGTACAATCTCAGCGAATGTCCCGCCCGCATATAATGAAGCGTATATGATGCTAAAGGGGACGATGCCATGAACAGGCGGACAGCTTTGCTAATATCCCTCATTTTGTATGTAGTTCTGGCAATAGTATTGATCTTAAGCGCAGTTTTTCATTTTGGCTGAAAATAGTTCTTTGTCCGATGCCGAGGCAGTTTGTCCTGTCATACCATATGGAAGATAGCAGGAGACCGACCTGCTCAATATGACGATGACGGAGGGAACCATGAATAAGGTCGCCTTCATTACAGGGATTACCGGGCAGGACGGGATGTATCTGGCAGAGCTGCTGCTTGCCAAAGGATACGTCGTACATGGACTTAGGCGCCGGAGCTCGCTTGCGAATACCGGGCGGATTGACCGCCTTGCCGATGAAGCGAATAAAACCGGGAAGAAGCTGGTGCTTCATTACGGAGATTTAACGGATTCCACGAATTTGGTTCGTTTGGTCCAGCAGATTCAGCCGGACGAGATTTATAATTTGGCCGCAATGAGCCATGTTCATGTGAGCTTTGATTCACCCGAATATACGGCTAACGCGGACGGTATCGGAACCCTGCGGCTGCTTGAAGCGATCCGGATTCTAGGGCTGACGGAGAAGACCAGAATTTATCAGGCTTCTACCTCCGAGCTTTATGGCTTGGTGCAGGCGGTGCCTCAAAGCGAAACGACGCCGTTTTACCCAAGAAGTCCTTACGCGGTTGCGAAGCTGTACGGGTATTGGATTACGGTGAACTACCGGGAAGCGTACAATATGTATGCATGCAACGGGATTTTGTTCAACCATGAAAGCCCGGTTCGCGGAGAAACCTTCGTAACCCGGAAAATAACCCGTGCGGTTGCGCGTATTGCTTACGGTATGCAGGATGTGCTGGCTCTTGGCAACCTGTCGGCTAAACGCGATTGGGGCCATGCGCGCGACTATGTCGACGCGATGTACCGGATTCTTCAGCAGGATACCGCGGAGGATTACGTGATTGCCACGGGCGAAACGACGGAGGTCAGAGAGTTTGTTCGCCTTGCTTTTGCGGAAGCGGGCATCGAGGTTGCCTTCGACGGAGAAGGGGCTGAGGAATACGGCTGCGTGGTAGCCTGCAGCAATCCGGATTACCAGATTCCGCAAGGCACAACCGTAGTCAAAGTAGACCCTCGATTCTACCGGCCGTCTGAAGTAGAGCTTCTAATCGGGGATTCGACCAAAGCTAGGACCAAGCTGAACTGGCAGCCGGTTAGCAGCCTGAAGGATCTCGTCGGCGAGATGGTCGCGGGCGATCTGGAGGAAGCGCGGCGGGTTGTCGATCTGCGCAAGCTCGGTTACGGCGTAAGCTTGGATATGGAATAAGCAATTTTGGATACGGCTGTCTCGCATAGAGGCAGCTTTTCGTTGTGCAATTTGTTCATTTCGCCTCATTTCTTCCATATCAAAGCCCATCTATAATCCGCAAGGGGATAGTAGATGGGCTTTCTTCATTCTATATACGCGTTACAAGCCGCGAACACGCGCTTTGATCCGGTCGCAAATATGCCGAATATCCTGCTCGGTTAGTCCGCCGTAAGTAGGGACGTTAAAGCCTTGCGCGGTAATACGGTTTGCAACGGGAAATTGTTCATGCGGCTGCAAGTCTTGATAAGGCGGAAGAACATGCATGGGGTAAAAGAAAGGCCGTGTCTCGATGCCGTCATCCTTAAGCTGAGCCATTACTTCATTCCTTCGGGCTTCATCGGCATCTTTCAGAACAATGCTGAACATCCAATACACGTTTTTCGCCCAAGTCATTTCGACAGGCAAAGTGAGGGAAGGCTCATCTTTGAGATTTTCGAGATAGAGTCCCGCGACTCTTTTCCTCTCGCTGATATGCCAATCCACATTCTCGAGCTGGGCACAACCGACAGCTGCCTGCAGATTGGTCAGTCGGTAGTTGTAACCGACAACCGGGAACCAATATTTGCGCACCGGATCGATGCCTTGGCCGCGAAGCGTACGCATCTTGTTCGCCAGCCGCTCATCGTCGGTCGTTATCATGCCGCCCTCGCCGGTCGTAATGATTTTGTTGCCAAAAAGGCTAAAGGTTGCGATATCGCCAAGCGATCCCGTTCTTTTCCCTTTATACTCCGCGCCAAGCGCTTCCGCAGCATCCTCGAGGACAAACAAGCCATGCTTTTTGGCAATTTCGGTGACGGCATCCATATCGGCCGGGTGGCCGTAGAGATGTACCGGAATAATGCCCTTGGTGCGGGGTGTGATCAGATTCTCGATCTTCCCGGGATCCAGGTTCCATGTCTCAGGCTCGGAATCGATAAAGACAGGAGTTGCCCCGCAGTATACAACCGCGTTAGCGGTAGCGATAAAGGTGACGGTCGGAACGATGACCTCATCGCCAGGTCCTACACCAAACGCAAGCAGCGCTAAATGAAGAGCGGTAGTTCCGTTGCTGCAAGAGATAGCATATTTGGTGCCGCAATAAGCAGCGAAATTGTGCTCGAAATCGTTAATATATTTTCCGGCAGAAGAGATCCAGGTTGAATCGATGCAATCCATGACATATTTTTTTTCATTTCCGTTAAATACGGGTACGGCAACCGGATAAAATTTGTTGTCCATGAATTATGCCTCCCTCCGAGTTACCTTCATTCTTAAGCTAATGTCCGTTTGACAACGGCAGGTACGCCAACAGCCAGCGAATACGAAGGAATTGGCCGGATGACGGCCGCTCCGGCTCCAATCATGCAGCCCTCGCCGATTTGCATGCCGTCGATGACCGATGTACCGGTACCGAGAAAAGATTCGTCGCCAACCGTGACGTTGCCGGATAAATGGCATCCCGGCGCAATATGGCAGGCAATGCCGATGTTCCCGTCGTGGTCAACGGTAGCTCCGGTATTAATGATGCTATATGAGCCGATTCGGGTGTCCGGCTGTATGACGCATCCCGGCATTACCGCTACTCCCGCGCCGAGTGTAACGCCAGCTGCCAAATAGGCACGCGGACTAATGGCATTAATAAGCTCGAACCCGAGAGCTTCCGCATGCTTTGCAAGAGCATGCCGCCTTGCATTGTTGCCGATGGCTACAAAGGCATGACGGATTCCTTGATTAAGAAGTCCCGGCAGCAGCTCGTCGCCGCCAATTACGGTGAGACCAAGTACGGTTGCCGTTGGATCATGCCCGATGCATCCAATCAGCTCAACATGCGGATCATGCCGCAAAATATCTGCAATCGCTTTGGCGTGACCGCCGGCACCAATAATTACGGTTTTATTAGGCAAGGCATGATGAAACAAAACGATCGACTCCTTTACGCATATCCCATCATATTCAAGCGGCAATAAAATGCTTCAATTCCGGCTAGACAGGCGTCTAATTCGTCAAATATGGTCGAAATCCCCAGAGGGCTAGGGCGTGAGCCGTTGCTTTTTCGGGCCGTGACAATACTCTATCTACAGACGAATAGTGATGGGAGGCCAGACCAATGAAGCGAAAGAAGAAACGCAGGTCGGTCAGACGCAGCTTGCGCAGTCGAACAGCACGAAGCAAACGGCGGAAAAACGGAAAGCCGAAGCGCCTTTCGAGAAGAAAAGGCAGGAAGCGTCTGCGCGGCAAAAAAACAGGAAGAAGAAAGAAGAAGGCCGTACCGCCGGCAGCCGTTTCCGACGAAGCTTCCATATCGCCGGAAGACGCAGCCCGCCTAAGATCCAATAATACGAGAGTCCGGGCAAGTCTCGCGGAAGGAAGCCGGATAATCGATTATTTACATTTCGTGTTTAAACTGGATAACGAGGATTTTTTATGGGAGCTTTACCGGCAATTCCTGCAGCGCGAACCGGATGCAGCGGGGTTCCACCAATTTAAAGGCAAGCTGGAAGCAGGCGCTTTGACGAGAGCCGCCGTGGCGGCATCCATTATGCAAAGCGGCGAAGCTGAACTGGTATTTACCAGAAAGCCGTCCGGGGACCGCAACACCTCTGCCTTTAATCTACAAGGCTTATTCCCGGCCCATAACTTGGATTTTATTCATGGAATCTATGCCCAATTATTAGGCCGCGAACCGGAGGACGCTAATGTCGCAAACGATGTTCTGGCTGTCCATCAAGGGGTGTCCAGGCAAGGATTGCTGGCACGGCTGCTGATGTCGGAAGAAGTGCAGAACCTGCTGCGTTCCGTAAATCCACCCGCTCCTAAGGCTAAAGCCGCGTTAAGCGCCAGGGCTGCAGGCAATCAGAATATCGGCATTTTCCTTTGCTTCGGCGCCCAAATCGCGATGGACGGGGAAGGAATCGGACGTTTCTTCGTCCGTCTTACCGAAGGTTTATTAGGCTTGCCAAACGGCTTTAATCTTCATATCGCAACAACGGAAGCCAATGTGAAAGAGACCGAAGCCATCTTTGCTTCTCTCAAGCCCCTGTATCCGAGCCGGTTGCACTTTTACCACTCCGACAGCATGGCGACAATCAACCGGATTGTGCCGGCGGATGTCTGGATCGTACCTTACGTCGGCATGGGGCTCGCCCAATACCTGTACCGGCCGTATATCGTTTGTCTGCATGATTTGGTTTATCTGCATTTCCCTGATCTGTATTCGAAGGATATGGATCATTTCCAATACATTCATTCTTTGGCAGAAAAAATTACGAGGAATGCTGCGGTTGTCGTATTTGATTCCGAATATATCCGCAATCATGAAGGTCTCACGTATTTGAATCTTCCTGTTCATCAGACGGAAGTCGTTCGCTTTGCGGCGCCTCATGAGGAATATACAAGCTTTGGCATCAAAACGGAGGCAGAATTCCGCGTCAAATACAATTTGTATGGCCCGTATGTGACCTTCCCGTCCGTTATTCGGCTGCACAAAAACCATGAGCGATTAATTGATGCGTTCCATCGTTTCCGGCTTACGGATCTGGGCAGAGCTTCCGTATTAAAGCTTGTATTTACGGATGACTTGATTAACCGCCCGAGACAACAGGAAATAACGGAAGCGCTGAACGTTATTGCCGATCCCGCTATCAGAGCTTCTATTGTCTTTATGGGCCGTATCCCGTCAGCCGACTTGCCATCGTTGTACAAATATGCGGAAGGAGTCGTTGTGCCAACCCTGTTCGAAGGCAGCTGTCCATTCCCGATTGTCGAGTCTTTGCTGATGGATACTCCGGTTGCGTTCGGCCGGCTGTCGATTGTTCAGGAGGTCATTCCGGATATGAGCAGCTTTGCGACCTTTGATCCTTACAATCCGGTCGAAATGGCTGAGTCCATCGGCAAGCTGTATGCGCAAGGGAAGCCGGTTGTTCCCGTGCAGAAGGAAGCAGCAAGCGGCCTTCTGCACAGGAGCTGGGCGAATGTTGCTCTGGATTATGCGGCGATCATTAGCCGGATCTGAGTATTAATAGAGAACCTTACCGTAGTAGCGCCAGAAGGTATTCCGGAACACTTCAATATATTGCTTGGCAATATCGTCCCAGGTTTGCGTGGCGTCATGGACGCCCTGCAAAGCCGATAATTTATAAGTGTCATAGTCGTCAAACAAATCATCCAGCGCTTTGGCAATGGAATCCGGGTTATGCGGGTCAAACCAGGCAATCTTGGCGCTATGTCTGGACAGATGCTCCCGCATAACCGGTATATCCGAGCAGAGCACCGGAGTGCCAAGCCGCAAGGCTTCTTCAACCGGATAGCTGCCGCCGCCTTCCGACAAACTAGGCATAATAAGTGCCTTTGCGTTTTTGATCAATGCGGGAATGTCATGGTCGCCAACAAATCCAAGCGGATAGACTTGCCGGTCGAGCAGAAGACCGGTCCGCTTCATGGTGGATACAAGCGTTGGAATCCAGTTCACTTCGGACGTGCTGTCCGGGAACGGAATGCGCAATTTATCGGTCAAATACCCGGTTAAGAGTAACGGGTATTTTCTTTTGTAACGCGATTTGGCAAAGCCCATAAGCAGGTTGTTATGGTTTTTGTGCGGAGAAGTGTTGGACGGATAAATAATATAGTCGGATGGAATCCGGGCGCCTAGTTCCGGTGACACCCTGCGGTTATAGACGTTTGCGATTGGAGTGATCGCATGCGGAATGACAAATGCCTGCTCCGAACGGTTGCCGAAATGGGCGACAAGCCTGTTCTTGACATGTTGGGAGGATACGACTACCGAAGATGTGTGGTCAATCCACTTTTTGGATAGTCTCCAATGAAAGGACAACTCGTCGCCTTTCATAAATGGCGGCACGAAATCAAAGATGGTGGTGTCATGGAAGGTGCAGACCGTAGGACGGTCAATGGATTGGAACTGTTCGGTATGCGGCCAGAAGAAATAAACCACGTTCATATTCGCAAGCAGGTGGCTGCACTGGGGATGGTTGATCGGATAGTTGTTATAGCAGATTTCGATGTTCCCCGCTTTTTGAAGCTCCACATAATTTCGCAGCTGCGAATTTGGCGCGACGACTAGTCTGACCCGCTCTACTCCCGGTTGGCGGGCAATGGCAGCAGTCAAATTAAACAAGAGGCGCATCCCTCCGCCGATCGAGAACTGATTAGACCATATCAGGATATTCATGCTTTATCCTCCTGTAATTTAAGAATCCGTTCATGCATTCACAATACCGTTCAGACGCATGTAAATATCCAACTTTCCGATATCAACAATGATGTTGTCTGCACCGACATGCGCTTTGGGTTCAACGTTGCATAACAGCTCGTAATAATCAAGTCCGGCATGACAGCACAGCTTCCAGAAATAGTTGTCGACAAAGGATACGGGAGCCAGTTCGATCAGGGTTGCCCCGGGGTCGCAAAAGGCAACGTTAATGCTGCCGCTGCCGAACGGCGCCACAATGACTTTGGCCGAAGCAAAAACTTCGATTTTTTCCTCTGTCGTCATTGGCGTGAGCACAATCTTCCTAAATCCCTTTGTCTGCAGGTAGCGAAGCACCTCGTCTTCGTTGACTACGTGGCGGGCCTCCGCGTCCTCACGCGTAATATAAATACGCTCGTAGCCTTTGCGTTTGCGGAATTTCCGCTTGTTCTTCATTTGATCCGCGATATAATGCGAGGCCCAAGGCGGACATTTCCCGATCATTAGCGGTACGGCCGGTACAACCAAGGTTTTTGCCTTCAGATGGAAATCCGGTTTATCGACTTGAATGATTTTGTTAAAGGGAATGCCAAGCAGCTTTAATGACTCGAGTTGAAACGGATAGGTCAGTTTGGGCAATACGTATTTATCGATCGGTATCCCGCTCTTCTCAAGCAGATGAATACGGGGCAAAATATCAAAGAACCAGTGTCCAAATACCGTGTGCGTGCCGCGGTTCTTGGGTTGTGGGAAGTTCCAGCCCCAGAACAAGGAGGCGACGGTTCCGGCATAATAGTCAGGCTCCTCAAGAACCATTTTTTCATAACTGATGTCGTACAGCTCCAGATCGCCAATCCGTTTGTTATCCGGCGTGATCACGTACATATGGCTGGTCATAAGCCTTCCTTCGGGAATGCTCACAACAAAAGCTTCATCATACTGGCAGGTTGAAATCCAGCGGTGCGGATCAATGCTTCTTGGAGAAGGCAACGGGATAGTCTCGGCTGGATAAATCACTTTATATCGTTCTTTGGCTTCGCTTGCGGGAAGGGTTTTCGCCCAATCCCTAGCCTTCTTGTAGGTGTCTCTCGGAATAGTGTACTTCATGGTCTTTACCCTCTTGCATAACGGAGGATGAGCTTCTGCTGCTGGGCAAGAACATCCTGGAATTTGTCCGGCACGCCTTTCGGAAAGAGCACACCCAAGCCGTTGGAATGTTGGAACTGCATGTGGGGATGAATGGCGCAAAGCTGATCCCACAAAATATGAACACCAAAATTCATGATTTTGACTGCCGTGTCATGAAAGAGGACGATGCCGTTTGGCGCCAGCTTCGGCAGCCAGCTCGCGTAGTCATGAAGCACCGCATTATAAGCGTGATAACCGTCGATATGAAGAATATCGATAGCTTTGTTAGGGAACTTAGGCAGCGCCTCGTCGAAGGTGGTTCGCAACAAGGTGCCGACATTCGGAAATTCCCTGTTTTTGACCGATTGAACCGCTTGGTAAATGCCATCGTTAATTTGTCCGTACATCCCTGTGTGAGGATCGCCCTGCCAAGTGTCCACGGCGTAGCAGGCGGTATCGAGAGCGGAATCCTTAATGGCCTGGCTGAAGCTGAAAAATGAAGTTCCGTATAAGGTGCCAAGCTCAACGATTACTTTCGGTTTGGCGAAACGGACGAGATCGTATGCGAAGCGGCGGTGTCCGGACCAAGCTCCTTCTGTCATCATTCCCGCGGGTATTTCCGGTGCGTGGTCGGCTGCGAATTCTGGCCTATAAAACTTCCAATCCATATGTCAACTCCCCATCTATCGTTATAGAAGCACAAGAATTGCAATATTTTATGTTCGTCTGCTATAAGAGGTCAGGGACAAACGTGCAGGCGAAATACACATTTATGAAGCGGGGTGCCGTACATAAGCCGTTACGATTCTATTGTCCGTACATACAATGTCAGAGGCAGAAGCTAAGAAGATTCTATTGGCATGAACATAGAAAGACATAATTAGAATAACGAGGTGTGAATATGAGAAGCCTCGCCAGGAAAAGAAAAACAGCCTACTCAACCAAACCGCTGACATCTCGGCAGAGAAGGCGCCCAAATCCGGCTGGTTCCAGGAAATCCAAGCCTCAAAAGACCAAGCGGGGGATTGCGGATAGGGAGACTAACAAGCAATTAACCATAATGGCTTGGAAGCTCGGCAGAAGTGCTGCTCAAACGGCGTTAAAGGAAGAAGGGGCAGACCTTCAACAGCATGTGCAGGAGCTATGGCTCAAAGAAAGCGGATTAATTAGAAAAGCAACTGCCGTCAGCAAGTATATACCGGTAATGAAAGCATTCGTTGACGGCTATTTTTCCGTACGTACATCTGAGGAGAGTCCGAATTGGGTACTGCTTCCGACCAACAAGAAAGTGGCAGCCGTTGTTATGGCCATGAATGAGGAGTTGTCCATTCTATCAATCATTCAGGAACTGGAGCGGATGCCCCTCCATGAGATCGTTGTCGTTGTGAACGGATCGACGGACTCGAGCTTCATGATGGCAAGAACGAGCAGCAGAGCGATTATTCTACACTACAATGAAGCCTTGGGTCATGATGTAGGAAGAGCGATCGGGGCGAAAATTACAACCTCCGATGTTGTGATCTTTCTGGATGCGGATATCCCTGTTGCCGCTGAACAGCTGTTAAGCTTTGTAAGGGTGACAGATCGTGACATGGATGTCGCTTTAAACGATCTTTCCCGTTATGTAGGCATGTTCTCCGACTGGGATGAAGTTTCGATTATGAAATATTTCCTGAACCGCTCCAATCGCCGGGATGATCTGAATGTGAATTCCATGACAGCCGTTCCGCATGCCTTAAGCCGAAGAGCGATTGAGGTGATAGGCTTCGCCAATTTGGCTGTTCCGCCCAAAGCGCAAGCAATCGCTTTGCAGAGGGGTTTGCGTATCGGAATTGGCGGCTGCATCAATGTGTTTAAGAGAAACAGGCACCGGAAGGATAATGTTGGCGTGAACAATCCGATCTCGAAGCTGATTATGGGGGATCATTTGGAAGCGCTTGGCTGGGCGATGCGGGAGGAAAGCCCGCGTCTGAAATATACCGATCATTTGCGCAAAAGGGAGCGTGTGAAAGGTGTTAACAAGCATCATCATCCCGACTTGTAACGCGGTCTCCCTTCTGCGGGAGACCATAGGAACGATACGGAACCATACGAAGGATCCCTATGAGCTAATTGTCATTGATAACGGCTCAACCGACGGTACATTGGATTACTTGAAGCAGCAGCGGATTATTGCCATTTCCTTGCCGGCGAATACGGGGTTTCCGGCTGCCTGCAATTGGGGGATGAGGCTGGCGAGAGGCGACCGGCTGCTTCTGCTTAATAATGATGTCCTGGTCACGTCCGAATGGCTGAGAAGGATGCACAACGCGCTTGATTCGGATCCTTCTATCGGGCTGGTTGGACCAATGACTAACTATGCGAGCGGCAGGCAGCAGATCACAATGACTGGCCGTTATGATGAATTCGCCGCGCGCTTAAAAATCGATGAGAATGGGCAACGCGAATTCGTAAACCGAATCATCGGCTTTTGTATGTTGTTTTCCCGCAGCCTGATGCAGAAGATCGGTCAACTCGATGAACGGTTCTCGCCGGGTCATTACGAGGATGATGACTACTGTTACCGGGCTTATCGCGCTGGGTACCGGGTTGCTGTCGCGAAGGATGCTTTCGTCTATCATCATGGCAGTGCTTCCTTCGGCGGTTATGCCGGAGAAGCTCTTGAGGAGCTTGTTGATCGAAACCGGCGGCTGTTTATGGAGAAATGGGGAATTGACCCGCTAGAATTACACGATGAGAACAGCAAGGGGGAACGTCATGCGCATTCGGACGCCTCGCAAAAAGGGTAAACCGCGGAAACGCAAGAAGCTGATCAACAAGCAACGACGACGTTCACTCCATGCTCCGCCCAAATTCATCCGGAATCCGGCAGAGCAAGGCGAAGCAAGTCCTCCGGAGGCGGTTCATGAAGCTAAATCGGAAGGAAGCATGGCGGAGACTGGTCAACATGCCAGCTATCATGAGGGCTATGACAAAGGGTACCAAGAGGGGAAATATGCGGGCGGAGAAGAAATCGTTGACCAGCTGCTGCCGCCAAACATGATTTTTCCGGAGCTTTCTCTGCAGCAAATCATAGCAACGGGAGTAAGCATGCATATGGAGCACGCTATTCCGCTAATGCCCCCGGAACAGGTCAGAGATGCGATTCTTTATGCCATGGAGGAGAAGCGGCCGTTATCTATCGTCAGGCTCGGGGACGGAGAGCTGCTTACCATGGCTCAAGAAATCGTTATGCCGGTAGATCAAGTAAGACGCGAGGGCAAATTTCTGGAATATGCGGGAGTAAAGGTGCCGGATCTGGATATTCGCAACCGCCTGGCCGTGGCGGTTACCGGCGCCGATATTGTTGGTATACCAAGAACCAGAATGCCGAATTATCAGCTGCTTGTTTCGCCGGTTTTTCAAGCTTATGGGTTATCATTGCGGGAGCGGCAATGGACCGATTCCCTTATTAATTACAGTTTATGCACGGCAGGCTGCCTTCTGCCGATCCTTCAGAACAAGCGTGTTCTTCTTATCGGCAATATGGCGGAACCGCTATCTGCCGTTCTTGCCAATCGCGGTTTATCCGTTGCGGGCGTCGTAGCGCCGGTTAACGGTGCCAGGGATGCCGCCAGAGTAGTGACGTTGGCCAGACAGTATGATTTTGACATTGCTCTGGTTTCCGCAGGAATCGCTGCCGTATTGATTACCGAAGAGCTTGCCCGCGTAACCGGCAAGGTAGCGATCGACTTTGGTCATCTTGCCAATGCTCTCATTAAGGGTGAAGCCCCTCTTTAAGCGCCTATGTAGAGGAACAGCCTTTTCGTATGAAGCGAAAAGGCTGTTTGGGTTTGGTTAGACGCCGAGCGAAGCTGCAAGCGAGGAATATTGAACAGAAGCAGCAGCACCTGTAATCGCTATCGAGATCGAGTTAACAGCTACTTCAAGCGTGTATTCATGCGCGCCGACAGTCAGCGTGTCGTAGTAAGTGATAGGAATCACTACTTCAAGATCAAGAACTGCAGCAAGAGCTACCGTTGCGAAAGTTGTGCTTGTGACCGAAGCTACAACAACACCGTCGCGGAGCAGATCCACGGTAATCGATGGGTTAAGCAATACGCCAAGGATCGTACCGGAAATCGCTACGTCAACAACTCCGTCAATTTTTACTTTATTGGCTGCTGCAGAACTAACCGTAACGGGAACGGCAAGAATTTCAACCGGCGGAATTACTGTTCCGATGATCCCGATTGCGCCAAGAGGGAAGACTCCTCCGTTAGCTCCATATACCCCAGCACCTGGACCAGCAGGGCCGGTAGCGCCTGTAGGACCTGTTGGTCCAGTAGGACCTGTAAGACCCGTAGGGCCGGTAGGGCCAGTGGCTCCAGTCAGACCAGTCAGACCTGTCAAACCTGTTTCTCCCATATCTAATCCTCTCCTTTCAGTTGATATACTTAATCATATGTTGAGAGATTCATAGAGAAGACGGTATTTGCCGTGAACGATCGTCTATTTTTGATAGATTAGGTCAAAGTATGGCCGTTTATGCTTGAAAGCGATAGTTGGGCGGAGTCATCTGCCTGATTTCCGTCCCTTTTGGCTATTCGTCCATTAGGATTACTCTATTAAAGCATAAGTTGAAGATATGTAATTTATCAATCCGGCACCGGTTAAGGAAGGAGCTCCGGCTTGACTAGAAGAGAGGTTTTAATAGTAGGAGATTTACCGTTTCGAGGTGAAATTCAATGATCGCTGTAATTATGGCAGGAGGCAAGGGAACACGTTTTTGGCCAAGAAGCACGGTTGCCAAGCCGAAGCAGTTTCTGACATTAGCTTCAGAAGAGACAACAATGCTGCAGCAAACCTACGCGAGGTTCCGTTCCTGTCTGCCCGAAGAAAAGGTGTATGTCGCGGTCAGCGCAAACTATTTGCCGATCGTGAAGGAACAGCTTCCCGAGCTGGGAGAAAATCGTATCATTATAGAACCTGATCAGAGAGACACAGCGCCTTGCATCGCATTGACAGCCAGTTATTTCATGAAGCTGGAGCTGGATGACGTGCTGGTAACGGCACCTTCCGATCAATACATTCCGGATACAGAGGAGTTGATGGAGGCGCTGCGCGCGGCGGAACAGGCGGCCAAGACGGATGGGGTTGTCGTTACGCTTGGCATAGTCCCCACAAGAGCCGAAACGGGTTACGGTTATATTGAAACGGTAGAATCGGCGGATCATGCAGATAAGTTTGGAGAACGCATCAAAGAGGTTAAAGCCTTCATCGAGAAACCAACCAAGGAAAAAGCCGAGAAGTTGATAGAGCTTCCGAATATGTATTGGAACAGCGGTATTTTTATATGGAAGCCATCTACGATCGCCGGATACATGATGAAGTATCAACCGCAGATGTGGTCCATCTTTGATCAGAAGGATGAAGAGTTCAGGCAGTCGTATGCCCGTTTGCAGAAGCTTTCTATCGATTATGCCCTGGTAGAAAAGCTGGAGCGTCTCTATACGATCCCTATTGAATTTATTTGGGATGATGTTGGCGCATGGACCTCGCTTGAGAGGATATTCCATACGGATGGCGACGGAAATTTGCTGCTCGGTCAAATCTTCCCGTTTGCGACGCGCAACACGATTATCTATTCGGAACAGCAGCAGGTTGTTGCTATCGGCATTGAGGATTTGATTATTGTATCGACTGAAGAAGGCCTTCTTATTTGCCGCAAATCGGACGAACAAAATGTCAAGCATGCGATCGCCGCGCTTACTGCCGATCAAGAAGGCCGGCAGGGATGAAAGCACTGATTACAGGGATAACCGGTTTTGTAGGCAGTCATCTTGCCGAGCATCTGCTCGGCGAGGGGATTGAAGTGACAGGAACCATGAGGAGTCACAGTTCGCTGCGCCATATTCGCCATCTGCTGCCGGATATGCGCCTGTATGAGTGCGAGCTGATGGATCCTCAGGCGGTTGAGCATATGATGGCGAGCATTCGGCCGGACTTGATTTTTCATTTGGCGGCGCAAAGCTTTGTACCGCTGTCATGGGAATCGCCTGCCGAGACCATGACGAACAATATTATTGGGCAGGTTCATCTGCAGGAAGCAGTAAGAAAGCTTGGTTTAGCCTCCAAAGTGCTAATTGCCTGCTCCAGTGAGGAATACGGGCACGTGGAAGAAAACGAGGTGCCGGTTAAAGAGACCAATCCGCTTCGCCCGATAAGTCCGTACGCGGTGAGCAAGATCGCTCAAGACTACCTGGGCTACCAATATTTCAAAACCTATGGACAACACATTATCAGAACGCGGACCTTTAACCATCATGGTCCCCGCAGAGGAGAGCAGTTCGTCAGTTCGAATTTCGCCAAGCAAATTGCGGAGATCGAGAAAGGACTAAAGCCGCCGGTCCTGTATGTGGGGAATCTGGAGGCTAAACGGGATTTCACGGATGTGCGCGATGTAGTTAGAGCCTACCGGATGGCGATGGACTATTGCGAAGCAGGAGAAATCTATAATATCGCATCCGGTCAGTGCCATGAGATCCGCGAAGTGATTCAAATCCTGCTCAGCTATAGTACCGTCGATATTACGATTGAGGAAGACAAAACAAGGCTTCGGCCATCCGACGTAAAGGTGCTTGTAGGGGATTATGGCAAGTTTTATGAGCAGACCGGATGGAAGCCGGAAATTCCGTTTGAGCAGACAATGAAGGATTTATTGAATTATTGGCGCAATGAGTTGGCTTAATAAGGCCTGGTCCGGTAGGGGAGATCAATCTCGCTATACCGGGCAGGCCTTGTGTTTTTAAATCAGACGCAGCTCTTTTAACCTGTTCTTGATCCGTTGGCCAATAACGGCAGGGGAAAAATCGTTGTGAATCGTCCTCATGCCGCTTGCCGCAATGGATTCCCGCCAGCGCGCATCGGACACGAGACGCTGCATGTATTCCGCGGCATGACGGATGTTAGGCTCTGCCCAGATCTGATGACTCTTGTAAGGTCCCCAGTCCTGCCCGATATTAACGAGCTGGTAGGATACGGGACAGGAATTTGAAGCGTTCATAAACTCCGTGTTGCCGGACCAGTTCGTCGCTATGACCGGTTTACCCAAATACATCGCTTCCGCGAGACCAAGCCCAAAACCCTCGGCACGGTGAAGGGAAACATAGCTGTCCGTGCACTGCAGCAGGGCGTTCACTTCGTGTCGGGACAACACTTTATCAATTAAATGCATATTGCTCCGTTCGGCAATCAGCTTCTTCAGCTCGGCAAGCTCATTCGGGCGGAAGTCCGCATTATTTACTTTAAGGACAAGTCCAACGCGCTGATCGTTTTTGTCGAAGGCCAGCTTGAAGGCTTCAATTACCGCCCGGGGATTTTTGCGCAAGGTAGAGCTCTGAACGTCGTACATCATTAGAAACAAAAACCGGTTGTCCGGCAGCCCAAAGGATGAGCGGTTAATATTCGGCGCGACTTGTACTTGGATACAGTGCGGAATAGTAATAACGGGAACGGATGCCCGTTTGGAGACGGACTCGGCTACAAATTTGCTGCACACCCATACCTCATTGACATGGCTGAAGCCTTCCACATGCTCTTCCGGAAACTCCGGCAGCTCCCAATGCCAATACCCGATGTTGTAACGGCTGTTAAACAATTCGTTACCGAAATGCTCGCGGGCAGGACGCATAAAGTCGGCATTCATATGAAAGATATTGGTGTTGTACCGGGCTTTATCCAGCAACTTATGCGACCAGCTGTAATCCGACATTCTCGAGGCTACGGCAAGCGGGAAATTAAGGAGTCCAAACGGTATGGCCGCCGTATCAATCGCTTTTGCCGCTAGCCTCGAGGATTCCCCGATCCCCATCTCGGCATGAACAAAGCCGATAATATTTACGCCTGGTTCCCGGGTTGAGGCGTCGGATTGAAGCTTTGCCAGCTCCACGGCAGACCGCCCGGAGCTGCGCTTATTGGAGAGCCGGCGTTGTTTTCGCTTGGATTGCCGCTTAGCGGTTCGTCTTCCGTATGATCGGGTACGGCCTCCTGATTTGCGTCTTCTAGACTTCGATGCGTTCGGCCGTTTTGGCTTCTTGCCTCTCTTGTGTCGTCTTTTCACCCCGGTTCAATCCTCTCGATATTAGCGGATATGCACTCGACTACATACTATTCATGCCGGTCACACGGCTATAAGGACAACAACCCACCAAGCGCAAAAATCGGCGTATGTCTAACTTTAGATAGATGACTTATTTAAAACGAAGCTGGCTTTTTTGGGCAGAAAGGGTATAATAAAGTTTACTGACGTAAGTGAATAGCACCGGGGAGCTGGTTGAGGCTAGCTGAGAGGGAATTCCGAAGAAAATTCCGACCCTTATACCTGATCTGGATAATGCCAGCGTAGGAATTGTTATTAAGGTATGCCTTCTATTGTAAGGAAGCGTGCAGACCTTTAATAAAGCTGACGAAATGTATGGCTCTCCGGATCTCGGAGGGCTTTTTTTATTTTCAGATGGTAGTCCGGCCATAATAGCGAACGTCATAGTCAAGAAGAGAGAGGGAGAGACAGAAAGATGGGAACAGGTGCAAAGAGAAGGTTCGGTATTTCTGCAGCCATGCTGGCGGTAGTTGTGCTGCTGGCCGCATGCGGCTCGAACAACAACAAGAATACGGAGAATGTGTCAGCCGGTAACGGAGCGGACAAGCCGTTGACCAAAGTAAAGGTCGTTCTGGATTGGACGCCTAACACGAATCATACCGGATTGTACGTGGCACGGGATAAAGGTTATTTCAAGGAGCAAGGCCTTGATGTTGAGATTATTCAGCCCGGCCAGGACGGCGCGGATAAAATGGTAGCCTCCGGCGGAGCGGAGTTTGGCGTCGGCTACCAAGAGTCGCTCACTATGGCGCGTATCGCCGGCGTGCCGCTTGTATCCGTTGCTGCCGTGATTCAGCATAATACTTCGGGCTTTGCTTCGCCGGCATCCAAAGGAATCGACTCTCCGAAAAAGTTTGAGGGCAAAACCTACGGCGGCTGGGGCGCGCCGGTAGAAGAAGCGGTAATCGGCTCTCTGATGCAGGAAGAGAACGCGGATGTATCCAAAGTGAAGATGCTCAGCATCGGCGACACGGATTTCTTTACGGCGGTGAAGCGAGACATTGATTTTGCCTGGATCTACTATGCCTGGACCGGCGTGGAGGCTGAGCTGCGCGGCGAGAAGCTGAATATGGTTTACTTGACCGATTACAGCGACAAGCTGGATTACTACACGCCGCTTCTGGAAACTAGCGAGAAAATGATCGCCGAGAAACCGGAGATTGTTAAAGCGTTTGTTGCGGGTGCCGCTAAGGGCTATCAATTTGCGATTGACCATCCGGAGGATGCGGCGGAAGTGCTGATCAAAGCAGAGCCGGATCTGAACGCCGACTTGGTGCGCGCGAGCCAGAAGTGGCTTAGCCCGAAATATACGGATGACGCTTCGCAATGGGGCGTGCAGAAGAAGGACGTATGGGTGAACTATTCCCACTGGATGTTCGAGCACAAGCTGCTGGAGAAGGAGCTGGAGGCGGATAAAGCGTTCACGAACGACTTCCTGCCGAAAGCTTAGGATAAAACAATAGGATTAAGAGGAGCTGACGATGATGGCCAACGCGCTTGTAAGTATTCAAATTCTGCCAACAACGCCAAACGGGGAAAGCGTTATTCCGTTTGTGGACCGCGCAATCGAGATTATTAAGGCATCGGGTGTCCCTTACCGGGTAGCGCCTCTGGAGACAACGATGGAGGGCGAACTCCCGCAATTGTTCGAAATCGTGCAAACCATGAATGAAGCTATGACCGAGATGGGCTGTCCGTCCGTTATCTCGCAGGTGAAAATTTATTTCAATCCGGCTAACGGGGCTTCCATGGGCCGGCTGTTGGAGAAGTATCCGGATGGGCAATAAAGGCTGGTATCACGCAGTCTGGCCTTCTCTGCTTCTCGTTATCTTTATCCTTGCCAGTTGGCAGCTGTCGGTTGATAGCGGCGTTGTACCCGAGTGGCAGCTGCCTTCGCCGACTTCTATCGTAAAAGAGATGTTTGACGTCTGGCATCGCCTAATGGACAATGCCTGGGCAACGGTGGAGCTGGCGCTCATCGGATTTGGCGGAGGAGCAGCAGCCGGAATCATAATTGCTGCTATTCTGCATCTTATTCCATTTGTCCGGAGGGCGGTCTATCCGCTGCTTGTCGTAACACAGAACGTGCCGGTCATCGCGATTGGCCCGATTCTTACGATTTGGCTGGGTTACGGTGTTCTGCCCAAGCTTATTTTAGTCTGGATCGTTTGTTTCTTCCCCGTATCCGTTGCCATGTTGAATGGCTTCAAGGATACTGATCCAACCCTTCGCAATTATATGCGGATGATTGGAGCGGGGGATTGGCAGCTGTTTACGCGGCTCGAGTTGCCCAATGCCGTTACGCACTTATTCTCGGGCCTCAAAATCGCTGCTTCGTATGCCGTTCTAAGCGCCGTTGTTGCGGAGTGGCTCGGGGCTGACAAAGGATTAGGCCATTATATGATTCTGTCATCCAAAGGTTATGAGCCGGCGAGGGTATTTGCATCCGTCTTTCTGATCGTGGCGCTGAGCCTTGCTTTATTTGGTCTGGTTGCTCTCATCGAAAGACTAGTCATCCGGTGGCGTCCGGCGAAAGGAGGGGGAGGAGCATGACAGCTCCGGCGCTTGAACTAAAAGGGATCCGCAAAAGCTTTGATGCAGGCCGGAAAAACGTACTGAACGGCCTGTCGCTTACCATTGCCGAGAACGAATTCGTCTCCATTATCGGTCCCTCCGGAAGCGGAAAAACAACGTTGTTCCAGCTGATTGGCGGATTGGAACAACCAACGGGCGGTGAAGTCTGGATTGACGGCAAGCAAGTAACCGGGAGCCGGGGACATATTTCGTATATGCCTCAGCAGGCCTCCCTGATGCCTTGGCGTTCGGTGTCGGCTAATATCGAGCTAGCGCTTGAGATTGCAGGCACGGAGCGTAAGGAAGCGGGTCGTCAGGCGCGTGAATGGCTGGAACGCATCGGTCTCGCGGAGTACGCGGATTCCTATCCCCATGTGTTGTCCGGCGGGATGCAGCAGCGCGTATCTTTCCTGCGGGCTCTGCTGTCCCCCCAGACCTTAATGCTGCTTGACGAGCCGTTTGGCGCGCTTGATGCGTTAACGAGACAGCAGATGCAGCAGTGGCTGATGTCCATCTGGGAGCAGAATAAACGATCGGTTCTCCTCGTTACGCATAGCATCGAAGAGGCGTTGCTGCTATCTGACCGGATCATTGTATTGTCATCAGCGCCGGCGGTTATTTTGGAAGAAATAAAAGTTCCATTCGCAAGACCCCGTTCTCCGCAATTATGGCGGGAACCGTTGTTTAACGAGCTCAAGCAACAGATTCATGAGCTGCTTCATTAAGCTGAAGGAGTTGGTTCATCATGGAGTCGAAAAAGGCAATTGACGCGCATATTCATATTGATTCTTATGAGGAAGCGGATCGGCAAGCATTTCTGGAGCAGGCGTTTGAAGCGGGAATCGAAGCGGTTGTAGCCGTGTCGATGCATTTGGATTCCTGCAAGACAAACGCATCGCTCGCCGAGTTGTTCCCGGGCAAGGTGTTTCCTGCATACGGTTATCATCCCGAACAGCCGGTTCCTACGGCATGGGAACAAGATGAGCTGGTTGCATGGGTTAAGGCGAAGCATGGAGCCGGCGAAGCGTTCGCTATTGGAGAGGTTGGCTTGCCTTATTATTCCCGGACCTCTGCAGCCGAGGAAGGGAGACCTTTTGACGAGACGCCTTACCTCGATTTGCTGGACCGGTTTGCCGCGCTTGCCGCGGAATTGGGCCGTCCGATTATTCTGCATGCGGTATATGAGGATGGGGCCAAGGCTTGCGATATCATGGAACGTCATCAGTTGAAGAAGGTTCATTTCCACTGGTTTAAGGGAGATGAAGCGACGATCAAGCGGATGATCTCCCTCGGCTATATGATTTCGGTGACGCCGGACGTGGCCTACGAGCAAGAGATCAGGACGCTGGTAGAGCGGTATCCTTTGGAGCAAATGATGGTGGAGACGGACGGGCCGTGGCCTTTTGAAGGGCCTTACGAGGGCCGGATGACCGTGCCGCAAATGGTTTATGATGTTTGCGCGCATATCGCCGCGATCAAGCAGCTTCCTGAGCAGGAAGTAAGGGAACGGCTGCTTTCGAATACGCGTGAATTTTATAGTTTGTAAGCAGTGCAGCTCCGTTAGTCCCGAAGATGGGCATAACGGAGTTTTTTTGTTGCCGCAGCGGCAGTCACCGTTACGAATCGGATCAGAACCCCATACACTGAGAGGAGCTTGTATAAGTTTTTGACTGGAAAGGAGGAGGATAAATGGCGAATCTGACAAGATCGCAATTTATTGCAGCGCTTGTCCCGGCGGTTCTGCAGGTCAGACGCGAAGGATCATCGATTTTTCCTTCCTTGCGGCTTGCGCAGTGTATGCTCGAGACAGGCGGAGTCATTCATCCTTGGTACAACCTCGGAGGTATTAAGGTCGGCTCGGGCACTCCTAATGCCTATTGGCATGGAGAAGCGGTGGTGAAAGGTACCTGGGAAGTGGTTGACGGAACATTGATCAGCATGAACTCGTCGTTCCGCGCTTATAACAGCGTGTATCATTTCATGAAGGATCAGGATCTGCTGTTTGCGACCCCACGCTACGTTCGCGTCCGCGCAGCCGTGACACCCGAACAACAAGCCACGATGCTGTATGTGAGCGGTTATGCGACGGATCCTGCTTATCCTAGTAAGCTGGTCACGCTCATAAACCAATATTCCTTGAAGCAGTATGATACGGCCTTTGCTTCCGCATCATCGACAACGATGTTCCGTTCCTCGCAGACGATTCCCATTCTGGTAGACGGTCTCGTTGCCGCGACCGGATACTTAGACGGAGGAACAACCTGGGTTGCTGCCCGGGCACTTGGGGAAGCGCTTGGAGCCGCTATCGGCTGGACCGCAGGCAAGGTAACGGTTAATGGCCAGCCGCTTGATTCCCGGCTCGATATTTCCACCGGCTATGTAATGGTTAGAGACTTGGCGGCGATATTAAACCGGAAGGCGGTTTGGGAGCAGGCAACCCAGACGGTCACTTTGAAAGCGGCAGATCTCCCTTAAGAGACTGCCGCTTTTCCCTTGCTATTAGGGGCGAATCGTGACACGTGTACCAATCGGCACGAGGTCGGATAAAGCAAGCACATCCTCGTTGTACATCCGGATGCAGCCATGCGAGACCATTCTTCCGATCGAGGAAGGGTCGTTCGTGCCGTGAATGCCGTAATGCGGTTTGGACAATCCCATCCACAACACGCCAAAAGGTCCGCCGGGATTTTCTTGTTTATTGATAATCTTGTATTCTCCTGACGGAGTCTGAGTAACCATCTTGCCTATGCCAACGGGATAAGAGTTCACAACAACATTTCCATCAAGCAGATGAAGCATCCGGTCCGACAAATCGACGATTATTCGGTAAACGGCCATGTTGCAATCCCCTCGTCATTATTTTTTGCATATGTCATGATATTCCTGACAAGCCGCAAGGTTACGATCTTATAGGAGAATGAAAAAAAGCGTCCCGAAGGAACGCCTTTTTATATTGAAACGCGCTAACCGCTTAAGGACGGTGTAGCCGTTTCACCTAGGATACCTCCGCTTTCTCGTCGCTCTTGCGAAGGATAAACGTATAATAGCCGATATAATAAGCTACAAGCAGGAAGAAAGTTGCCGCGGTCAGCGGATCATTCGTATACTGCTGCATTTGGGCCGTTTCGTTGTTTAGCGCCGGATTCATGGCAGTGGTGCCTCCTGCGCCGAACATCTCGATGATCCGGAAGGCGATTCTTCCGATGAACAGCAGGACAACCAAGGTCTCTATGCCGACATGCGTCCGGTAAAACAACGTATCCTCGCGCTGTTCGAAACGGCTGTGCTTGATGGCATAATAAGCAATTACCGCGCCGCAGGCGATACCGATGGCATCGGAAATGTAGATCGCAGGATGCGGGAAGCCGGAGGCCAGCAGCAGAATGCCAATGATACTGAAGATACCGATGCGCATTTTCAGCCTGCTTGGTTTGAAAGGCTGAAAACCTACCGAGCGCTTCAAGCGCCGGTACACGACAAACAGAATAATGAGTAGGGGAATAATATAGCTGCCGAACTGGTTCATAGGGCCGTAAACCTCCCGTCTATTAAAAGTGGTACTGTAACTATATACCAAAATGACTGGAATTAGCAGAGGGGAAATGGCCTGTTTACAAAAAAATCGGACGCTCATTTCTGAGCGTCCTTTCATGGGAGAGGAGAAACCGGACGAAGAGCTTATGGGGAAACGTAAGTCTTCTCCGCGGTTGTCTACGGCATCTTCCGACGCCGATGATTTTATCTTGTCCGGTTTGTGGGCGATTATACATTTTACGCCAAAAAAATATTGCGGCCCTCGTTCCTCCCCTTCAGGTACCTTTATAATCCAAGGGAAAGTGTGGTACTATAGGCAACGACAGTAGAGGAAGGGAGCAATAAGCAGTGAGAGTCATTGCGGGAGCGGCAAAAGGCCGCACGCTGAAGGCGGTTCCAGGCATGAATACTCGCCCGACGACCGATAAGGTGAAGGAAGCGATATTCAGCATGATTGGGCCGTTTTTCGACGGTGGACTGGCACTCGATTTATTCGCCGGCACCGGCGGACTCGGTATTGAAGCTTGGAGCAGAGGCATCGAGCGGACGATCTTTATCGACCGGGAAAAAATAAGCATTGATATTATTAAATTAAATACCGAAGCGGCAGGAATGGGACGGCATGCGGAAATATACCGCAACGACGCGGATCGCGCGCTGAAGCTGCTGGAGAAGCGGGGAATCGCGTTCTCTATCGTCTTCCTCGACCCGCCTTACCGCTTGACCCATATGGACGAGCTGATGGCCGATCTGGCGCAGCGGTCGCTGCTGGAGGACGGGGCGACCATTGTGGTGGAGCATGATGCCGGGCATGAGTATCCGGACGAGATGGAGCATTTTATTTTGGTAAGAAAACAAAAATATGGCGATACGGCAGTTACAATCTACCGTTATTCGCCCGGCGGCACAGATGGAGGAACCAGCCATGCAGATGAATGAGAACGGACGAGTAGCGGTCTATCCGGGGAGCTTCGATCCTCCGACATTGGGACATCTCGATATTATCCGCCGTTCGGCCAAGCAATTCGACCACGTCATTGTGGCGGTGCTGAACAATACAAGCAAAAGTCCGATGTTTACGCTTGACGAGCGGAAAGAGATGCTTCGCGAAATAACGCGCGACATTCCGAATGTGTCGATCGACAGCTTCCGGGATCTGCTCGTACGGTTCATGAAATCGCGCAAAGCCAGCGTGATTGTCCGCGGCATCCGATCGGTGACGGATTTCGAATACGAGCTGACGCTTGCCTCGACGAATCAATTGCTGGATGAAGAGATCGAGACGATCTTTATGATGACGAATCCGAAATATTCGTACCTTAGCTCCAGCATTGTGAAGGAGATCGCAATGTTTGGCGGACCGGTTCACGAGCTTGTACCGGCCCCCATCGAGTCACGTCTCGTTGAAAAATATAAAGCGAGGCAGTCGAATGGCTGATTAGCGCTTCTTCAGGTCAGGGGTACGCGGCGCTGCTGCCCGCATCAACAGCAGCACTATAGCAAGAACGGCGACGGCCGTCAGCGCATACGGCCACAGCGATGGGAGGCCAAGTGCGGTGACGGCCTCGTACGCGTTGGAAGGGCGCACCCAGTGTACGCCGTCCTGCAGCATGGCTGCCGTTGCGCCGGTCAAGCGGCTTGGCAGCATGGCAAGAACAGCTTGTGCGGGCTTCCACAGCAGCAAGGCGAACGCAGCGGCATGCAGCGCATGCAGCAGTCTGGCGCCAATCAGCGGCAGCAGCTTCAAATCCGTGCCGGTGATGGCATAACCGGACTGCAGCAGCGCGCTTAAGCCGCTCCAGGCTAGAATGGCCGCAACAGCGGCGGCGCTTATGGCGGTGGTGATGCCTGGACCCTGCCATACGGCAGCCCCGTAGGCACCGATATGGCTCTCGAGCAAAGCCGGCAGCAGCAATTCGGCAGTACCGCTTGGCAGCACGAATTGGATGAGCGGCAATGCCAGCCTGGCTGCTACGGCAGCGAAAATCATAAAGCCGCCAACAACAAGCAGCTTTTGAACGCCGGAAGAGACCGCATCGCCAAGTACTTTGCCAAAGCTGCGGCCGTCACGGTCGCGGCTTGTTGTAATCGCATTTGCTACATTTTCCATCAAGCCTCTCGAAGCAACCGCCGTATGAGGGGCATTAAGCTGATGCGAGGGAGACCTCCGCCGGCTGAACAGCGAAATCCATCCCGCCGTACAGAGGGCGGAGAGCCAGACCATAAGAGCTATAAATAAGCCAAGCTCAGGCCGATGCAGGAAGCCTGCTCCAATGACAACCAGCATAAAAAGAGGATTGGGCATATGGGACAAGGCCAGCAGTCTTTGTCCTTCGCCTCTGGTTACCAGCTGATCTCGGCGAAGAGCAGCAGTCGCTTCGGCGCCTGCCTGATGCCCGGACAGCCACCCAAAGAGCAAAGGCAGCGCAGCCTCGCCGGGCAGCTTGAACAAGCTTCGCATCAGAGGACGAAGGAGAGCGCCAATTCCGTGAATAAGGCCGAAGGCAGCTATCAATTCAAATAAGACAAGAAAGGGCAGCAGGCCGGGGAATACGATATTCCACCAGATGGTCAGCCCCTGAAGGGAAGCTTGGAACGCTTCATCCGGCTGACGTATGATAGCGGCAACCATCAGAATCGAGATTGCCGCATACAGAATCGTTCGTGCCATATCTATCAACTCCATTGGAATTAGGATCATCGATTACGCAAGAGGCTCGGACGAACCGGGGTCTTTTCCATTGTACGCTCGTCTAGGGCGGGATAGACCAAGCCCTTGCGGAAGGGAGGGACTTCAATGATCAAGTTTAAGCTGAACGGCAGGGTTAGGCAGGCGGCAGGGATTTTTATGATTGCCGTTACGTTGTGGGTCATAGTGTATGCTCCGACACCGCTTGTTGTCTATGAGCCTGGTCTTGCGTTCGAGACCGCGCCATTAGTTCAGCGAAGCGGCAGCGGCGCAGGAATCCAGCAGACCAATTCCGGAGCGGATAAGCAGGGAGTTTTTCTGGTTACAACCATCAAACTGACCGATGCGAAGTATTGGCAGGCGCTTCAGTCTATCTGGAATAAAGACTTTCAAATATGGAGCAAGGACTCGGTGATGAAAGGGCTGTCGGAGAAGGATTACCTGGCGCAGATGACCAAAGACATGCTTTCTTCGCAGAATAGTGCGGTGGAGGCTGCCTATCGCTATGCGGAAATTCCGTATAAAATAACGTCCGTTGGGCTTCAGCCAGACGATGAGAACAAGAAAATTAAGATCACGGCCAGTGACGTTGGCGGACCGTCTGCCGGTCTGATGTTTGCGCTGCAGTCTCTTAATCTCCTATTGGATCAAGATTTTACCCGGGGGTTAAGAATTGCGGGAACAGGAACGATCGACAAAGACGGGAACGTTGGGCCAATCGGCGGAATTGCCTTAAAAGTGGTTACGGCGGATCAAGCGGGGGCAGAACTGTTCCTCGCTCCAAAGGGTAACTATGAGGAGGCTGCGGCAAAAGCGAAGGAGCTTCGCAGCGAGATGAAGGTTATCCCCGTCACCTCGCTGGGCTCTGCAATCGCGGCTATACAGGATGAAGCAGGCCTTACTCGATAATAATCGGCTTATCCGTAAAATCGCGGTACATCGCTGCCGCCGATTCATGTCCAGGCTGAGCCAGCATATAGACTGCCGACGCTTGCGTATCGAGCTCAAGGTATCTGGACTCGATTGGAGCTCTGGCGGCGCTTAGCAGGGCGGGAAGCTTCGCTTCCTTCTTCATTCGTCGCAGAAGCTGCTGTCCTTTGCTTGTAAAGCCAAGTACGCGGATGTATTGGACGCCGGCAGTCAGCTTCTCTGATGTGAAATCTTCTTTTTTGTGACGGAGCAGAATAGAAAGAAGGGAGCGCTGCAGCTTGGTCCGCGTATAACGCTTCGTCTTTAGCGCATCCAGCAGCGGTTCAATTCCGGTATGGTCCAGCTTCGGCAGAGCTTGAAGAAGTCTGTATTCGAGCCCTTCCGTCATTTCGCGGTAGCCGGCAAGCTCATTCGGCGTATGGGTGACAACGCCATGCAGCAGCCGGTGGACGAAGTTGTTCCAGCTTACAGGGCTTCTGCCGGAAGACCATTCCCTCTGCATCACATCAAAAGTACCGGCAGGAACAAGCGGCCTGCTTGCTTCAAGCTCGCCGCCTTCAAGCAGCAGCTTGCGAATCGCGGTAGCGCTGGCGATGGCGCTGTCGGTAACCGTCGTTTGCCCGTACTCGGATTTCTCCCGGCGAATCGTGTAGGGCAGCATTTTCCCGCCGATCCGTTCCGACGCAATCAAATAATGAAGACCAAGCGTATGGTTCGGCTGGGCAAATGGGAAATCCGCCGCATCCGCCCGGCCAATCGATGTAAGGTAGGAAGCAATTGCAGAGCTATAGGCGTTTGGATAGCTGCTACCTCTTTCCAATGCTTCCCGAAGCAGGTTTTGAAAGGCTGGCGGCTCGTGGGCAACAAGCTTGGCCGCTTCATGCAGTACTTCGATCTCTCCGCTCTCCGTACCGAAGCAGAAGGCGTCTACGACGCCGGTTGCCTCGAGAGTGGCGACCGCTCCGTAAGCGAACCATTCCGCTGCCTGCGTGGCGTAGGCGACGGGAAGCTCCAGGACCAGATCGCAGCCGCCGCGCAGCGCTGCTTCCGTCCTGGCCCATTTATCCATGACGGCCGGTTCTCCGCGCTGCAGGAAATGCCCGCTCATGACGGCTACGACGGCGTCGGCTTTTGCTATTTTGACCGATTCGCGCAAATGATATTGATGACCGTTGTGAAATGGGTTATACTCAACAATTAGTCCTACCGTTCGCAATCTGACATCTCCTTATTTCAGATGGATATATGTCCCATCATAGCACAGGGCCATCGATGTATTCACGAAATAACACGAGAAAAGATGAAAAACAGTGTGAAAATGTTGACAAAACCGCTCGAAGATAGATATAATAATTTTTGTTTGTTTGGGGTGATCACATGCAGTTTCATGTACAAGAAACGATGTCCAAAGGCATTAAGGCAAAGATTGATGAGAATCTGGATGTGTCCGCGTTATTCAAAGACAGATCCGATGTCATCAGTAACGGTCCGCTCCATGTGTCGCTTCAGGTAACAGGCAATGAAGGCTCGATTACGGTCGAAGGCGAATTGTCCATTGATTGGGAGCTCGCTTGCTCTCGTTGTCTTGACCCCGTGAAGCTTCATACGGTAATTCCTGTGTCCGACCAGTTCAAGCCGGCGTCCGACAAGGACGAGGAAGAAACGGAAGAGAACGAGGATGACGACGTTATTGCCGTAACAGGGGACAGGCTGGATTTGAAGCCTTATGTGGAAGAAGTGCTTCAGTTGTTCATGCCGTTCGCTCCATTATGCAGTAACGATTGCAAAGGACTGTGCCAAAATTGCGGACAGAACTTAAATGAACAAAAATGCGGCTGCTCTACCGAGAGAATTGACCCTCGTATGGCAGTGCTCAAGGATTTATTCAAAGACGAACAATAAAGTATGATTCATTGACTCTGTGAAGGAGGTGGGAAACATGGCAGTACCTCAAAGAAGAACATCCAAAACTCGCCGCGACAAACGTCGTACGCATTTCAAACTGGCGGTACCAGGTATGGTAAAATGCGAGCAATGTGGAGAGCTGAAACTTGGCCACCACGTATGTAAAGTGTGCGGATATTACAAAACGAAAGAGATTATTTCCCAATAATCTCGGGGTTTCCCACAATAGCACTTCATTACGATGAGGTGCTATTTTTTTGTGTCCGTTGCTTACATACTCTTTTTTTTATATACTTATTTAGTACCAGGTTATAATATCAGCCATTATTCGAGTAAAATCAGACAAGGGTCACAATACTGTTAAGGTGGTGCCGAAGATCGAACGAATGCCTAAGCGACAGCGGCATCAGCTGCTCGCACAATTAATTGACGAAAATCCGTTTATGACGGACCGGGAGCTGACCAGACATTTGAAAGTCAGCATTCAGACCATAAGGCTTGACCGGATGGAACTGGGTATTCCCGAGCTGCGCGAGCGGATGAAGCTGATGGCTGAGCGTTCTTACGATTCCGTTCAGTCCTTGCCGCTGCACGAAGTGATTGGTGACATTGTAGATTTGCAGCTGGACAAAAGCGGGATCTCGATATTCGAAATTCGGGAAGAGCATGTTTTCTCGCGTACGGGTATTGCCCGGGGCCATCATGTATTTGCCCAGGCGAACTCGCTGGCTGTTGCTGTTATTGAAGAGAAAATCGCTCTGACGGTCACGGCGGACATCCGCTTTATCAGACCGGTTAAGCTGGGCGAGAAGTGCATTGCTAAAGCTTATGTACGTTCGATATCCGGCGAGCGCCACAAGTCGAAGGTGGAGCTCTTTACCTATGTCGGGGATGAAATGGTGTTCCAGGGGAACTTCGTCATTTACCGTTCAGCAGGTGAAGGAGAGAACGAGGCATAGGCTTTTATGTTAGCGCTTTGCCTTTCTTACGGGGCAGAGCGTCTGGGAGGTAAGAAACATGCGGATCGCCATAGATGCGATGGGAGGCGACCACGCGCCTGGGCTTATTGTGCAAGGCGTACTGGAAGCTGCGGCGGAGTGGCCGGACACGGAATTGGTTCTTGTTGGTGATACGGCGGCAGTCGAGCCGCTGCTCAAAGGACAAAAACCGGCCAACGTGACGTTATGCCATACGGATGAGGTGATCGGTCCGGATGAAGAACCGGTCAAAGCGGTTCGCCGAAAAAAAGGCTCGTCCATGGTCGTTGCCGGCCAGCTGGTGCGCGAGAAACGTGCCGATGCGATGATTTCCGCAGGCAACACCGGAGCGTTGATGACTACCGGATTGCTTGTTGTTGGCAGACTGGAAGGAATCGAGCGTCCCGCGCTTGCGCCAATGCTTCCGACAATGGACGATGTAGGGGTTCTTGCGCTTGATCTTGGTGCCAATATGGACGCCAAGCCCGAGCATTTGCTCCAATATGCAATCATGGGCAGTATTTACCGTGCGAAGGTGGATGGCTTTGATAACCCTCGCGTAGGCCTCCTGAATGTCGGCACGGAAGAGCGTAAAGGCAATGAGCTGACGAAAGCGGCTTATGATCTGCTTGATCAGGCTCCGATTAACTTTATCGGCAATGTTGAAGCGCGCGACTTGCTTAATCGCAGCTGTGACATCCTCATTTGCGACGGCTTCGCGGGGAATATTATGCTTAAAGCGATGGAGGGGACAGCGGGATCGCTGATGTCATTCCTGAAAGACGCTTTTGGCGAGACGATGTTGACGAAGCTTGCCGCAGCCGTTATGATGCCAAGACTTCGCGCATTGCGGAAAAAGATGGATTACAAGGAGCATGGGAGCGCTCCGCTGCTTGGCTTGAACGGACTCGTGATGAAATGTCACGGTTCTTCGGATGCTAAGGCTGTGAAAAATGCGATCCGGCAGGCCCGGACGGCTATTAAAGCCCAGCTTACAGAGTCTATCGCGGCGGAAATAGGCGGGAGGTCATGATGAATCTACATCCTGTTGGCATTATTGGTACGGGCAAATACGTTCCCGACCGAATTTTATCCAATCAAGAACTTGAACAAATGGTGGAAACCAACGATGAATGGATCGTAACGCGCACGGGTATCCGCGAACGCCGTCTGGCTGCAGCGGAGCAGGCAACATCCGATCTGGCTTATCAGGCTTCGCTGAAAGCAATTGAAGCGGCGGGTATTACCATTGAAGACATTGACCTGATTATCGTGTCGACAATTACGCCGGATACGTTCTTCCCTTCGACGGCATGCCTTCTGCAAGAAAAGCTTGGAGCGAAGAGAGCGGCGGCATTTGATTTGTCCGCAGCTTGCTCCGGATTTATTTACGGTCTGGCAACCGCTTCGAATATGATCGCTACCGGCATGTACAAGCATGTCCTTGTTGTTGGGGCCGAGACCTTGTCCCGCATTACGGATTATACGGATCGCAATACGTGCATCTTGTTTGGCGACGGTGCGGGTGCCGTTGTGCTTGGACAGGTAGAGGAAGGCCGCGGCTTCAAGTCGTTCGAGCTTGGCGCTGACGGCGGCGGCGGAGATCTCCTGAAAGTAAGCGGCGGCGGTTCGCGCATGCCTTCAACGGCGGAAAGCGTTGAGTCGAAGCAGCATTACATTCATATGGCCGGCAACGAAGTGTTTAAATTTGCCGTGCGGATCATGGGCAATGCGGCAGAGGAAGCTCTCCGCAAAGCAGGCATGAACAAAGAGGATATTAATCTGCTTGTTCCTCACCAAGCCAATGTCCGCATCATTCAATCGGCTCTTAACCGTCTTAATCTGTCGGAAGAGAAGTGCATGATTAATTTGGACAAATACGGCAATATGTCTGCTGCATCGATTCCGGTCGCGCTGGCTGAAGCCGTAGAGCAAGGGAAAGTAAACGATGGGGACTGCCTCGTGTTTGTTGGCTTCGGAGGAGGCCTCACCTGGGGCGCTTCCGTATTGATCTGGTAACGGAGGGAATTCATTTGAGCAAAACAGCATTTGTTTTTCCCGGCCAAGGCGCGCAAGCCGTTGGTATGGGCAAAGACGCGTATGAAGCATTTGAAAGCTCCCGCGCTGTATTCGAGCAAGCGGACCAAGCGCTGGGCTTCAAGCTTAGCGATATTATTTTTAACGGTCCGGACGATGTGTTGAAGCAGACTGCAAATACGCAACCGGCGCTTCTGACGGTAAGTATTGCCCTGCTGAAGGCGCTTGAAGGCCGCGGACTGAAGGCCGATTACGTGGCTGGCCATAGCCTTGGCGAGTACAGCGCGCTGGTTGCAGCTGGCGTACTCGGCTTTGAGGATGCGGTCCGCACGGTTCGTGCGCGGGGCGAGTTCATGGAGCAGGCTGTCCCTAGCGGGCAAGGCGCCATGGCAGCCGTTCTTGGAGCAGAACGCGGCGTTCTGGCCGAATTATGTTCGAAGATCACAGAAGAAGGAAATACGGTTGAACTAGCGAATGTTAACTGTCCGGGTCAAATCGTTGTTTCCGGTTCGGCAGCCGGTGTTCAAGCGGTTGTTGAGCGGGGCAAAGAAGAAGCTGGCGCGAAGCGTGTCATTCCACTGGAAGTAAGCGGTCCGTTCCATTCCTCGCTAATGAAGCCAGCGGCTGAGAAGCTGTCCGGCGTTTTGTCGGAAGTGTCGATGAACGATGCCGCTATTCCGGTAGTAGCAAACGTAACGGCTGCTCCGGTGACGGAAGCGGCTTCGATCCGCAATCTTCTGGTCGAGCAGGTTTATTCTCCTGTTCTATGGGAAGACAGCATCCGTTATTTGGCTGAACAGGGCGTAGATACTTTTGTTGAGATCGGTTCGGGCACTGTGCTTGCCGGTTTGATCAAGAAAGTCGACAAAAATCTGCGCGTTATCTCGGTAAACAACATTGCTGCATTGGAAACACTGTAGTATCGTGCTCATGCAAAACTTGGAGGAGGTATACCATGTTTGCTAGTCTTGAAGGCAAAAAAGCGCTTGTAACGGGCGCATCCCGCGGTATCGGCCGTGCCATCGCGGTTGCGTTAGCGGAAGCTGGCGCCGATGTAGCGATCAACTACTCGGGCAGCGAGGCAGCTGCGGCGGAGACAGCCAAAGCGGTTGAAGCGTTTGGCCGACGCGCTATCATTCTGAAAGCGAACGTTGGCAAAACCGATGAATTCGAAGCTATGGTCAAAGAAGTTGTCGATCAATTTGGTTCAATCGATATTTTGGTGAATAACGCAGGCATTACAAGAGATAATTTAATTATGCGTATGAAAGAAGAGGAATTTGACCAAGTTATTGAGACGAACTTGAAGGGCGTCTTTAACGGGATCAAAGCGGTTACGCGGCCTATGATGAAGCAGCGTACCGGACGCATTATTAACATCTCTTCGGTAGTTGGCGTGCTCGGAAATCCGGGTCAGGCGAACTATGTCGCGGCGAAAGCAGGCGTAATCGGCCTTACGAAGTCGAGCGCGCGCGAGCTTGCATCCCGCGGCATTACCGTAAATTGCATTGCCCCAGGCTTTATTCAAACGGATATGACGGACAAGCTGTCCTCCGAGATGAAGGAATCGCTTTCTTCGCAAATACCTCTTGCACGCCTTGGCGCGGCTGAGGATATTGCCGCAGCGGTACGCTTCCTCGCATCCGATGCTGCTTCTTATATGACAGGCCAAACCGTCCATATTGACGGCGGTATGTACATGTAAGATAGCATCACGCCGCAATGACCGGAAATGCAACGGTTATGTATGGCGTTTTGTCTTAAATTCTCGTATAATACCCTAGGAGGAGGTGAATCGGATGTCCGAAGTAGTAGAACGTGTAAAACGTATCGTCGTCGACAGACTTGGCGTAGACGAAGCGGAAGTCACGCTGGAAGCTTCCTTCAAAGATGACCTCGGCGCTGACTCTCTTGATGTCGTTGAGTTGGTCATGGAATTGGAAGATGAGTTTGACCTGGAGATCTCTGATGAAGATGCAGAGACGATCACCACGGTGGGAGAAGTAGTCAATTACATACAATCTCATACGTAAGGAAAAGAAGGGTCCCGTTGTAATAGACGGGACTTCTCTCCATCTGAGGCACGGAATCATCATGAAATTATGAATGAGCTTGTACGCTTTTTTTATATATAGAAGATGTGATGCACGCATCTAAATTGCAGTCCACTCGAGGTGAATCTTAAATGAAGCAAAGAGTTGTTGTTACCGGCATGGGGGTTATTACCTCGCTAGGGGCAGACCTGGAGCAGTTCTGGGGGAATTTGATGGAAGGAAAATCAGGCGTATCGCATATCGAAGCGTTTGATGTATCCGAATATCCAACCCAAATTGCCGCTGAAGTGAAAAACTTTAATCCCGAAGATTATAATCTTGATAAAAAAGAAGCTCGCCGCATGGACCGTTTCGTTCAATTCGCGTCTGTAGCGAGCTTGAGCGCGGTAAAAGATGCCGGCCTTGAGATCGGCACAAACGTTGATCCTGAACGTGTAGGTGTAATCGTCGGCTCTGGTATCGGCGGACTTGGCACTTGGGAAGATCAGCATAACATTTTGCTGGAGAAAGGTCCTAAGCGCGTAAGCCCGTTCTTCATCCCTATGATGATCGCGAACATGGCTTCCGGCCAAGTATCGATGCTGACTGGAGCGAAAGGCCCGAACAGCACAGCGGTAACCGCATGTGCAACGGGTACTCACTCTATCGGCGATTCGTATAAAATGATTCAACGCGGCGATGCCGACGTCATGATCTGCGGCGGTGCGGAAGCGACAATCCGGCCTACAGGTCTTGCAGGCTTCTGCTCGATGCGCGCGATGTCCGTTCGCAATGACGAACCTGAAAAGGCGAGTCGCCCGTTTGATATCGACCGTGATGGTTTCATTATGGGCGAAGGTGCGGGCGTCTTGATTCTGGAATCGCTTGAACATGCACAACAGCGTGGCGCTCATATTTATGCCGAAGTTATTGGCTATGGCATGAGCGGCGATGCTCATCATATGACGGAGCCGGATCCGGACGGAGCTGCTCGTTGTATGGTGAAAGCTTTGAAGGACGCTGGAATTGAGCCTGAAGCGATTGATTATATTAATGCACACGGCACATCGACGCCAGTAGGGGACCGTTCGGAAACGAGTGCAATTAAGAAGGCATTTGGCGACCATGCCTATAAACTGGCCGTCAGCTCAACGAAATCGATGACGGGCCATTTGCTTGGTGCTGCAGGCGGCGTTGAAGCGGTTATCCTTGGTCTTACGCTCCAAAACGGTATTATTGCTCCAACCATTAACTTGGAGAATCAAGATCCTGAGCTTGACCTGGATTACGTGCCAAATACGCCGCGTAAAGCGGATGTCAGAACGGCGCTGTCCAATTCGTTCGGCTTCGGCGGTCATAACGCGACGATCGTGATGAAAGTCTATGAAGCGTGATTCCATTAACGAGCTGCAGACCCGTCTGCAGCTTCGCTTCAAACAGCTGAAGCTGCTGAAGCAGGCTTTTACGCATACTTCCTATGTCAATGAACACAAACATGGGACGATCGAGCATAATGAACGCCTGGAATTTCTAGGTGACGCTGTTCTGCAGCTGCTCGTATCGGAATACTTGTTTGCGGCGTATCCGAACCGTCCGGAAGGTGAGCTGACCCGTATGCGTGCATCTGTCGTTTGCGAGCCTTCATTGGCCCAATTCGCGGAGCGGCTGGAGCTTGGCGCCCATATTCAGCTTGGCAGAGGCGAAGAGCAGCTTGGAGGAAGACAGCGTCCCGCGCTGCTCGCCGATTTGTTTGAAGCTTTTGTTGGAGCGATATTCCTAGACGCCGGCATCGAACGGACAAGAGCGTTTCTTGAGACGCATATGTTCCCGTACATTGAATCCAATGACTACGGGCTGCTTGTGAAGGACTTCAAGTCCAAGCTGCAGGAGCGTGCCCAGCACAAGGGGCTAGGCGCGGTAGAATACCGGATTATGGAAGAGCGTGGACCTGCCCATGACCGCGAGTTTGTCGTCGAGGTTTGCATCGGCGAAATTCCTTACGGAAACGGCAGCGGCAGAACGAAGAAGGAAGCGGAGCAGCGTGCTGCGGCAGTTGCTTGGCAATCGCTAACGGAATAATGGAATAAGCCTGTTGCGGACTCATGTAAGGGATCTGCGGCAGGCTTTTTTTTAATTCTATGAATGTATATGAGTTAACCTATGAAATGGCTTAGCATTTTCGGTAATGAAACGCGCCTCGCCGCCACAGGACGGCTACAGCCGTTTCGGCTTGCCCCGCCTTGTCTGATTTTACAGCGGGTAATAGGTTAACGAGCCGCGTTATGTTGTGTTACAATAGGCGATGAGGTGAAAGCCAGGTTATGTTCCTGAAACGTATAGAATTATCGGGTTTTAAATCGTTTGCCGACAAGACGGAAATGGAATTCGTCACCGGCATTACGGCTGTTGTCGGACCTAACGGCAGCGGTAAAAGCAATATTTCGGACGGCATCCGCTGGGTGCTGGGCGAACAAAGCGCCAAAAGCCTTCGCGGCGGAAAGATGGAAGATATTATTTTTGCCGGAAGCGACGCGCGCAAGGCAGTTAACTATGGTGAAGTATCGCTGACGCTTGATAACGGCGATGGGGCACTGCCGCTCGAATATAATGAAGTGACGGTTACCCGCCGTGTCCATCGGAGCGGCGATAGCGAATATATGATAAACAAGCAGTCTTGCCGGTTGAAGGATATTACCGAGCTGTTTATGGATACAGGTATCGGTAAAGAAGCCTACTCCATCATCGGACAAGGCCGTATTGAGGAAATATTAAGTACCCGTTCGGAAGACCGCAGGGGTATTTTCGAAGAAGCGTCAGGCATTGTTAAATACAAGTCGCGTAAACGCGAAGCCCAGCGCAAGCTGGAAGATACGGAAAACAATCTTCTCCGGATCCATGACCTAGTGACTGAGCTGGAAGATCAGGTAGAGCCGCTTCGCATTCAATCGGAGAAAGCCATCCACTTCAAGCAGCTCAGGGAGCAATTGAAAACGCAGGAGATCTCGATGTACGTACATAACATTGAGAACGTGTACGGCTCTTGGTCGGAAGCGAATACCAAGCTGGAGCGTCTGAAGCATGAACAGCTGGAGCTGTCTACCGTTGTCAGCAAGCATGATGCCCATCTGGAGAAGGACCGCCAGGTGCTTCGCGAGCTGGAGGAAGCGCTCGACCGTCTTCATGGGGACATGCTTCACTACAGTGAAGAGTACGAGAAATGCGAAGGCTTTGGCGAGGTTCTGAAGGAACGGAAGAAGAACCTGGAGCAAAATAAAAAGCAGCTCGAAGAAACGATTTCCGCCCAGGATGAGAGAATCGCTGCGCTGACCAGCGAAGAAGCGGAATTCCGCAATCGCGCCGCGGTATTGGAATTGCAGCTGGCCGAGCTGAAGCAAAAGCTTGCTGTCGAAGAAAATAATTTAATTGGCGTATCCGGCGGTACAGCGGTGGATGCGGAAGAAATGCTGAAGGGCGAATTGCTGGAAGTGCTCAGCACGATGGCTCAGCTTCGCAACGAAATCCGTTACGCTGCCCAGCAGCAGGAAGCGGTTCAGCGGCGCATGGAACGCCTCAGCGATGAGGAAGCCAAGTGGACGGAGCAGCAGCGCAAGCTGAATGCCCGGAGAGCAGAGCTGGAGAAGCAGCTTGAAGCAACCCTTGATGCGATCAGCAAGGCGCGCACCAAATATATCGATCAAGCGGAGAAAGCCAAGGAGCTTGGCCAAATATCAGAGGATGCAACGGCTGCGCTTCGCAAATGGGAGCAGAAGCTCGACGCGCAAGTCTCACGTCGCGATACGATGAAGGAAATGCAGGATGCGTTGGATGGCTTTATGCATGGCGTCCGCGAAGTGCTTAAAGCATCCCGCAAATCTTCCGGTTCCGGAGGAATCAGCGGTGTGCATGGAGCCGTAGCCGAGCTTGTCCGTGTACCCGAGAGAATTGAGACCGCTGTAGAAACCGCGTTAGGCGGCGCCTTGCAGCATATCGTTATGGAAGACGAGAAATCGGCACGAAGCGCAATTTCCTTCCTGAAGCAGCGTCAGCTAGGCCGCGCGACCTTCCTTCCGCTTGACGTTATCCGTGGTCGTCATGTCCCTGAACATGAAAAGCGGATGGCCGAGTCGGTTGACGGCTTTGTAGGTGTTGCGGCAGATTTGGTGTCCTGCGAACCGCGTTACGAAGCAATTATTCAAAATTTGCTCGGCAACGTGCTTTTGGCCGAAACTCTTGAGCAAGCCAACCGTATTGCATCCAAATGCCAATACCGCTATCGCGTCGTTACGCTGGAAGGCGATGTTGTAAATGCCGGCGGTTCGATGACAGGCGGCAGCCTTCAGAAGAAGGGGGCAAGCTTGCTTGGCCGTCAGCGCCAGATTGAAGCATTGGATCAAGAGATTATGGAAGGCGAGAAAACAATCGCACAGCTGCGGGATAAGTTAAGCGATGTCCGCAAGGAGCAATCCATCCTCTCGCAAAAAATGGAGGAGCTTCGCTCGCAGGCTGAGCAATACCGGATTGACGAGCAGCAGGTCCGTGCCGAGCTGCAGCAGCTGAACAATGAGGCGAAGCACCTCACCGAGCAAGAACAGCTGTTTACGGCAGACCGTACGAATCATACGGCTGAGCAGCAATCGATGCAGGATATGGCGACGGAGGCCGAGGTGCGGCTTGAGCAGCTGACGGCAGACGAAGCCCGTCTGCAAGAAGCGATCAGGCTTGCCGAAGAGCGCCGCAAAGCAAGCGAGACGGCGAAGGAAGAACTGCAGGTTCAGCTGACGGACTTGAAAATTTCCGTAGCGAAAACCGATCAGGAGAAGCAATCCTTCGAGGATCAGGCAGCGCGCGTCCGAGCCGATATTCAGCGCGCCAAGCAGGAGCTCGCAAGCTACCGCACTCTCTTTAGTCAGCAGGATGCCGAAATGGAGCGTCACGGCGGGGAGACGGTTGCCCAGATCGAGCAGTTGAACCATTTGCGCTTGAAGAAGCAGGAATGCGCGGAACAGACGGACCTGAAGCGATCAGCCCGCGCTGACCGCGTGAAGGAGCTGGAGCAGGGCGAGAGCGATACGAAGGAACAGCGCGGACAGCTCCGTCAGGTGGAGGATCAGATGCGCCAGACCGAAATCGCGGCCAACCGCCTAGACGTTGAGCTGGACAACCTGCTCCGCAAGCTGAGCGAGGAATATGAGCTCAGCTTCGAACTGGCGAAGGAGCAGTATCCGGTGCCCGAGGACATCGTCGGCACGCAAAACGCGGTCCGCGATATCAAGCGTCAAATTACGGCGCTTGGCGACGTGAACCTTGGCGCGATCGAAGAATATGAGCGCGTAAGAGAGCGTTTCGAGTTCCTTACCGAGCAGAAGGATGACCTGGTTGAAGCCAAAACTACTTTATATCAGGTAATCCGCGAGATGGATGAAGAGATGTCCAAGCGCTTCCGGTCAACCTTCGATCAGATCCGCAGACATTTCGTGGTTGTATTCGCGAAGTTGTTCGGCGGAGGCCGAGCTGACCTGGTTCTGGTTGATCCTGAGCGGGTCTTGGATACAGGGATTGATATCGTCGCTCAGCCTCCGGGCAAAAAGCTGCAAAACCTGCAGCTGTTATCCGGCGGAGAGCGGGCGCTTACAGCTATCGCCTTATTATTTGCCATTCTGCAGGTGAAGCCAGTGCCGTTTTGCGTGCTTGACGAAGTAGAAGCGGCGCTTGATGAAGCGAACGTTGCCCGTTTTGCCCAATACCTGCGTGAGTTCTCCGGTCTTACACAGTTTATCGTCGTGACTCACCGGAAAGGCACGATGGAGGAAGCCGATGTCCTGTACGGCGTAACGATGGAGGAAGGCGGCGTATCGAAGCTGGTTTCCGTGCGCCTCGAAGAAGATGCGGAAGAGCAGGAATCCGCATAAGCAGTGGCCTAATAGGATGGAGGACTTAACCCTTATGAGTTTTTTCAAAAAGCTGAAGGAAAGCATCGCTTCGAAGACCGAAGCGGTAACCACGATATTTAAAGAAGGCCTGACTAAGACGCGCGTTGCTCTTGTCGAGAAGGTCGAAGAGCTGATTACACGCCGTAAAAAAATCGATGAAGAGTTCTACGAGGAGCTCGAAGAAATTCTCATCGGCGCCGATGTTGGCGTCAATACGGTCATGACTTTGATCGATGAACTCCGCGCAGAAGTGAAGAAGCGGAAAATCGAACAAGCAGCCGAACTGCAGCCAATCCTGTCGGAAAAGCTGATCGGCCTGCTGAAGGGGGAGCAGAATCCCGGCCTTCAAATGGCGAAAAGCGGCATTACCGTTATTTTGTTTGTTGGCGTTAACGGCGTCGGCAAAACAACAACAATCGGCAAGCTCGCCCATAAATTCAAAAGCGAAGGCAAAAGCGTGCTTCTGGCAGCTGGCGACACGTTCCGTGCGGCTGCTATCGAGCAGCTTGAAGTATGGGGTCAGCGCGTAGGCGTTGACGTGATCAAGCAGCAATCCGGATCGGACCCGGCTGCGGTTATGTTTGATGCGGTTCAAGCGGCTAAGCAGCGCGGCGTTGATGTCCTTCTCTGCGATACGGCTGGCCGTCTACAGAACAAATCAAACCTGATGGAAGAGCTGAACAAGATTTTCCGCGTTATCCAGCGCGAAATTCCGGATGCCCCGCATGAAGTGCTGCTTGTGCTTGATGCGACAACGGGCCAGAACGCTCTCAGCCAAGCTAAGCTCTTTGGCGAGAAAAGCGGTGTTACCGGTCTTGTGCTGACCAAGCTTGACGGCACGGCAAAAGGCGGTATTGTAATCGCCATCCGCAATGAACTGAACCTTCCGGTGAAGCTAGTAGGTCTTGGCGAGAAGATGACGGATCTGCAGGAATTCGACTCCGTGCAGTTCGTTCATGCTTTGTTTGCAGGGCTGATCCAGCGTGAAGAAGAACAGTCCGAAACAAATTAAATAAGTGACAAGGACAAAAGCTTGACAGTGCCATCAGCGATCGTGTAAGATAAGAGACGTTGTGACACTGTCAAGGCTTTTTGCTTGACGGATGATGTTGAAAGGGGCTTAGAACGGATGACCACACATGAACCGGATGCCCTAGCCAAGACAACACGCATCAACTTATTATTTGATTTCTACGAGCCGCTCCTCACGGAGAAACAGCGGACTTTCTTAAAATATTATTTTCACGACGATTACTCGCTTGGCGAGATCGCAGCTGAATCCGGCATCAGCCGGCAGGCCGTATATGAACATGTAAAGCGGGCGGAACAAGTGCTTGAAGGTTACGAAGCCAAGCTGAGTCTGGTTGCGAAGCATGAATCCATGCAGAAGCTTGCCGCAGGGCTGGAACGGAAAGTTGCCGAGCTCCCAATCGATCCTACTTATAAGCAAGATATTCTTAAAGACATAGAGCAGTTAACGAAGACTGATAGTGACGGAGGTGACGAATCATGGCGGCATTTGAGAGCTTAACGAACCGATTGCAAAATGTGTTCAGCAAGCTGAGAGGCAAAGGCAAAGTAACGGAAGAGGATTTGAATGAGGCAATGCGCGAGGTACGTCTTGCGCTGCTCGAAGCTGACGTTAACTTTAAAGTCGTCAAAGATTTTATCGCCAAAGTGAAAGAGAAAGCGCTTGGCCTTGATGTTTCCAAGAGCTTTACGCCAGGCATGGTCGTCATCGACATCGTTAACAAAGAGTTAACGGAATTGATGGGCGGCACGCAAAGCAAGCTTGCAAAAGCGAACAAGCCTCCGACCGTTATTATGATGGTTGGTTTGCAAGGTGCAGGTAAGACAACAACGACAGCCAAGTTGGCTAAATTGCTTCAAAAGGGCAATAGCAAGCCGCTCCTCGTTGCGTGCGACATTTACCGTCCTGCGGCGATCAAGCAGCTGCAAGTGCTTGGCGAGCAGATTAACGCACCTGTATTTTCCCTTGGTGATCAGACCTCACCGGTTGAGATTGCAAAAGCAGGCCTAGCGCATGCCAGAGAAAACCATAACGATTATGTCATCTTCGATACCGCGGGCAGGCTGCATATCGATGAAGCGCTGATGGAAGAGCTGAAGCAAATTCATCAGAACGTAAAGCCCGATGAGGTCTTGCTCGTCGTTGATGCAATGACGGGTCAAGATGCAGTAAACGTAGCGCAAAGCTTCCATGAGCAGCTTGAGCTGACGGGGGTCGTTCTGACGAAGCTTGACGGCGACACACGCGGCGGTGCGGCATTGTCCGTCAAAGCGGTAACCGGCAAGCCGATCAAATTCGCGGCAATGGGCGAGAAGATTGATGCGCTCGAGCCGTTCCATCCGGACCGGATGGCCTCCCGTATTCTCGGGATGGGGGATATGCTGTCACTGATCGAGAAGGCGCAGGCGAACATTGATGCCGATAAAGCGGCAGAGATGGAACGAAAAATGCGCACCGCCGAATTTACATTCGACGACTTCCTTGAGCAGATGGCGCAAATCCGTAATCTCGGTCCATTGGATCAGCTTATGGATATGCTGCCCGGCATGAACAAGATGAAGGGCAACATGAAGGATATGAAGGTGGACGAGAAGCAGATCAACCGCGTTGAAGCGATTGTCCGCTCGATGACGAAGGCAGAGAAGCAAAAACCGGAGCTTCTGAACCACAGCCGCCGCAAGCGCGTAGCCGCGGGCAGCGGAACGTCGATTACGGAAGTTAACCGGCTTATCAAGCAGTTCGAAGATATGCGCAAGATGATGAAGCAGTTCTCGTCCATGATGGGCCCAAAAGGTCCAAAGGGCGGAATGAAAGGTCTGAAGGGCATGCTTGGCAAAGGCGGAAAAGGGTTTAAATTCCCGTTTTAATTGATATAAAAATGCAGTTTATTAACCGAAGGAGGTGAATTTCCATGGCAGTACGTATTCGTCTGAAACGTATGGGTGCTCACAAGGCTCCATTCTACCGCGTTGTCGTTTCTAACTCCCGTTCCCCACGTGACGGTCGCTTTATCGAAGAAATCGGTACTTACAACCCGGTTGCTCAACCGGCTCAAGTAACGATCGACGAAGAGAAAGCGTTGAAATGGCTGCAAACAGGAGCTCAAGCTTCTGATACAGTTCGCGACTTGCTTTCCAAAGCAGGTGTCCTGAAAAAGTTCCATGAGCTTAAGCAACAGAAATAACTGTTGAATAGCGGAGGGCCTTGAAATGAAAGAATTGATTCTTGTCATAGCAAAGGCGTTAGTGGATCATCCAGAGGACGTGCGCGTGAAAGAACGAGAGGATGATCGCGGTACGGTGTACGAGCTGTCGGTTCACGCCGATGATATCGGCAAAGTAATCGGCAAGCAGGGACGGATTGCGAAAGCAATGCGTGCCGTCGTTACATCAGCGGCCATCAAATCCCAGAAGCGCGTTATCGTAGACATCATATCGTAAAAGCATACGATGCAGGGTTAGGATAATTATCCTAGCCCTTTTTCGTACAAATAGAGGCAGGTGGTTACATACGATGAGCAATAAATATTATAATGTCGGCAAGCTGGTCAATACGCATGGTCTGCGCGGCGAAGTTAAAGTATTGCCCCAGACGGATTTCGCCGAATCCCGGTTTGCGAGCGGCAGCAAGCTGTCCCTTCAGCATCCTGACAACGGACAGAAGCTTGAAGTTGAAGTAACCGGCGCCCGGGAGCATAAAGGAATGTTTATCCTGAAGCTGAAGGGTTATAACGATATTAACGAAGTGGAAAAGTATAAGGGCTGGACGCTAAAAATCGGCGAGGAAGAATTAGAACAGCTCGATGACGGTGAATACTACTATCATGAGATCATCGGATGCCGGGTATTAACGGAAGACGGCGAAGAGCTGGGCACAATCTCGGATATTCTCCGTCCAGGCGCCAATGATGTATGGGTTGTTGATATGCCGAAGAAAAAGCAGCTGCTCTTGCCGGTTATTGACGATGTCCTGCTTAATGTCGACGTGACAAACAAAACGGTAACGGTGCGGTTGCTGGAAGGGCTGATCTAATGATGCGTATCGATGTGCTGACGCTGTTCCCTGAGATGTTCGACGGCGTATTTGGCGCGAGCATCCTGGGCAAAGCTAAAGATAAAGGAATTGTATCGCTTGAAGCAATTAACTTCCGCGAATATTCCAATAACAAGCATAACACCGTGGACGATTATCCGTATGGCGGAGGCGGCGGAATGGTCCTTAAGCCTGAGCCGGTATTTGCTGCGGTAGAGGATCTGATGGCAAAGAAGGAGAGCGCAGCTCGTCCCCGCGTTATCCTGATGTGTCCGCAAGGCGAATCCTTTACGCAAAAAAAGGCCGAAGAGCTGGCGAAGGAAGAGCATCTTGTGCTGATCTGCGGACATTACGAAGGCTACGATGAACGTATTCGCGAATACTTGGTAACCGATGAGCTCTCGATTGGCGATTACGTGTTAACAGGCGGAGAGATTCCGGCGATGACCGTCATTGACAGCGTCGTTCGGCTGCTGCCTGGCGTGCTTGGCAACGAGACGTCCGCAGTAACGGATTCCTACAGCACGGGTCTGCTGGAATATCCGCATTACACGCGCCCGCCCGTATTCAGAGACTGGGCAGTGCCCGATGTGCTTGTATCCGGCAATCATGCCAAGATTGACACCTGGAGACGAGAGCAGTCACTGCTCCGGACGCTTCAGCGCCGTCCTGATCTGTTGGAGAAGGCAGAGCTGACGGATAAGGAACGCAAGTGGCTGACCCTTCAGAAGCAGGATCAATCGACATAAAAAAGAACCGTCGCACAGCCTATAAGGCCGAGCAGGCGGTTCTTTTTTGCATTATTAAATGCAGCTTGTACCGGACGGTTCGCTGCAGGGTTCCGGATGTGGCTCGAAATGACCCGGATAGCCGGTTTCGGGACAACTTTTTTTTGCATTTTTATTAGCGATGCATTTAACCGGCTTACAAACGCATTTGACGGGTTTACAAACGCATTTAACGGGTTTGCAGCCATATCCGCATTTTCTTTTCCTTTTGGAGCTGCTCTTTTTTTTGCAGGAGCCATATCCGGTTTTCTTTGCAAAAGAGCCGCAACCGTATCCCAAAGTATTTACTGCTTGTTTTTTTGTTGGCATTGCCCATAACCTCCAATCTTGCATAAAGTGTTGCAAAAATACCGACTCCTTGCAGGAAATCGGTATTTCTCTTGTGCAGTTAGCGAATTCTTTTTCCTCTGAAGCGCGTGGAAAAACCTTTTAGAATAACCCCGCCTGAAACATGGGATGAAGCGGATAATTTGACTACGTCTCCCTTGCGGAGTCTTTTGACTGCAGCTGCCGTAATAAATTCGCGGTCCGAATTAATCACTTTACCGCCGGCAAACACAACAATATCATTGACGGTAAGAAGAAGGGATACTTCGTCTGGCTCCTTCGAACCTCTTTTGAAAAGAATGCTGCCGAATAAAGAGTAGACACCGTCATGCTTTGGTATAAACGTGGAAGTGACGGGATCATATTCGTTTGCTGCATCAAAGATTACTTTGCCGTACTTTACGGTAACGCCAAACTCCGGTCTGCCGATGGATTGATTTTTTGCAGAAATGGCTTTGAATGCTGACTTAAACGACCGTGGACGGCATGTCCCTTTTTTTACTTTGCGGATCGACATAAGACATGACCTCCCTTCATGAGAAATTATTGCTGAATTAGCAATACACCAAAGTATGCATATTTAGATTTAATAGAAACGGCAGGAGTCGCGAATCTAGCAAATAGGCTGCGCGCGAAAAAACTCACTAGTCGAATATTCGCTGACTAGTGAGTTCTTAACTGCCGATTGAACGAATTAACGGACGCGGAACCCTTCAAAGCGCGTTCCCGCACCGGAAGCTATGGCGCCATTGATGGTTGCTTGAAGAAATACTTGTACCTCGTCTCCTTTTTTGAGCTTGGCGGTACCCGAGGTAATGACAATGCCGCGGCCAGCGCTTAAGGTCTGAACGACGGGCAATTGCGGAGTATCGTTTACGAAAATAACAATCGTAACGGTTACAGGATCGGATGTTTCCGTTGAGTAAAAGGCGCTGGCGAAAAACGCATAAATCCCGTTTTGCTTTGCGGTGAAGGTAGAGGTAGCGGGATTGTATTCCTTATTGAGGTCGTACTGCTCTTGCTCGTAAACAACTTGCGGCACGGTAGTGGATATAACGTTTTGCAATTGATTGGAGATCGCGCGGAATGCAGATTTGCGGATTTTGCTCTTTGCATTGCTTTTGGTTGCCTTTTTCATATCCATCGCATATCCTCGTTTCTATTCATTAATAAATTACTATATGATAGAAGCCTTCCGGCAGAAACGGCTTATAGCAGGAAGTCCATGAAATTAGGCCATTTATAAAGGATACAACGTGTAAAATGAAAATCTTTTGGATATAATGATGAAATAATAGAATTTTTGCGGGCATTACGGAATATAAGGTTGAAAAAAGTTCAACGCTGTGTTAAAATTTCAAATGTTGTTCGTATTAATCGGGCGGTCCGCTAATAGTGATGACGCTGCTCAGAGGAGCAGAAAGAGCTATTAAGAACGTCTATGGTGGAAGGAGTGAAACTACAATGAATCTTTTACAAACGATTGCTCAGGAACAGCTTCGTCAAGACCTTCCTAGCTTCCGTCCTGGTGACACGTTGAAAGTACACGTTAAAGTTATCGAGGGCACGCGCGAGCGTATTCAGTTGTTCGAAGGCGTTGTAATCAAACGTCGTGGCGGCGGAATCAGCGAAACTTTCACAGTTCGCAAAATTTCGTACGGTGTTGGTGTGGAAAGAACTTTCCCGCTGCATTCGCCAAAACTCGAGAAAATTGAAGTTGCTCGTCGCGGTAAAGTGCGTCGCGCGAAACTGTACTATCTTCGCGAACTGCGCGGTAAAGCTGCGAGAATTAAAGAAATTCGTTAAGATCAAACGACAAGAGGGGCTTGCTCAAACAAGCTCCTTTTCGTTATTTTGACATGACTTGCTATGTACGAATAGGGACACTATAGAATGGAAAGAAGGCGTACTGGTGAATTCACAACAACATAATGAAGATTCGAATCAGCAAACAGAAGCAATCGATGGATCTGTACCGAATACATCAGGACCCGCTGGCGCTAAAAAGGGCGGACGAGCTTACAAGGAAATTGTAGATTGGATTAAAGCGCTCGCGATCGCGGTCATTCTCGTGTTTATTATCCGTACGTTTCTGTTCTCGCCATTTATCGTTGAAGGACCGTCCATGGAGCCTAACTTTTATACGGGCGAGCGGCTGATCGTCAACAAGCTGATTTTCAAAATCCGCGAGCCGCATCACGGGGAAGTCGTTGTATTCCATGTGCCTGATCAAGGACGCGATTTCATTAAACGGGTTATCGGCGTACCGGGCGACACGATCAAAGTCGTGGGCGATGACGTGTTCGTTAACGATCAGAAGGTTGATGAGCCTTATATCAAAGAAGCTATTGAAGCGGCACACGCCAGCGGAGAGCTGTACAATACCGGCCCGGACTTCCCGAACGCGAATGTTTCGGAATCCGTTGTTCCTGACGGCAAGATCTTTGCAATGGGCGACCATCGCGGAAACAGCCAGGACAGCCGCGATATCGGCTTTGTGTCTGAAAAAGAAGTTATCGGCCGTGCAGACGCCATGTTCTGGCCATTAAATAAAATCAGCATCATTAAGCACTACAAAGTGCACTGGTAATGTTGCAATGAGGTGAGGAAATGACCATTCAATGGTTTCCCGGTCATATGACCCGGGCAAAACGGCAAATTCAAGAGAAGCTTAAACTAATCGATATTGCCATTGAGCTATTGGATGCGCGTATTCCGCTTTCCAGCCGCAACCCTATGGTTGATGAAATACTAGGCGGCAAGCCGCGGCTGATTGTTTTGAACAAGTTGGATTTAGCCGATCCGAGGGTGACGGAGCAATGGATCGACTATTTCAAATACGAAGGTCATGAAACGGTAGCTGTCGATTCGTCGACAGGAACGCGCGTCGGAGATATTCCGGTGAAGGCGAAGGAAATATTGCAGGAGAAAATCGACCGTCAGCTGGCAAAAGGAATGAATCCCCGCGCCATTCGGGGGCTGATCGTCGGCATCCCGAATGTCGGGAAATCTACGCTGATTAACCGTCTGGCAGGGAGGAATATCGCGATTACCGGCGATAAGCCCGGCGTTACGAAAGGTCAGCAGTGGATTAAAACAACCTTTGACATGGATCTTCTGGATACGCCCGGTATTCTGTGGCCAAAGTTCGAGGATGAGCTGGTTGGCTACCGTCTGGCTATGACTGGTGCGATCAGAGAGCAGATACTGAATGTTGAGGATATCGCGTTTTTCGCGGTTCGCGAGCTTGCCGAACGTTATTGGCCGGCGCTGCAGGAACGTTTCAAGCTGGACAAAGCTCCAACCGATCCGTCGGAGTCGGATGAAGTGGTACGGATTATGGAAGATATCGGACGCCGCAGAGGCTGCCTCGTAAGCGGAGGACACGTGGATCTGGAGAAAGCATCCGGTATTATATTGCGGGAGCTTCGTTCCGGCAATCTTGGCCGCATAACGCTGGAAGCACCGTTCCCTGCGGCTGCAGGCAGACCGGGGGAATAACAGACGTGCTGGAATACGAAGAACGGCTATGGGCTGAGGGATATTCCGCGATTGCCGGCGTGGATGAGGTAGGCAGAGGCTGCCTGTTTGGCGACGTAGTTGCCGCAGCGGTTATTTTACCGCCTCATCTTGTGCTTGAAGGGGTTAACGACTCCAAGAAGCTGTCGGAGAAAAAGCGGAACGAGCTCTATGACATTATTGTTGACCAAAGCATTGCGTGGGCTGCAGCCCGCGTGGATGCCGAGACCATCGACCGAATCAACATTAAGCAGGCTGCAAGGCTTGCAATGAAGATTGCGTTGGAGTCACTGAAGACGGAACCGGATTATTTTCTGGTAGATGCGGAAAAGGTAGATTTGCCGAAGCCTCAGCTAGCGATAATTAAAGGGGATGCCACCAGTCAATCGATAGCGGCCGCCTCGATCATCGCGAAGGTGACAAGAGACCGGTTGTGCGAGAAAGAATGGGAGCAGCTTTATCCGGAGTATGGAATTGCGATACATAAGGGCTATGCGACCAAGCTGCACCGGGAACGGCTGCTCGAATACGGAGCAAGTCCGCTTCACCGCAAGTCTTTCTTAGGTAAAATTTTCGTGGAGCAACAACAGCTATTTTAAAATAAATTCCTTAATATTGTGTTAGAAAGACAGCGTATTGCTTGTGATGGAGCAATGCGCTGTCTTTTTTTTTTCGGGGAAAGGCGGAGAGCTTGACGGAGAGAAGGGGAATTAATCAACGCGCGTACGAGGTTCTCGACAAGCTTGGCATTATGCGTGACTTAGCGGAATATACGCCGGTATTGTGCGGTACGATACCAATCGCTATTGATGTGGAAGGCTCGGATCTGGACATTGCAATGGAGGTACGTGACTCTGAGAGCTTTAGGGAACGGGTAGCTTTGCTCTACGGTCATCATGAGGATTTCTGCTGGAAAGAAAAGCGGATAAGAAATTTGCCGGTCTATAAAGCCAATTTTCGATACGAGTGCTTCGAGTTTGAGCTGTTTGGACAACCTGTACCGGTGACCAAGCAAAACGCGTACCTTCATATGGTTGTAGAAGAGGAGCTGATGAAGAGGAATCCAGCTTTGAGAGCTCAGGTTATCCGATTGAAGCTGCAAGGGATCAAGACTGAGCCTGCGTTTGCCCTATTGCTTGGTCTTGTAGGAGACCCTTATGAGGCATTATTAGAGTTAGGCGAGGAACTTGGGTTATTTTATGAGTAAGTGTGTGGAGAAAGTCGCCGGTTTGGACTTCAGAAGGAGTGGTCTTCTACCGATAAATAGGGTAACAAATTGTGCGTTGTGACGTTTCAAGCTTATGCCACAGCGGAAGAAGGTGACCAAATGAATATTGGACAGTTGGTAAGAGGATTATTAGGAGAGTCATCCGGCAGCGGGGATACCCGAAAGCTTGAGCTGAAGCCGGGGCAGGTTGTTCGCGGCGTGGTTCTGCAGCTGCTCGAAAATAACGAGGCAACCGTTCAAATAAATGGCGTCCAGGTTCGCGCGTTTCTCGAGCTGCCGCTTGAGCCGGGGAAGTTTGCGATGCTGCAGGTTCAGCCGCAATCGGCTGGCGGTCTGCTTGTGCTGAAGCAAATGGAGAATCAGGCGGGTCTGGAAGATGCCCTGAAGGATTGGCTGAAGCAAAGCGGCCTGCCTGACCAGGAGTGGGCGAGCAACATCTTGAAGGATCTTAGAAAAGACGGCGTCACAATGAGCCGTGACGCGTTTGCGGCGCTTAAGGCAGCTGCCGAGGCGATGCCGCCGGATGCGGACGCCGAACAGTGGATGCGGTCGGCAGCGGCGGGCTTGAAGCGCGGGCTGCCGATGTCCGGCGGCACGATTGGAGCGCTGCAGCAGGTGATGTTCGGGCGTCCCGCGCACGAACTGCTCGATACGCTGCAGCAGCAGCTTGCTGCCATCGCCGGCGAAGCATCCGGCGATGAAACGGGCGCAGCCGCGCCGCGCGCCGGCGGCAGCTCGCCGCAGGCGCTGCCGCAGCTGGCCGCGCGGCTGGCGGCGCTGCTCGCCGAAGGCGCAGCGCTGCAGAGCGCCGCGGCCACGGCGAAGCCGCCCGCGGCAGCCGCGCCGCAGGCGCCGGCAGCAGCCGGCGCGGGCGCAGCTGCGCAGCGCGCCGAAGGCACAGGCGCGGGCGGCCAAGCCGCGCCTGCTGCGGCAGCGCAAGCGTCCGCGGCGGAGCCCGCGGAGCAGGGCGCAGTGCCGCAAGGCGCCCGCCCTGGCGCGGCCACGGGCGGCAGTACAGCATCATCTGGCAACTGGCTTGGCCAGATGATGAAATGGATGGGCGTCGACTATGAGAACCAATTGTCGAAGCAATTGCCGGTCCCGTCTGCTCAAGGGGCTGTTCAACCCCAGGAGCAGGATACATCAATGGCGGTCAGCGGCGGCAATGGCAATGGCAATGAGAGTGGAACTGCAGATGAGCCATTGGCTACACGCAGCTCAAATGGCTCTGCCGATGCGCTAACACGCCAACAACCGGCAGAAGGACGCCCAGAGACGCGCCAAAGCTCGAATACGCAGCCGGAGGCAGGGCAACAGTCAGAGCAGACTGAAGCCTCCGCTCCCCACGACAAAGAACAGAGAGGCGTACATAACGAGCGGTCCCGCGAGCTGCAAGTTACCCCGCAACTGCTGTCAACGGACAGTGTGGCGGGCGCTGATGATGTCAAACCTGCAGCTCAGGAATCGTTAAAGAGTACGCTGCTTGCCATTGCTGCATCCAGCGACGCACCGCCTGCTTTGCGCGAGACCGCACAGCAGCTCGTCCAGCAGATTACGGGACAGCAGCTGCTGTTGTCGCCGGAACGCAACGGTGCCGTTTTCTCGCATCTTACGATGTTTGTGCCGCTAAACGGTCCGGATGGGAATCAGACCGCTTCCGTTCATATTCAGACGAGAAGAGGGAAACAAGGCCAGCTGGACGCGGAGAATTGCCGGCTGTTGTTTGATTTGTCGATGAAGACGTTAGGTCCTACCTTGGTTGACGTTAATGTCATGGACAAAATCGTCAGTCTAACATTATGGAACGATCATCCGGCAATAGCCGCGCTTGTAGATTCCTCCCGAACAGAAATAAATGCAAGTCTTAATCAGGCAGGCTATCAGCTGCTATCCCTTCGGGCTACTCCAACAAGAGGGGATAGCGATGAGGGAGAAGGGGTTAAACGGATCATGCCGGATCCGGCTCAATTCGTGAACACGCGTTATAAAGGAGTCGACATACGGGCATGAGTTCGGAACAGAAGAACAGCAAAGAAAAAAGGACGGTTAAAAAGGCCGTTGCTTTGAAATATGAGCCCGGCGCGCACAAAGCGCCGGTCGTAACCGCCAAAGGGAGAGGTTATTTGGCGGATCAAATATTAGAGCAGGCGGCAGAACATCATGTCCCGGTGCAGCAGGACTCTTCTCTTGTCGAAGTGTTGTCCAAGCTGGATGTCGACCAGTCGATTCCACCCGAGCTTTACACGCTGGTCGCCGAGATTTTAAGCTTTGTTTATCGTTCCGATCAGAGAGCGAGGGATTTGGATGAGTGAGGACCGCAGAAGGCAAACCGGACTAGCTGGCGAAACAGCCGCTTGCCGATATCTCGAGAAAGAAGGATACAACGTCATCGAGCGGAATTGGCGTTGCCGTTCCGGAGAGATTGATATTATTGCAACCATCGATCATACGCTTGTTTTTGTTGAAGTCAGGACGAGAAGAACGGGAGGGCGATTCGGGACGGCGGCCGAATCGGTAGACCGCCGCAAGCAGCAGCAGGTGGCGTTAGTTGCCCAAGTGTATTTGCGAATGAGGCAATTAACTTATCCGCCTATGCGTTTTGATGTGATCGCGGTAACCATGGACCGTAATGACTCCATCAGCGAAGTTAAACATATAAAAGCGGCTTTCTAACCGGTAGAAAGCCGCTTTTGCTTGTTATAGATCAAGTCTCCGGTATTGAATCGCTTCCGCAACATGCACATCTTCTACGTATTCACTGCCTTCCACATCCGCTATGGTCCTCGCCAGCCGCAAAATACGGTCGTAGGCGCGCATGCTGATATTCAGAACCGTAAGCGCATGGTCAAGCAGCACAAAAGCTTCTTTCTTCATTAGAATAGAGCGTCTGAGCGATGTGCCGGACAACCGTCCTGCATACCTTTTTAGTCCCAACTCTTCATCACGCTGTTCCTTCCTTGCCCTCGCCTCAAGCACAAACTGCTTCATTCGGGCTGTACTCATTTCTACAGGGCTTGCCGCATCGCCTTCCAGTTCTATCGGCCTAGGAACCTCGAGCTGGATATCAATCCGGTCAAGAAGAGGGCCGGACATCTTGCTTTTGTATTTGGCAATCGCGGAATCGCTGCAGGTGCAACGTTTCTCGGCCGTTTCATGGCCGGCATATCCGCATGGACATGGGTTAAAAGAAACAGCCAGCATAAGTCTGGCCGGGAAATGGAATACGGCTCGGGATCTCGCGATGGTGACAATTCCGTCCTCCAGCGGCTGGCGCAACACCTCAAGTACAGTCCTGGAGAACTCCGGCAGCTCGTCCAAATAGAGCACGCCATGATGGGCGAGGGTGACCTCGCCGGGTTTCGGCACCGAACCGCCGCCTATAAGTCCTCCCGCGGAGATCGTGTGATGCGGTGAACGGAAGGGAGCGATTCGGATCAGGCCTTTCGCGTCGGTAGACAACTTGCCTGCCGCACTGTAAATCTTGGTCACCTCAAGCGCTTCCTCTTCGGTTAGAGTAGGAAGGATACCGGGGAGACGGCGGATCATCATTGTTTTACCGGTTCCCGGCGGTCCCGCAAACAAGAGGTTATGTTTCCCGGCTGCGGCGATTAACAAAGCGCGTTTGGCCTGCTGCTGACCGTATACATCGCTGTAATCTCCACAATCGACTGCATGCTCTTCGGCGGCTGAAGTAAAAGCAAGCTCCCTGCTGGCGGCAGCGTCAAACCGGATATCGGACCATGCTTCAGAATCTTTATTTTGTGTTAGAAGCTCCCTCAGATGGGTTACCGCATAAAGCTCCATCTCCGTAATCCAAGCGGCTTCTTTGGCATTTGCAAGTGGCAGCAGCACCTTCCGGATGCCGGACCGCTTGGCTTGCTCGATCATAGCCAATACACCGGGTACAGAACGGATGTCGCCATTCAAAGACAATTCTCCAATCAGCATCGATTGCTCGAAAGGCTTTGCTTCCAGCTGGCCGCTCGCGGTTAGTATGCCTGCTGCAATCGCAAGATCAAAGGCGGTGCCTTCCTTACGCAAATCCGCCGGAGCCAGATTGACGGTTATGCGTTCCAGAGGGAAAGCGAACCCGCTGTTCTTAATGGCTGCGCGGACCCGTTCAACGGATTCTCTGACGGCAGGGTCGGGCAGACCAACGACGCTGACCTGCGGCAGACCGCTGGCAATATCGACTTCCACGGAAATTCCTTTTCCTTCAACTCCAAGAACGCTGCTGCTATGCATTAAACTGAACACAAAAAGAGCACCTCCAAAAATGGGATGAAGGTGCTTCCTTACGTCCGAATCTCGTATTATGAAATTATCGTTAAAGTCATCATAGAGTAAAAAAGACAAGTCTGTCAATATTGGAAAAACAAGTATGAATTCTTCAAGAAAATAGGGCATACTACAGTAGTCCATCGGTGATTTAATCTCATTTTGAGATCAAATCCATATCAAAAAACCGAAACCCGAAGGGTCGAAATATGGCATAAATAATGCTACAATGATTAAGGTTTGTGTACATATGACTGAAGTTGAGTCTGTGAAATGGAGGATTTCTAATAATGAATATCCATGAGTATCAAGGTAAAGAGGTCCTGAAACAGTACGGTGTTGCTGTTCCAGAAGGAAAGGTAGCGTTCTCCGTTGACGAAGCGGTAGAAGCGGCGCAATCGCTGGGCACTCCAGTGGTAGTTGTAAAAGCGCAAATTCACGCTGGCGGCCGCGGTAAAGCGGGCGGCGTTAAAGTAGCGAAAAACATTGATGAAGTTCGTGCATATGCCAGCGAGATTCTTGGTAAAGTGCTCGTTACTCATCAAACCGGCCCTGAAGGTAAAGAAGTTAAACGTCTTCTTATCGAGCAAGGCTGCGACATCAAGAAAGAATATTACGTGGGCGTTGTTATCGACCGTGGTACAGGCCGAGTAACCATGATGGCTTCCGAAGAAGGCGGCACGGAGATTGAAGAAGTAGCAGCTCATTCGCCCGAGAAGATCATCAAAGAAGTTATCGACCCTGCAATCGGTCTGCAAGTGTTCCAAGCACGCAAACTTGCTTATGCAATCAACATTCCTAGCGAGCTAGTTAACAAAGCGGTTAAATTCATGATCGCTCTGTACACGGCATTCGTTGATAAAGATTGCTCCATCGCCGAGATCAATCCGCTTGTCGTTACTGGCGACGGCAACGTTATGGCGCTTGACGCTAAGCTGAACTTCGATTCCAATGCTCTGTACCGTCACAAAGATATCGTGGCGTTACGCGACCTGGAAGAAGAAGATGCAAAAGAAATCGAAGCATCCAAATACGACCTCAGCTACATTGCCCTTGAAGGCAACATCGGCTGTATGGTTAACGGCGCCGGCCTTGCTATGGCGACTATGGACATCATCAAATACTACGGCGGCGACCCTGCCAACTTCCTGGACGTAGGGGGCGGCGCTACAAAAGAGAAAGTAACTGAAGCGTTCAAAATCATCCTGTCCGACGAGAACGTAAAAGGTATTTTCGTTAATATCTTCGGCGGCATCATGCGTTGCGACGTTATCGCTGACGGCGTAATTGCCGCTGCGAGAGAGCTTGGCCTTGACCGTCCTTTGGTTGTTAGACTGGAAGGCACTAACGTTGAGCTTGGTAAAAAAATGTTGAACGAATCGGGATTAAACATTGTTGCGGCTGACTCCATGGCAGACGGCGCGCAAAAAATCGTTAATCTCGTCAAATAGTACGAATTCATTAACGGGGATGTGAAATTCGATGAGCATTTTGGTCAATAAAGACACAAAAGTAATCACTCAAGGGATTACAGGCGCAACTGGCTTGTTCCATGCGAAAGGCGCATTGGACTACGGTACGCAAATGGTTGGCGGTGTAACTCCGGGCAAAGGCGGCACTAACGTCGATATTACGCTGGAAAACGGCAACGTTGTATCTCTTCCGGTATTCAATACGGTTGAGCAAGCGGTAGCAGCTACTGGTGCGACAGCATCGGTTATCTATGTACCGCCTGCTTTCGCGGCTGACTCGATCATGGAAGCGGTAGACGCTGGTCTTGATCTGGTTATCTGTATTACTGAAGGCATTCCTGTTCTGGACATGGTTAAAGTAAAACGCTACATGGAAGGCAGCAAAACGACTCTGATCGGTCCTAACTGCCCAGGCGTTATTACTCCAGGCGAATGCAAAATCGGCATTATGCCGGGTTACATCCATACAAAAGGCCATGTAGGCGTAGTTTCCCGCTCGGGAACTCTTACTTACGAAGCGGTTCATCAGCTTTCGACTCGCGGCATCGGTCAATCTTCCGCGGTTGGTATCGGCGGAGACCCGGTTAAAGGCTCCGAATTTATCGATATCTTGAGCCGTTTCAACGAAGATCCAGATACTTACGCAGTGATAATGATTGGCGAGATCGGCGGTACAGCAGAGGAAGAAGCTGCCGAGTGGATCAAAGCTAACATGAAGAAACCTGTCGTAGGCTTCATCGGCGGCGCTACAGCGCCTCCAGGCAAACGTATGGGTCATGCGGGCGCTATTATTTCCGGCGGCAAAGGTACTGCTGCTGAAAAAATCGCTACTTTGGAAGCATGCGGAATCAAAGTCGCTCCAACGCCTTCCGACATGGGCTCCACGCTCGTATCGGTGCTTGAAGAAAAAGGCTTGCTTGAGAAATGCACAACTGGCGTAGCTCAAGCCTAACAGCACAATAGCATATTAATGAAGCAAGCGTAAACGGCTGCGCCATCTATAAGAGGCGCAGCATATCGTTTTGCGACTGAAATATAAGCCCAGTATAATGAAAACACATATACTTTCTTATATTTTTAAAGGTAAGCAACCTTTCGATGCCCATTTTGGGCTTGAAAGGTTGCTTTTTTTTTCATAAAATTACGGGTCGACTTGCATTCTTTTGCCATGTAACGCACAATAGGAAGGAATGCAGGCTGACCTCCCCAGAGGAGAGGCGGCAAGAATGACGCTAAATGTTGATAAATGTAAGCAGATGGTTATTATGCTCCACGAATGTTCGGGTATTGGATGGCATACCGTTCAGAAAGCGGTTGCCCATAAAGCTTGGGAGAACGTGGATGGCAAGAGCGAAGCAGATTGGATGGCAATCGGTTTTGGACGTGCGCAAGCAGAGGCGGCGGCCAGACGATGGAACGAGCCTTATGATTGGCCCGAGTCGCCTTATCTCCGGGCGCAGAAGCTTGGTGCAGCAGTGATTACTCCTTATGATGAGGAGTATCCGGAAGAGCTTCACCGGATACCGCAGCCGCCTTGGGTGCTGTATGCTCTCGGCAAGGTTGAACTCTTGAAGAGACCTTCGATAGCTATTGTAGGAACCAGAAATCCCAGCGCCTATGGCCGGCATACCGCATTATCGCTGTCTGAGGAGCTTTCTAGGCGAGGTTTGACGGTAGTAAGCGGTCTAGCCAGGGGGATTGACAGCAAGGCGCATGAAGCGGCTTTGCGGGGCCATGGAAGCACGATTGCCGTACTGGCTAGTCCGGTTGATCATTGTTATCCGCCAGAGAATCGTTCGCTCTACCAGCAGATTGTCCGGGAAGGGCTGATTCTGTCGGAGTCTCCGGTTGGCTCGTCGCTTCATCCGGGAATGTTTCCGCTTCGAAACCGGGTTATAGCAGGGTTATCGCTGGGTACGATCGTCGTGGAAGCAGCGAAGGGCAGCGGTTCTCTTATTACGGCAGATCAGGCGCTCGAAATGGGGCGGGATGTATTTGCCGTTCCCGGGCCGATTTCATCGCCAAAGAGCGAGGGACCAAACAGTCTGATCCGCGAAGGAGCGAAGCTGGTCAGCAGTGCCGATCATATTCTCGAGGAATACAGCTGGCTGGAAGGGAAGCTTGCGGCTCTGACAAAGCCTAAACCGGCATCTGCCGTTGCAGCGAGCATGAGTGCCGAGGAGCAGAAAATTATCGATCTGCTGCGCGATCGTCCGCTTACAATTAACGAATTGCACCAGCTTACGATGATCCCTTTTGGACATTTAAGCGCACTTCTGATAAATTTATGTATAAAACGGAAAATCGAACAACAGCCAGGGGCAGTTTATATAGCGTTGTAACATGTAGTGAGAGAGGGGGCGCCTAATGTGGCAGATTCATTAGTAATCGTAGAATCACCGGCCAAAGCAAAAACGATCGGCAAATATTTGGGCAGCAAATATATCGTTAAAGCATCGATGGGCCATATTCGCGATTTGCCAAAAAGTCAGACTGGCGTCGAAGTAGAAAACGGCTTTCAGCCGAAATATATTACGATCCGCGGCAAGGGCAGCGTATTGAAAGAATTGAAGGATGCAAGCAAGAAAGTCAAACATGTCTTTCTAGCAGCCGACCCCGATCGCGAAGGAGAAGCGATCGCTTGGCATTTGGCCCATTATCTGGAGCTGGACGAGACGGATACCTGCCGTGTTGTATTTAATGAAATAACGAAGCAAGCCGTTAAGGATGCTTTCAAAACGCCGCGCAAAATCAATATGGATCTTGTTAATGCCCAGCAGGCAAGACGTATTCTTGACCGCCTTGTCGGTTACAAGATTAGTCCGCTGCTGTGGAAAAAGGTTAAGAAGGGCTTGTCTGCCGGACGCGTACAATCGGTATGCGTGAAGCTGATTATCGACCGGGAGAACGAGATTGACGCTTTTATTCCGGAAGAATACTGGTCCATCACAGCCAAGCTGACTCAGCAAGGCGTTCCGTTTGAAGCAAAATACCATTCGATAAAAGGCGAGAAGCGGGAGCTCCACAACGAAGAGGAGATGCAGGCGATTCTTGCAGCCCTGTCGGGTAATCAGTTCAAGGTAGCTGAAGTGAAGGAGAAAGAACGTCTCCGCAATCCGGCGCCGCCGTTTATTACGAGCTCCTTGCAGCAGGAAGCAGCACGCAAGCTTGGATTCCGCGCCTCCAAGACGATGTCCGTTGCCCAGCAGCTGTATGAAGGCGTTGAGCTCGGCAAGGAAGGAACCGTTGGTCTTATTACTTATATGAGAACGGACTCGACAAGGATCTCTCCAGTTGCCCAGGAAGAAGCGAAGGAGTATATTGAAGGAAAATACGGCCCGTCGTTCTATCCGGAGCAGCCGCGCGTCTATACGAAGAAGAACAGCAACGCGCAGGATGCCCACGAAGCGATCCGGCCGACATCGACGCTCCGTGATCCGGAATCGATGAAGCCGTTCCTATCGCGTGATCAGTTCCGCTTGTATAAGCTGGTATGGGAGCGTTTCGTATCCAGTCAGATGGCTTCCGCCGTGCTGGACACGATGACGGTTGATCTTGCGTCCGGCGATGTCACTTTCCGCGCGAGCGGTTCGAAGATCAAGTTTGCCGGCTTCATGAAGGTTTATGTGGAAGGCAATGACGATGGCACAGAGGAAGAGCATAAGTTCCTCCCGCCATTCGCAATCGGTGATGTCGTGACCTCGGATTCCATCGAACCGAAGCAGCACTTCACCCAGCCGCCGCCGCGTTATTCCGAGGCAAGATTGGTCAAGACGCTGGAGGAGCTTGGTATTGGACGTCCGAGTACGTACGCACCAACGCTGGAAACGATCCAGAAGCGCGGCTATGTAGCAATTGAAGAGAAAAAATTCATTCCTACCGAGCTAGGCGACCTGGTGAATCAGTTGATGGAGGAGTTTTTCCCGGAAATTCTCGATTCTGAATTCACGGCGAAGATGGAGACCGATCTCGACCATGTTGAAGACGGCATGGAAGACTGGGTTAGAGTTCTTTCCCAGTTCTATGAATCTTTCGAGAAGCGGCTTGAAGTCGCCGAAGAGGAAATGAAGGAAGTCGAGATTCAAGATGAGGTTTCGGATGAAATCTGCGAGAAATGCGGCCGCCATATGGTGTACAAGATGGGGCGCTTTGGCAAGTTCCTTGCCTGCTCCGGCTTCCCGGACTGCCGCAATACGAAGCCCATCGTCAAGGATATCGGCGTAACTTGCCCGAAATGCGGCGAGGGCAAAATCATCGAGCGCCGCAGCAAAAAAGGACGGATCTTCTATGGCTGCGATACTTATCCGGCCTGCGATTACGTGTCCTGGGATAAGCCGACCAACAAGCCTTGTCCGAATTGCGATTCGATGCTTGTCGAGAAACGCAACCGCAGCGGAGCGAAGCTGCAATGCCCGAATTGCGATTATTCGGAAGAGATATCGGAAGACGAGCAAGAACAAGCCTAAATTAAAGAAACAGATGCGGCCACACTACAGTCCTCCCTTAAACGGGGAGGACAGCTGTGTTTTCACTGCCGTGTTAGCATATATTGGAGGTCTTTACATTGTCAGTTCAACAACCAGTCATCGTAATCGGAGCAGGTCTAGCAGGAAGCGAGGCAGCATGGCAGATTGTATCCCAAGGAGTACCTGTCATTTTGTACGAAATGCGTCCTGAGACTAAAACGCCTGCCCATCATACAAAAAACTTTGCCGAGCTCGTGTGCAGCAACAGCTTGCGCGCCAATGGCCTCGCTAACGCAGTAGGCGTGCTCAAGGAAGAGATGCGCCGCCTGAACTCTCTGATTCTCGGAAGCGCGGATCGTCACGCCGTACCTGCGGGAGGGGCGCTTGCCGTTGACCGTGACGGATTTTCCGGAGAGGTAACCCGTCTTCTGCATGAGCATCCGCTTGTAGAGGTACGTACGGAAGAAGTAACGGATATTCCGGAAGACAGCATTGTGGTAATCGCTACCGGCCCTCTTACCGCACCTTCGTTGTCCGAGAAGATCCGCAACTTGCTTGGCGAAGAATATTTCTACTTCTATGATGCGGCAGCTCCGATCATCGAGAAGGATTCCATTGATATGAGCAAGGTCTATCTGGCATCCCGTTACGACAAGGGCGAAGCGGCTTATCTGAATTGCCCGATGACCGAGGAAGAGTTCGAGATCTTCCATGAGGCATTGACGACAGCGGAGACAGCAGCATTAAAAGATTTCGAGAAGGAAGTATATTTCGAAGGCTGCATGCCAATCGAAGTAATGGCCAGCCGCGGCAAGCAAACGGTGCTCTTCGGACCGATGAAGCCGGTTGGCCTTGTTAACCCGCATACCGGTAAACTTCCTCATGCCGTTATCCAGCTGCGCCAGGATAATGCGGCCGGGACTCTCTACAACATGGTAGGCTTCCAGACGCATTTGAAGTGGGGCGAGCAGAAGCGCGTATTCTCCCTGATCCCGGGTCTTGAGAATGCGGAATTCGTTCGTTTTGGCGTTATGCACCGCAATACTTTTATTAACTCGCCGCGGGTAATGGAGCCGACTTATCAATTGAAAAACCGCAGCACTTTATTCTTCGCCGGTCAAATGACGGGCGTAGAAGGTTATGTCGAGTCCGCTGCTTCGGGCCTTATTGCCGGCTTTAATGCCGCAAGACTCGCCCGTGGTCTGGAACCTCTGGTGCTGCCGGAAGATACAACGCTCGGAAGTATGGCGCATTACATCACGACGGCAGATTTCAAGCATTTCCAGCCGATGAATGCGAATTTTGGCTTGTTCCCGCCGCTGGAGAACCGGATTCGCAATAAGAAAGAAAAGAATGAAGCGATTGCGAACCGAGCCCTGGATAGTCTGGAACGATTCAAGAAGGAACATTTCGATCATCTGAACGTATAACAGTCGAAAGCTGCTCCGCTTAAGGGCAGCGCAGCCTTTTACGCTTGAACTTAATAATCTGCAATCTATAGGAGGGCGAAGAGATGGATATGGAATTTCACGCCACCACGATATGCGCGGTGCGTCACGAAGGTAAAGGAGCAATTGCCGGAGATGGCCAGGTAACCTTTGGAAACAGCGTCGTGATGAAAAATAAAGCGAAAAAAGTTCGCCGTTTGTACCGCGGGCAAGTCATCGCCGGCTTTGCCGGTTCGGTTGCCGATGCGATTACGTTATTCGAGAAGTTTGAGGCGAAGCTGGAGGAGCATCACGGAAACCTTCAGCGTGCGGCCGTTGAGCTGGCAAAGGACTGGCGTACTGACCGCATTCTCCGCAAACTCGAAGCTCTGATGCTGGTTATGGATCAGTCCGGATTGCTTCTTATTTCAGGCAACGGGGAAATAATCGAACCGGATGACGGCATTCTGGCTATAGGCTCGGGCGGCAATTATGCTCTCTCCGCAGCAAGAGCACTACAGAAGCATGCTCCCCATATGGAAGCAAAGGATATCGCAAGAGCAGCGCTGGAGACGGCTGCCGACATATGCGTTTATACGAATCATAATATAATTGTAGAAGAAATTGGTTGAAGCGGAGGAGATATCATATGGTAAATCAAGCTTTTACCCCTCGTCAAATCGTAGCCGAGCTCGATAAATATATTGTGGGCCAAAAGCCAGCAAAACGCTCTGTCGCCATTGCACTCCGTAACCGCTATCGCAGAAGCATGCTCGACGAGACGCTTCGCGACGAGATTGTTCCGAAAAACATCCTGATGATTGGTCCTACCGGCGTGGGTAAAACGGAAATTGCGCGCCGTCTGGCCAAATTGGTCAAAGCGCCCTTCATTAAAGTGGAAGCGACCAAATTTACCGAGGTAGGTTATGTCGGCCGTGATGTAGAGTCAATGGTACGGGACCTGGTAGAGACAGCAATACGGATGGTGAAGGCAGAGAAGACGGAAGCTGTTCAGGATAAAGCAGAGAAACTTGCAAATGAACGTCTGGTATCGCTGCTTGTTCCATCCAAAGTAAAAGAGAAGCAATCAAAAAACCCTTTCGAAATGTTGTTTGGCAATCAGCAAAACAATAAGGAAACGGTAGAAGAGCCGGAGCAGGATAACGTTGTTATCTCTAAACGTTCACAGGCACGCGATGACCTGGCTGCAGGTAAGCTCGAGAACGAAATCGTAGAGGTTGAGATCGAGGATAACAGCCCTACGATGCTTGATATGCTTGGCGGTCAAGGACCGGATGGTTTAGGCGGAATGAACATGCAGGATATGCTGGGACAATTCATGCCGAAGAAAACTAAGCAGCGCAAATTGGCTGTAAAGGAAGCCCGTAAAGTACTCATTCAGGAAGAAGCCAACAAGCTGATTAATATGGATGATGTCATTGCCGAATCGGTTTCCCGCGCGGAGCAGACCGGTATCATTTTCATCGACGAAATTGATAAAATCGCCAGTCCGTCCAGAGGCAATGGTCCTGACGTGTCACGCGAAGGCGTTCAGCGCGATATTCTTCCGATTGTGGAGGGTTCCACGGTCGTGACGAAATACGGTCCGGTAAAAACGGATTATGTTCTGTTTATCGCAGCCGGCGCATTCCATGTGGCGAAGCCGTCTGATCTGATTCCCGAGCTTCAGGGACGTTTCCCGATCCGGGTAGAATTAACATCGCTTAGCCTGGAGGATTTCGTCAGCATTTTGACGGAGCCCAAAAATGCACTGACGAAACAATACGCAGCCCTTCTGCAAACAGAAGGTATTGCGATTGAATTTTCTGACGAAGCCATTAAAGAGATTGCGTCGATTGCAGCCGATTTGAACCGGAATACCGAAAATATAGGTGCCCGCAGACTTCATACCATCTTAGAGAAGCTGCTAGAGGATCTCTCCTTCGAAGCACCGGATATTACCTTAGACCATATGGTCATAACTCCCGAATATGTACGTGAAAAAGTGGGAGGCATTGCGAAAAATCGCGATTTGAGTCAATATATATTGTAGTTGAAAAGTAGTTGGGATGAGCTTTGGGAGGCTTTGGAATGACTTTACTTACAAAAACAAGAACGTTGAACCGGCTGCTGCAGAGAGCAGCCGGCAAAGCGCTCAATTTCAGAGAGATGGCTGAGGTATTGTGCAGTACCATACAGACCAATGTGTTTGTGGTCAGCCGTAAAGGAAAGGTTCTAGGCTGCGCAGCCGTGAATCCTTATGATCATGACACGCTTCGTTCGATGTCTGTAGAAGAGCTGCGATTTCCGCAAGTGAGTAACAGCCTATTTCTGGACATGCAAGAACCCGTAACAAACGTTGCTCCGGATGCGGGGGTCTATGAGACTTTCCCGGCAATTGGCGAACAAGAAATCATGACTGTAGTACCAATTACTGGGGGCGGAGACCGTCTCGGAACGCTTGTTCTGACACGCACGAACGGTTCCTTCGATGATGACGATCTTGTGCTGGCCGAATACGGTTCGACAATTGTCGGCATGGAAATCTTGCGTGAACGCGCAGAAGAGGTTGAACAGGAAGCGCGCAGCCGTGCGGTTGTTTCGGTTGCGATCGGATCGCTTTCCTTCAGCGAGCTCGAAGCAGTAGAGCATATTTTCGAGCAGCTGGAAGGGAAAGAAGGACTGCTAGTTGCATCCAAAATCGCGGATCGGGTAGGCATTACAAGGTCCGTTATCGTTAATGCCCTGCGCAAGCTGGAAAGCGCCGGCGTTATCGAAACGAGGTCGCTGGGGATGAAAGGGACCTACATCAAAATTTTAAATACCCAGCTTCTTCAGGAATTGGAAAAAATTAAGCAATAATTTCCTGGGACTACCATCCTATTGGGAATTCATCGAAAAGCCCTATCTTGAATTTAAAGATAGGGCTTTTTTCTTATTGTAATATTTTGGACAATTGTTGAATATTATCATGTCGGCAAAACTCGACAGTTTCGTCTCATTTTTTTCATAATTTAATGTCGAACAAAGAAGGAATGGTTCGCAATCTGTTGAATACTTTACTAAGATCTTCTAATTGAAAGTGGTGACACAGGAACGTGAATCTATTGAATGGCACATCATTTGGGCGATTGGAAGGCGCGCTCAAGGCTTCAGAATTGCGACAAGGGGTCGTAGCCAACAACATCGCAAATGTCGACACTCCAAACTTTAAACGCTCGGAAGTTTTGTTTGAAGAGCTTCTCAGTCAAGAAATGGGAGGACAAACGGCGCTTCAGGGCAAGCGGACAAACGAGCGTCATATTCCGATAGGCAGGACCAGCGGAATAGTCCCAACCGCACAGATACAGACCGATAACTTGTCCGAGATGAATAACAATGAGAACAACGTCGATATCGATCGCGAGATGTCATTGCTCGCTAAAAATCAACTCAGCTACAATTTTTATATTCAGCAAATCAATCACGATGTGAAGATGATGAAGACAGCCATTGAAGGGAGATAACAGGAAGTGAGAATTTCCAGCAGCTTTGACGCCAGTGCTTCCGCACTAACCGCACAGCGTTTGCGAATGGACGTTATTTCCTCAAACATCGCAAATGCTGAAACAACCCGCGCCGGTTATGTAAATGGCCAATTCGTTCCGTATAAAAGGAAAATGGTCGTACTTGAACCGATGACGCAAAACTCCTCTTTCTCCGATCTGCTGAACAAGCAGCTTGAAGGGACTTCCGGAGCACAAGGTGTAAAGGCAACTAGAATTATCGAGGACCAGTCGCCTACCAAGCTTGTCTATAACCCAACTCACCCGGACGCGGATGCGGACGGATATGTCCATATGCCTAACGTTGATGTGGCAAAAGAAATGGTCGATATGATTTCGGCATCTCGTTCATACGAAGCTAACGTAACAGCATTGAATGCGTCTAAAGCCATGTTTACGAAGGCGCTGGAGATTGGAAAGTAAAGTAAAATAACGATGACGGAGGGACGGGCATGATTCAACCGTTGCAACTTAATCCCGCACAAGCCGTTAACAAACTGCTTGAAACTGCGAAGCCGCAGCAGCAGGCAACACCTGCTGAGTCAATGAATTCTTTCGGGCAATACTTGGAGAGCGCACTGAATAGCGTGGATGCACAGGAAAAAGAGGTACATAAGTTAAACGATAAATACTTAATTGGCGAGGTTGATGTTTCACAGGTCCTCATCGCAACTCAGAAAGCAGAGCTTAGCTTACAGCTGACGACGCAAATTCGCAATAAAGCTATTGATGCTTATCAAGAAATTATGCGAATGTCAGTGTAATAGGGCTTTCGAACTAGATAGAAGCTGGGTGAGGTGACAACGTGAACGAAAGAATCGCCCAATACCGCCAAAGACTCACACAGTTTTGGGGGCAGATGGGCAAAAAACAAAAAATAGGGCTGGGGGCATCCATTGGTGCATTGTTGTTAACAATCGTGATTTTGACTTACATATTCACAAGAACGGATTACGAAGTAGCATTTCAAAACCTTGACACCACAGATGCAGCAGCAATTATGACTTACTTGGACGGAAATGGTATTCCTTATAAATTAAGCGCGGACGGACAAAGCATCTCGGTACCCAGCGCGGTAGCGACAAGAACCCGGGTTGATGTTGGTTCACAGGGGCTTGTTCAGAACGGATCGATAGGTTTCGAGGCTTTTGAAGGCGGGAGTGCCTTCGGACAAACCGAAAATGAATTTAACGTGAAGTACATTAACGCTCTTAACGGCGAAGTACAGCAATTGCTCAACCGGATGCAAGGCGTACAAAGCTCGAAAGTACTCATCAACCTTCCGAAGGAATCGGTATTCCTGACTCCGGAAGAGAAGGAGCAGGCATCTGCTTCGATCATGATGAACTTTACGCCGGGCTACAGGCCAAGCCAGCAAGAGGTTGACGGTTATTACAATCTGGTGAAGACGGCGGTTCCGAAGCTAGCGGTTCAGGATATTACGATTTCAAGTCCGCAAGGCGAGCTGGTTTCCTCCGAAATCGACGGCAACAAGATTGGCGCGGCTACCGATGCGGCTGAAAGTCACTTCATGATTCAACGGAAATACGAAGCAGAAGTGAAGAAAAATATTCAGCAGTTCCTGTCCCCGATGCTTGGAGACAATCTGGTAATCAGCGTTGCCAGCAGCTTCAACTTCGACAAGAAGGTGACTCAGGAGAACCTGGTCAGACCACTTGAGAACAACAACAATAACGGTATTATCGTAAGCGAACAACAAGACAACAGCACAACGACCAATGGTTCGGCTAATGCAGGCGGTGTCGCCGGTACGGGAGAAACGGATGTGCCTGGTTATACGGCAACCGACAATACGAACGGTTCCTCCGAGCAAAGCTCGCGGGTGACCAACTATGATTACGACCGTATCAACAATCAGATTGAATCGGCTCCGTATCAGTTGAAAGATTTGTCGATCAGCATTGGTGTCGAGCAGAGCAAACTGACGGACCAGTCCCGGCAAGAGTTAACAAATTTCCTCAGCTCTCTTGTTCGCGCGCAGTTGGCTGATTCCGGTCAAGATGTTAATGATGACGCAATGATTGCGAAAAAGGTTACGATTCTCGGCCAGAATTTCGCAGCAACGGATGCGGGAACTTCTTCCAGCGGTCTTTCGATGCAATGGGCGATTGGACTTGGCGCAGCAGCACTTGCTTTGATCGGCGGTCTTACCGTTATGCTGGTTCGCAGACGCAGAAAACAGGCTGAAGAAGCGGCAGCGGCTGAAGCAGCTGCGATGATGGAAACGCAGGCTAAACCGGAATTCCCTACGATTGATTTTGAAACAGTTAACAACGACAGTCAGGCTAGAAAAAATCTCGAAACACTCGCCAAACGCAAGCCGGAAGAATTCGTCAACTTGCTCCGCACCTGGCTTGTGGATGAATAGAGGTGGCTCCCGTGGCAAAACCGCTTAATGGATTAACCGGTCGGCAAAAAGCGGCGATTCTGCTTATTACACTTGGGCCAGAAGTATCTGCCCAAATCTTTAAACATTTGAGAGAAGAAGAAATCGAACAGCTTACTCTCGAAATTGCCAATGTCCGCAAAGTAGACAGTGCGGAGAGAGAACAGATTTTGAGCGATTTCCATCAAATCTGTCTGGCACAGGAATATATTTCGCAAGGCGGTATCTCGTACGCGAAAGAGATTTTGGAGAAAGCGCTTGGCGAGCAAAAGGCTGTTGAGGTCATTAACCGTTTGACGGCAACGCTTCAAGTCAGACCGTTTGACTTTGCCCGCAAGGCAGAACCCACTCAAATCCTTAACTTTATTCAAAACGAGAACTCGCAGACAATCGCGCTCGTCCTTTCGTATTTGCAATCCGAGCAATCCTCGCACATCTTATCGTCCTTGCCGCAAGAGAAGCAGGCGGATGTTGCCCGCAGAATTGCCTTGATGGACAGTACTTCACCTGAGGTTATCAGTCAGGTCGAACGTGTTCTCGAGCAAAAGCTCTCTGCTACGGTAACACAGGACTATACGAACGCAGGCGGCATCGATTCTATCGTTCAAATTCTGAACGGCGTAGACCGCGGTACGGAACGGACCATTCTGGACGCCCTCGAGATCGAAGATCCGGAATTGGCGGAAGAAATCAAGAAACGCATGTTCGTCTTCGAGGATATCGTCAATATCGACAATCGTTCGATTCAGCGCATCATCCGCGACGTGGAAAACGCCGATCTTCAGCTCGCCCTCAAGGTGGCAAGCGAGGAAGTGCGGGAAGCGATCTTCCGCAACATGTCGAAACGGATGTCCGATACGTTCAAGGAAGAAATGGAATTTATGGGTCCTGTCCGGCTGCGTGATGTTGAAGAAGCTCAGACCCGTATCGTCGCAACGATTCGCAGGCTAGAAGAAGCCGGCGAGATCATCATCGCCCGCGGCGGAGGAGATGATATCATTGTCTAATTTGATAAAGTCTTCAAGCGTAATCGCGCTTGATCAGCTGAAACAGCTTTATTGGCTTAACAAACATGCTGCTGAGCAAGTAGCGGTGACCGAAGAGATTATTGAAGAGGCAGGGCCGGATGAAGAGACTATCTCCATTCGCGACCAGATCATCTCGGATGCACAGAACTTCGCTGAAGAACGTATTCGTGAAGCCGGCGAACAAAGCGAGCAATTGCTGGCACAAGCGGAAGCCGATATCGACGCCTGGTGGCTTGAGAAACGGCTGGAAGATGAAAGGCATTCCGAAGCTTCCCGTCAAGCAGGCTTTGAGCAAGGTTATGCTGAAGGCCAAGCGCATGCCGAGCAAGCATTGCAGCAAGAATGGGAGAGTCGTCTGGAAGAAGCCAATGCAGTCCTGAAATCCGCTTATGAAATGCGCGAGCAGATTATTCAAGAGGCTGAGCCCTTTCTGGTAGAGCTTAGCGTCTCTATCTCGGAAAAAGTAATCGGCAGACAATTGTCGGAAGCGCCTGAAATGGCACTTGAACTGATCCGTAAAGCATTGTCGAGACGAAGAGAGCAAGGCGTTATCGCCCTTTGCGTTGCTCCTGGGCAGTTAGCTTTTGTCCAGGCTGCGAGGGAAGAGCTTAATCTTGTTATCGACTCGCAGGCAGAGCTTCAAATAATTCCGGACGCTTCGGTTAAAGATTTCGGATGTGTCATCCGTTCCGCTTACGGAAGCATAGATGCACGGATTGATACGCAGTTGTCCGAGATCAAGCGCGAGCTTGTACAGCTTGCCAACCAAAGCCATGAAGAACGGAGCATGCCGGATGAACGGTATTAAACTGGACAGCTCCAAATATATGGACCAGCTTCGTCATCTTGATCCTGTCCGCGTAAATGGCAAGGTCACACAGGTTATCGGACTTACCGTGGAATCGGAAGGGCCCGATGCAAGTATCGGCGATGTATGTCTGATCTACCCGGCTAAGGGTGCCAAACCGATTAAAGCAGAAGTCGTAGGCTTCCGCGATAATAAAGTCATTCTAATGCCTTTGGGCGAATTGCATGCGATAAGCCCAGGCTGTGATGTTGTCGGGACAGGAAAACCGTTATCGGTTCAGGTTGGTTCCGAATTGCTCGGCAAGGTGCTTGACGGTTTGGGTAAGCCTCTTGACGGATCGTTTCTGCCTAGCCGCATGCAGCAATATTCGACTCATAACGAACCTAGCAATCCGCTTGCGCGTCCCAGAGTCCAGGAAACTTTAAGCATTGGAGTCCGCGCGATCGATGGTCTGCTTACCGTTGGCAGAGGCCAGCGCGTAGGTATTTTTGCAGGCTCTGGTGTTGGTAAAAGTACGCTTCTTGGCATGATCGCCCGGAATACGTCCGCCGACGTAAACGTCATTGCTTTAATTGGCGAACGAGGCCGCGAGGTACTTGAATTTATCGAGAAGGATCTTGGTCCTGAAGGACTTGCCCGCTCGGTTGTTATTGTAGCTACCTCCGATCAGCCTGCTTTAATCCGGATTAAGGGAGCGCTTATTGCTACTTCCATTGCGGAGTATTTCCGCGACCGCGGACTGAACGTCATGCTGATGATGGACTCGGTTACCCGTTACGCAATGGCGCAGCGTGAAGTTGGCCTTGCCATTGGCGAGCCGCCTGCAACAAGGGGTTACACGCCTTCCGTATTTGCCACGCTTCCCAAGCTTCTGGAAAGGGCGGGAACAGGGCCTAATGGCTCAATTACCGCGTTCTATACCGTTCTGGTTGACGGCGATGACATGAACGAACCGATAGCCGACGCGGTGCGCGGTATATTGGACGGTCACATCGTGCTAAACAGGCAGCTTGCGAATAAAGGTCATTTTCCTGCGATTGATGTTCTGGCGTCTGTGAGCCGTGTCATGAAGGAAATCGTGACGGAAGAGCATCAGGAAGCGGCAAATGAGTTAAAGATGTTACTCTCTGTTTATAGAGATTCGGAAGACCTAATCAATATTGGGGCGTACCAGAGGGGTACAAACGAAAAAATTGATACGGCAATCGAAAATATTGATGCAATCTATCAATTTACAAGACAAAAGACAAATGAAAAGGTCACTCTGGCCGATTCAAAGGAAAGATTATTACAGGAATTCCACGGGAGATGACGACGGGTAAATGGCAGCCTTTCGATACGCTTATCAAAAAATCGTAGACTTGAAGTCAAGCGAGAAGACGCAGGCTGAGTGGCAGCTCTCTTCAGCAATTGGTGTTCTGCAGGCGGAAGAACTAAGTCTTTCGGAGCTGCGGATGAAACGGGCAGAGTGGGAAAACAAGCAGCACGAGAGCTCAAGTGAAGCTGTTCCTCTCGCTGAGCTGCAGTTGATGCAGCATTATCTGGAATACTTGGATTCCTGCATTGCAAGCAAGCTTACGGATGTTAAGCAGGCTGAACGAAAGGTTGAATATAACCGGACAAACCTCGCGGACCGAATGAAGGATGAGAAGGTTTGGCTTAAAGCGAAAGAGCATGCCAAAGACCGGTTCCGGCATGTAATGCAGATCAAGGAACAAAATGAGCTGGATGAAATGGCTACCAACCGCTTCAAGGTATCCCTTCCATCATGATCTGCGGCGCAAGGTAAAGGGAGTGAATGACAGTGTCGGATATGGAAATGGAGAAGCAGGGGTACAGCGGCTTCGAACGGTTGATGTTTTTTATGACGCCGATCTTGTTTACGATTGTCCTTTTGGGCGCGTTATATGTTTTGTTTAATACGGAAACCCGTAATCAAATGCTGGAGATCGGCAACTCGATTCCCTATCTGAAGGATGTACTTCCCGATCCCAAAACAGCAGACGGAAAAGCTAACGACGACCAGCTCAAATCAGCCAACATGAGCCGTAAGATTGATGAGCTCCAGGCGCAGCTGCAGGAGAAGGAAGCCGAGCTTGCACAAACCAACCAGACTAAGGCAACCCAAGAGCAAGAATTAAAGAGCATGCAGGATCAGATTAATTCGCTTAAATCTTCTAATGAAGAAAAGGCTGCGGACGATGCCGCTTATCAGGCGAAAATCCAAGAGCTTGCGAGCATGTACAGCAAAATCACCCCAAGTAAAGCAGCTCCTATTCTGCAGAGCATGACGATGGATGAAATGGTGCTTGTCTTGGATTCCATGAGACCGGACGACAGGGTGCGGATTTTGGAGAAAATGAACCCGCAAACGGCTGCTGACGCAACGATGGCGCTGAAGGATACCGTAACGGCGAAGGACAGGCAGATTGCCGCGCTGCAGGCTGAGCTGAAGAAAGCCAAACCAACGGAAACCAAGCAGCCTTCCTCGCAGCTGAGCAGCGATCAATTGAGTGCTACATTCGCAGCGATGGACGCGAAGAGCGCGGGAGAACTATTAATTAAAATGGCCGATATCAGCCCAAGTAAGGTTATCCGCATTCTGAATACCGTGGATGACAAGACTCGCTCAGGGATTTTGGCGGAAATGTCCGGCATTAATCAAAAGATTACCGCACAGCTGATGTCCAAGCTGATGGCAGGCAGCTAAGAGAGAGAGGAGGTGAATCAAAATATGGAGATGATCATTCCTCAAGTCTCAACGCCAGCACCAGCCGCGACAACAAACAACGTATCTACGCAAGCGAAATCAGGCGGAAATGACAAATTTCAAAAGACGCTAGCCAATCAGATGAAAGGCGACAAAGGCGCTTCGGATAAAACCGGCGCATCTTCATCTGCAGCGGATAAGGCTGACAATGCGCAGCAAGCCGTTTCCGGTAAGGATGCGCACGCAGCGAACGATGCACCGGCAGTCAATCAGGCAGGCGAAGCGACAGCTGCGGCAGGCAGTGCTGCCGTAACGGAATCGGATGTTTTGACCGATGCAACAGCTGATCTGATGGAAATCATCGATCAATTGCTTGCCGATTTGGAAAAGATCAAGTCGGATTTGTCCGCCCCATCGGCAGACAGTCAAGATCAGGATATGTCGGAGCCAGCTTCGATGCTGGATCAACTTCAGGCTTTGCTTGCTCTTTTAGGGATTCCGATGCCGGTACAGCTTCAGACTCAGGCAAGCGATGCTTCCAATCAGTCGTTGACAGGGAATCAGGATACAAATCAGCAGCTGGCAGCAATCGTAAGCAAGGTTCAGGATTCCTTGCTGCAGCTTCAAACGGCAATGCAGGAAGGAACAATGAAGCAAATCGGACTTCAAGAGCCAGTCCAGCTAATCGGGCAGCAGCTTGGGGCTCTGCAGCAATTCGTTCAAAAGCAGAAAGATTTGAGCAGGCGTACAGAACAGCCTGTCGTGTCGGCTCAACAAGCGCCTGAAATAACAGTTACAACAACTGCGCCCGCGGTATCCGTTCATTTGCAGCGATTGACTGAGCGCGCTGTTCATCCGGTTGCGATAGCAGCGGCAACCGACCAGCAAGTAACGAAGGAAGAGACGGAAGCATCCAGTGAAACAGACGAGCAGGCACCGATATTAACAACCGGTCAGTCATTTGCTGATGTCATTCGTCAAACGGTGCCTCATGCAGCAAAGCTAGCGCCTATTGTGCAAGCGTCCGTTCCGGTTACCGATTTCGCGGACAATATGAAGGATTTTATTCAAAAGCTGAATATCAAGCATGGCAACGGTATGTCGGAAGCAACCATTCAGCTGTTTCCTAAAGAGCTTGGACAGGTTGACGTACGCATAACGATGCATAACGGGCAACTCACGGCTTTGTTCCACGCGGATAACGCAAGCGCTAAGGATGCGCTCGACAATCAGATGGCGCAGTTAAGAGTTGCTTTGCAGCAACAGGGTTTGTCAGTCGACAAGCTTGAAGTAACATACGGCCAGTCGGCCGCGCATTTATCCAACGGCCAGCATGGCCAGGGAACCGGCCAGCAGGCTTTTTCCAATCAAAATAAATCCAAAGGCGACGGGTTGCAGGAGGATTTTGAGTCTGATGTTGCCGAGCAGCAGGCGATACAAGATCTAGGCTACGGACGTGCTGTCAATGTGACGGCTTAATCAAATGCTCCTTAGACGGTACGCGTGTAGGATGGAGGTGAGTTTATGGCGACAGTATCTTCGAAAGTCATGTGGCCGAATTACAGCACTTCGAACGTGAAGGCAGCAGGCAAGGATACCGATAAAAATGCGTTAGGCAAGGATGCGTTTCTTGAATTGCTCGTAACGCAGCTGAAGAATCAGGATCCGCTGCAGCCGCAGGATAACGCCGCATTCATTACGCAAATGGCGCAGTTTACTTCTGTTGAGCAGCTAATGAACATGTCGGATCAGCTTTCTTTACTCAATCAAAATCTTGGCACGGCATCTTCCATTATCGGGAAAACCGTTTCCTGGTATGAACTGGATGATGCAGGCCAAACCAAGCTGATGTATGACGCGGTTAATTCAATCGTTTCTCAGGACGGTACTTTGTATGCCAAATTTGCGGATGAAACCATGATTAAGCTTAGCGATGTCGTGACCGTATCCGATAAAGCACCTGAAGCTAATCAACCTGATGACGGTAGTGAAGAGTCGGACGGGAATGGTGAAACGGCGGGAACGGCAGATACAAATTCTAGTTCAACCGAACAGGAAGATGGTTCCGTATGAGTGACGGAGTGAAAATCAGCCATCTGTTTCCTGTCGGTGCGCCGCCTCTGACCGGTGCCAAGAATACTCCGCGTCCGCAGCAAGCCGGTGGCTTCAAGGATATGCTTGATGCCAAGGTGCTTAAATTCAGCCAGCACGCAGAAGTGCGGATGAAGCAGCGCGGAATTCAACTGCAACCGGAATCGCTGACCAAGATTATGAATGCGGTGGATGAAGCCGAGTCTAAAGGCGCAAAAGATTCCTTGATTGTAATGAAAGACATTGCGATGATTGTTAACGTTCCTAGCCGTACGGTAGTCACTGCAATGGACGGCAAGCAAATGCAAAGCAATGTTTTTACGAATATCGACAGTGCGGTGATCTTAAGCTAGGGCTGGACCGATAAGGGGGCCCTTTGGCTGCCGACCGACTGAAGCAGCCAATCATTAAGCACGAGATTCAATTGTGTGCTAATTCTTTAAGCGAAAGCTTACGAAGCAAGAATCATCACGATTTGGCCATAACATGTCCAATTGTGTGCTAATTCTTTAAGCGAAAGCTTACGAAGCAAGAATCATCACGATTTGGCCATAACATGTCCAATTGTGTGCTAATTCTTTTTAGGAGGAGTTATATAAATGCTTAGATCCATGTATTCCGGCGTATCGGGTATGCGCGGTTTCCAAACAAAGCTTGACGTAATCGGCAATAACATCGCAAACGTCAATACGGTAGGATTCAAGGGCGGCCGGGTTATGTTCAGCGATATTCTGAGCCAGACCACTTCAGGGGTTACGGCATCTCTCGAAGGAGAGCAGGGCGGCGTCAACGCGAAGCAGATTGGTCTTGGCGTCACGATCTCAGCGATCGATACTATCCATACACCTGGCAGCGCGATGACAACAAACGTGCCAACCGACCTTCGCATTGACGGTGACGGATTCTTCGCAGTATCCGCCGGAGGCGATTCTCCTACCTATCTGACACGCGCAGGTAACTTCACATTGGATGGTAACAGACAGTTGGTTAATGCCGACGGCATGTTTGTTCTATCGTCCGATGGTGAGCCGATTGTTCTCGGAGAGGATGTAACGTCCTTCTCGATCGGACAAGACGGTTCGATTCTTGCGGTAACAGCGGACGGTACGGAAGCCGTTGCGCAGCTTGGAGTCGTAAAAGTGGTTAACCCGAGCGGTCTGGAGAAAGTAGGCGGCAATCTGTACCGGGTAACGGCCAATGCCAATCCGGACGGCGAGTTCGAGATCGTAACGGCAGATGATCCTGAACTTGGTACAGGCGCCATTATCGCTGGCCAGCTGGAGATGTCGAACGTCGACCTGACGAATGAATTCACCGAGATGATCGTTGCACAGCGCGGTTTCCAGGCGAATTCCCGTATCATCACCACATCCGACGAGATTTTGCAAGAGGTTGTTAACTTGAAACGTTAATAGTTTCGGGCAATAACTATCGGTCATGACTGAAGGGGGCTGCTCTCAGCCCCCAAATCAGCGAGGGGGGAGCTTATGATTACCGTAACTCGATTGAATGGCTCGAAGCTGATGATTAATGCTCTTCTTATCGAATTGATAGAAGAAACTCCGGATACGATCATTACGCTCACTACGGGTAAAAAATTTATCGTAACGGAGAGCGCAGCCGAGCTGGTACAGCTAATTCAGAGTTATATTCGTTCAATCGGCGTTCTAGCAGCGACCCAGAAGATCGAACAAACGGAGGGTCCATAGAGATGAAAAAAATGTTGCCATGGCTAGTCACTACCTTGCTAGCAATAACGCTGATCGCAATTGTATCCATCATTTTGTACAAATCGTTTTTTAACGACACAGATAAGCCCGACCCGGAAAAAGCGCCTGTTACGGTGAAGCATCTTTCTGCAGACGAGCTGGTGTCCGTTACTTCCGAGCTGAAGGATTTCAAACGCAACTTGAAAGATTCGGACTATGTCGTTGTTATGAGCTTTGCGTTCCAGCTGGACAGCAAGAAGACAAAGGAAGAGTTCGATAAGATTCTCGAAATTGAGGTAAGGCCAATTATTAACCGCACGGTTGCCGATTTGACGGCAGCTGAGCTTAACGGACTCGCAAGGTGAGGATATGCTGGAATCGAAGCTTTTGAATCTGATTAATCCAATTCTGCCAGAAGGCAAAAAGCTGGTTAAAGTAGAAATTACGAATTTTATCATGCAGCAGTTATAAGCTTGTTGCCGACATTCCTTGAAGGGGGTGAGAGGATTGGTTGATGTATTATCGCAGAATGAGATAGACGCGCTGCTAGCCGCTTTGTCATCGGGTGAGATGGATGCGGATGAACTGAAAAAAGAAGAGGTTACGCGAAAGGTTCGAGTCTACGATTTCAAGCGCGCTACTCGATTCTCGAAGGATCACATACGAAGCTTAACACGCATACACGAAAACTTCGCGCGATATTTGACAACCTATTTCTCAGCGCAGCTTCGTACATTCGTTCAGATCAATGTCGTGCAGGTCGAGCAGCTGCCGTACGATGAATTTATCCGCTCGATTCCGAAGATGACGATTCTGAACATATTTGAAGCGGAGCCGCTGGAAGGGCGCATGGTGCTCGAAGTTCATCCTAACGTTGCTTATGCCATGCTCGACAGAATGCTGGGCGGGCAGGGGATGGCGCCTTCCAAGATCAACAATCTGACCGAGATCGAGACCATTATTATGGAACGTATTTTCGCCAGGGCGTTTGAAAGCTTGCAGGAAGCATGGAAGACGGTCATTGATATTTCGCCGCGTCTGGAGGCGCTGGAGACGAATCCGCAATTTATGCAGATTGTCTCTCCGAACGAAACGATCGCATTGATCTCGCTCAGCACAAAGATCGGCGATACGACGGGGATGATTAATCTATGTATCCCGCATGTCGTTATTGAACCGATTATGCCGCGGTTGTCTGCCCACCACTGGTTCGTCTCCCAGAAAAAAGAGAGAATTCCAGAAGAAGTTGAAATGCTGGAGCAGCGCGTGAGCAAAGCGAAGCTTCCAATCGTTGCCGAGCTTGGCGAATCGGTCATTACGATCAAAGAATTTTTGGGTCTCGCGGTTGGAGACGTCATTTCGTTAAATAAACCGATAGATGACGGACTTCGCATTAAGGTTGGCGAGAAGCTGAAGTTTATCGGAAGCCCGGGCTCCGTCAAGGATCGGATTGCCGTGCAAGTGGATCTAGTTGTCAGCGAAGGAGCGGAAGAAGAAAATGACGAGTAAAGATTATTTATCGCAAGAGGAAATAGACGCGTTGCTTAATCAGACAGCCAGCGAGCTCGCATCATCGCAATCGCAGGCTTCCGAATATCAGCTGTCGGACTTCTTGTCTCCGATCGAGCAGGATGCTCTGGGGGAAATCGGCAATATCACGTTTGGCAGCGCAGCTACGGCTTTATCGACGTTGCTAGGAAAGAAAGTCGATATTACTACGCCTCAGGTTACCTTCATTAAACGCGAGGATCTTGCGAATGAATTTCCTAAGCCGCATGTTGCGGTCAGCGTACAGTACGTAGACGGCTTCCAGGGGATTAATTCATTAGTTATCAAGACAAAAGACGCTCAGGTCATTGCGGACCTTATGCTCGGCGGAGAAGGGGATGTAACGCTTCAGGAGCTGAACGAGATTCATATTAGCGCCGTTCAGGAAGCGATGAACCAGATGATGGGCTCGTCCGCAACATCGATGTCTACGATATTTAACCGATTCGTTAATATTTCGCCTCCGGGTATCGATATTCTCGATGTAGACAGCGGCGGCGGAATGGGGCAGCTCCCGACTGAAGATGTGTTTATCAAAATCTCTTTCCGTTTGACGATTGGGGACTTGATAGATTCAACCATCATGCAACTTCTTCCTGTACCGTTTGCCAAGCAGATGGTTGCCATTCTGATGGGTGACGTTGAAGAAGAAATTGCAGCGGCTCCGGCTGCGCCGGTTCCTGCGCCTGAGCCAACACCGGCCCCGGCGGCGGCAGTAACGCCAGCGCCTGCACCGGCTCCGCAACAGGCGTATCAAGATCCGTATCAGCAAGCTCCTGCGGCAGCGGCAGCGCAATATAATCAGCCGTATAATCCTTACCAGCAAAGCGCGGCATTCGATATTCAGATGCAGCCACAGGGACCTCAGACCTATGGTCACGCGGCAAACCGAAACGTAAATGTTCAACCTGTACAGTTCGCAAACTTCAATCAAGCGCCATATGTACAAACAGATGAGACAAACCTCAATTTACTTCTCGACATACCGCTTAAAGTTACCGTAGAATTAGGAAGGACCCAAAAGCAAATTAAGGATATTCTGGAACTGTCCCAAGGCTCCATTATCGAGCTGGACAAGCTGGCCGGTGAACCTGTCGACATCCTGGTGAACAACAAGCTGATCGCCAAGGGAGAGGTTGTCGTCATAGATGAGAACTTTGGTGTACGGGTAACGGATATCGTAAGCCAATGGGACCGCATTCAAAAATTGCAATAATACTCTAGGAGGAAAAAAAGATGGCAAACCGCATTCTAATCGTAGACGACGCAGCATTCATGCGCATGATGATCCGAGACATTCTGACTAAAAACGGCTACGAGGTCGTCGGGGAAGCGCAAGACGGCGCACAGGCGGTAGAGAAGTACAAGGAGCTTAAGCCTGACCTGATTACGATGGACATTACGATGCCGGAGATGGATGGCATTTCCGCACTGAAAGAAATCAAAAAGCTCGACGGCAATGCAAAAGTTATTATGTGTTCCGCGATGGGCCAGCAAGCGATGGTTATCGACGCGATCCAAGCCGGCGCAAAAGACTTTATCGTTAAACCATTCCAAGCTGATCGCGTAATCGAAGCGATTAAGAAAACGCTTGGCTAAGCTATGCTTACATATGTTACGAGATTAACTTCCTTGACTGCGGTTGGCGTTGCTGTACAGCCCGCCTTCGCCGCGGCAGCGGGCAGCGGGAATGACGAGAGTCCAATGGCCGGCAGCTATACGGGCAGCGTGATCTGGGTCATTGTCTCTCTATTTATAGTTATCGGCTTAATTGTGTTACTTATTAAATTTTTGTCTCAGCGTAATCGCATGTGGGGAACTAACCGTGCGGTTCGCTCTCTCGGAGGGGTTGCGCTGGGGCAGAACAACTCGCTTCAGGTTGTTGAGCTGTCAGGACGGTTGTATGTGGTGGGTGTCGGAGAAAATGTGACGCTCCTCGATAAGATTGACGATGAGAAGCAGGTGCAGGCAATTCTTGCTTCACTGGACAGACAATCCCATGCAGCCGGATGGTCAGCAAACACAATCTCTGATTTTCTTAAGAGGTTCCGTAAAGAAGAGTCGCGAACGGGTGAGGACCTGACGGAAGAGCAGTGGAACATGCAGCAATCCTCCTTCCAAAGCTTGCTGAATCAAAACCTCAGTAAGCAGGCTGACCGCAAAGAGCAGCTGGAGTCGCTTCTGAAGGAATCCAAACATGATGGGGATGACAATGAAAAATAAATGGTGGATTTCGATCGTCACCGTAGTGCTGGGGGTTATGCTGCTGCAATCGCATGCGTTTGCGGCCGATCCGCTGCCCAATCTCGATATCAGCATCGGTGATGGAAGCGAAGAGCCGGGAACAAGTGCCTTGTCGCTCCTGCTTCTAATAACGGTATTAAGCATTGCGCCGGCGATTCTGGTACTTATGACAAGCTTTACCCGAATTGTAATCGTACTTGGATTCGTTCGCACATCGCTTGGCACGCAGCAAATGCCGCCAAACCAGGTTCTGATCGGGCTTGCGATGTTCCTGACCTTTTTCATTATGGCTCCAACCTTCTCCCAGGTAAACGAAGTGGCATTGCAGCCTTATCTCAAAGGTGAAATTACGCAGACCGTGGCGTTGGAGAAAGCAGCGGATCCAATGAAAAAGTTCATGATCTCGCATACAAGGGAGAAAGATCTGCTTCTGTTCCTCAATTATACGAAGACGGAGAAGCCGGAGAAATATCAGGATATCCCGATTACCGTTCTGGTGCCTGCCTACGCGATAAGCGAACTGAAGACCGCATTCCAGATGGGCTTTATGATATTCATTCCGTTTCTCGTCATCGATATGATCGTCGCAAGCACGTTAATGGCGATGGGGATGATGATGCTGCCGCCCGTCATGATATCCCTGCCGTTTAAGCTTCTGTTGTTCGTGCTGGTGGACGGATGGTACCTGATCGTCAAATCATTGCTGTTAAGCTTCAACACGTAACTATGACAGGGAGGAACGTTCAATGAGTGCTGATTTCATCATCGGATTGGCCGGACAAGCCATCAGTACTGTATTGAAAGCCAGCGCGCCGATGCTCGTTCTCGCTCTAGTCGTCGGATTAATCATCAGTATTTTTCAAGCGACTACCCAAATTCAAGAGCAGACGTTAGCTTTTGTGCCAAAAATCGTAGCGGTCTTTGTATCCCTGATTATATTCGGACCTTGGATTCTGAATGTAATCGTCGATTTCACTTACAATCTGCTGAACAACTTGTATAAATACATCGGATAGGTTGTGAACGGAAATCATGGATCAGATCGTGGAGTACTTCCCTATTTTTTTGCTTATTTTTTGTCGAATGACATCGTTTTTCGTCGTAGCCCCGCTGTTTAACATGCGTGGAGTTCCAAGCACCTTCAAGATCGGACTTGGCTTTTTTCTCTCGCTTATTGTCTTTATGACCTATGGGTTGAAAGAGCAGACGGTACCGATGGATGCTGAATATATTCTGTACATATTCCGGGAAGTCCTGATTGGACTTCTGATGGGGTATATCGTTTATCTCTTTATGACGGTTGTGCAAACAGCCGGCGCACTGATGGACATGCAGATCGGATTCGCCATGTCAAACGTCATTGATCCGATGACGGGTGTCTCGGCTCCGCTGCTGGGCAACTTCAAATACATGCTGCTTATTATGGTGTTTCTGGCCGTTAACGGGCATCATTATCTGTTAACCGGATTGATGGACAGCTACAAATGGATGCCCTTGTCCAACGAACTGTTTAGCAGGATTTACGATGGCAGCATAACCGATTTCCTGTCACGGGCGGTAGGGAACGCATTCTTGCTGGCCATGCAGGTCGCAGCCCCGCTTGTCATTGCGATGTTTCTGACGGATGTAGGCCTTGGCTTCTTGGCAAAGACAGCTCCTCAATATAACGTGTTTGTTATCGGGATTCCGCTTAAGCTGTTGCTTGGACTTGGATTATTAATCCTGGTGCTTCCCGGTATATCCGCGATATTCGAAAGACTCTTTGCCATCATGTTTGACAACCTGGAGCAATTGTTCGGCATTGTGCAACAAACCGAAAGCAAATAAGGAGGCTGCAACGTTGAGATCTTACTACCTAGAGCTAGACTTGCAGCTGTTTAGTCAGGAAAAAACGGAAAAAGCGACACCTAAGAAAACGCAGGAAGCCCGCAAAAAAGGGCAGATTGCCAAATCCAACGATTTGCCAAGTTCCATGATTTTGCTCTTTACCTTTGCTACCTTTGCGGCTTTAGGCAGTTACTATAAAACGAGAATTATGAGCGTGTTCCAGGAGCTGTTTGATAACTGGCTGACGATGGATGTTACAACTGCCAACATCATGCCGCTGTTTGACAAGCTTGCGGTCGATATGCTGATGTTCTTGGCGCCGATTTTCGCCATCGTAGTAATCGTAGCGATTCTGGGAAACGTTGTGCAGTTCGGATTCCTACTTACGGGTGAATCGCTTAAGCCGAAGTTCTCCAAGCTGAATCCGATTAACGGGTTTAAGCAGATATTCTCTATGCGAACGGTAGTTGAGTTTCTGAAGAGCATATTAAAGCTCTTAATCATCGGCATCCTGGTCTATCGGGCGATTTGGAGCGATTGGGACAAGATTCTTGTTTTATCAAGTTTATCGGTCCAGCAAATCTTCTCCTTTACCGCCGGATTGACGGTCAAGCTGGGGCTAGAGACCGGAGCTGTTCTTGTAATACTGGCTTTCGCCGATTACATGTACCAGCGTTACGAGCATGCCAAAAGTTTGAGAATGTCTAAGCAGGACATCAAAGACGAATACAAAAAGTCGGAGGGCGATCCTCTTATCAAAGGTAAAATCCGTGAAAGGCAGCGCCGGATGGCGATGCAGCGGATGATGCAGGAGGTGCCTAAGGCCGACGTAGTTATTACGAACCCGACCCACTTTGCTATTGCCTTGCAGTATGATGCTTCCAAGATGGAGGCTCCGCTCATTATTGCAAAAGGGATGGATCACTTGGCGCTCCGCATACGTGAAGTTGCCAAGGAACACGGCGTTGTCATGATGGAAAATAAGCCGCTGGCCAGAGCGTTATACGAACGGGCCGATATCGGCGATTCAATACCTGCCGATTTGTTCCAAGCTGTGGCGGAAGTATTGGCGGCTGTCTATAAAATGAAAGGCCGGGTTCGATCATCATAATTGAGAGGGAGGAGACAACATCATGAAAGTGAAAGATATTGCTATCTTAGCTGGGATTATCGGCATCGTACTCATGATGGTCATCCCTATACCAACACTGCTGCTAGATATTTTGCTCATCCTGAACATTTCGATCGCGCTCATGATTCTGCTGATTGCGATGAATACGAAGGAAGCTCTCGATTTCTCTATCTTCCCTGCAATCCTGCTTGTTACGACCTTATTCCGGCTTGCGCTTAACGTCTCGACAACACGCAATATCTTGTCGCACGGCCACGCAGGCGAGGTTGTTCAGACGTTTGGATCCTGGGTAGGCGGAGGGCAAATTGCGATTGGCTTCGTCGTATTTCTCATCCTGGTCGTTGTACAGTTCATCGTTATTACGAAAGGTTCGGAGCGGGTAGCGGAAGTTGCAGCCAGATTTACGCTCGACGCGATGCCCGGCAAGCAAATGAGTATTGATGCCGACCTGAACGCGGGACTGATTAATGAACAGCAGGCGCGTGAGCGCCGCTCGAAAATCGAAAGAGAAGCGGACTTTTACGGCTCCATGGACGGTGCAAGTAAATTCGTCAAAGGCGATGCCATTGCTTCTATCATTATCTTGCTTATTAACCTCATTGGCGGTTTCATTATCGGGATGGCCATTCACGGGGACAGCTTTAGCGATGCTCTGCAAACCTACTCGATTCTTACGATTGGTGACGGTCTGGTCAGCCAGATTCCGGCCTTGCTAATCTCCACGGCAGCAGGCCTTATCGTAACCCGTGCCGCTTCGGACGGAAACTTCGCGCAGGACGTTACAACGCAGCTCCTTAAATACCCGAAGCTGCTCTATATCGTGGCAGGAACTATCACTTTGCTCGGCGTATTTACGCCAATCGGCATTCTGCGTACGGTTCCTTTTGCCGCCTTGCTCCTGTTTGGGGCCTGGAGGATGCAGCAATCCATTGCCAAGCAAATGCATCAGGAAGAGCTTATGGAGGAGGAGCAGCAAATCGAAGAGGTGCGCAGCCCCGAAAGTGTTATCAGCTTGCTGCAGGTTGATCCGATCGAATTCGAATTTGGCTATGGCCTTATTCCGCTGGCGGATACGCAGCAGGGAGGAGATCTGCTTGACCGGATTATTATGATACGCAGGCAATGCGCCCTGGAGCTTGGACTTGTGGTACCGGTCATCCGGATACGCGATAACATTCAGCTGAGGCCCAATGAGTATGTCATCAAGATCAAGGGGAATATCGTTGCACGCGGCGAATTGCTGCTTAACCATTATCTGGCGATGAGCCCAGGCTTTGAAGACGAGTCTGTTATCGGAATCGAAACAACGGAACCGGCGTTTGGACTTCCGGCGCTCTGGATTGATGAAGCAATGAAGGAGAGAGCGGAAATCTCCGGATATACCGTTGTAGATCCACCGTCCGTTGTGGCGACACATTTGACGGAAATTATTAAGCGACATGCGCATGAGCTGATTGGCCGTCAAGAGACTAAGGCTCTTGTAGAGAATGTGAAAGAGTCGTACCCGGCACTTATCGAAGAACTTATTCCTTCTATATTATCTATTGGCGATTTGCAAAAGGTACTGGCTAAGCTTCTGCGCGAAAAAGTGTCGATCCGCGATCTGGTTACGATCTTCGAATCGCTGGCGGATCAAGCCCATTATACGAAGGACCCGGATATTCTTACGGAATATGCCCGACAAGCGTTGTCGAGGCAGATTACGCAGCAGTTCACTTCAACGGGGAATATGCTGCGGGTTATCACCGTAGGTCCAGCGCTTGAGAAGAAAATCGCGGAGTCGGTTCAGCAGACTGACCAGGGTAGTTATATTGCGCTTGATCCTGTTGCAACGCAGCAAATCTATCAGAAGCTCAATGAGCAAGTGTCGCGCCAAATTCAATCCGGCCAACATCCCGTTGTACTGACTTCCCCTACCATTCGCATGTATCTCAGACAAATCGTTGAGCGGACCATGCAGGATGTACCGGTACTGTCGTATAGCGAGCTTGAGCCTAACATTGAAGTTCAAAGCGTAGGGGTGGTGAATTTATGAGAGTAAAACGTTATGTGGTGAATGCCTTGCCGGAAGCGTTGCCGATGATTCGGAGCGAGCTTGGCAAAGATGCGGTCATTCTGAATACAAAGGAAGTCCGGATCGGCGGTTTTATGGGGATGTTCCGGAAGAAAAAGATGGAAGTTATAGCTGCAATTGAGTCTGGGGCAGCCGCACCCGTTGCAGCAACCCAGCCGAAAAAAGCGGCAGCAGAGGTCCAGCGGGTTGTACATGCGATTCAAGAGTCGAAACGACAAGCTGCTACGGCAACGGCGGTTCTGGAACCTCCGCCTCCCACACCTGTGCCGGCCGTTCAGCCGACTCCGCCTGTTGTGGCGGCTTCGCCTCCGTCACAGACGATAAACCGGATAAACGATGATCTGTTAGAAGAGATCCGGTATATCAAGCAATCTCTGAAGCAGCTTTCGATGCAAAAGCCGGAGATTGACCGACCGCTTGCTATTCAATCCTTGTATGGACGTTTGGTCCAACAAGAAGTGGAGCCGGAACTGATCGACCGCTTAATAGACGCTGTTAACGAGAGAATAGCTGGAAACAAGGAAATGCCAACCGGGGCGGAAACCTGGCAGACCGCCCGGGAGCTGTTGTTGGAATGGCTGGATCCGTACAGTCACCAATCCATAAGCGAATCGGCAAGAATCGTTCATTTTGTTGGCCCTACAGGTGTGGGCAAGACGACTACAATCGCAAAGCTGGCAGCCGGACAATCGATCAAGTTCGGGCGGCAGATAGGTTTAATTACATCGGATACTTACAGAATTGCAGCGGTTGATCAGCTGCGAACGTATGCGAATATTCTGAATGTGCCAATGGAGGTTGTGTTCTCGCCGATGGATCTGCCAAAAGCCTTCAAGCAGCTGGAGGACCGTGAACTGATCTATATGGATACGGCGGGACGGAATTTCCGCAATGAGCTTCATGTATCCGAAGTGAACAGTCTCCTGCAGTCCAGCCAGCAGAGCGAGACCGTTTTGGTGCTGAGCTTAACCGGCAAAACCAAAGACATGATGGCGGTCGCGGACAATTTTGTGAAATATGGAGTCCGCAAGGTGCTGTTCACAAAGCTGGATGAAACTTCGGTGTACGGATCGATCTTGAACCTGGCCTTAAAGAATGAATTGCAGCCTGTGTTTGTTGCTAGCGGCCAGACCGTGCCTGATGATATTGCCCCATTTAATGCGGAGCGATATATTGATTCGCTGCTGGGGGCCCCTGCCGATGAATGATCAAGCAGAGGCGCTTCGCAACATGGTGAAGATGAGGATGGGTCAGGAGACTGCCCGTCCTACCCGCATCGTGACGATCACGAGCGGGAAGGGCGGAGTTGGCAAATCCAACTTCAGCCTGAACTTTGCTATTTCGCTGCAACGCTTGGGGAAAAAAGTGCTTGTATTTGACGCGGATATCGGCATGGCCAACATCGATGTTCTGATGGGGGTGAGCTCTTCCTATCACCTCTATCATCTGTTCAAGCAGGATAAAACCATATGGGATATTATCCAAATTGGACCTTCCGGCGTACATTTTATAGCAGGTGGTTCAGGGTTTCAGGATCTTCTTGACTTAACCGCGGAACAGCTGGACTGGTTCTCCGATCAGATCGGCAAGTTACAGGGGGAATATGATTTTATTCTCTTTGATACGGGAGCGGGCCTGTCGAAGGAAACCGTCAAGTTTATCTCGGCGGCGGAAGAAACCTTTGTTGTGACAACGCCGGAGCCAACAGCGATTACAGATGCATATGCTCTGGTAAAGATGGTCAAGTCGATGGGAATCAACGCATCCTTTAAGTTGATTATTAACCGCGCGACAGACCGCAGGGAAGGCATCCAGACTGCGGACAAAATTAATCTTGTAGCAAGAAGATTCCTTCATGCCGAACTTCCTACATTAGGCGTTATCCTGGATGATCCGAATGTCACGAAAGCCGTAAAGCGGCAAACGCCGTTTACCGTTGCTTTTCCCGGAAGCGACGCATCAAAGGGAATTGACGAAATTGCACGCCGATACTTGGAGATGTCCATTCCGGAGCAAACCGCTGCAGCTGGGGTAAGAGGATTCATACATAAGATGTTTAGGTTTAACCGGTAGTTATACATACATAAGAGGGGGGAACAGGATGGCTCCTTATCGCGTGCTGGTCGTGGACGATTCGCCTTTCATGAGAAAAATATTCAGCGATCTAATCGTTCAAGACCCCCAATTTACGATTGTGGCAACCGCTTGTAATGGTCTTGAAGCCATTGAAGCCGTCAAGAAGTGGAAGCCCGATGCTGTAACCCTTGATCTTGAGATGCCCGAGCTTAACGGGCTCGATGCCCTGCAGCGGATCATGATCGAACAGCCGACACCTGTGATCATGTTATCCGGCATCAGCGAAGAGAACACGAGAGAAACCATTAAGGCACTGCAGTTAGGGGCTTTTGACTTTATCCGCAAGCCGATGGGCGCTTTCTCAAATGATATTGTCCGGGTCGGAGAGCTGTTGCTGGAGAAGCTCAGAATTGCGGTCTTGACTAGAAGGTATTCAGCCTCTGTTATGGACACGGATAAGAAGAAAGCTTCCATGAAACGGGACAAGCCCGAGCAGTCACAGCTTGTACAGCCCGTGAAATCGTTGGAAGAAAGGAAAAACCGAAAGCGTGGGCTTCTGCAGCCGGAACAGCAGGCAGAGGCAAGAGATGCATCTGCTCCGGCATTTGAGAAGAAAACCAGAGCATCCGGTGGCTTAAGAAATCCGATAAAGCCATTGACTGATGGCGGCAGACCTTATGAGGCAGCACCGATTATACCGGTTGCGCCAGTCGCAGCGGCACTGGAGGAAAACAGAGAACAGAAGCGGTATAGACAGAAGACAGCATCGGACAGCTTTGATCAATTAATTGCCATCGGAACTTCAACTGGCGGTCCACGCGCTTTGCATGAAGTGATCACTTCGCTTCCGGCCCGGTTGGCCGCGCCCGTATTGGTTGTCCAGCATATGCCTCCCAAGTTTACAAAATCGCTTGCCCAGCGTCTGGACAGCTTTAGTGAGCTTGAGGTTGTGGAGGCTTCACAGGGTGAGCGGTTGAAGGCCGGGGTTGTCTATATCGCCCCCGGCGGTCATCACATGGAACTGGCAAAGGACCAGAGCGGTTATTATGTCCAGCTTACCCAGAAGCCGCCGTGCAACGGACATCGTCCTTCGGTTGATGTTCTGTTCGAATCATTAACCCCATTTGACGAGCTGAAACGTCACGCCGTCATCATGACGGGAATGGGAAGCGACGGAGCCAAAGGGATGAAAGCTCTCGTCGACAGCGGCGCGGAATCGGCGATTGCCGAATCCGAACAGACCTGCGTCGTTTATGGAATGCCGCGCAGCGCAATAGAGACCGGCTGCGTGAAGACGGTACTGCCTCTGCAGCAGATTGCTGCCGAGCTGCAGCATGCGGTATTGAAAGGATAATAGATGATATAAAGTCCTATCAGGAGGTGCGACAAAATGGATATGAACGCCTACTTATCGATGTTTATCGACGAGTCCAATGATCACCTGCAAGCTTTGAACGAGAATTTGCTTCGCCTGGAGAGCGAGCCGGAGGATCTGACGATCGTCCAGTCAATTTTCCGCTCTGCCCACACCCTAAAAGGGATGTCTGCAACGATGGGGTATGAGGATCTTGCCTCGCTGACTCATGAGATGGAAAACGTGCTTGATCTTGTACGAAACAGCAAGCTGAAGATGGATGAATTTATTTTCGACACCTTGTTCAAGGGACTTGATGCGCTCGAGTCCATGGTTCAGGATATCGTAGGCGGCGGAACGGGCAAAGCGGATGTAACCGCGATTGTGGCTTCGTTGCAGTCCATCGTCAAAGGGGACTACAAAACTGCCGGAGCTTCTACGGCTGCATCATCTGCTCCGTCCGGATCCGTGCAGCAAACCGGCGGAATTCTGGATGAATTCCAAACCTCGGTTATCCAGCAATCTATCGATAGCGGACATAACGTTTACTATATCGAAGTAGAAATCCGTGAAGATTGCGTTTTAAAAGGCGTGCGTGCCTATATGGTATTCGACCTGCTGGGCAAAAACGGCGACATCGTAAAATCCGAGCCTTCCGTAACCGATTTGGAGCAGGAGAAATTCGATCGTTCCTTCTCCGTGTTTGCGATCTCGACCTTATCCCAGCAAGAGCTGGAAGCTCAAATTGCAGCAATCTCTGAGATCGAGAAAGTATCTGTAGCGCTGCTGGATCTTGAGTCGCTCGCGATGCTGAATAATGCGGCGGCCAAGGAGCAGGCTCCGGCTGCGGCACCAGCACCAGCCGCAACGCAATCGGAAGCCGCGAAGGAAGAAGCGGGCAAGCAGGTTAGCGCAGCACGCACGCAGGCTGCAGCATCCACTGCGCCTGCAGCCGTATCTAGAACGATCCGCGTTGATATCGATCGTCTGGATGCTCTGATGAACCTATTCAGCGAGCTGCTGATCGACCGCGTTAGGCTGGAGCAGCTTTCCAGCGAAATCCGCCGCAACGATCTGACAGAAACCGTTGAGCATATGACCCGCGTCAGCTCCGATCTGCAAAATATCGTTCTGAAGCTGAGAATGGTTCCGGTAGATTCGGTCTTTAACCGGTTCCCGCGCATGATCCGCGACTTGGCCAAATCACTCGACAAGAAGATTGATCTGGTAATCACGGGTGCGGATACCGAGCTTGACCGCACAGTTATTGACGAGATTGGTGACCCGCTCGTTCACTTGCTCCGCAATTCGGTGGACCATGGCATCGAAACCACCCAGGAACGTATCTCAGCGGGCAAATCGGAGACAGGCACGATTAACCTTCGGGCTTATCACAGCGGCAACCATGTCTTTATCGAGGTTGAGGAAGACGGCCGAGGCATTAACCGCGAGAAGGTTCTCCAAACAGCGATCAAGAACGGCGTTGTTACGGAAGATCAGGCGAAGCAGCTGTCTGACGAAGATATCAACATGTTAATATTTGCTCCCGGCTTCAGTACGGCGGATAAAATTTCGGATATCTCCGGTCGCGGCGTTGGTCTCGATGTCGTTAGATCCAAGATCACTTCGCTTGGCGGCAATGTAACGGTAGATTCCGCACTTGGGCGCGGAACGAAGTTTGCCGTTCAATTGCCTCTGACTCTATCTATTATTTCGGCAATGCTTATTAAGCTAGGTTCGGAGAAATACGCGATTCCGCTTACGTCAATCGTGGAAACGGGTATTGTCCAGAAGGAACAAATCCTGAACGTTCACGGCAACCGGATGATTCACTTCCGTAACGCGGTTATTCCTTTGGTTTCTTTAAGCAAAGTACTCGATTCGCCCGACTTTAACGAGCAAAACGAGACGGAGACCGAAATTGTCGTCATCCGAAAAGGAGATAAATGGGCGGCAATTACCGTTGATGAGTTTATTGGACAAAGCGAGATTGTATTGAAATCGCTAGGCAAATATTTGACCAATATCGAGGCAATATCCGGTGCGACCATTCTTGGCGATGGCCAAGTGGCGCTCATTATTGATCCTAACGCACTTATCAAATAGGGAGGGCTTAACGATGGGAGAAGAATTAAAAGTAATCGTATTTTCGCTGGCACATGAGGAATATGGCATTGAGGTGGATAAAGTCCGTACAATCGAACGTTTATCCCCAATTACGCGCGTCCCGAAAACTCCTTCCTTCATTAAAGGAGTTATTAATCTGCGAGGTATCGTCGTTCCCGTTATTGACCTACGCGGCCGCTTTGGCTTGGAAGAGTCGGCAACAACGGAGAACAGCCGGATCATTGTTGTTGCGGTAAACGAAATGGAAGTTGGCTTTATCGTTGATTCTGCCAATGACGTAGTGGATATCGACACGGATACCATCGATTCGCCGCCGGAGATTGTGGGCGGCATTAAAGCGAAATATTTAAGAGGTATTGCGAAGTTCGGAGATAACCGGCTGCTTATTATGCTGAATCTGTCCGAAGTACTGAACAAAAGCGAGATCATTCAGCTTGAGCAGATAGAGGTGTAGGTGTGGACGCCTTTAACCGGTTCAAAGCATTTGAAATGGATGTTCTGAAGGAAGTAGGCAATATTGGGGCGGGTAATGCGGCAACCGCATTATCCCGCCTTCTGGACAAGCCTGTAGACATGGCGGTTCCGAAGGTCAGCCTGTTGCCTTTTGAAGAAGTAGCAGACCGGGTCGGCGGCTCGGAACAAGTTGTTATTGCCGTATATCTTCGCGTAGAAGGGGAAGCGCCAGGCAATATGTTTTTCATCATCCAAGAGGATGCTGCGAAGCGTCTGTTGGGACAGCTTCTGTCCATGGATTAAGATTCAAAGGGCAGCTACTCGGAGATGGAGATGTCCGCCCTTTGCGAGATCGGCAACATTTTGGCGGGATCCTATTTATCTTCCCTTGCTGACTTCACGAACTTGTCCATGGCGCCTTCCGTTCCTTCCGTTGCTAGAGATATGGCGGGTCCAATCCTAACTTACGGACTGATGCAATACGGCGAGATGGGTGATTCCGCCCTGCTTATTGAAACAACGTTCCTTGAAGACAGAGAAGAGCTGGAGGGACATTTCTTCCTTATTCCGGACCCGGATTCCTTCACTAAAATATTTCAATCCTTGGGAGTACTGACCGAATGATCCAACAAGATGTGATCAAGGTCGGCATGGCAGATTTAAAATGGGCTGCGGGCGGAGCACATCTGAGGACAACAGGACTAGGCTCTTGTGTCGGACTGACGTTATACGATCCTGTTGCACGAATTGCGGGTATGGCGCATGTTATGCTGCCATCTTCAGAAATTGCCAGAGAGTCGACCATGAATATTGCCAAATATGCGGATACGGCAATTCCTGAGCTTATTGGGCAGATGAAAGCAGAAGGCGCCGTTATCGGGCGTCTAGCAGCAAAAATGGCCGGCGGAGCGCAAATGTTTGCCTTCTCGGGCCAATCGGATTCGATGCGGATCGGACCCCGGAATGTTGAATCCTGTTTGGAAATTCTCGCGAACTATTCAATCCCTGTGTTGGGACAGGATACAGGCGGGAATTATGGCCGCACGATCGAAATTGACAGCAGCAGCGGTGTATTAACCATAAGAAGCGTGCAGTTTGGAATAAAGGAGATTTGAAATGGTTGGAAATTGGCGATGGAATGTCGGCTTGGGGATTGTTGGCGCGGTATTAACCTTATTATTTTCGATTGGTAAAAACCCGCTGTCTGTCATGCTGATGCGCAGCATGTATGCTTTCATCGCCTTTGCTGCGATTGCATTTGTATTGCGGTTTGTACTGGCCTTTATCCTTCGTCCGCCAGTGATGCATCAAGCTGAGACAGCCGGAGAAGAAGGAAAAGGAACACAGCTTGATCTCCAAACTCCCGATGAGAGCGAAGACTTAAACCAACTGCTCAAATCACAGATGGACGGCCATAAGGCTCAGGAAGTACAACATCAGGAACAACAAAGTCAGTTTAAGCCGTTAACGCCGCCAAAGCTGGTATCAACGCAGAATAAAGAGCCTGAGGAATTGGCTAAGGCCATTCGTCATCTGAGTGGAGGGTGAGTGACATGATTGCGACTGCGAATTTGGATTTGTGGCGAGCGTGGAAAGAGGAAGGCGATCTTGAAGCTAAGAAACGTCTCATCGAGCAATTCTTGCCTTTGGTCGATTATGTAACGAACCGTATGGCGATTGGATTGCCCAAGAATGTCCTTAAGGATGATCTTGCCAGCAACGGAGTCATGGGACTTATCGATGCGATCGAGAAATTCGATTACTGTCGCGGTTTACAGTTCGAAACCTATGCATCCTGGAGAATCCGGGGATCGATTATCGACGGTCTTCGCCAGGGTGACTGGGTGCCGCGTTCGGTACGCGAGAAGGCGAAGCGTATTGAAGAAGCTTATCAAAGCCTGGAGCAGAAGTACTTGCGTTCCGTTTCTGACGCTGAGATCAGTCAATATTTGAATGTCAGCGAGAAGGAATTTACCACGATGCTTCATGAGATTGCGATTACAACGGTATGCTCGCTTGAAGATCCGATCCGCGAAGAAGAATCGGAGACAAGACTTTCGCTGCTTATTGATGAACGGGCCAAAAATCCTGACCATAAAGCGCATGAGTTTTTCCTGAAAGACTCTCTTATTAGCGGAATTGAGAAATTAACAGAGAAGGAACGCACCGTTATCTCGCTCTTTTATTATGAAGAATTATCGTTAAGCGAGATAGCAGAAGTAATGTCGTTATCCCCATCAAGGATTTCCCAGCTGCATTCGAAAGCAATATTACGGCTGCGCGGAGCATTAGCGAAACATAAAGATCAATTACTGCAGCACTAGAAGGGAGTAGGCAAGGTGGAAGACCATTTATTGGAATCTTACTTGCGTATCCAGATATCAGCTGACAAGCTGTCTGCCTTACTGACCTTTAACCGGATCACCGAGGATTTCGACTGTACTCCCGGTCAATTGGAACGATTTGTACGCAGCAAGGGCGTTGTATATGGGATACGAACAAGTCTGTTAAATGAAATTTGCACCAATACGCTTGCGTATTGCAAAGAGCAAACGTTAATTGCTGTTGGTAATCCGGCTACGCCAGGTAAGGACGGATCTATCCGTTTCGCTTATGACATGCAGGAGCAGACCCAACGTCCTGCAGAGCTGGAAGACGGCAAGGTGGATTTTAAAGAAGTTTCCCGGCTAAAAAACGTAAAGCGCGGTCAGTTAATTGCAGAGCGGGTCGATGCTCTTTTTGGTTCACCCGGCATGATGGTAACGGGCGACGAGATTCCCGCCAAGCAAGGCAAGCAGGCTAGGTTTAAGGTAGGTAAAAACGTTGTTGTAAACGAGAACCAGACGGCCATGTATGCCTTAATTGACGGTCTTATTACGATTACTGACAAAGAGAAAGTAAACGTTTTCCCGGTGTATGAAGTTAACGGAGACGTTGATTATAGAGTCGGCAACATTGATTTTGTCGGAACGGTGGTCATTCGCGGTAATGTTCTCAGCGGATTTCGGGTAAAAGCCTCAGGTGATATCCGCGTAATAGGCGGAGTAGAGGGTGCCGAGCTGGAATCCGAGGGTTCTATTGAAATAACGGGCGGAATCATGGCTGGCAACAAAGGCTACGTTAAAGCTCAAAAAAACGTAAAGAGCTCTTTCATCCAAGACAGCAATGTTATTGCCGGCGAGGATGTATTAGTGTCTCAGAGTATAATGCATTCGCATGTTCGGGCTGGCCGCAATGTTATTTGCCAAGGTTCGAAAGGACTAATTGTAGGCGGTTCCATACAAGCTGTTGAGCAGGTCTCCGCGCGCGTTATCGGCAATACGATGTCAACGGCGACCGCAATTGAAGTTGGCGTGCAGCCAGAGTCCCGTTCCGAGCTGCAGGAGCTGCGTTTAACTCTCCGCAAGCATATGGATGCGATCGACAAGACGGAGAAAGCATTAGCGATTCTTGACCAGCAAGCTGCGATGGATCAGTTAAACGATCAGAAGATGGCCATGCGGATCAAGCTGGGCGCAACCAGACGCCAGACAACCGCCGAGATCGACCGGATCAGAGAGCGTATTCTGGAGATTGAGAGAACGCTTGAGGATACCGATAAAGCAAAGGTAGATGTCAGCCATACGGTGTACGGCGGCATCAAAATTGTGATCGGACGTTATACGCGTTTCATTAAAGATCCGGTTCAGCGTGTTTCTTTCCGATATACGGATGGAGATATCGTACAATTACCTTTCTCGTAGGAAGGAGCTTGTAAATGCCGTTTAAGCCTATTGATTTGCAATGGTCGATCCCGCGTACTCCGGAAGCGGGCGGAATACAAAGCCAGTTGAATCATAAGGCGAATGCAGAGCTATCGCGCTTAGCAGAACTGGCATCCAAGCAAACCGAACAATTGCGGAGCAAGAATACCGGCGTTGAACAGACGGGCGGAACGAATGTTCGCAATAATCGGGACCGTCAGAACGGAAATCCTTATCTCGCCAAACGGAAGCGGAGGCAGGAGGAAACCGGGAATACGGAGGAAAAGGCCGAACATCCCTATAAAGGGCATCACGTGGATATTTCGCTTTAAGAACAGCATTGTTTGTAGAGGGTGTGAATGATGTCAAACTGGACTTATATTGTACTGCTCGGTGCGGTCGTAGCCGTAGCTTCGTTATTTCTGCCAAGAAAGCAGCAACGACAGGAGGCTAAGGATACGCGCAATATGGAGATCGCCCTTGAGCAATTTATGGAGAATTCGGAGCAGGACCATCAACAACTGGTGAAGCTTGTTTCGGCATTGCGGGAAGAGGGAAAACAGCAGACGGAAGCAAGCAAACATCGGTTGGCAGAACTCGAGAGTAAATGTCTGCTGCTTGAGCAGCAGCTTGCTTTTCTTCAGCAGCAGCGTCAAAACGATCTGTTGATGGCTGCGCAAACGATGCCAGTCTCCGGAATGGCAAAAGCCGCTCTTGCGGCGGAAGAGCCGTTAATCATTGAATCGGAGCCCCAATCGCCCGCATCGGGCATTCAGCTGCGTTATCCTGATTTATTTGATTTATATAATCAAGGCAAGTCTATCGAAGCCATTGCAAAAAAGCTGAGCATGAACAAAGGCGAAGTTCAGCTTATCTTACAGCTGGCCAAGCAGGAGGAGAAGGCTTATGTTTAAGAACCGCTCCTTTATAGCAGGATTAGGTGTCGGCATTATTGCCGGCGCTATTTTGCTGCAGCTGATGCAGATAGGGGATGAAAGCCAGCAGAAGCTTTCGAACGGATTCGAAGATGGGGAGCCCAAGCTGTACACGCAGGCGGAGCTGGACGAGAAGCTTGCGGAGGAGCGGGATAAAGCGAGCCAGAATACGGTGGAAACAGCCAAGCCGGCAGCGGAGAAGCCGGAGGAGTCACCTTTTGTTAAAGCCTCGGAACCGCCGGCTGATAGCGGTAAGAACGATGATAAGAAAGCCGAAGAAGCGGTTAAAAAACGGCAGGTTCGCATTACAGGCGGAATGAACTTAACGGACACCACTGAGCTGCTGGCTGAACAGAAACTGATCTCGGACAAGGACGCTTTTATCAAAGCCATGAAGGATAAGCCTGTCCGTGCCGGTTATTTCATTTTTGAAGGGAATCCGACGGTAGCAGACATCATTCGTATTCTGACAAGCCAACCGCTTACCAAATCGGAATTCGAGCAGCAAATGAAGGGGTAAGGACAAACTGCAAAATTTCGACAATCATCTGTTGCACCGACTAGGCAGATATGTTATAGTAATTGACGGTGTTAAAAACACACGCCTATTAATTCCGATAATGGTGCTTCCGGTCGCCGGAAGTTTTAGCGGAAGATGCGATGGGCGGAGGTAATCACTAAAAACCATAACAGGAGGTGTGTTGAATATGGCGGTTATTTCCATGAAACAGCTTCTCGAAGCTGGGGTACACTTCGGTCACCAAACTCGTCGTTGGAACCCTAAGATGGATCGTTATATCTTCACAGAAAGAAACGGAATTTACATTATCGACCTGCAAAAAACAGTTAAGAAAGTCGAAGAGGCTTACAACTTCGTACGTTCTGTCGCTGCTGAGGGCGGCACTATGCTGTTCGTAGGTACGAAAAAACAAGCTCAAGACTCGGTTAAAGAAGAAGCTGAACGTTGCGGCAACTTCTACATCAACCAACGTTGGTTGGGTGGTACGCTGACTAACTTCCAAACGATCCAAAAACGTATTGACCGTCTGCGTCAACTCGAAAAATGGTCGGAAGACGGTACTTTCGAAGTACTGCCTAAAAAAGAAGTTATCATTCTTAACAAAGAAAAAGACCGTCTGGAAAAATTCCTCGGCGGCATCAAAGGCATGAAAGGCCTGCCTAGCGCGCTGTTCATCATCGATCCTCGCAAAGAGCGTATCGCTGTTGCTGAAGCACGCAAACTCGGTATCCCAATCGTAGGTATCGTTGATACTAACTGCGATCCGGACGAAATCGATTATGTAATTCCAGGCAATGACGACGCGATTCGCGCAGTTAAATTGCTGACGTCCAAAATGGCTGACGCTATCGTGGAAGCTAACCAAGGCGAGCAAACAACTGCTTAATCCGATATAATTGCTACAACAAAGGGTGGTCAGAAGGTGAAAGCCTCTCACCGCCCTTTTTTTGAACGTAAAAACTAAAAATGGAATTTCCAGGAGGGCTAATCATGGCGGTATCCGCAAGCGCAGTAAAAGAACTTCGTGAAAGAACTGGAGCAGGTATGCTCGATTGCAAGAAAGCATTGGACGAAACAAACGGCGACATCACAAAAGCGATTGAATTGCTTCGTGAAAAAGGTCTGTCCGCGGCTGCTAACAAAGCTGGCCGTGTTGCAACTGAAGGCGTAGTTGAATCGTATATCCATGCAGGCGGCCGTATCGGCGTTCTGGTTGAAATCAACTGCGAGACTGACTTCGTAGCTAAAACAGATCAATTCCGTACTTTCGCTCGTGACATCGCAATGCACATTGCTGCAGCGAACCCTAAGTTCGTAAAACGCGAAGAAGTTCCGGCTGAGGAAATCGAAAAAGAGCGCGAGATCTTGAAAGCTCAAGCTCTGAACGAAGGCAAACCGGAAAAAATCGTTGAGAAAATGGTTGACGGCCGTATCTCGAAATACTATGAAGAATATTGCTTGATGGAGCAATCCTTCGTTAAAGATCCGGACAAAACAATCTCGGCTCTTCTGAACGAGAAAATCAGCGCTATCGGTGAGAACATCTCGATCCGTCGCTTCGTTCGTTACGAACTGGGCGAAGGCTTGGAGAAAAAAGTGGATAACTTCGTTGAAGAAGTTATGGCTCAAGCAAAACTGTAAACCGAACGCACAGGCGGGGCGGGGCGTTCGCCCCGCTCTTTTTTTTCTAAATAATAGGATGTTACCTCGCCCGCGAGGTACAAGATGGAGGTAGGGACGATGGGACAGCCTGTTTTCAAAAGAATTGTTCTGAAAGTAAGCGGTGAATCTTTGTCGGGAGATCAAGGCTACGGCATTGAAGCTTCGGTCATTTCGGAAATCGCTGATCAAGTTAAAGAAGTAGTTGCACTCGGTGTTGAAGTCGCTATCGTTGTAGGCGGCGGCAACATCTGGCGTGGAATTGCAGGTACGGCTAAAGGCATCGACCGTGCGACAGCAGACTATATGGGCATGCTGGCAACCGTAATGAACTCTCTGGCCTTGCAAGATGCGTTGGAGCAAATTGAAGTGCCTACTCGGGTTCAAACTTCGATCGCTATGCAACAAATCGCGGAGCCTTACATAAGACGCCGCGCTATCCGTCACCTGGAAAAAGGCCGCGTTGTTATTTTCGCAGCCGGTACAGGCAACCCGTTCTTCTCGACCGATACAACTGCGGCACTTCGCGCTGCTGAGATTGAAGCGGAAGTTATCCTGATGGCTAAGAACAAAGTAGACGGCGTTTATTCCGCCGACCCGTTCAAGGACGCTACAGCAGAGAAATACGAAGAATTGACTTACATGGAAGTACTGAACAAGAACCTTGGTGTTATGGATTCAACGGCATCGTCGCTTTGCATGGATAACAATATTCCGCTCGTCGTGTTCGCGATCACCGAAAAAGGGAATATTAAGAAAGTCGTGCTTGGCGAGAAGATTGGTACTATTGTGAGAGGAAGTGCGAAATAATGCCGCAAGCAATTAAGAAAAGTGCAGAAGAGCGTATGGAGAAAGCAATCGGTGCTTTGAAACGTGATCTGGCTACACTTCGTGCTGGACGGGCAACGCCTGCTTTGCTCGACCGTGTTCAAGTTGAATATTACGGGGCGCCTACGCCCGTTGCGCAATTAGCGAATATTAATGTTCCGGATTCCCGCACGCTGTTTATCCAGCCATGGGATAAATCGTCGATCGCTGCGATCGAAAAAGCGATTATGAAATCCGATCTTGGCCTGACTCCATCCAACGATGGTTCGGCTATCCGCATCACTTTGCCGCCGCTTACTGAAGAACGCCGTTCAGAGCTTGTTAAAACAACGAAGAAGTTTGGCGAAGAAGCGAAAGTTGCAATCCGCAACATCCGTCGCGATGCAAATGACGATATTAAAAAGCTTGAGAAAACGACGATTTCCGAAGACGAATCCCGTCGTCATCAAGAAGACATTCAAAAAGCAACTGACCGTTTCATCGCTGAAGTTGATAAAGTACTGGTAGCTAAAGAGAAAGAGATTATGGAAGTATAATTGCGCCTACAGCCCCTCCGTCAGGTGGGGTTTGGTTTTTTTGAATTCCGGGTGGGAGGAACAAACATGATCAGTCGACTTTGGGCTAAACTCGGCAAATCGTCCTCGAATGCGGCTGAACCGTTGGCAGCTGACAATGTCCCGAAGCATATCGCCATTATTATGGACGGCAACGGACGTTGGGCGAAGAAACGTGGACTTCCGCGGATCGCCGGTCATCATACTGGTATGAAAACGGTGAAGCGCATCGTAATGGAGGCAGATCGTCTTGGTGTCAAATATTTGACATTGTACGCTTTTTCCACGGAAAACTGGAAGCGGCCCAAAGACGAAGTTGAGTTCCTGATGAAGCTTCCCCAGCAATTTTTGGAAATTGAGCTGGCAGAGCTCATTGAAAAAAACGTTCAAGTTCGCATGATGGGGCATAAGGAAAATCTGCCGTCGTTTACGCTCAGCGCTGTTGAGGAAGCTATTACGAAAACGGCTAATAATACTGGACTCGTACTCAATTTTGCTCTTAATTATGGCGGTCGCAGGGAAATGCTTGAAGCGATCAAAGAAATTGCTGCCGATGTACAGGACGGACGTTTATCGACCGAGCAGATTGACGAGCAGCTGCTCTCCAGCCGATTGTTGAGCGGAGACATTCCTGATCCCGATCTCTTGATCCGTACGAGCGGCGAACTCAGGCTGAGTAACTTCATGCTGTGGCAGTTAGCTTATAGCGAGATGTGGTTTACAAACGTTTATTGGCCGGAGTTTTCCGAAGCTCATCTGCAGGAAGCCATTCAAGAATATCAGCGACGTGCCCGGCGATACGGCGGTTTATAGCATCGATAACGGAGAGTGACCATCACTTGAAACAGAGAATCATTTGGGGACTGCTTGCCGGCGCAGCATTTGTTGCATTGCTATTAGCCGGCGGATGGTTTTATGCAGCTGCTCTAGTCTTGCTTGCTTTGCTTGGATTTAATGAATATACGAAGATGAACGGGCACTCGTGGAATGAACCGGCGTCCCTGCTTGGTTATGCAGGCGTGCTTATGTTCGTTTTGCCATGGAAGCTCATGGACGTAGATTCACCTTCGGCGATTACCGTGTTATGGGTGTTGGCTTTCTTGCTGCTGTCGGTAACGGTATTCACCAAAAATAAAATAACTATCGACGGCGCCTCGCTTATGTTGTTAGGCGCTTTATATGTAGGTTACGGCTTCAGCTCGATGAATGCTGTTCGTGATCTTGGTCACCATGGCATCTTCTGGTCGTTTCTTATTATTACTTGCAACGTTGCGTCCGATGCAGGTGCGTATTTTGTCGGGCGGTCGTTGGGTAAGCATAAGCTGTGGCCTTCTATAAGCCCTAACAAGACAATTGAAGGTGCTGTCGGCGGTGTTGTCCTTGCGGTAATTGCAGCGCTTATTTTCGCGGTCTGCGCTCCTCATGTTATAGACATTGGGACATCTTTGCTGATCGGTCTTATCGTAGCGGTAGCCGGTCAATTAGGCGACCTTATCCAATCGGCTTACAAACGCGTCCGCAACATCAAGGATTCCGGTTCTATTCTGCCGGGCCACGGTGGTGTTCTCGACCGTTTCGACAGTTGGATTATCGTGTTCCCTTTGTTGATTCTGACCGATTTGATACCTACATAAACAGAGAGAGTGGAGTTATCCACTCGTGGACAACTCTTAACATGGAGCTTTCGACATGTTAATAATGCTTTCCCGTGCTCTCCATCTTTTTTCTTTGGCATTCCGACTTGGAAGGAGTGCCAGTCATATTTTGCTCTTAGGAGTGAGAGGAGCGAAAGTGTCGTGGTGGAGAAACGTAGTGTTCGCCTTTGTCCAGGAATTTCAACCGCTAAGCGGATTGAGATCAAGAAATTCATGGACAACAGCGATCGAAGCCATGACACTTTCGCGCAGCGAATGCTTTTCCAGAGCAAAGAAGCATCAAACGAGTTCCAGGAGGAATCCATGAAAAAAATCACCATATTAGGCTCCACCGGCTCTATCGGCACCCAGACGCTTGACGTCATAGCCAATGATCCGGACCGCTATCAGGTTGTCGGCTTATCGGCAGGCAATAACCTTCAGCTGCTGATCGAGCAGGCTAAGCAATTCCGGCCTTCTGTGGTTTGCCTCGCTAATAAGGAGTTGGCTGAGCAAGCAAAGCCTGAATTGCCTTCGGGCACGCAGGTCCTGTATGGCGAGGAGGGTCTTGTAGAAATCGCGGCGAATAATGATGCCGACGTTGTTGTAACAGCGATTGTTGGCAGCCGTGGACTTCCTGCAACTCTTGCCGCTATTGAGGCTGGCAAGACGATTGCGCTGGCGAACAAAGAAACCCTCGTGACGGCCGGTCATATCGTAATGGAGCGTGCCAGACAAAAAGGCGTCTCGATTATACCGGTGGACAGCGAGCATTCGGCGATTTTCCAATGCTTGAACGGGGAAGATCCTAAAGCTTTGCAGCAGCTTACCCTGACGGCATCGGGCGGATCGTTCCGCGACCGTACTCGTGAACAGTTGGAAGGCGTATCGGTAGCTGAAGCGTTAAACCATCCGAACTGGTCCATGGGAGCCAAGATTACGATCGATTCCGCTACCATGGTGAACAAAGGGCTGGAGGTCATCGAAGCTAGATGGCTGTTTGATGTGACCTACGATCAGATTAAGGTCTTGATCCATCCGGAAAGCATCATCCATTCGTTTGTGGAATTCAGCGACAACAGCGTAATTGCTCAGTTGGGCATGCCGGATATGCGGGTTCCTATCCAGTACGCGCTGACTTATCCGAATCGCCTTCCAACCCCGACTGGCCGGCTCGATCTAGCGGCAATCGGAAAATTGCATTTCCGCGAGATGGATTTCGCCAGATACCCATGTCTCAAGCTTGCCTTTGACTGCGGCCGTGCCGGTGATTCGGCTCCAACCGTGTTTAATGCAGCTAACGAGGTTGCTGTAGCCCGTTTCCTGAACGGGGAGATTGATTTCTTGGGCATTGAGCGAGTGCTGGAGCGCGTTCTCGAGCGCCACTCGGTAACAGCAGTAAATGATTTGCAGGCTATTGCAGAAATTGATGCTTGGGCTCGTAAAGAGGCCGCAATCATCTAGCTTTTGCTGTAACCTGCGGTTCTCTTGTATCGTACGGGAGAATAATGATAATCTATGTACAGGCCGTTACGAACAGGAGGCTCGCTATGGAGATGATTCGGGTCATATTTATGACCGTGCTCGTATTTTTTGTTATTGTCACCATCCATGAATGGGGACACTATTTTTTCGCGAAACGCGCCGGGATATTGGTTCGGGAATTCGCTATCGGCTTTGGGCCGAAGCTATTCTCGATCAAACGAGGTGAAACTCGCTTTACGCTGAGACTTGTGCCCGCAGGCGGCTTCGTCCGCATGGCAGGTGAGGATCCGGAGATTGTAGAGGTTACTGTCGGCCAAACAATAGCCGTTCGGGTGAAGAATAACCAGGTTACCCGAATTTATCTCGATCGCCTGGATGAGCGGAGCGGTGTTATTCGCGGGGAAGTGACTGGTATTGATCTGGAGAAGGATTTGTTCATCGCCCTTGACGTTGAAGGGGAGAACGACCGTTTCTCCGTACATCCTACCGCACTTCTCATTTCGAGAGGGAAAGAAACGCAGATCGCTCCGATTGACCGTCAATTCGGAAGCAAGTCGGTTGGCGCACGCGCCATGTCGATTTTTGCCGGCCCTCTCATGAACTTTGTGCTTGCGTTTGTTTTGTTCATGGTATACATACAACTTGCCGGAACGCCGCAAGGCTTGCTGGTTGATGAGGTAACCAAAGGAATGCCGGCCGAGCATGCACAACTTCAAAAAGGTGATTTGATCGATACCGTAAACGGCGTCAAGATCGGCACCGATTATGACAAAATGATTGATATTATCGGTGCTTCCGCAGGCAAATCGATTCAACTGAATGTTATCCGCAATGGGGCGCTTGAACCGATTAAGCTGACTCCGGTAGCGGATGATCAAGGCGTTGGCAAGGTTGGCCTTAGAGCGGCCTATCAGTTCCGCAGCGCAACTGTGGGCGAGACCGTTACAGGTGCAGCGAAGCTGATGAAGACAATGACGGTCAGCATTTTTGAAGGCTTCAAGAAAATCATCATTGGAGACTTTAAGCTGGATGACCTGGGCGGACCTGTCCGTACAGCAGAAATGACTAGTGAAATTGCCCGCAAAGGGATCACGGATTTGACGTCATGGACGGCTTTGTTAAGCCTATATCTAGGTATATTCAACTTGCTGCCGATTCCCGCACTTGATGGCAGCAGGCTTATCTTCCTCGGACTCGAGGCAGTTCGCGGGCGTCCGGTTAATCCGAACCGGGAAAGCATGGTCCACTTCATCGGTTTTGCCTTAATTATGCTGCTGATGCTTGTGGTGACTTACAATGATATTTTGCGATTGGTACGAGGGGAGCCATAAGTCGGTTATGTCCAAGGATAAACAGTTTGTTACCGAAATTACGCCACAAGGCGAAGATTTTTCTAGATGGTATATCGATGTTATTAAAAAAGCGGAGCTCATGGACTATTCGCCGGTACGCGGCTGTATTGTTTTCCGTCCGGAAGGCTATGAGCTTTGGGAAAATATTCAACGCGACCTAGACCGCCGTTTCAAGGAAACCGGCCACCGCAACGCTTACTTCCCGCTCTTTATTCCGGAGAGCTTCTTCCAAAAAGAGAAGGAGCATGTCGAGGGCTTTAATCCGGAGCTGCCTTGGGTAACGGAAGCAGCAGGCGAGAAGCTGGAAGAGCGCCTTGCTATTCGTCCGACATCGGAAACGATGTTTGGCCATATGTATGCGAAATGGATACAATCGTACCGTGATCTGCCACTCCTTATTAATCAATGGGCGAACGTTGTGCGCTGGGAAAAGCGTACTTTGCCGTTCCTTCGCACTAGCGAATTCCTGTGGCAGGAAGGCCATACGGCTCACGAGACCGAAGATGAAGCTCGCGAAGAAACGATGAGAATGTTGACTGTCTACCGTGAATTCGTGGAAGAGTTCCTTGCCATTCCGGTAATTGAAGGGGAGAAGACTCCTTCCGAGCGATTTGCCGGTGCGGTTAACACGTATTCCATCGAAGCGATGATGAAGGACGGCAAAGCGGTGCAAGCCGGTACGTCTCATTATCTGGGCACAAAATTTGCCGTTGCGTTTGACATCAAATATTTGGACCGAGAGAATACCCTTCAATTCGCGCATACCACATCTTGGGGCGTGAGTACGCGGCTGATTGGTGCTATGATTATGGTTCATGGAGACGACCGCGGTCTGGCATTGCCTCCGAAGGTTGCGCCAACACAAGTGATTATGATCCCAATTGGTCCGGCTAAAACCCGTGATCAAGTGGTTGGCCGAGTTGACGAGCTTTATGCAGAACTGAAAAAAGCCGGCGTCCGCGTTAAAGTTGATGACCGTTCCGACGTAAGTCCGGGCTGGAAGTTCAACGAATACGAGATGCGCGGTGTTCCGCTTCGTCTTGAGCTTGGTCCTCGTGATATGGAAAATGGGCAAGTTGTTCTTGCGTCGCGCGTAAGCGGAGAGAAACGAATCGTCCGCCAGGATAACCTGCTTGCGGAAGTGGAAACGATGCTTGCCGATATTCAACGCGACATGTATGAGAAAGCAAAGCAATTCCGTGAAGATAATTTCTACGATGTAGAAACGCTTGACGAGATGAAAGCTTCGATGGAAGAGAAACGTGGATTCGTTTTGGCTGGCTGGTGTGGTTCCGCCGCTTGCGAGAAGCAAGTGAAGGAAGAGACTGGCGCAACAAGCCGCAACATTCCATTCGAACCGGAGAAGAAGAAAAGCAAATGTCTCGTATGCGGTGATCATGCGGAGCACACGGTCGTATTTGCACGTGCCTACTAATAGCATCGATCGGATTGGATCGTACAGGAGTGATTGATTGCCATGAGCCAAACCGGAGACAACCGGCAGCGCTTTGAGCTGCTTATGCAGCAAGCGGGGCTGCCGCTCGAAATTATAAATTCCTATTACAAAGACGGTTATATCGAACAAGTCATTGTAGGGAAAAGCAACAGAAAATGGACGTTTTGCATTCGCAAAACGTCTTTAGTTCCTTATAAGGCTTTTATGGCCCTTACTCAAGCCGTAAACATGAAGTTCGCGCATATTGCGGAGATTTCTTTTAAGCTTCTTTATGATGATGCCGTTCCTTCGGCAGACATTGCACGAGAATATTGGCCTTTATTCTTGGAATGGGTACAGCAGGAGAATCCATCGGTTAACGGCTGGCTAAGCAAAGCCGGCATGGAACCGACAGACGAAATGATTGTCGTATCGCTGCTGGATGGCATGGGGCTGGAACTGGCGAAGAAGAAGAAGATCGACGAAGCAATCAGCAGCTTTTACGAGAGAACCTTCGCCCGTAACTACCGAGTAAAGCTGGAGGTCGGCGAGCAGGTCAGACAGGATGTTTACGAGGAGTTCCAGCAGAAGCGGGAACAAGCGGAGAGGGAAGCCGTTATCCAGATTATGGAGAGCGTTGCTGAAGCGGGTGAGGCTGACGGTGATGATGAGCCTGTCAAACTGGCGATGGGTTATGACATACGCGATGAGCCTACTCCGCTTATGAACATCCGGGAGGAAGAGAAGAAAGTTACGGTTCAGGGCGCTGTATTTGGCCTCGAGGTGAAGGAACTCCGCAACGGAATGACCTTATTCACCTTTAACGTAACGGACTTCACTGATTCCATGGCGATGAAAATGTTTGCCAAGACGAAGGAAGATGTGAAAATCCTCAGTCTGTTGTCGAATGGCAAATGGGTGAAGGCGCGCGGCAAGGTCGATTACGACCGCTTCATGCAGGAGCCTGAACTTGTGATGATCCCTAATGATCTCCAGGAAATCTCTTCGCCGCCAGACCGTAAAGACAATGCGGAAGAGAAACGCGTTGAATTCCATCTTCATTCCACAATGAGCGCGATGGACGCGGTAACGCCTATCGGCGAGTATGTGAAGATGGCTGCCAAATGGGGCCACAAGGCGATTGCAATCACGGATCACAGCAATATACACTGTTATCCCGAAGCCTTTAAGTCGGCGAAAAAGAATGGTATTCAAGTATTGTTCGGACTGGAAGCCAATGTAGTCAATGATGCGGTGCCGATGGTCTTGAATTCGCGGGAAGCAGCATTGGCAACAGCGGAATACATTGTATTCGATATCGAAACAACGGGCTTATCCATTATTAATAATAAAATTATTGAGCTTGCGGGCGTTAAGATGAGGGAAGGCAAGGAAGTCGATCGTTTCTCTACCTTTATCAATCCGCACGAGAAGATTCCTTATCATATTCAGCAGTTGACCAACATCAATGACGAGATGGTCAAGGATGCGCCGGAGCTTGAACCTAAGCTGCGAGAATTTATTGATTTTATCGGTGATTCCATTCTCGTTGCGCACAACGCCAGGTTCGATATCGGATTTATTCAAGCTAACTTGAAGTCGATAGGCATGCCGGATGTTACGAATCCCGTTCTGGATACGTTGGAACTGGCGAGATTCCTGCATCCAACGATGAAGAATCATAGGCTTAATACATTATCTGCTAAATATAAAGTTTCATTGGATAACCATCACCGCGCCGTTGACGACTCGGTTGCACTAGGCGGCGTATTATTCGGACTTATTAATGACGCGGCGGAACGCAATATTACCGGACTTCATCAATTAAACGATTATGTTGGACTTGATATTTCGAACTCCCGTCCATTCCACTGCAATATTTACGCGTTAAATGCCGCCGGAAAGAAAAATTTGTTCAAGATGGTGTCAATCTCTCATACCGAGCACTTCAAACGGGTTGCTTGTATTCCAAAGAGCAAGCTTGTTGACATGCGTGAAGGCATTCTCGTGATTTCCGGCTGCGAGAAGGGCGAATTCTTCGAGACGGTGCTTAATAAATCTTACGAAGAAGCTCTTGAGGTAGCCCGATTCTACGATGCGCTCGAGATCCAGCCGGTTGACTTCTACATGCATCTTGTCGATAAAGGGCTTGTAGGCAGCCGCGCGGAGATTGAGCAGGCAATGCGCCGTATTTGCGAGATTGGCGATGAACTGGGCAAACCTGTTATCGCAACCGGCAACGTCCATTATTTGAACCCGCGGGACAAGCTGTATCGCGATATCGCGATTCACGGCATTACCGGCTTTAGCCCGCTTAAAGATTTGCGCAAGCCGGATGCGCATCTTCGCACAACCGAAGAGATGCTTCGGGAGTTTGCCTTCCTAGGCGAAGCAAGGGCATATGAAGTAGTCGTGAAGAATACGGTGGAGCTGTCTAACCGGTTCGAGCCATTCGAGATGTTCCCGGATAAGCTGTTTACCCCGATTATCGAAGGGGCAGAAGAGGAAATCCGGAATACATGCTATGATACGGCGAAATCCATGTACGGCGATGATCTACCGCAGGTAGTTATCGACCGTCTTGAGAAGGAACTTGTGCCTATCATCAAATTCGGTTTCTCCGCCAACTACTTAATCTCGGAGAAGCTGGTTAAAAAGTCCAATGCCGACGGATATCTCGTGGGCTCCCGGGGTTCGGTCGGTTCTTCCGTTGTTGCTACTTTCCTTGGCATATCAGAGGTTAATCCGCTGCCAGCGCATTATTTGTGCAAGAACTCGGAATGCCGGCACAGCGAATGGTTCCTTGACGGCAGTGTCCCAAGCGGATTTGACTTGCCGGACAAGAACTGTCCGAATTGCAATTTGCCGATGAAGGGCGAAGGACAGGATATCCCGTTTGAGACCTTCCTTGGTTTTAAGGGCGATAAAGTTCCCGATATCGATCTTAACTTCTCTGGTGAATACCAACCAACGGCGCATAACTTTACTAAGATCATGTTCGGCGACAAATGTGTATTCCGTGCCGGCACAATTGGTACGGTAGCCGAAAAAACCGGATACGGATTCGCGCGTAAGTATGCGGAGGATCACAGTAAAACATGGCGCAGCGCGGAATTGTCTCGTCTTGCTTCGGGTGTAACCGGCGTGAAACGGAGTACAGGCCAGCATCCGGGCGGTATCGTTGTTGTTCCGAACTATATGGAAGTCGAAGACATTACGCCGGTGCAGTTCCCGGCGGATGACGTGAACGCGGAATGGAAGACGACGCATTTCGATTATCACGCCTTTGAAGCCAATTTGCTGAAGCTTGATATTCTGGGGCATGACGATCCGACCATGATGCGGATGCTGCAGGATTTGACGGGAGTAGACCCTACAACGATACCGATGAACGATCCGAAAGTGATGAGCATGTTTAACTCGACCAAAGCGCTGGAAGTATCGCCCGAGAAGATCCGGACGCCGGTTGCGACATACGGAGTACCGGAGATGGGGACGAAGTTCGTTCGCCAGATGCTTCAGGAGACGCAGCCATCATCGTTTGCCGACTTGCTGCAGATTTCGGGATTATCGCATGGTACCGGGGTATGGCTCGGCAATGCGCAGGAACTGATTAAGAAAGGCACTTGTAATATCAAGACCGTTATCGGCTGCCGTGACGATATCATGTTGTATCTGATTTATAAAGCGGGCATGGATGCCGGACTTGCTTTCAAAATTACGGAAAGCGTGCGTAAAGGTAAAGGTCTCACGCCGGAATGGATTGAAGAGATGAAGCGCTGCAAGGTGCCGGCCTGGTACATTGATTCCTGTCTTCGGATTGAATACATGTTCCCGAAGGCGCATGCCGCCGCTTACGTTATTTCCGCGGTGCGGACCGCCTACTTCAAGCTGTATTATCCGATTCATTACTATGCAACGTACTTCTCGGTTCGCGCGGAAGACTTTGATCTCGAGTTGCTCTGTCAAGGCTACGATGCTATTCAGAAGAAGATCATCGAAATCGAGGACAAAGGCTTTAATGCAACAACCAAAGAGAAAAACAGTATTTCCTTGTTGGAAATGGCTCTTGAGATGACAGCACGAGGCTTTTCCTTCAAACCAATTGATTTGTATAGATCCGATGCAACGAAGTTTATTGTTGACGGTGAGACGCTTATTCCTCCGTTCTCGGCTATTGGCGGTATTGGCGAGAATGCGGCGCGTAATATAGCGGCTGCCAAGGATGCCGGCGAATTCTTGTCCATCGAGGATTTCCAGCAAAGATCCAAGGCAAGTAAAACAATTATCGAGGTATTAACCGGTATGGGTTGCTTCCGCGGGCTTCCGGAATCCAACCAGTTGTCGTTGTTCTAAGCATAGGGTGCTAGAAAACATTTCTTGTCACCCCTATGCGGTTATGATATAATTTTTGTGGCAATGATGTGGATAGAGACTTGAAGCAGAGAGTGGGGAAACCCACTCTTTACGTTTTGTAAACGGCTTTTTTGGCATACGAATTGGCCGGTAGAAGGCGTATGAAGAAACAGGAGGTTACACCGATTGAGCACATCCAAAATCAAAACCGTCGTTGAGGCAATGGTTACTCCTTTCCTCGACAGTAATGGATTTGAACTTGTTGATATTGAGTACGTCAAGGAAGGCAGTAACTACTTCCTTCGGGTGTTCGTAGACAAGGAAGGCGGCATCGATATAGACGAATGCGGCAAAGTCAGCGAATTTTTGAGCGAAGAATTGGATAAGAATGATCCGGTCTCCGATGCTTACTTCTTGGAAGTATCATCACCGGGAGCAGAACGTCCGCTTAAAAAGCCGGATGATGTCCGTAAAGCCGTTGGCAAACACGTCTACATAACGACTTACGAGCCCATTGACGGTTCGAAGGAATTTGAAGGACAGCTTACCGCGTTTGACGGCGAACAAGCGACAGTGAAAATCGGCAAGAAAGAGCATGTCATTCCTTATGCCAAGGTCGCGAGCGCTCGTCTTGCGATTGTGTTCTAAATAGCGGTTTATTTTTGAAAGGGGGAACTCCATTCCAATGAGCATGGATTTTATTGAAGCATTGTCGGAAATCGAGAGGGATAAAGGAATTGCAAAGGAAGTGCTGTTAGAAGCGATTGAAGCGGCTTTAATATCGAGCTACAAGCGCAACTTTAATGCAGCGCAGAACGTTCGCGTGGATATTAACCGCCACAGCGGCGTTATTAAAGTATACGCTCGCAAGACGGTTGTAGACGAAGTGCTCGACCCGCGTCTTGAAATTACAGTTGACGCTTCGCGTGAGATTAACCCTCACTACCAGCTCGACGATATCGCGGATATTGAAGTTACTCCTCGTGACTTTGGCCGTATCGCGGCTCAGACGGCGAAGCAGGTCGTTACGCAGCGTATCCGTGAAGCGGAACGCGGTTTGATCTACAACGCTTTTATAGATAAAGAAGAAGATATCGTTAACGGAATCGTGCAGCGCCAGGATACGCGCAACCTGTTTGTTGACTTGGGCAAGGTTGAAGCGGTTCTGCCACTTACCGAGCTGATGCCTACGGACAAATTCAAGCATGGCGACCGTGTTAAGTCGTACATTACGAAAGTAGAGAATACGACCAAGGGGCCGCAAATTATTTTGTCCCGTACTCATCCAGGCCTTCTTAAGCGTCTGTTCGAACTTGAAGTTCCTGAAATCTATGACGGCGTTGTCGAGATCCGTTCCGTTGCCCGCGAGGCCGGCTTCCGTTCGAAGATTGCCGTTTATTCGCGTAACGAAGAGGTTGATCCGGTGGGATCCTGCGTAGGCCCTAAAGGCATGCGCGTTCAAACTATCGTTAACGAGCTTACCGGTGAGAAGATCGATATCGTCCGCTGGTCGGAGAGCGTTGAGGAATACGTGGCGAATGCGCTCAGCCCGTCGAAGGTGCTCGAGGTAATCGTATTCGAACAAGAGAAAATGGCCCGCGTAATCGTACCTGATTACCAGCTGTCTCTTGCGATTGGCATTAAAGGTCAGAATGCGCGCCTTGCCGCGAAGCTGACTGGCTGGAAGATCGATATTAAGAGCGAAACGCAAGCGGAGCAGGAGTATGGCCGTCCGAAAACAACGGCAAGCACCATGCACCAAGATTCCGTTTCTATCGATTAATAGCAGGCTTACATCTTGGGTCCATTAACGGGCAAAGGAGGGGTGTGCGGTGAGACCGAGAAAAGTGCCGCTTCGCAAGTGCGTGGCATGCCAAGAAATGAAGCCAAAGAGAGAACTTATCCGGGTTGTTCGGACACCAAACGAAGAAGTGCTTATAGACCTGACGGGGAAAAAGGCCGGTCGCGGCGCCTATTTATGTGGACAGGTCAGTTGCTTTAAGCTGGCTAAGAAGTCCAAGGCGCTTGACCGGGCATTAAAGCAGGCAGTCGACGCATCGATTTACGACCAGCTTGAACAGGATTTCATAGCGGTAGAGGACGAGTTTCTGGCAGGCAAGGAGCGGGGAAGCGATGAAGATGAATAAAGGCTTGTCTTCGCTCGGAATGGCCATGAGAGCCGGAAAGCTTATTACCGGAGATGAAATTGTGCTCAAGGCGGTTCGTAAGGGTGAAGCGCAGCTCGTCATAATAGCGGGCGATGCTTCACCAAATACGAAGAAGAAGTTTCGCGACAAATGCAACACCTACGGGGTACAGCTCGCCGAAGCATTTGACCGCGATCAGCTTGGAAAGGCCATTGGAAAGCCGGAACGAGTCGTACTGGCGGTAACTGACGCAAAGTTCGGAAAAATGATTGCAGGTCATCTGAGTCAAAATTCGGAGGTGGATAATATTGAGCAAACAACAGGACAATGGCAAGGACAATAAAGATAAAACCCGCGTATACGAATACGCGAAATCGCTAAACATGAGCAGTAAAGAAATTATAACGATTCTTAAACGGCTTAATCTGCCCGTTAATAATCATATGAGTGTCATGGAGAACGAAATGGTTCATAAAGTGGAAGGCTTCTTCCGCGATATTAAGCAAAATGCTGCTGCAAAGCGTGCCCAGGAATCAGGCAGTGCAACCGTATCGGCGGCACCTCAACAACAGGCGCAGAACAGCAAACCGCAGCAGAATCAAACGGTACAAAAAAATCTATCTCAGGACAGACAGGGGCCTATGAATTCTATTAAAACGACATCCGAAACCAACCAATCGCAACAAGAACAACGTCCGCAAAGTCAGCAAGAAACGACAAGCAATACGGCTTCGAGCCAACAAGCTAACCCTACTGCAAGCCAAACTAACTCTACTGCAGGCGGAAGCAGCTCCAGCAATAATAACAGATCGCAGCATAGCGGCAACCGTCAAGGTTCTTACCAAGGCAACCGTCCGCAAGGTCAAGGCGGCCAAGGCGGCAATCGTCCACAAGGCGGCGGCGGTTACAACCGTCCGCAAGGTCAAGGCGGTCAAGGCGGCAATCGTCCGCAAGGCGGCGGCGGTTACAACCGTCCGCAAGGCCAAGGCGGCAATCGTCCGCAAGGCGGCGGATTTAACCGTCCGCAAGGCCAAGGCGGCGCACCGGGCGGCAACCGTCCACAAGGCCAAGGCGGTGCTCCAGGCGGCAACCGTCCGCAAGGTCAAGGCGGCGCACCGGGCGGCAACCGTCCACAAGGCCAAGGCGGCGGACAAAACCGTTCGTTTGATTCGTCGCGTCCGGCACCAACTTCGCGTGGTACAGCAGCAGGTGAATCAAACAACCGTAAAGGCAACAATGCGGTAAACAAGAACAGAACAAATAACACTGGCGGCCAAAAACGTTTCGACGATGGCAAGCCGAACTTTAGAACGAATCCTAACGGCCGTGGCAGAGGCGGCAGAAATAACCGCAACCATTCCCAGCAGCCTCCACGCGAGAAAATCGACAATACGCCTAAGAAAATTATCGTTCGCGGTACGATGACAGTAGGCGATCTGGCGAAGTTGCTTCATAAGGATGCATCTGAAGTTATCAAAAAGCTTATTTCTCTTGGCGTAATGGCGACCATCAACCAAGAGCTGGATATGGACACAATTCTTCTGATTGCACAAGAATTCGGTGTAGAAGTTGAAGTGAAAATTCCGGTTGAAGAAGATACCTTCGAAACCGTAGAAGAAGTGGATGATGAAGCAGATCTGACTACACGTCCACCGGTTGTAACGATTATGGGTCACGTTGACCATGGTAAAACAACCCTTCTTGACGCTATCCGTCATACGAACGTAACCGGCGGCGAAGCTGGCGGCATCACGCAGCATATCGGTGCTTACCAAGTTGAGATCAACCATAAGAAAATTACGTTCCTTGATACGCCTGGTCACGAAGCGTTTACGCTGATGCGCGCACGTGGTGCTCAAGTAACGGATATTACGATTATCGTAGTTGCAGCCGATGACGGCGTTATGCCTCAGACGGTTGAAGCGGTCAACCATGCGAAGGCAGCTGGCGTGCCTATTATCGTAGCGGTTAACAAAATCGATAAACCGGATGCAGATCCTGATAAAATCAAACAGGCGCTGACGGAATATGAATTGGTACCAGAAGAGTGGGGCGGCGATACGATCTTCGTTAACGTATCCGCGAAGCAACGCCTTGGTCTGGAAGAACTGCTCGAGATGATTCTGCTCGTAGCGGAAGTTAATGATTACAAAGCGAATGCAGACAAACGCGCACGCGGTACGGTTATTGAAGCCGAGCTGGATAAAGGTAAAGGTCCGGTAGCACGCGTTCTCGTACAACACGGTTCGCTTAAGATTGGTGATGCTTTCGTTGCCGGCAACTGCTTCGGTCGTGTCCGCGCAATGGTGAACGATAAGGGCCGCCGTATCAAAGAAGCAGGTCCGTCTACTCCAGTTGAGATTACTGGCTTGACAGAAGTACCGCTTGCTGGCGATCCGTTTATGGTATTCGAGGACGAGCGCAAAGCAAGAGCAATTGCTGACCGTCGTTCCATTAAACAACGTCAGTCGGAGCTTGGCGCGAATTCCCGCGTTACGCTTGACGATTTGTTCAAGCATATTCAAGAAGGTGAGATCAAGGATCTCAATATCATTATCAAGTCTGACGTTCAAGGTTCGACGGAAGCCCTTAAAGGCTCTCTTGCGAAGATTGAAATCGAAGGCGTTCGCATCAAGATTATTCACAGCGGCGTAGGCGCGATCACGGAATCCGATATTAACTTGGCGGCGGCTTCCAACGCTATCGTAATCGGTTTTAACGTTCGTCCTGAGCCTCAAGCCGATCTTGCTGCACAGCAGGAGAAAGTGGATGTTCGTCTGCATCGCGTTATTTACAACGTAATCGAAGAGATCGAGCAAGCAATGAAAGGCATGCTGGATCCAATTTTCAAAGAGGTTGTTCAAGGCCAAGCAGAAGTCCGCAACATCTTCAAACTCAGCAAAGTTGGCGCTATCGCCGGATGTATGGTTATCAGCGGCAAAATTACGCGTAACTCTGAAGTTCGTGTCATCCGCAGCGGTATCGTTGTATTCGAAGGTAAAATGGATACAGTTAAACGCTTCAAGGATGATGTAAAAGAAGTTGCTCAAGGCTACGAGTGCGGTATTACGATCGAGCGGTTTAGCGACTTCAAAGAAGGGGATATTATTGAAGCCTTCGTAATGGAGTCCGTAGAGAGGTGATTAACGCATGGCTAAAATTCGTGTAGGACGGGTCGGCGAGCAGATTAAAAAAGAGCTGAGCCAAATTATCCAGACCGAGTTGAAGGATCCTCGCATCGGATTTATTACGGTAACAGGTGTTGAGGCGACAAGCGACCTTTCCCAGGCGCGTGTCTACCTCAGCGTGCTCGGCAGTGAAGAACAGAAAGAAGAAACCCTTAAAGCGCTTGGCAAAGCAAACGGATATCTCCGTTCCGAACTTGGCAAGCGGATGCGTCTCCGTCATACACCGGAGCTGCTGTTCAAGTTCGACAGCAGCATCGAGTATGGTAGCCGCATTGAAGGGCTGCTCGAAGAAATTAACCGTGGGAACAAAGGTCAATGACGGCCGGCGCAGACTACGGGCAACAGCTTGAAGCTGCACTTGCATTTATGCGGGAAGGAGACGACTTCTTGGTCGTCTCCCACGTGCAGCCCGATGGGGATGCAATCAGCTCAACATCGGTTATAGGCTGGATGCTTGATCAATTGGGAAAAACAAAAACGCTGATCAATGAAGGAGAATCTCCTTCACGGCTTAACTACTTACGAGGCTTTGATCAAATCGTCAACTATCGCAAGGAGAAGCCGGGGCAAACGTACACGCATGTTATTGCGGTCGATTGCGCCGATTTTCGGCGTATTGGCGAGGTTTCAGCCTTGTTTGCGCAGGATGCAAAAATACTTAATATCGACCATCACCCAACTAATGACGGGTTTGGAGCCGTTAATGTCATTCGTCCAGACGCAGCAGCTACGGTCGAGATCCTGTTTGATCTGATCGAATTGTCCGGTTTGAACATCGATGAGGCATGCGCAACGGCCATCTATACAGGACTGCTTACGGATACCGGTGGTTTCCGTTATTCCAATACAAGTCCTAAAGTGATGGATGTTGCTTCCCGCATGCTCTCTCTCGGTGCGCCGGGACACCAGCTTGCCGATCATTTGCTTGAAAAAATGACGATGGCTAAGCTGAAGCTTCTTCAGCGCTGCTTGGCGAGATTGACCTTTACGGAGGATCAGCAGATTGGCTGGCTGTATGTAGGCAAGGACGACATGAAAGAAATAGGCGCTGTGCCTGATGATTTGGAAGGGATCGTCAATTACGCGCTTAATATTGACGGCGTGGAAGTCGGGATTCTTTTCAAAGAAACGGAAGATGGCGGAGTTAAGGCAAGTCTTCGATCTGCGGGAAAAGCGGATGTCGCTGCCATTGCTCAAACCTTAGGCGGCGGCGGCCATGTCCGTGCGGCTGGTTGCCGGATGCAAGGGACACTTACAGAAGCGATGCAGGAACTTGTTGAAGCAGTTAGAAAGGCGTTGAATGAATAGATGGACGGAATTATTGCCGTATGGAAGCCTGCCGGTTGGACTTCGCATGATGTAGTGGCGAAAGTACGGCGAATCGTTCGTATGAAGCGTATCGGGCATGCGGGAACTCTTGATCCGATGGTTACCGGCGTCTTGCCGCTATGCCTAGGTAGATCAACAAGAGTGGTTGAATATTTGCAGGAGAGACCTAAAGCCTACGAGGCCGTCATTCAACTCGGTACAGCTACAGATACAGAAGACTTGACGGGGACAGTCCTTGAAGAGCAGACTGGAATTATAGTTACGAGAGAACAGGTGCTGCAGGTATTGCAAAGCTTTGTTGGCGAGATCGATCAGGTTCCTCCGATGTTCTCCGCTGTGAAGGTAGATGGCAAGCGGCTTTATGAGCTCGCTAGGGAAGGCAAGACCGTTGAACGGAAGTCACGCAAAGTGACAATCCATCAGATTGATCTTCTGAACGTGGATCTTGATGCGGATAAACCCCGTTTCGCTTTTTCCGTCATCTGCTCCAAGGGTACGTATATTCGTACGCTATGCGTAGATATCGGCCGTGCGCTTGGCGTTCCGGCTGCGATGGCAGAGCTCACTCGGACGATGTCCGGAGGAATTACCAGAGAGCAATGCGTCACGCTTGAAGAGCTGGAGGAGCTGCAGGCAGCAGGGAAGCTGGAGGAGAAAATGCTTCCGGCTGATATCGCCATTGATCATCTTCAACGGGTTCAAGCAAATGCAGCGGTTACCGAGATGGCACTTCGAGGGCAGAAAATACCGTACAATCGGATGGCCGCTTCCTTCGATTCCAGCAGTCTCGTACGCCTATATGGCGAGAATGATGCTTTTATCGGAATTTTTGAGGCCGATGATCAAGCATCGGCGCTTAAGCCGGTGAAAGTATTTTCCTAACCGGGATTATATAGAGGAATTGCAGGTGTATCAGCATGGAAATTATATCCCTTACTTATCCTTTAACCGAATACCCGGCTTTGCTTAAGAACAAGAAGCTTGCCGTGGCAATCGGACATTTTGACGGTGTTCACCGCGGCCATCGGAACGTGATTACCCAGGCGGTACAAATAGCGAAGGAAACAGGGGCATTGTCTGCCGTTATGACCTTCCTGCCGCATCCGAAAGAGGTTCTTGGGCAAGGCGATCAATATTTCAGCTGCCTAACGCCGCCGGAAGAGAAGCAGGCTTTATTTGCCGAGCTTGGTGTTGACATCATGCTTGTAGTGAAATTTGATCTGACCTTTGCGGCAATCAGTCCGCAGCAGTTTGTAGAGGAAGTATTGCGTCCTCTGCATGCAGAACATGTTATTGTCGGATTTGATTTCACTTTTGGCGCCAAAGGCAAGGGCAACCCGGAAATGATGAGAACGTTAAGCAGTCCCGATATTACCGTTGACATTGTCGAGCCTCTTTACGAGAATGGCGAAAAGGTAAGCAGCACGTATATCCGGGCCGCACTGGAGAAGGGTGACATTGCGCTGGCAACAACTCTTCTTGGCCGCCCTTATGAAGTGGATGGCATCGTTGTACACGGTGACGCGCGCGGAAGAACAATTGGTTTCCCGACAGCCAATGTAGGTTTGTCCAAGCCTTACGTAACCCCTTGTCTTGGGGTATTTGCCATTAAGGCAATGGTGGCAGGGAAGACTTATTACGGCGTGCTTAATCACGGAATGAAGCCAACGTTTAACAAAGAAGAGATCCGTCCCGTACTGGAGGCGCATCTGTTCGATTTTCATCAAGAGATATATGGAGAGCCAATCACGCTGGAGTTCCACTCCTTTATCCGTGCGGAGAAACGTTTTGGCTCCGTACATGAATTAATCGAACAGATTGGGGAAGACGCGAAGCAAACCAAGCAATTCTTTGGTCTATCCTAAGCGGCAGCATTTACTTGCCTTCTTCATTGTGCTATACTAAGTAACGTTGTGGGCGAGAACGGCTTGTCCGGAATCGTACCGCATTTGAACCTTAGCTTGGGAATCTGCTCTCACCGGCGGTTTCGAGGCTAATGGCGATTAACTGAAATAGGAGGTGAACGAGGATGGCAATTACACAAGATCGTAAAACACAACTGATCGAGACTCACAAAACACACGCGAGCGACACGGGTTCCCCGGAAGTTCAAGTGGCTATCCTGACGGAAAACATCGTGAACTTGACGCAACACTTGCGGGAGCACAAGAAAGATCATCATTCCCGCCGTGGTCTGCTCAAGATGGTAGGTCAACGCCGTAAGCTGTTGGCATACCTGAAAAACAAAGATGTTAGACGTTACAGCGCATTGATCGAAAAACTCGGCCTTCGCCGATAGAACATGTTTCATGAAAAGCAACCTGGTTGTCTTGCCGTCCGGGCTACCGGATCCGGCAGAATCGGGTTGCTTTTTGTAATATCAAAAGATTCAGCAGGATATACCAATCCTGTTCTCGAATGTAAAGAAATTCAATGGTTACATATTGCTTCACAATTCTATAAGCACTTGCTTAAGAGGCAAGAATTGCTTCACAATTCTTTTTAGGAGGGAATACGTTTGCAACGAGTAGAGATGTTATTAGGCGGCAGAACGCTTGTGCTGGAAACAGGCCGTTTGGCAAAACAGGCTAATGCGGCAGTAACGGTTCGCTACGGGGATACAGTAGTTCTCTGTACCGTTACCGCTTCGGCTGAGCCCAAAGATTTAGACTTCTTCCCGCTAACGGTTAACTATGAAGAGCGTCTGTACGCTGTAGGTAAAATTCCAGGCGGATTTATTAAACGCGAAGGACGCCCAAGCGAGAAGGCGATTTTGTCGAGCCGTTTGACAGACCGTCCGATTCGCCCACTGTTCCCGGAAGGCTTCCGTAACGATGTACAAGTAGCTAATATCGTAATGAGCGTAGACCAGAACTGCACGCCGGAAATTGCGGCGATGATCGGTACTTCCGCAGCACTGAGCATTTCCGACGTACCATTTAACGGTCCTATCGGCGGCGTAAACGTAGGCCGAGTCAATGGTCAATTCATTATTAACCCGACTGTGGAACAAGAAGCGGAGACTGAAATCTTCGTAACGGTTGCCGGCACAAAAGACGCAATCATGATGGTAGAGGCAGAAGGAAATGAAGTTGCGGAAGATGTGATGCTGGAAGCGATCATGTTCGGGCATGACGAGATCAAGAAAATCGTCGCTATGATCGAAGAGCTGCAAGCCGCTGCGGGCAAACCAAAAATGGAAGTAAAACTTCACGCGGTTAACGCTGAAGTGAATGCCGCCGTTCGTGCCTTTGCTTCGGACAAGCTGGTTGAAGCGATCCGTATTCCGGAGAAGCATGCACGTCAAGATGCGATCGACGCTGTTAACGGTGACACCGTTGCTCATTTTGAAGAAGTGTATGCCGAAACTCCAGAACTTCTTGCCGATGTGAAGGAAGTACTGTATGACATCGTCAAAGAAGAAGTACGCCGATTGATCACTCATGATAAAGTACGTCCTGACGGCCGCGCTCTAGAAGAGATCCGTCCAATTGAGTGTGATGTTGCCTTGCTGCCGCGTACGCACGGCTCCGGCTTGTTCACACGTGGACAAACACAGGCGCTCAGCATCTGTACGCTTGGTGCGCTTGGCGATGTTCAAATCTTGGACGGCATTAGCCCTGAAGAGACGAAACGCTTTATGCATCATTACAACTTCCCGCCTTTCAGCGTGGGCGAAGCCCGTCCTCTGCGTCCTCCTGGCCGCCGCGAGATTGGTCATGGCGCACTTGGCGAACGCGCACTCTCGAAGGTTATTCCATCCGAAACGGAATTCCCTTACACTATCCGTCTAGTTTCCGAAGTTCTCGAATCCAACGGTTCCACTTCACAGGCAAGTATTTGCGCGAGCACGCTGGCTATGATGGATGCAGGCGTACCGATTAAAGCCCCAGTAGCCGGTATCGCAATGGGTCTGATCAAAGACGGAGACCATTTCTCGATCCTGTCCGATATTCAAGGGATGGAAGATCATCTTGGCGACATGGACTTTAAAGTTGCAGGTACAGCCCAAGGTGTTACAGCTATTCAAATGGATATCAAAATTAACGGAATCGACCGTGCGATCTTGTCGCAGGCACTGGAACAAGCCCGTATTGGCCGTATGCACATTCTCGGTAAAATGACTGCCGTTATGTCCCAGTCGCGTTCGAGCCTGTCGCAATACGCTCCCAAGATCCTTACCCTTCGTATCAATCCCGATAAGATCCGTGACGTTATCGGCTCCGGCGGTAAAATCATCAATAAAATTATTGAAGAAACCGGCGTGAAAATCGATATCGAGCAGGATGGTATGGTCTTTATCGCTTCTTCGAACGAAGAGATGAACCAAAAAGCGAAAGCCATCATCGAGGGTATCGTAAAAGAAGTCGTTATTGGCGAGGTTTACCTCGGAACTGTAAAACGGATCGAGAAATTCGGCGCGTTTGTCGAAATTCTCCCGAACAAAGACGGTCTCGTTCACATTTCGCAGCTGTCTACCGAACGCGTAGCGAAGGTAGAAGATGTCGTTGCGATTGGCGATCAGATTACGGTAAAAGTTACGGAAATCGATCAGCAGGGTCGCATTAACCTGTCCCGTAAAGCTGTTCTGACTCCACAAGTTCCAGCGCAGTAATTCTACTGCGCTTCTATAAGCAAGGCAGCAAAGAGCCAGATTTGATCTGTCTCTTTTTGTTTTGCCAAATGCGCAAAATAGGCAGATCCGTGACAGTCTTCTTTTGTTCACCTATAATCTCTATGACATAATCTCGTCCAGCTCCACATACCTATTAGACAAGCGCAGGCGTATGGATAAGCTATGCCTGCATCTGCCATAACTATGGCCTATATCGATAAGTAGGAGCTGGAATGATGCGTATGCGGAATAAAATCATCGGGATTTGTGCTTCCTTTATCGTATTATTTGTTTTTATCCGGCTGAATGTCGGAGGTGTCAGGGATTATATTCAAGCAGTGAAAGAGCAGGATGCAGTTGTCACAGGGGCAGAATCCGCCATTTCCGATGAGGAAAAGGCGAAGTTGCGGGAAACAATAGAAGCAGAGTCCCAGCAGCGCTATGTTGAACCCATTGATGCTCGGATTGACCGGGTGTGGAAAGCGATTCCCGGCTATAACGGTCTCGAAGTGGATGTCGAGAAGACCTATCAACAAACGCTTGCAAGCGGTAATATTTCCCCGATTCAGTATGCATACAAGGAAATCCCTCCGAAAATCTCCTTAAAGGATTTGGGGCCATGGCCGATTTACAAGGGCAATCCGAACAAGAAGATGATCGCGATTATGGTTAATGTCGCTTGGGGCAATGAGTATCTCCCGGCTATATTGGATACCTTCGACAAAGAAAACGTGAAGGCAACCTTTTTTCTGGACGGCTCCTGGCTAAAGAAATATCCTGATGTTGCGAAACAGATTCAGGAACGGGGACATGAAATTTCGAATCATGCGTATTCGCACCCAGATATGAAAACCCTAAATAGAGATTCCCAGTATACGCAAATTTCCCGTACCGAGGATTTGATAAAGGGAACGCTTGGCGCGCAGAACAAATGGTTCGCTCCGCCTTCCGGCTCGTACAATCAGACAACCGTTCAGGTTGCCAGCGAACAAGGTTTAATGACGGTTATGTGGACGATTGATACGGTGGATTGGCGCAAGCCGTCCCCAGATTGGATCATTCAGAAAATTTCCTCCAAGCTGGAGCCAGGTGCCCTGATTCTCATGCATCCAACCGCCTCGTCCAGAGATGCTCTTACTGGCATGATACGTGAAGCGAAGCGTCAGGGATATGCGCTGGGTACGGTCAGCGAAACGCTGTCACCAGAGCGTTTGCCTTCTGCGGTTGAGTAGATTCCCTAAATTTGTTATAGTGAAATCATTCATGTTCGGCTCATGCTTACGAAGCATGAATCACCACAAACGGTTGTTAACCAACCTTTGTGTGGCAATTCATTGGCTTAAGCTTACGAAGCATGAATCACCACAAACGGTTGTTAACCAACCTTTGTGTGGCAATTCATTTTAGGAGGATACCAAGTGAATAAATATACGCTCAGCAATGGCCTCCGCGTCGTTGTGGAATACTTGCCGACATTCCGGTCGGTCTCCTTCGGAATTTGGGTAAAGACTGGATCCCGGAACGAAACCCCCGAGAACAACGGGATTTCCCATTTTGTCGAGCATATGCTGTTCAAAGGCACTAACGGCCGTACAGCAAAAGACATTGCCGATCTGTTTGACGGGATTGGCGGCAACGTAAATGCTTTTACATCCAAGGAATACACCTGCTACTTTGCAAAGGTATTGGATGAGCACCTGCCGATTGCGGTAGATGCGCTTTCGGATATGTTCTTCGAATCAAAGCTAGATGCGGAAGAACTGGCGAAAGAGAAAAACGTAATTCTGGAAGAAATCTCGATGTACGAAGATACGCCGGATGACAAGGTTCATGATGAGGCTTCCCGTGCAGCCTACGGCGATCATCCGCTTGCGTACTCGATTCTTGGACTGGAAGAACGCCTTGCAGCCATGAATTCCGAATCGCTGCGAGGATATATGAATGATACATATACGATTGAAAATACGGTTATCAGCGTAGCCGGTAACGTGGAGGAAACCAAGCTTTTGGCACTCCTCGAGCAATACTTCGGCCGCTTCAAGAACAAAGGAAAGAGCGGTATTGTCACGGCACCAACTTTCCACGGCGATTATGTTTACTTCAAGAAAAAGACCGAGCAGAACCATCTTTGCCTTACATTCCCTGGTTGTTCCAATTCAGACCCGCAGCTGTATGCCATGATTCTGTTGAATAATGCGCTTGGCGGGGGCATGAGCTCAAGGCTGTTCCAGGAAATCCGCGAGAAGCGGGGCCTAGCCTATTCGGTCTATTCGTATCACACGTCTTATGCAGACAGCGGGTTGTTCACGGTTTATGCAGGAACAGCGCCGAAGCAGACGAAAGAAGTGCTTGATCTGACGCTCGAGCAGATGGAAGAGCTTTCGGTGAAAGGTCTTAGCGACGAGGAGCTGCATCGCGGGAAAGAGCAGCTGAAGGGCAGCTTGATCCTGAGCCTTGAAAGCACAAGCAGCAGGATGAACCGCCTTGGCAAAAACGAGTTGATGATCGGAAGACACTTTACGCTAGACGAAATGCTGCAACGCATCGACAATGTCACGATGAAGGATGTGCGGGAAGTAACGGAGCGGATGCTGTCCGTACCGTTTGCCGTTGCCATGGTTGGAACAAACGATAAAGCTGCTGCTCAGATCGGGAGGGATCGTTTTGTTTCAAATTCTATTTAAACGTCAGCCGGGCAATGAAGATATCGCATTGCCCGGCAAAATGTCGGAGTGGGCTGCTGGCTTTGACCTTCAGGCTGCGGTAACCGAGCCTGTCGTGCTTGCGCCAGGGGAGCGCAAGCTGATTCCGACAGGTCTTGCGATGGCGATGCCGCAGCAAGTGGAAGCGCAAATTCGTCCTAGAAGCGGGCTGGCATTCAAGCACGGTATTACCTGCTTGAACTCGCCAGGTACCATTGATGCGGATTACCGCGGCGAAGTTAAGGTTCTGCTCATTAACCTGGGCCAAGAGCCATTCACGATTAACCGCGGCGAACGCATTGCTCAAATGGTCATCCAGCAGCTGCCGGAGATTGCGATCGCCGAAGCGGATGAGCTTCCGGACACTATCCGCGGAGCAGGCGGCTTCGGGCATACCGGCGTGTAAAAATATGATAACGTAAGCAAAGGCACTCCTACGCGAGATACAACTTACCCCACACCTAGACTCCAAAATCAAATTTAATTACTCTGGAAGCGATATGCATACAGGAAAAGCACCAAAACCAGGTTAACCTTGGTTTTGGTGCTTTTTTGCGTTCCTTAATATTGGCTTTCACCATTCTGGGCGCAGGGCATAAGATGGTCTATAACTAGTGCGCAGAAAGGAGTGAAGCCTACATGCTAACAGGCGTTCAAATACTGCTGCTAGGAGGCGATGCGAGACAGCTTGAAGTTATTCGCAAGTTTACCGAGTTGGATGCAACGGTAACGGTGTCCGGCTTTGACGGACTGCATTCTTCCTTGGACGGCGCAGTGCAAGCCGAATTTGACGAGAGCTTGTTTGATGATGTTGATGCACTGCTGCTGCCTGCAGTAGGCACGGACGATAACGGCTTTATTCATGCTGTATTCAGTGACCGCCAGATGCAGTTGGAGGATCGACATATCGCTAGGCTGCCTAAGCATTGCAAGGTGTATGCCGGGATGGCAAAGCCCTATTTAAGGGAGCTTTGCGAGAAGCATCAGATTGGTCTTGTCGAGCTGTTTGACCGGGATGATGTTGCGATCTACAACTCCATTCCGACGGCGGAAGGGGCCATCATGATGGCCATTCAGAATACGGATATTACGATACATGGATCAACAAGCATGGTATTGGGATTTGGCAGAACCGGGTTTACCATGGCCCGGACGTTGCAGAGCTTAGGCGCAAAAGTACTGATTGGCGTAAGGCGGAGCGAGCATTTTGCAAGAGCCGCCGAGATGGGTTTTACGCCGTTTTACACAAGTCAACTCCTCCAAAATACGGGTAATATTGACTTGCTTTTTAATACAATTCCGACTATGATAGTCACAGCGCAAATTATAGCAAATTTGCCTTCGCGAACCGTTATTATTGACCTTGCTACTAAGCCTGGCGGAACTGATTTCCGCTTCGCCGAGAAGAGAGGCATTAAAGCGATACTCGCGCCCGGACTCCCCGGTATCGTCGCACCTAAAACAGCTGGACGAATCATAGCGGATTGCTTGACTCAGTTGATTACGGACGATTCGATAAAGCGGGGGAATGGGTAATGGATTGGACTGGGAAAACAGTCGGGTATGCGCTGTCTGGCTCGCACTGTACGTTGGCTGAAATTATGCCTGAAATTAAGCGGTTTGTGGATGCTGGCGCAAATGTGGTGCCAATCGTATCGCAAACCATTATGACAACAGACACGCGATTCGGATCGTCTGAGGAATGGCAGACGCAGCTGAAGGCGATAACCGGTAACGAAATTATTTCGACGATTGTGCAGGCTGAACCGCTTGGTCCGGCGAAGCTTTTCGATGTGCTTCTGATCGCGCCATGTACGGGCAGCACAACCAGCAGACTCGCTAACGCGATTACCGATAGTGCCGTGCTCATGGCGGCGAAAGCCCAAATGCGCAATTTAAGGCCTCTCGTGCTTGCGATCTCAACAAACGATGGTCTCGGGCTGAACGCTTCTAATATCGCAAAGCTGTTAGTAGCTAAAAATATTTATTTTGTGCCGTTTGGCCAGGATAACCCGGCACAAAAACCAAACTCGCTTGTGGCGAGAATGGATCTGGCACTGGAAGCATGCGAAGCAGCCTTGCAGGGGAAACAACTGCAGCCGTTACTGATTGAGCGGTTTAACTATTAAAATGCTCTTATAGGTGTATCATCTATTACAAGCAGGCGGCGACGTATTCGGGACGCTGGCGATTCAGCCGGCATCCTTGGATTCGATTACGCCGCTTGTTTTGCCTTCATTCGTCCAAATTGAAATGGTTCGACTAGTGCCACAAAAACAACTACGATCGGGAAGATGTCTGCCATCGGTTAGGCTTATCCGTTCAGACATCTTTGTATCGGTTACGGAGGAAAGACAGCAATGCGCATCCTGGTACAAAAGTTCGGGGGCACTTCACTTTCGACCGATCATGCTAGAAGCTATTGTCTTCAACATATTGCAAGAGAGCTCGCAAATGGTTACAGCGTAGTGGTCGTTGTCTCGGCAATGGGGCGTTCAGGGGATCCGTACGCTACGGACACTCTGCTTCAGCTCATCCGCAACAACGGCGACAAGCTGCCGGCGCGGGAGCGGGATATGCTGCTGGGCTGCGGAGAGATTATTTCGGCCGCGGCGTTATGCAGCTTGCTTTGCTCTGAAGGTATACCATCCGTCGTATTAAACGGCGGCCAAGCAGGAATTATTACGGATGATCAATACGGCCATGCCCGGATTAAGGAGCTGCGTCCCGAGAGGGTTTTGCAGCATTTGCGGGACGAGAAGGTCGTAATTGTAACGGGTTTTCAAGGAAGTACCGAAAGCGGCGATATGACAACGCTTGGGCGGGGCGGAAGCGACACTTCGGCAACAGCGCTTGGTGCCGCGCTTCGTGCGGAAATGGTAGACATTTATACGGATGTTAACGGGATATTGACGGCAGATCCCCGCATAGTGGAAGATGCAAAGCCGCTCCAGGTTGTAAGCTATGCAGAGATCTGCAATATGGCCCGCCAAGGAGCGAAAGTCATTCATCCGCGTGCCGTAGAGATTGCGCAACAAGCAAGAATACCGGTTAGGGTACGATCCACCTTCTCCATGGAAGAAGGGACTCTCGTCTCCGATGCGGCATTTACTCCGGTAACTGACCGTCAGGCAACGGGGATTGCGCATGTATCTGGAGTTACGCAGATTACGGTTAAAGCAATCGAAGGCAGAAGCGACGTGCAGCTTCAGGTTTTCCAGACGATGGCAAAGCATCATATCAGCGTTGATTTTATCAATGTGACGCCAAGCGGAGCGGTTTACACCGTATTCGACCAGGATGCTGACCGGGCAGTATCGGTTCTTCAGGAATGCGGATACGATCCTCTCGCTATCCGCGGATGCGCAAAGGTGTCCGTCATAGGCGGCGGCATGAACGGCGTGCCGGGCGTTATGGCCCGCATCGTGGAAGCCTTAACCGAGGAAGGTATTACAATCATGCAATCCGCCGACTCCAATACAACGATTTGGGTATTGGTGAAGGCTGAGGATATGGTGAAGGCCGTCAGGGCGCTTCATGCGAAGTTTGAACTTCATATATAGTTGAGAGAATTTGATGCGCTTACGAAGTGAAGTACTTTTCAGGAGGTCATAACAATGGATTTTGGTAGATTAATTACTGCAATGGTCACACCTTTTGATGAAAATGGTCAAATTGACTGGGACACGACCGGTCGTTTGATCGATTATTTGATTGAAGAACAGCAAAGCGACACGCTTGTTGTATCTGGCACCACGGGTGAATCCCCGACTTTGACGGAAGAAGAGAAAGCGGAATTGTTCCGTTATGCTGTAAAGCATGCTGCCGGTCGTTGCAAAATTATTGCCGGTACCGGGAGCAACAATACAGCGCATTCGATTCATTTGACAAAGGTTGCGGAAGATGCCGGTGTAGACGGAGTGCTTCTGGTTGCTCCGTACTACAACAAGCCGAATCAAGAAGGTTTGTATCAACATTTCAAAGCAATCGCTGAATCTACCAAATTACCTGTCATGCTCTACAACGTTCCAGGCCGTACAGGTATTAATATTTCCGTAGAAACCACACTCCGCCTTGCAGAACTGGATAATGTGGTAGCAACTAAAGATTGCGCGTCCTCCGATCAATTGTCGCAGATTATTGCCGCAGCTCCGGATAGCTTCCGGGTATACAGCGGCGATGACAGCGCAACGCTGCCGACTCTTGCGATTGGCGGTTACGGCATTGTAAGTGTGGCCAGCCACATTATCGGCACGAAAATGAAGCAGCTTATCGAATCGTACCTGAGCGGCGATGTGAAGCAGGCAGCTAAGCTTCACGCGGAATGTTACCCGGTGTTCAAAGGCTTGTTTGAATGTCCTCATCCGGTTCCTAATCCGGTTGCTGTTAAATACGCGCTTGAACTGCGCGGCATGCCTGTAGGCGGCGTTAGACTTCCGCTTGTTGCAGCCAGCGAAGCCGAGGCGGCTTTTATTAGCAAGCTGGTTTAATATAATTCTAGTTTGACCCGATAAGCAGGCGGAGAGTTATCTCCGGCCTGCTTATTTGCGTTCAAGAGTGGACAAGCGGACGGTTGTTTCACCTTGTTTTCCGTCTTTTTCATCATGTATAATGAGGTCAAGTGAAATGGACGGAAAATTCATACAATTGGCTGGAACGGAGAATGGCTTCATTCGAAGGAGGTAAGCACTTGTCGAAGAAAAATCAGGATAAGCTGCTCGTATTTGCCCTTGGCGGAGTTGGCGAAATTGGCAAGAACATGTATGTTATTCAGTATTCGAACGATATTGTCATCGTGGATGCGGGCCTTAAGTTCCCCGAAGAAGATATGCTGGGGATCGATATTGTTATTCCTGATATCTCCTATTTGACGGAAAATCGGGATAAAGTCAGAGGGATTTTAATTACGCACGGTCATGAAGACCATATCGGCGGTCTGTCCTACGTATTGAGGCAGCTGAATGTACCCGTATACGGAACAAAGCTGACTTTAGGCCTGATTGAAGGGAAGCTGAAAGAAGCAGGTCTGCTTGGCGAGACTAAACGGATCGTGATCGATGCGGATTCCGAAGTGCAGCTCGGGACGATCCAGGCAAGCTTTTTCAAGACGAATCATAGTATACCTGACTCTATAGGCGTTGCGCTTGATACGCCGGAAGGGACCATTGTGCATACCGGCGACTTCAAATTCGACTATACGCCGGTGAATGGGCAATACGCGGATTTGCAACGGATGGCGGAGATCGGTAAAAAAGGCGTGTTGGCCCTCTTGTCGGATAGTACAAATGCAGAAAGACCCGGATTTACGCCATCGGAGAAAAACGTCGGGGAAGAGCTTGAAGATATATTCCATAAATCGTCTCAACGTGTGGTTGTGGCAACCTTCGCTTCAAACGTGCATCGGATTCAGCAGGTGATCAACGCCGCAATTGCAACGAAGCGGTATGTGGCTGTTGTCGGGCGCAGTATGGTTAATGTCGTTACGATTGCATCGGATCTTGGTTATCTGCACATCCCGGAAGGTATGATTATTGAGCCCGAGGAAGTGAACAAGCTGGCAGCCGATCGAGTCGTAATCCTGTGCACGGGCAGCCAGGGCGAGCCAATGTCTGCCTTAACGAGGATGGCACGGTCGACTCATCGCAAGGTTGATATTTTGCCTGGGGATACCGTTATCATTGCCGCTACGCCAATACCGGGAAATGAGCGTTATGTGGGCAGAACGGTAGATGAGCTGTTCCGCTTGGGTGCCCATGTCATTTACGGCCCCGGATCCATATCGGGAGTCCATGTGTCGGGTCACGGAAGCCAGGAAGAATTAAAGCTGATGCTAAACCTTATCAAACCGAAGTATTTTATACCGATTCATGGAGAGTACCGGATGCTAAGGCAGCATGCTCAGCTTGGAGAAGCCGTGGGCATTGAACGCAGTCATATTTTCGTCATTGAAAACGGGGAAACCGTTGAGTTTCAAGGCGGTCTTGCCCGTAAAGGTTCCAAGGTGCAAGCTGGCAATATTCTGATTGACGGGCTTGGAGTCGGAGATGTCGGCAATATAGTTCTGCGGGATCGCAAGCTGCTATCCCAGGACGGCATTCTTGTTGTCGTTGTTACACTGAGCAAGCAGGATGGAGGATCTATTGTTTCCGGTCCGGATATCATCTCGCGCGGCTTTGTATACGTGCGTGAATCGGAAGGACTGCTAGATGAAGCAAACAAGATTGTAACTTCAACGCTCAATAAATTGATGCATGATAAGGTAAACGAATGGGCTTCACTCAAAACGAATGTAAAAGATGCCCTCGGGCGCTTCTTATATGAACAGACGAGACGACGGCCAATGATTCTTCCGATTATCATGGAGGTATAATGAACTTAAAAAGAACGTTCCGTAAAGGAGTGATCGAGCTCCTGGAGGAACGTTCTTTTTTGCTTATGAAAACCGTATAAATTCGTCATTCCACCTCATACTATGACGAGCGTTTACGTTAATGAGGGGGAGCAAATATGAATTACATGAACGAAGATCAGCCGCAGCAGCCGGATCCGGCAGAGAGTGAGAAAAAGAAGCAAAATTCAATCGTGGAAACGATTCAGCAATTAGGGCAAACGACAACTCCCGCATCGGAATCGAATATTTTCTGCATGACGATCATCGGGCAGGTGGAAGGCCATATCGTCCTGCCGCCGCAAAATAAAACAACCAAGTATGAGCATCTCATTCCTCAGCTTGTCGCCGCGGAGCAAAATTCGAAAATCGAAGGCATTCTGATCGTACTCAATACGGTTGGCGGCGACGTAGAAGCGGGTCTTGCCATTGCCGAGATGATCTCATCCTTGTCCAAGCCAACGGTTACGCTGGTGCTTGGCGGCGGCCATTCCATTGGCGTTCCGATTGCGGTAGCGGGCAACATGTCCTTTATTGCAGCGACAGCCACCATGACGATTCATCCGATCCGTCTGAACGGGCTTGTAATTGGAGTGCCTCAAACGTTCGAATATTTGGATAAAATGCAAGAGCGCATCCTAAAGTTTGTAACCATGCACTCTAATGTTACGGAAGAAAAATTTAAAGAGCTGATGTTCAAGACCGGTGAACTGACAAGGGATATCGGTACTACCGTTATCGGTTCGGACGCGGTAAAATACGGGCTGATTGACGCCGTAGGCGGGTTAGGGGATGCGCTTAGGGAGCTTAACAGCCGAATAGCCGAGCGTAAGCCGGCAGCGCAGACTGGGGTGTACAACTAATGACGCTCTATACGATTATGCCTCTTGAGAATGTCCTTGACGGCATACACGGAGAACCCGAACCTTCCCAGGAAGTATGGGTCAACGGCGTATTTATGCAGGTTCAGCCCGTAGCGGCGGGAATGGGGAAAATCGTCCGCCTGCTTCATTGCAGCCTCGATGATTACTTGAAGCCGGAGCTGGCTCCGGGTAATTTCGTCATGTTCGGACAACCTCCCGTGTCGTAAAAATACGCACAAAGGTTCTTATGTCCAATAGGAACCTTTGCCTAGATATGGTATAATGCTAGGCAGAGGTGACGAATCATTGGCTAAGAAAAGACGAAAGAAAAAATCGATTACAACGCAATTAAAATATGAAGTATACGGTATTTTGCTTATTACGGTATCGGTTATTGCTTTATCAGGAGAGGCTACGGTTGGACGCTCCTTGTCCAAGCTATTTGGCTTGTTCCTGGGCAAGTTTTATTTTGTATTGGCGCTGGTCGGCATTTACGTCGGACTGGTCGTCATGGTCAAAAGGGCTTGGCCGCGCGGTTGGACAAACCGTCGGACAGGCCTGCTTGTGTTTGTTTTGGCTCTTGCGTTATCCAGCAGCATAGCCGAAATCGACCGCAAGCTGCTTCCGAGCTCCGACCTGACGGGTGGAGCTATTCTCCACCAGCTGGGCCAGGATATGAAGGACGAGCTGCTGGCGTTTGACGGGGCCGATGACAGGCCGATCAGCCAGCGGGCGATAAGCGGCGGCTATATCGGCGCCATGGAATATTCGATGCTGTTCACGCTTTTTGGTTATTTTGGCTCCAAGTTGATTGCAGGCGTTATGTACGCCATCGCCATTATGCTGCTAACGGGCAAATCCTATGTAGAGCTTGCCCGTATCGGTCGGGACAAGAGCATACGGATGTTCAAGCTGCTTGCCGCCAAATGGTCGAAAGGAGCGGCGCTTCGGAGCGCATCCAAATCGAACAAAGCCGTCAAACCGCCGGTGTTTGTGCAATCCGATGCGATTGACGACGATGACGATGAGGATGATTACGCGCCGGCACTGCCGCCAAGGCGCAAGAAATCCCTCTTCTTCTCCTGGAGAAATCAGGAGCAGAACAGCCAGCAGGAACAGCAAAATGCCCATGATGATTGGACTATGAACGAAGAGCATTACGATGGAGGACATGACAACGGCGCCAAGCCGCATTGGGCGAATGACCAGGCATGGGATGACGACGAGCAGTGGGACCGAAATGGCGAAGGCGATGCCAGTACCAGCCATAAACAGCAGGAGGACGAGCTTCCTCCATGGGAGGAGCAGCAGCCAGTTCGTGGAAACCCATCCTCCGCTTCTCCTGTACATAACGAATATGAGGAAGACGAGGAGCCTGCTGTCATCACAAGAATTGTTCCGCGTGCAGATACATACGACGACGAAGAACAAGAGGACTACCCTGCACCCGCACCTGCGGCTTTTGCTGCAGATTCAGCGAGATATACGGAAGAGTACGATCAGAACGAAACGGAATCTTCTGTCGTGAATGAAGTTCACGGCAGTCAGGACATACAGGAAGTTACGGAGGAAACGGATAAATCCGCTACAACGGGTATCCACCAACCGGCATCGGATGCACCGGTTAAGAAGCCATACTTGCTGCCGCCGTTCTCCCTGCTTGCCAAGCCAAGCTTGATGGCAAGAGGCGGCGACAGTGCGGATGCCATGGATTCGAAGCGGAAGCTGGAAGCCACATTAGAGAGCTTTGGCGTTAAGGCTAAAGTGCTTGATGTAGTACGCGGTCCTGCGGTTACGCGCTATGAGGTTCAACCTGCATCAGGCGTGAAGGTAAGCCGGATTGTAAGCCTGACAGACGATATCGCTTTGGCGTTAGCGGCAAAGGATATACGGATGGAGGCGCCTATTCCGGGTAAATCCGCCATCGGCATAGAGGTTCCCAATATGGAAGTCTCAATGGTAACTATGCGCGAGGTAATGGAAACCGCGACCTTCCAAAATGCTCCGTCCAAGCTGTCGATCGCTTTTGGGCGGGATATTTCCGGACAACCGATTATTGGCAACCTGGCGAGAATGCCCCATCTGCTGGTAGCGGGAGCTACTGGTTCGGGTAAATCAGTGTGTATTAACGGCATTATTACCAGTATATTGTACAAGGCTGCTCCGGATGAAGTGAAGTTTCTGATGGTCGATCCTAAGATGGTCGAATTAAATGTTTATAACGGCATTCCGCATTTGCTTGCACCGGTTGTAACCGACCCAAGACGCGCGGCACTAGCCTTGAAAAAGATTGTTGTGGAGATGGAGAAACGGTATGAGCTGTTCTCCAAATCGAGCACGCGCAACATTGAAGGCTACAACGCCTTAATGGCCGAGAATCCCAAAGCCGTACTTCCCTATATCGTCGTTATTGTCGACGAGCTAGCGGATTTGATGATGGTCGCCTCTAACGACGTTGAGGATTCCATAGCAAGGCTTGCCCAAATGGCTCGTGCGGCGGGCATCCATCTCATTATCGCGACGCAGCGTCCGTCGGTAGACGTTATTACGGGGGTTATTAAAGCGAATATCCCTTCCAGGATTGCCTTTGGCGTATCTTCTCAGGTCGATTCCCGTACCATATTGGATATGGTTGGCGCAGAGAAGCTGCTGGGCAGAGGGGATATGCTTTATCTGCCGGTCGGCATGTCCAAGCCTATTCGCGTCCAAGGTGCCTTCTTGTCCGATCAGGAAGTCGAGGCGCTTGTCGATTACGCAAGAGGCCAGGCCGAAGCGGAATACAAGGAGGACCTTGTACCTGAAGTAGAGGAAGAATCGGCAGATCCGGAAGAGGTTCTGGATGAACTGTATGATCAAGCCGTGCAGATCGTTCTTGAAGCGAAGCAGGCATCCGTATCCCTTCTTCAGAGGCGGATGCGGGTTGGTTACACCCGTGCGGCAAGGCTTGTGGACCAGATGGAAGCGCGGGGGATCGTGGGTCCTTATGAGGGCAGCAAACCGCGGGAGGTCTTGATGTCGATGGAACAATATCAGTCCAGCCGCATTCCTTCCTGATCCGCGTCAGGCTTAAGCAATTGGCAATGATGAATAGAAGCAGGAATCCCTTCTCATACTAGAGTTAGGTAACGCAGCTAATCGCGGACTAACTTGCAAGAGAAAGGCAGAATCCTACATGAAAAATCGATTAATTGTCGTGACTATCATCATTGTGACGGTATTGTTCGGAATGCATTCCCTCCAGCGATATTCGCAGGATGATGTGAAGGAAACGTTCAGCAATGCTACTTTAACGGTAGGTTCCTCCGGTTCGGATGTATACGAGCTGCAGGGTAGGCTAAAATATTTAGGCTATTACAATGGTGCAATCGACGGCAGCTTCGGCACCAAAACCAAAAATGCGGTGACCTGGTTCCAATGGAAGTTCGGAATGAAATCCGACGGCGTAGTTGGGGCAAAAACCAAGCTTAAGCTTTGGGAAGCCACGAAGAATTGGCAGTCATCTGCTGCAGACACCGGTAATACGACCGGAGGCTCCGATAACAGCAATAACAGTGGTTCGAATTCCGGATCTTCGGGTGGCAGCACGCCGTCGAAATCCAATAATCTCGGGCTTTCGGAAAGCGACTTGAAGATTATGGCGAATGCGGTATACGGGGAATCGCGCGGTGAACCGTACGAAGGTCAGGTAGCGGTAGCTGCAGTTATCCTGAACCGCCTGAAATCGCCAAGCTTCCCGAATACAATCTCGGGCGTTATCTTCCAGCCTCTTGCGTTTACAGCAGTAGCCGACGGTCAGATCTGGCTGACACCAAACGAAACCGCACGCAAAGCTGTGCAGGACGCAATCAACGGATGGGATCCGACAGGCGGCTGCACGTACTATTTCAATCCTGAGACGGCAACGTCCAAATGGATATGGTCCAGACCTCAAGTGAAGACCATTGGCAAGCATATATTCTGCATGTAACGATTATCAGAAGCAGCCTTTCTGCCTTGGGCAGGCAGGTTGCTTCTTCCATTTCGTATCGGTTAGAATGGTATAGGAAGCAAGAAAATGGAATACATTACTATATTCCATTTTACTCGGAAGGAGCAAACGGAAGTGACATTATTCGAAAGAGGGCAAATAGGCCGGATCAGGCTGCATGTAATGCCGACAAAACGGTTCAAGACGTTTGCGATATCGCTGTTCGCAGGACTGCCTCTATCTGAAAACGCTGTAACAAAAACCGCGCTAGCCCCGTTTGTATTGCGTCGAGGTACGGTATCTACGCCCGAGACGAAGGCTTTCCGCGAGAGGCTGGATGATTTGTATGGCGCCGGATTCGGCTTTGATGTATATAAAAGGGGCGATTCTCAAATCGTTCAATTCCGCATGGACGTTATCAACGATCATTTTGTATCGTCCGATGTACCTCTATTGAGTTCGTCTTTGAGATTCCTTGGCGAAGTCGTGACGGAGCCGGTAACGGAAGACGGAGTGTTCCGCCGCAAGTATGTAGACGCGGAGAAGCAGACGTTGACGAAACGGCTGGAATCCATCGTCAATGATAAGATTCGTTATGCAGCCGAACGCTGCATGGAAGAGATGTGCGCAAATGAGCCTTACCGCCTTCACCCGCTCGGAAAGCTGGAGGAAATCAGCTCCATTACGCCGGAATCGTTATATAGTCAATACAAACAGTGGCTAAGCGAAGCCGCATTTGATTTATATGTCGTTGGCGATACAACAATGGAGGAAGTCGCTGCGCTTGCGAAGGAAGCTTTCCGCATCGAGGATGGCAGCCCTGCAAGCTATTCAACTCCGTCTATTACCCATGAAGTTCGCAATGTCAAAACCGTTGTGGAACGCATGGACGTCAACCAGGGCAAGTTAAACATGGGGCTGCGTACGAATGTTGGTTATGGCGACAAAGACTACGCCGCTTCCTTGATGTATAACGGCATTCTGGGCGGCTATCCGCATTCCAAGCTATTCTTGAATGTCCGGGAGAAAGAAAGTCTCGCTTATTACGCTGCATCCAGACTGGATGGACATAAAGGTCTGCTCACGATTCAATCGGGTATAGAGATCGCAAACTATGAGAAGGCGGTCACCATTATCAAGGAGCAGCTGGAGAGCATGCGTCAAGGCAACCTTTCCGATCTCGAGATGAATCAGACGAAAGCGATGATCGCGAATCATTTGCGGGAGCTGCAGGATTCCGCTTACGAGATGATCGCTTATGACTTTAATGCCGTGCTTTCCGGCAAAGAAAGAACGGCACAGCAGCTGCTTGACCAGATTGAAGCGGTAACGGCAGAGGATATCGTCCGAGTTGCGGGATTGGCGCAGCTTGACACGATTTACTTCCTGCGCGACCAGAAGGAGGCCTGACGGCAATGGAGACACTCGACTACAAAGGCGTTCAGGAAACGCTATACCGCGAAGTGCTGGATAACGGCCTCGAAGTGATCGTCCTGCCGAAGGAAGGCTTTCAGAAGACCTATGCTACTTTTGCGACCAAATACGGCTCCGTCGATAATAAGTTTGCCGTAGGCGATCAAGAGCCTGTCCGCGTACCGGACGGAATTGCCCATTTTTTGGAGCACAAAATGTTCGAAGAGCCAACCGGCGACATCTTCGCGACCTTTGCATCGCAAGGGGCATCGGCGAACGCCTTCACTAGCTTCGACCGTACCGTTTATCTGTTCTCGGCAACGGAGCAGATTCCGGCCAATCTCGAAACCTTGATCGATTTTGTCCAGCATCCTTATTTCACCGATCAGAACGTGGATAAGGAAAAAGGCATTATCGCTCAAGAGATCAATATGTACAAAGACAATCCGGATTGGCGTGTTTATTTCGGCTTGATTGACGCCATGTATCACACCCATCCGATTCATATCGATATTGCCGGTACCGTGGAGTCCATTTATCAGATCGACAAGGAAACGCTGTACCGCTGTTACGAAACGTTTTACCATCCGTCCAATATGCTGCTGTTTGTAGTGGGCGGGGTGAAAGCGGAGGAAGTATTCGAGCTTGTACGCAACAATCAAGCACGCAAGTCATTCAAACCGCAAGGAGAAATCAAACGTTTCTTCGAGCATGAGCCGGAGAGCGTTAAGGTACCTAGGAAAGTAACGAAACTCCCGGTATCGCTTCCGAAAGTTATGTTTGGCTTCAAGGAGAAGAAAACCGGGCTTACCGGCGAGGCGCTGTTGAGCCACGAAGTGACTTCCAAGCTGATGCTTGACGCCTTGTTTGGTGCCAGCTCGGCCCTGTATCAGGATTTGTATGAGCAAAATTTAATCTCCGATTCCTTCGGAACGGAATTTAACGTAAGCACGGATTATGCTTTCTCGGTTATTGGCGGCGACTCGCCAAATCCGGATGAACTGCTTAGCCGAATCCGTACCGCTGTTGAAGAAGCGCTGCGTACGGGTATTGAACCTGCCGCCTTCGAACGGTCGAAGCGGAAAAAAATCGGCGGATATTTGCGGATGCTGAACTCCCCTGAAGCGATTGCCGGCGAATTTACGCGTTACCGGTTCCGCGACAGCGACATGTTTGATCTCTTGTCCCTGTACGAGAATTGCACGCTGGAGCAAGTGAATGAACGGATCCGCGAGCATTTCGACTTCCAACAGTTGGCAATCTCCATTGTTGAGAAGCCGGACGGACAGCCGGTTTAGTGAAGCCTTTTAAACAAATGACGGTGTTAATAACCGGGGGAAGCCGCGGCATCGGCGCTGCAATCGCGCAGCGCTTTGCCGCGGAGGGACTTAACATCGTCATTCACTATAGGGAATCGCATGAAGCGGCTAACGAAACAGCCAGAGCATGCATGCGCCTGGGAGCTAATGTCATGACCATTTCGGCTGACCTTCGTTCGAAGGAACAGCTCACGAGGATGAAAGAGAAGCTGGAGGCTCATGACATGCTTCCCGATATCCTTGTTAACAACGGGGGAATCTCCCATTATGGCATGCTGATGGATGTGACGGAGCAGGAATGGGATGATGTGATGGCCGTCAACTTGAAGGGTATGTTTTTGTCCAGCCAGCTATTTATGCCGAATATGATCTCGAACCGGTTTGGCCGGATTATTAATGTGTCGTCGATTTGGGGAATGTCCGGCGCTTCCTGCGAAGTGCTGTACTCCACAACCAAAGGCGGCATGAATGCCTTCACGAAGGCGTTGGCCAAGGAACTTGCTCCTTCCGGAGTAACCGTTAATGCGGTGGCGCCCGGAGCTGTCGATACAAAGATGATGAGCGGTTTTAACGATGAAGAAAAGGCGGCGCTCGAGCAGGAAATTCCGCTGGGCCGTTTTGGACAACCTGATGAAGTTGCTTCGCTGGTGTACTTCTTGTCCTTGCCGGAATCATCGTATATAACGGGGCAAATCATTAGTCCAAACGGCGGCTGGCATACTTAACACCCTTGTTTCCGTATAATTCGTTTCGCCTCTACGCACAATAACATTTGTTGAGTGCTACACTCTTCTTAAAATGTACTTATCCAGGAGGCGAAATAAAATGTCTAACGTTCTTTCAAGTTTCGACAATTGGAAAGAGTTTTTGTCGGACCGCGTGGCACAAGCCAAAAACAACGGGATGTCTGAGGAAACCATTCATAATTTGGCTTACGAGATTGGTTCCTTCCTCGACGAGAAGGTTGATCCTAAAAATGAGCAACAGCGTGTACTGAAGCAGCTATGGGATGCGGGCGACGAGCATGAACGCAAAACGGTAGCCGGTCTTATGGTGAAGCTGGTCGAACAAACTTAATTGCTCACATCTTCAGAAAAGCCTCCCAATTTGGAGGCTTTTCTGCAATGTCTGCGAATAGGTTGCAGGAATGTGACGAAAATTGTAGAATAAATTTTTATAAGCGAGTCAATCAATGGGATTGGTGACAACAAGGGACGGTGTGAAATGGGATCAAAGCAGCAATACTACATGGAATATAAAATACATAAGAACCGACCGGGTCTTCTTGGCGATATTGCCTCACTGCTCGGTATGCTTGAAGTGAACATTATGACGATTAATGGCGTAGAGGACCGTACGCGCGGCATGCTGCTTCAGACGGATGACGAAGAAAAAATCGTCCTGTTGGGCAAAATGCTTCAGAAGGTTGATAACATCACGGTTAACAAGCTTCGTACACCTACGATCGTTGACATATTGGCTGTCCGTCACGGACGTTATATCGAACGCGACTCGGATGACCGTAAAACGTTCCGTTTTACAAGGGACGAGCTGGGTATTTTGGTCGATTTTCTCGGGGAAGTGTTTAAACGGGACGGCAATCAGGTTATTGGTTTGCGTGGCATGCCGCGTGTCGGCAAGACGGAGTCGATTATTGCCGGAAGCGTATGCTCTAACAAGCGTTGGACCTTTGTGTCTTCGACTTTGCTGAGACAAACCGTCCGCAGCCAGCTGTCCGAGGATGAAATGAACGACAACAATATCTTTATCATTGACGGTATCGTAAGCACAATCCGTTCCAACGAGAAGCATTACTCGCTGCTGCAGGAAATAATGGCTATGCCTTCTACGAAGGTCATTGAGCATCCGGATATTTTCATCAAGGAATCGCAATACGATTACAGCCATTTTGATATGATTATTGAGCTGCGAAATACACCTGACGAAGAGATTACATACGAATCATTTACGGCCAATTATTCGGAAAATGAATTCTAGCAGAGAGGAGTAGACACCATGTCAGATTTAGGAGCGTTGCTGCGCAAAGCAAGGGAAGAGCGCGGATTAACGCTTGATGATGTTCAGGAGATCACCAAAATACGCAAGCGCTACTTAGAAGCAATCGAGAGCGGTGACCATAGCGTACTGCCGGGAACGTTCTATTTACGCGCTTTCGTGAAAAATTACTGTGATGCCGTTGGCCTGGATTCGGAGGAAGTTCTTCGGCTGTACCAGCATGAGATCCCTGCTTCCGTTACAGATCAAATTGTGGAAGCAGTACCGGCTAGACAGCCAAAGCGGGTTCGTACCCGTTCCTCGGAGCGGATCAGCAAGCTTGGCTTCAACATAATGATGTGGTCGTTCCTGATCCTTATCGTAGTTGTTGTTTGGGTTTATTTCGTTAATCAGAAAGCCGATAAACCTAATGAGATCGATAATACGAATATTACGGATCAAGCTTCACCGGCCCCGCCAAGCCAATCGCCAAATTCGTCGAACGGCAGCGGAACGACAACACCAACGGCAACGCCTACGCCAACTCCAAGCCAATCGCCGACTACCTTGACGTTCTCGTCTAAGGTCGGCAAGGTTGATCATTATGATGTCGCGCCGGCTGGCGTGGTACATAAAGTGGAGATCAAGATCTCCGGCGGGCCAAGCTGGACAGAAGTGCGCTCGGGAAGCTCTTCCGGCAAAGCGATTATTTCGGAGACGGCTCCGGATGGCTCGGCCTTCACGTACGACCTGGATCAACCGCTTTACATTAATGTCGGACGTGCCGACTTGAGCTCAATTACCGTCGACGGCGTGCAAATTAACGACGGAGACCGTGCGGGCTCCAAGAAAATTCAACTGAACCCTGTGGAAGGCGCCGGAGGAACAGAAGGGACTCAAAGTCCGGACAATTCTTCCACGCCCGGGGACTCGGCAGGTACGGAGAACCAGTAAGGATTGAATTAGAATTAGATACAAAGGGAGAGTTGTCAAACAATGAGTTCTGAAAGTTCATTTGACATTGTTTCGAAGATGGATATGCAAGAGCTGAACAATGCGATTCAGCAAGCGGAGCGGGAGATTGAAACACGCTTTGACTTCAAAGGAAGCAAAAGCAGCATCAAACTGGAAAAAGAAGAGCTTGTTGTCGTTTCCGACGATGACTTCAAGCTGGAAAGCGTTCTTGATATTCTGAAATCGAAGATGGTCAAGCGCGGCGTTCCGATTAAAAACCTGGAATACGGCAAGGTTGAATCGGCTTCGGCGAGCACCGTTCGTCAGCGCATTAAGCTGAAGTCGGGAATCGATCAAGACAATTCCAAAAAAATCAATATTCTGATCCGGGATTCGAAGATTAAGGTGAAAAGCCAGATTCAAGGCGACCAAATCCGCGTAACCGGTAAAAGCCGTGATGATTTGCAGGCGGTTATGGCTCTTCTCCGCGAAGCGGATTTGACCGTCGAACTGCAGTTCACCAACTACCGTTAATAAGCCTTTTCCGGCCCTTCGCTGCCTCGTCAATTCGGGCAAGAAGGGCTTTCGCTCTATGACGTTCGATATTTTGACATAGGAAATGGCATGTATTATACTTGGTTAGATAGTTTTGGAAACGATCCGGGGGACATACATATGACAGTACAAGCAATCATGCATCAATGCAGGAACACGGCTAGACGGTCCGGGGGTGTGAACGAATGAACCTGGCAAATAGGATTACGCTGGCCAGAATTATTTTAGTGCCGATCATTATGGTATTTCTGCTCGTCAATATCGATATTAAGCCTCTTGCTTTCGGCGATGATTACTCCATTACATACAATCAGATTATAGCGGCTATAATCTTTATCATAGCGGCAAGCACCGACGGTCTCGATGGTTATATCGCCAGAAAAAACAAGATCGTAACCAACCTTGGCAAGCTTCTCGATCCGCTTGCGGACAAGCTGCTTGTGGCGGCTGTTCTGATCTCGCTCGTCCAAATGGATAAGCTGGCGGCATGGATGGCCATCGTTATTATTAGCCGCGAATTCGCGGTAACAGGTCTGCGTCAGATTGCCTTGCTGGAAGGCAGCGTAATGGCGGCGAGCAAATGGGGCAAATGGAAAACAGCCGTACAAATTACGATGATCATTTCGCTTCTGCTCAACAACTTCCCGTTTACGTTTATCGATTTTCCGTTTGACGATATCGTAAGCTGGATTGCCGTTATTATTACGGTATATTCCGGATTCGACTATTTCTTCAAAAACAAACATTTGATTCCTGTGCAATAATCAGGATCATATAAGTAACAATAAAGCATCTTTCCATTCGCGGAGAGGTGCTTTTGCTTCCTAATGCTGCAGGATTCGAAGGGGGAAATCGTATGAAAGCTGAAATTATCGCAGTGGGTACCGAGCTTTTGCTCGGTCAAATCGTCAATACAAACGCACAATTCTTGTCCGGAAAGCTTGCATCGCTTGGCATTGATGTTTACTTCCAGACGGTTGTCGGCGATAATCCGAACCGGATCCGCCAAGCCGTCGAGATTGCCCGCCAGCGTGCCGACCTGCTTGTATTTACCGGCGGGCTTGGTCCTACACAGGATGATCTGACGAAGGATGTTCTCGCGGCCTATCTAAACCGCAGCCTTTCCCTCCATCAGCCGTCCATGGATAAAATCGAGCAGATGTTCAGCTCCCGCGGCATCCATATGGTAGAGAGCAACCGCAGACAAGCGCTGATGATTGACGGAAGCGCTCCGATTGATAATGAAGCCGGTCTTGCCGTCGGCAACGGTCTGTCCGAAGACGGGACGCATTATTTGCTGCTGCCTGGACCTCCGCGCGAGATGAAGCCGATGATGGAGGGGCCGGCGTCGGAATGGCTGAGGTCTATTCTGGGAGCGGAAGAACCGCTCTATTCGAGATTGCTTATGTTTGCCGGGATCGGAGAATCGACGCTTGAAGCCAAGCTGATTGATCTGATCGAAGCGCAATCGGATCCTACTATTGCGCCTTATGCGAAGGAAGGCGAGGTCGCCATTCGAGTATCGACCAAAGCGGCGAACGAAACCGATGCAGCAGTCAAGCTGGATCAAACCGTCGATGCGATCAAGCAACGGGTGGGCGAGCACTTATTCGCGCAGGACGAGATTACTCTGGAAGAACAGGTTGTGCAGCTGCTTCGAACATCGAGAAGAAAGCTTTCGACTGCCGAAAGCATCAGTGGCGGCTTGCTTGCAGAGCTTATTACCGGCATTCCCGGCAGCAGCGGCGAATATTCCGGCGGCGTTGTTACTTATACGAACGAGATGAAGCATAAGCTGCTTGGCATTCCGATGGCCCAGCTTGAAGGAGACGGGGCGCCGGGAGCGATCAGCGAGTCGACGGCGGCGATGATGGCCGAACGCGCCATGCAGATCGGAGATTCCGATTTTGGCGTTTCCTTGACGGGAGTAGCCGGTCCGGCACAGGCGGAAGGCAAGCCTGTTGGTCTTGTCTATTATGCGGTAGCGGAGAGAGGGAAGGCGACATCGGTATTTACCGGTCATTTCTCCGGTACACGTGCCATTATCCGGATTCGCGCGGTAAAGGCGGCCTTATACCAATTGTGGCTGAAGCTGCGCGAACAATAATTTGTCGGATTAACCCGAAAAATACTTGCCTGTTTGTACCATTTCCGCTATAATTGGTCTCATGCGGAAGAACCGTGGCGAAGATTACTTTGCTGCGGTTTTTTTATGTCCATTTTTTAGATTCATGACGAATCGCGCATTGCTGTCCAAGTTGGCAAAAGCCGTTTCGCCATGCGTCTGGAAAGGGCGTGGAAATAAAAAGACGAATGTATGTTCGAAAAAAAGCTTGGCAATTGATCAGAAAAAAGGTATCATACAATTATAAATAACGAAGGATGTGAGTAGCTTGTCGGATCGTCGTGCTGCTTTGGAGATGGCTTTACGTCAAATTGAGAAGCAATTTGGTAAAGGCTCCATCATGAAATTAGGGGAATCCACACATATGCAAGTTGAAACCGTACCAAGCGGTTCAATTGCTTTAGATATTGCTCTTGGAATCGGCGGTTTGCCAAGAGGCCGTATTATTGAATGTTATGGACCGGAATCTTCCGGTAAAACAACCGTTGCGCTTCACGCTATTGCAGAAGTACAACGGATCGGCGGACAAGCTGCATTTATCGATGCGGAGCATGCGCTTGATCCATTGTACGCGAGCAAGTTGGGCGTAAATATCGATGAGCTGCTGTTGTCGCAGCCGGATACTGGCGAACAGGCGCTTGAGATCGCAGAAGCGCTTGTACGCAGCGGCGCGGTTGATATTATCGTTATCGACTCGGTAGCAGCACTTGTACCGAAAGCAGAGATCGAAGGCGATATGGGGGATTCCCATGTTGGTCTACAGGCACGCCTGATGTCGCAAGCTCTGCGTAAGCTGGGTGGCGCGATCAGCAAGTCGAAGACAATCGCCATCTTTATTAACCAATTGCGCGAGAAAGTCGGCGTCATGTTCGGTAACCCGGAGACTACGCCTGGCGGCCGTGCATTGAAGTTCTATTCCAGCGTGCGTTTGGAAGTACGCCGGATTGAGACGATCAAGCAAGGCAACGATATGGTTGGTAACCGTACGCGGATTAAAGTCGTGAAGAACAAAGTAGCTCCTCCGTTCAAGCAAGCGGAGATTGATATCATGTACGGCGAAGGCATTTCGAGAGAAGGCAGCCTCGTAGATATTGGCGTAGAGATGGATATCGTTCAGAAGAGCGGAGCTTGGTTCTCCTACAATGGCGACCGTCTTGGTCAAGGCCGCGAGAATGCCAAGCAGTTCCTGAAGGATCATCCGGAGGTGGCTGCCGTTATCGAGAAACAAATCCGCGAACAAAGCAACTTGTCCGCTTCCGCGCAACAAGCAGACTTCTCGAAAGACGATGACGATGATTTTGATGAGTCGGAGCTTGACGATTAATAATTCAACTTTCGCAGCTGCGAATCCGTGCTGTGAATGAGTAAAAAGGTAAGGAGCAGAGCCGTCCCTTCGAGGGCGGCCCTGCTCCTTTTTTGCCATAACGAACGGAGTGAGTCCTGAATGATTATCGAGATTTCAGCGGTCGAGCAGGACCGCAAGGAACGAAAGCGTTACAACATCTACACGGATGGCTTGGAAAAGCCGTTATTCTCGGTACACGAGGATTTATTAATTAAGCACCGTTTATTGAAGGGCAATTCGCTCACAACGGAGGAAATTGCTGAGATAACGGAGGAAGATGGACGTTACAGGGCTTATGCGCTCGCTATTTACTATTTGGGTTTCAAAGCGAGGACACGCAAACAAATTGAGCAATATTTGGCACGCAGGGAGTTAGAGCCGGAGTCAATTGCATATGCGCTTGAACGTTTAGAATCGGAGCATATTGTTGATGATGAAGAGTATGCGAGGCAATTCGCCAGGCAGCGTATCCGTAATAGCCAAAAGGGTCGTCGCTGGATTAAGCTGGAGCTTCAGCAGCGAGGAGTTACGAATCAGGCCGCGTCAGAGGCTCTGGAAGCCATTGATCGAGATGATGAACTTGCGTCAGCCATTCAAGCCGCGAAGAAGAAATGGCGCTCTCTCAAAGGAGAAAATAGAGAGAAACGTCAAAAGCTCCTCTCCTTTTTAATGCGCCGGGGCTTTCCTTCGGATGTCGTTAAACAAGCGGCAAAAGCGGCTATAGATGAAGCGGAAATCGAGCAGGCGGATGAGGATGAAGGGCTTTTGCTTGACAATTGATTTTGCCAAAAGATAAAATAAAATTGTATTCCTTTTATATCAAATCAATTTTCCTTCCAAAAGTTGATTTGAAACGATTATTTTCGTCAATTAGTTTGAGAATCAATCGGTATGGAAACCGGCTAAAAACCTAATATCATCCCAAGCTTGCCTTGGTGAATGCAACGAGGAGGTGAACAAGATGGACCCTATTTGGACGGTGTTGATCTGTCTCGTTGTTGGCGTTATTTTCTTTGGGATTGGTTATTTTATTCGCAAGTCGATTGCCGAGGCCAAAATTTCCAGCGCTGAGCAAGCTGCTGTTCAAATCGTAGAGAATGCGAAGAAGGAAGCAGAAGCCCAGAAGAAAGAAACGGTGCTCGAAGCAAAAGATGAAATCCACAAGCTCCGTACGGAGGCTGAAAAAGACATCCGTGAGCGGCGTAACGAGTCCTTGCGTCAAGAAAGACGCTTGCTCCAGAAAGAGGAGTCGCTGGATAAAAAGATAGAAGCGCTTGAACGCAAAGAAGAATTAGTTGCCAACAAAGAGAAACGGATCGATGAAACACAAGAACAAATTGAATCCATTTACAAGCAGCAGCTTAGTGAATTGGAGCGTATCTCCAGCTTGACTATGGAGGATGCGAAATCGATTATTTTGTCGAATGTGGAGCAGGAAGTGCGTCACGAAACAGCACAGATGATCAAAGAGATCGAGCAGCAAGCGAAAGAAGAAGCCGATCGAAAGGCGCGGGACATTATTTCACTCGCTATTCAACGATGTGCGGCGGATCACGTAGCAGAGACGACTGTATCGGTCGTTACCCTGCCTAACGAAGAAATGAAAGGCCGTATTATTGGACGTGAGGGCCGTAATATCCGTGCACTCGAAACATTGACTGGTATCGATTTGATTATCGACGATACACCGGAAGCGGTCATTCTGTCTGGCTTTGACCCGATTAGACGCGAAATTGCTCGGACTTCACTTGAGAAGCTTGTTGCAGATGGTCGTATACATCCGGCTCGCATTGAAGAGATGGTCGAGAAGTCCCGTAAGGAAGTGGACGAGCGGATTCGCGAATACGGCGAACAAGCTACTTTCGAAGTTGGGGTTCATGGTTTGCACCCTGATTTGATTAAAATTCTGGGACGTCTCAAGTACCGGACAAGCTACGGTCAGAACGTTCTGAAGCACTCGATGGAGGTTGCTTATTTGACCGGCCTTATGGCTGCAGAGCTTGGCGAGGATATCACGCTTGCTAAGCGCGCAGGCCTTCTGCACGATATCGGCAAGGCGCTTGACCACGAGGTTGAGGGTTCGCACGTTGAGATCGGCGTAGAGCTGGCGAAGAAGTACAAGGAGCATCCTGTTGTAATCAACAGTATCGCTTCCCACCATGGTGATGTTGAAGCAACTTCCGTTATCGCAATGCTGGTAGGAGCAGCAGACGCTTTGTCTGCCGCACGCCCCGGCGCACGACGCGAGACGCTTGAAACGTACATCAAACGCCTGGAGAAGCTGGAAGATATCTCGGAGTCGTTCGACGGCGTAGAGAAGTCTTTCGCCATTCAAGCAGGACGCGAAGTCCGTGTTATGGTTCAACCTGAGAAGATTGACGATACGGAAGCATTCCGGCTTGCACGCGATATTACGAAGAAAATCGAGAGTGAACTCGATTATCCGGGACATATTAAAGTTACGGTTATTCGTGAGACCCGTGCAGTTGAATATGCGAAGTAGATCACAAGCAAATAGCAAGAACGAAAAGTGGCTGCTTGTCAGCCACTTTTTTTGCATACTAAAGGAGTGGCAGAGTGAACGTATTATTTATTGGCGATATCGTAGGCAGCGTAGGACGTAAAGCGTTAAAACAGGTGCTGCCGGCACTGAAGAGCAAATACAATCCGCATATTATTATCGTAAACGGCGAGAATGCTGCAGCAGGACGCGGCATTACACAGACTATTGCCCGCGAGTTTTTTGAATGGGGCGTTCACGGCATTACAATGGGTAATCATACTTGGGACAATAAGGATATCTTCGAATGGATCGACGAAGAGCCGCGCATGGTGCGTCCAGCCAACTTCCCGGAAGGCACTCCAGGTCAAGGTCACGCGTTAATTAAAGCCAATGGCAAACAGCTGGCGATTATTAATTTGCAAGGACGGACATTCCTGCCTCCGATTGACTGCCCGTTCCGGAAAGCGGAAGAGCTGGTTGCGCAAGCGAAAGAGAATACGAAAAACATTCTGGTTGATTTCCATGCGGAAGCGACCTCCGAGAAAATTGCGATGGGCTGGCATTTGGCTGGTCAGGCGTCAATCGTCGTGGGTACGCATACGCATGTGCAAACCAACGACGACCGGGTCCTGCCGGGCGGTACAGCTTATTTAACGGATGTAGGCATGACAGGGCCTCGCGATGGCGTGCTCGGAATGGAACGCAACGCTGTTCTGCACAAGTTCTTGACCCAGCTGCCAACACGTTTCGTAGTGGATGAAGGCGATTGGCATTTGCATGCGGTATCCGTTCAGATTGACGATGCAACGGGCCAAGCGACCAAAATTCAGAAAATTCGCCTAACCGAGGACGACTGGCTGCTCATGCGGTAGTTATATGAATATTCTAAAAGTTTAGCCAATTCAGAATTGATATGAAAGTTATTGCGGCGATAGCAGGAATTTTTTAACCTCTCTCGAATACTATCTAAATAGTGGAATCCATCCATCATTCCCGAGGAGGTCCTTTTTCATGGAAGTATTAAAAGTTTCAGCAAAGTCCAATCCAAATTCCGTTGCAGGTGCGCTAGCCGGAGTTTTGCGTGAGCGCGGCGCCGCTGAATTGCAAGCCATCGGGGCGGGTGCACTCAATCAAGCGATCAAGGCAGTGGCAATTGCTCGCGGATTCGTAGCTCCGAGCGGGGTGGATTTGATTTGTGTACCGGCATTTACTGACATTGTCATTGATGGAGAAGACCGAACAGCGATAAAACTGATTGTTGAGCCTAGGTAATATCTAACCAAACAAGGCTGGATTGTACTGGGTATTGAAACCTGTTTACGAAGTAGACAGGTTTTTTGCTTTGTTGAAGCTGACGGAGTAAGCGGAGAGGTGATCGATTGTGTCCTTTGGCATAGCGGATTTTCACTGCGATGTATTAAGCAAGCTGCTTGTGCATCCGAATCTCACTTTTCAAGAAAGTGAACCCGGTTTGCTGGATGTAACGTATGAACGGTTAAAGGAATCGGGTGCCGTCCTTCAAACCTTTGCGGTATACATACCGGAGAAACTGAACGGTGCTATCGAGCCTATACTAGAATGTATTGACCATTTCTACGAGAAAGTGCTGGCTTGTCCGGATATGAAATTGATCCGCAATCAATCCGATCTGAAAGAAAGCCTCGCTGCCGGCAAGATTGGCGCTTTGCTCTCGCTGGAAGGCGTGGATGGTCTGCAAGGCAGCATACCGATTCTAAGGCTCCTACACCGCCTTGGCGTGCGTGCGGCAGGATTGACCTGGAACCATGCGAACTGGGCCGCAGACGGCGTTATGGAGCCCCGTGGAGGCGGTCTGACAGCCAAGGGGAATGAGTTTGTCGCCGAATGCGACAAACTGGGTATACTTGTGGATGTATCTCACTTGTCGGAAAAAGCATTTTGGGATGTTGCGGATCTGGCTGCGAGAACGATTATTGCCTCCCATTCCAATGCAAAAGCGATTCTCAATCATCCGCGCAACCTGACGGATGACCAGATAAAGGCTATTATTGCGCTGCAGGGTCTCATCGGCATTACTTACGTGCCTTGGTTTGTAGCGGAAGGGGAGCAGGTATCGGTTGACAATGTGTTACGGCACATCGATCATATCGGCGGGCTTGGCGGTGAGCAGCATATTATGCTTGGTTCCGACTTTGACGGAATCGACAAATATGTGAACGGGCTGACTCATCCCGGAGAAGTGTACAGGCTGCGCGAAGCGCTGCTCAAAAACTACTCGGAAGAGCAGACCAAGCGGTTTTTGTCGGGTAATGCGCTTTCATTTTTGAACGAAAATCTGCCGGAGTAGCAAGCGACCCGCAACAGATCTGAATACGGTATATAAACAATCGAAAATGATTATCATTCATTAAACGTTTACATCTTGCAATTTTCAAACCGCACCTTTACACTTGGTTTGACTGTTCATTCATTATATAAATTATTGTTGGATATTGCCTTAGTAATGTACGCGGCTTAAGCCATCAAAAAGAGGAGATGGGCGTTTTGATTAGTCAATTGTCTTGGAAGATCGGAGGGCAACAAGGGGAAGGCGTCGAAAGTACGGACCGTATTTTTTCCACGGCGCTTAACCGGCTTGGGTATTACTTATACGGATATCGTCATTTCTCGTCTCGGATCAAGGGCGGACATACAAATAATAAAATTCGAATCAGCACATACCCGATCCGGGCGATCTCCGATGATCTGGACATCCTCGTGGCGTTCGACCAAGAAAGCATAGATTTGAATGCAAAAGAGCTTCGCAGCGGCGGCGTTATCGTGGCAGATGCGAAGTTTAATCCCGTTGTACCGGAAGGAATCGATGCACGACTGTTCGCTGTTCCGATTACGGCAATGGCGGAAGAGCTTGGTACTTCCCTGATGAAGAACATGGTTGCTTCAGGCGCATCCTGGGCTTTGCTTGGTTTGCCTCTTGAGGTATTTAATAAAGCGGTAGAAGAAGAGTTCGGACGCAAAGGCGCGGCAGTCGTCGAGAAAAATATCGAAGCGGTTAAACGCGGCGCCGAGTTCGTGTTGGAGCAAGCGGGCGGACCGCTTAACGAGTTCAAGCTGGATGAAGCAGACGGCCGTCAGAAGCTGTTTATGATCGGCAATGAAGCGATTGGCCTCGGCAGTCTAGCTGCAGGCTGCCGTCTGATGTCCGCATATCCGATTACACCGGCATCCGAAATCATGGAATACCTGATCAAGAAGCTGCCGGCGCTTGGCGGTACCGTCGTTCAGACGGAGGACGAAATCGCAGCGGTTACGATGGCGATTGGCGCCAACTATGCGGGCGTACGGACGATGACGGCTTCCGCAGGCCCAGGTCTGTCTCTGATGATGGAGGCCATTGGCCTTGCCGGCATGACGGAAACTCCGCTTGTTATCGTGGATACGCAGCGTGGAGGCCCTTCGACGGGTCTTCCTACCAAACAGGAGCAATCCGATCTTAACGCAATGGTCTACGGCACTCACGGAGAGATTCCGAAGATCGTTATCGCTCCGGCGTCTATCGAAGACTGCTTCTATGATATGATCGAAGCTTTCAACCTGGCTGAGCAATATCAAGTGCCGGTTATCGTGATGACCGACCTTCAGCTGTCGCTCGGCAAGCAGTCCTGCGAGCCGTTTGATTTCCAATCGATTCAAATCAACCGCGGCAAGCTCCTTCAGGAGGCGCCGGAACTGGAAGCCCAACAGCTGTTCAAGCGTTACGAATTGACGGAGGACGGCGTATCGCCGCGCGTATTGCCTGGCGCTAAGAACGGTATCCACCACGTAACCGGGGTTGAGCATGACGAAACGGGCCGTCCTTCCGAAAGCGCGGTTAACCGTCTGAATATGATGGATAAACGTCTGAACAAGCTGAACGGCTTGCAAATTCGAGACGGTCTTCGCATCGATGCGCCTACCGATACTCCGGATCTTCTGATTATCGGCATGGGTTCCACAGGAGGAACGATCGATCAAGCCCGCGAATGGCTGGCTAACGACGGAATTACTTCGAATCATATTACGATCCGTCAAATTCACCCGTTCCCAACGGAGCAACTGATTCCTCACCTGCAGCAAGCGAAGAAAGTGGTTGTTATCGAGAACAACGCAACCGCACAGCTCGCCGGCCAAATTAAGATGCATGCAGGCTTCGCGGAGAAAATCCGCAACCTGCTGAAATATGACGGTAATCCGTTCCTGCCATCCGAAGTTTATAAAGCGTGCAAGGAGTTGGACTAATCATGGCAACATTTAAAGAATTTCGAAATAATGTGAAGCCGAACTGGTGCCCGGGCTGCGGAGACTTCTCCATCCAAGCCGCTATTCAGCGCGCAGCAGCTAACGTGGGTCTTGAACCGGAAGAACTTGCGGTGATTTCGGGTATCGGTTGTTCCGGACGTATTTCCGGTTATATCAACGCTTACGGTCTTCACGGGATTCATGGCCGCGCATTGCCAATCGCGCAAGGCGTTAAGCTTGCCAACCGCGAGCTGACCGTTATCGCATCGGGCGGCGACGGCGACGGCTTTGCAATCGGGATGGGCCATACCGTCCATGCCATCCGCCGAAACCTGAACATTACGTATATCGTCATGGATAACCAGATCTATGGTCTGACCAAAGGCCAAACATCGCCCCGCAGCGCGGAAGGCTTCAAAACGAAGTCGACGCCTGAAGGATCGATCGAATCAACATTGTCGCCGCTCGAGATTGCAATGTCGGCAGGCGCTACGTTTGTTGCCCAATCGTTCTCGAGCGATTTGAAGCAGCTGACGGCTCTGATCGAAGCGGGTATAAAGCATGAGGGCTTCTCTCTGATCAACGTGTTCAGCCCATGCGTTACCTTCAATAAAATCAACACTTACGACTGGTTCAAACAAAACATCGTGAACCTGGAGCAATTCCCGGATTACGATCCTTCGAACCGTATTATGGCGATGAACAAAATCATGGAAACCGAGGGCATGCTGACGGGTCTGATCTATCAAAACACGCAGCGCAAATCGTACGAGGACATGATCAGCGGCTTTGGCGCGGATGCTCTTGCGAAGCAGGAACTTTCCTTGTCGGAAGAACAGTTCAATAAGCTTGTAGCCGAATTTAAATAAGTGTATGATGGGCATACGGCATTTTTATCAACTGCCGTATGCTTTTTTTTACAAAGTATAAGGAAGTATAGTTTTTTCTATACTGTGCTTATATTTCATTCGCGAAACGTATGCTGCCCCTCTTAAGGACGGCGCAGCCGTTTACGCTTGCTACCATACATAGACACAAAGGAGTAGAAACATATGGAACAAAAATTGGTGCCCGTAGGCGTATCGGCAAGACATATTCACCTCTCTGCGGAGCATGTCGCTATATTATTTGGAAAAGGCAGCGAACTTACGGAAGCAAAAGCTTTGTCCCAACCGGGGCAATACGCGGCAAACGAGACGGTTGCCGTTATCGGTCCAAAAGGCTCTTTCCCGAAAGTAAGAATTCTGGGTCCGGTACGCAAAGCAACCCAGCTGGAAGTATCGCGTACGGACGCTTTTGCCCTGGGCATTAACCCGCCCGTCAGAGAATCCGGCAATATTCAAGGATCTGCTGGCATCACGCTCAAAGGTCCAGCAGGCGAAGTTACGATTGAGGAAGGCGTTATTGTAGCCGCCCGCCACATTCATTTCCATACAAGCGATGCAGAAAAATGGGGCATTGCCGACAAGCAGCACCTGAAGGTTCGCTTCCAAGGCGAGCGCGGAGTTGTATTCGAGCAGGTTATTGCCCGCGTATCACCTGATTTTGCGCTGGATATGCATATTGATACGGATGAAGCAAATGCGGCAGGCATCAAAAATGGAGACACGGCTGAAATCATCGAATAGCAGCTTATCATAAGCATTTTTAAAAGGCTGACAAGCGGTCCCGTACCGTTTGTCGGCCTTTTTTAAATTCTAAGCGTAAGGACGGCGATAGCCGTTTCACCTTGTGCTGTCTGCATCAAATGGATATCCTTGCTATAGTTGTGCTATAATTTTTTATTGGGCAAAGGTATCATTAATAAAAAGAGCAAACCGCAATATTTCATGTAGAGGGAAGTGTGAACAACCATGTCAAAGGGGAACAATGCAGCTGAATCCGACAAGGTTAAAGACTATTCCAAATACTTTGACTTCTCGGATGCTAAGGTGCTTAGCGAGGAAGACGGGGTAACGACCTACCGCATTAAAGGCAGGAACGTACAGATCAACTCCACTCCGAACTATAAAGACGAAAAAAAACGCGGTAAAGAAGACATAGAGGTCCATTATGATTTCTCGATTCCTGAAGAGCTGCAAACCATCGGCAAAGGGAAATTCTACTTAATACAAACATACGGCTGCCAAATGAACGAGCATGACACGGAAGTGATGAAGGGCATGTTCGAAGAGATGGGTTATACGGGGACCGACGACCGCCTTCAGGCGGATGTCATTCTACTGAATACTTGCGCGATCCGCGAGAATGCCGAGGATAAGGTGTTCGGAGAGCTGGGACATCTCAAAACTCTGAAGCTGCAAAAGCCGGAGCTGCTGCTAGGCGTCTGCGGCTGTATGTCGCAGGAAGAGTCGGTGGTGGGCAAAATTCTGCAAAAGCATGCTTTTGTGGATATGATCTTTGGCACGCATAACATACACCGGCTGCCGCATCTTCTGCAAAACGCGTACTTCAGCAAAGAAATGGTTGTTGAGGTATGGTCCAAGGAAGGCGACATTATCGAGAATATGCCGAAGAAACGGGACGGCATGCGGGCATGGGTGAACATCATGTATGGCTGCGACAAGTTCTGCACGTATTGCATCGTACCTTATACGCGGGGTAAAGAGAGAAGCCGCCGGCCTGAGGATGTTATAGCGGAGGTGCGCGAGCTGGCCCGTCAAGGCTTTAAAGAGATTACATTGCTAGGTCAAAATGTAAACGCCTACGGGAAAGATTTTGAAGACATCTCTTATCGCTTTGGCGATTTGATGCATGACATTTCAAAGATCGATATTCCGCGTATCCGCTTTACGACAAGCCATCCGCGGGATTTCGACGATCACCTGATCGAGGTGCTGGCACAAGGCGGCAATCTGGTTGAACATATCCACCTGCCGATTCAGTCGGGCAGCACGGAAGTGCTGAAGCGGATGAGCCGGAAGTATTCCCGGGAGCAAATTTTTGAGCTGGCAGCGAAAATCAAACGGGCAATCCCCAATGTCTCGCTCTCTACGGACATTATCGTAGGCTTCCCGGGCGAGACGGACGAACAGTTCGAGGATACGATGACCTTGGTTCGCCAGATTGGCTTTGATTTTGCCTATACCTTCATCTATTCGCCGCGCGAAGGAACTCCTGCAGCCGGTATGGAAGACAACGTGCCGATGGAATTGAAGAAGAAACGCCTGAAACGGCTGAATGAGCTGATGGCCGAGCTTGGCCGGAGAGGCAATGAGCGGATGGAAGGCGAGATTGTCGAAGTGCTCGTGGAAGGCGAGAGCAAGAACAATCCGAATATATTGGCAGGCCGGACGCGCACGAATAAGCTGGTGCATCTGGAGGGTCCAAAAGAATGGATCGGACAATTTATACATGTTCGTGTAACGGAAGCAAAAACATGGTATATTAAAGCAGAACCGTTGGCGAATTCCGCCAGCAACGTATCCTAGAAGCGACTCAAATTAGTGGGAGAGATGATAGATGTCCGAACAACAGACTGCAGCTAATTCGCACCACCATCATGACCATGACCATGAACATGGTTGCAATGTACCGAAATTCAATACCCGCGATTTTCTGGTTCGTGAAGATATTATGCACAAGGCGAAGGAACTGGCGGATCTTATCTTTACTTCCGAGGAAGTTCAGCAGTACCGCCGTGCAGAGAAGCAGATTCAAGGCAATGATCGCATTCAATCGCTGATCTCGCTTATTAAGAAGAAGCAAAAAGAAGTCGTTGCATTCGAAACAACATTCAAAAACGAGCAAATGGTCAAGAAGATCGAAGGCGAAATGGAAACTCTTCAGGACGAGCTGGACGGTATTCCGATCGTATCGGAGTTCCAGCAAAGCCAAACGGACATCAACTATTTGCTGCAGCTTGTTATATCGATCGTACGCGATACGGTATCCGAGAAAATCAACGTCGAAGACGCTACGGTCGAAGCGCCGGCTGAATGCGACTAGAATAAAGAGAGAGGCGGTTCTGAATAAGAACGCTTCTCTTTATTTTTCCCTATTAGTTTTGGCGGAGAATCTCATAATTTAGACGGGATTGAGCCAAAATGAACTGTCGGAGCATTTAAGCCTTACAACCAATTAGAAGAGGAGAAATACGACCATGAATCCATTTACATACTATAATCCGACCCGCCTTCACTTTGGCGAAGGACAATTGAAGCAGCTTCCCGTTGAAGCGGCAAAGCTGGGTAAACGCGTTCTGCTTGTTTACGGCGGAGGAAGCATTAAGCGTAACGGTCTTTACGAGCAAGTACTCGCAAAGCTGGATGAAGCGGGTTGTACGGTTACCGAATTAAGCGGAGTTGAACCTAACCCGCGCCTGTCGACGGTCCACCGCGGAGCCGAGTTATGCCGCTCCGAGTCGATCGACTGGGTTCTGGCAGTTGGCGGCGGCAGCACGATTGACTGTGCGAAAGCCATTATTATCTCGGCGAAATACGAGGGCAGCTTCTGGGATATCGTTACGCGCAAAGCGAAGCCGGAGGAAGCTCTTCCGCTTGGTACCGTGCTTACGCTTGCGGCAACGGGCTCCGAGATGAACTCCGGTTCGGTAATTACCAATCAAGAAACGCTTGAGAAGCATGGCTGGGGCAACGTTCTGGCTTATCCGACATTCTCCATCCTTGATCCGGTATTTACGGCTAGCGCGCCAAAAGACCATACGGTATATGGCATGGTGGATATGATGGCTCACGTATTGGAGCAATATTTCCATCATGATGCGAATACTCCGGTTCAGGACGGCTTCTGCGAAACGATTTTGCGGACCGTCATTGCGACAGCTCCAGGTCTTGTGAATGATCTGACGAACGTAAAGCTTCGCGAGACGATTCTTTATTGCGGTACAATGGCGCTGAACGGAACGTTGTCGATGGGCGTTATCGGCGACTGGGCGAACCATGACATGGAGCATGCGGTGTCCGCGGTTTACGATATTCCTCACGGCGGCGGCCTAGCCATTCTGTTCCCGAACTGGATGAACTATGCGGTGGAAGATAACGTGGGACGCTTTAAGCAGTTCGCGGTTAATGTATTCGGCGTTAAGGCAGAAGGCAAGGGCGACCTTGATGTAGCCCGTGAAGGGATTGCGAAGCTGCGCGAGTTCTGGAGTTCGATTGGCGCTCCGTCGCGCCTCGCGGATTACGAGATTGACGACAGCAGACTGGACGAGATGGCGGAGAAAACAACCGGAAGCGGTACACGCGGCAACTTCCGCAAGCTTACGAAGGAAGATGTAGTAGCGATTTATCGTTTGTCGCTGTAAGGATATAAGGTAGGCGGGCAGATCAGGCGAGAACCTGGTCTGCCTTTTTATTTTCCCACGAAATGGAGGGATTTCCTAAATGGATGTCGTATTTCCGTATCCATAGAGCAGATCGAAAGGGGAAGTGGCATGATTCGTTATCCACAGCTTCAAAAAGCAGCCGTAATCGGTGTAACGGCGCCTTCATCGGGAATTGGAACGGAGCTTCACTCCATGTTGAAGCTTGCCTTCAGTCGGATGGAGGACAAAGGCTATCGGATGGTACACGGGGATACGGTATGGTCGCAGCATAAAGCGAAGTCGGCGCCGGCTACGGCAAGGGCAGCTGAATTTAACCGGATGATGCAGGATGAGTCGATCGGCATGATTTTTCCGCCATGGGGTGGAGAGTTATTGATTGAGATATTGGAGCGTATGGAATGGGATCAGCTCCCTGCCAAATGGATTATGGGTTATTCCGATATTAGCGTGCTGTTGCTGGCCGTAACGTTAACAACGGGTCTCGCTACGGCTCATGGAGCCAATCTCATTGACCAACGGGGAGAATACGCCGACCAGACGACTGGGATGTGGGAAGAGGTGCTCTCCTTGAAAACCGGAGAATCCATTACGCAATATTCTTCGCCGTATTATCAGAAGGAATGGAATCATGATCATCCTAGCCCGTATATTTTTCATTTGACGGAACCAACCCGTTGGAAAGTAATATCCAATAATGAAACCTTGCAGATCAAAGGGCGATTGTTAGGGGGATGTATCGATGTCATCCGGCATTTGATCGGTACCCCATACGGGCAAGTGAAAGATTTCCAAAACCGCTATATTAACGGTGAACCGCTTGTCTGGTATTTGGAGAATTGCGAACTGAATACGGTGGATATGCGCAGATCGTTAGTCCAAATGAAGCTGGCAGGCTGGTTCGACAACTGCGCTGGACTTTTATTTGGCAGAAGCGCGGTTCATCTTCCCGTTGATCATTATACCGAGGAGGATTTGTATTCGGAGCTGTATGAGGAGCTAAAGCTGCCCATTCTGTACGACATCGATTGCGGCCATGTTCCTCCACAGATTACCTTTGTTAACGGAGCCTTTGCCGAGATTGAAGCGGGTAACGGAAAAGGAACGGTAAGGCAGACATTCATTCCTTAATGTGGTTAATTAGCGGGAATGCAAAAGCGGCTGTGCAGGATAGTACCTGGCGCAGCCGCTTTTGTTTTAAGTATTTTATTATATCGTTGAATGAACCTGGCTCCCGTTCTGTCCGGAATGGATTGACGATTGAATTCTAAGAATGTATGGTTTGAGAGACAGCACGATAACTGCCGCAACAAAGGATTTGATCGCGTCACCGGGCAGGTAAGGATAGCAGCCGGCCGTCATGGCTTTGCCAAAATCAAGACCGGTTACATGCATCAGCCAAGGTACGCCGGGTACATAAGTAAGGAAAGAACCAAACAGTTCAAACACGATGAATAACGCGATAAAACCGACAATCCGGTTACGCATAAGAGCTTCGCTGCGGAAGATGGCTTGCGTTGCAAAGCCGACCAGCAGTGCGCAGAACGGGAAGGCAAAGATAAAACCGCCCGTATGCCCGGTCAAGGTCTCCAGACCACCCCTGCCGCTTAATAGAGGAAGGCCGGTTGCCGTCAGGGCTATGACGATCCAAAGCGAAATAAAGCTTTTGCGAGGGCCCAGAATCGCGCCGGCAAGCGTGACTGCAAGCGTCTGAAGGGTAATAGGCACATAGGAACCAACTTTGATCTGAATGGCGCTCATAACGATAAAGAGAGCGGCGAATAAGGCGATAAATACGGTGCTCCGAATATTACTGCTGGTGCGCATGGTGAATCGACTCCTTTAGCGATTGCGTTTTGAATGTTAACCGTTTATAGTTTATATAGGTTAACAAATCGGATTTTAGCACAGCTTTGTCATTTGGGGAAGAGGTTGAAGGAATGTTTTCGGAAAAAAATTTGGCAGAGCTGGCCAATGTGTCAGTCAAGCCTCTTGCATACGGGGAGCAAATGAAGGCACAGCCCTTTCTGTTGCGCAATGTGACGTTAACGATTGTTGAAGGGGAATGGATTAATCTGATCGGCAGAAACGGGAGCGGGAAAAGCACGCTGGCGAGGCTGATTGCCGGTTTTGGCGCTTTTCAGGCGGAAGGCAAGGTTGAGAAGGATCAATCCCGGTTCTTGACAGGGCAGGTCCCAATGGTGCTGCAGCAGCCGGATGCTTCCATGGTGGGTTCCACTCCCTGGGAAGATGTCGTGATGATGCTGGAGCAGAATGGTTTAGAAGGAAACAGGATTACGGGTCTCGCTGAGGAAGCCCTTCGTCAGACCGGTCTGCATGCCCGTATGCATCAACCGGTGGAAACCTTGTCCGGCGGACAAAAGCAGCTGACGGCTATTGCGGGCTGCCTTGCGGTTCAAACGCCGATGCTGATTCTGGATGAAGTAACGGCTATGCTGGACCCGGAAGCCTGTATATATGTTAGGGATAAGGTAAGAGAACTGAACAACCGCGGGGTAACGGTCATCTGGATTACGCAGAAGCTGGAGGAGCTGGCTGCCGGCGACCGTGTCCTGGCTCTGGAGCAAGGAGAACTTCGGTTCGATGGAGCCGCAGAAAGGTTGTTCGAACGGCGCTCTGTTGACGGAAGCAGTCCATGCGAGGAGCTTGGTTTTACCGCTCCATATGTCATTCAGACGGCATGGGAGCTGGAGAAGCTTGGAGTGAAGCTTCAGCCGCTGCCGTTGACGCCCGAAATGCTTGCGAAGGCGGTGACAGCGGAATGACTGGCGATTGGAAGCTTGAGCAGGTATCGGTTGCCGCGGCTCATGAGCCTGACAAGCTGCTGTTAAGCGGAATTAACCTGACCTTCCGTAAAGGAGCAATTTCTTTGCTTGTTGGTCACAACGGTTCGGGCAAATCAACGCTGCTGGAGACAATGGCGGGTTTGAGACGTTTATGCGGCGGGCAAATCGATCAGGGCAACGAATCGCTTTGGACCAGCAGGGGGAAAAAGCTGCGGTTGAATAAGCCGATTGTGATGCGAACCGGCATTGCTCTTCAACAATCCGAATCGCAATGGTTTGCTTCGTCGGTAAGGGAAGAGTTCGATTATTCCTTGAAGCCTTACGGACTGCATACGGAAGAGAAGGAAAACCGAATAGAAAAAGCAATGGAGCAGGCTGGATTGCCAATAGAGCTGCTGGAGCGCGATCCTTGGACGCTAAGCGGAGGGCAGCAGCGAAGGCTTGCCATGGCCTGCCTAATGTCATGCGAGCCGGAATGGCTGCTGCTCGACGAGCCGACGGCGGGGCTAGATGCCGACGGCATCCGCCGCTTGTGCGCGATGCTTGACGCGCATAGGGCGGCGGGGCGCGGAGCGGTCGTGGCCACGCACGACCTCGACGCGCTGCTGCCGCTCGCGGACGAGGTCGCCGTGCTTGCCGGCGGCTCCGTCCGCGAAGCGGCTCCGGCGGCATCGTGGGCGGAGCACCGCGCCCACGATGCCGCCGCGCCGCAGGCGCAGCGCGCGCTGGCGCAGCTGCGCGCTGCCGGCTTTGCGCCGCCGGCTGCGCCAGGCGGCGCGCCGTGGCCGGCGCCGCGCGAGCTCGCGGCGCTGCTGGCGGCGCAGCGCGCCGCCCACGGCGCAAGGACGGCGGAACGCCCGTCCTTGCAAGCCGCTTCCGCAAGTGCTGCTGCACAGACATCGGCAGCAGCACTTGCGCCTGAGCCGCAGGCACCGCCCGTTGCGGCATCGCTCGCACAGGCACCGCCCGTTGCGGCATCGCTCGCACAGGCACCGCCTGCTACAGCTCCGCCCGCTGCAGCTCCAACCCAAGGGCTCGCGGCGCGGTTCGATCCGCGGGCGTTAATCGTCGCGTATCTCTTGCTCGCCACAACCATCCTGCTCCAGCACAGCTGGGTGGGGCTGGCTGTCGCAGCGGCCATTTCCCTTGCGGTGCTCATCCCGCTGCGGACACAAATAAGGCCCTGGATGAAAGCCATCCGGGCCTACGTCATTATGACGGCGGTAATCGCCATTATTTCGGGCGTGCATTTTGGCCCGTTTACCTTCGATTGGGGGGCAGCCCTCCAGACCATTCAGCGCTTCAGCGGTTTGCTGCTTGTAATGATGCTGGGCTTGCCGCTTTTGGGTCTCGTAACGCCGCTGCGAGTCCAGCGCAGCCTGGAGCAGACGTTTGGCTGGCTGAGCCGATTCAAAATACCCGTGATGTCCGTCGCGCTTACTGTAACCTTGATCTTCCGCTTTATTCCGCTGCTTGCGGGGGAATGGGAGCGTTACGTCAAGATCGCGCATGCGCGGGGCAAGGTCACAACCGCCGCAGGGTCGCTTCCGTTCCGGATGCTGCTGCCTGCCATGGTACCTTACATCCGTTCCTTGCTGCATATGGCCGAGCAAATGGCGGATGCGCTTGAAGCCCGCGGGATCGGTCATCCGCTTGCGAAGCCAACGCAAGGCCTGCGGCTGAAGTTCAGCAGGGAGGATATCGGCATCGTTATTTCCGCTGCTGCCGCTGCAATTATTCTTCTTTACATTAAATAATAGCGTTAATTATTAATGGACTTAATTAACTTGCGATCAGATCGATAATAGAGGAGACAAAGCACGGCGGCGATAAATCCAAATATACCGCCTAACGCAAACCCGCTGTTTAACCCCCAGCTTTCGTTCAGCCAGCCCGCAAGGAATGGCCCCGCGAACATGCCTGTCGCATATACCGCCTGGTACAGACCCATGGCGGTAGCCCGGCCGGAAGGATCCACGTCGCGGATCGCAAGCCCAAGCAGAAGAGGGATATGCAAGCCTTGCGCGAATCCGTTAATCATCTGCGTAAGCATAAGAATCCAGATGGAATGCACATAGCAAATCGAGACGGTGCATATGGCGCTTAGAATAAATCCGGTGCCAATCGTTGTCCAATTCCCGAAGCGCGGCGCAAACCACCTGGCCGTAAACATGGAGGCGAGGGCGTGAGGCGCCATAAAAGCGAATACGAGTAACGTAAGCTCGACTCCGCTGCTCCCCATGTCCTCCGCTTTTAACGGCGTAAAACCGAACATCGTAATGAACAGCACGCAATGCGCGAGCAAAGAGAGCAGGGCGACCTGCAGCAGCAGCTTCGTCCGGATCACGCTTTGAATCTTCGAGAACGATATGCCGCTCCGCTCATGAAGCGGTTTGGCCGGCTCGTGAATAACGAGCGCCAGCAAAAGCCCCATTCCACCGATAATCGCCCCAAGCACAAAAGGAGCATCCGCTCCGAATCCCTCGGACATCCAGCCGCTTAACAGCATCCCGATCATTTGGCCGGACACGGTCATCACGCTTATATTCCCCATCGCCTTCGTGGCATCTTCCGCCGCAAAATAATTCGCGTACATCACCGTAAAAGCAACCCAGGTCGATGCGCATAACCCCGCCATCGCGCGTCCCGCAAGCGGCCACAGCCAGCTTCCCGGAATGATAAACAAAAGACAGCTGATACTGGCGGCAAGCATGCCGAGCAGAATAAACGGCTTTCTTTTTCCGTAACGGTCCGACAGCATCCCGAGCGGAAATCGGATCAACAGCTGGACGAAACCGTAGCTGCCAAGCACAACTCCGATTAAATCCAGCGTAAGCCCCCTCGAGCTTAAATAAGGCGACAACGTCGGCACGTATGTATACATCGCAATCCAGAACATTAACGTTACCGTCATAAAAAGTAGACGCTGCGATCGTGTTGATGGTTCCATTCTGGCTACCTCCCTCATATAAATCTACTTTATAAGACATGCCACGCACCTGTCACGGTATTTTTAGGCCGCAGGTAACTTTTGGCCGGGCGAAAACGTCATAGGTGATGGTTATGTTGAATTCCTATTTCTTCAAGGGGTGTAAGGGAATGGATGATCAACTAACCAGGAACAGCAAGGCGCTGCTTGAGCTAAGAGAGTGGCTGGTCTCGATTACGGCTGCAATCATCATCGCATTGTTATTCCAAAACTATGTTTACGCGCAGGCAGAGGTACATAACATCTCAATGCAAAAAACGCTTGTGGAAGGCCAGCGCCTGATCGAAAACAAATGGTCCTACCGTTTCAAGTCCCCGGAGCGTGGAGATATCGTTATTATCCATGGACCGGAAAGCCCCTTGCGTTTGGTGAAAAGAGTCATAGGCGTGCCAGGCGATGTCATTGACGTCCGGGACGGAATGGTTGTCTTGAACGGGCAGCAGCTATCGGAGACTTACACCGTAGGGCTGACGGAACCGGGCGGGATGAAATTCCCCTACACGGTTGCCCGGAAGGAGCTGTTTGTTCTTGGCGACAACCGCGAGCATAGCGTGGACAGCCGGTCAATCGGGCCGATTGCCTTTTCCAGCATTGAAGGGAAGGCCGTGTACCGGATATGGCCGCTGAACAAATTTGGACTTCTGTAAAGGAGAGAAGAGGGAAGTTGAATAATCTGATGCAGCATCGGCCGGTCAAACGTTCGTTCCTGCGCCTGCAGGCGGGTAAATGGTGGTTTACGAATAAAAGGCGGTTAAAATGGCTGTTAAGCTCAGGCAAGCTAGCCCGGAACAATAAGAAACTTTCTTTGACGTATGTGGTTTTTACCCATGCGACTCCTTTAATGAGACAGCTTCGAAATGTAGACATGTGGCTGCAAACCAATAAGGTTATCAATTTGCGGCTGGCGGCACAGAAATTGAACGGCATCGTATTGATGCCCGGCGAAACCTTCTCCTACTGGCGGGCCATAGGCAAACCGACAAGAAAGAAAGGTTATGTCGACGGCATGATTTTATTTTATGGCGGATATAAGTCGGGAGTAGGCGGCGGGTTATGCCAAATGTCCAATCTCATCTACTGGATGACGCTTCATACCCCATTGCAGGTCGTTGAACGGCACAGACACAGCTACGATGTTTTCCCGGACGCCGGGCGGACGCAGCCGTTCGGGAGCGGCGCAACCTGCGCATACAATTATCTGGATCTGCAGATCCATAATCCGACCCAGCAGCCTTTTCAGCTGATTGTAGGTCTTACGGATGATAAGCTCGTTGGCGAGTGGCGTTCCTCTCTTCCTGTAAATTACCGGTATGAAGTCGTGGAAAAGGATCACCGGATTGAGCTGAAGCCATGGGGCGGTTACGTCAGAAGCAACTCAATCTACCGCAGGAAATACGCGCTGGATGAAGGGGAGCTGCTGGACGAGGAATTCGTGACGGGCAATGAAGCCGTTATGATGTACGCTCCTATGCTGGAGCCGGTTTGAATAGAATAGCATGTATGCCTGCAGCCATGAACAGCCACACTAACGGGAGTACCGAAAATGTGGTTAGGGAGTGGCAGTATGGTATTCAAAAAAGGCAGACCATTGATCTATATGCTGATTGTCGCCGTATTTGCTTTTGCGGTGCCTTCAGCCGCGCATGCGGAGCCTTCTTATGCCAAATACGGAAGAATCGCGATGCAGGAGACCGCAAACAAATATCCGGATGCCGATATTGTCGATTACAAATACGAGGGACATTTTACCGCCTCAGATTCGAGAACGGAAGAACGGTTTAAGCTATGGCTCAGAGGCAGCGGTGCCGAATTTGGCGTACGCGTCCATATTTTCGTGGCAGCCGATTCCGGCCAAATAAGAGATGTTCGGATCGAGGAGATAAGGGGCTGAAGTCGCCCGAAACCCGTATTCCTTGACTTTCAAAAGTATTGATGTCCCTTAGTGCTAAATGAAACGTTTTTTCGTACGGAACGTATTCCTTCTTATTATGTGCTTTACTAATATCGGGAGGGGTCATTTTATGTTAGTAACAACAACTGCTGCGATTGAAGGACGTCCGATTATCGAATATTCCGGCATTGTAACAGGCGAAGCGATTATGGGGGCCAACGTTGTCCGCGACTTTTTCGCTTCCATTACGGATATTGTGGGCGGACGTTCCGGGGCTTACGAGAGCAAGCTGAAGGAAGCAAGGGATGTTGCGTTCGAAGAAATGAAAAACCAAGCTTTCCGTTTGGGAGCAAATGCGATTGTTGGCATCGATATCGATTACGAGGTTGTGCGGGACGGTATGCTGATGGTGGCTGTCAGCGGCACGGCTGTTCGTATCTAATAGAAGGTCGGGAAAGAAGCTTCTCATTGCCGGGAGGCTTCTTTTTCGTTACAATGCTTAAAGAAAGCGCTAGGGATGACGGGCAATGACTGGAGGCGGACAAGGCATGGATTTTATGTCCTCGTTGGTGGAGCAGCGGATTAAAGAATCGATGGCGAAAGGCGAGTTTGACAACCTGAAAGGGAAAGGCGAACCGCTCGAGCTGGAAGACAACTCGCATGTACCGGAGGAGCTCCGGGTCGCCTACAAGCTTCTGAGCAACGCCGGAATGATTCCGGAAGAGATGGTTGCGAAGAAGGAGATCCTCAGCCTCCACGATATGATTCGCCTGTGCCGGAATCCGGATGAACAAGCCGTTCTCAAGAAAAAGCTGACGGAGAAAGAGCTGAGGTTCAAGATGCTCATGGAAGCACGCGGACTCCGGCAATCGCCGGTTTTTCAGCAATATGAATCAAAGATCCTGAAGAAATATGAAGGAGTGGAATGAAGTGTACCCAGAGATTACGCCAGCCGAAGTTGAAGAGCGCCTGAAAAACGGCGAGAAGCTGAATCTGATTGACGTTCGTGAGGATGACGAATGGGAAGCAGGACATATCGCTGAAGCGAATAGCGTTCCTCTCTCGCAATTCGGCGAGCGCTATGAAGAGCTGCCGAAGGACCAGGCTCTGATCATGGTTTGCCGCAGCGGAGGACGCAGCGGAAGAGCTTGCGATTTCCTTCATGCCCAAGGCTACAACGTAACCAACATGACCGGCGGCATGCTCGCCTGGAATGGCGAAGTCGCATACGGCAAATAAAATTCCAAGCGTGCTTGTTAGGTGGCAATGGCCTCCGCAAGCACGCTTTTTTAATTCTACATCCCCTATTCGAATCATATAGATTAACGCAGGAGCTTGTTCAATTGCGGTTGTAGAATGGACAAGCGGAAGGCGGGTGAGGCTGTATGGACGAGAAGGGGATTACGATCGATTTATCCGTGCAAGGGATGAGCTGCACCGCTTGCGCGGCCAGAATAGAGAAGAATGTTGGGAAAATGCCAGGCGTTGAAGCCGTAGCGGTCAGCTATTCGGCGCGTACGGCCTGGGTGCAATATAAGCCTGGAATGATTGAGCCGCCGGCCATTATGGAGCAAATCGGCAAGCTGGGCTTTAAAGCTGATCTGCCCGAAAATGCGAAGGGAGGCTTCGAGAAGGAACGAAGCCGTCTGCGGCTGAGGTTGATTATTTCCTTGATTCTTACTGCGCCTCTGCTCTCGGCGATGATACAGCATCTGGCTCCTTTTGCCCGGATTGAGCTTCCCGAGCTTCTAACCAATCCGTGGCTGCAGCTTGTTCTTGCGACCGTTATCCAGTTCGTCATAGGTCTGCCTTTCTATATCGGGGCTTATCATGCAATCCGGTCACGGGCGACCAATATGGATGTCTTGGTGGCGACCGGTACTTCGGCTGCTTATTTGTACAGTCATTTTCTCGTATTTAATGCGGATCGAACCGCTTTGTATGCCCATGAGGTTCCTCTGTATTTCGAGACATCGGCAGTTGTCATTACGGCCGTGCTCCTTGGCAAGTTTATTGAAGCCTCGGTTACTTCGCGCGCGCAGCAGGATGCCTCGGGATACAGCAAGCTGCTGAACACGGTAGTAAAAGTGGAGCGGGCCGGCGTTGAAATGGAGATCAAGACGGAGTTTGTCAGGGAGGATGATTATGTTCTTGTACCCTCCGGACAGATTATTCCTGTTGACGGCGTTATTGCAAGCGGGGAATCGGAAGTGAATGAATCCTTGCTGACGGGGGAGAGCGTTCCGCTTGCCAAACGTCCGGGCGACCAGGTATGGGCAGGGACCCGTAATGAAAGCGGCAGCCTGCGTATCCGTACAACCGCTGCCGGCTATGCCACCATGCTGAGCCGAATTGTTGATTTGGTCAGACAGGCACAGCGATCGAAATCGTTGATCCAGCGGCAGGTCGATACGGTATCGGCTTGGTTTGTTCCGGCGATGCTTCTTCTCTCGTCGGGTACGTTTGTTATTTGGGTTACGGCTGTGGATCCGGGCAATTGGACGACTGCCTTCCGTTGTGCCGTTGCGGTTGTGCTGGCGGCTTGCCCATGCGCTCTCGGACTTGCAACTCCGATTTCTCTTGTCGTAGCCTCGGGGCGTCTCGCCAAAAGAGGGATTGTGGTGAAGGAAGCGGGCGCTCTTGAACGGCTGGCTCAGCTTAATATGCTCGTGCTTGATAAAACGGGAACGTTAACGGAAGGAAAACCGAAAATCGGCAGCATGCATGTTGCACAGGGAAGCAAGCAGGGCCTCTTGAGACTTGCCGCTGCCGTTGAAGGCCATTCGACTCATCCGCTTGCCGTCGCCATTCGGGCGGAAGCTTTGCAGACCGGCCTGGTTCCTCCTGCCGCAGCCGATTTTTCCTATACGACGGGCAAAGGGGTAGAAGCATTAGTAGAGCAGAGGAGAATCGGAATCGGCAATGCCGGGTTTGCCGCACAGAAAAAGTGGAACTTCGGAAGTCCGACCATACAAAGATTTGCGGAAGAACGCCAGAAGCTTGGGGAAACGGTACTGTATGCAGCGGATAATAACCGGGTAATTGGAGCTATTTCCTTCGTTGATGCGGTAAAGGCTTTTGCCAAACCGGCCGTTACGCAGCTTAGAAAAGCCGGAGTTACCGTGGTTCTGGCTACGGGAGATCATCCTGCGCCTGCTTTGAGCGCGGCCCAAACGGCGGGAATCGATCCTTCAAAGGTCTATGCCAATATGCTGCCCGAAGATAAATTGGAGCTGGTTAACCGTTTGAAGGAGCAGGACTACAAGGTTGGTATGGCCGGTGACGGCTGGAATGACGCTCCGGCACTAGCCGCGGCGGATGTTGGCCTCGCGATGGGAGACGGTACGGATGCGGCGTTAACGGCCGGACATATTACGCTTCTTCAGCCCAGGATGACCGCCATTCCGGAAGCTTTGCTGATCAGCCGTCTAACGGTGCGCAATGTCAGGCAAAATCTGACGTTTGCATTTATCTATAACGCGCTTATCATTCCGTTTGCCGCCTGCGGCATGCTTCAGCCGTGGATGGCCGGTACGGCAATGGCCTTCAGTTCGGTATCGGTGGTGGGTAATGCTATCCGGCTTGGAGCCAGATTAAGAAGAGCTGCTGGACAATTCTAGAATATGGGTGGTATAGTTACGTTGGTCGAAAACGAATAAATCATGGAACAGGTGCTGCAAGAGCCGTAAGGCTGTTGCAAGCTTAATAGGGAAGTCCGGTTAAAATCCGGCACGGACCCGCCACTGTAAGAAGCGGTCTAAGTTTATTTAGACCCGTGTGCCAGCTTAAGTCACTGAATGCAAGATTCGGGAAGACGCTGGCGCTACTGCTTCAAGTCAGGAGACCTGCCTGTTCGCATAACGCTGTACCTACGTGGAGTTAGGGAAGTGTTGGAATGTAGGAACCCGTCTTTTTTTGCGCGCAAGCCAAGAGGACTTCCGGCATTTCCGGCACTATTGCCGGAAATGCCTTTTTTTGTTTTCGATTCAAGATAAATAGAAGGGGTGCTTGGAAATAATGGTTGAGAGAAACAAAAGATTGTCGAAATTAATGCTGGCCGTGTTGATGACTGCAATTCTGGTCTTTATGGCGGCATGCGGCGCTAACAAAGCGAACACGAATGACGCGGGGAATACGGGGAATGCAAACGCGTCGGCGTCGCCGGTTCAAAGCGAACAGCCAGCCGAAAGTCCGGCAGCCGCAGCAGAGACGGTATATCCGTTTAAGGTGACGGATGCTACGGGAACGGAGTTGACGTTTGAGAAGGCTCCAACGAAGGTCGTATCTCTCGCGCCAAGCGAGACGGAAGTCCTTTACGCGGTTGGCGCAGGCGAAGAAGTAGCCGGCGTTGACAGCTACAGCAACTATCCGGAAGAAGCGGCGTCCAAGCCTAAAGTAGGCGACATGACGACCAATATCGAAGCAGTCGCGGCTCTTAATCCCGATCTTGTTGTGGCATCCTCGTCGATGAACACCGATGCGGTCGAGCAGCTTCGCAAGCTGAACATTACGGTTCTTGCTACGGATCCAAAAACTTATGACGAAACAATTGCCAAAATCGAGACAATCGGTAAAATAATGAATAAGAACAATGAAGCGGCTCAAGTTGCAACGCACATGCGCGATGTGAAGCAGCAGGTGACGGATGCCGTTAAGGACGCTCCTAAAAAGCTGGTTTACCTGGAATTCTCGCCGGGCTGGACGGTTGGTTCCGGTACGTTCCTGGATGAACTGCTTACGATTGCCGGAGGTACGAATGTAGGCGCTTCGCAAGCAGGCTGGTATGAAGTCAGCGCGGAAGAAGTCGTGAAGCAAAACCCTGAAATTATCCTTTATCCTGATTTGGGAGAGGATCCGAATCCAATCGTAACCGGAATTAACAGCCGTCCGGGCTGGGATGCGATTGATGCGGTGAAGAACAAGCAGATGTTTGAAGTTGGCAACGACGAGACTTCACGCGTAGGCCCACGTCTTGCGGATGCTCTGCTGCAGGTTGCGAAAGCTCTTCACCCGGATCTTGTGAAGTAAAATGAAAAGAAAATTAGCGGTCTATGGAGGAGCAGCTTTGCTCCTTCTTGCTGTTTCTATCGTTCTAAGTTTGTCGATCGGATCCTCCATGATACCGTTTGCCGATGTATGGGGAATTCTCTGGCATCAGCTTCCTTGGACGGATAATGCCAGTAGTCACTGGAGTGCCGGCGAGATTGCGATTGTGACGCAGGTCAGGCTGTCCCGCGTGCTGCTTGGCGTGCTTGTTGGCGCGTGTCTTGGACTTGCCGGGGCCGGCTTTCAAGGCGTGCTCCGCAATCCGCTTGCCGATCCTTATACATTAGGGGTATCATCAGGCAGCTCGGTAGGAGCGGCTTTTCTTATTTTATTTGGTTATCAGGCCGTGCTAGGCGAGTGGACCATTCCGGTTGTGGCTTTTATAACGGGAACGCTGACGCTGCTTGGCGTCTTCTTCTTGGCTCGCAGCAGGGGCGTCATGCAGATTGAGACTTTAATCCTGTCGGGTGTTATTATTCAATCCTTCTTAGGCGCTTTTGTATCGTTTATGGTATCGATGTCTGACGAAGTCATTAACCAGATTCTATTCTGGCTGATGGGCTCGCTGGCGATGAAAAACTGGGCGGACGTCTACATCGTGCTTCCATGCCTGGTTATTGGTCTGCCGCTTCTGATTGCTTATGGACAGGCGCTGAACCTGTTTGTTCTTGGCGAGCGGCATGCGGCGCATCTGGGAATCCGGGTTGAGCGGACAAAGCTGATCGTCCTTATCGGCTCGACGCTGCTTACCGCGGCGGCTGTATCGGTTAGCGGAGTTATCGGCTTCGTAGGCTTGGTTGTGCCGCATCTCATCCGGTTAATGGTTGGTCCGGATTACCGGCTGCTTATTCCACTCTCGGCAATAGGCGGAGGGATATTCGTGTTATGGTCCGATACGCTTGCAAGATTAGCCCTAGCTCCCAAGGAAATTCCGCTTGGAGTCGTAACCGCTTTGCTTGGCGCGCCATTCTTCGCGTATCTGCTGTACCGGCGCAAAAAAGGACAGGAGGGCTTCTAATGATCTCGGTTCAACAATTGAGCAAGAAGGTTAACGGCCGTTCTGTTCTGGAGAACCTCTCGTTTAATCTGGAGCCAGGCCGAATTCATTGCATAATCGGGCCAAACGGCGTAGGGAAGTCAACGCTATTGCAGCTGCTATCCGGCGTGACAAAGCCTTCTTCGGGTGAAGTCAGCTTATCTGGCGTTCATCTGTCGAATTATTCCCGCAAAGCTCTCGCAAGACGTTTGGCAGTACTGCAGCAAGGCGGATTGCCGCCTGCGGGCTTTACCGTCCGTCAAGTGGTTGAGATGGGCCGTTTTCCTTATCAAAATTGGTTTGGCGATGAACGGGAGGATCATTCGGCGCTGATCGATTTTACGCTTGAATCGATGGGTTTAACGCCTTTGTCGAACCGGCCGCTTGATCAGCTAAGCGGCGGTGAGCGTCAGCGGGTAGCTCTAGCTAAGGTGATGGTGCAGGAGCCGGAGGTTATTTTGCTGGATGAGCCAACGACCTATCTGGATATCGGTTATCAAGTACAGCTGCTGGATACCGTGCGGCAGTGGCAGCAAGAGCGCAACTTGACCGTTGTAGCCGTCCTGCATGATCTGAATTTGGCATCCCTGTATTGTGATCGGATACTCGTCCTGCATAAAGGCGGAATAGCGGCAATGGGTTCTCCTGCGGAGGTGCTTAGCGTTGATCTAATCCGGGAGGTTTATCAGGCGGAAGCATCGATCGTGAAGCATCCGTTGACCGGTACGCCGCAAATTTTGTTGCAGCCGAAACAACAAGAAGCCGGCAGATTGATAGAAATGACATAGAGTTCTACATACGGAGAGGAGAAAACATGGTGGCAAACGAATTAGCGGCTAAGCTAAAACAGGTTATCGAACGAATCAGACCTTTTCAGGAACAAGCTGTAATTGAAGCCAAGGCGCATTCCGATCAGCTGACAAAGCCAACCGGAAGTCTCGGGAAGCTCGAAGAGATTGCTTTTCGCTTAGCCGGGATTTCAGGAAGTCTATGGCCGGATTTAAGCCGTAAAGCGGTAGTCGTGATGGCTGGAGACCACGGCGTGTGCGAGGAAGGAGTCAGCGCGTATCCGCAGGAAGTAACTCCGCAAATGGTGCTTAATTTCTTAAGCGGCGGGGCGGCGGTAAACGTACTCGCGCGACAGGCGGGAGCCGATGTCTATTGCGTGGATATTGGCGTTAATGCCGAGCTTGAGCATCCGGGGCTGATCAGTCGCAAGGTGGTTCGAGGAACAGCCAATATGGCAAAGCAGCCTGCGATGAGCAGGGAAGAGGCGCTTCAGGCTATCATGGCGGGCGTTCAAGTTGCCGATGAATTAGCGGACAAAGGCTACCGGCTGTTCGCGACGGGAGAGATGGGCATCGGCAACACGACCCCAAGCGCCGCTCTGACAACCGTATTGACGGGATTATCGCCTGATTTGTCCGTTGGCCGAGGAACGGGCATTAACGATGAAAGCTGGCGGCATAAGATTGAAGTCGTGAAACGCGCTATTGCCGTTAACAAGCCGGATGCCTCGGATCCGCTTGATGTACTCGCCAAGGTAGGCGGTGCGGAGATTGCGGGATTGGCCGGATTTATTATCGGCGCGGCAGCAAATGGCTGCCCGGTTGTCGTAGACGGGTTTATTTCCTCGGTTGCCGCTCTGGTAGCCGTACGGCTGGCGGAACAGGCAAAGCCTTATTTGTTCGCCTCCCATTTGTCCCAGGAACAGGGGCATGCGGTAGTGCTGGAGTCGATGGGGCTGTCCCCTATGATTCAGCTCGACATGCGGCTTGGAGAGGGAACTGGAGCCGTATTATGCTTCCATTTCGTTGATGCTGCCTTAAAGCTGATGCAGGAAATGGCGACCTTCTCAAGCGCCGGAGTCTCCAGGGAGTAGGTGCGGCGAAGATGGCCATGTTGGTAACCGGCGGAGCAAGAAGCGGCAAAAGCTCTTTTGCCGAGAAGCTTGCTGCGCGGCTTGGAGAGCAAGGGGTTTATATTGCAACCAGCCGGATTTGGGATGAGGAAATGGCGGAAAGGATCGCTTTGCACCAGCAGAACCGGGAACAAAGCGGCTTTCGTTGGACCACCATTGAGGAGCCGGTGGGGCTTTCGGGCAGGCTGCGGCAGCTGGCGAAGGAAGCCTATGAGCTGGAGCTGATGGAAGGAAAGCCGCCAGTGATATTGGTTGATTGTTTAACATTATGGCTGACAAATGTGCTGATGGAAGCGGAGGAACGGGAAAAATCCGAATCTATGGAGAAAGATTGGCTGAGTGAACAGGTCAATGAACTGGCAGCGGCCGTTCAGGAGTATAACTATCCGCTAATCCTTGTGACCAATGAGGTCGGGGACGGCATCGTGCCGGCTTATCCGCTGGGCAGAAGATTCCGTGATGAAGCCGGACGGCTGAATCAACGGATGGCTGCCTTGTCGGACAAGGTTTTCCTTGTGACAGCTGGAATTCCGGTCGAATTGAAAGCCATGCAATTTCGGTGGGAGAGCTTATGATCTTTTATTCTTTGCAGGAAACGCTGCTGCTTGTTGCGGCAGCTATCGTTATAGACTGGATTATCGGCGATCCGAAGTGGCCGACCCATCCCGTTATCTGGATCGGTCGGCTTATTCGCGTACTCGAGAAGTCTCTTCGCAGGAAGGAAGAGGGACGGGATGCCAGGCGCATTAAGGGCATGGGCATTATTTTGACGATCGTTACTTTAGCCGTATCCTATGGCATCATGTGGGGAGTAACGGCTGCAGCAGCCTGGATCCATCCATGGCTGGGATATGCGGTAAGTGCCTGGTTCATCTCCACCACGATTGCGGTAAAAGGTCTGAAGGATGCGGCAATGCTTGTCTACCGTCCGCTTGCTGCCGGCAATTTGGAAGATGCGCGCAAATTCGTAGGATATATTGTAGGGCGCGATACGGAGAACCTTACACCGCCCGAAGCTTCGCGGGCAGCTGTGGAAACGGTAGCGGAAAATACGGTAGATGCGTTTATATCGCCTATTCTGTTTGCCATCATCGGCGGTGCGCCGCTTGCCATGCTGTACCGGGCAACAAATACGCTGGATTCCATGGTTGGTTACCGTAATGATAATTATGTAAACTTCGGGTGGTGCTCAGCCCGAACGGATGATGCGTTGAATTATATTCCGGCACGTCTAACCGGGCTGCTGCTCACGCTTGCCGCATTTCTTAACAGGGGAATGTCGGCTGTCCGGTCTTGGGCTTCCGTTCGCCGGTTCGCCCGTTATCATCCAAGTCCAAACAGCGGCATTCCGGAATCCGCCGTGGCTGGAGCGCTTGGCATTGAGCTTGGAGGACTTAATTATTATTTCGGACAGCCAAGCGAACGGGCAAGGATGGGGTGGCCGACAAGAGTGATGGAGCCTGATGATATCGTCCGTTCCGTCCGGCTTTTGTACACCGTTAGTATTCTTATGATGGCTGGAGTGTTGGGGTTATGGTTATTGCTGCGTTAAAACGCCATGCGCAGGCAGCTGCTGCGGCTCTGCAGTTTCTTACCCGGATTCCTGTACCGGTAACGGTGCCGTTTGAACCGGTGACTTTGGCACGGACGGTTATTTATTTTCCTGCGGCAGGCTTTCTCATTGGGGCGATACTGGCAGGAGGATTTGCCGTGCTCGAACTGTTCTCGCCAGCAATGCCGGCGGCCGTATTGCTGCTGGCCATTTGGACGGCGCTTAGCGGAGGCCTGCACTTGGACGGCTGGATGGATACGGCAGACGGCGTGCTCAGCCACCGGTCCCGGGAACGGATGCTGGAGATTATGAAGGACAGCCGCGTTGGGGCAATGGGCGTCATTGCGGCGGTGCTGCTGCTGCTCTTTAAATTCTCCTTGCTTGCGGAATGGTTGGGCCAGCAGGATGGCAGCCGCGCATTATCCCTTCTTGTGGTCATACCGGTCTGGAGCAGATGGTGGATGGGAGCTGCCATCGCGGGCTGGCCAAATGCCCGGCAAGGAGAAGGTATAGGAGCTTTATTCCATATGGCATCGGGACGGCAGGTTGCGGCAGGTTTTATTGCAGCTGCCGTAGCAACGGTTCTGTGCTTATCCCTTAACGGATTGGCTTGGCAGGAAACACTGCTGCTTCTTGCCGGATGCATCGTATTAACGATACTTGCGGGATCATTATTCGCCGTTTGGCTGAACCGCAAGCTTGGCGGTTTGACAGGAGATACCTACGGTGCGCTGAATGAAGCCGTAGAAGCCGTTTTATTATTTGCAAGCGTACTGGTCATTCACGTAATTTAGCGATGGGAAGAGGGGAAATCCATGCTTGAACGCTACGGACATGGTGGAGATTTACGGACGGCGGAAGAAACCTTCGGCTTCCCGGCCCGGCAGTTTATTGATTTCAGCTCGAATATGAATCCGTTTGGCCCGCCGGATGGAGTAAGACGCGCCTTGGTGCATTATGCGGAGCAGATTGACCGTTATCCGGATCCGGCTGTACGCGGACTTCGGACCAAGCTGGCGCAGCTTCATCGCGTAGACGAGCAATCCATTCTGATCGGCAACGGTGCCGCCGAGTTGATCGATTTGGTCGTGAGGGCGCTTCGCCCGTCCGTTACGGCGTTAGCTTATCCATGCTTTACGGAATACGGTGACGCGGTGATGAAGACCGGCGGTTCAATTACACCGGTGATGTTGTCTGCCGATAATGAATTTGTTTTGAATTCAACGATGATAGAAGATTCGGAAGCAGCCTTTTATATGATTGGATCGCCTAACAATCCAACCGGGCAACTGGTGGATCCTGCACTTATCATGAAGCTGGTATATAGCGGCGCAACGGTTGTAGTGGACGAAGCGTTTATGGATTTTGTGCCGGAGGAAGAGAAATATACGCTTCTAAGGGAGGCAGCGGTGCATGAACGGTTATTCGTCATCCGGTCGATGACTAAATTTTATGCCGTACCGGGTATTCGTCTAGGCTATATGGTAGGAACCCCTCATAAAATCGCGGAATTACGCAGACTTCAAGTGCCGTGGAGCGTAAATTCCTTGGCCCAGCAGATTGGAGAAGCGGTGCTGGAAGAGAAAGAATATGCCGTGCGCACGATGAATTGGCTGCTCGAGGAGCGTCCGTGGCTGATCGGCAAGCTTGAAGAGCTTGGCTTCCGGGTTATTCCGGGTAAGGTGAATTATCTGCTTGTTCGGCTGCCGGATATTCCGGGACTAACGGCTGCGGGTCTGCAGTACGAAATGGGGCGAATGGGAATTCTCATCCGCGATGCTTCGCATTTTATCGGACTTGATGAGTCGTATTGCCGATTTGCGGTTAAGCTCCGCCATCAGAATGAATGGCTGCTGGAAGCGCTGGAGCGCTCTTTGTCCAAGTTCCGGGAAGCAGCATTTCAATGAGCCAGCCTTTCAGGCAAGGGCAGCATTATTCTTCCAGGTTGTGGGACGGGGTAAGCATTACCCATCGGGAAGAACGTCTGGAAATTTGTAGTCCCGGAAAGTTAAGGACGTTAAGTAACGCGATTCATACCGGAGGCTTGGCTGAGGCGGATGTTATCGTTAACTGGAAGGTGCCTCTGCATTACAGTGGTACTGATCCAGCTCGCGATACGTCAGATCAATTGAGGCAATGGGGCTATGAGCCGGAGCATACGATCGGCCTGCTGACCGCGGCGAAGCTGACGCATGCATCCGTTGCCGAGCTGGAAGGGGACCGCTTCAAGCTGTTGTGCATGACGACGGCGGGGACCCGGAATGCAGCCAGGGCGGGCTTGCCGAGGGAAACGTTCTCCGCGTATTCCGCCGGTACCATTAATACGGTGCTGCTTGTGGATGGGCAAATGACCGATTCGGCGATGACAAATGCGATAATTACTTACGCTGAAGCGAAAGCTGCGGCCCTTGCCGATCTGCAGCTCATGGATCCGGAGACAAACATGATTGCAACCGGTACAACGACGGATGCCGTCGTGATCGGGGTTAGCGGCAACCCGGCTTACCAAGCCGTACATGCTTATGCTGGAGCGGCCACAACCATTGGCAATGCGATTGGCCGCCTTGTTTACGAGACCGTGCATGAAGCCTGTCGGACACAACATGAGAGCTGATTCCGCCACTCACGTCTTGCGTGAAGGGCTGGAACCAGCTCTCGTGTTTTTTGCCGATCCGTTTAATTGAACAGCTGCTTCATCACGGTCTCGCGGATCGTAATCGGTTCATTGGGTATTCGGCTCTGATTGAATTGCCCAATGATCTCGGTCGCTGCAATAGGCTCGAATCTGTCCGTTTGCCCGGCAAGAAAAGCTAGCCAGCCTATAATACGCTCGGGCCTAACGCCAGCTTCCTTTAAACCGGCAATTGAGGTATCGCCATGCCGTTTGGCCAGCCTTTTTCCATCCTCTCCCATCAAAAGGGGCACATGGGCGAATCGGGGAGCAGGAAGCTCTAGCGCTTCGTACAAGAGCAGCTGGCGAGGGGTAGAATCCATCAGGTCTGCTCCGCGCAGAACATCTGTCATGTTCATGGCAGCATCATCGATAACGACCGCTAGCTGGTAGCTGATAATGCCGTCCGCACGGCGGACCACAAAGTCGCCGCCAACCCCCGGCGGGAATTGCAATGTTCCTGCAATACCGTCTTCGTAAGCAATCGCTCTGTTCTCGTCCACTTTAAACCGCAGGGAGGGGGTCTTGACTTCGCGCCGTTCCCGCTGCTGTTCCGGAGTCAAATGCCGGCATGTACCGGCATATGCAGGACCCTCGGAGGATAATCCGTGAGGGGCGCTGGCAACCGCAAGCAGCTCCGCTCGGCTGCAGAAGCATGGATAAAGCCTATCGCTTGCAAGCAGCCTGTCCATCGCCTCTTCATAGAGGGGGATACGCTCGCTTTGCGTATAAGGAGAATGGGGTCCTCCGACATCGGGTCCCTCATCCCAATCAAGTCCCAGCCATCGAAGATCGGCAAGTGCCTGCAGAGCTAGCTCCGGTCGGCATCTCGGACCGTCGATGTCTTCCATCCGCAATACGAATTGCCCGTTCTGGCTGCGGATCTGCAGCCAGGCGAGCAGCGCTGCCCAGGCGTTGCCTACATGCATTAAACCGGACGGAGTAGGAGCGAAGCGTCCGCGTATATTCGACATATCGATCGACTCTCCTTTATTGACACCGATGATAGCATGACTATTTTGAACGGCGCAACTTTTTTACAGAATGGCTGTTACGCGTTAAAATAAGAGAATCGGTTATTACGTTGGAGGATTCGGCTATGATTCGGATAAAAGGTTATACGAAAGAAAAAACATGGGTAAACGACATCGCGTTAGATGATTTAAAAAAACTTGATCTTGACTGGTATTGGGTCGATTTCAGCGAGCCGGAAGCCTCGGAGACAAAGCTTCTCGATACATACTTTCATTTCCACCCGCTGGCGATTGAAGACTGCTGTCATCTGCTGCAGCGGCCAAAGCTGGACCACTATGACGATACGCATTTTTTCGTGCTGCATTCGGTTAATCCGCGCAGCCTGGATGTGGAGGAGGTCAATTTATTTATTGGCCCCCGGTTTATCGTGACCTATCACGTAAAAAACTCGGAAGAAATTAACGAGGCGTGGGTCAAAATACACGCTGCCTCCAAGCTGGGGAACGACGGCTTTTTATTTGCGGCTTACATGGTTATCGACCAGTTGGTTGATCAGTATTTCCCTGCCGTTCAAGAGCTGGAGGAGCAGGTGCTTGATATGGAGATCGGCAGCGGCAGCGAGAGCACCAATCAAATGACAATGGACGAAATCTTCAACATTCGCTCCCGGCTGCTTCGACTCCGAAAGACGATATTGCCAATGCGGGATTTGCTCTACCGTACGCTGAATACGGAACGGATTGAAGGGTTAAACGGTTATCTGGCGTTCTATCGGGATGTTTACGACCATCTTCTGAAGCTGTCGGAAATGACCGATGCCTCGCGAGAGATGACCGCGGATTTGCGCGACAGCTTTATGTCCTACAATGCCAACCGGATGAATGCCATCATGAAGACGTTAACCGTCATTACAACGATCTTTATGCCGCTGACGTTTCTGGCCGGGATCTACGGTATGAACTTCGAGAATATGCCGGAACTGAAATGGCACTGGGGATATTTTGGCTTAATCGGATTTATGGTCATGATTGGTATAGCTATGTACATCTGGTTCCGCAGAAAAGGCTGGTTTGATTAGAAAAACAATTCTAAGGATTGGGGTCTTTCATGGAGAATTCATCTGTTGCGGTCTTGGATAGGAAAAGAAAGCTGCAAATTGCCGGGATAATGGCGGGTATCTTTCTATTGTTAGGACTGCTGTTTGCTGTGATGATCTATGCCATGCAGGTGAAAAGCGAAGGGCCGAAGCGGGATGCCTATGCTCCGTCTGCCTATATCTATGAAGAGCTTGAAGCATCAAACGGCATGGAGCTTCACGTGCTGGAAACAAAACCGTCGAACATCACTCTGGCCTCCATTCAAAACAACATCTCTTTAACGCCTTTTTACGGAGTAAACGGCGGGTTTTTTTATGAAAATTCCCTGCTAAGCATCGCCGTAGTAGACGGACTGCCGGTCAATGGGGCTCTGGATGATTATGGTTCGGGAGCGGAGAATGTCAAATATGCCCGAGGAACACTGGTCTGGGATGGAGCTTCGGACAAGCTGTCCGTGCAGGTGGTACGCCAAGCAGCCGATTTGAAGGTTATGGACCACACCAGGTTTTGGGCGCAAGGCGGCATAAGCATGAGTCTCGGACAGGATCGGAATTGGCTTGAGCAGGTCGAGACGGAACAAGCGCCATACCCGGACGATGATCGATTGCGTTCGGCGGCCGTCTACGACCGTGAGGGAGTGCTCTATTTGATTGTAAGCAGCTCGAAGGGGTCACTGCAGTCCTTTCGCGATGCGATCTTAGAAAAGGTAGGGAGAGGCATGCTGGTTGACGGGATCTTTCTTGACGGGGACGGTTCGTCCCAGCTTCGTTCGGCGGAAAAAACTTTAACCGGAGATAACCGGCCGGTAGTTCAAATGATCAGGATAGTAAGATAATTCATGTCATTAACAATAATATTTAATGATATTAAATATTATATATTTAACGAGGTTAATTAAACGCGAAGGAATGTATAATTTATGAAGCAACTGCCAATTGATGCCGTACTGCCGGAGCTGTTGCAAGCCTTGCGGGTCGGAACAAACGCGGTGCTTGTCGCAGAACCTGGAGCAGGCAAGACTACCCGCGTTCCACTGGCGCTTCTGCAAGAGACATGGCTGGACGGGCGGAAAATCGTGATGCTTGAGCCCCGCCGGCTTGCCGCGAGGTCCGCTGCCAAATATATGGCTGCCTCCTTGGGGGAACAAGTCGGAGAGACCGTCGGTTACCGTGTAAGGCTAGATTCTAAAGTAAGCGCCAAAACGAGAATTGAAGTAGTAACTGAGGGGGTCTTGACCCGCATGCTGCAGGAGGATCAGGCGCTTGAACGGGTTGGAGCCGTTCTATTCGATGAATTCCATGAACGCCATCTTCATGGGGATCTTGGGCTGGCCTTAACCCTGCAGTCCCAGTCGCTGCTGCGGGAGGATCTTCGTCTTCTCATCATGTCAGCCACGCTGGATGCGGAGCCTGTCGCGGAGCTGCTTGGCGGAGCGCCGATTATCCAAAGCAGTGGACGTGCCTATCCGGTAGAGACTATTTACCGGAGCACAAGAGTTGAAGGCAGGATTGAATCGCAAGCTGCTTCTACAATAGTAGAGGCTATTCGAGAGAATGAAGGTGATGTCTTAGTCTTTCTTCCCGGCGTTGGAGAGATTAGGCGAACGGCAGGCCATCTTATGCAATCCGGTCTTGCTTCCTCTGTCCGAATCGCTGAGCTTCATGGCAATCTCCCGCTGGAGGCGCAGGATGCGGCTGTTGCTCCCTGCAAACCGGGAGAGCGTAAGGTGGTTTTGGCGACTTCCATCGCGGAATCCAGCTTAACCGTTGAAGGGATTCGTATCGTTGTGGACTGCGGACTAATGAGGGTTCCGAAGTTTTCCCCCCGCACCGGGATGACGCGCCTCGAGACAGTGTCTGTCTCGCAAGCCTCGGCCGATCAACGCAGGGGCCGGGCAGGACGGCTTGCGCCTGGCGTCTGTTACCGGCTGTGGACGGAGCAGGAGCATCCCTATTTACCGCAGCATAACAAACCGGAACTGCTTGAGGCGGATTTGGCCCCGCTTGCTCTGGAGCTGTCTGCATGGGGGACTGCGGAACCTGGCGAATTGATGTGGCTGGATGCTCCACCGCAGGCTGCCTACCGACAGGCGCTTGAGCTTTTGAAGCTGCTTCAAGCTCTCGATGAGGATGGCCGCATAACAAGCCGGGGAACCCGAATGGCCAAGCTTGGCCTTCATCCGAGACTAGGTTTTATGCTGCTTAAGGCAGAGGAGTTGAATCTATTGCCTGAAGCATGCGAGCTGGCCGGTTTGCTTAGCGAGCGTGACTTATTGCCTCACGAGCGGAATGTTGATGTAGCGCTTCGGCTTGAAGCTCTATACGGCGCAGGCGGTAGAATGGAGGCTGACCGCGGTGCCGTGCAGCGGATTAAAGCACAGGCAAAGCAGTGGCGGCAGATGGTGACGAATAATTCCATTGAGCGTAAGGGTAATTGGAATTGGCAAGGGACTTCCTATGCGGGGCTGCTGATTGCTTTGGCTTACCCGGACCGAATCGCGCAAAGACGGGCTGATGGCCGTTATTTGCTGGCGAATGGCCGCGGTGCCGCGCTGCCCGAGCTTCAGCCATTGTCGCGGTCTGCTTTTTTGGCTGCGGCGGAGCTTGACGATGCGGGCAGCGAAAGCCGCATACGCCTGGCAGCCGAGCTTGATCTGGATATGCTGGAGCAGGCAGCCGGCGAACAGTTTCAAGTAGAAGAGAGCGTGGAATGGGATTCCGGAGCGCAGGCGGTGCGCGCGCGAAGACGTGTCCGGCTAGGCTCGATTATATTGAAGGAAACGCCTATACAGCAGCCATCGCCGGAGCAGATTGCAATAGCGCTAGCAGACGGCATCGCAAGCGCTGGTCTTGGACTGCTCTCGATGCCGAAGGCCGCTCGGCAGCTGCAGGCAAGAATGCAGCTGATGGCGCGCCATAACAGCGGATGGCCGGATGTATCCGAAGCGGCGCTGCTTGCTACCGTTCACGATTGGCTGCTGCCGCATCTGTACGGCATGAAGAACAAGTCGGATTTGCAGCGCCTTAACATGGTGCAGATTCTGGAAGGACTGATGTCTTGGGGTCAGCGTCAAGAGCTTGACGAGCAGGTGCCAACGCATATGACGGTGCCTAGCGGCTCGCGGATTCCGATTGATTACAGCGATCCGGACGCGCCTTTTATTGCCGTCAGGCTTCAGGAGCTGTTTGGGTTGCAAGAGACGCCTCGTCTTGCTGGCGGAAGACTGCCATTGACCCTTCATCTGTTATCGCCTTCCCAAAGGCCGGTGCAGGTGACCAGAGACTTAAGAAGCTTCTGGAACGAAGCCTATTTCGAAGTAAAGAAAGACCTGAAGGGACGGTATCCGAAGCATTATTGGCCGGATGATCCGTATGCGGCGCAGCCAACGAACCGGGTGAAGCCGCGTACGTGATAAGCTACAAGAAGGGGAAACGAGAATGGAACTGTTGATTATTTATTTGCTTGTCATTAATATAACCGCGTTTGCGATGATGGGAATGGACAAAAGCTATGCTAGACACAAGAAGCGGCGCATTCCGGAAAAAAGGCTGTTTGGAGTAAGCGCAATCGGCGGAGCGTTAGGGGCCTGGATCGGCATGCAGGTATGGCGGCACAAAACGAAGCATACCACTTTCCGGGTTGGAATTCCGTTGTTGTTCATTTTTAATCTTGTCGTCATTTATTATTTGGCGGGATTGATCGGGATGAATTTCAATTTCGTTGCTTAAGGCATTTGTCCTGTGGTATATTGGTTATTCGTTTTTTGCAAACCACAATATTATTCTTAGTTTATGCTTTCGGGGTAAGAATCACAGTAGTTGACTGTATCGAAGTCTACTGTGCATTAATTCTTTTTAGGAGGTAACTGACATGACCACGGTTCAAAGTGCCTATCAAGAAGAACAAGAAAGGCTGGCTCGGTCGCTCGACGATATCAAGAGTCAGCTGGCAGGCATTGGTCCCCGTTATACGGGCGATGATTTTACGGAGCAGATGCTCGATCTGCAGCGCGAGGAGCGCAAACAGCGTCTGGAGGTTGCTTTCCGCGAGCCTTATTTCGGGCGGATTGATTTCGAAGAGCTGCCGGTAGGCGAGAAGAAGCCGCTGTATATCGGCAAGGCAGGCGTTGCCAAGCAAGGCAGCAACGAGCTGCTTGTCATCGATTGGGCGTGCGCCGGTAGCCAGCTTGTTCTATTCTTTTACGGGCGGGGAGGATGCGGCTACATACACGGCGCCGGAAGGCGATATCGATGGTTATGTGCATCTGAAACGCAATTTTATGGTGCGGCAGGGCGAGCTTGTCCGCATGGTTGACAGTTATGTTCGCGGCAAGGAAGAAGAGTCCGTAACGGATGAATTCCTCTTATACCGCCTGGGCGAGAACAAAGATAACAAATTGCGGGATATCGTCTCGACGATCCAGCATGAACAGGACCGGATTATCCGGTCGGAACGAAGCAAAGCGCTGTTCATTCAAGGGGTAGCCGGCAGTGGCAAGACAACGGTAGCCCTTCACCGTCTCGCGTTCCTTCTCTATCAATACGCTGACCGGGTAAAAGCGGAACGGATGATTATATTCGCACCTAACCGGATGTTTCTGGATTACATTTCCGGCGTTCTTCCGGAGCTTGGAGTCGGCGATATTTTGCAGACGACGTTTGCCGACTGGTCGCTTGAGCTGTTAGAGCATGAGGTGAAGCTGAGAAGCGCGTCGGATGCCTTGGCTTACTGGTTCGAGCAGCATCGTTCGGCGGTAGAGATGGCTAATGCGCCGGGCCGAATCAAAGGCTCTCTTGCCTTCAAAGAAGCAATCGACTCCCGGATTGAAGAGCTGGCGCAGCGGATCGTTCCGGTAATCCCGTTTGAACCGCTGCCAGGTCTTGTGCTGCAGCCGGAGCAAATGAAGGAATGGTATGAGACGGATTACGGCGACGAGACATTGATGCAGAAGCGCGACCGGCTCGTGAACCGTATCCGCCGCTGGTATGAATCGGAGCTTAAGCTTCGCAAGGTTGTGGATAAGAAGCTGCGCGCCAAAGCGCAGACCAAGCTCACCGCCTTTGCGAAAAAGATCCCATCCTACACGGCACCGCAGCTATATTCCGCATTATTTCAAGGCAAGCAAGCCGTTTCCGACATTCCGAAGGCTATCGCAACAGCTACGGCGGCTGCGTTAAAGGATGGCGTGGTTGAAGCGGAGGATCTGGCACCTCTTGTCTATATTCATCTCCGTTTGTACGGACTAAAGATCCCGGCTTACGATCATATCGTAATTGACGAGGCGCAAGATTACTCGCCATTCCAGCTGGAAGCCCTAAAGCTATGCCAACGAACGCCGTCGATGACGGTTCTGGGCGATCTTCAGCAAGGAATTCATGCATACGCAGGAATTAACAGCTGGACGGAGCTGATCCAGCACTTTAACGAGGAACAGACCGGCTTCTTCGAGCTGAACCGCAGCTATCGTTCGACAATGGAAATCATCGAATTCGCTAACCGGATCCTTGGCGCGATGGGCGGCGGCGTAAAGCCGGCCGTACCGGTATTCCGGAGCGGCGATCCGGTAGAGGTCGTGCAGGTGGACCGAGCCGCATGGCAGAAACAGATTGCGCAGTCTATCCGTGAGTGGCAGGCTGACGGCCAATTCCAAACGATTTCGGTTATCGGCCGTACCGCGGAGCAATGCGCGGAGCTGCATGATTATCTGGTTCGCGAAGGGCTTGAAGCGTCGCTTGTCCAGAGTAAGCAGCCGGAGTACGGCGGCGGGCTATCGGTCGTTCCGGTCTATCTGTCAAAGGGGCTGGAGTTTGACGCGGTATTAATTGCGGACGCCGGAGCCGATATGTATACGCAGGATGATGCCAAGCTTTTATATGTAGGCTGCACGCGTGCCCTTCATAAGCTGAAGCTGCTTCATCGCGAATCTTTAACGACATTAATTAATGAAGTATAGCCGTTCAAATATGACAGTATTTCGTCATGTCGCAGCTTGTTATTGACATTAAAGCCCGTTGTAACTACACTGGTCACAAGTACAGGCATATCATCAGCACCAGGCACTGGAAATTGTGTCTGGTGCTGGATACGGCCAAGGACATTATGCGAATGCCGGGGAGGAATGGACAAGTTTGGGCACTCAAGCAAAAGCAAAGGCCAAGCAGCAGCGGCCAAGACAAGGCACATACAAGCAGCCGGTGAGGAAGCAATCCAATAAGTCGCTTATTGTTTTGACGCTGGCGATCGTAGCCGTAATCGTAGTTATCATTTTAGGAATTAATCATCAATCGAAGCAGCAGGCTGATCTTGTAAACAAGGTATACGATATCGATTATACCGGCCTACCGGTTAAGGGTAATGCGGAAGCTCCTGTCAAAATTGTCGAGTTCGGCGATTACAAATGCCCGATTTGTCAGTATTTTGCGCAAAACGTAGAACCGCAGCTGGAGAAGGACTTTATTGATACGGGTAAAGCGGCACTGTATTTCGCGAATTATACCTTTATCGGTCCCGACTCAACGACTGCAGCTTTAGCTGCCGAGGCTGTGCAACAGCAAGGTGGCGACGAAGCGTTCTGGACTTATTACAAAACGATCTATGATAATCAGAAGGACGAGAAGACCAAATGGGCAACCTCGGACTACCTTGTTCAGCTCGCGAAGGATGCGAAGCTTACGCTTGACTTCGACAAGCTGAAGAAGGATATCGACGATAAAACGTATCAAAGCGAAGTGAACAAAGACAACGCAAAAGTAGGCCCGCTTAATGTAACGGGCACGCCAACGCTCTTTATTAACGGCGTCCAATATGCCGGCAACCTTGATTACGCGAGTATCAAAGCGGCAATCGACGAAGCTGTGAATAAGGGGTAGGAAACTTGACAACGACAACCGAATCCGAAATCTATGAAAGCTGGTTTCAGCGATATGGTTTGTATATGGCTTGGCTTGTCGCTTTAGTCGCTACCGGCGGGTCTTTGTATTTTAGCGAAATCCGCGGATTCATTCCCTGCGATCTGTGCTGGTACCAGCGAATTTTTATGTACCCTCAGGTCATTCTGCTTGGGATCGCGGCTTACCGCGGCGACCGCCGCATCATCGGATATGTATTGCCGCTTAGCATCATCGGAATGCTGATCTCGATTTACCATAACTTCGAAATCTGGTTTCCGAAGGTAGGCGAAATGATGCCTTGCCGCTCGGGTATTCCATGTAATTACGATTATCTGAACTGGCTTGGTTTCATCACAATTCCGCTGATGGCCTTGACTGCTTTTATTTTAATTACCGTTCTTCTGGTGCTTGGCCGTCAGAAAAGCGAGTAAGAAAAGATGACTAAATCGCCTGTTTCCCGTTCGGACAGAAAGAAGCTTACATGAGCTTTTTCCTGCCGCAAGGGAGAAGGCGATTTTCTTTTGGCGAATTCCTAATACATGCAATTGTGACAGGCTGGTTAAATGAAACCATGAACAATAAGTGAACGCCTCTATTTCACGCCCTGGCAAGGTGGCATGCTCCTCCAAAATACGTTATCGTAAGAAGAAAGTTGTTGGATAGAGAGCAGGTGGGAGCATGATTGCAACAGAATTGTATAAAGAGGCGGAGCAGTTTATCGCCAATTGTTATAGCGAGCTGGGGAAGACGGAAATTGAAGCATTGTGCCGTCTGAAGGAAATAGAGCAGTCGATTGAGAGTAAGGGCCATTATGTACATACGTTAGAGGAGCTTCGGCATGGAGCGAGGATGGCCTGGCGGAACAGCAACCGTTGTATCGGCCGGTTATTCTGGCAATCCCTTGAAGTCGTCGATGCACGTTCTTTACAGGACTCCGACCAAATGGCAGAGCAAATATTTAATCACATTAAATATGCGACAAACGAAGGGCGTGTGCGTCCGACCATTACGGTATTCGCTCCGCAATGCGGGGATCGGCAGATCCGGATTTGGAACCATCAGCTTGTGCGGTACGCAGGTTATGAAACGGAGAGCGGAATTCTGGGGGATCCGGCATCTTTGGATTTTACCAGGGTATGCACAGCTCTGGGCTGGAAAGGGTCGGGAACCGCATTTGACGTGCTGCCGATCGTAATTCAGGTGAATAACGATCCTCCAAGCTGGTACGAGCTTCCGGAAGGACTGGCGAAGGAAGTACCGTTGTCTCATCCCGAAATTGAACGGTTTGAGGAACTGGCGCTGCAATGGTATGCGGTACCTTTTATATCGGATATGAAGCTGGAAATCGGCGGCATTGCGTACACGGCTGCACCGTTCAACGGCTGGTATATGGGGACGGAAATAGGGGCACGCAATCTGGCGGACTTCAACCGATATAATAAGCTTCCCGAGGTTGCCCGGCTGATGGGACTGGATATGTCGACCAATACGTCGTTATGGAAGGACCGTGCGCTTGTTGAGCTGAATGTCGCGGTTATTCACTCGTTCAAAAAACACGGAGTGAGCATTGTGGACCATCATACGGCAGCGGAACAGTTCATGCGATTCGCCCAGCAGGAGCAAAATAACGGACGGCCGCTAACCGGCCGTTGGTCATGGCTCATCCCGCCGATGTCGCCGTCTACGACTCCGGTATGGCATCGCGGATTTGACAATTCGGAGCTGAAGCCGGCTTACAGCTATCAGAAGGCTCCGTATATTCAGAAGGATTAATAAGCCTAAGTCATGGGGGAAAACTAAAAAGTGGATTTCAGAATGGAATATCTCTCTTTCTTTGTCATCGTAACAGATGGCGAAGACAGCTCTTCCACGAAGCGGTATAAGCATTTTCAAACGCTGGAGGAAGACGATTATGAAGACAGCGAGATCAAACGGTTTCTCGACGGGGAATTTACGCGGATTGTAAAAAGAAAAGTAGAGCGCAACCCAAATACCGAAAATGCGCCTACGAAAATCGGCCGTTTCATGGTTGAGCCGGGTTACGAGCTGGGAAGCAACCAGAACTATAACCTGTTCCAACGCTTGCGGGACGCGGATTCGAAAGAGCGCTTCATCGGGATCGCCGACGAGCTGGTACATATCTATATGGATACGACGGCCGTTCGGGGCGGAGCCTTTATCATTGCGCGGGCAAAGCTCAATACGTATTTCGACGAGCCGTTCCTGTTCCTGCTTAAATGCGATTTCGAGCCAAAGATTGCGCGCATTTCGGATGAACGAAGCCTGATCTCCCATGTCGAAATGGCGATCAGCGCGCGCGGTATGAAGTCGATTCAGTATCCGCATATGCCGGAGGAAGGCTCGCTCGACCATTGGGAGCTTAAAATCCATCAGGCTTCCCATGCCCGTTATTTCGAAGATTTCCTGAAGTTTGTATCCTACGAGAAGCCGCTTCCTGAGGTAATGGGGGAGCAGGTGCTTGGCATGGTCCAGCAGTATATGGAGGATAAGTGGCAAGCCGAGCCGGAAAGCGTGGAAAGACGCGAGGAAGAGAATGCTATCGAGGTATGGGCAGCGAGCGAGAAGCGCGAGCTTCAGGAATATTGGACGCATGAACAGGTGAGTACGGCTTCGGCTGCGCTTGTTGAGCAAAAGCCCGATCTGCCGTTTTCGTTCAAGCTTGGCGGCGTAACCGTTAAAGGGCTGCTGGCCGACTTCGGAATGACGCTGCATTTCGCTAAACATAATGGACGTTATGTCGCCGTCATCGAAGGAGATGCCTTCCAGTTCGAGAAAGGGGTCTCGCCTGTCGAATTGCTTCTGCCTCCGGACCTCGAGCAACTCCTGCCGATAATCGGAACAAACGTCAAGGAAGAAGAACCGGCTATACAGCCGTATGTGGAAGAAGCATCCGGTCAGGATGACGACGTACCTTGGTAACGGAGGGGAAGGCAATGGACAAATTATTTTTTATCGAGATTGGCATGGGTTGCGATCTGCATGGTCAGAACGTAACGAAAGCCGCGGTAAGGGCGGTTCAGAACGCGATTCATCATAATTCGATGCCAGGATTGCGTTCGGTCCTGCCTGGCGGGACTTTGGACAATATGAAGGTCCATGTCAAGCTCGCGGTTCCTTGTGACAAGGAACTGCTGGATGTGGAGCAGGTGAAGGCTGTGCTTCCTTACGGTCAGGTCACGGTGGAGATTATGGATGGCGGAATGATGACAACTAGCGGAATTGTTCTGCCGGATAAGGAAGATAAGAACGATCTGATCTATATCGTTAATGCGTCGGTGGAAGTCGGCTATTAATAAGAAACAGGTGGATAAACCGTATCCGGGTCATGATGATCCGGATACGGTTTATTTTTTCAGGATTCATGATCGGCCGGGAAGGGTAAAATACATGTAATTACGAACAGTGCCGAGGAGAGAAGCTTATGGTTCTGAAACTGATCTTGTTTGCGGTGCTGCTATTTTGTTCTGCATTCTTCGTAGCAACAGAATTCGCAGTTGTCCGTCTCCGCCCCAGCCGGGTAAACCAAATGGTCGCGGAAGGCGTCCGAAACGGGGCAGCGGTGCAAAATGTAATTACGCATCTGGACAGTTATTTGTCCGCCTGCCAGTTAGGCATCACGATTACCGCGCTGGGTTTAGGATGGCTTGGAGAACCAACCGTTCATGACTTGCTGGATCCTTTGTTTCACAGTCTGCATATCGGCGGAAATCTGGTTAATGTGCTGTCCTTTATTATATCCTTCGCAGTCGTGACCTATCTTCATGTCGTACTAGGCGAGTTAGCGCCAAAGACGGTTGCAATCATTAAACCGGAGATGATCAGCTTAACCTCCGCTCCAATTATTATTGTTTTTTATAAGGTGATGTTTCCGTTTATTTGGCTGCTTAACGGCTCTGCCAACAGCATCGTCAGATTGATGGGCTTCAAGCCGACGGGCGAGCATGAGGCTCATTCGGAGGAAGAGATCAAAAGCATCATGTCGGAAAGCTTCGAGAACGGAAAAATCAACCAAAGCGAGCTCAGCTACGTGAACCGGATCTTCGAATTCGACGAACGTCTGGCACGAGAGATCATGGTGCCGCGTACCGACATGGTTTGTTTGTTTATCGAGAATTCGAAAGTCGATAACATCTCGATTATCCGTCGCGAGCAATATACGCGGTTCCCGGTTGCGAAAGGCAGCAAGGACAATATTATCGGCATCATCAATACGAAGCAGTTCTTCATGCAGTACTTCGGCAATGACGAGACCGATGTTGCTACGCTGCTGCAGCCGGTTATGTCGGTTCCTGAAGTGATGCCGATCAAAAAGCTTCTCCGGAAAATGCAGCAGGAGCGGGTGCATATCGCAATTCTGCTTGACGAATACGGCGGGACCTCGGGGTTAATCACCATCGAGGATATCCTTGAGGAGATTGTCGGCGAGATTCGTGACGAATTCGATGCCGACGAGGTGAAGGAAATTGATGCCATCGAGCCGAATCGTTTTATTGTAGACGGCAAAGCATTAATCAGCGAGGTGAATGAAGCGCTTGGCTCCCATCTGGAAAGCCATGACGTGGACTCGATCGGAGGCTGGCTGTTTAACCAATATCCCGATTTGCAGGTTGGGGTGCCTCAGGATTACGAAGAGCTGACCTTTATTATTCGCGAGAAGGAACGGCATCGTATCCGAAAGATTGAAATCATCGTTAATATCATTAACCTCGTTAATGAATAAGGACTAACGAGCCGCATTCCGGTTGTCCGGAATGCGGCTTTTCTCCTAAAACGTTGGTTGCTTTCGCTTGTCTCCTCCTTGTGCTATGATATTAAGGTTGGTTAACTCAGAAAAATAAGCGAAAGAAAATTTAGGAGATGGAGGATTACATTTGGGAGATTTATTTAATGCCATTATTATGGGCATCATTGAAGGCCTTACGGAATTTTTGCCTGTCTCTTCAACAGGCCACTTGATTCTGACAGCAGATTTGTTAAACTTCCAGGATGACCGCGCGAAAGTCTTTGAGGTTGTAATCCAATTTGGCGCCGTACTTGCCGTCCTCGTGTTGTACTGGAGAAAGTTTTTAGGCTTGCTGAAATTCGATTTCAGAAAAGGATCGGGCGTTAACGCCATTCACTTTGTGCTTGCCATGATTCCTGCCGGAGTAGTGGGCGTATTGTTTCACGGATTTATCAAAGATTATTTATTCAGCCCCGAAACGGTGCTTATCGGTCTCGTTGCAGGCGGTATCCTTATGATCGTAGCTGACCGGATTAAAAGGAAAGTTACCGCGGAAGAGCTGGATGACATTACATACAAGCAAGCTTTTGCAATCGGTATGTTCCAGGTTCTCGCCTTGTGGCCAGGCTTCTCCCGTTCCGGTTCGACGATCTCGGGCGGCATGTTCTTTGGCGCAAGCCAAAAGGCGGCAGCTGAGTTTACATTTATGGTATCGGTGCCTATTATGGCGGGAGCCAGCGGTATCGACTTGATCAAGAGCCGCGAGTTCTTGACGGCATCGGACGCTCCGCTGTTTATTATCGGATTCGTTGCTGCTTTCATCGTTGCGATGATCGCGATTGTAACGTTCCTGAACCTGATCAAGCGTCTTAGCTTGTCCTGGTTCGCATATTACCGTTTTGCTCTTGCGATTGTGTTTGCCTTTATTATTTTGTAAACAGCAAAAGGATGATCCCGATGGCTATGTGCCAAATGGATCATCCTTTTTCTTAATTAGACTAGGAACATAGCAACAACGGTTGTAACGCAAAGACCGATAATAACGGGCTTTAGGTTGCGTCGCGCCAGCTCGAACGGGCTGACGCCGCAAATTGCTGCAGCAGGGATAAGCGCCCACGGTACAAGCGTACCGCCGCCTACCCAAATCGCCGCGACCTGGCCAAGAGCGGTCAAGGTGGCTACCCCGGAACCAATTGCCCCTCCGAATAGATGGGCGATGGAGCCTGCCAGCGAAATACCCGAGAAGCCGGATCCGTCAAGACCGGTAACAGCGCCTACTAAAGTCAGCGTAACGGAGCCAACCTCGCCATTCACCGGTACATTATTCGCAAGGGCAACGCCAAGATCGTTGACGATGCCTTGAGAGCCGGCAGGAAGCGTATCGCCGAAAATGGCGGTAAAGCCGGAATCCCCCAGGTAGAAGAAGGCCGCTATCGGAATGACGGGGCCAAACACTTTAAAGCCGAACAGGAAGCCTTCAATCAAATAATTCGTTGTTTTTTCCAAGCCTTTGTTCTTATGAGCGAGCATCGTGATGATGAGAAGGATAAAGATCGCGGTACCGCCGACAAGCGCGGTCGCGTCGCCGCCCTGCAAATCCATGACGAACATGGTCACAACGTCGACGGCAAACAGTACAGGAATCAGGATGGCAAGCGTTAACTTGGTGCCGTGGGACAGCACATTTTTGAAAGCAAGATCATCTTCGCCGGTTAGCTCTTTATCGCCTTCCACCTTGGAGATGATGCCGTCATTCCATTTCCCGGTCTTCATATCGCGGCGCATCATCCAGAAGGCCGTAACCGTCGTAACGAGCCCCATTACGATTACAAGCGGAATACTTGCCTGCATTACTTCGCTAACCGGCAAGCCAGCCGCATCGGCCGTCAGCTTTGGAGCGCCTTGAATGATGTAGTCGCCGGATAACGCAATGCCGTGGCCGAACAAGTTCATCGCCATCGCGGCTCCTAATGCGGGAAGGCCAACTCTTAGCGCAACCGGCAGCAACACGGCGCCAATCAACGCTACGGCAGGGGATGGCCAGAAGAACCACGAGGTGACCATCATGATCAGGCCGATTCCCCAGAAGGCCAGGGTAGGTGTCCGCAGGAAGCGGGCAAACGGAGAAATCATTACTTCATTTATGCCAGTCCGGATCAACACCCGGCTCATTGCGACAATTATGGATATAATGAGGATAGTGCCCATTAGTTCTTTAATGGCATAAATAAAACTGTTAAACACACCGCTGACCGAGTCGCTCAGCGATTCGGTTGCCAGTAGGCCAAGCACAAAGATGCCGACGATGCAAATGAGCGACGTATCTCTGCGCATCACCATAAACCCGATAATCGCGACGATAAAGACGAGATACACCCAATGCAGCGCCACTAAATCAATGGCCATAAAATCACCCTCTCATGGGATACACGGCTTCGGTGAACGCTGCCGTAATGTACAGTATGCAAGGTTGCCTATAGGCGTTCATCACGGGTTCCATGAGATTGTGCCTATCCGCGATGAACATTTGTTGACGAATGCGGCAAACCGTATACAATTAGAAGGCAGGTTATTTTTAGCAAATTCAATCGCAAAATTGAATGATCGGAAGGAAGTATAGAACAAATGGATAACGTTAAAATTTTGGACGCTTCAATGACTTATACGAAGGAAGAAGGTTATGTTGGCCGCATTCAATTCGAAATGGCCGGCAAGCCGAATCAATATGAAATGACCATTCATAGCCGGAAGAGAACGGAGTGGGGTTATGGCCTCTTTTTCCTTCACGAATCGGGCGATGAGGATCAATTACTGGCAGTAGAGGACATGCTCGAGGAGGATGACGAGCTGTTTGATTACCTGGTGAACGCGGCGGAAGAGAAATTGGATCCGAAATTCAAATAAAAAAACCTCCGGTTTCCCCATAATCAGGGTTCCGGAGGTTTTTTTACATTTATCGCGGTCGCTCATCATCGAATTGCTTCGATAAAGATTTCATCACATCGGACGACCAGCCTTTTCGTTCTTCTTCGCGGTGCGGTTACGAATGTACAGCCAGGCTGCCGCGCCTGCCGCAACGGCAAGCAGCGCGTAGACAACAATCATTCCGTTATTGGCAATGGAATCGCCAATCGCTTGCACCTGGTCGCCAACAAAAGTACCGAGGATAAAATAGATAAGCGTCCATACAAAGGCGCTTGGGTATGCAAACAACATAAAACGTTTGAAAGTCATCTTGTTCGTTCCCCCCACAAACGGCATCACATGCCGCAGCACGGGAAGAACAAGGCCGATACTTAGTGCGAAGCCGCCGTACTTATCGCTCATGTTTTGAGCCTGATGAATGAATTTATCCATGTTCTTTTTTTTCATGAACCAGTCGAATACTTTACTGCCCGCGAACCGGCCGATTGAGTAATTAAAGGTCATTGCCGAGCATATTCCAAGGAATACCATTAGATAAGCCGGCACAGGACTTAACAGACCCGATGCAACAAACGCACCGCCTGTCATAACGACAACTTCGTTAGGAACAGGAAGCCCGATTAAGCCAAGGCACAGAACCAAAAAAAGCGACACGTAGCCGAACTGATCTATAATGGATACTAAAAAATCATAACCCATCTGTTTATTCATCCCTTACATTATCAACGTATTTGATTAAAAAGGCGCTTTAATAAAGCTAACATAAAATATGGCTTTCCGATAGGTCGAAATGGTTGTGAACTTTGCCAAAAACCTCAAAAAGCATTGATCTTTTCCACGAACAAGTATCATAATAGAGTGTTTCGCATTTTTACCAAGTCATAAGACGTACGGAAAGGAGAAATAATGAGTACAACAACCAATAGACGTACAGTAACCGTTGCTTTGTATGTCGCGACCTTCCTTGCAGCAATAGAAGGAACCATCGTAAGTACGGCAATGCCGAGCATAACCGGTGAATTGCACGGGATCCAGCAATACAGCTGGATTATCTCGATTTATCTGCTCGCAACGGTGATCACAACCCCGATTTACGGCAAACTGTCCGATCTGTTCGGGCGCAAAAAAATGTTTATTGCGGGAGCGGGCATTTTCCTGCTGGGCTCCATGTTGTCCGGACTCGCTTCCACCATGCCGCAGTTGATTGCGTTCCGGGCGGTTCAGGGCCTTGGAGCGGGAGCGTTGACCACGATTCCATATACCATTATCGGCGACTTATACCCATTCGAGCAACGGGCTAAAGTCCAGGGCTGGATGTCGAGTATTTGGGGCATCGCGGGTATTACCGGACCGCTTGCGGGGGGGTTGCTTGTCGATTATGTGTCCTGGCGAGCTATTTTTTATATGAATCTTCCGTTTGGCATCGTAGCGTTAGTTCTTCTGATGGTGTCGATGAAGGAAGTGTCCGTGAAACAGAAGCGGCATATCGATTATCCCGGCATTGCAGCTTTTGCGGCAGGGATGTTTGCTTTCCTGTATGCGCTAACGATTCTTCGCGAGCCTGATGCTGCTCAATCCAGGACTGAAATTATCTTGCTTTCGGCAGCCGCTATAATTCTCCTGACATTGTTCTACTACATTGAAAAGCGATCGCGCGAGCCGATTATTCCTCTCAAGATTTTTAAAATTCGGACGATAAGCGCCGTAAACGCAATCAGCTTTTTGATTTGCATCATTAACGTCGTTGCGATCTTTTACCTTCCGCTTTGGATTCAAGGCGTACTAGGCGAAAGTGCGACTTATTCCGGTATGGCCATGATTCCGCTGTCCATCGGATGGCCGCTTGGGGCCATTCTAGCCGGTAATTTTATTGCCAGGTACGGTATGCGCCGCATCGCGATAACGGGCTCGCTCTTCCTCATTGCCGGAAGCGCCGGCTTCATGCTTATGAACGCCCACACCTCGATCGTGCTGTTTATGATCTATACATGCTTATCCGGCTTGTCATTTGGCTTATCGTTAACAAGCTTTACCGTCGCGGTAACCTCGGCTGTCAGCTGGGAGCTGCGCGGAGCGGCGGTTGGCAGCAACAACTTTATCCGCACGCTTGGACAGACGGTGGGGATAGCCATGTTTGGGCTGCTCTTAAACACCGGGAATACGGAAGCGATTGACGCGCTTAAGCTGGAGCACAGCCTTCACCGGATCTTTATGATCCTAGGCATCATGTCGGTCATGGTGCTGCTGTCTATGTTTATGCTGCCAAAAGCAGGTACAGAAGGCAGCCATACCGCATCGGATACGGCGGATGCATCCTCATAGAACCAGAAAGGCTGATGAATGGCATGACAACTTTAACCGATGATCCTTATTTACGTATCGTTGAGCCATCCGTTGCGGATCTGGATGAATCGAAGCTGGAACAGATGAAGGAATGGCTGGAGTTATGGAAGATGAATTCCGTCATTATTATGCGCGATGATGCAATAGCCTGGGAGTGGCATGCCAAGGGCGAGGATTCGGTGGGACCGCTCTTATCATGTACCAAAAGCGTGCTGTCCGCGCTTATCGGAGTTGCCATCCATGACGGTCATATCCAAAGCGTAGACCAGCCTATTGCGGATTATTTTGAAGGGGTACCGGACTCCTCCATACATATCAAGCATCTGCTGACGATGACCTCCGGTTGGGATTGGCCGGATTTCGATAAGCCCTATAAAGAGATGAAAAGGGCTGCTGATCCTATCCGGTTCGTACTGGAAAGATCTATGATAAGTGAACCCGGTAATGCTTATCTCTATAATTCCGGAGGCTCCCATCTCTTATCCGCCATTCTGACGGCAGCTACGGGCCAAAGCGCGCTGGATTATGCCACAAGCCGGCTCTTTCGGCCAATGGGCTTCCGCCAAGCGAAATGGACCTCTCATAAAGGGATTAATGAAGGAGGTACCGGTCTTCAATTATACGGCAGGGACTTGGCGAAGCTGGGGCTTTTGCATTTGAGGGAAGGAGATTGGTTCGGCCGGAGGCTGCTCCCGTCTTCCTGGGTTCAAGAGTCGACAAAGAGGCATCATAGAGGACTTCTTCACTATGATCCGCCAATCTACGGGGCTTACGGGTACCATTGGTGGCAGTCTCCGTCAGAGCATAATGGAGCGTTTGACTGCTATTTCGCCTTTGGTCATGGCGGCCAATATTTGCTTGTTGCGCCTGAAGAACGATTGGTCATTGTGCTACGAAAAGCACTGGCAGGACGGAACGAAGCGGTCAAATCTCGTAATCTTATATTTGAACATATTGCAGGAGCCTTAAAAAAGTAGGCTGTCCGGTGCAACCTTTTGCTCTGGGATGCGTTTAATCTATGTCTGTTCAAACCATCCCAAAGAGAAAAGGAGAATCCAATGTTTAAGAAAGTCAGCTTAGTTGTCCTTGCCGCATTGATGCTGTTTGCTATACCTGTAGCGGCGCAAGGCGCTTCCACCGGTCAGAATCAATTAATTCTTCTTCAAAAAACAAAACAAATGTACCATAACGGCAAGCTTTACATGGCTGCACAGCCGCTCACCGAATTGAAAGGCACGACTTATATTTCCGCTACTGCTATTGCAGGCAGACTCGGGGGATCCGTGCTCTATGATGCGAACAAGAAAGAGTATGTACTTCGCAGCACAGCAAACGAACTCCGTTACGCGGTGAATAAGTCTTCCTATACGGTAAATGGTACTCGCGCAACGTTTACGGGTGCGCCTTTTGTACAAAACGGAAGTCTGATGATCCCGCTCCGTTCGGTGCTTCAGCCGTTCGGGATGACTTTGTCTACGATTCCGGCACAGAAGAAGATTGTCTTGACTTGGACAACTAAACCGGTAGCCAAGTTTAACATTGCCACTGGCGTTGTATACGCCGGCCAAACCGAAGTAACTTACGGCGATATGTCGTATTCGCCAAGCGGCGCAGCCATCGTTAACGAACGTTGGGATGGCAAGCAAACCGTATTCGAAGCAGCAGGGACGTATACGGTAACCAAGTGGGTCCAAGATGCAAACGGTGTTTGGAGCGATCCTTATTCGGTGACCATTAACGTACTCCCGCCGAATCTTCCGCCGGAAGCACGTTTTGCTACGGACAAGTCCTATTACAAAATGGGCGAACTTATTCAATACAATGATATCAGCTCCGATGACGAGAACAAGATTACTAAACGCGAATGGGTCAATAACGCTAAGGCTTTCTTCGAACCAGGCGAACAGACGGTAACGTTGAAAGTAACGGATGCGCATGGCCTTACCAGCGAATTCTCGCAGACGGTTACGATTACGAACGATACGCTGTATACGAAGCAGGAGTTCGATCAGCTTTACACGGATCAAGGCGAGAAATTCACGATTGACGGTGCAAGCGTACTTAAGCTTCCTACACAGCCATACACCGTTGTTTCGAACGGTCAGCAAACGTTTATCCGCAGCAACAGCCCTGAGATGATTAACGACGAGGGGATTTACTACCAGGATACGGCAAACGGAAATGTCCGTTTCTTGATCCACAACCAGAATAACCGTCCTAATCCGGTTAAGGTTTATATTGTAGCAACCAACGAAAACTCCACGGCGGCTACCGTAACCGATGAGCGTATCGGCCTTGGCGGTCCGGCACCTTACGTAACGCAAGCAGGCAAAGCCGCTACGGCGAATTACCTGCTGTCGAGAACCGTAAACCCGGTTGGAACGGTAACAACCATTCCTGCGGGACAGAGCCGTGTTGTACTTAGCCCGTTAAGCAGCAAAGAAGTTGTGAATGGCCGCGTCATTACGTTGTATGCGGATGTAACGACTTCCGCACCAATCAAATTCAGCGTTATCGTGGTGGATGCTAGCAAAGACGTGCTGCAGGCGCTTCCGCAGCTACCGATTCTGCCTCGCGACGGCAAACACGTACGCGGTACCTTCGAACAAGCGAACCGCAGCATTAACGTTCTGCAGACTATTGGCGATGTTCCTTCCCGTATGATTCTAGCCGACAAAGTGGTAGATACCCGCTTGTCCGGCTTTGATGTACTGACGGGGGACGCGATGTCCAATGACGGCAACAACGGTGCTTTGTACGTCCTGAATCTGTGGCATGTGCAGCCTCATACGCTTATTGCCTTGAATCCGCGCGGCGGTCATTACGGCGGCGCGTTCTTGATCAACAATAAGCTGGTCTATGCTACGAATACTACCATCCTGAGCAATGCGAACGAAGCAGGCGTCCTTTACCGGACGGGAGATACCGAAGAATCGGTGTCGATCGTATTTACGCCGGCGTCCGGCAGCAACCTGCCGATTAACCTTCTGTTCCTGCCATTGCCTCAAGGGAAATAATAATTGAAGATAAGAAAAAATGCCGATAAAGCAAATGCGCTTTTATCGGCATTTTTTTGTGTTTCAATGCGTTATATATATGTTAGATATTTAGGCGGGTAACCAGCATATAAGATTGTTAAGAGATTTAATGACGAGATTAAGAGTTTATATGGTTAATTATATTCACATAACTATTGATAAAAGGAAATCTCTGATTTATTATGTTATATAAAGTAACATTACGAATGTGTTTACAAGGTGATCGGAGGTGCGCGCTATGCATTTGACAGTGGAACAGGCGCTGAATGTGTTTCCTTTATCGGAAGGGAAGCTGGTTGCCGGAAAAGCAGGGCGCAATCGGATCGTAAAATCCGTCAATGTGATGGATGCTCCGGATATTACCGATTGGATCAAGGAAGGGGAAATGTTGTTTACGACCGCCTACCTGATTAAGGACCATCCGCAGGATGCAACGGAGCTGTTAGTAAAGCTGAACCAGCGCGGCTCGTCGGGCCTTGGGATCAAGCTAGGCCGATTCTGGGACGCGATCCCCGAGCAGTTAATTGCTTTTGCCAATGAGCTGGGGTTTCCTCTTATAGAGCTTCCTTATCAGTTCACGTTCTCCGATCAAATGAGCGGCTTGTTCAAGGAAGAACTCAGGCGCAATACCGGCGTGCTGCAGGATATTTTCGACAAGCAGGTCCGGCTTATGAGGATGGCTCTCAAGACGGATCATATTAACGAATTGTTTGATTCGGTTGCGGATATTATCGGATTCCCGATGGCGATTGTCGGGTCAAGGGGCCAGATCGTATATAACAGCTCGCAGGTGGCTGATACGGAATTAACGGGCAGCTGGCCATGGCCGCAGCAGCAGAAGTGGATGAAGAGCAAGCAGTGGCAGGCATTCCGGATTCCTCTTATGAAGCAGTCCCGCTGCACGGGATTTGTTTTGTTTTTTAACCCGCAGCTATTTCTGTCTACTATTGAAGAAAGTCTCTACCTGCAGGCGGCGGAGCTATTATCCTATCAAATGAATTTTAATTACGAGGATTATTTCGAGTTATCCGTGCAAAAGGATTTTGGCGTGCTGATCAAACGTTACCTGAGAAATGGATTGCCGATAGATAAGGTTGTCGAATACGCGGATCGTTGGGAGCTTGAGGTGTTCCAAAGCCATTATGTCTGCGTACTGAGCGATATTGCTCATGCTTCCGCGACGCAAAGGGCTGAGAAGCTCGAGAAGCTGAAATCGGATTTTTTAAGCCACACGAAACTTCAAGAACTGAAAGGCATGCATATTGTAATGGAAGAGGGTCTTTTATCCGTTTTTTCCGAACATGATGGGCAAGCGGAAGATAGTCTTGTGTCCGCATTAAACGTATGCTTTGCATCTATTCAGCGGGAGAGCGGAGAAAGTCCCCGGGCGGCGGTCAGCAGCCGGAAGAAACGGGCGGACCAGCTATACGAAGCGTTTGACGAATGCAGGCAGACTCAAAGGCTTGCTTCCGAATGGCGTGTCGGGCAATCGATTACTTCCTTTGATACAATGGACTTGGCGATCGTGTTCGAGCATGTATCGAAGGACCGGATGGAGGCATTCTGCAACCGCTGGCTGGGCGGACTCGTGAACAAGGATCCGGATTACGCCAACGAAATGCTTCGTACGCTTGAGACCTATTTGGAACAGGATGGCCAGTTAAACGAAACAGCAAAGAAGCTGTATATTCACCGCAATACGGCTACTTACCGGATCGAGAAGCTGAGCGAAATCTTAGGGGTAGATTTCAAGAAAATGAATGATCTTCTCAGGCTCAAGATCGCTTTCTTATTCCGCAAGCTGTTAATTAACGAACATTCATAACCAGCCTTTTTAAACGACTGCGCTACAACAAAGGAGCGGAACACATGAGTTCGACTTTGATCCGAAATGCCGTCATTATGACGATGAATGCATCAGATGATATTTTAATTGGCGATGTGCTTGTGAAAGACAACAAGATCGCTCAAATTGGTCCGAATATTCAGGAAAATGAAATTGATCGCATCGTCGATGCTGGAGGTAAAGTGCTGCTGCCCGGCTTCATTCAGACGCACATCCACTTATGCCAGACATTATTTCGCGGAAGAGCGGATGATCTGGAACTGATTGACTGGCTGAGACAGCGGATCTGGCCTCTTGAAGCCGCGCATAATGAGGAATCGGTCTATTATTCGGCGCTGCTTGGCATTGGAGAACTGATTCGAAGCGGTACCACGACCATACTCGATATGGAGACCGTCAATCATACGGAGTCGGCTTTTGAGGCGATTCTCGAGAGCGGGATTCGAGCGGTCTCAGGCAAGGTGATGATGGATTACGGAACGGAGGTTCCGCTTCCGCTCCAGGAGAAAACGGAGCAGTCGCTGAAGGAAAGCGTGGAGCTGCTGGAGAAGTGGCACGGTGCAGCCGGCGGACGGATTGAATACGCTTTTTGTCCGCGGTTTGTGGTCTCCTGTACGGAAGAGCTTCTCATCGGAGTTAGGGATTTATCCGCGCAATACGGCGTAAAGGTACATACCCATGCGTCGGAAAACAGGGAAGAGATCTCGATCGTCGAATCCGAACGCGGCATGCGCAACGTGATTTATCTGGATCATATCGGTCTCGCCCGACCGAACCTTATTTTGGCTCATAGCATCTGGTTGGATGAAGAGGAAAAGCGGATTATCAAGGAACGCGGCGTTAAGGTTACGCATTGCCCGGGCTCGAACCTGAAGCTGGCATCCGGCGTTGCGCAGGTTCCCGAGCTGCTGCGGGAAGGGATTAATATCGGCATCGGCGCGGACGGAGCGCCTTGCAATAACAATCTGGATATGTTCCAGGAAATGCGGCTTACGGCTTTTATTCAAAAGGTAAAGCATGGTCCAACCGTCATGAACGCAAAGACCGTGCTTCGCATGGCGACAATGGGCGGAGCTCACGTGTTAGGACTGGAAGACAAACTCGGCAGCATTGAAGTCGGAAAGTTTGCGGATCTGCAGCTGCTTGATTTGGAAGATTTCCATGTCTATCCTTCGTTTGATGCGGACTGGTATTCCAGAGTCGTCTACGCGGCTACGCGCGGCGATGTGGATACCGTGATGATTGACGGGCAGATCGTAATGGAGAGCAGAATCATGAAGACGGTTGATAAACCGCTCGTGTTGCGAGAGGCAGACCGGACTTTAAAGGAGCTGTTGGCAAGACTTTAATCAACCATATATGTGATTGTTTTTCCGGAGAATGCTTACTGAGTAAGTTGCTCAACAAAACTTTAGGCTTTCAGGAGGGGTTGCCGATGGACATGATTAACATTCTGCGAACGATCCGGCGGCTTGATCAGCCGGCGGTCCTGGCAACCATTATCGGGGTTGAGGGACACGCATACCGTAAGACGGGAGCGGCCATGCTGTTCCCGTTAAGCGGAGATACCGTCGGCACGGTTAGTCCGGGCTGTATCGAATCCGATCTCCTGGAGCGGGTTCCCTCCGTTTGGGAAGCTAACCGGTATGAGATTGCGGAATATAACATGGACCCGGACGACGATCCCATTTGGGGAGAAGCTGTGGGCTGCGGCGGAGTTATCCGCGTGCTTCTTGAACCCATAGCCGGATCGCTTCGGGCTATTCTGACGGATGCTCTGGATCTGCTCGATAGTGGCAGGGAGGTTCAGCTTGTGCGCGGGCTGAAGGGAGAAAAGCTCTGTTATGAGCTTGCGGCGGAAGAGGTTAGGCAGCTCCCTTCCAGCCAGTCTTGCTACGATTGGCAGCTTAGTCTCCGCTTAACGAATAGGCAACGGGTTATTCTGTTTGGCGCAGGTCCGGATGCCGTTCCCATCTATCAACTTTTGACGCAAAGCAGCTTTCACGTCATAGTCGCGGACTGGCGGCCGCGTTTGCTGGCTGCTTATCCGGGCGCCGAGCATTATCTCGGCACGCCGGAGCAGCTCCGTGGGAGGATGCATCTGAGCGCCGAAGATGCTGTCATAATCTGCAGCCATCATCTCCATTACGACCGGGAAATGATTGAATGGTCATTAGCTTTAAAGCCAACGTATATAGGTGTTATGGGGTCAACGAAGCGGATTGGCATGCTGTTTAACGGAGAGATCCCTCCTGCTAACGTGAAGGCTCCTATCGGATTATCCATTGGAGCTGAGGGTCCTTGCGAGATTGCGGTCAGTATTGCCGCGGAATTAATAGCTTTGCGATATCAATGGCGGAATAAGCAAAAGGCCGATCGGCAAAAGGAGGAACGGCATGAACCTATCCGCAATTTATTTGGCGGCGGGACAGAGCAGCCGAATGGGCAAACCGAAGCTGCCGCTCGAGCTTTCGCCGGGCGTAGCGCTTGGCAGTCTGGCGCTTCGTGCTCTCTTGGCTAGCGGAATCGGGCGGATACACATTGTGGTCCGTCCGGATGATCCGTTAACATGGCTGCATGATATTAGGGAAAGCACGCTATATACACCTCAATTAAATATCGTCGTCTGCGAAGAAGCAAGTCTTGGCATGTCTTATTCCATTCGTGCCGGTGTAGACGCCGCGCTATCCAGCCTGCCGGTTTCCGATGCTGTCGTCATCGGGCTTGGCGACCAACCTTTTGTCACGGCTGCTATGGTGCGGCGTCTTCTTGTTGTTATGGAGGAGAATCCGGCTTTGGATTTTGCTGCTTCCTCTATGCGGGGAGTCGTTATGCCTCCCGCCGTTATCCGTCATACCATGTACAAAGCGCTTTGCGGGCTGAAGGGGGACATGGGTGCGCGAAAGCTGTTTTCGTCGCCGGATTACGAGGGAGAAATCCTGGAATTCGACGGAGAAGATGCTGAATTGCTGCTTGATGTCGATGACGAATATAGTCTAGGGCAAGCGGTTAGGCGATACCGCCAAATCCGCGGGCGGAGATAATAATGTGATCTATTGTTACGTGCGTGTCATCGGACGTGCATCATGCACAATGAGTTTTCGTTATTTTATATGTATTTCCAATCACATGTAAGATATATTGACGTGGTAATGACACGGAAGTATATTGAGTCTACATCATCCATTGCGGTCATGATGATGATAGAGAGTTGGGGAGGAACCATATGAAACATCTTGCAAAAGCACGTACAGTGGGGTTGGCATTGCTCGTATTCATGGTCGTTATTTTATCTGCTTGTTCCAGCAACAGCAATAACAAAACAAGCGAAACAGCAAGCGGCGGCAATACACAGACATCATCAGAGCCGTCAGCAACAGATAGCGGCAAGAAGCTGCCGCGGGTCGCATTCGTTTATATCGGACCTCCCGGAGACGGCGGTTGGACTTTCGAGCATGATAACGGCAGGAAGTACATGGAAGAGAAGCTTGGCATTAAAGCTGACACGGTAGAAAACGTACCGGAAAGCGCGGACGCGGAACGCGTCATTACGGAGCTGGCTCAAAATCACGACATTATTTTCACGACAAGCTTTGGTTACATGGATCCGACGCTAAACGTGGCGAAGAAATTCCCGAATGTGAAGTTCATGCATACGGCCGGCTACAAAACAGCGGACAACATGAGCACTTACTTCGGCAAGAACTATGAAGCCAGCTACCTGACCGGAATTGCGGCAGGAAAAATGACGAAGTCGAATGTCATTGGTTACGTCGGCGCATTCCCGATTCCCGAAGTTATTTATAACATCAATGCCTTTGCGCTTGGCATTCAAAGCGTCAATCCGGACGCGAAAGTAGACGTCGTATGGAGCAACACCTGGTACGATCCAACCGCAGAGCGCCAAGCGGCGATCAGTCTGCTGGATAAAGGCGCGGACGTCCTGCTTGCTTATCAGGATTCTCCCGCAACCCTGCAGGCGGCTGCCGAACGCGGCGCGCTGGCAGGCGGCAACGACTCCGACATGACCCGTTACGCACCGGATGCATACTTAACGAACCCGACATGGAACTGGGGTCCTTATTATACGAAGGTTGTGCAATCCGTGATCGACGGTACATGGAAAAGCGAGCAATTCTCCGGCGATATGGTGGACGGCATGGTTGGCCTTGCTCCGCTTGGACCTAGCATTCCCGACGACGTGAAGAAGCTGGTAGAGGATGCAAAAGCGAAAATTATCAGCGGCGAGCTGGACGTATTCAGCGGTCCGATAACCGATGCATCCGGCGCTTCGAAGCAGGAAGCTGGCCAAACGATGAGTCTGGAGCAAATTCTGGAGATGAACTGGTTCGTCAAAGGCATAGAAGGAACGATTCCTAAATAGCCTTGAGCCAGCCAAACGGCCGATCAACAAATCCCTTGCTTAAGGGATTTGTTGATTTATTGGCCTACACAATTCATTTTAGGAGGAAACGGAATGCTCGAAACCTACTCCGTAGAAATGCATCGTATCGTCAAGCAGTTCGGCTCCGTTGTCGCGAATGACCAGGTCGATTTCAAGGCGAAGGCAGGAGAGATTCACGCCTTGCTAGGAGAGAACGGAGCCGGCAAAAGCACGATGATGTGCATGCTGTCCGGCGTCTATCGTCCAACCAGCGGCGAAATCCATATTCACGGCGAGAAAGCAAAAATCCGCTCGCCCAAGGATGCCATGAAGCTAGGCATAGGGATGGTATTCCAAAACTTCCGCCTCGTACAGACCTTAACGGCTGCCGAGAACATTATTTTAGGCGAGAAATCATCCTTCTGGCGCGGTCCGGGCTGGATGAAGAAGAAGCAGGCAGAGATTGAAGCGATTGCGGTTAAATTCGGGCTAACCTTCCCGGTTGACCGTCCGATCTGGCAGCTGTCCGTCGGCGAGCAGCAGCGGGTGGAGATCGTCAAGACGCTGTATCGCGGCGCCGATCTGATTATTCTGGATGAACCAACCTCGGTGCTTACGCCAGGCGAAGCGGAGCAGCTGTTCGTCACGCTTGCGCAGATGAAGGCGGAAGGCAAGACCGTTATTATCACGACTCATAAATTAAAGGAAGTTATGGCGATCTCCGACAGCATTTCGATTATGAGGAAAGGCCAACTCACTCATACGATGATGAAAACCGAGACGAACGAACGCGAGCTTGCGAGGTTAATGGTTGGCAAAGAGCTGGCCGTTCAAAAGCCGCTTGCGAGCCGTCCGAAAGGCAAACCGCTCCTTATCGTTGATCAGCTGGACGTATTTGCCGATCATGGACGGAAGGCTTTGAATCAGATGGCGTTTCAGGTGCATGAAGGCGAGGTCGTGGGGGTTGCGGGCGTAGCGGGCAACGGGCAGAAGGAGCTTGCCGAGGTACTGACGGGACTTCGCTCATGGCGCAAAGGAAGCATTACCTTTAACGGCAGCCCGCTGAAGAACGCTTCGGTTCGCGGAGCGATCGAAGCCCGTATCGCCCATGTGCCGGAGAACCGGATGAAAAGCGGCCTTGCCGGAAGTCTGGGCATTGTCGACAATCTGCTGTTCAAATCGTACCGCACAAGCGATCGCTCCCGCTTCGGCTTCCTTCGTTCAAGGGCGAACCGAAGCTGGTCGCAATCGCTTGTGGAAAAATTTGATGTCAAGACCCCTGGCCTTGATGTACCAGTAAGACAGCTATCCGGCGGTAATCAGCAGAAGCTGCTTTTTGCTAGGGAAGTTGAACAGGACCCGCTCTTTATGGTGGCCGTTCATCCCACGCAAGGGCTGGATGTCGGAGCAACGGAAGGCGTTCACCGGCTGCTGTCGGAGATGCGCGGACAAGGCAAAAGCATTCTACTTATTTCAGAGGATCTGGATGAGGTTATGCAGCTGTCCGACCGCATATTAGTAATCTATAACGGCCGAATGGTCGGCGAATTGGCGCGGGGGGAAGCGACTCGCGAACAGATCGGCTTATACATGGCCGGCGTTCGGGATGCGGATGACTCGGAGGAGGAGAAGGTCGTATGAGCAAGCAGCCGGTACAAAGCACTTTAGCCATCGAACAACCGGATACAGCAACACGCCGCAGCAAGCTGCTGTCTCTACGAATCGAACTGGATCCATCCAGAAAAGAAAGCCCGTGGTGGATGACCATCGTTTCTATCCTGCTAGCTTTAGTCTTCTGCGGCATCTTTATCGCCGCTAACGGCATGAACCCGATCACGGTATATTCGAAAATGATTACCGGGGCGTTTGGAACCTCATTTGGCATTACGGAAACGCTTGTGAAGTCAATCCCGCTTCTGCTGTGCGGCATCGGGGTTGCGATTGCTTACCGCATTTCGGTATGGAATATCGGGGCGGAGGGGCAATTCCTCGCCGGAGCGATGGCGGCGACGGCGGTAACGGTCTATTTTCCGAATATGCCCGCATATCTCGTGATTCCTGCGATGATCGTGTTTAGTATACTTGGCGGCGGGATTTGGGGACTGTTGACCGCAATTCCGAGGACGTATTTCCAGGTCAACGAGCTGATCACGTCACTCATGCTTAACTATGTGGCCCTGCTGGCCCTGAACTACTTCGTTTTTGGTCCTTGGAAGGATCCGAAGGGCTTTAATTTCCCGGGTACTCCGGTATTTACGGATGCGCAGTCGCTACCGGTGCTTGGGGATACAAGGCTGCATCTGGGTCTCGTGTTTGCCATTGTCGGCGTTCTGCTGTACGCCTTCCTGATGAAATATACCCGCTGGGGTTACGAGCTCCGCTTGATTGGCGCTAACCCGGAAGCGGCGAAAAACGCAGGCATCAAGATCAGTCGTCATATTCTGCTCGTTATGCTGATCAGCGGCGGCATGGCCGGCCTCGCCGGAATGGCGGAAGTATCGGGCGTTACCCACCGCCTCATGTACGGAATATCGCCGGGCTACGGGTATACGGCGATTATCGTTGCTTGGCTTGCTAAGCTGAATCCGATTGGTCTTGTTATTTCGTCGTTCCTGTTTGGCGGTCTTATCGTGGGAGGCTTCAGCGTACAAACGATTGGACTTCCGTCCTCCATTTCATCCATGATCCAAGGGGCGATTCTGTTCTTCCTGATTGCAGGCAGCATGGCCAGCAAATTCCGTATCCGGAGAAATGCATAGAAGGGATGGTGTAGACCATGGATTTATTCGTACAAATCATAGTAGCCGCCATCTCTTCAGGCACGCCTCTCTTATTCGCCACGCTTGGAGGCATTCTGATCGAACGGTCAGGCATTATTCAACTCGGCGCGGAAGGTCTAATGCTGATGGGAGCCGTCATAGCCTGTATGACATACCTGCACACCGGCAATCTGGCACTAACCTTGCTTGCCGCCTGCGCGATAAGCGCGGTGCTCGGTATCGTGCACGCCTTTATGTGCGTGACGCTGCGGGCCAATCAGATTGTCAGCGGCTTGGCATTAACGTTATTTGGCACCGGGCTTAGCGCCTATCTTGGCAAAAGCATTACCGGACAACCGGTGGCAGGCGCGGTTCCGAAGGTGAACCTGAATTGGCTTGAAGATGTGCCCTTAATTGGCGGAATATTCGCTCATCTCGATGTTTTAACTTGGTTCAGCTTTATTCTGGTTATCGTCTTGCACTTATACATTCACCGCACCTCATGGGGACTTCACCTAAGAGCGATTGGCGATAACCCGCCAACGGCCGACGTGATGGGGATCCGGGTACAAACGTTCCGTTATGGCTATATCATCGTTGGCTCCATGCTGATCGGCCTTGCGGGCGCGGATCTGCTGATGGTGTATTCGCCAACCTGGATTGAAGGCATGACGGCAGGCAGAGGCTGGATCGCCGTGGCTCTCATTATTTTCGCAAGATGGAATCCGATCCGCGCTTTGTTCTGTGCTTACTTCTTCGGCGCACTCGATACCATCGGCTTCCGCATTCAATTGATCGGCAGCGAGATTCCGTCTTATTTCCTCAAGATGATTCCATACATTGTAACGATTCTGGTTCTGATGTTCCTTGGCTGGCGCAACCGGAATAAGCCTTCGGGCTCGCCGGAGTCGCTTGGTACACCGTATATTCGCGAACAAAGATTTTAACGGAAGGGGATGGCGTTATGGCTGCAAATGCACAAGGAGTGGCTGAAGCACCTTTCGTATGGCATCCGGCAACCGTCGAGGAAGCTTGGCAGCTTAAGGGAACGCTTGGCGCGGAAGGCGTGTTCACCGCAGGAGGCACGCTGCTGCGGACGCAATGGGAATCCGGGCTGGCGGCCGTGCCGAACCATCTGATCAATATCGGGGCCATTGACGAACTGCATGGACTTCAAACGGGCAGCAAGAGCGGAACAGTCTCCTTTGGAGCGATGATTACTCTATCGGACATACGGACCAGTCCGATTGTAAATGCGAGTTTCCCGCTTCTGACGGAAGCTGCGCGCAGCATTGCCGCACCGTCTATCCGCAATCAGGCAACAATCGGCGGCAATGTACTGTCAATGGTTGGCGACTCGATACCGGCCTTGCTTATCTATGATCCGGTTCTGCATTGGCATGACGGAGCAAGCGGACTTGAGGAGCCTTTATCGGAATGGCTGTCCACCGCAGCGGTGCATCCGGCTTGGAAGGAACGGCTGCTCCTCTCGGTTGCGTTGACACAACCAACCCTGGATTCGAATACAAAGCGATTCGTCGCTTTCCATAAAGTCGGCAGAAGGGATGCTTTCACCCCTTCCGTCGTTACCGCCGCATTCAGTATGCAGCTCGATTCGGCCAACCGGCTGAGCGATGTGAGGCTCGCGCTTGGCGGCGGGCAGACCATTCCGCATCGGCTGGAGAATGCAGAACAATTTTTGACCGGGAAGCTGGTCGATAAGAAGACGATTACGGAGGTTTATTCCATGATTCTCGAGCATTACGAGCCCAAAGGAGATGCTTTTGTACCGGTCAGCTACCGGAAGAAAGCGGCGGCGAATCTGATCGCTTCGGAGTTATGGAAAGCTTTAAGGTGAAACGGCTTTTGCCGGCACATTCTTAGATTTCAAGGTAAAGAGAGGACGGGTGGTCAACTATGCTCTTGAACAGAAAAGGAAGCGGGGCTCGCTGGCGAGTTCGTCCCGACGGGCCTGATAAAGTAACCGGGAAGCTGGCTTATTTGACCGATATGACCGCACCGGATATGCTGATTGGCCGCGTACTGCGCAGTCCTCACGCGCATGCGCGGATTACGGCTATTCGAACCGAGCATGCCGCGGCTTTGGATGGCGTGCATGCCGTCATTACCCATAAAGACGTACCGGGGCTTAACCGGTTTGGAATCGCTCATCCCGATCAGCCTGTTCTTTGCGAGGACCGAGTGCGGTATGTCGGAGATGCGGTTGCGGCCGTAGCTGCCGATACCCTTGAGATTGCGGAGCATGCGCTTCGGTTAATCGAAGTCGACTACGAGCCGCTGCCGATTGTGGAGGATGCGGAATATGCGCTTACGGACGAGGCACCGCAGCTTCATCCGCAAGGCAATCTGCTTCACCGGAACGGATTCCAGCGCGGCGACGTAGCTGCAGGCTTTGAGAGCTGCGCCTACGTCGTAGAAGAAACCTATTATACGCCGAGGCAAATGCATACGTACATGGAGACCGAAGGCGGACTGTTTCTCCCGGGAGAGGACGGAAGGCTTACCGTTTATTCGCCAACGCAACATGGCTTTATGGACCGCATGCAGCTGGCTCGCATTCTAGCGATTCCGCAAAGCGAGATTCGAATCGTTTCCAGCCCGATCGGCGGATCCTTCGGCGGAAAAGACGAGCTTAACGTTCAGCCTTACGGAGCGCTGCTCTCACGGATAACCAAACGCCCGGTTAAGCTCCATAACTCCAGGTGGGAATCGGTACGGGCCGGTCTCAAGCGGCATCCGATGAAAATAACGATGAAGACCGGCGTAGACGAAAACGGCAGGCTAATTGCCCACCAAGTCCGAATTGTCGCGGATACGGGTCCTTACGCCACCCTTGGCGCTGAAGTGCTTAACTTCGCGGTGGAGCATGTGATTGGTCCTTACCGGTACGAGCATCTGGACGTGGAGGGCTTCTCGGTCTACACGAACAACGGAATGTCAGGCGAATTTCGGGGGTTTGGCGGCAATCAGGCGATATTTGCCCTGGAAGGACAGTTCGACCGGCTGGCGGAAAAGCTTGGAATAGATCCCTGGGAGCTCAGGCTTCGGAATATGCGCAGGGCCGATGATCCTGGTCCGTACGATCAGCCGATCGCTATGACGGAAGGCGCGAAACAGGTTTCGGCCGCAATGACTTCCAGCCCGATATGGCAGGAGCGCAGCAATCCGGCGGCCAAGGCAGACCAAGACGAACCATGGATCCGAACGGGAATCGGCGCGGCATTTACGATGCATGGAGCGGGACTTGGCTTCGGGATACCCGATCCGGCCGGCGGGCGATTGACGCTCGCCGCGGACGGCAAGATTGAAGCGGTATTCGGTTACGAGGAATTCGGGCAAGGCTTGATCGCTTCTCTTGAGCAAATGCTGATAGAGCAGTTCGGCTTCGCGTCCGAGGATATCCGAATCGTTATCGGCGATACGGATGTCGTGCCGGACAGCGGATCAACCACCGCATCGCGCGCAACTAGCATGATGTGGAAGTCGCTGCAAAATTTGCGTCCGCTGTTCGAAGAAGCGGTTCTTGGCAAAGCCGCGGATTTCTTGCAGCTTCCCGCAAGCCAGCTGAGGTTTGGAGAAGGCGGCGTTTACGCCATTGAAGCAAGCTCCGAGCCTCCCGGTGCGGAATGCCTCATGACCTATCGGGCAATAGCGGCAGCTTGCGGGGAACCGATCACCAGCGCAACGCAATTTCATTTTCCTACCTCCGCAACGCAAAAGGTAGGCGCCCATTTTCTATATACGTACTCCGCGGTTGCCGTAAAAGTTGAAGTGAACCAGCTGACCGGCCGGGTCCGGGTGCTGCATCAATACCATGCGGTAGCAGCCGGACCGGTGATCAACCCGCAAGGCTTTCTTGGGCAGATCGAGGGCGGCAGCAGCATGGCCATCGGCTTCGCCCTGACGGAAGACGCGGTTATGAGCGGCGGTCAATATTTGACGAAAAATCTGGATACGTACCTGGTGCCAACGATAGCGGAGCATCGCGGAACGATTGACGTTCATCCGATTGAAGAGCTGCCGGAAGAAGACAATTACGGCCCCCGCGGCATTGGCGAGGTAGGATCGGTAACGATTGCACCGGCAATCGCCGCAGCTATCTATGACGCCATTGGCGTTCGGGTGACAAAACTTCCGATAGATACGGAGCTGCTGCTCGCGCAATCTTTTGAACCATTCCTAGACAAGGCGGTGAGCGGAGAATGAAGGATTCGGCAAAGCCGGTTACACCGCTTGCGGCAAGCTCGATCCCGTGTACGATTAACGGTCATGAATTCAGCTTGAACGTACCGCCGGCCAAGCGGCTGCTTCATGTGCTGCGCGATGACCTGGCGATGACGGGGACAAAGCGTTCCTGCGAAATCGGCCGATGCGGCGCCTGCATGGTTATGGTGGGCGGCGTTCCCGTTAACTCTTGTCTTACGATGGCTTATCAATGCTCGGGCAAATCTATCACAACCATTGAAGGAATTTCGGCGGCAGCCGGCGGCATCGACCCGATCCAGAGAGCTTTTCTCGAAGAGGGCGGATTCCAATGCGGTTACTGCACGCCGGGAATGATTATATCGGTCAAGGCGCTGCTCGATCATAATCCGGATCCGACCTCGCTTGAGATCGAAGAAGCGTTATCCGGGAACATATGCCGGTGCACCGGCTACGGAGGCATTAAGAGAGCCGTACAAAAGGCGATAGAGTGGAGGAAGGAAGCCTATGAATCTGAATCTATCAGCGATTAACGAAATGCCGAAAGAATCTTTTATCGAAGCGCTGGGCGCTATCTTCGAGCATTCGCCTTGGGTTGCCGAATCCGCCTTTGCTGCCCGCCCCTTCCGATCGGTCGACGAGCTGCATGACGCCATGGTGAAGGTTGTCGTACATTCTTCGGACGAGACTAAGCTTAAGCTGTTCAGCGAGCATCCCGATCTGGCTACCCGAATCAAGATTGGCGATTATTCGACGAAGGAGCAGCAGGGAGCGGGGCTCGACAGGCTGACGCCGGAAGAGTTCGAGGTATTTACGGCAAGCAACCGCGAATATACCGGCAAGTTTGGCTTTCCGTTTATCCTGGCCGTCCGCGGCAAGGATAAATCCGATATTTTAGCCGCAATGGAAGCTAGAATCGGCAACAGCTTTGAAGAAGAGGCCGACGAGGCCTTATGGCAAATCGCCCGCATTACGAAATTCCGGTTGCAGGATCTTATTACAGAATAGAAGGGATTGGTATTCATGCTTAAACTCCGCAGCGGTCGTACTCTTTATTATGGAAAAGGCGACGTTCTTACTTACCGCACTTATGCTAAACCGTTATCCGTAGCTGCCGTTCCCGAATCCGCCTATACCGGTGACAGCAATGTCATCTTTGCCCATAACATGACGTTTGCCGTTAGCGGCGAGCAGCTCCTCACTTCGTTTACCGAAGGCGACAACTCGCTTGTCGTGGCTACCGATTCGATGAAAAATTTTATTTTGCGCAACACGGCCGCTTACGAAGGCAGCACAACGGAAGGATTATTGGCATTTATCAGCCGGAAGTTTATGGACCGATACCCTCATATTGACGCCGTGGAGCTGAGCGCGGACCGTATCCCGTTCCATACGCTGGGGGTAACCTCGCAAGCAGGCGAAGGACTGGAGCCAAGCCCGCTCGTCTACCGCCGCTCGCATAACGATCATGCCAGCGCTTCGATGAAGCTGGTTCGTAACGAAGGAGCTCCGATCATTGAATCGCATGAATGCGCCATTACCGATCTGCAGCTGATCAAGGTATGCGGAAGCTCGTTCTACGGCTTTGTCCGCGACGAATATACAACGCTGCCAGAAAGCTACGACCGGCCGCTATTTATCTTCCTGGACATCTTCTGGAAATATGATCAAGCAGACGATGCCCTTGATGCCGGGCTGGGACGTTATGTTCCTGCGGAGCAAATCCGGGATATCACCCATAACGTCTTCCATGAAATGAAGTCTCCGTCCATTCAGTTTCTGATCTATCAAGTCGGCCGCCGGATGCTAACCCGCTTCCCGCAGCTCGCCGAAGTCCGATTCGAGTCGAATAACCGGACCTGGGAGACTATCGTGGACAACACCGAGAATGATCCGGCCGGCGTCTATACCGAGCCTCGCCCGCCGTTTGGATTCCAAGGCTTTACGATGACGCAAGAAGATCTGACTACGGACGGAGAGTGAAGCCGATGAGCGGCGGACGCATTACAACCCATGTGCTGGACACGTCGAAAGGCAAGCCTGCCGTTGGCATCAAGGTTGAGCTTTATCTAATCGAGTCAGCCGAAAGCTCCGCGTTACCCGAAGGACGCACCTTGTTGCGGACGGCAGCCACCAACGAGGACGGACGGCTGGAAGCCCCGCTGTTAGGCAGCGAGGAGATGCTGGCGGCCGTATACGAAATCGTCTTTTGCGCCGGGGACTACTTCAGGGATGAACAGAGACGGCATATTCTCGATTCTGATCCGGTATTCGACCGGATTCCGATCCGATTCTCCGTAGCGGATGCTAATTCCCATTATCATATCCCGCTGCTTGTCGCTCCCGGCGGCTACAGCACCTACCGCGGAAGCTGAAGAAAAGGAGGCTGCAGGATGAACCAGATTTACGATCGCATCATCCGAAACGGGCAGGTCGTTCTCCCGGAAGGTACTTATCGATTGGACATTGGGATTATCGGCGGAAAAATCGCGACTGTCTCCGAATCGCTGGCAGATTCCGCAGCAGACGAAATTCTGGATGCCGAGGGCAAATACGTCCTACCCGGCATGATCGATATGCATGTTCATTTCAATGAACCCAATTTCGGCCATTGGGAAGGCTTTGCAACCGGTTCTTCCGCGCTTGCCGCCGGCGGCTGCACGACTTACGCCGATATGCCGCTAAACGGCAACCCGCCGACGGTTACTCCGGAGGCTCTTGCCTTTAAGAGAGAGTTAGCCGGAGGAAACTCGGCCGTCGATTATACGTTCTGGGGCGGTCTCGTCCCGGGTAAGCTTGATCAATTAGAAAAGCTGGCGGCGCAAGGCGTCCGCGGCTTCAAAGCCTTTATGTCCAATCCGGGCGGAGAAGGCGAAGGCCGCTTCCGCGAGGTAGACGACTTAACGCTATATGAAGGAATGAAGAAGATCGCTGCGCTCGGAGGCTTTGTCGCCTTACATGCGGAGAGCGACGCCATTACTTCCGTACTGGCGGAACAAGCCATTCAAGAAGGACGGACCGATGCACGAGCTTTTGTAGCTTCCCGTCCGGTTATCGCCGAGCTGGAGGCGGTAAATAAAGCAATTCTGTTCTCCGAGCAGACGGGCTGCGAGGTCCATTTTGTCCATATCAGCAGCGTGGAAGCGGTGGAGCTGATCGACCGGGCGAAAAAGCGCGGCATCCCGCTTACCGTTGAGACTTGTCCGCATTATCTCCTGCTGACGGATGAGGATATGGCGGATATAGGTCCGGCCGCCAAATGCGCACCGCCTCTTCGCGGTAAAGAGCAGAAGGAAGGGTTGTGGCGGCTGCTTGCGGAGGGCAAGCTGGATGTCATCGCCTCCGATCATTCCCCGTGCCCGCCGGAGCTCAAGTTCGATGAATCCCTTTCCTTCTTCGATGCTTGGGGCGGTATTGCCGGCGCGCAAAGCAGCCTCGAACTTATGCTGGACGAGGGCTTTATAAAGAGAGGAATCCCGCTGCACAAGCTGGTTGATCTCTTGTCTGCAGGACCTGCGAAACGGTTTGGACTATACCCGCAAAAAGGTCAAATAGACGTTGGCGCGGATGCGGATCTTGTCCTTGTGGATGCAAGCCGTACTTATACGCTAACGGAAGATCAATTGTGGCAAAGGCATAAAGTCAGTCCTTACCTTGGTCGGGAAATTGCCTGCAAGGTGACAGCTACGCTTGTACGCGGAATTCCGGTCTATACCGATGAACAAGGCGTAAACCCGGTGAAGCACGGTCAACTGTTGCTGAAGCCTGTTCATACGCCTCAACAAACCCCATAACAGGAGGCTGTTACGATGAGGATTCCGATGGAACAAGAAGCGGCCTCTTTTGTTTCCCGCCTTCTTGATGAGCTTGCCTCCTTAGGGGCCGATGAACAAGGAGGAGTTACGCGGCTGTTATATACGCCCGAATGGCTGCAGGCGCAGCTGTTTCTGGCGGAGAAGATGAAATCGCTCGGCATGGATGTAAAGTTCGACCGGGTAGGCAATCTGTTTGGCCGGCTTGAGGGAAGCAGCAAGGAGGCGCCGGTTATTCTTACCGGCTCGCATATCGATACGGTACGTTCCGGGGGCAACTATGACGGCGCGTACGGCATAGCGGCTGGAATTGCGGCTGTAACCTATCTGAAGGATACGTACGGTCAGCCGGTTAACACGCTGGAGATTGTCTCCTTCTGCGAGGAAGAAGGGAGCCGATTTCCGCTCACCTATTGGGGCTCCGGCAATATGACCGGCGTCTACGACTGGCAGAGCGGCGGGATCGTGTTTGATTCGGACGGCGTAAGCCTCCAGGAAGCGATGGAAGCAGCGGGCTTCGGCAAGCCGGAGCAGGATGCAAGCAAGCGGGAAGACATCGGGGCTTTTGTCGAGATTCATATCGAGCAGGGTCCAGTCCTGGAGCGTCAGCGCAAACGAATCGGGATCGTGGAAGCGATAGTCGGGCAGCGCCGTTACGTTGTAACGGTGAGAGGGGAAACGAATCATGCCGGTACAACGCCAATGCCGATGCGCCATGATACGCTTGTTGGAGCGGCGGAGATGATTCTTCAGCTTGAAGCCGATGCTCTTGTGTGCGGAGAACCGCTTGTTGCTACGGTCGGACGGATTGAATGCATCCCTAATACGCCAAATGTCGTGCCTGGTGAAGTAAGCTTTACAGTAGACGTCCGTCATATAGATGAAGCCGTTATTACTAAATTCTGCGATAACGCCATTGCCAAGTTTAATGACATTGCCAAATGGCGGGGACTCGAGCTCTCGATCGTCCCTTGGCTGGAAGCAAAGCCTGCGCCGATGAACAAGGAGCTGAGCGATAAGCTTGAGCGGATCTCCAATGACTTGTCTCTTCCTTACCGCCGAATGGTAAGCGGTGCGGGGCATGATGCTCAAATGTTCACGAGCCATTGCCCAACCGCGATGCTGTTTGTGCCAAGCCAATCCGGCATCAGCCATTCGCCGCTGGAATATACATCGCCTGAAGAGCTGGCCGAAGGAGTATCCGTCTTGGCCGCTTTACTATACGAATTAGCTTACGAGGGGATATTGCCATGAAACGATACGCCGAACTAGCCCCATCCGAGCGGACGATTATGACCCCTGGTCCGGTAGAAGTGGATCCAAGAGTGCTTCGTGCGCTCTCTTATCCGATACTGGGTCAATTCGATCCTGAATTTACGTCTTACATGAACGATACGATGGAAATGCTCCGCTCCCTGTTCCGCACAACGAATCATTGGGCGTTCCCGATAGACGGAACCTCCCGCTCCGGAATTGAAGCGGTGCTCACCAGTCTGATCGAGCCGGGGGATAAGGTGCTTATTCCGATTTATGGCCGGTTCGGCAATCTGTTGTACGAAATTGCGGAGCGGGTTGGCGCCGAAGTCGCTTTTATCGAGACGGAATGGGGAACCGTCTTTGATCCTGGGGACGTGATAAGCGCCATTCACCGTGAGAAGCCGGCGCTTGTGCTGATGGTTCACGGGGAAACCTCGACAGGGCGGATGCAGCCGCTTGCCGAGATTGGCAAAGCATGCCGCGAGCTTGGCATTCTCTTTGTTGTTGATGCGGTCGCAACGATCGGCGGCGTTCCGGTTAATACCGATGAATGGTTTATTGACGCGGTCATCGGCGGAACGCAAAAATGCCTGTCCGTGCCTTCCGGGATGGCTCCGATTACGTACAATGACATCGCAGCGGCCAAGATTAACGCCCGCAAGTCTATTGAACGAGGACTACGGACAACTCACGAGCCCACTCTCAATAACACTTCCGTCCGCCGGCCGGTCATTCAAAGCAACTATTTTGATCTCGCCCAGCTGCAGGATTACTGGAGTCCTGCCCGGCTTAACCATCATACCGAGATGACCTCCATGCTGTATGCGCTGCGCGAGGGTCTGCGCCTGGTATTGGAGGAAGGTCTGGAAGAGCGATTCGCCCGCCACCGGTTGAACGAATCCGCTCTTATAACAGGACTGGATGCAATGGGCCTTGCTTTGTACGGCGACCCGTCCTGCAAGCTGCCGGTAGTGACATGCATTACGATTCCAGGCGGTATCGACGGAGAATCCGTGCGCGGAATGCTGCTGAACGCCTTTGGCATCGAAATCGCCAGCTCCTTCGGCAGTTTGAAGGGGAAAATATGGCGGATCGGTACAATGGGCTATAGCTGCCGCCGGCAAAATGTCCTTCAATTGCTAGGCGCGCTAGAGGCCGTGTTAATCCGTCACGGTGCGAAGCTTCATGCCGGAGCGGGCTTGCAGGCCGCGCTGGATGTTTACGATCAAACATAGTAAAATGACGGAACAACATAAGTTTCGAAAGCAGAACGATTTGTATATTTTGAGAAACGGTGTCCACCTTTTTGCTTGCCGCAGAAAGGGAGATGCCGTTTTCACTTACCGATATCCATAATCGTCCCGGAAGGAAGGTGTATATCCCCTCATGAATGAACAACAACTTGAACAATTGAAAAAGCTCCCTAAGATCGATCTGCACGTGCATTTGGACGGCAGCGTGAAGCCGGATACTATCCGGGAGCTCGCGAAGGAACAAGGAAAATCGCTACCGGCGGGTGCGGAAGGCGATCTCACGCCATGGATGCAAATTGACGAGACCTGTACCAGCCTGGTTGAATATTTGAGCAAGTTTAGTTTTGTGCTGCCATTTATGCAGACGGCCGAATCGATTGAACGTATTGCGGAGGAGGTTGTCGAACAAGCGGCGGCTTCCGGCTGTCTCTATATCGAAGTCCGCTTCGCCCCTCTACTGCATACACTTGAAGGCCTATCGGCAGGCGAGGCGATTCTGCATACGATTGCCGGATTACAGAAGGGAGAGCAAATGTTCGGAATCAAAGCTAGAGTCATCGTTATCTGTATGCGCCATGATTCGGTAGAGAGAAACCTTGAGGTTATCGAAGCGGCTCGCGAGTATTACGGAAAAGGCGTTGTTGCCGTCGATCTGGCTGGCGACGAAGCGGGATTCCCTCCGGCCCTCCATCAAGAAGTGTTCGAGCTGGCCAGCCGCTACGAGCTTCCGATAACGATTCATGCCGGCGAAGCGGGCGGCGCGGTTAATGTAAGGGAATCCATTACTAGATTAGGTGCCCGCCGGATTGGCCATGGTGTTCGCATTACCGAGGATCCGTCGGTCATCGAATTGGTAAGAACAACCCGCACCCCGCTCGAAATGTGTCCGGTCAGCAATATTCAGACCAAAGCTGTAACGGGCTGGGACACTTATCCGATCCGTAGATTCCTTGAAGAGGGGCTTCTGGTTACGGTTAATACGGATAACATGACAGTGTCCGGCACTACGATGAATCTCGAATTCGAGATGCTCGCGGAGCATTGCGGCTTTACGATTGAAGAGCTCGCCCAGCTGACCGTTAATAGCGCTGAAGCAGCCTTCCTTCAAGGCGAGGAAAAGAAAGAACTTATAGCAGCCGTTCATGACGCCATGCAAAAACTTGGCCATATCCTCTAATCTTTTTTGCGCCTATCGGCAGGGATCATAGAGAGAATGGCGAACCTCCCAAGTAGGGAGAAAACGTTTTCTATCCACTCAACTCCTGCCCATTACAGCGTTCGGAAAGAAAGGGGTATAAGAATGAGCCAATCGGCAATCGGAACAAAAATGATTACCCAAATTGGGATTCTCGTGCATGATATCGAGGCCGTAAGTGAAGCGTATGCGAATTTCTTTGGAGTAGAGAAGCCGGGGTGGAACTGGACGGATACCCCGGACAAAGCACAAACCGAGTTTCAAGGCGAGCCTTCGCAGGCACGGGCCAAGCTGGCTTTTTTCAATATGGATTCCCTTCAGCTCGAGCTGATCGAACCGGACTTACACCCAAGCACCTGGCGGAATTATCTGGAGGAGCATGGAGAGGGACCGCATCATATCGCTTTTGTGGTTGAAGGCATGAAAGAGAAGATCGCCATCATGGAAAGCAAAGGCATGAAGCTGCAGCAGAAGGGTGAATATACCGGCGGGCGTTATGCCTATTTCGATTCGGTCCCGCAGCTTAAGGTATTAATCGAACTGTTGGAGAACGATAAATAACGACGGGGGAGACATCACCATGCATAAACTATTAGCGGTAGTTGGGGATTACTATCACCCGGAGTCGGTCGTTGAAGAAGGACTTGAGGAAAGTCTCGCTTCCTGGCTGGCAAGCGGTAACATTAGCCTTACTTATACGACGGTCGACCAGCTTGCGAAAGCGCTACTGGATAAGCCGGACGCGGTGATCCTCTTCAAGGACGATAAAATCAATCCGGCTGACGAGAATCCGGCACATTGGCTGGATTCCGAGACGGAGCAGGCGATGCTTCAATACGTGTATGAAGGCGGCGGCTGGTTTTCCTGGCACTCCGGACTTGCTTCCTACCCGGAGGACGGCGCGTACGTCTCGATGACACGCGGATATTTCAAGTATCATCCCGAGCAAAAGCTGGTTCGTTTTGAACCGATAGCCAGTCAAACCTCGGATTCAGAGGACCATTTGGTCGTTAACCCTGCGCTTGGCTTTGAATCGATAGAAGAACATTATTTCGTTTATTGCGACGAAGCTAACACGAACGTGTTCATGCGTACTTACTCGGAGGACGGAGTATCCATCGGCGGGTGGTCGCATCCATACGGCAAAGGACGGGTATGCTGCCTGACCCCTGCCCATAATCGTCACTCTCTCATTCTGACCGAGATGAAACAATTGGTTGAAGCCTGCATTCGCTGGTGCGCACGGGCATAAAACCGCATATCCGCGATTAAGCTCCTTCTATAGAGGAGCTTCTTCTTTTTCTGCTATAATGTCGGTATGTACATAAGGTGGTGCTCGTAATGGAAAAAATGATCGATGATCAATGTGACGATACGTGCCATGGTACGGACCTTCATAGCGATAATCTGGCAAATGCCAGAATGGAAGAGCCAACGGCCGTTGATTTGGCGGAGCTGTTCAAAGCGCTTGGCGACCCGACCCGGGTGAAAATGATATATGCGCTGCTTGACCGGGAGCTTTGCGTACATGATTTATGCCAGGTGCTCGATATGGCGCAGTCGGCTGTCTCCCATCAGCTGCGGTATTTGCGCAACGTCAGGATTGTCAAACGGCGGAAAGCCGGCAAGACGGTCTATTATTCGCTGGATGATGACCATGTGAAGGAAATCTTTACTCAGACTCTCCAGCATGTGCAGCATTATGCCTGATTGATCCGAAATCCGGAAGGCAAAAGGAGTGTATGCGCTCTATGAAAATTGTCGTTGTCTCGGATACCCATATGCCGCGTATGGCGAAGGCTCTTCCGCCTAGGCTTCTTGCCGAGCTTGCGAATGCTGATCTGATTCTGCACGCGGGCGACTGGACCAGCTCAGACGTATACAGGGAGCTGGCGAAGTTTGCTCCGGTAAAAGGCGTTGCCGGCAACAATGACGGAGAAACAATCGTCAAGAAGCTGGGCTTTAAGAAAATCGTCAATGCCGGCGGGAAGCGGATTGGCCTTGTGCATGGCCATCTTCCGTACTCCGGCAAGAAGGCGGAACAGAACGCGGCTTTGTCTTTTACCGCGGCACAGGTAGATGCCATCGTATTTGGCCACTCTCATGTTCCATACCTAAAGGAACAGAACGGAATCCTGCTGTTTAATCCCGGCTCGGCTACAGCAAAGCGCAAGCAGCCCCAATATTCGTTTGGCATTATGAGCATTATCGAGGGCGAACTAAAGGCCAGGCATATTTTTTACGATAATAAAGTCTGAAGAGCAACAAGGGAGGCTGGTATAATCGTATATATCCTAATCGGGCTGGCAGCCCTAATTGCACTGATCTACGGTTTGTTTATTCTCCCTACACAATGGCTCAAGGTCGAGAGAGTCCAATATAAGACGGGAGCAGGTATAAAAGTTCTGCAAATAAGCGATATTCATATCGAGCATATTCGTATTCCGGCCAGCCGGCTAACCCGGTTAATAAAGGCGGAGCGACCCTCGTATATTGTGATAACGGGAGATTTTACGGAGCTTGCTCCGTATCTTCACAAGGTGCAGCGTTACATAAAAGAATTGGCATCGGCTGGTGTACCTATCCTGGCGGTTTACGGAAATCATGATCATCATCTGGCTCCCGAAGCTCTAAAGCAATTAACGAAGATGCTGGAAGGCGCCGGTGTCCGTCTGCTGCACAACGAAGTTCTGGATCAAGGACATTATCAGTTGATTGGCATTGATGATTGGACCAGCAAAAAAAGCGATCCCGAACATGCGTTCGCCAAGGCGGATTCGAGCAAGCCATCCATCGTACTGACGCATGATCCCAATGTTGTTCTGCATATTAAGGATTCGTTCGCGTACCTGATGGCCGGTCATTTCCACGGGATGCAGTTTCATCTTCCGTTCCTGTTCAAGTATTTGAAGAAGGGCGCATTGCCTGCGGCAGGAATCTATAAAGGGATGCATCAGATGGAGAACGGCATGATTTACATCTCGAAAGGAATCAGCCAGACCGGTACAAATGCCCGGTTCCTTATTCGAAGCGAAGTCACCATCCATCAATTGTAGCAGGCGGGGAGCGGGAAGCCGTGACAGATCAGAATCACCGGTCAAAATCGTGCAGAATGGAACGCATCGGATTAGTCGTAGACATTACGGACGATCGGGTGCGGCTCGAGGTAGAAGGAAAACCCGTGACTGTTCCAAGAATCAAGACCGCGGAATACCTGGAGCTTGGTGATCGGGTGAGCTGGAACGGGAAAATCTGGGTGAAAATAAGGGAAGAGGAGGTGAAGAAACGATGAAAATGAGCGTTACTTCTGCCGCAACGGCACTTTTCAAACAAGAATGGGGTTTCAAGAACAACGACAGCGTGCGGATCTTTGTCCGGTACAGCGGCGGCGGAGAGGACGCCTTTGCATTCGGCATAATGAAGGATAGCGCCCGTTATCCGGCCGTATCGACGGTGGAAGACGGCATTACGTTCTACATGGAGGAAAATGATGTTTGGTATATGGAAGGAAGGGATCTTACCATCGACTGCCGCAATGACAATATCGTATTTCTTCGTTGATATCCGGCTTAAACAAATCAAAGAAAGACGCTTCAACCCTGTTATCACATGGTCTTGAAGCGTCTTTTCTTTATGCTGCGGCCTGCCGTAATTCGTTATAGGAAGGGCAGCTTGAAGGATTTCTTAACGAGCGGATACAGCCATTTCACTCCGCTTGGCGTTAACGTGTCGGCGATTAAATGCGATAAATAGCCGGCGACGGCAATCTGCATAAGGCCTTCCAGCTTCAATTGCTGCTCTAGACCCCAAGCAATGGCGCCCCATGCAACAACCGCCCATATCGTGTGGGTTAAACCGCGGTGCTTAAGCCAAGGCACCCAAGCGACAAACACGCCAAAGCCGATTAACCATGTCATATTCATCGTTAACCCGCCATAAATCAGCGCAGCGCCTACCGCGCTAACCAAAGCATTCCGGATCGTGCCGCTGCGTACGACAAGACCCAGCAGCAGAAGAGCGGCGCAGGCAATGCCAAGCGGGATGTTTATGTAATGATCGCTGAAGTACAGATACGCCGTAACGGCGGTCATCAGCCAGCCGCTTCCAAGAAGCAAGCCATGCAGCCATTTGGAAATTTTGCTTGCTTTCGAGCTTAATAGGCTAGGCCCGTCAAGATCGGCGCTTAAGGCGGAAAATGCGGCGACGGCAATATAGGTTGCTGCATTTACGAGAGTAAACGGATAATGAGCTGCAGCGGCTGAGCCAATCGCAACGCCGATAGTAAGGTGAGTCGTGCCTTTCATTAGACCTCCTGTGACTGATTTGCAGTAATCAAACATATGTTCGCCTGTCTATTATAGCGCATATGTTCGGTTATTGCCACATGAGTTAACATAAATACTCATACGTTAACTCAGCCTCATAGAGAGGTCCAAAACCTATGGCCGGTCCGTCGTAATAACCGCACCGAGGTTATAGATACGTTTTGTATATTTTTCCATATGTAAACCTCCTTTATTTGGATGCGGTTATGTATTCGGGTGCTAACGGTTCTTGCGGGGACGGCGATCAATTTCTTCGGACACGACAAAGGCAAGCTCTTCATTGCCAAACAGAGACAACACCTGCAAAACCGTAGCATCGTCAATATCGCCGGCTTCTTCCTTAGGCGCCGTCAAAGGGATTGCTTCAAGTAGACGGGGATTCCCGCCTTGCTGCGGATAAGCCCGAGAATAGAGTTCTACGGCATCTAGACCATGATTAACGCACCATTGGGCGAACACAAGAATCATCGTATCTTCATCCTGTTTGTATCTTTCTATGATAATCTGTTCCATTTCTTTTGAATTCATTGCTATTTCTCCTTTAAGAAGGTAATATAATTTACGAAAAAATATTCATAATAGACGGATTGTAATATGAAAGTAGTCAGAATACAATTGTCTATTTTGCTATAGCGGCGCTTGATGTTCGGATGGACGAATCGAATCTTATGGAGGAATCAATTATGCCTTCCTGCTATTTAACGGATCTGGACGGCACGCTGCTTCGTTCGGATCAGTCTTTATCGGATTATACGATAGCTCAGCTTAAGGAAGCGCTTGAAGCGGGTACAATTATCAGTTATGCAACGGCTAGAAGTTATGCGAGCTCTTATAAGGTTACTTCATCCATTCCATGGCGCTATCCGGTTGTGCTGTATAACGGCGCCGTTATTTTCGATCCTGAAGGGAAGCGGGTGTTAGGCGGTCATTGGCTTAGTCCTCAATTATCGAATGATATTCTGGAAGCGGGACGGCAGCACGGATTAGCTCCACTGGTATTTGCTCTGAATGAAGACGATCAGGAGAAGGTGCTGCATGAGAGGCTGACACGGGCGGGAGACCTTGCCTTTTATGAGAGCAGACCCCAAGACCCGCGTTTTAAAGAAGTAGATTTACTTCGTATCCATGATTCCTGCCGAACGCTCATCCTTTCATATATCGGATATTATGAGGAGCTTGAGCCTCTGAAGCATACGTCTGAGCAGTTGTTTGGCGGGCTTGTTCACATTGAGTTCATAAAAGACGCGTATATTAAAGATCATTATTTTCTCGAAATGAGTCATCCCTTGGCGAATAAAGGCGAAGGGGCAAGACTATGGGCAAAGCTCGTTGGAGCGGACCTGACTGATGTAACGGTATTCGGAGACAACCTGAATGATCTAGGAATGTTCCGTGAGGCAGGAACCCGAATAGCAGTCGCGGATGCGCATGAACAAATCATACAATTGGCGGATCGCATCGTTGGCACCTGTAACGAGGATGCAGTCGCCCGATATATAGCATTAGAACGGTCTCGTTTGACTACATGAGAATAAAGAGGGGAATTATGAGAAGACTTCCTGGCCTGATTGCAATGATGTTCATTATTCTCGTTTTACTAGCACCTGTACCTGTTTTTGCCGAAGAAGCCTTGCAAGCGCCTGATGAGGAACAAATCGAGCAGCCCGCAGACCAGTTGGCTGAGCAGCTGCCGGAAACGCCTCATTCTGAAGCGGCGATCCTGATCGATGCCAAGTCCGGCGCCGTGTTGTTCGCCAAGAATGAAACGGAGCGGCTGTACCCGGCTAGCATAACAAAAATTGTAACCGGCATCATTGTTCTGGAGCAGTCCAATCCAACCGACATCGTAACCGTATCCAAGACCGCACGGGGCGAAGACGGTACCCGGATCTATCTGGCGGAAGGCGAGCAGAAGCCGATGCTGGATCTTATCGAAGGAATGCTTATTAACTCCGGGAATGACGCGGCAACCGCCATTGCGGAGCATATTGACGGTACAAAAGAGCAATTTGCCGAGCGAATGAATGAATTTGTGCGCAAGCTTGGACTTTGGGATACGAATTTCGTGAATCCAAGCGGCTTGCCGGATGAGAATCAATACACGACGGCCAGAGACATGGCCAAGATCGCGCAGTATGCCATGCAAAATGAGCAGTTCCGGCAGGTTGTAGCAACCAAATCGAAGCCGTGGGTCGGAGAAGAGTGGGTCTCCAAGCTCGAAAATCATAACAAGATGCTGGGGAGCTACGATGGTGCCATTGGCGTGAAGAACGGCTTTACGCAGGCGGCAGGGTATACCTTGGTATCTGCGGCTCAGCGTGGCGATATGGAGCTTATTGGCGTTATTCTCAAAGGTGCTACCGATTCGGGCGTGTATAAGGATATGACGCAGCTTCTCGATTATGGTTTTGCCCATTTTACAAGCATGCAGGTTATGGCCGCCGACGAAAAGCGGACGTTTGTTACGCGGGATACAGGGAAGCCGGTGGAATTTATAGCCGACAAGCCGTTTTATGTGACGATTAAAGACGGAGTCGAACCAACCGTAGCGGTTGATTCGAACGGCAAAGCTTATGTTCAAGCTTCTGAAGTCTATAATCCGGCCGAAACTGCGGGGGCATTATTACCGATCGTTCCGCTTGCCGAACAGGCAGAGGTCCAGATTGCCTCGGTTACCAATTCGAATCCGTTAAAAGCCAACGGACATAAATCCTCTGGCTGGAATCTGGGAGTTGCGATTACCTGGTCGGTCATGCTTCTATTCATGTTGTTAGCAGGAAGAATCATGTATGTAAGACAGCGCAGAAGAAGATTATATAAATGACCATGCAGAAGAGCCAGGACTTAAAAAGTCTTGGCTCTTCCGTTTCATCTAGGGTAGGCAAAATTTGTCGAATTCGATTACAATAGAGGTATTCGGACAGGAGGAATAGCAATATGAACACAAAAACACGTATTATTTTGGATGTAGACACGGGGATTGACGATGCACTGGCCATTTTGTATGCCTTGCTCTCGCCGGAAATTCATGTTGAAGGATTAACAACCGGCTTTGGAAATATTAATGTCGAACAAGCTACGGAAAACACGCTCAGGCTTATTAAGCTGGCGAATTGCGGCTATGAGGTGCCGGTAGCGGCAGGTGCTTCCGGTCCGCTTAAACGCGAGTATGCCGGCCCGGTGCCGCATATTCACGGCTATAACGGAATTGGCGATGCGGAGATTCCGCCAACAGAGCAGCAGCCCCTGAAGGAATCGGCAGCGGAGTTTATCGTCCGCAAAGCCCATGAACTCCCTGGCGAACTGGTTGTGATTACGGTTGGCCGCATGACCAATCTGGCTCTGGCCTTGTCGCTGGATCCATCCATCGCGGGCAAGATCCGCAATGTTGTCGTGATGGGCGGAACGGTCTTTGCTCCGGGTAACGTTACTCCGGTCAGCGAGGCGAATCTGTGGGGCGATCCGGAGGCGGCTCAGCAAGTATTCCGTTCAGATGTGCCGCTTACGATTGTAGGCCTGGATGTTACGCTGGAAACGAGATTATCCAAAGGTCATCTGGCCCAGCTTCGTCAGCTTGCACCGGATAACAAACAGCCAATCGTTGACTTTTTACATACATCGCTTGAAAAGTACTTCGATTTCTATCTCCAAACCAATCAATACCTTGGCGAATGTCCGATGCATGACCCGCTTGCGGTGCTGGTAGCGGTTAACCCGTCTCTTGTGAACACAAGAGTCATGCATGCGGATATTGATTGCGGACATGACTTGACGGCTGGCATGATTATTACGGACCGCCGGGTTATTCCGGCTGTTGGAAGAGAGATTACGTTCTGCTTGGAAGTAGATGCTGACCGCGCTCTACGGCAAATGCTGTCCGTGTTTCTTGCACCTTAAGGTCATGTAGGCTGAAATAAACAAGGAAAGAGGATGGCTGATATGGAACAACGTTTTTCCCGCGAATCCAGATGCTACAAGACGTCCAGAATTTTCCCGACCGATGTGAATAACCACAATACGTTATTTGGCGGCAAGCTGATGGCCTATATCGATGATATTGCGTCCATTGCCGCGACCAAGCATTGCCGGCGTGCCGTCGTAACGGCGTCAACCGACTCCGTTGACTTTCTGCAGCCGATCCGGCCATCGGATTCCGTATGCCTGGAGTCTTTTGTCACTTGGACGGGCCGTACATCTGTCGAGGTATTTGTTAAGGTCATTAAAGAAGATCTGTTAACCGGGGAGCGAATCGTTGCGGCAACCTCTTTCCTGACCTTCGTTGCTCTGGATCAGAATAGGCACCCGGTACCCGTGCCCAAGGTCATTCCGGAGTCCGAAGAGGAATTCAAGCTGTATGAGACGGCTTCGCATCGTGCGGAGATGCGGCGGATCCGCCGCGAGGAAAGCAAGAAATTCGCGGATTATTTGACAGTTGCCCATCCGTGGGATTAATAGCGGATATAAAAAATGCGCATTCAGCTCGAATGCGCATTTACTACATAGTGGATACAGCCGTATACGAATAAGGCTAGAACCACGCATAATCCTATGATAATATATACTGCTTTACGTCCATTCATTTAAGCACCAGCTTTCTATGTACATCGATCTTTGATCTATTATATACGAATATGGTAGTAAAGTCATGGCAGCTCGGTCTTGCTTCATTCCGCGATGTTACATATACTTTTAGAATCGGGTTATGCTTAACCCGGCTTAAGGAAGTCTGGCATGAGGGGAATGACGACAAAATGGAGCAAGCTTCCAAACCGCAGCAGGATGCCACCAACATTCCGCAGGAGGAGTTTTTCGCTGCTGCCGCATTATTTTGCCGCGCATATCCAGTATTCGTCGCGGAGATTGACCGTGTAGAAAGCGAGCGCGGAAGATTAAACGACTTCCAGCTCATGCGTGCGGTGAACAAAGCCAAAGAAGGTCTTGTTATTTTAGGCTGGGATTGCCGAAAAGCCGTTAATGCGCTATTTGATACGTATGTGGAAATCTATAAGCATAGCAGCAAGGATGGCGCCAACGAATGGGCGGAATCAACCTTCGGCTGCAACAAGACCCTAATCTACGAGCCTCCTCTTGAAGAGGAAGAGATACTGGAACATGGCTTGACTCTTGATTTGCGCATTGAGCAGCTAACTGCTCTTATTCATGAACAAGAGGCAACTCTGCTGCAGAATTACAGGGACCTCTACCGGCTTAAGATTGCTGCTGCCCATGAGGCGGAGGCAGAGAACAGCCTCGAAGAATTGGAGCAGAACAACAAGCAGTTTGAAGAGTAAGGAAAAACCGCTGCCTAACCTGGCAGCGGTTTTTCCTTGTGCGGCTTGCGTAAACGATTTCATGCGGAGCGTTGTATGCTATACTACAGGAAGTAACACCTGCTCAGACCGGTTTAGTACGGTTTATGCATGAGCAGACAGGGAGAGGAGACGGGATGCAGATGATCAGAACTTTGCTGGTGACAGGTGCGGATCGCGGTGTTGGCATGGCGATTGCCGCCAAATGGCTGGAGGACGGCAACCGCGTATTCGCGGGACAATATGCGGACAGCCCCGGATTGCAAGAGCTGCAGCGGCTATACGGCGAGCAGCTGACGGTGTTCCCGCTGGATGTAGCAAGCGATGCAAGTGTGAAGCAGGCTTATGATTGGGTACGATCCCGGACGGATAAGCTTGATGTTCTTATAAATAACGCAGCGATCTTGGGAGATATTAGAAATACCATTCTCGGAGAGCTTCAGTACGAAGAAATGTTGAGCGTATTTAACGTGAATGCTTTAGGCAGCCTGCGCATGAGCCAAGCGTTCACGCCTCTTCTGCTGCAAAGCGATGCCAAGTTAATCGCCAATATTTCCTCGGAAGCAGGCAGCATTACCGATTGCTGGCGTGATGCCTGGTATGCGTATTGCATGTCCAAGTCGGCGGTTAACATGCAGTCGAAGCTTATACATAACGGCCTGAGGCCACAGGGAGGACGCGTGCTCGTCATTCATCCGGGCTGGGTGAAGACGCATATGCAGGGCAAGCTGGATGAAGCGGCTGAATTGACTCCCGAGCAGTCTGCGGCAGGAATTACGAAGGTTATCCAGTCGGCAATAACAAGGGATGCGGCTGAAATGGAATGCGAATATGTAGATTATGAAGGTAGGAAATTGAATTGGTAAAGACACTTCTAGAAGCTTTTAACACAGCGGAATACCCGGTAGTTGGACATGGAAAACGCAATGTTCAGGTACTTAAGGATACCTTTGATCACCTGGACGGCGAGGTTGATAGCGATATTTACGGCACCGGAAAAGTTATCGAAGACTTTCAGGCGAAAATAGCCGCTTATCTGGGAAAACCTTCGGCGGTCTTTTTCCCTAGCGGAACGATGGCTCAACAAATCGCGCTACGGCTATGGTGCGAGGAGAAGGGCAGCCGCAAGGTTGCTTACCATCCGTTATGCCATCTGGAGATTCATGAGCAGGACGGCCTGAAAGAGCTTCATCATATTGAGCCGATACTGCTGGCGGATAAAGACCGGTTAATCACGCTTGACGATGTGAAGAACATGGATGAAGACATTGCTTGTCTCCTGCTCGAATTGCCCCAGCGTGAAATCGGAGGACAGCTGCCTGCCTTTGAGGAGCTGGAGGCGATTGCGGCCTACTGCCGCGCCAAAGACATCAGGCTTCATCTTGACGGAGCTAGGCTTTATGAGATTTTGCCCTATTACGGGAAGACGGCAGCGGAAGTATGCAGTTTGTTTCATAGTGTTTATGTGTCCTTTTACAAAGGCATCGGCGGAATTGCAGGAGCTGTTCTTGCCGGAGAGGAAGAGTTCACGAAGCAGTCGAAGATCTGGAAACGGCGCCATGGCGGCGATCTGATCAGTCTGTATCCTTATATTCTTAATGCGGATCAAGCGTTTGACGAACGGCTTCCGAAGATGGAGCAGTATTACCGTTCTGCCGTCGAATTGGCCGGTCTGTATAATTGCGGGATTGAAGGCATTACGACTCGCCCGTTGGTGCCGGTGTCGAATATGTTTCATGTTCACGCGGCTATGCCGAAAGAAATTTTCGAGAAGATCTTAATCGCCGTATATGAAGAGTCCGGGATCGGTCTTACGGGTAATGTCCGTGACGCTGGGGAAGGCGCTTCTTACTATGAAGTAAGCTTGGGAGACCGTTATCCGGCGATTCCGAAGGATCGGTTAAAGCAGGCATTCGAGCTGCTTCACGAGAAAGTAAAACAAACGGCGAAATGAATATGATACTATTTTCTATATAGCGGTGAAGGAGGGAATCCTAGAATGTCGGATTATGATGAACTTTCGGAAAGACGAAGAAATAAGCTGAAGCTGATGCAGTTCGATAAGGATGAGCATTCCTTGGTCGAATCGGATAAGCCGAAGGAAACCTTCGAGGATGTTGGCGGACTGGAAGAAGTGAAGAAGAAGATTCGTATGAACTTTATTTTGCCTCTGCAGCAGCCGGAAATCTTCAAAGCTTATGGCAAAGAAGCCGGCGGCAGCCTTCTCTTGTTCGGACCTCCCGGATGCGGCAAGACGTTCCTTGCCCGTGCGGTAGCCGGCGAGATTGACGCGAATTTCATTCATATCGAGCTGCAGGCGATCCTGTCGATGTATGTCGGTCAAAGCGAGCATAATCTGCACGATGTGTTCCAGAAAGCCCGGGAAAATAAGCCATGCGTCATCTTTATCGATGAGCTGGATGCGATGGGCGGAAGCCGTCATCAGATGAGACAGCATCATGAACGCATGCTCGTCAATCAGCTTCTGACGGAGCTGGACGGCCTGCAATCCGGCAACGACCAGGTATTTGTTATTGGGGCAACCAATACGCCCTGGTATCTGGATTCCGCCTTGCGCCGCCCCGGACGGTTCAATCATCTCGTGTTTGTACCGCCGCCGGAGGAGGAAGAGCGTTCTACCATCCTGCAGCTGAAGCTTGCAGGCAAGCCTGCGAGTTCATTGAATCTTGGCAAGCTGGCCGCAGAGACAAAGCTGTTCTCGGGCGCCGATCTTGAGCAGGTTGTTAATGATGCCGTAACATCGGCAATGGAGAGAACCTTCGAGACCGGCGATATTCAGCCGATTACCCAGGATGATCTTCGGAAAGCACTGAAGGAGCGGAAGGCGACAACGATCGAATGGTTTGCGACAGCCAGAAACTACGCTACCTTTAGCGACGTGAACGGAGATTACAAGATTGTGCTGGATTTTGCGAAGAAGCATGGGATAAAATAGGCGATTCGGGAGGAGGATTAAGTAATGGAAGAAGAGACATTAACCCCATCCTCTCATACAGGCTACACGAACGTATACCAGCTAATGTTTTGGAAGAAATATAAGGAAGCCTTGATTGAAACGGAGAAGCTTTTAAGGGATGATCCTCATAGTCCGGATCCCTACGCTTTATACGCGCAAATTTGCGTACTAATGGGGGATTACGAGAAAGCTCGGCATTGGGTGGACGAAGCGTTAAAACGGGATCCCGAGCATCATCTAGGCTGGTATGTCCGAGTTTCCTTGTTTTATGAGACCGGCAACGAGGCTGCCTTCCATGAAGCGGTCAGGGAAGCGCTGCGAATTGACCCTTACGAGGCGCATTATTATTACTTGCAGGCTAATCAGTTGAACAAGAAGGGTAAATTCAAGGAAGCGAAGGAACAAATCGGGATTGCCCTAGAGCTGGAACCCGAGAATCCGCAGTATTTGTCCATTCTTAGCTACACGGAAGCTCTGCTTGGAAATGATGCCGTATCCAGAGAGACGGAACGCGAAGCGCTAAGGTATGGCGCAGAGGAACCGATTGTGTTAATGTACCTAGCTTGGTCTGCTGCCAGACGAGGGGATTATAAGCTGCATGAGACCTATATGCGAAGCGCGGTACGGTTAAATCCGGACGAGAAGCAGTACCAGGACGAATACCTGGAGTCGCTTCAGAATCAATATATACTCTACCGGATCTGTTTGTGGCCTAATAAATTATTTCGAAAAATGAAGCCTTGGCAAATTTTTGTGATGTGGGCGGTATGTTGGTTATTATTCAAGCCCCTGGTCCTTGTCTTTATTATCCTTCACCTCATCGCTCATTGGTCGACCAAAGCTATCGTTCACGTAAAGATCTTTGGCTGGCGCAGACGGCGGACATAAGTAAGAAGCATATAGTGGAAGTGATACAAAACCGGATCGATTCTCTAAGGGAGAACGATCCGGTTTTTTCAATTCCCGATTAAATCATGTTGCTTGTAGGATTTCAAGAATTCCAGGTACTGCCTTGAAGCTCGGGACAAGTAACGCTTCTCATTCCAGGCGATGGAGAATTCGCGTTCACAGACCGGCGATTGAATGTTCAACAGCTTAACATGGGGATGTTCATTCGTATTTCGCGGCACAAAGGCAACGCCAAGCCCCGCTTGAACAAGACTCCATAACGCGGAAGGCTCATCCACCTCGCATATGATATTTCTGGAGATACCCGCGGCTTCGCAATAAGCTTCGTTAATTTGACGGAATGGATGCCCCGCATGATATTCGATGTATGCCTCATTAGCTGTCTCAATCAAGGTAATGGTATCTTTGCTTGCAAGTGGGTGAGTGATCGGTACGGCAAGGCACACTTCCGCCTTCAATATGATTTGTTCTTTGATCCAGGATTGATTCAGCGGAGCGGCAATGAAGCAAAGGTCTACATCGCCGCGCTCCAGCAGTCCGATCATATCGCTCGAAGAGGCCGGAGGGATCTGGGTCACGCGAAAAATAATTTCCGGATTCTCCTTTCGGAATTCGCTTATGGTGGAAGAGAGGCGGTTAAGCGTTGGGGTAGCGAGCCTTATGGTTCCTTGCTCCGTGCCCATCATATCCGCCAATTCCCTTCGTCCTTCGTCAAGCGCTCCAAGCGCAATCTCAACTTGCTGCAGAAAGGCTCTGCCAAAACGATTTAACCGGATTTGCCGGTTATTGCGGTCAAATAAGGGGACGCCAACGTCTTCTTCTAGACGCGAGATGGTCTTGCTAAGCGCTGGCTGAGCAATACGAAGCACTTCGGCCGCTTTAGTCATATGCTCGTATTTCGCGACCGTACGAAAATAATGAAGCTGCAGCAGTTCCAAAAAGATAACCTCCCAATCCTTAGCTTTCTTAATTTCCATATACCCGAGTATATAATAACATACAATAATATATATTATCATTTATCGATCATGAGGGGTATATTGGTAAATATAAAGAGAAACAGGAGGGAAATTACAATGCCAGCAGAACAACCTGATGTCAGACCACCGGCTATAGGAAACGTGCTTATAAAGCTTCTTGCGTTCACCCTGGTTTTATCTTCCATGAGCGCAACGATGTTTAATATTGTTCTTCCCGAGATCCGGGCCGACTTTGAACTGACCGTTGCTCAAGTCAGTTGGGTGTCGACTGCCTATTTACTTATCTACGCAGTTGGTTCCGTTATTTACGGCAAGCTGCTTGATCGTTATCAGGCCAAAAATCTGATTACCTTTGGACTCCTCGTATTTGCTTCAGGTTCTTTGCTAGGTCTGCTTGCGGGGTCGTTTCCTTTTGTACTAATGGCAAGAATTCTGCAAGCGGTTGGCGCATCCGTTATACCGGCACTAGCCATGTTAATACCAGTCCGCTATTTTCCACCGGAAAGAAGAGGGCATGCCCTGGGAATTTCAGTTACCGGATTAGCGCTTGGCAATGCGATTGGACCTATTGTCTCATCACTCTTGGTGTCAGTTGTCCATTGGAGATGGCTGTTTGCGATTCCATTGCTGATTCTGATCACTTTGCCATTCTACCGTAAGCATTTGAGCTCGGATATAAAAGAAGGCGGAACTATTGATTGGCTTGGAGGAGGACTTCTTACGGGGACGGTAGCTCTATTACTGCTTGCCATTACGCAAGGGAACTTGTGGCTGGGCGCCGGCAGTGCATTGATGCTTATCGGGTTCTTGTGGCGTATACGTGCAGCTGCTGATCCCTTTATCTCCAGGGCGCTTATGAGGGACCGCATCTATTTAATGGGATTAATGATTGCTGCGATTGTGATGAGCATCAGTTATGCATTGCCGTTTCTTACGCCTCAATTGTTGTCGGATATCAATCGGTTGGAGCCAGGCATAATTGGTTTCGTCATGGTTCCCGGAGCATGCTTGTCCGCTTATTTAGGTCGAAAAGTAGGGAAGTTAGCGGATTCCAAAGGCAATTCCTTCGTGTATCACACGGCGTCGTTATTATTATTCAGCTGTTTTCTACTGTTATCGCTATTTGTAGGAAGTCCGGCCGTTCTGATTGGCTTGATTTTCACTCTTGGCAATGTTGGTCAGATGTTTATGCAAATCGTACTTTCCAACACAATCTCGCGCAGCATTCCCCGGGATCAGATTGGGGTTGGAATGGGGCTGCTAACGTTGTGTAATTTCCTTTCCGGTGCGGTCTCTACGGGGATTTACGGCAAAGTGATGGATCACGGCGCTCGGTCGAGTTGGATCCCGTGGCATTCAAACGCAGCTTCCTATGTATTCAGCAATCTATACCTTATTCTGGCTCTTATCCATATTGTTTTGCTTCTTCTGTATCGTAGTGTATATGTCAGCAGGAAAAAGACGAATACAACTGGGCAAATGCTGAGTAATCAGCGATAAAGAATAGACGAATCGATTCTAGAGGAAGCGGTTCGTTTTTTATTTGAAAATAAAGCATTGACTCTCCTCTTAGGGGAGACTATAAACTTCATTATGTGAACGGCCGTTCCGAAAGAAAGGGAATTAGGAGGTTGCCGCATGTTATTTTCCGTGAAAGAGGTCTCCGAGCTGGCTCATGTGACCATCAAAACTCTGCATCATTATCATAAGATCGGTCTGCTTATGCCAAGTGAAATCAGCGAAGCCGGGATAACGATGCGAAAGTAACTGATTTTATCAACAATCATCTAGATTTCCTAAAGAGGCACGGACATAAACTTTCATCCGTGGATTTTGCCGCACAAACGAAGTTTTTTCTCCAGGATGATTTCCATTTAAGCATGCTGGAGAATCAACAAACCGGGCTGGCCTATTATTTGGCGGCTGCAGCGGAGGCCTATCAAGCACAAAGCGATCATTAAAATGAATCGGATCAATTCCCAATAGGGGTTGGTCCGGTTTTTTTGTCTGATGTTAGGGTTGATTTGCTTGCTGTTAAGATTGACAATTAAATATCCTAAGATTAGAATAACTAATGTTAGGATATTAGGCGAGGTTAAACCTTGATAGGAGGATGAAGCTTGACTGAACGCGATGCTGAAGGGGTAGAGCTTGATTTAAAGCTAATTCGCGTATTGAGAAACATGGTAAATGAGTTGTATAGGAGCCTAGAGCGAGACATTGACAGCTATGGCCTTAGTACGGAGAACTTTCGAATTCTAGAGCTTCTTTATAATAGAGGTGCACAGCCAATCCAAAAGATTAGCGATACCTTTACTATACCAAGCGGGAGTATCACCTACGTGGTGGACAAGCTTGAAAAAAAGGGATTGGTGGAACGGATTCCTATCCCGGGAGACCGTAGAAAAACGAATGTGTCACTAACGGCTGCTGGACGAAGCAGCTTTGATAATATTTTCCCGAAGCATGCTCAATTTATCTCGGATCAGCTGACTTTCGCGACGGACGAGGAGAAGTTCGAGCTTATAAATGTTATGAAAAAGATCGGTTACGGTATCAAAAATCGTGAAAACAAAGATAATCACAAGCAGGAGGACTAAGCATGGAAATAGGTGTAGATACATTCGTCGAGACAACACCGGATGTCGTAACCGGCGAGACGATCAGCCATGGAGAGCGTTTGCGCCAGGTTGTAGAAGAAATTGTTCTGGCTGATAAAGTCGGGCTTGATATATTTGGCGTTGGCGAGCATCATCGCAAAGAATTTGCGGATTCCGCTACTGCCGTTATTCTGGCTGCGGCCGCGCCAATGACGAAAAAAATCCGGCTGACCAGCTCAGTGACGGTGCTCTCTGCTGCGGATCCAGTTCGTTTGTTCCAGCAATTCGCGACGCTTGACGGCATATCGAATGGGCGCGCAGAGATTATCGCAGGGCGAGGTTCTATGGTCGATGCATTTCCTTTGTTTGGATATGACTTAAAAGACTATGATAGCTTGTTCGAAGAAAAGCTGGAGCTCTTATTAAAGCTTCGGGAATCGGAAAAAGTAACCTGGAAAGGCGGATTCCGACCGGCTTTTAATAACTTAGGCGTGTATCCGCGGCCCGTTCAAAACCAATTGCCAGTATGGCTGGGCAGTGGAGGCAACCCGGATTCGGTCATCCGCGCAGGTCAGCTTGGATTGCCGCTTGTATTAGCTATTATCGGCGGCAGCCCTCTGAACTTTGCTCCACTGGTACCCCTGTACAAGAAAGCAGCTGCCCGCGCCGGTCATGATGTATCGAAGTTAAAGATCGCCGTACATTCTCTCGGATACGTTGCAGAGAGCAACTCGCTGGCGGTTGATAAGTATTTTCCTCCTACGCAGGCATCCTTTAATTATTTCGGCAGAGAACGCGGCTGGGGTCAATACACACGCTCGCAATTCGATGCATCACGCACTTTGGAAGGTGCTTTATTCGTTGGCGATTCGGAGACCGTGGCTAACAAAATCCTGTTTATGCGCAAACAGCTAGGCTTTACGCGATTCTTCCTTCATCTGCCGGTAGGTACTATGCCGCATGAGGATGTTATGAAAGCTATTGAGCTGCTGGGAACCGAAGTTGCTCCAAGAGTTCGTGAATGATGAAGTAAGTTAATAGAGAATTGCTATAAAAAAAGAAAAAACTTGTAAACGCTTTCATTGATAAAAACCAGGCTGAATCAGAATGATGATTTAGCCTGGTTTTTTTGTGCGTAAACGCGGAATACGCATTTAAGTTCATGGAAATCTGTAAATGACATTGATGATCAGCAAAAATTATATCCAGTTGGATTTTAAGCAGCAAATTTAAATAATCAAATCAAACTGATCTAGAGATCAAGATCTAAAAATCTAAGATCAAAATCTAAATCTAAGATCAAAACTCTAAAGATCAAACTTAGAGATCAAGAAATCTAAGATCAAAATCTAAAGATCACGAACAAAGAGATAAAAAAAAGACTAAATAGAGAAATAAGAGATACAAAAGCGTAAATAACAAAATAAGCAAGTTAACAGCAAATCGGGTAGAAATCAAAGAAATCCTTTGGTGGCCCGATTTTACCTTAATAACTTTTTCACAAAACCCGTATTTTATACATATGTCTATAACTTGACCTAAAGCCTGCAGCCGTTCGCTTATTACTACTCCACCTATACAAACATTTATGCTTTCTCCTCGTGCCAAATTACATTTCATTCTTTTTATTTATAATGGAACTTTACCCGAGTTTTAATCTCAATTGTTGGGAAATAATCTGTATCAAGCATATTTGTTCTTTGTGTACTATTGTATTTAAAATTCACTTCTGCATGTACCCAATTAGCTGATGTAGCAGTATATTTATAAGCCTGATAATCTCCAGAGTACGGCTTGTCCCAATTTGTATATGTAGTATTTGAAATTGTTGTAGACTCTGGAACCTGCGCAAGTTTCGATTTATAACCCTGTCTCGTTTCCGTTTACGTAAGTCGGGATCCGGAACTTTGTGCATTTGGTATTATCAAGCTTTTCTTGTCTATCCATCCTCATAAAATTCTAGTTAATTCACTGTTGATTACTCGATGTGCTGCAACAAAATGATCTTTCGGACTAATCCCAAACGATGCAAATTGAACTTTTGATTGATTGGTAATAAATTGAACTTCATACTGCTTAGCATTTCCTACAAAAAAACTATTATATGTGGATGCGTGCGGTTTCACAATAAACGAAACATTGTGTATTAATTTCTTCTTACCGTTTAATGAATACACTTTGATTGTCACTCTAGCCTTCTCATGTTGATTCTGATTTAACGAGTTTACAACAATATCTTTGGATACAATCTTATCTTTCTCCGTTAAATTATTCAGAGGTCCAGTCGTATATTTACGGATCATACTCACACTCTCTTTCATTAATTAGACAGTATATGAAAGTCTATTGGTCGGGGATCAGAGTATAGACCAGAGCGATGAGAAGCACACCGAGCGTAATCGTACCGACGATATACAGGCGTACGTTCTCGCCTGAACCAAAGAATTTGCCTAGAAAGCCGAGCTCCGCTTTGCGCTTGTCGTTTTCCGCGTTCGCGGCGATGATCTTACTGGCTACCTTCGGATCTTGAATTTCGATTTTGTTCATACCGGCACGACCCCCTCTCCCGCAAAGAGACAAGAACTTGAAAAGGCCGCATGTATGCGGCCTTTTCGGTACATCAAACGATGTGAATGCAGGTATCTACACGATCCCTGCAAACGAGCTATAAAGTCAGTTCGACCACATGCTCCAATAGGTCGTCCTCCAGCGTGATAAACGGACTTTCGCCCATTAGATTCATGCTGAGCTCGGTCTCTTTACCATCGATCCTTAATGCCGTGCAGCCGCCGGATTTGCGCGACGGATTGCGGACGATGATTCGATAGGCCGTGCTCTTGTACGTATACGTAACGGTAAATTCCGGCCATTCCGCGGGGATGCAAGGTTGGATCAGAAGCTTTTGTCCCCTTTTCTTTAGCCCTAATATCCACTCGATTCCCGCTTGGTACATCCAGCCAGCAGCGCCGGTGTACCACGTCCAACCCGCATGTCCGCGATGCGGATGTTCCGTATAGACGTCAGCCGCCATGGCGTAAGGTTCCCCGACATAAGTGCGGGCGTCAAATGAGGACTTTGTGTGCGTGATCGGGTTGAACATATGGAATAACTCGAAAGCCTTGTCCCCATCCCCGAGTATGCTCCACGCTACAATGCTCCAGATGACACCATGCGTATATTGTCCTCCATTCTCTCGAATGCCTGGCGGATAGGCTTGGATATAGCCCGGGCTAGGCTTTGTCTTGTCAAATGGAGGCGTCAAAATATGCGCGACGGCAAGATGTCTATCGACCAGCTCCCTGTCGAAGGAGTGCATCGCCTGCTGCGCGCGTTCCTTCGGCGCCATACCGGATATGACCGACCAGGATTGGGCAATAGCGTCAATGCGGCATTCCGCATTGCGGACGGATCCGAGCCATTCTCCGGAGTCGGTGAACGCGCGTCGGTACCAATTTCCGTCCCAAGCTTCCTGCATGTCATTCTCCAGCTTGCTTCTCGCGCTCAGGTAACGCTCCGCGCGACTTCGCTTGCCATACCGCTCGCAGATTTCGGCAATGCCGCTCAGAACTTCGCCAAGGAACCAGCCCAGCCACACGCTCTCGCCGCGCCCTTGCGGACCGATATTGCTCATACCGTCGTTCCAATCACCGATTCCCATGAGCGGCAATCCGTGTTCGCCGAAGCGAAGCGCCCGATCAATCGCGCGGAAGCAGTGTTCGAGTATCGTCCCGTTCTCCTCCGACAGAACCGTCTCTTCGTAACGTTCGTGCTCGTCTTCCTTCAGAAGCTCACTCTGCAGGAAAGGAGCCGTTTCCGTTAATAAGCTCTCATCCTCCGTTTGCTCCAAATAACGGATAACGGCATATGGCAGCCAGAGCAGATCGTCCGAAAATCTCGTGCGGATACCGCGGTGCGTCTCCTCGTGCCACCAATGCTGGACGTCCCCTTCGCGGTACTGGTGCGAAGCATGGCGAATGATCTGCGCCCTTGTCATTTCCGGCCGGACATGCAGCATGGACAACGAATCCTGAAGCTGATCCCGGAATCCGAAGGCGCCTCCCGATTGATAAAATGCCGTGCGTGCCCACATCCGACAGGACAACGACTGATAGAGCAGCCAGTTGTTCAGCATAATATCCATTTCGGCCGAAGGCGTAGCAACCTGGATCGTGCCGTTTATGTCTTTCCAGAAGGCGCGCGCATCCCGATAAGCCTTTTCGCAGGCGTCCGCTTCGCTGTACTTTCGGGCCAGCTGGGTCGCGGCATCTCGGGAATCGCCGCAGCCGAGCAGGATATAGACGACGCCATCCTCGCCGGGTTCGAGCGATACGATGCCCTGAATCGCTCCGCAGGCATCATGGACCGGTCCCGTCTCTTCCGAAAGACGCACTTTGCGCATTGCGGCTGGATCTTCCAAGTCACCTTCCCGTCCGATGAATGACAGCCGGCTTCCCGTCCAGGACGGGCCGGACTCTAATGTTCGCGGATGCATGGCAAGGAATGGCGTCGCTTTACGGAACGTGTCCTGATAGGTGTTTCGAGCAAGCAGCATCTGATGTTCTGAATCCCATTCCGTAACGATATGGGAGGCGTTCTCTTCGCGATTCACGCCAATCACCCACTCGGCGTAGTACGTCACGGACAGCTTCCGTACGTCGCTCGTTTCATTCGTCAAGCGCAGCCGGATGATCTTGACGGGATCGTCCAGAGGGACAAATACCGTCATCTCATGCGATAGACCATGACGCTCATGCTCGTAGCGCGAGTAGCCTTGTCCATGCGACACGGTATGCACCGTCTTGGATTCCGCTTTCCGGGATGGCGTCATCCCCCAATATTCACCGCTCGATTCATCCCGTATATAAACAGCTTCGCCAGGCGGATCCAGGGCGGGATCGTTGGACCATGGCGTTAGCTTGCATTCACGGCTGTTGCTCCACCAGGTCTGCCCGGTGTACAGCTCCGAAGCCAGGAAGCCGAAATTCTGGTTTGCAATTACGTTGATCCAAGGAGCGGGCAGATGCTGTCCGTTGCGAAGCACGATCCGGTACTCGTCACCACCCGTCGAGAAGCCTCCGTATCCGTTAAAGAACAGACCCGCGCCTTCGTCCCGCGATGGCTTGTCGGAATAAAGGTTCTGCGGCGAAGTCGGCACCAGCTCGGGTAACTGCCCGGTGCTTCCCGACTCGCGAGGCAGGAGCTGGGCTCTCAGACTTGGTCCTTCCGCATGCAGCAGCAGCCGCGCCGCGGCGAACAACAGATTCTTGTCCTCTTGGGATTGCTCGGTTGCCGCGACGATATGAACGCCGGCGCCATTGTTAAGGTTATGGACGTGCTGCTCGATCATCCGCTGCAGCGAATCGCGAAGCTCCTGCTGATAACCGCCGGAGGACTCGTTCCAAATTACGAGATCGAAGCTCAACCCCTTCCGGCGCAAATATTCATAACCGACCAGGAGTTTATTCATGAACGGCAGGCTCGACGTTTCGGCCACGCTCACCAATATGATCGGCCTGTCGCCGGAGACGCCATGCGCCCACAAGCCAGGCTGCCCTTTCGTATTCGCGGAGATGCTTGCCTCCTGCTCTGGACGAAGCGGAGATGCGAACAGGACCCGACCGGCCAGCAGCTGGTAAGCGGACGCCTCCTGTTCGCCGATGCGTAAATGCTGCAGATCGATTTGGCTTCGCGTCCATGCCATTTGGAAGGTACGTTCTGCCTGCGAGGCGGACGACAGCTGCGAAACGATTTCAAGCGCCTGTTTTTTGCTCTCGGCTGCTCCGGTTACGGCTGTCAGGCTGATCTGCTTGCCAGGTTCAACATGCACTCGCTTACGCATGATAAAAGCCGGATCGGCAACGGCACCGAAGGTGCCGCCTAGCCGGGCTGCCAGTCCGCGCGGATTGGCAAGCGTATGCCCTCTGCCGATAAAGGCTGCGCGGTCCGTCTCGAATTCTGCTGCTCCTTGATCCTCGTCAACTCGCAGCGTGTGAAAAGCCCATAGAGCTTTCTCGTCATCATTGCGAGGGCGTTTGCGGGCTAGCAGGCACTGCTCCTCCGAAGCAAACTCCGTTTGAACGAAAAGCTTGGTAAAGGAGGGATGAGCCTTGTCCGCGTTGTGCGCGGCCATGGCTAATTCCATGTACGTCGTTATTTCGACAATTCGGGCCTCCTGCGTCGCGTTGGTCAACGTCAACCGGCGCAGCTCCGCATTATGCTCGGTCGATACGGTCACCTCGAGCTTCGTCTGCAGCCCGTCATCCTCGCGGAGAAACGTTGTCCGTTCCTTGCGAAACTGAACGCTCGCCCGATCCGCCTGCTTGCGGCATGGCAAATAGGTCGGGGACCAGCAGACACTTTTCTCCACGTCCCGAATATAGATGAAGCTGCCCCAAGGATCCATCACCGGATCTTCCCGCCAGCGGGTCAAATCCAGTCCGTTATATCGGATGAAGCCGCTGCCGGTTTCCGTCAGGACCGTCGTTAACGAACCGTTCCCATGCACGTTCGCCTCAGGCAAAGGCGCGGGCACCTCCGCGAATTCGCGCAGCGGTTCGTTCTGCGGCAACTTGGTTTCGCCACCGCTTCGCGACCTGCCGGGCAGCTCCCGATTGAGAAGCGCCGCCTTCTGCGGAATCCGCTCGATCAGCAGCAGCTCGGCGGCCTGAACGCGTTTATCCGAATGAAAATAGTTGATCATGCACGACGGCACCAGCATGTTGGCCAGCGTAAGCAGGCTCATGCCTTGGTGATGCGCCATGAAACTGCGGATAATCTTGTAGGTTTCTCCCTGCGGCATACGCTGAGCGGTGAAATCGACCGCCTCGTAATAGCCGTATTGTCCTCGCCCTCCGAGCTGATCCAAACGCTCCAAATTTTGAAGGCCTTCGCGCAGCGCGAACGGAAGCGCCATGATCGTGGCATAAGGCGCGATGACCGTGTCTTCCTCAAGCCCGCGCTTATACCCCAGCCCTGGCACGCCAAAGGCGCGATATTGGTAATTCAGCTGATAGTCGTACGCATAATAGCCTGATTCCGAGATGCCAAAAGGCACGTTGCGTCCCGTGGCGTATGCGATCTGACGCCGCACGACCCCGCGGTAGGTACTGTCCCAGACCGTGCCCGGATAGGTTCGCATAATCAGCCAAGGCATCATGTATTCAAACATCGTGCCGGACCAAGAGATCAAGGTCGCGTGCCCGCCTTGCTGCTTGGCCGTGCGGCCAAGCGCCATCCAATGGGAGACCGAAATTTGACCGAGCGCAATGGCAACGAAGCTTGTTTGCCTTGCTTCCGATGCGAGCAAGTCGTAGAGTATCGTTTCCCGTTGACCCGAATCGGCATGGTAGCCGAGCACAAACAGCTTTGCCTTGTTGTCATAGAGCTGTCGGAAATCGGTTGAGACGATCAGCCGTTCCAAGCGGTCGACAAGCTCATAACCCTGACCAATCCAACCGGTCGTTGCATGCATCGGCTCATCTTGCTTCACATTGGATTCTCGTCGCGCTTCGTACATTTCCTCCGGATGAATGCGATCCAGTTCGATGGCAAACTCCGTGCCAACGGCCGCTAATGGAGCTTGCCCGCGCCGCCGGGAACCTTTGCCCCATCCGTCCGTCTGAAGCCAGCGAATCAGACCTTGCTTGACCGTCATCAGACTGGCCACGAAGTTGCCGGAATCCACCGTCGAGACATAAGACGGACGAAGCAGCTCCAGCGTTGAAGTGTCGTACCAATTGTACAAATGGCCGTTCCACTTCTCCATCCGTTCGATCACGCCGACCGTTCGCTCGAGCCGTTCCACCAGCATCGGCGTTGTGATGAATTCCAACTCTCTCGCGGCTAGGGCCGCCGTCAGCAGAAACCCGATATTGGTTGGCGACGTTCGGTGAGCAACGCCGTTCGGGGGCTCGATTTGCACGTTGTCAGGCGGAAGATAGTGATCCTCTTTCCCCGCATAGTCCTCGTAGAACTGCCAAATTTCTTTCGCCAAGGTGCGCAACTGCTCCGCGTCAGCGGCTTCAAGCGGCCGCTCCGCTTTGAGAACGGGTTGATCAAGCCAGCGCACGGCAACCGGAGCAAGCGCCCAGAAGAGGCAAAGGGCCAGTCCGAACAACAGAAGCGGGATGCTAGGCTGCAGGACAACCGCGGCCGCGAATAGCAAGATTAACAAGTAGCCCCCCCTGCCGCCAAGAATCATGCGGCGCCGTGCCTCGGCTTGGCTTCGTTCCGTCTGCGAGAAGCTGGTCCATTCCAGCATCCCGCGCTTGCTGACGGCCATGCGGTATAGCGTCTTGACGATGGCGTCCAACAACACGGCCGTCTGAAACGGAAGCGTCCAGAATCCGATGCCGGCCATTACCAGTGTCGACAGCACATGCTTTGAATGCGTACCTGCCGAATTCATGATGGCTAGCTGCCTGATTAAGGGCAGCAGCAGAGTGAGGAACAAGAACGCAAGCCAGCGTGCCGGATAGCCGGGCAAAACGGTCACGGCCAACCCAAACAGCACGAGCATCGCGATAGGCAGCAAGCTGCGCCGCAGGTTGTCGATAATCTGCCACCGCGTGAGCAGAGACAGATCGATCGGTTGCAGCTCTCCGCGCCGGTCGCAAAGCTTGGTGCGGAGCCAGCACAGGAGCTGCCAGTCTCCTCGAACCCATCGATGCATCCGTTTTTGAAAAGATAGAAAAGTGGACGGGTGCTCTTCGATTAACTCAATGTCGGACACGAGCGCCGCCCGCAGAAATCCGCCTTCAAGCAAATCATGGCTAAGCACGGTATTGTCCGGAATGCGCTCGCCAAGCAATTGAGCGAATACGTTGACGTCAAAAATTCCTTTACCCGTAAAGATGCCGGTACCAAACGCGTCCTGGAACGGATCGGAGACCGTAAAGGCATAAGGATCGATGCCCGGATCGGACCAGAAATGAGCAAGCCGAGAACGCATGGCCGAATCGTGGCTGGTGCCGATACGGGGCTGCAGGACGCCATACCCTTCCACTACCCTTGTGCCCGCCTTGTTTAAGCGAGGTCGGTTGTAAGGGAAATGCAGCGTACCGATCAGCCGCTGCGCGCTTCCGATCGGAAGCTGAGTGTCGGCATCCAAAGTAATGATATAGCGAATACCGGGCAGGACCTTACGGTCGCCGTGCGTTACCGCATAGCTGGTATCTTCGCTGCCGCGTAACAAGTTCACGAACTCGACCAGCTTTCCCCGTTTTCGCTCCCAGCCCATGAACGTGCCTTCGCCGGGATTCCAATGTCTGGCTCGTTGGTAGTAATGGAAGGTTGTGCCGCTGTCCCCGTACATACGGTTCAAGCGGTCGATGCGGGCTTTGACCGCGGCGACAAGAATCTCGTCCGAAGGAAGGTTTTCTTCTTTCGCATCGGTGAAATCGCCGAGCAACGCGTAATGAATATTCGGGTCCCGATTGCCTAAGTAATGGACCTCGAGCCGATCGGCAAGCTCCTCCACTTCTTGGACCGTTGACCATATAGCCGGTATGACGACCATTGTCGCAGCTTCCGCCGCAATCCCGCTCGAATAGTCGAACCGGAGCAGCGGTTTGGCCCGGCAGATTCGCTCAATCCCAAAGTTTAGGCCAGTCATCACCCACTCGCTTACCGGGAACAGAAGAGCAAGGAATACCGCCGCAATGCCGGCGGTCGTTATGGTATTCCAATCGACGACCCAAGCCGCCACGACAACCAGCAGCAGCATGAACAGGGCCAGCAGAGAAGAGAAATAGTTCATGGGCGCGCTTTTGACTAAGCCTTTGAGCGGCATCGTTCGCGGCTTGCTGCACTTATTCAACGCTTGAACCAGGCTTTTTATACCTGCCGGCTCAAAGACGTAATAGGCAGCAAAAGCTTGGCGCGTTAACTCTTCCTGCGCATGCTCTTGTTCCGTAGCTTTGTTCTCTATATGTACCGGAATCACGGAGCCGCGTTCATAGGCATGCTTTGCAAGCGCGAGCGATTGCGAAGCGACGAGACTTTCCGGTACCCGAAGTCGTCTTGCCACTTCCTCGATCCGATTTAAGATTCCATTCCTGCTTGATGTATCCAGGCGAGGGTAAAGACCCGTCACATCCTCGCGCATGGTGCGATCGAGCAGACTAATCGCCTCGAACAGTTCCTCCCAGTTCCTTCGTTCGTTGCTGCGCAGGCTCGTAATGAGGTTGCCCGCTTTTATCTGATAAGAGACTTGGAGCCTGGCTTCGTACGTGACGATTCGATCAAGATCGTCCGAGCCGTTCTCGTACGTACAAACGAGCCATTCGCGTACGGCAGCCGAATCGCCCGACCATTCCCGCAGATGGCTTATGAGATGCGCGGCCCATGGACCGGACAACGGCGGGATCTGACCTGCTTGCTCCAATGCCGTACCGATCGTTTCGGTGCTTAGTCTGGCCGGTTCTATCTGCTTTAACAGCTGCTCAACCTGACTGCATACTTCCCGCCTGTCCCGGACCAATGCCATGGTTTCAGCGATCTTCCCGATAAGAGAGACTTTGAGCATGATCGGAATCAACCGGGTCTCGGCCAGCGTCAGTACGGATATTTCCTGATAAGCGCCAAGGAAAGCCAGCAGCGTCCTCTCGTCCAGGATGCCTTCCACTTGTTCCAGATATGCCAAACAAAGCGCGTGGATACGCAATCGTTCTTCTCCACGCAGTCGGGGCAGATGGATAAGCACTGACTCGGACAAATGCATCTTCAGGTTCAGCACTTGTTCCTCGATGAACTCCGCATTGTCTAGCAGCCATTCTTCGGCTTGCTGACCGCAGCCGACTGGCGCATCCTGCAGCAAAGCGACGAAAGCTCGGATTCTAGCGATGTCGGTTTCGACTTGTCTTTTTATATAACCTGACCGGCCGGCCGCGGACTTGATCTGTTGCTGAAGCGCCAGCTCGTGCGCGCGCTCTCTGAGTTGTTCATTTGTGGTAGACATGAATGGTTCCTCCGGAAGAAATAGGTTAGAATTCAGCAAACGTACTTTTTCGTCCGGTTCGTGAAGAAATATTGGACCATCTAATCATTTCCATTTTAAAGGGCTTTTATAAAATACTCCTTTCAACTTATTCTCCAACGACAATAAACCAGATGCCTCATTTAGACGGCATCTGGCACTGTTCTTCAACATTATGTCATATTCAAATCGTTCAACAGCTTAGGTGCCGCCTCGATGACGGAACGAGCAATCGCTTTACTCTCCGTATTGTTCCTCCACAATCTCAGCTAGCTTCGCCTGTCACAGGTAATGCCTCGGCGCTTGGAAGGTCACGGTGACGACGCCCGGATGGCGGGCGATTTCAATTGAGCCGGTAATCATGGCACGGTTCATAATTTCGGGTACCGTCACGTTGATCAGCTTCCAAAAGTTCCTCGAGGGAGCGAACACGGCTGTATCAGTTGTTTCATTTAGCAGTTGTATCATTTCATATAGCGATATTCTAGGAGATTCTTCAAATTTGAGATTTTCTGCAGCAGCTTCTCCCCGACATTGGTTTCCCTCACCAGCTTCCGCTCCAGTTCTTTGTCCACCAGCCTTTTTACAGACAATACGTCCGTTCCGTTACATAACACATCTTCTTTTGAAATAAATTTCTGATGGGCAACGAGCTGCATGCCAAAGGAATTATACAACAAGGTATATCCGGCGATGCCCGTTGTGGATTGATAGGCTTTGGAAAAACCGCCGTCAATGACAACCATTTTCCCGTTTGCTTTAACGGGGTTCTCTCCACGAATTTCTTTAACAGGCGTGTGGCCGTTAATGATATGACCATGATCCGGATTCATAACAAACTCCAGCAGGATTTTCCGGCATATCTCCTCAACTTCACGCAGATGGTAATAGGGGTTCTTTCTCTCCTTATAGGTTTCTTTATCTTGGATAAAGTACCGTTCAAAGGTGGTCATTTCTTTCTTTCCAAAGAGCGACGAACATTCCCCTGTCCAGATGTACCATACCATATCCGTAGCCAGATCATCCGTATCTTCCGGGTGCGCAAAGGCGTAACGTAAATAATATTCAAAAACATCGAGCAACTGACGGCCCGAATACTTCTTGTCTTCAATCTGCATTTCTTCCATGTTTCCTTCTTCATCCAAAGGAATGCAGCCGTGAAATAACAAATTCCCGTTATATATTAAATAAAGGCTACCCTTTTTCATAAGAAAACTCATATGTCTGGCCAGCTTTTCGGAATGCTGAACGGATAACAGCAGCTTTTCCATTACCTGTTGTTCTTCCTCCAGCAATTGTTCAGGCTGCTGCGGATTTACGGTTGCAAAACAGGTGTTTTCCAGCGGGTAAGTTTTTCCGCCGATCTTGATTTCATTCTTGTCGTAATCGATCTGCTCAAGCAAAAGCCTGTTAGACATATTAAAGTATGGGCGTCTCTTGATAATCGGGATTTCAAGCTTAAACTGAATCATGGCAATGGCTTGATGAATTTTGGTGATCTGCAGGATTTCCTGCTCCGAGCCGTTATGGTCGGTCTGCAGCTTTGGTCTAAAAGCCGGATTGTCATTATAGTATTTCTCCGCCAAATTGAGCAGTGGACGAAGATTGATTCCGTATACGTCTTCGATGATGTCCAGATTGTCGTATCTGGCGCAGATCCGGATAATATTCGCAAGGCAGACCAAGGAACCCGCATAGGCGCCAATCCACAGGACATCATGGTTCCCCCACTGAATGTCTACGGAATGGTAGTCGATCAGCGTGTCCATGATTTTATCGGGGTCCGGCCCGCGATCATAGATATCCCCGACCACATGAAGATGGTCAACCACCAGGCGCTGGATCGTATAAGCAAGGCCAATAATAAGCTTGTCCGCCTGGCCCAAGGAAATAATTTGCCGGTATATTTCCTCATAATAAGGGTCTTTATTGTTGGTCAAATCCGTCTTGTATAGAAGCTCTTCTACAATATATACGAACTGCTCCGGCAGAGCCTTGCGCAATTTGGCCCGCGTATATTTGGATGAGGCGAATGAAATGAGCTTAAGCATTTGTTCAATCGTTTTTCTATACCATCGGTTTAAGGCTTGTTTATTGCACAGGTCTCCTTTAACCAGCTGTATTTTTTCTTCCGGATAATAGACTAACGCCGTAAAATCATTGATTTCATGATCCGTCCAATCCTCACGGAACAAGGCTTTGATTTTCTCTTTTACGGTGCCTGAACCGTTTCTTAGTACATGCTGAAAAGCTTGGAACTCCCCATGCAAATCACTGACAAAATGCTCAGTTCCCTTGGGAAGATTGGAGATCGCTTCAAGGTTGATGATTTCTGTTACAACTTTTTCTTCCGTATCATATTTCTGGGCTAATAAATCTAGAAACTGCGCATCCAAAATAGATATCCTCCTTCAAGGAAATATGGTTATGTATAAGAGGTTTTTTTTAATGGGGCTAGCCGCGTATCTTTAACCTTTATTCGTTAGTTATTTCCCTTTTCCGAATCCAAATAAAACCTTGCCTGTCATCGCATCAATTACGGTACTACTAATGTCTAAAGGTTGTTTTCCTGGTCTGGTGTCTGGTATGTAGTCGTCTGGAAGCAGTCCTTTTAATGTGATTATCCAGACAGGTATTTCCGATATTGATTTTTATTTTTCAATATCATTTTACCAAGGGAGTTCAGCAAAAAGCAGCCGAACTTTATATGCCGCGGCTGCTGTCGTGTTGTTGAGCTATAGTATCCCGTTAGTTTAGTTTTAATAATCATTTCATCGATTCGGCTATCTTAATCATCTTCTTTTTTGATATTTCAGAGCTGACTATCTCAATATAAGTACCTTCTTGTATCCATCGTATAAACCCACCTGGCTTGGAACTTTTCCCCCATGGAGTAAACCGTGCTTCAAGTTCGTTAAATTTAATAATTTCACCGCTCATATCAAAAATTTGAAATCCTCTTCAACATGCCGATAATGAGCCTATTCAATCGATGTTTCTGCTGTAATTCACTCATCCAGCGGCTCAGTTTTTCAAACCCTTCAATACTATTGGTGAATGAGAGATGGCGTTTCGAAACCACTATTCCGCGGAAATTTGTAGCTTGTGCGACATGTATCTCTTTCGCCATTTCGCCATATCGATCCCTATTACAAGATGCGAGGTAGTGATTTGTTCAACCCGTTGATTTTGTGCATCTATTTCCTTAAACTTCATAGTAAGAGGTAAAAATGGCAACTGATCAAACCGAATGAGCTGCCATTTTGTTTTTATGAACTAACGCTCCTTCGTTACCGTAACCAAAGCGCCCCCATCATTACGCTCTCTTCGTGAAAATCTGGAAGGTGACGCCGAATTTGTCGGTCACCATGCCGTACGCTGGGCTGAAGTGGATCTCTTGCAGAGGGAGAACCACCTGCCCGCCCTCCTTCAGCGCCTCATAATACTTCCGGGCCTGCTCCTTATCGACGACGGTGACGCAGATATTCACCTGCTTGCCCTGCGCGAACCGGACCTCCGGATTCGTATCGGCGACGAATAGATCCGTTCCTCCGATCTTCAGGACGGAATGGGCCAATCGGTCCCTCGCCTGCTCCGACACCGCTTGTCCGGCTTCTCCGGGCGCTTCACCGAAAGTCTGCTTAAATACCACCTTCGCGTCCAGTGCTTGTTCGTAAAAGGCGATCGCCTCACGGGCGACGCCGTCCAACATAATAAACGGGGTCAGTTGCACTTCCATGGTTATACAGCTCCTTCAACCTTTAGGATTGATCTCTCCCTGCTAGTGTAATCTTTAATAGTGACAACTCTTGTCATAATCAGCAGTTTTTTACGAACATATCGATCACACTCAACCCGGAAATCCGTTGTAATCTCCCAGTAACCTGACCGTTAGAGTGGAAAAGGCAGCCTATCGCTTTGGCCAGCTGCCGCAGACAGATAGCACCGCTTTACCAAGCGGAACTCAAAGAAGTGATCCAAGCTTATGAGGTAAATGATCTGCCCCTTTCAAAGACAATTGAGCTTCTTAGTCAAAAGATGCAGGAGATCGAAAGAAAAAAAGATGAATTGGAGCAAGTTCAAACACATCTGGCACGGATGCTGGCAAACAAGATGGCATTGTTGAAATCTGCGGAAAAAGAGAGTTAACAGGAATTACATATTGAAAAGCTATTCGATTTCAAATCATGCAGGGCATGCAAGGCAGATCTTCAATAAATCAAAACAACCTTAGTCCGGCGAACCGCTGAGCTAAGGTTGTTTTTCAATTCTATATGTTTTACTTTGCTTTAATACGATGCTCCATGCCGAAAAAGAACCTGTTTCACATGCTCGCTGCCTGCTGCTTGATTCGGAAGTTTAGCCCCTGCTTGGACGAGGTTTTCCGCAACCTCGGCATAATTCCCGTCAGGATTTAGAATATGAAGCGATCCCCAGATACAACTGTTTAATGGAGTTCCCCCGAATTCATTTAGGACATCCACAGAGGCACCATGGTCTATGAGCAGCTGGACGATCTTATCATTACCTTGTCCCGCGGCATGATGAAGGGCGGTCGCAGAACGTTCACTTCGGCGAGCATCGACATGAAAACCAACTTCGAGCATGAGTTGAACGGCATCCGTTTGATTATTCCATGCCGCATCCGCAATGAAGCCCTGCTCTTCCGGCTGAAGAGATTGGACAATACCCGGATATTCCATTAATAGGCTGTCGACGGCTCTTCGATCTGCCCGCATACAGGCAAGCAGCAATCTCTGCTCAACTGAACTATAGGACAACATAAGTTCTGTGATTTCTTCATGACCTAGCCGCTCCGCGAAAAAGAGCGGTCTCATAGCTCCGCCAATATTGTATTCATAAATATGACCTCCTGGAGCGGTGAAGTCGCCTTTCCCTACCTGTACCTGTAACAAGTTCGGATCTTCCTTCAACATACGGCGGACAAGGTTGATGTCTCCTAGCTTACAAGCCATAAAAATATCCGTTTGCGCACCACGTTGCACGAGATGCCTGCACCGCTCCAGGTTGTTCACAGCATATTGAGCAGGAGTACCGTTGTGGTCTAAATCTCGCCTATCAATATCGGCACCGTGACTCAGCAGGAAATCGATGATCTCTGGCGAACCGGCATAATGCAAAGGAACCTGCCCATCCGGCCCACGCAGATTGACGATGTCCGGCTCCTCTTCCACCATTTTCCGAAGAGCATCCAGCTTTCCCAGTGCAGCCGCAGCATGCGGATCCACTATGGCTCCCTTATCGATAAGATAACGGGATAAGTCGTAATGATCATGATGCAGAACGCCGAAGCCTCCCGCCCACCAGCTGCTCTTGGCGTTGATATTCGCCCCATACTCCAGCAATACGTCAACCATCTTTCGGTCTCCCCTATTTGCGGCACTTACAATCGCAGGCGCATCAAAAGCAAACCAAGGTTCGTCGATTTTTACGGCCAGCAACGGATGCAGTTGCAGTAATCGCTCTACAGCTTCCGGGTCGTAACCGCTAACACCTTGTTTAAATTGTTCAATGATACTCTTATCTAGCTCATCATCTGAAATCACCAAATGGTTCTTCTTATCGGTCATAATTCGATTATTCCTCCTAGCGAGTTCGAAGCTTGTTATAAAAATACTTTTAAAATAGTCCAATGTCTAGCTACTATCGTGTGTTATTGAACTATCAAGTTCTCCTTAGTACAACGGATCCTATGTGTACCTATTTTTAATAAATAAGGTCATCTCTAGTTTCAATCCCATGTAGATCGCAATAAACTTTATATTTATTCAGGACAGTATAAATGTCGTCTTGCCCAATAATTTGACCGTTCTCATCAAAATACTGAAGAGAGCCGCTCAATATAAAAAGAGTTACTACTTCTTCGTCTTGTGTAATAAGGGTATGAATGTCGCCTGGAGGCTCAAATATAAAGGTTCCTGGAACAGCAACCCATTCGCGCCCTTCATATCTCCATTTGCCCTGAATATTATAGCCAATTACCGATCCTCCAGTGTGTCTATGTCTTCCCAAAATCTGATTACTCTTAATCTTAAATAAGTAAATCCATGTTCCGGTGTTTAGATCAAAACGTAAAGGTTTGAAATAACATGAGTGATTATCAGTAAACGGAACCCAGGGTAGATCTTCAATGTTCACGATACGTTCTGGTAACTGAAATTTCTCTGCGAGTTTTATAACTGATTCTTCAATAAGGGAGTTCATTGAGAGCACCTTCATTCAATTTGTTTGGTCATATTTAGTATTCTAAACCCTCCTCAATTTCCCTTTATTTCCATACTCTGTTGTTGCGCTAAACTGCCCTTACTAAAAAAAGGAGCAGCTGCCGTTGCGACATACTACTCCCTGATGGTTGAACTAATGTTCCCAGTTAGCGCAAAGCTGACTATACGATTTTTTAAATATTAATCTGCAGTCTCTCCGCATGATATTTAAAAAATTCAAGAGAACGTTCTTTCATTTCACTGTCACCCCTCACAAGCTTGAGTTAAACTAGATCTAAACTAGTCTTAAGGGAGGAGAACGGAAATATGGACGTGAAAAGCAAGGTTCAGCTCTATTTAGATCGAATCGGCTATGACGGACCGCTAGACAGAAGCGCTCAATCGCTCGCAGATCTGCAGGACTGTCATCTTCACGCCGTGCCTTATGAGAATTTGGACATTGTGCGCGGCATGCCGATCTCGCTTGAGATCGATCACCTATTCGATAAAATTGTCGTCAGACGGCGCGGAGGTTATTGCTTCGAGTTGAACGCGCTGTTCGGATGGCTGCTGCGCGAGCTGGGATACCCTGTAACCGATCTGTTCGCCCGCTTTTGGCGCGACGAGCCGTCCCCTCCTCCGAAACGCCGCCATCAAGTGTTGAAGGTTGAAGCTGGGGACCAAACCTATTTATGTGACGTTGGCGTCGGCGGCATCGTTCCCCGTCGGCCAGTCGCCATGGTCGAGGGGCTTCCGCACCGGCAGGGCGATGAAACTTACCGATTGGACAAGGACCCTTACTACGGCTGGATGCTGTGCGAACTGAAGCATGGAGAATGGTGCCGGCTCTATTCTTTCACGGAGGAGCCGCAGCTGCCGAAGGATTATATCATGGCCAGCTATTGGTGCGAACATGCGCCGGACTCGATCTTTACGAAGGCAGAGATGGTTGCCATCCGCACCCGTGAGGGCCGGAACACGGTGGCCGGAAAGGAATTCCGCCTGTTTGCCCAAGATGGGGTCAACGTGTTCACGCCCCAATCGGACGAAGCATACAAGGAAGCGTTACGCCAGCACTTTGGGATTCAGCTGGATTAGTCGTTTAAATACAAGAACTGCCTATCGTCAGTATTCTAATGACAACAGGCAGTTTCTTTGTATGCGCTAACCCTTCACCGCGCCGACCATGCCGCTAATAATTGCTTTTGGAGGAACAAGAAGATGATTACAATCGGCAGATGCTAGCGTTCCAATCATTAGCCTTAATTTTCAGATTGACGTTACTTTACCATTTGCTAAAAAAGCGACGATACAACCCTCTTCTACGTTCCCCGCGCAGCTGGACATAAATTTGAGTAGTGGATGCTTTTTCATGTCCTAAATAAAAGATGATGAATTCCGGTATATTCTTTATTTCGTGCTGATCACGTGGTTGAACTCATACATAACATGGTGATAAAGGAAGGTGATAATCATCATGCGAGTGATCATTACTTTAGCATGTACGGAGTGCGGTGCCCGTAATTACACGACAATGAAAAACAAGAAAAATAATCCGAGCCGCCTGGAGCTTAGCAAATATTGTCCTTCTCATAAAAAGATGACGCTTCATCGAGAGACAAGATAAGTAAGGAAGGGAGCATATCAAAGTGCAACTGAACTAAATTCCCCGATTGTAGCTTAATCAGAATTTGCGTCCTCAGATCAGTTGCAGCGCCGCTGTCGATCTGACCGCTTCTACCGCACAAGCCGACAATTGCGATTCATCATCGAACACTGACGCCGTTACGGTTGGTTCTTCGCCATACAGGTAACACCGTCGATAGGTATATACCCAGTTCTATTACAGATGATGCCGAGACAGACGGTAATATCGCTCTGAATTTCCTACCATGCTGCTTTACGTGCAGGGAGCGGATCAACGGTCAGAGCCATTCGGTTGCAGAGTCGCTGCATCAGCTCAAACTTCACTGAGGTGTATGCGTGGTCATTCCAGGCATTTCGGTTCTCTTTCGGATCGGCCAGCAGATCGTAAAGCTCGCCTGAGTTGTCATTATGGTACAAAACCAGCTTATGGCTATCTGTTCGGACCATTGTCGCCCACGCTCGCAGATCGCCGTGCGGAAAGTTAGCGTCGTAGGATTCGCAGTACACATCCTCGCGATGATTGGGCGCATCTTCTCCCTTGTTTAATAGTATCGGCCAAAGTGATTTGCCCTGCATCCCCGTGTAGGTCGGGATTTGCGATGCCTCCAGCAGGGTTGGTGCCAGATCGGCCAGCTCGACCAGTGAGGCAATACGCCGCCCGCCATGGATTCCCGGTCCACGGACAATGAGCGGCACGCGCACGCTGCAATCGTAGAAATGCGGTCCCTTCAAATACATGCCGTGATCGCCGAGCAGCTCGCCATGATCGGACATAAAGACGACAATCGTATTGTCCAGCTGTCCACTGCGCTCAAGCGAATCTAGCATGCGTCCGACCTGATCGTCGATCAAATCGCACATCGCCCAATAGGCCGCGCGGATCAGGCGGTGATCGCGCTCACTCATGTCGGATGCGGCAAGATGCCCCCTCATGCCATATGCGCCATCCCGGTCTATTCGTTGATACACCGGCTTGTTTTCAAGTTCCCCTTCTTCATAGTTTGGAAGAGGAATTTCATCCAGCCGGTCCAGGTATCTGTCAAGGTATTCCTTTGGCGGATCAAACGGATGATGCGGATCGAATAGATTAACAAGGAAAAACCATGGCCGTTCATAGTCTGAATTGGTTTCAATAAACTGGACGGCTTTCTCCGCGCACCAAGTCGTCTGATGATCCTCAGCATCCGGGCCGCAATTTACGTAAGGGGAATTTTCGAAAGGCCGGGGCGAGAAGGTTTTTCCTTTTCCTTTCAGCCACTGCGTATATTCGTTAGTCGGCCACTCAGCATTAGGATGATGCGACCAGAAAAATTGATCGAAGCCGTCATCGATCCTCCGCTCCGTTCCTTTGTTGACAGAGGGGTGGCACGCGGACAAATGAAGCTTGCCTGCAAGACCGCAAATGTATCCTTCCTCGGAAAGAAGCTTGGAGATAAGCTTCTCGTCTGCCGGTATGTCCTGACCATTCGCTCGGCATCTTGTCGTTCTCGGGTAACGGCCTGTCAGAAAGCTGGCTCGGCTCGGCGTACATACCGGGCTCTGGCAGAATGCCTGCTCAAACAATACTCCTTCGGCAGCCAGACGGTCAATATGCGGTGTATTCACCCATTGGTTCCCGTAAGCACCAAGTGTATCCTGCCGCTGCTGGTCGGTACAAATCCATAAAATATTCGGTTTCTTCAACGCAAATCCCTCCTCATTCCATAGGTATCGAACGGCTCTCCTCCGTAAACGCGGGTCTCGCGAGAACGTACGCCGCCCCTACCAAGGGGCGGTCTTGAGCAGCCCGGGATCCGCCGTATCCATCAGCCGGCGGCACAGACGCTCCATCAGTTGCAGCTTTATGCCCGCCGAGGCCGCATCGTTCCACTGATTGCGGCGTTCCTGCGGATCCTCGTCGAGATCGTAGAGCTCGCCTTCCTGCGCCGGGCCGTGCACAATCAGTTTATGCGTCTCGGTACGAAGCATCGTACCGCTGGCCTTGGCTTCTCCGTTAGCCCGCACTTCGTCCACCTCGCATAAGACATCTTGCCGATGTCTAGTCTTATCCCCTGTCAGCAGAGGCATAAGAGATTTTCCCTGCATCTGAGGGGCAGCGGGTAGTCCCGCCGCTTCCAACAGGGTAGGCGCCAGATCCAGCAGCTCCATCAAGGAGGATATTCGCTTGCCAGACTGAAAGACACCCGGATATGAGACAATAAGCGGCACGCGAACGCTGCAATCATAGAAATGAGGCCCTTTCAAGTAAATGCCATGATCGCCGAGCAGCTCGCCGTGATCAGACATAAAGATAACGATCGTATTGTCCAGCTGTCCGGTCCGTTCAAGCGCCTGCAGCATTTTACCTACTTGCTCGTCAATGAGATCGCACATGGCCCAGTAAGCGGCACGCAAATATTTGTGATCCCTTACGCTCATTCGGGAAAACGGATACAAGTCCGGATTAGCATAAGCGCCGTTATGATCCCGTGTCTGCACGCTTGGCTTGAACCTCAGCTCACCTTCCTCGTAATCTGGATGCGGAATCTCGTCCAGCCGTTCCAAGTACCGTTTCATATGGCTTTTCGGCGGATCAAACGGATGATGCGGAGCAAAGATATTGACGGAGAATAGCCAGGGCTGCTCGAACCGCGCATTCGCTTCAATAAAATCGACGGCTTTCTCCGCGCACCAAGCCGCTTGATGATCCTCGGCATCCGGTCCGTAGACAACATTCTCGCATTCAGGCAGGGAGCAGGTCTCGTAGGCCTTTCCTTTCTTCCGCAGCCATTGGGAATATTCATTGACGGGCCAATCCTCCTGCGGGTGATGGGACCAATTAATGACGTCGTAGCCATCCTTGATTCGCGGTTCCATTCCCTTGCTGACGGAAGGGTGGCAGGCAGACAGATGCAGCTTGCCGGACAAGCCGCAGGTGTAGCCGGCTTCCTGAAGCAGACGTGTCACAAGAACCTCCGTTTCCGGAATACTTTGTCCATTCTTCATATAGCCCGTCGTTCTGGGGTAACGTCCAGTCATAAAGCTGGCGCGGCTGGGGGAGCAAATCGTTGATTGGCAATAGGCATTTTCAAAAAGAGTCCCCTGCCGCGCCAAAGCGTCGATATGCGGCGTCTGAACCATCCCATTTCCGTAACACCCCAACGTATCAAAACGCTGCTGATCGGTACAAATCCATAGAATGTTCGGTTTCAATCGGCTCCGCCCTCCTTTTTGTACTGGGCGGTATATGCCTCGTTATAGATTTCCAGATATCGCTTTAAATTCATCCCGTCCAGCGTAGAGAGGTAGGTGTTCCAGTCTTTGGCCAGCGAAAGGTCGCCGATAATAAAGCGGGTCTTGCTCTCCTGCACATAGTCCATAATCGTCTTCTGGAGCATGGTCAGTTCGGCTGCCTGCGCTTCGTTGAAGAAGATAGGCGGCACTTCCTGCTCCTTGGAGCTCTTGTACGGCTCGTAATTGTTCACCGTTGCTTCATAGAGCTTGCGCGGAACCGAGACAGTATCGGCGGCAAGCCCCTCGAACATTTCCTTTGAGAAATGATACGGCGTCGTCTGCATCCATGAATTATTCTGCAACGTGCCGAATCCGATTAGGCGAACCCAGGCAGCCGGGCCGCCATTCAGGCCGGCTGCGCCTTCGTCAGGCTTCTTCCAGCCGACCCCTTCCGTGCCGATATTCGCTCTTAGCGAAATATCGCTGTTGAACAAGGCATCCCCCCACCGGAAGGCAAGCTCAGGATCCTTGGCGCTGCTCGTAATCAGGAAGTTCCCACCGGCGTTGCTATAATACAAATACGGGGTCTGTTGCAAACCGGACGGCCCCTTCAGCGGCGGAACCGCAACAAAGTCCTTCCACCGGTCCTTGCTTACGTCAGTAAACTGCGCGAACGATGATGAGGCGACTACGCCAATCTTCGGATCACCGTTCTCAACCTGGGCTTTGAGCTGGCTGTTGTTCTGGGTGAACGATTCATCGTCAATCAAACCCTCTGCGTATAGCTTGTGCAGATTGGCCAGCCCTTCCTGATAGCCGTCCTGGACGTAGTCGGCATTAATTTTGCCGTTATCGTCGAATAACAGCTGGTTTGATGTCAATTTATGCAAAACAAACGAGTTCATCAGGAAGCTGTCTATGCCAGTCAAACTGTCCTGTACGCCGCCGGACATCGGAATTTCGTCCTTCTTGCCGTTGCCGTTAGGATCCATGGTCTTGAACGCTTTCAGTACCGATTCGAATTCGTCGGTTGTCGTCGGCATGGCCAGATTCAGCTTTTTCAACCAGGGCTCGTAAATCCACATTTTCTGCGGCGCCATCGTATGCGGGTTGCGGTCAATGCCGCTGAGCGCGTATATGCTGCCATCCGGCGCCGTAATAGCTTGCTTGACTTCCGGGTACTTGTCGAATAGCTGTTTTGTCTCCACCCCGTATTTATCGATCAAATCGTTCAGTGGCAGGAAGATGCCCTGCTGGCCGTAAACCATTTGCTGAGCCGAGCTGACGCCAAAACCAACGATAACATCTGGGAGATCCCCGCTGGTTAGGGCCAGATTCAGCTTTTCCTGCGCTTCCTGAGGCGGAGCGAACTTCCATTCTACATGAACATTGGTCAGCTCCTCGTAATATTTCGTGAAATCGTTGGTCTCGTAATCCTGAACATACGGGCTTTGCACCGCCAGCACTGTAAGCGTCTTTTTGTCCTTCGATAACGGGAACGTGCCAGCCGCATCGGATGCTTCGGCGCTGGCGCCGGCGGTATTTGCCGAAGGAGCCACGTTGTTGTCTCCATTCCCGTTCGAACAAGCGGTGACCATGGCTGCTAAGACGGCCGCCAGCGATAAAGCAAGCGTTTTTTTCATCTTCTTCCCTCCAAGCAATAAGATAGACAAAACTATCCTTTCAAAGCGCCAATCATAACGCCTTTTACGAAGAAACGCTGCACAAACGGATAGACAATCATCATCGGCAAGGTTGATACGACAATCAGGCAGTATTTGAGCAGCTCGGCGAGTCCAAGCATTTTGGCCGAATCGGCTGTCTCGCCCATATATTCGGTGCTCATCTGACTCCGAACGAGGATTTCCCTCAGTACCAGCTGCAGCGGATATAGATCCGGCTTGTTTAAATAGAGCAGCGCATTGAAATACTGATTCCAGTGCTCAACGGCGTAGAACAGCGAGATAACGGCAATAATCGGTCCGGACAGCGGCAGCACTATTTTCCATAAAAAGGTATAATCGTTGCAACCGTCCATCTGAGCCGCCTCCAGCAGATCATGCGGAATTGTCGATTGGAAATAGGTGCGGGTAATGATCATGTTCCAAATGCTTAGCGCCACCGGCAGCCAAAGTGCCCAAGGCGAATTAAGCAGGCCGGCTCCCTTGACCACGAGATAGGTCGGGATCAATCCGCCTTGAAAAAACATGGTGAAAGCGAACAGCAGCATGAACAGTCCGCGCCCCTTCAAATCCTTTCGCGATAGCGGATAAGCGGCCAGAATCGTAATGACGACATTGATGACCGTACCGACGACCGTGTAGCCGACGGACCTCATAAACGCATGCAGGAAAGCGGGCTCGTCAAAGACAGCCTTATAGCCCTCGAGGCTGAAGCCGACCGGAAACAGGACCACTTCGCCTGCCGTTACCGCTTCCTTCGCGCTGAAGGACGAGCTGAGAATAAATATAATCGGATACAGTACGATGACCAGTATAATACTTAAATACAAATAAACGATGAAGCTGAACATGCGGTCTCCGCTTGCGTTTTTCAACGTGGAGATTTCCACTTCATTCCCTCCTGTCTACCATAAGCTTGATTGCCCCGCTTTTTTGGAAATCCGATTAACGGTTATGATCAGAATGAAAGCGAGTACATTTTTGAACAGCCCGATGGCGGACGCATAGGAAAAGTTCGGAATCATGGATTTTAGACCCATGTTATACACGTAGGTATCAATGATTTCGGACGTTCTAAGGTTCAGTGGATTCTGCAGCAGCAACACTTTCTCGAAGCCCAGATCAAACACCCGGCCTGTCTCCAAAATCAGTAGAATCATTGCCATCGGCAATATGCCGGGCAAATCGATATGCCGCATCCGCTTCAGCTTGCTTGCTCCGTCCATGACGGCCGCCTCGTGCAGAGCCGGATCGATCCCCGACAGGGCAGCCAGATAGATGATGCAAGAAAAACCCGTATGCTGCCACACATCCGACCAGACGTAAATGCTCTTGAAGGCTGAAGGCTCTCCCATCAGATTCGGTAGTTGCGCGTCAACTCCGAGCAGACTAAGCAATGCGCCAATGGGTCCGGTCTTTGGGGAGAGAAATTGCATAATAATGCCGACCATGACAACTACGGAAATGAAATGGGGTGCATAAGTGACCATTTGCACCAAATTTTTGAAACGGGCGTTTACGACGTAATTCAAGCTCAATGCCAGTATGATTGGAAACGGAAAGCTGACAAGCAGATGGTACAGACTGAGGCCAAGCGTGTTGCTCATGATTCTCCAGAACTCGTAAGAGTTGAAGAACTGGTTGAAATACTTTAAGCCGACCCATTCGCTGCCGGAAATGCCTTTGATCAGGTTGTAGTTTTTAAAGGCAATCTGGGCTCCGTACAACGGAAAATACCGAAATACGATCAGATACGCCAGAGGTAGCAGAAGCAGCGTATACAGCTGCCAGCCTCTGAGTACTCGTTTGAAGGAACCGTTCCAGCTCGTGTTACCCGCCTCCCTTCGTCATTTGCTTTTCTTGCCTGGCCAGGACTTGGGCTTACTATAGCTGGGGAGGGATATTGCGGTAAAGAGGATGGTTTGACGAAGCCTGCAATTCTTGAACCTAGGTGTGCAGCACAAGAATTGCAAGCGTTTCAAATATTGCATCTATTGCATCTAAACCGTCATTACAAGCCTTGTTGTTCGCGGTAAGCGTTGGGAGTGAGGCCGGTGACGCGCTTAAATGCCCTGCCAAACGTATTGGCGGAATGATATCCGACGGACACGGCGATCTCTCCAATTGTCAGTTTCTTTTCCGTCAACAGATGCTTGGAGCTCTCGATTCGCTTGCTCTCCAGATAATCGAAAAAATTAATTCCGGCGTATTCCTTAAATCTTCGCGACATATAAGTTTCGGTCACGTTAAAGCACTCGGTCAAATAGGTCAGAGACATTTGCGGATCGGTATACTGCTCGTCCACAACACGCAGGTATTGCTCGAAATCCTGCTGCTGCCGCTGCTGCTTATGCTCGCGGGTTAGGCGGCAGCTTCGAAGCAGCAGCCTGCGCAGGGCCAGAAATTGACGCTTGGGATTACCGTTCCATTCCTCGTGGACTAATTCTCGACTCAGTCTCTCGAGGCCAATAACCTCGGCAGACTCGGAAAGCTTAAGCACGCTGCCCGTAAAATCCATGGCAAATATCTGCAGCAAATATTCCGGCAATGCGCGGCTTCCGAAATTTTCCCGCTCTAGTTCGTCAAGCAACAGCTCCAGCTCTTTTTCATTGCTTGATTTGACTAAATGAAACAGTCTTGCCTCGACATTATCCGGATAATAATACACATGGCTTGGAATGGACATATCCTGATACCACATGACGCCGTTGTCTCCGCCGCCGACAGCCGCCCGCCGAGCTTCCCGGAAGGACCTTGCAAGATCCATGCGCTGCCTACAGAAGCTCCCAGCTGTAAGAAGCGTACGGATGCCGAATTTATCCTTCAGCTCCGCCTGCACCCGGTGCAGCAATTCATTCACCCTAGCAGCGAGCGCTTCCTTATCCTCCTCGTTGAAATGTAGCATTAGCGCGAGTCGGGCATCATCCGTTTCGTGTACGTAACAGAAGGTGTGCGTTTCGCGCTGCAAATAATCGCGGATAATCGCTTTCCTCTCATTCAGCCGGCTTACATCGCTATGGTCGTTCTCTTCGAATTCAGTGGACAAGGCCAGCAGTACCGCTAGATTGAAGCCTGCTTCTCCCCAGTCGAGCTTGAGCCCGCTCAGGAGAGCGTTTATTTCGTCCTCGGAAGCGAATTGACCGCGCAGCAGCCGGTCAAAAAACGAAGCGCGCAAGAGAGGAAGCTGCTGGCGTATTCGCACTTCCATCTCTTCATGGGTATCAATCAGACTGGAGACGGCCCGTTGAATAGCTCCAAGCGTATGACCTTTCACGCGAAACGGCTCAGGGGCATGCTTGGCAATGGCATTCATCAATCCGTGTACGGGCTTACTGCTGCGATAGGCGAATTGCAGCGCGATTAGCGCTGCCGTAATAATAAACAGAACAAGTATCGTAAGGCTGACTTCTTTGATATAGACAATCTTGTTCAGCACAATTTCCTTCGGCTGCGCGGCGACGTATACCCAGCCGTTGTAGGAAGAAGTAACGTAAGTAACCATGACTTCTTCTCCGTCGATCTTCTCCTTCTGTACCCCGTCGGAAGCAGGCAGTGCCAAGGGAACGATATTCTTCTTCCCTTCTCCATCCAGACTCAAGAGCAGGCGTCCCTCGGAATCCGCAATGTAAGCCCAACCGGTGCCAATATTAAGTCCGCGCAGGAGTTGCTGGATCTTGTCCTCCCGCAAGAGGATAAGTGCTGTTCCGCTGGAATAATCTTTATACCCGAAAGATTGCAAGTAGGTTAGTGCTGTATAAGTCCGGCCTTCGAGAACGACCTTTGAGACGGGGAGTGTTTGGCGAAAATAATAGCTCTCCGTAAGCTTGTTCAAGAAAGCCTTGTTCTCCGGATAGGAGAAAATCTGCTGGAATTTTGGCATGCTGCCTACAAAGTTGTTGTTCAATACAAGCCCATTACCGGGGAAAAACAGAAAAAAATCAAGCACGTAGTCATTTGTCGTCCAATAATCCTGCAGTTGTTCCTTCGCTCTGAGAACCTTTAGCAGATGCTTGCTCTGCAACGGATCATCAAACCTGTTCAAATTTTGAATTCCAGGCTCTTCGGCTATTTTTTGCATGATGCCATCAATCGAACGGAGCTGGCTGTCAACCGTGTTCATGCTTTGCCGCAGCAATACCTGATTGGACTGCTTGGTTTCATTCTCCAGAACGGAGGACGTTTTTTGATAGATGAGATAACCGACCGCGGATGACAGCACCATAATGATCAAAAAAGGCAGCAGGTTATTGAACAAAATTTTTGTATGCGGTTTCAAGAACGTTCGCACCTTTAATGCGCCTCCTTGTCTGATTGCAGCTCCTTGATTGGCAAGCGGCAGGATTGGCGTACCATCAATTGGGCAGGCACGACGATCATTTCGTAATCAGAGGGAATACCCTCCCGTATACGCTTTAGCAGCAGCTCAACGGCGCGCGTGCCCATTCCCGCGGAGTCCTGAGACATGACGGTAAGAAGCGGCTGAATTCGGGCAAGCATCGGAAAGTCGTCAAAGCAGGCAAGCGACAGGTGATCAGGAACCTGCATGCCGCGGCGGTGGAGTTCCTCGATGATTTCAATAGCAGCAAACTGATGGGTCAGAAGCATTGCGGTCGGATAAGGCTTGCTTTGCCGCAGTATATCCTCTATTAGCTGTCTTCCGCTCGTTTCCGGTATAAGCAAGCGTTCATCAAAGGAACCGGTCTGGCGCAGCTGTTCAACAAAGCCTTCGGTCCGCTGCGAGGTGACGGAGTTTCCCCGGTTGTCTGCAATGACAATACGTTTGTGGCCTTGTCGCAGCATATGCGCTGCAAGCTCGGCTGCCTTTTGCCGGTTGTCTGTAATGACGTGATCACCTGGGAATTGCACAGGATCGGGTTTATGGCCAATCGTTACGTAAGGAATGCCCTGCTTTCGCAGCAAATGCAGATGCTCATTGTTTTTTTCCTGTACAGGCGTCATTACTATCCCATCGACTTTGGAAGAAATCGCGGTCCGGACGTACTCCGCCTCCCTTTCCGGGCGGTCGCCCGACTGGCATAGATAGACGCGGTATCCGGCTCTCCAGGCGGCATCCTCAACCGCTTCCGCCATTAAGGCAAAATGCGGGTTGCTCAGATGGCGCACGATAAAGGCTATGGTCCGGGTTTCCTTTTTGCGGAGGCCACGCGCCACTTCGTTCGGCAAATAATGGAGTGCTTCTGCGATTTCGCGAATTAAAAGGCGAGTTTCCGCCGACATGCGGCCCGTTCCGCGTAGAGCGTGCGTTACTGTCATCATAGACACTCCGGCCCTTTCTGCAATATCTTTTAACTTAACCATAGTTTCCTCCTGCCTATTAATTTATTAAAACCCTTAATATTGATTTAACGTTAAATCTGTTCCAAGAACCCTCTTTTTTCTAAATTTTAGCACTTGTCTATTTGTTTTCCTAGACAAAATAAAGTCGATATAAACATTGAAGAGAGATCCTGTCTGTCTGACATAATTAAAAAAGCCGCAGGCTATGCGACTTTCTTTGTATCTCTATATATTCTTGTCAATGTCATCAGATAAAGGCAGCCAGGCACATTGCTCTAAAGTTTGATGATCTGTGGCTTGAGAAGGACAGGGCCAAGAAATTGTCGGCCCTCCTCTTAATTATACAAGTATTTCGATTTTCTCTTCTTGCAGCCAGAAAGAGGTTGATTTACTTTGGACATAGAGGAATAATTAGATGATATAAAAATTATAAGGTGGTGTCGATTTGGCTCAAACGGACGTAGGCATTAAGACCATCCAACTTACCATGGAAAATCGCAACAATCCTTTCTTTCTAACCGTCCTATGGGACGCTCGAGACATCGTTCTCGTCGATGCCGGGCTTCCTGGTCAAATGGAGCTAATTCGCGCCGCGTTCCAAGAAGCAGGAATTCCGTTCGAGAAACTAACCAAACTCCTTATTAGCCATCATGATTCGGATCATATCGGCAGCTTGCCCGATTTGGTACAAGCATTCGGCGACCGGATTCAAGTGCTTGCCCATGAAACTGCTATCCCTTATTTGGCTGGGGAAATCCCCCTAGACAAGAGCAAGAAGCTCGTCAGAACACCGGTCAAAGTCGACGTCGCCTTGCAAGACGGCGATATCCTGCCTTGCGCTGGCGGCATCCGCGTGGTGTTTACGCCAGGCCATACGCCAGATCACACGTCCTTCTACCATATCCCAAGCAAGACGTTAATCGCCGGCGATGCATTAAGGGCACAAGACGGCATCCTGCAGTCGTATAGCCCAGTCTATACGCCGGATCAAGTCACAGCGCTGCAATCCATAGCTAAATTTCAAGCGCTGGATCTCTCCAAGATAATTGCCTACCATGGCGGTGAATGCATGGATAACTTGCAGGATCGCCTGCAAGCTATTCTCGACGCGGGTCCGGTCGAGAATGAGTAGCCACTCCCCGGCTTTGTGAACATGGCGAAAGGACAGCTGCATAGCTTCAGCAGCAATGAAGGCTGTCTTTTCATTGCCGAATCAATTGCATCGCTAAACTTTTTAATCTTGCCACCGTTGACTCGCTTCTAAGAGTGCCCCGGAGCGTCAATAGGTGTTAGCCGAAGGAAGTTCTGGAAGCAGCCATTGCATTTAAGGCGTTCTCAAAATAGCTAAATACTTCATCTGCAATTCCCAGAAACTCTTCAACGAGTACATTACTATCTAAGTAACAAGCATACAGATAATCAACTAAAGCGGAGTCAATCTCACAATAGTTTAATATGGCATTCTTCATCTTAATAATGTCATCTTGCCATACACCTGTCTCTTCTAAAACCAAAGAGTATAATGCACGAATTAATCTCTTAGAATAACCTTTAACATATCTAGTTTTCATTGTGTTATCACTAGCATTAGAAAGTAAACTATGCATACGATCTACTTCCTCCTTGGTCTCTGTATTTAAGTCTAAAATGAACTCTGGGGAAATAATTATGGGTGGTACTTTTTCACCAGCGTCATGACCATATACGCAAACACAAATTATCTTAACCCAAAAACCCCACTCATTTGGTTTACTTAATACATCGTCAATCGAGCAAATTATCGTATCAATCTTAGTTATTACTGGATATTCTTCCAAAAGCCTATCTTTAATATTTGTCAATCTTTCGTAATCAATATCTTTGGGATTTACACATACAATAGTAAAGTCTGCATCTGACTTAAAAGGTATAGCAGTTCCTTTTGGAATCGAGCCACACATATAAATGCTATGAATCTTACCTTTAAATTCAGAAAGTATATTATCTATATACTTATCAACAAAATCCTTATATTCACTTTGTATTACAATTCTATTTATAACTTTTTCTAATATCATATAGACTCCTCCTAAATTACGAAATCTTCTTTCTTCTATTGTCTTTTGATCTTCAATCGCTCATAATCTTCAATCATTTTTCGTCTTCAAACTGTCCGATAACCGTCTTATTTACGAATTTCGATAATATTTCCATTTTAAGCAAATTAGTGACCTCCGTACATACATAACTGGTGAAAAATAATACTCTTTCCTCGTAGGGATCTCTGTCCAGACTGGAATCTATTAGGGCCATACTGTACAAATGCATTATGAACTGGGATGTCTTTGGTCGGTTCTGAAAGGATCGATTGTTGTAGAAACGACCGGAGCTGCTGCATACAGTTATTTTAACGACATTTTCTTGTTCAAGATATGGAAACGATTGTTGCTTATAACAATCGAATTCCGTATCATTTTGTCCTTCAGGGGTTCTGGTTCAAACAAAAAACCATCATTCGATTTATGAATGATGGTTTTTTGTTTGAGGGTTTAATGTACGATCTTATCTGTAACATGTAAATTTAGATATATTGCAAAAATATTAATAGTCGGTCAGATAGTTCGGGTCCTGCTTCAGATGTTTGGCAACCATAGCCCGGAGTTGCTTCGCGCCCATTAATCTGGTCGTTGCGTTGCCGAATTTCCCGAGGGTCATGACGCCGGTACTAAGTGCTTCAGGTTCGAGTTTCGTGAATGTATTGGATCCGACCCGTGCGCAGTGGCGAAACTGTGGCGTGTAGTGGCGGTCACCTTTGGGCCCGATCGTGTATAAGTCAGTTTTCTCGGCAGAAATCGTTCCGACTGCCCCATCCCATTCCTCGACCCCATGAATGAAAGTGTTACGACTAAAATTAACGCCGATCAACAGGATCAGGGCACCCCGCTGCCAAAGTTTGTGATAGGTGCCGCCCACTCCGCATGGGGTTTGCAGATGTTCCTCGCCCGCGATAAAGGACTCGGCATCCTTACCAAAGGCTGCCACTGAGTGAGTCGGGTGCAGAGAACGCACGACTCCTGGACGCTTGCGAAAAAGCTCGGTCAGCGCCCCGATGCATGTTGGCGTATACAGGTTGTCGCAGACCGGATTGTCAGTCCCGACATTGCGCCACGTATGCGCCCCCAGCACGAGCAACCCGTCCTTCATGTAGTCACTAAGCGCATCAAGCACAGTCTCCGCGCCATCCTCGACCGCTCCGATTGCCTTGTACGAAATATGGATTTTCAACGTCCCGAGCGGGTCAACGCCGATATTTTGAAGATGCTCGATCAAATCAGTCTTCGTAAACATAATGTACCTCCGTTTATTCATATAGGAGGATTTTATCACAAATAACGACATCTAGAGCCAATGTTTACGAATCTGCCGTAAACGAAAAGTCGGACGTTTAACAAATCTATTAATGGAATCCAATAAATAGGTTGCATAGCCTACTCGTTATGAAATAATGATGATTGGTAGCAATTTAATATTTCGTCTAGTTCCTGCGAAATTCTAAGCACTATATCCGATGATACGCCAAACCTTTCACTTACCACGTTTAACTCTCTTCGCTTAGACTCAATTGAGTCTACAATTTGCTTCTTAGTCATAAACCCCCCGCTATTTATTTTATAAATTTCGATTTTTGCCGATTGTACTCGATAGGCATTATTATCATTGGGATTTGGCCTTAGATTTGTTCCAGTAACTTTAACCTATCTTGCCGAGAACGGTGTAAACGAATACTTTTGGGATCCACTTGGCAGTTGAGATACATTCTGCGTTAATACAGGAGTCCAGTTCTTTCCATTCGTTGATAATAGGTAAGGACCAGCAATGGTTTACTGTAGAACAACTAAGCCCCTTTGACCCGAACAAATAGTAATACCCAGTGATAGGTAATTGACGCACCTTTAATACCTTTTGAAATATACCAAAGATTATTATTTGTTGTATAACGAGAAGAAAGGTTATTCTAATGAATCTTCATCGAACCAAATATCTTGTTCGTTATCAGTTTTATAAAATCTATAACCGTATGGTAAAGCAAAATATTTGATTATTTCTGGTCTCCTAAATGCTACTTGGTAATATGGATACCTCACTGCATCGACCGCTAATCCCTTATAAATACCTTTAGAAATAACCATCATTTGATTGAAAATCGGAAATTGTGGAGTTGCCCCGCGGTATTTTTGACATACTTGACTTTGTTCATGAACTACTTTAATTGCATAGTCTGCGCCTTCTTCAAATCCTTCACCATTACTTTGGACTTCCCATTTTTCATAGTTAAGCTTAGAAAATTCACAACATTTGAGCAGCCAAGAAGCGATTAATGACGTGCATGGGTCAATGCTTCCTGTGATTGAGAAATTAGATATTATCCCTCTGTTCTTAGATGGCAGCCTATTAGAAGAGGCGTGCCTCTGGGCACTCCTTTAATAAAGACGCCACCCGAGGGAGGGGGGGACTCCCGCCCCGATGGCGTCTTTACTCATGGATAAGTTTCTGATCAAATTTTGGCCAAATACTCGATCGAGGTTACTTGATCGTTTTCGATGACGAACCGCAATTGGGACTTGCCTTGGTCATAGACGTACAAATTCAAATTGTTGGTGAACTTGTCGCCGTAGGCTTTGATCACATCGCTTTTCTTGTTGAATAAGCTAACGCCCTCCTTAGTGGCCACCGTATCGTCGAACAGAATGACGGACGCGATATAATCGACGCCGTCCTTCTCGTAGGCATACACGTCGAAGCTGCTGTATTGGTAAATTTTATTGAGTCCCGGGAAAGCGCAGGCTTGCGATTCGAAATAACTTTGCGGTTTTCCCAATTGCTTCAAGATCGGCGCCGCTTCGGCATGCATCGGAATCGGGATGCCGCCTGCCTCAAACACGAAGCCGTCGCCGCTTGCATGTTCAGGCGTCCCGGAAGCCGGGGTCGAAGCAGCTGGCGAAGTAGAGGCTCCTTCCGTCTGCGTCAACGCGCTAGGCGACGTGGATCCCTCCTCCGTCATTTTGTTCCCGCAACCGGATAGCACCAATAAGAGGGCGATCAGCCCTATACTTGCTTTTTTCAACGTAAACACTCCTTCTTCCATTCTTATCACGTTTCGGCTTTATAGCGTTTCAGGTATCCGTATTTGGCGAGCTCGTCCAATTGATCCTGCTTCATCCGATCGTAAAAATCGATTTTCTTTTGCCAGATCCCGGTCCACGTATCGTCCGTACGATGATCTTGCAGACGATACGAATCCGCCAGGAATGCTCCGAAGTACGCAGCCAGCTTTTCCGCTCCGTATACGTTCAAGTGCAAGCCCGCGTCATATGTATCCGTCTGCAGGTCGATTCCGGCGTCGTCCATGTGCTTGAGAAAATTGATGTAGGTTAAATCGTGGGCCGCGGCGTACTGCTCCATCTGGGTATCCCACTCGTCGTACCAATGCGGGTAGATCGTCGGCGCTTTGACCAATACGAGTTGGATTCCGTTTTCCTTGCACAATTCCGTCAATCGATCCAAGTAACTATAGGCGTTGGAACCGAATCGGTAATCGGGCAGCCTCGGAGCTCTCGGAACTCTCCCCGCCGGCTTCACGTCTACTCTCATATAATACCCATTGTGGAACAACTTCTCCTTGCCGAATAAGTTCGTGAAGTCGTCTTCGCTTAATTGATCCCATCTGGAATGAAAACGCAATAAGGGCGCAAGGTAATCGACGAGATGCTCGCTTTTCATCATGGACGCTTGAATGCTCTTCAGCTTGGTTGCCGAGAGCTTCATCCCGTCCAGCGTCATGCGGTTATATTCTTCTTTTTGCGGTTCATTGTACTGCATGGCGAGAACGTTAAAGACGACGACTTTCGGCTTCTCGTATTTCAGCGTCTCTTCCAGCAAATAGTACGACTGCCAGATCAACTGTTGCGCGCTGCCTCGGATATAGCTCGTAATCCCGAATTTCTCCCACAGCGTAACCGGCGAGAAATTCTCGTACACTTCGCAGTCCCCGAGGAATATAACGTCGAAATCCTTGCGTTTCTCTTTGTAGTATTCGCCGATGAGCGAACCCTCGACGATGCCGGATACGTATTTGGGCATAAGCAGGCGTTGCAGCACATACAACGAGCCTAGCAATAGAACGATCGCGGCAGCTCCGATTATTAGCTTCTTCCGTACCAATGTCCCCACATCCCTCCTTTGAAATCAGAACTGATTATAGATGAATTGCTTCGCGTCATAACCGACGCCGTAAGCGCCGAAGACGAGGATCGAGAGGATCAGCATGCCGTAAAGCGAATACCTTAGGGCAATCGGCTGCGCCTCTATCTTCTCCCTCACGCTTCCGCTTCTTTGAAGCAAGCTGACGATTCCGACGACCGTTAGGCTCGACAGGATCAAGACGTAGTGACTAAAAGAGATGCCCAGATGAAACAACGAACCGTCGAATAAGACTCGATAATTAAAGGTCGTGAACATGGACCCGAACATCCTGAACGTCAGCGGCACGTCCATGTAACAGTCGAACAGCCGAATCGAGCTCATCAGCAGCAGCGTCCGCACGACTTGGAAAGAGCGGAATCCGAACGTATGCTTCACATGGAACTTTCCATGGAACCAATCGTAGAACGGTTCCAGTTCTTGCGAGATAAGAATGATGACGCCGTTGGCCAGTCCCCATGCGATATAGTTCCAACTGGAGCCGTGCCAGATGCCGGTGGCGAACCAGGTCGTTAAAGTCGCTAGATACACGGGCGCGCGCTTGCCGATCGCGTTGCCGAACCGCCTGCGGGAGAATTTCGACAGGGCAAGCATCGGCTTCGAGACGGACATCGGGAAGAAGACGTAATCCCGGAACCAAGCGCCCATCGAAATATGCCATCTGCGCCAGTAATCCGTGATCGACTTGGCGAAATACGGTCTTAGGAAATTTTCCTGAACCTTGACGCCGAGCACCTGGGCAATCCCGATCGTAATATCGATACCGCCGGAAAAGTCGGCCAACAGTTGAAACGCGTATAACAACATGCCAACCAAAACGTAAGCACCATTATAGTGATCGGGATCGTCGAAAATCGTTCGAACGGCGACCATCATTTGATCGGCGATGACCAGCTTTTTGAAAAATCCCCATGCGATTCGCTGCAAGCCGAACTTTACGTTGCGGCCGTCGAAGTCGTGCGGGCCGTACAACGTCTTGCCCAATTGATCGAATCGGCTGATCGGTCCTTGTATGACTTCGGGGAAAAAGGAAACGAACAGCGCGAACTTAAACAGATTGCACTCCGGCGGAAATTTACCCCTGTAGACGTCGATCAGGTAAGCCGCGCTCTTGAACGTATAGAAGGAAATGCCGAGCGGAACGGCGATCGTCCAGAAGGAAATGCCGCCTTCGCTTCCGAAAGCCCTGGCGATGAGATTGATGTTCGCGATCGCGAAATCGGTGTATTTGACGAAAGCAAGAATGCCCAAAGCCACGAACAAGGCGAGCAGCATCGGGATTCGTTTTCTTGCTTTCATCTTGGATTTGTATTCGTTGATCTCGGGCTTGGTCAATTTCTGTTTATGTTCCCGCAGATACGCGGATTCGGTCAGCGCCAAGTCGCCGATTCGGCGTCCGGCATAATAAACGCAAACCGTCGTCGCCGCGATATAAGCAAGAAATTGAAGCCCGGATAACGCATAGAACAAATAGCTGGCACAGAGAAGCAATACCCACTGGTACTTTCTCGGAATGATATAATAAACGACGAACAAGGCAACGAGAAAGAGAATGAAACCGTATGAGGTGAAAAGCATGGTCTCCCCCTATAAATCGTCGGATAGTCTGATGATTAACGCGTATAAAGCCTGAGCGGAATTGAAGTTATCCGGCGTGATTTCCTCCACGGGAATCGTCACGCCGAATTCGCCGTCGATTTCCGCAAGCAGCGTGACGATGTCGAACGAATCCAACATTTTATCCTTGATTAACGTATCGCATTGACGAAAATCGATGTCAGGGTGCATATCTTCCAATATTTTCAATAAATCATCCATGTGCTTAACTCCCCTTCTTGACGCAAGCTTCTTTGAGGTGCACGCGATCGATTTTTCCGTTGGTTGTGAGCGGCATCGCGTCTAACCGCTCAATCCGGTTAGGAATCATATACTTTGGAAGCAGCAGCTTCAGTTCCTTGACAATCGATCTGGCGTTCGTTTCGCCTACGAAGAATAAAACGATCTTCTCCGTGGTTTTGTCGTAAACGCAGCAAGCGCTCTTGATGCCTTCCAGCCGATTGACGTTCGCCTCGATTTCTCCGAGCTCGATGCGATACCCCATATGCTTGATCTGGTAATCTTTGCGAGAGACGAACATCAGCTCGCCATGCTCGTTGTATTTGCCCATATCCCCCGTCCGGTAGATCAGTTCGGGATACAGGGCGTTCAATGGATTTTGTACGAAAACTTCGTTCGTTTTAGCGAAATCCCCGTAATAACCGATCGTCAGGCAAGTGCCCCGAATGCAAATTTCTCCGGCTTCCCCGGGAGCGGCTTCGCGATCGTCCGAACCAATCAAGAGGATTTCGGTATTCCGAAACGGTCTGCCGATCGGTAAAATCTCGTGTTCCTCGAACGCCCGTTCCACCTTGTAGTAACACGACATGCCGGTCGCTTCGGTAGGGCCGTATAAGTTTACGAACTCCGCGTTAGGCAACGCGCTTCTCCACAGATTGAATTGTTTCACCGGGAATACTTCGCTGCCGAACGCGACGGTATGCAGAAATTGCGGAACCAGCTTGTCCAGCACTTTGAAGGAAGAGATCATCGTTAACGCCGATACGACCCAGCATACGGTGTTTATGCGATACTCGTTCAGGAATTCCACCAATTTGAGCGGGAACATAAACAGGCTTTTCGGGATAATATACGTCGTCGCTCCGAACTTCAGGGTCGGGAATAGTTCTTTAAAACAAGCATCGAGATACAGCGGCGTCTGGTTCCCGAATACCGTGTCTTCGCTCAGCGAGAGCACGTCGGATAAGTTTTCGATATAATCGATGACCGATCGATGATTGGCGATGACGCCTTTCGGTACGCCCGTCGAGCCGGACGTGAAGACGACGTACAACGGATCCGTGTCCAAGGCGGAAAGGCGTATTCGGGTTAATGCCTCGTCGTCGACAGGACCTTGAATCAGGTCATCGAACAGATGAACGTTCCCTTGAAAGCCGATGGCATTGGAGGTTTCCATCGTCCACTCGTCGCAGATGATCGCGCTGGGGTTTATCTTCCGAACGATCGTCTCGATGCGGGTGCGGGGCATCTCGTCGTCGAGCGGCACGTAGAAATTGCCACTGTAGATAACGCCGTAATAAGCCGCGATTGCTTTCGAACTCCTGTTCATGAATACGACGATCGGCTGCTTTTGCAAATGGTGACTGTTCAGAAACGTGCCGATCGCTCTGGACTGCCCGTACACTTCCTGGAACGTAAGGCCGAATTCGTCGTTCGCGTAAGCTATTTTGTCCGGTACTCTTCGTACCGTGTGCTCTAAATACTCCATGACGTTGAACTGCATAGGCAGACCTTCCCCTCCTTATTTAAGATAATTGCTTCTTTCTTTGAGCGGTTTGGTCGGCGTTGCCGGATGTTTGGTTTTATCGAATAGGTAGTAGTTCTTAAATTGCTTATTGAATAACGCCAGTTCTGCGTCCGTTAGAAGGAAAGTCGTATTCTTTTTGATCGTGGGAGTGGTATCGAAGTGATACCAGGCGCCTTCGACTTTGACTAGGCTCCAGTAATGTTTCGTTTTTCTGCCTTTGTCCCGGATCACGGTTTGCGTTTCGAAGCCGCTTCTCTCCATCAGCATTCTAGCGGTGGCATAGTAGACGAAGCAGTCGCCCGTACCTTGTTTAAACCCTTGAAGCGCGCCTTTCCGCCAATCGGTGTGGCTGGAACTGTCGACATAGCCGATGTTGTATTTCGTCCATTTGAAGATTGCCCATAATTTGTCGACATCCGTCATGTCTTTCGTCACAATCTTGGCAAGTATGGTATCCGCCAGTTTATTCAGTTCGTCATCGTTGAGGGGGCTCGCAGGCTTTACCTTAACCGTTACGGCTGCCTCCGCTTGGGCAACGTTGCCTGCGGCATCCTTGGCCATATACGTAATGTTGTAAACGCCGGCTTTCTTTAGGTTGACGCCACCCGTGTCTACAAGCAAAGCGACGTTCGTATCGTGATTATCCTTAACGGTTACGCCGGTTTTGTAGGAAACGCGGTCTCCGATAAAGACGGTTAAATTTTTGACTCCCGTAATTTTGGGCGGCTCCGTATCAGCCTTGGTGTCCGGCGTGGCAGCCGACGTGGCAGTCGGTGCGGCAGTGGGCTCGGCTGCGGAATTGGTATCCGCCGATATGCTGTCGATCGAGGTCCATATAACCAATGCGGCAATAAAAATGAAGAAAAATCCTAAGATGGCCTTGTTACGTCTAGCGCGTCTAGTTCGTTTAGTGCGCATGCGGCAACCCCATTTCTGTTGAAACTTTACGAATAATTTCAATTCAGTGTTCACTTTACTATAGCCAAAACCGGATTTCGGGATTCAAAATTTTTCATTTAAATGAAAATTATTGACCGAATTCTCATAGTATTAATACATGAAAAAGATGATGAGAAGATCCCAATTAGGCGTGATCGGCGGGACGGGACCAAAGGCGACATCCGTTTTTTTCGATAGAGTTATTGCATTCACCGAAGCGGAAGCGGATCAGGACCATATCGACATGATTATTTTGAATCATGCGTCATTGCCGGACAGAACGAGTTCGATCCTTGAGCGGAAAGATCAGCAATTCCTTCGGCTGATTCAAGCGGACATCGCGCTGCTCGAGCATGCGGAAGTATCGAACATCGTGATGCCTTGCAATACGGCGCACCGTTTCTTCGACGACATTCAAGCCATGACGGCTATTCCGATCGTCAACATGGTAAGAGAAACGGTCGAAGAACTGCTCGCGAAACATAAAGCGAATCGTAAGATCGGCATTCTCGCGACCGACGCCACCATTCAAACCGATATCTACTCGGATGTCCTGCGGCAATACGGCCTTGAGCCGTTCATCCCGAGTCCAAGCATGCAACAAAGCATAATGAGCATCATCTATGAAGATATCAAAAAAACCGGACATTCGGATTCTCGTGTGCTCGAAGGTATAATGACGGAAATGCTCCAGCGGGAAAAATGCGACGGCGTCGTTCTCGCGTGCACGGAATTATCTTGCATAGAATTAGGCGAATCCGTGCGGCCTTACTATATCGACGCCTTGGACGTGCTCGTGAATCGGTCCATTACGTTGTCCGGCGGTACGATCAAGCCCTCCCTAAAGATAAAGCCGCGTCAATCGAGAAAATAATGGCCTTTTCCCCCCAATCATTCATTATCTGGTGGCTTAGAAATAAACTTATAACCAATTCCGTTAATCGTTTGAATGAGCCCGTGCCATCTTCCCAGCTTCTTGCGGAGCCTTTGGATATGTATGTCAACCGTTCTGGTTCCCCCGGCATAATGAATATCCCATACCTTCTTCAGCAGTACCTTTCTGGAGTACACCTGATCAGGATTACATGCAAGCTCAACAAGTAAATCAAACTCTTTTAGCGTCAAGTCTAGTTCTTGACCATCCATCCTAACCGTCCGACTATACGGTTCAATCGATAAACCACCCATCTCAGTAGTTACTTTCTCAATTTCACTATTCTTGAAAGTTGTAAAATGACTCCTACGGTACAGTACCTTTACTCGGGCCAGCACCTCCCGAATATCAAAAGGTTTGGTCATATAATCATCCGCACCTAATTCCAAGCCAAGTACCTTGTCAACGATATCGTTTTTCACGGTCAGCAAAAGCACTCCCGGCCGTTCTTTCTGATTAAGCTTGCGGAAAACCTCGTATCCGTTCATTTTAGGCATCATAATATCAAGAATAATTACGTCGGGTTTAAATACTTCTGCTTTTTCTAGAGCTTTCTCCCCGTCAGCAGCGGTTCTGACCGTGTAACCCTCTCGCTCAAGCGCGTAAGTTATCGCACTGGAAATGCTGAAGTCGTCTTCTACAACAAGTACTTTCATCATAATAAACCCCTTTTGAACAAACTCTTGATTCCATTAAATGCTTGAAGGAGTTATATCTTTCCGTAATGCGGGTATTATGCGAAATCAGTAGCTTTAACTCTTTTGCCTGAACGAAGAATGGATTGCTCTACGAGTACATCCAAAGCATCAATGCAATATCTTTTAATATTCTTCCGCAATGGTATACTTGATAATTCCGTGCACGCAATTACGGCACAGTCGCAACCGAAGTCGCTCAGCAGCTTCTCTATGATCTCCTCGATTTCTGCCGGGTTGACATGTTGATTTTTCTTCAGTTTCTTATAAATGATACTCATGATACGTTTCTGTATTTCTTCATTCGGCTTGTATAGTTTGAGTTTCAAATTCTCGCATTCTTCGCTGTATATCCCGTTATGCAAGGTTCCATCAGTCGCCAAAATCCCCACTTTACTGCCCGATCCAAACTTATCCGCCACAAGCTTAAGTGTCTCGTTAACCATATTTATAATCGGAATGGTGGTCATTTCCTGCATCTCGTTATAAAAGCAGTGTGCTGTGTTACAGGGTATTGCAATATTGGATACACCGGCATCATGAAGGAGAGCCATATCTTTGGATATTTTATCTAAAAATAGATCCCCTTCCTTCTTTCGAAGAACATCGGTCCGGTCAGGAAGACTAGTATGATTAAGAATAACGATATTAATGTGATTCTGATCCGTATCCGCATTCGTTTTGTTTATTATTCTTTCAAAAAAAACCGAGGTAGCTTTGGGACCCATTCCGCCAATAACACCTAAGCTCCCATGTTCCATCTTCGTTCACCCACTTAGCCGCATTAGATCTTCGCGCCATTTCACTTCGTTCAGTTCATAGCGCTAAAGCAATCATGCAAAAAACATATCTCGAAAATATATACAAAATGTAACGTATTTGTAACATTTAGATTCATATGATCAATCTCTCTACATACTCAAAGGATAAAAATTCTGCGGATACTAAAAAACCGTTTCGCGGTAATTTCCGCGAAACGGTTCAGTAATTCGAAAAGACGGATTATAGGGATTATTACACCTCTTCGGCCTACCTCACAAATTCCTATTTCCGCTCTACTTTTAGAGCAGCGATATAGCTGCATGAATCGCATTTATCGATAAACAATCGATCCGGTCGTGCCTTTAACATAACCGTGATTCCGATTAATGAGACGACTAAACTTTGAGCTAAAGCTTTGGCATTTATATCCGCATGAAGTTCGCCGGTTTGAGTCCCCTTTTCATCGCTTCTTGAAATAAGACAGCTAGATACATTCTTTTCTATTCCATTGGCAGTGCCATTGGTTCGATTGCTGCTACGAGTCTATACGCTCATGCCGGTTGGACCGGGGTATGTTGGCTTGGAGCAGGCGTAAGTGCAATCGCCTTGTTGCTGTGGTTCATTACGAGCCGCTCAAAGTAAGAAATGGACAAAAAATGGCTTTGTATAGATCTTCTTGTTCTCCGACATCACGTAATTAAAGAAGGCAACCGTCGTTCTGACCGGCTGCCTTCTTCGAGGAATACTGGTGTTTACTGTTCAAGCAGGCTCTTCAACGAGCCGGAAACGACGGCGCCTCCGAATAATACCGCCTCGCGCTTTGCCCGCCGCGCTACCGCTTCCGAGGAGCAGCTGGCCTGCACGAAGACGGCGTCGGCCTTATCGCCAACCGCTGGCCATACTCGCTTGCCATTGGCATCAAGCGGAATCGTGCCCCCGGTGATAAAGCCAAGTGATTCCGCGAGCGAACGTTCGTCGGCGAAACGGTACAACTCGGCGAGCAGGCCTGCCTTCTCCAGGCAATCCCCGATGCCGAACGGCGACCAATGATCGGTGATGCTGTCATTGCCTAATTCTACTTTGACTCCCTCAGCTTTCAGCAATGGAATCGGCATGATCAAGTTGCCGAACGGTACAGTCGATGTGACGGAAATACCTAGTCCCGCAAACCGTTTCGCCAATTCAGCTGCGGCTTCGCTCGCGCCCGCAAAGCCGAACGCATGGCTTACGGTTACTTTGCCTTGCCACCCCGCCTGCTCCGTAAGATCCGCAAGCCGGTGCATCGTCGTCAAGCCGGGCTCGCCGCGGTCGTGAATATGGATGTCGACGCCCGCATTCGTTTGAACGGCGATGTCCATGATCGTCTGCAGCGATTTCTCGATATTCTCGTCGACGGTTGCCGGGTCGACTCCTCCGACATGAGTGGCACCTTGCTTCATCGCTTCCCTCACCAGCTCGATAGCATGGGAGCGAAGTAGTCCATGCTGAGGAAACGCAACGATTTCATGCGTCATTTTGCCCGCGAACGTCTCAAACGCCCGCATCGTTGCTTCCAAGTTTTTCATGCCGACGACCGGGTCGATGTTGCAGTGGGTCCGGACATGGGTAGATCCGAATCCAAGCAGCATGCCGAGCATGCTTTCCGCCCGCTGCCTAGCCGTCGGCAGCAGTTTCGGCAGCAGCTCGCGTTCTTCTTCGAACCTTCCGAAAATGCTGGATACGGGCCGCACCGCTTTCCACGGTCCGCCGTAATAGGTTTTATCGATATGGATGTGCATTTCCTTGAAAGCAGGCAGCAAGAGGAGCCCGCCCGCATCAAGCTGCGGAAGCCCGTCGCTTGGCCGATTACCGGAGGCTATGATCGCCGCGATCCGGCCATCCTCCACGCGGATATGACAGATGTCCGTATCGGTTCCGACGATGGCATCGTCTTCATAGCGGTAGCCGCTCTCCAAGCGAACGTCGACTAGCCAGTAAGCCGAATGTTTCATGTCGTCACCCCCTCTCCAAAGATCCCGAAACGATCGTTCCTTTATACATGACTGCCGGGCGTTTCGCTCTTCTGGCGACGGCCTCCGCCGAGCAGCTCGCTTCCGCGAAAACGATGCTTGCTTCGTCCCCCGGCTTTGGCCATGCTTGTCCCCCATCCGAATCAAGCGGCGTCCGGCCTCCCGTTATCAAACCGATTGTATCGGCCAGCGTTTGCTCCGTGTTATAACCAAACCGTTCCGCCAAGCGGCCAGCCCGCTCGAGAATGTCTCCGTTGCCGAACGGCGACCACGAATCGAAAATATTGTCGCACCCGACCGCTACCGGCACGCCTTTTGCGCGAAGGAACGGAACCGGCGGAATCGTTCGACCTAGCGGCACGCTCGTGATGATTGTGATGCCGAGCTCAGCCAACAGCTGCGCCGTCTCGTCCGCTTCCCGGCCTTCCATATCACCCAGTGCGAAGGCATGGCTGATCGATACTCGGCCTTGCCAGCCGGCTTCCTCCGTCAATTGCGCCAGCCGTTTGATCGTCTGAAGACCGATGCTTCCCCCGTCGTGCAGATGCAAGTCGACATCCGCGTCAGCTTCCACAGCCAGCTCCATCATCTGCTGCAGCGATCTTTCCATGTCGCCGTCCACGGTCGCCGGATCCACGCCGCCAATTAATCCGCAGCCCCGGGCCAGCGCCTCCCTGACAAGCCCGGCGGATTGCGTTCGGATAAGCCCATGCTGCGGAAAGGCGACGATTTCGACGGACAGCTTGCCCTCGAAGGCGGCAATCGCTTCCTGAATGGCCTCCAAGTGACGAAGCCCGGCCTCGGAGTAAATGTCGACATGCGTGCGCACATGCGTCGAACCTGCCCGAAGCAGCGTGCCAAGCAGCTTCTCGGCTCGATGCTTCATCGATGTCGCCAGGTCTGGCAGCGTGTTCTTCTCGATTTCGAAACGTTCGAATATCGTCGGCGCCGGACGAACCGGCCGCCAACGGTCGCCGAGCAGCGTCTTGTCCAGATGGCAATGCTTCTCGATGAAGGACGGCAAAGCGAGCAGCCCGCGCGCGTCAAGGACGGGCAGCGTTTTAGCCGATTCCGTTCCGCCGGGGTTTGCTCCGTGCGGCATCTCGCTGCTTGCAGCTTTGATTTCGGCAATCGTACCGTTCTCGATCAGCAAATCATATAAACCAGTGGTCGTTCCCGTAACGGAGCCATTTTCTTTCGAATGACCGTTTTCCAGACGGACATTCTTCAACCAATACGTTTCATGCATGATAATACCGCCTCCTACAATGATTGATATAAATATGCTACCATGAGTAAAACTAAACGAAAAATATATATATAATTAGTTTCACTTAACTTTTTCATATAGGGAAAGGAGCCGTTTCGTCCATGGACATCAGACAACTTCGATATTTTATAGCGATTGTGGAGGAAAGGAGCATATCAGCTGCCGCGCGAAGACTCTTTCTCTCCCAACCGCCAATAAGCCAACTTTTGAAAGCAATGGAAGATGAGCTCGGGACAACGCTAGTGGAAAGAAACGGAAAGAATTTAGAAGTTACGGAAGCCGGAAAAGCCTTGTATAAATATGCGTTGCAAATGGATCAGTTAATGGAAGAAGCGAAAGCGGAAGTAAAGGAAGTCGGAAACGGGGTGAACGGCAGACTGGCGATAGGCGTTAATACGTTTTCGGTTGCCGATTTGCCCGAGATCCTTCTCGATTTTCAGAGGCAATACCCGAAGATCACCTATAAAATACAGCAAAACGAGTCCGCGCATCTCTGTCGATTAGTCAGAGACCGCGAAGTCGAACTAGCCTTCATTCGATTGCCGCTCGGGCTGGATGAATTTTCGGTGCTGCATCTCTACGCCGAGCCGTTTTATTTGATCACGTCAAAGAAACAGAAACGGTTCGAACATGAAGTATCGCTTGCAGACGTTCAAAACCATCCGCTCCTGCTGCCAAGCACGCAGGGATTAGGCGTGCATTATTTGATTTTGGAGGCATTTTCCCGCCTACATTTGCACCCCAACATTGTTGGCGAATGTTCCGACATTTCGCTCTTAATGGATTTAGTTTCATCCGGCTTCAGCGCGTCGATCGTTCCGGAAACGCTGCTTAAAAGATACAAAGGATATGCAATTCATGCGCACAAAATTACCGGCGCGCCTCTAATGACGGCCCCGGTCGGATTAATATGGCTCAAGAATCACCTTTTATCCAAGACGGCACAAAACTTTATCCAGTTCTTGCAAAAGGACGGAACGATGCTATGACCATTCCGACCGATACGTAGTACGAGTATTCGGCTGACCTATAATAACTAATGCTTAGCGACACTTTAAAGTGAAAGTCATGCATGGCAACAAAACTAAATTTGCGAGAATAAATCGTTAAAAATTTCTGACATGCTGGGATGCGTATATATTCGGTCCCTTAGGTCCCTAAAGGTTTGATCGGTATCCATCGCAAGCGCAATTAAATTAATGAGCTCTGCCGCTTCAGCACCAAAAAATACGCACCCTAATATTAGTCCCGTGTCTTCATCAATGATGGTTTTAAAAAAACCGTTCGTTTGCTTTAAAATTCGTGCGCGAGGGGAAGCCGTTGCAGGCAACTTGCCTACCTTAATACGATACCCTGCCTTAAGAGCCTCCGCTTCGGTAAGGCCGACTTTCGCGAGTACAGGCGTAATAAATACGGAAATAGGTACGTTTTTGCGATCTTTCCGAGTACGCGATTTGTCACCGAACAATTGACTTCGAATGATTCGATAATCATCCAATGAAATGTAAGTAAATTGCGGCCCTCCATTAATATCTCCAATTGCCCGTATATGAGGAACGTTTGTGCGCAAGGCATCATCTACGGCAATAAAACCTTTCTCCGTGCTTTGTATTCCTGCTTTTTCGAGCATTAGGCCCTCTGTGTAGGGTTTTCGGCCGGTCGCGAAGAGAACAGCATCGACTTCAAGCTGTTGCATACTGCCATCAGACTTTTGAATCGTAATAATCGTGTCATCTCCAATGTCTTGTATCCTCTGAACTTTGCTTGAGAATATGAACCGGATCCCTTTCGACTCAAGGACTCTTTGAACTTCCTCGCGAAGATCATGATCCTCTTGTTTTAAGATTTCTTCCCCTCTCTCGATCACGGTAACTTCCGATCCGAAGTTAGCGTATATCGACGCGAATTCTAACCCGATAAAACCGCTCCCCACAATCGCCAGACGCCGAGGTAGGACGTTACAACTCAGAAGCGATGTACTGTTATAAATATGGTTGCTCTCAACCGGCAGGTCTGGCATAAAGGGTACTGCCCCCGTATTTATAAAGATCTGCTTAGCCTGTATGACAATCGATTCCTCTCCCTGTTTCTCCACCGTAACTTCATGTGGCGAAATAAAAGAGGCTTTTCCGGTAATCAACTTTACCCCGGGGTGACTGATCAGATTATCGTGATTTTTGCTTCTAAGAAAAGCAACGAGTTCTTCTTTCGATTTCCATGCTTCCTCAAACTCTTTTGCCTTAGACTCAAAATCCAACCCTTTTTTTGTTGCTTCTTCAGCTGCCTGCACCAAAGCTTTAGTTGGTATACAGGCAATATTAATACAGGTACCGCCATACATGGCTGGCGACTGTTCTACAACGGTCACTTTCCATCCTTGCTTAGCCAGAAAAGGAGCTAAGGTTTTACCGCCTTTGCCAAAACCGATAATTAATGCATCCGTTTGCTGATTGATCATATTCGTTTAAACCCCCGCAGCTTAATTCGTTATTGAAGTATCCATGCGCATTCATATTATGGTTTTTTACTCCAATAGCTTCCCTCTGATTCCCATGCCTATGCATTTATGCTAATGACCCTTTGTAAATAAGCCAGAAACTAAAAAAGAAATCATCGCTGATCAACAATCACAGTTGTTTTTGTGCATTAAACGAAAAAAAATGATACTATGTATGATGGGTAAACGAGTTTACAATAGCCTAATCATTTTAATTGCTGCAAAAGAAGGAGATTATATGAGTAACGAAAATTTTTGGCTTGATTTACCCCAGCCATTTTTTATATTAGCTCCAATGGAAGATGTCACAGACGTTGTATTTCGTCACGTGGTTAGTACAGCTGCTAAACCAGACGTATTTTTCACGGAATTTACGAGTACCGATAGTTATTGCAACCCTGCAGGAATAGAAAGTACCCGCGGACGGTTGACGTTCACGGAAGATGAGCAACCGATCGTTGCTCATCTTTGGGGCAATAAGCCGGAATTGTTTGAGCAGATGAGTATTGATATGAAAAAGCTTGGTTTTCGCGGTATCGATATAAACATGGGGTGCCCTGTACAAAACGTCGCTTCCAATGGAAAAGGTGCTGGATTAATACGGCATCCTGAAGCTGCGGCAGCCATTATTCAAGCAGCCAAGGCAGGTGGACTGCCAGTTAGTGTCAAAACAAGATTGGGTTACTCTGAAGTTGACGAGTGGCGAGGTTGGTTGACGCATATTTTGAAACAAGACATTGCCAATCTTTCTATTCATCTTCGTACAAAAAAAGAAATGAGCAAAGTAGATGCGCACTGGGAACTAATTCCTGAAATAAAAAAACTACGCGATGAAATTGCTCCAAACACGCTATTAACGATAAACGGAGATATTCCCGACCGCGCAACAGGATTAAAATTAGTGGAACAATACGGCGTTGATGGCGTCATGATTGGCCGCGGTATCTTCACCAACCCATTCGCTTTTGAAAAAGAACCAAAAGAACATAGTGCAAGGGACTTTCTCCAATTACTTCTACTACAATTGGATCTTCACGATAAATATTCAACGGAAGTCCTGCCGCGTTCATTTAAACCGCTTCTTCGCTTTTTCAAAATCTATGTTCGTGGATTTAGAGGCGCAAATGAATTAAGAATTCAATTAATGGAAACCAAGTCAACCGATGAAGTTCGTCGTTTAGTGAATGCTGTCTTAGATCAGATTGACGCATCCCTTCCAGGATCCCAAAATTTAGATTTAACGCCGGATGGTTTGCGGAATTAATACGAGTACGTCAAAAAAATAAGAGACCTTTCAAAAGTTCAATGAACGCCTGAAAGGTCTCTTATTTATGTAAAAAAGGGTATATAGCGGCCGTACCCTTCCGTCTCAAACTGCTCTACCGGAATAAAGCGTAAAGAAGCGGAATTGATGCGGTACTGAGGCTGGTTACGATCTTGGACTAAGTGACCCAAATGCGACTTGGATATGCGGCTGCGAAGCGCCGTTCGCACCTGACCGTTGCTTAGGTCGGATTCTTTCCGAATCCAGCCCTCTTCGATTGGCTTTGAGAAGGTCGGCCAGCCGGTTCCGGCATCGTACTTGTCCCTGGAGCTGAACAACGGATCGCCGTTTATGACATCGACATAAAGCCCCTCGCGTTCGTTATTCCAATATGCGTTCTGAAACGCAGGTTCTGTATCCCTATTCTGTGTAACGTTATATTGCAGCTCCGTTAACTGCTGACGCAGTTGATCTTTGTCTTTCATCGTATTCCAACTTCGTTCGAAGAATTCTTTTCGTCCGCTGCCTTCATGATACAAATTGTAGGATCTGCGGTGCGTATTGTAATAATCCTGATGCTCATCCTCAGCAGGATAGAATGGCATCGCGGGTAAGATCTCGGTCAAGATAGGCTTCTTAAATCGTTTGCTCTTCTGCAATGCTTGCTTAGAGGATTCTGCCTTCTTGCGCTGTTCCTCGTTATGTACAAATATCGCGGTTCGGTATGATGATCCACGGTCCAGAAATTGTCCGCCATGATCAGTGGGATCAATTAGCTGCCAATAGATATCAAGGAGTCGCTCATAAGGAAACAACTCCGGCTGAAATGTAATTTGAACAGCTTCGACATGACCTGTCGTTTCCGTACCGACTTCTTCGTAGGTCGGATTTATCGTATGGCCGCCCGTATAACCGGAAACGACCGAATCAATCCCGGGAAGTTTGTCGAACGGCTGTACCATGCACCAGAAACAGCCTCCCGCAAATGTAGCCATCTCCGTTCTCTGATTTGAGTTAACCATTACTTCTACACCACCAGACTTCCATTTCTGTCATTCCTATTAGTCACATTGTATGTCCTGTGGGGAAGGGGATCAAGTTCTTGTCCATTTAAAACCAAACCTGCCGTGCCTCATATTAAAAAAAGCAACCGAACGTTATACGCCGGCTGCTTTGTTATTACTTAGAATGATTGAAAGTCTAGTTAGATTGGATTCGCAAATCACGATTCCAATTGTCCTGCCCGGTCCGTCCGTTCCGTCCGGTCAGTCGAAGAAGACCGGTTTCCCGGTTTCGGCGGAGATATAGACCGCCTCGAGAATCGCCGAAACAATCATCGCCTCTTCAGGCTTCACGAGCGGCTCCGCATCGTTCACGATGCAGTCGATCCATTGCTTGGCTTCGTACTCGAAATCCGTTAGATCCTCGCCTCTGAAGCGTTCCCTCGCCTTCGGATCCACGTCGATGACGTTCAGGAACAGGCTGCCGTCCCGCTCTCCGTTGATTCGCAGGCCGCCGTTGAAATCCGCTCCGCCTTTCGTGCCGCACAAATACGATCCTTCCGTCTTGGCGACATTGAGCGCCCAGCTGGTTTCGATCGAAACGACGGCGCCGTTCTTGAATTTCACATAGCCGAAGGCCGAATCCTCTACTTCGAATTCCTTCGGATTCCAGGAACCCCACTCATTCGCCGCGTTCTCCGTATGCTTTAATTTGTGGAAGACGCTGCCCACGACGCTTTCCGGCTCGTAATTGTTCATCAGCCAGAGGATGAGATCCAGAGAGTGGGTGCCGATATCGATCATCGGACCTCCGCCCTGCTTCTCCTTATCCAGAAATACGCCCCATGTGGGGACGCCCCTTCGTCTGGTGGCAACCGCTTTAGCATAATATATATCGCCAAGCTCGTCGTTCTCAATCATTTTCTTCAGTAGTTGGGACTGCGCCTTGCTCCGGTTTTGGTAGCCGACCGTCAGCTTCTTGCCCGTCCGGACATGGGCCTCATACATGGCTTTCGCTTCGGCACCGGTCTTTGCCATCGGCTTCTCGCACATGACATGCTTCCCGGCTTCCATGGCCGCGATCGAAATCTCAGCATGCGAGATATTCGGCGTTAGAACATGAATGACCTCGATTTCTTCCATGGCAAGCAGTTGATTGTAATCCGTGAATACCCGGGCGCCTGGCGCGCCGTACTTCTCGGCGGCTTCGCGCGCGCGTTCCTCGATCAGATCGCAGAATGCAACCATCTCTGCCTGTTCTACTTTGGCCAAGCTTGGCATATGCTTACCGTTCGCGATCATGCCGCATCCGATGATACCTATCTTGACTGTACGCATTGCTTACATCCTCCCGGCTGTGAATTCAACCATTCTTCGCTCGCGATGCGCAATATAGGCTGTTTCTAACAGCTCCGTCAGCTTTGTGCCATCCTCCAGCCCGAAGGGCATCGGCAAGTCGTCCAGGACGCCGTTCACCCATTGAGTCAACGGCAGCGGCTGCGCTTCGGGCAGCCGGTAAGGAGAAATCCAGCCCTGCAGCGGAGAATCGGTATTCTTGGTTGCGACTTGCACACTGTCTCCGGAGATGATGAGAGTTCCTTCCGTTCCGTACAGCTCGAACGCCGGCGGCGTCCGGTAAGTGACCAGACTGGTCTCCAGCAGCGCGACCGCATTGTTCGCGAACTCGATCGAGCATTGCGCGTTGTCTTCTACCGCCCGGCCCGTGAAATGGCTGAACATCGACGTGATGCGCTTCGGCTGTCCGAGCAGCCAGCTGGCCAGATACATCGGGTGGCAGCCCAGATCCATCATGGCGCCTCCGCCCGCTAGTTTCTCGTCGTACCAATAGTCGGGCAGCCAATTGCGGAGCGCGCCGTCATGGCCGTTTCGAATGCGCAATAGTGTGATATCGCCGAGTTGGCCCTCGTCCAGCAGCTGCTTGGCGAACAGATGATGCGGTCTGGTCCGGGCGGGGAACGAAATGCAGAACTTGACGCCCGCCTGCCGGACAGCAGCCGAGATAAGGTCGCATTCCGCGACGGTAAGCGCCATCGCTTTCTCGGTGAAAATATGCTTGCCCGCGTTCGCTGCGGCGATCATCACATCGGCGTGCATGCTTGTCGGAGCGTCGACGACTACGGCGTCCACGTCTTCTCTGCGGAGCAGCGCATCAAGGTCGGATTCGAACCCGGCACCGAGTTCTTTCGCCCAGGCGCTGCCCCGTTCCTTGTTCTCATCCCATACGGACGTAATGTTAGCGTTTTCAAGCGATTGCAGGTGTTTGGCGTATCCGTCGGCATGTACATGCCACTTGCTGAGCATGGCGACATTTAGCATTCGAGAATCCCTCCTAGTTCATGTAATAAAAAGGCGGCTCGTTGCTTATTCGATTGTAGGTGCATGCGTCTTGCAATGGTGAGTCATGCGAGCAGTCACAGTGGAGTGGTCAATAAATGGGAGTAGTCAGGTCAGCGAGGGCAATCAGGCAGTGAGCAGTCAATCAGCGGCATGGCTGTTAATCGTCTTCGTAGCCATAGGCCGGATCTCCGGCATTGAATTGGCGGGCGGCCGTCCGAGGTTGAAGGAGTGTACCCAAGGCGGACTATATATCATGCATGGTATAACGGTCGCAATCGCCATCATGCGGTTAGGTGCGGTGCTTTCAACTATGAAAATCAAGCTCGGTGAATGCCCTTCGCTCGGAAACGGCACTAAGTATTTGAAATGCGGCACCTCTCTTTGTGCGGCGGAATCACCTCCAACCTGTCAAGCGTAACTAAAATATATCATATATATTAAATATGAAACAATATTACATAAGGACAGAAAAACAATGAGATCGCGACGAATAATTGGAACCTAGCTCACGACAAAACTTTTATACTAAAAATAAAAAGCCGCAGTTTATGCGACTTCCGTTGTACAGATGTTGTTGTCATCCGACATTTATAAGATCTCAATACGCTGATTATCCGCGCCTGCTATTCATCGGATACGCCAAGCGCTTTGTTCCGTTCTTTAAACCGCTCGTTATGCGACGATACATAAGCCATTCTTGGTGCCTCGGGATCCATGTACCGTTTGGCGCTGTTAAGCGCCAAGGCCGCATCCGTGAACGCCCCTGCAATAAGGTTGAGCTTGCTTTCGTAATTGGCGAAGTCGCCAGCCCCGAAAATGCCCGGCAAGTTCGTCTCGAGTCTCGGGCTGACAAATATGTTCCAGTCGTCCATATCCAGTCCCCAATCCTTGATACCTGTAAAATCGGACTTCAGTCCGTGGTTGACGATAACCTCGTCTATTTCAAGCTCGCGCGAATCTCCTGATTCGATATGGGTAATCGTCACCCGTTCAATCGTCTTTCCGTTGCCGCTATATAACTGCGTGACTTCATATGGCGTAAGCACATCGGCGGAAGACTCCTTCATTCGAACAATGTTTTTCTCATGCCCGCCGAAGCGGTCGCGTCTATGCACGACCATGACCTGAGCAGCGATGGGGATCAGCTCGTTCGCCCAATCGACAGTAGAGTTCCCCCCACCCGAAATGAGTACTCGTTTCCCCCTAAAAGGCTCTAGTTCCTGCACGGTATAGTGAAGATTGGACACCTCATAGCGTTCAGCTCCCGCAAGCTCCAGCTTCGCCATTCGCAGAATGCCGCGGCCGATAGCCAGAATGACCGTGCGCGTCCAGTGCTTCTCTCCCGTTGCCGCCTCCAGAATGTACGTCGAATCCGCTTGTTTCTCCAAACCGATAATATGCTGGCCGAATACAATTGTGGGGTCGAACGTCTTTGCTTGCTCCTTCAATTGGTCGATTAACTTCTCGCATAGGATCGGCGCAACCCCGCCAACATCCCAAATCATTTTCTCGGGATAAATAAGCATCCGCCCGCCCAGCTCGTTTTTCGCTTCTATTAACTTCGTCTTTAAGTCCCTCATGCCACTATAAAAAGCAGTATACATTCCCGCAGGACCACCGCCGATAATCGTCACATCGTATAATTCAAGCTGCTCCGTCAATTGATGTCCTCCTCCAATGGCTCATGTAACGTCCATGCTGTGATAATCATTATCAATATAAGTGTAACTTCGGCGATACGACAATAACAATGGACAAAATCGACGGAGGCTTTATATAAATACAAATTGGAGGATGTTCAGACGCGAGCAAAACGAAATCAAGCTAACGATCGCAATATATCATCGATTTTTTTTCCGTTGGAAATAATTCCGTTATTCATCCAAGTTAGAAAATCAACCTCGTAAACGCGGTTGTTTCGTACAGCGGGAAGATCACGCCACTCTGGCCGATCCAACAGTTCCCTCTCCTTACCCTCTGCCTGGCTATGCCACTTATCGAAAGTTATGAACACATGATCCGCGGTTAACGTACGCAGGTCCTCTATGGTGAGATTGAACATGCCCGGCCTATTCGCTTTTGATGCTACGCCAACTGCGGAGTGAGAGCGCAAACCCACATCGCCAAAGAGAACAGTCGAAACAAAGCCCTGTCCTTCATCCGTATATTGGATGATGTGGTCCGCCGAGATACGCAAAAAAGCGACCGTCTCACCTTTCATAATCTGACTCAGCGTATGACTTGCGGTCCGTGCTTTGTAATCATACTTTGCGATAGCATCTTCGGCCATTTCCGTCCGACCGAAATAATCGGCGACTGTACGCAAAAGCGTACGCCAATTATTAGTCTGCTCACGCAGGATACACGTGCTCGATATACGTCGGCACTGAGAATATTGCTGTTGCTCGTAACGATCCATAAGCAATATCAAGTCCGGCTTATACCCGGAAAGCGCGTCAAAATTGCCGCCGTTCTCGTCGAACGTGGGAATATGGTTTAAGCCTAGGTAGTCTTGTTTTCCCCATTTCGCGTGCCAATACTGGGCGATAGGCTGCATATCCAGCGCGACTATGAAATCCTCCAAATACGGCGCTACTACTCTAAGCTTTCCCTTGCGGCTGCGACGGTATTGTCCGGGCGATATGCCTACCGTCTGCTTGAAACGACGATTGAAATAATATTCATTGTTGAAACCTGCATTCAGCGCAATATCGAGCAGCTTGTCATCGGTGCTTACCAGCCACTTTTTGGCTTCATTAATCCGTACTTCATTTAAGTACTGGAGCGGTACTTGACCCGTAGCCTCTTTGAACAGACGGGTATACTTCCAGCGATCAATGCCTGCGAGTGAGGCCAGCTCCTCCACGGTCAGAAGCTCACGGTAATACTGTTGAATATGCCGTATGCTAAGCTCTACCCCTTGCCGCTCGATATCCGTTCCCTTATCCTCGGCTGCAGGTGGATTTTGGCGGAATAGAAAGAGCAGTAACTCTTGAAATCTTACAAAACGTTGGAACAGCTCGAGCCCGCCTGTCGCTCCGCGGAGACCATATAACTCTTCAAGCAGCTCCATCGTCTTAGCGAATGGTGCGCAGGCAAGCTCTTGCTTATCAGGAAGCAAGTCCGAAGCTGCATCATAGCCGCTCGTTTCGAAGCACAATCGGTAATAGCTGCAACCCATAACCTCTTGATCAACGGATAGAGCTCTACCTGGCCCCTGCAAAAAACATTTTCCTTGTCCCGTCCCGCTCATTATAAAGAGCAGTTCAAAGGTTTCCTTATCATTTCTAGCGCTGCCGTCCAAATCATTCATTACTGCTTGCTCGCCCGCAACGATCAAGCGGATTGATCGCAGCACATAATGGACTAAAGGAGCAGTCTCAGCTTGTTTGCGCTGTTCAATATCCATCGTTACTATCAACCGCCCTTTTAATTGATATTCATTCTCAATGAATATATTGTAAATCAAAACGAGCCGCTCTTCAACGAAGGTTGATGGGCGGCTCTTTCTCAATTATGGCGGTGAGTTCCGCCTAATCACTCTTATTTCCTGTTAAGAAGCCATCAATCGAAGTAAATCATCCATCTTCAAGCCGTTTGCCGTAATGGCTCCCGTCTGCCAATACGATCTCTCTACGGGATAGACATGGCCGTTCTTAAATGCCGGAACGTTTTGCCATAATGGATCTGCTTTCATTTCCTCAAGCGCTTTCGCGTTGCTCTCATCTTCCCACGTCCCGTTGGACGGAAGCAAAATAATATGATCCGCGTCAAGCTCCGGAACGACCTCTTTAGACAAGACGATATTGCCCTCTGTCATCGCCTCGGCGAACCTCGGTGCCTTAAGCCCAAGATCCTCATACAAGATTTGTCCGACAAACGTGTTATGAATGCCGAAAATATTAATTGATTTGTCTACGACGTTCATCCGCAGAACAACAAGCTTCTCATCGCCGATCGCCGCGTTCAGCTTCGCCTTCACATCAACAATGCGGGCTTCGTAATCGGCAAGAACCTGCTCAGCCTTGTCGCTCAGACCAAGCAATTCGGCAATTAAGGTCAATGTTTTGCGCGAATCCGCAAGTACGTCGTCCGGCAAACGGAACGTCGGCGCAACTTTGGAATAGAGTTTGTATTGCGCTGCATCGACCTCTCCGGCTCCGATGATCAAGTCCGGCTCGGACACTAGCATAGCTTCGATGCTGCCGGTCACGTCGAACAACGGCACTTCCAGCTTCAAATAATCCTGCTTGCCCCACATCGGGTTATAATATTGCACAATAGGCGTTACCCCAAGCGCAACTAAATAATCTTCGCGATAAAGAGCTGAGATTCGCTTCGGATTTACCGGTATCTCTACCTCTCCGAAGGCATCGGTTACAACGCGCGTTTCTGCCTGAGGCGGAGCTTCGCTTGGCGCTGCGGTTGCCTGTCCAGACTGATCGGTAGTCGCCGTGGCCACAGTTTGATCGCCCGTTGAGCCGCAACCTGTCACCGTAATCATTGCTGCCGTTATAAGCGATATCCATCCTGTTTTTATAAATCCCAATCTTGCCATGATTAAACTCACTCCCATAAGTTGTATGTTTTGTAGCAAACCAATTCTATCTATTCAAAATGATAATCATTATCATTGCGAATGAGTTGATTGTACCCAAATTGGTTTGCATGCTCAATACACATTCTCAACGACTGGATTTATACAAACTCGTCACTTATCGGGAATGTAATAGTGCGAGGTTATTCGATTTTTTTGCCGTTGTCCTGTGTTTTGTCCTACAAATCTTTTGCATTTCTTCTCCCCATGAGTTACTATTTTTATATTGACAAATTTGCAGGTCTATACAAGGAGGTTAACACGCTATGTGTCCCCGTACCAAAGAACAAAATGAGTTCATACGCATACAGCGTAGAGAACAGATCCTGGACGTCGCCGCTCGCTCCTACTTTCGCACGGGCGGCAGCTTTGATATTCGCGACGTCGCCCGCGAGGCTGGGCTTGGTTACGGCACAGTATACCATTATTACCCCAACCGGCATTTATTAATTGAAGATGTATTAGAAAGCGGCTTTGAGCGATGCGAGCAATTTATCGCGGAATTGGCGAACATCGGCGGCAGCCCCACGGATGACCGGCAGTTGTTTACATATTGCAAAGCGCTGCTCCTGCTGTGGCAGTCGGACGCCCGCGCCTATCTCGTCTACAAAATGGCGTCGGAACATTATGCAGGCTTGCCTGAAAAGGATCGACACCACGCCAAAAGAAAATTTATGGAACGGTTGTACGTTCCACTCCAATCGCTCGCCCAGTGCGAAGACGACGGCATCGATCATATGCTTGCCGTGCTGGTCGGTTGCTGCGGTCTGCACTACTATGCGGGCAATTCCGACCTGGACGTCGATCGAATCGCCCGACTCGCATTGCAAGCTATTACGAAGGAGTCCTGATTGGCATGGTCATTTTAAAAAGCAAGCATGAAATTGAGGCTATCCGTAAGGCATGCCAAGTGGTGGCTGAATGCCATCGTACAATCGCCCCGCTTATCAAACCGGGTATTACCACCAACGAGATTGAGCGCATATTCGAGGAAATTATGTTGAAGCACGGCGCAAAGCCATATCAGAAAGGCTATAAAGGATATCCATATGCGACCTGTGCCTCCGCCAACGATGTGATCGCACATGGCTTCCCTAGCAATAAACCGCTTGTCGAAGGCGATATCGTGACGATCGACACAGTTGCTGAGCTCGATGGCTGGCTCGGCGATTCGGCCTGGAGTTATGCAGTCGGGCAGATCTCGCCGACTGCCGAGAAGTTGATGCGTGTCACGAAGGAATGTCTTGACCTGGGTATCGTGCAAGCGCAGCCCGGCAATCGACTTGGCGACGTGACGAGTGCGATTCAGCGGCATGCGGAATCACACGGTTTCGGCGTCGTGCGCGAACTTCTCGCCCATGGCATCGGCCGCGACCTGCACGAGGAGCCGACTTACATGCATGTCGGCAAGCCTGGAAAAGGCGTCCGGATCAAGGAAGGTATGGTGTTCACGATTGAGCCGATGATCACCGAAGGAACTTATTTCATGACAATCGATCCGGACGGCTGGACCGCGCGGACGTTGGACAACAAGCTCGCCGCCCAATACGAACACACGATCGCTATCACGGCTGAAGGTCCACAAATTTTAACCGCGCAATAGAAAAATTAGAGGTCGACCAATGAAATGGTCGACCTCTAATTTTTCGTATTTGGAATCGCATCTTTCTTTATTCGTTACAGGTTATCCTGTAAACGATATCCCGTTCCAACATTCCCACGCGTTATTCCGACCAGTCGCGCCGCAGCGTGAACAGGTCGCGCAGCGCGTCCGTCGACAGCTCCGTGATCCAGCCTTCCGAGCTTGTGATGACGTCGTCGCTCAGCTGCTGCTTGCTCTCGAGCATCTCGTCAATCCGTTCCTCCAGCGTGCCGAGCGAGATGAATTTGTGAACCTGCACGTCGCGCGTCTGACCCATACGGTAGGCGCGGTCCGTCGCCTGGTTCTCCACGGCGGGGTTCCACCAGCGGTCGAAATGGAATACGTGGTTCGCCGCGGTCAGATTGAGCCCGACGCCGCCGGCTTTAATTGACAAGATGAACACGTTCGGCTGCTCCGCGGGCGGCAGCTCCCTGGACTGGAATTGCTCGATCATCCTGTCGCGCGCAGTCTTGGACGAGCCGCCGTGCAAGTACAGAACGGGCTCACCAAGCTCCCGGCCGAGCACCCGCTGCAGCATTTCGCCCATGCCAATGTATTGCGTGAAGATCAGGCATCTCTCGCCCTCCTCGCGCAGCTCCTTCACAAGGTCGAGCAGCCGTTCGAGCTTGGCGGAGCGGCTGATGAGCATCGCCGATTCGGCAGCTTCCTCGCGCTCGTCCTCCGGCACCGGCACGACTTCCTTCGTGAGCAGCACGGGGTGGTTGCACAACTGCTTCAGCCGCGTTAGCGCGGAGAGGATCGCGCCTTTGCGCTGAATGCCCTCCAGCTTCTTGACCTCGTCCATCAACTCCTTGACAGTCTGCTCGTAGAGCGCGCTTTGCTCACCGGTAAGATGGATGTAGGTCTTCATCTCGTTTTTCTCCGGCAGGTCCAGCATAATATTCGGATCCTTCTTCTTGCGCCGCAGCATGAACGGCTTCACAAGCCGTTGCAGCTCCTGCGTCCGCTTCTCGTCGCGTTCGCGCTCGATCGCTTGGCCGAATCGCTCGGCGAAGGCGCGGGCGGTGCCAAGATAGCCTGGATTGGTAAAATCGTAGATCGACCATAGCTCCGCGAGCTTATTCTCGATCGGTGTGCCAGTCAGGGCGATGCGATGCCGCGCGGGAAAACTCTTGACCGCCATGGCCTGCTTCGTGTTGGCGTTCTTGATGTTCTGCGCCTCGTCGAGGCAAATCGCTGACCACGTATAACCTCCGAGCAGCTCCTGATCCAGTGTCGACGTGGCATACGATGTCAGCACAAGGTCGGCCTCTGCCGCTTCCTCGTAGAATGCGTCGCCGCCCAGCCGCTTACTTCCATAATGGAGCAAGATTCGCAGCGACGGCGCGAATCGACGAACCTCCTTCTGCCAGTTGCCGAGCACCGATGTCGGGCAAATCAGCAGCGCGGGACGGCGTCCTCCTTTGGCGGTCGCTTCCTCGGCGATGTGCAGCAAGTACGTGATGAACTGAATTGTTTTGCCAAGGCCCATGTCATCGGCTAAGACTGCTCCAAGCCCAAATCTTCGCAGAAACGCGAGCCAGGAGTAGCCGCCCTGCTGGTAACTGCGCAGCTCCGCGTGCAGCGTTGTCGGCACGGGAATCGACGGCCAGTCCGCCTGCTGCGTCAACTGCGCCATGACGGTCGTCAGGTGCGCGTTCAGCTCGAGGTCCAACTCCAGTTCGCCTTCGTTGTCGCCGTCCTCCTCCCCGCCGCTTTCGGCGTCCTTGCCCGAGGTCGCCGGCATGAAGAAGCCACGGTTACTGCGCAGATGCAGCTGCAGCACGTCCTGGAAGGACAGGCCACGCCGCGGATCGACGCCGGTCATCGCCTTGCGGATCTGCGCAAGCAGGGCTGGATCGAGCGGCACCCATTGGCCGCGAAATTGCACGAGCCGCTCGCCGCGTGCGACCAATTCTTGGAACTCCGCCTCACTGATGTCTATATCGCCAATGGACACGCGCCAGTCGAATTCGATCAGCGCGTCGAGGCCGAAGAAGGACCGGATTCCGCCCGCGCGCTCCGCTTTGCCCTCGTCTGGGCGCACCTTCGCCCGCAGCCGCGGCTTCTTGCGGCTCGCCTCCTCCCACCACGCAGGCAGCAATACCTGCCAGCCTGCGGCCAATAGTCGTTGGCTATCCGTAGTTAGGAACCGCCACGCTTCGTCGTCCGACAGCGGTGCGTTCAGCACGTCCGCGGAGCTTCCTGCCAATCGGTCCGCCGGCAGACTTGCGCGAAGATGCGCGAGCCAGGCCGCGGAGCGCTCGTGCACGTGCGGCGTCCACCCGGAAGACCACTTCCCGGAGGCTTCGCCGTCCGCGGTCAGCCGTACTGGCGCGAGCTTCGCCGGTTCGAGCTTGTCCTGCAGCAGGAGCGCGAGGCGCCAGCCGCTGGTTTCGGCGTCCTCCGGCTCAAGAAGCTGCAGGAGCGGCCGGAACGGCAGCGTGTCAGCCTTCCAGCCGGCAGCGACGAGCCAGCCGCGCTCGTCTAGGCCTTCGGCCGCCGCGGCGCGGTCGCGAGCGAACAGCAGCGGGAAGTCGCGGCGCAGATCGCCGGCGGCTTCCTCCGTTCCGTAATAGCGATGAAACACCGCCGCAGAGAAGGCTGCGCCGAGGCCGGCTAGGAAGGCGGCATTCGCAGATTCCGCGCCGTGGTCTTCTTCATCCCAGCCGCCGGGCTCGTCCCCATCAATCTCCTCGGCCAGTCTGCCATACTGGTCGCCGCCCGCAAGGGCGCGCAGCGTTTTGCGCGACTTCGCGTCGAGCGCCACCGCGTCCCAAGTCCACCGAAGCTTGCCGGCCTTGTAAGCCTCGAAGCTCGGGATGAATTTCCGCTCTGCGACGCCACGCTCCAGCGCCGGTGCGAGAGCGGCAAGTCGCTCGGCGTCGCCTTCGAGCCGCCAGTTCACGTGCATCGGCAGCATTTCGGGGTTGGCGAAGAACGGCACGACCATCTCCGCTGGCAGCACGACAAGCTCCAACTCGTCACGTAGTTTCTCGATCTCTAGCTCCGTGCCATAGAAAGACGGCTCGTGCCACGCAAACAGCCTCTGCTTGACGAGCAGCCCCGGCGCGTAGCCGGACGCGTCCGCGCCATAGAGCAGCGCGTCGCCTTGTTCGGTCAGGCTCGCTTGAATCGTAAGCGTATCGGCGTACGCGTTCATGACAGCAGTCCTCCTTTTCGCAGTTCTTCCTGCAGCGCCCGCAGCCGACTGTTCCGGCTTGCGAACGCGGCAATGAACTGTTCCCACCGTTCGCTCCTCTTCAGCCGTACGTACAGCTTGGCAAGCCGCTTCAGCAGCTTCGCCGCCGCCTTATAGCCGTCGCGGTTTTTCTGCAGCACATACCGTTCCACCGCCTGATGGTAGAAGGGCAGCAGCAGCTCCGGCGCCTCCTTCTCGACCGGTTTCAGCATGGTCACACGGAATGACAGCGGGTCCTGGCCCATGCACATCTGCAAGTCAATCCACCGGTCCCACCTGCCGTGCGCAGCCAGGGCGTCTTCGTAGATGGTTCGCGAGAATGGCAACATCTCCTGGAGCGTGCGCCACATCGCCGGCTCCGCCTCCGGTAGCTGTGTTACGATCACAGCCCAGTAGTCGCCATAGGACGCCAGGTCTTCGCCGCGGAAGCCAACGAGCAGCGGTCCGGTCTCCGTGAGCCAGTCGCGCAGCCGCGTCCATTGCTCCGCGCGCTCAAGGACGCCGAGCAGCGGCGAGATATGTTCCGGCTTCAGCATCAGCTTGATTCCGTCCCGGGCAAGCAGCGCCCGCGCTTCCGCGTCGCGCGCCAAGTAAATCAGAAGCAGACACTGAGCAAGCGTCCACGACAGCCGCGAGATGGACGAACCAAGCTCCGCCTCCGACGCCTGCAGCTGGCGCAGCTCCTCTTCGTAGAGCGCTGCACTTCCTGCCGAGCCTGGGCTGAGCCAGCGCTGCCACATCCAAGCATAGAGTGCCGCGAAGCAGGCGAGCGTCTTATCCTCGGTCAGCATACGCTCCCTAAGAAAATCCGCCGTCTCCATCAGCCGGTCCCAGTATGCGGAGTTGTCGTTCGCCAGCGCGAGCTTGTCCTCGAGCAGGTTCTGCGCTTGACCCAGCAGCCCCTCGAGCGCGAGCTTTGTATGGTAGCCCATGAACAGGCCCGCTTGGCGCCCGTCCGCCTGAGACGGCTTGACCATTTGTTCCAGCAGGAATAGCAAGGCATTGAGCGTGAACAATTGCTCCAGCGCCCAGGGCAGCATGGGCCGCATCGCCTGCAGGTCGGCGAGCAGCTCGCCAGCCTCCTGCGCTGTTCGGATGTGCTGATGCACCGGTCCCCAGCGCTCCTGGAACCGTTCGTGCCACTTGGCGACGGGTAACTCGGTCAGCTCCGCCTCCGTTAAGGTCGGCCGGATAAGCCGAGGGGCTTCCGGCGCGACTCCTCGGTCCACGCCATCGCCGCCGTTGCCAGCCCGTGACGGCGCTTCCGCGGCTGCTCTTTCGCCATGGCGGGCACCGCCGCGTCCGCCGTCCGGCTTGCCGCTGGCGGACGCGCTCTTCAAGGCGCTGCGCGCGTTGGCGAGCGCTTGGATCGGCCGGCCGCATAGCTCCGCGTAACGCATCAGCGTTGCGGCCATGTGTGTGCAGGCGCGGTTCGCGGAGCAGGCGCATTCGCTCGCGTCGAGGTCGTCCAGATCGACGGCAACGTCGTACATTCGGTTATCCTTGACGCGCGCGTCAACATGCACGCCGTCATCGCGGAGCTCCAATTCTTCGACCCGTCCCTGTTTATAATATTGAAACCCCCGTATGATCGTCAGTTCATCGAAGCGCGCGGCGACGCCCTCTAGCAGCCGCCGCCACGCGCCGTCCTCCAGCATGTAGTCCATATCCATAATTCGTTGACTCCCGGTTACGTCGTCATGTATTCTTAAAACTTCCCTCTATTATACCAGCTATTTCGCCTACGGGACCCGAACACTCCTTAAAAATCGGCCGTACGTGCTTCGGCGAATCGATCGGAGCGAGATATTAGCTGGTTTAGCTTAGTAAATCGTGCATTTCCGGGATTACGGGACTGTATAGAAGTTCATGCGTTGAGGTGACGACTAGAACTTCTAGACAAAAACAAAAAAAGCCGCAGTTTATGCGACTTGCGTTGTACAGATGTTGCTGCCGACCGACAAGCGCTATGGCTTAATCACAATCAAGTAGTTCTTAAAGCTTTCCCGCTAGCCTTGTTTAACTAGATTGCTGTATTAGGAAATACGGCGTATATAGCGCTTTGCGAAAGGTTGGGATTTACGAAAAGACTCACGGCATCATCCCGTGCAATGGGATATTTGCAGGCAATGGTGACACAGAGTTGTTGACTACATTCTTGCTGATCCCATACAGATAAACGCCGGGTTGAAGATTATTGACGTTTATTGATCCAGACAAGCCCACTAAGGTGCCAGTTGTTCCCGCAATTAACGCTCGTAGCCGGGATAATCGTAATCGGTATCCTGAAGCTTATTAAGTATGTTCATATCATGAATATGAGCTTTCGTCTTGTCGGTACCCAAATTGTAGATTACTTGATAGAGTTTGAGCAGATCATCGTTAAACTGATCCGTTGCTTTATCGTGATCGGCGGATTTATACGGAATTGGAGCTCTGAATTGGGTCACTTCATCGTCCCGCTGTAGTTGCTCAAGCATACGATGTAGCTTTTCAAGCTCCTCCTCTGTCCCGCGGACCTCAAGCTGCTCATTCATAGAGGCGCCCGTATCAAGACTTTTGTTGGATACAGAAACGTATAGTGTTTTCTCGGAAGACATTCCAATCACTCCTTATCGTCAAATTAGTTTGATTTCGTGTTTATGTTTTGTTCTTGTTGTTTCTTCTAACAGATGCGCGGGGTACTTCCTGTCCAACATCAGAATAACGTGCTCAATCTGTCCCTCTTCCAGTACAGAAGCTGTCCTTTGCTTTAATCCTTCCAGTGTTTGTTTAATGAAATCCAAAGATTGTTTATTCATCGAAAATTCCCCCAAATGATTAATAACGTATCCCAAACAAAATAAACACTTGCTCCATGGACCAACAAAAAGGGAGCAAGCGTTCAACAAGACCTAGACTCATGCCGGTATCAAAAGAATTAGACGACTCTGGCATTTCAGATTGGTTCTATTCTTCGGCAAATGCAAAATGATAAATAGGGATACGTTGAATGCTGCTTCTTTTCTAAGATATAACCTTTAAAACGGAGTTTGAATCACCATAGCATCCATTAGCGAGGTTATTCAGATTGGAGTATCTTGTCCTCACAATCTTCTATATAGCGTTTATGCCGATTTTTGATCGGTTCTGTAATGTGCTCTTTACAAAAAAGAGGCTCTTCTTCGATACAAAGAAACCTTTCAACAAGCTTCAGGTTTTCTTCTCCCTCAAACTCCACGATATGAATCTCTTCTAATAACACCGTCGCTTTCGCACTGTCTAAAAAACTAGCCGTGTCATAGTGAATAACTCCGTCATACCCCAACTCTTTCATGTTTTTTTGAAATTCAGGATCCGATTTGCGTTTGCTGATTTGACTTTGAACTCTTTTCCCAACACCACCATTTGTTCCGGATATTCCGATAAAAAGTATCTTTTTATTGGAGCAATAACTCGTCTGGCCATAGAAAAAATAAAGGCCGGGGAATTTCATGTCGAAAATCTCTTTCTTACTTTGAGGTGTTACATCATATATCTTTGGCGGAATAATTGCTTTTGATTTCGAATATTGCTTCTTAAATCCTTCGATAAGCGAGTCTAATATTTTATCCATATCAGTGATCACCCTCTCCTTGAATTAACCTACCCGTTGCCGATGATGCCGGCTTATCTATCCTAAGTCATTCAAAATGACAACATTCATTTGTTGATTCAACTATATTTATTACGCTAACCTCCGTATACATTCGACTAAATAAAAAAAACGGCAGCTGTTAGCTGCCGTTTTAAAGTTTTCAATTAAGTTATTAGGTTGTCTCTGACGTACCCATTCCGTCCGGACCATCAACGATGTCGATTACACCGACTGCAATTATGGATACTGCGGCTGCTTTGCCCAGTTTCTTGGCGCCATCTTTAATCAGCTGCTTATCGTTTTCCTTAATGCCCGTCACAACATCTTTTCCGCTTTCGACCACGTATTCGATTCCTTGGCCGGCCCCCCTAATAGTAGTCGTGACCGCATCTCCAAGATCTTCGAATCCGGTCTTCGCCTGCCGCTTATCCGCCGTTATTAAACCAGCGCCAACATCCCATACACCACTCGCTGCCTGGCCTGCCAGTTCGCCAGTCTTTGCCGTCACTCTTTCCACATCATTACCGATTTCTTTAATGTAATCACTATGAACAAGTTCACCGGCAACTCGCACAGTGCCTCCAAGTACTCTGCCCGTGAAATCGCCCGCCAGCTTTCCTGCGCCTTTCAGAAAATTCATCAGAACACCTCCGTATCTTAATTTATTCTGTATAACGATTATTGACGCACTTCGTTTCATCCATTTATAACTTACTCTTTAAAACGTAATAGTCTGCGATCTTCAAGCTATTCTAATTCAAGATATCCTGTTTCGTAAAGACGAAGAACGAAACGGCCAGGGAAGCTACTCCCCAGCAGGCTAAAATGACAAGCGAGAAGCCAAGCGTCATGCCCGTGATCGGCGGCGGCGAGCCCTCCAAATAATTAGTCAGCTGCAGATTGACGGAGAAAATAAACTTCGCGCTGTGCCAGGAGGAAGTCATGTTCGATAAGAGAGTTCCGGAAATGACGGCTGCCATCATCGTCACGATGCTCGCGGCCGTACTGCGTACGAGCACGGATACCATCAGCGAGAGCAAGGCTACCGTCATGGCCGACACCCAGATCAGCCCGGCCTCCATCAGCAGATAAAGCCATTGCGGAATCGCGTGCACGAAGCTGCTTTCGACCGATGAACCGTTGATGACAAACCCCGTAAATACGGGCATTTCCCACCCTTTGTAGCCGAAAACCGCGCCTGATATAAGATAACAAAGGACGGCGCTGATCACAATGATTAATGATACGTAGAGGCTGAGTGCCACGAGTTTGCTGAACAGGATCTTCCATCGGCGCACGGGCCGCGTCAGCAGCATCTTGATCGTGCCCGCCGTACGTTCGCCCGATACAAGATCGGAAGCGAGGGCAAGTACGAGAAGCGGGAAGAAAAGCGTTACCGCGTTCGACAGGAAGCTTCGGGTGAACGTGACGCCGTTCGGCGAGTCCGGATTGACGTCGTGATCCAGGTAATACTGGAGCTGTTGCACGGCAATCCGCCGCGATCGCTTCCATTCGTCCGGGATCCTGTCGCTAGAGAGTATGTTTTGGTATTCGCTGATTTGCTGCACGAGCTGATTGCGCCAATCCTTGAAATTTTTCTTATTCGTTTCGGTGATGCGATGCTGGGCGTACGTAAAGATCGGAATAAGGATCAGCAGCACGAGCACGATGACGAAAAACCGTTTCTTCTTCCAGATCTTGAGCGTTTCGTTTTGTATGAGCGGGAGCAATCTATCCAATGCTTTCACCTTCCGTCATCCGTAAAAATAACTGCTCCAGCGTTGGCGCGATGCTGTGTACCGACACGATGCCGATGCCGGCGCGTACCGCCTTCTCGACCAGGGACGAGATCCGGTCCGGGTTCATATCCGTGATGAGTGCCTCCTTCATCCCCGTGAGCAAGCTCTCGTCGATCCGTTTTTCGTGCTCCAACACGAGTTCGACGTCGCCTTCGCCCGCGAGCAGGCGACGCCCCTCCTCCGGCTGCTCGAATTGCCAAACGACGTAATTGTCAGCGCCGCGAATTAGCTCGTCCACCGTGCCGACGGCTAGCACCTCGCCGTGGCTGATAATCGCAACGCGGTCGCACATTAGTTGAATCTCGCTTAGCAGGTGGCTCGAGATAAATAGGCTCAACCCTTGATTGGCCAGCATGCGGACGAATTCCCGCAGCTCCTTGATGCCTTTCGGATCGAGCCCGTTAGTCGGCTCGTCAAGGATGAGCAGCTTCGGCCGGCCGAGCAGCGCCTGCGCGATGCCGAGCCGTTGACGCATGCCCAGCGAGTAAGTTTTTACTTTGTCATGGATTCGATCGTCGAGGCCTACGATGGCAGCGACCTCGCGAATGCGTTCGTTATCGATGCCGCGCTGCATGCGCGCGAAATGCTCGAGATTTTCCCAGCCCGTCAGATAGGAATAGGCTTCGGGATTTTCGACGATGCAGCCGACGTTGCGCAGCGCGGCTTCGGGATTGCGGCCGATGTCTTCGCCGCAGATCAGAATCTCGCCTGAAGATGGCTTAATCAGATCGACGAGCATGCGGATCATCGTCGTTTTTCCGGCGCCGTTCGGCCCGAGAAATCCGAAGATTTCGCCGGCGCGGACCTCGAAAGTGACGTCCTTGATGATTGGTTTGCCGCCGATTTGTTTCATGACGTTGCGGACGAACAGCACGTCATCCTTTTGAGTCGACTGTCCGGACTCCTGTCTCGCGTGTTGCATGCTCGTTTCCTCCTATTCCATTGACTGCACGATGCGTGCGGCGATTTGCGCGTACCCGTCGTGATTGGGATGAAAATGATCCGACGAGAGGTACCGGCCGATTGCGTTCTCGAACAGATCGAACGTCGGGACCATCGTCATGTTGGGGTATTGGTGAAGCAGCGCATACGCCCGGTCGTTCCACTGCTGGATTTGGAGAGAGCCGCCCCGATATTCCGGTATATCGTAAAACGGATTGTACAACCCCACGTAGACGACCTGCGCATTGGGATTGATCGCATGGAGATGCTTCACGATCTGCGCCAGCCGGTTCAAGCCCTGTGGCAGCTCAGCCTTCAGCTTATCCAGGTTCAAGTCCCCCGCCTTCTTGCCCGGACTCGTGCCCGAGGCGATATGGAACAGATCGTTCCCGCCGATGGTGAATACGATTACGTTCGCCTGCCTGAGCGCAAAGCTGTAACCCTTATCGGTTTCGAGCATCTGCGCCAGCCGATTGGCCTTCAAGCCACCGATGGCCAAATTGTTGTTGAGACGTACGGACGTGTCCGGGTATTTCTGTTTCAGCAGCGCGACGACCTGCTTGACGTAACCTTCGCCTGACGCGTCGCCGGTTCCTTTCGTCAGCGAGTCGCCGATAGCCGTGATTACAATGTTCTTGCCTTCACTAAGCTTGCCTCCCGCCGGCAGCGCAGGTACGTTTACACTCCCCGCGAACACCTCGCCTTTTGGATAAAGCAAGTCTTTGACGGCGAATCCAAACCCTGCGGCCAACAGCACGGTCGACAAAACGGCGGAAATGCCGATGATTTTCCATAAGCTTCCGGAGGTTAACGATCTCATCTAGGTGGTCTCTCCTCGTTTGTTAGCAATCAATGACTTTCACAAATGATTTTTCTTTTTTAAGGTAATGCTTTCTTAGTCATTTTGCAAATTTAACCCATATATAGATAAAAAAAGAAGCAACAACCGGCGAAAAAAATCCGTGCACGCCCGCGGCCGATCGCCCGGGACTTTCGGGGGTACGGCCGAATCATGGCGTGCTCGGATACAAACACGTTAGCTATTTATTCGACAAGAACTCTGCAACCTCGGCCAGACGCGTAGCGAAGCCCCATTCGTTGTCGTACCATGTTGCGACGGAGAGCAACTCTCCTTCCACATGCGTGAGCGGCAGATCGATGATCGACGTATGCGGGTCTCCGACTATGCGCGATGACGCCCATTCTCCTTCGAGTACGTCCATGACACCCTTCAAGGCACCTTCTCGCGAGGCGCGGCGGAACATATCGTTCACTTCCTGCACCGTGCATGGCTTCTCCGTGATCAAGTTTAATTCGGCGATGCTTCCCGTGCGGGTTGGTACGCGGTACGCTTTGCCCGTGATCTGCAGGTCAGGCCAGATGAACTTTAGCGCCTTTGCCGCACCGGAAGAAGAAGGGATAATGTTCTCGGCCGCAGCCCAGGAGTCACGGCGGTCTCGCATCGGCTGATCCGTCAGCGATTGCGTGTTGGTATAGGAATGCACCGTGGAGAACAGACCAAATTTGATCCCGTAGTTTTCTTTGACGAGCTTGACGACTGCGGCCAACGCGTTAGTCGTGCAGCTGGCCATGCTAATAATCCGATGCTTGTCAGGATCGAAGCTATCGAGGTTGATACCCTTTAGCAGCACCGCGTCGCAATCGTCCAGGGATTTGCTCGGACCGCTGATCAGGACGCGCTTCGCACCCCGGTCCAGATGCACTTGCGCTACGGAACGGACAACAGCACGGCCCGTGCAATCGACGACGAGATCCACGCCGAGCGACTTCCAGTCCGGCACTTCCTTTGAGGAATTAATATAAAGAATTTCTCGACCGCCAATAACCATGGCGCCCTCTCGGGCGGATACGTCCTCGTGCCAACGCTTATAGTTCGAATCCACTTCAAACAGAGCGGCAAGCGTGCCTTCATCTTTGATATCAGATATCGAGACCGGAACGAAGAGCTTGTCCGCAAGCGCAACGCGCAACAGTTGCCTACCGATGCGGCCAAATCCGAAAACCGCAATTTTACCCATTTTTCACAGCCTCCATTACAATAACTATTGTTTTGACGGGCATAGTGTGCGCAATTTAGCTTTTAACGAAACGCCATTTTTAAAACAAAACACGTTTGTGACAGGACGCAAATTGGGCTGTCTCAATTTGAGACAGCCCTAACTTTTTTAATACATTATAATGAATTTCTTAACTTCGCGATATTCGTAGTCAGATCGTTCACAAGCTTAGGCGCCGTCTCGACGACGGTGCGAAGAATCGCTTCCCCGATTCTTTCTTGAAGAGGCGCATTGCTCGAAGCATGGAAATATTGTTCGAAGACATGGGCCATAATATCAACGCTGCCGTATACCGTTTGGTCCCGAGGTATAGAGAATGTAAGCTCTGGATCTAGAATACTGAATCTAGGAATTTTCGTATTACGCCGTACGATTCTGTTAGCTGAGCGAACGGCAGCAATCGGTTCAAGGCTCAGTACGCTGCTTGGAATCCACAACGGTCTTCTTCTTCCGTCTTAAACCATGAAAAAGAAGCCGCATCCCATGTCGGAATGCGGCTCCTTGCCTGTCTGAAATTCTTCTATACTTATACCTAGAGCCGTAAGCTGATCTTTCTCTCATGCTTGTCTTTCTTCAGCGAAACAATCGCTCTCCAGTCACCGTTCATTGGAAGGTAAACCTTGGTTTTGTATTCTCCCAATGCGCTTCTCTCCATCTGCGCTTTCATTTTATGATTCATTCCTTGCATCGACATGGACAAATTTATTCGCACAAGGTCGACATCTACCAGGCTGCCGGTTGAATTTTTAATCGTCAACTTGTATGCATGGGCTGTGGTGTCGCCGGTGTTTGGAGTATCCTCCATCGAGATAGTCAGATCATCCAGGAATGGGCTTGACGATGGCTTGGATCCAAGACTGCAACCTGCCAGCAGGATGATCATCATAGCGATGATTACCGTTGTCATCCATTTCATTCGTTTATTCTTCATCGTAATTATACCGTTGGCTAATCATGTCAGCATGAATCATTTAAGTTAACCCCTTACTCCTCGTGATGACACTAGTCTAGCACTTTGGCAACCTTCAATAAAGGGCAATGGGACCGAAAGCCATGTCGATAATTTGAACGGATGCCTGATTTAAAATGTGCTTTCTTTATGCGTGTCCGGACACCAGCGCGCGGCACGGTATTGCTTAATCAGCGCGTCTACCGCCCTATCGGTACGAATAGCCGTCAGCGCTTCGAAAGAGTACGCTCTCGTATACCGGTCTTGGCTATGCAGGCCGGATTCAAGCCCATTGATAACGAGATCCGCGTCCCCGTTTTTACCGATACGCAGTAAGGATAATGCCGCTGTATAGGCCATTTTGTTCGTTATATATTCTTGATTGTGTACGTAAGCGCTTGTGCTGACTTCCCCCTTGCAGGCAGATTCCCGGGCAACCGAGTCTTCGAGCGTCCGAACCAATGCGGGTACCGTTTCGTCTGCCGGCTCGGCAATCATTCCGAGCGCTTCGACGGCATTGCGTCTCACCCATTCGCTCGCGTCATTCAACGAGATAATTAAAGAGGGAACCGCGGAGGCAGCCGTAGATCCCAGCATCCCCAGCACGAATGCGGCCAGAGCCCTTTTATTCTCGTCTTGATGAACAAGTAGTTGAACCAGGCCGGGAATGGCGTCCTTGCCGGAAGCTTGAAGTCCATAAGCTGCACGTTGTGCTGTTAACTTGGATCCTTCTCCTACTTCCTTTAACAAAGCCGCTGTACCTGAATCTCCAATATGCCCAAGCGCATATACGGCATTCAATGCCACATTCTCAGAAGAATCGCGTATAAGCTCTGTCAGCTTTGGAACGGCTGGCGCTGCGGCATTACCGGTGAAGCCAAGCTTGTCGGCTGCCTGGCTGCGAATGAGTTCATCCTCGCTAGACAATGCCTCGAGTAAAAGAAGAACCTCTGTTTCATTGCCGACAGCAGTCTTCGCCGTGCTCCCCTCTCCCTTGAGCCAGTACCAAACATCACTCCATAAATTCAAATGGGCATCCGGCGCGTTGGAAGGGAAAACCGGTGCTGCGTTTGCATGATTCCAGCTTGGAGACTTCGGCTCTGATAAACGGACAAATTGGAACTTAAGCATGTAACGGTCTAAATTGGATGTGTTCAGGGATGCTTTATGCCATAGATCGAAGTGAACGAGCGCAATCGTGCCCGCCTTTCCCGTTGGCAGCAGCGTTGTTTGATTCGGGAATTTTTCATTGTATTGGGAGCCGGGCATAATCGCCGTCGGGCCCATTTCTTCCGTAATATCCTGCGTGTAGTAGAACATCATGACCCACCATGGACGATGACTGCGCATGGAGGACCAGAAGCCGTCCTTATGCCACTCCCCGCCTCCGGGCTTCCCGTTACCCGGCTGATTGAAATGCATATGGCGATGCGGGTGCATATAATAGTCAGGTCCAAGGACGCTAGTCAATGCGCCTTTCGTTACCGGTGTCTCGAAGAATTTCTGGATGTCCGGTACGCGAGGTAAAATATTGTTTCCGGGATTTCCCTCATTTTGCAGGACGAAATCGATTTGATTCATCACGCTTCGATGCAGCTCTTCCGGTAAATCGTTCTGAAGAACGAGGTATCCGTTCGTAATAAACTGAATCATCTGCTCGTCATTCAACAAAGTTAACGCTTTCGACATTTTGGGCAGCCCCTTCATGAACAAGTATTTGTGATATATTTAATGTAACTGGGGCCGCCCGATTTGTATTTAGCTTACAGTCAGATAGTTGCACAATAGTCAGGTGAATTTGAAGGATTATTAAATGATACAGAGAGAGGGGGTATCGCCGCGATGGATTTTTCCAAATTCCATCCGTACGTCTATTACGCCACGAAGTACCCGTTCTACCGGGGACAGACCAGCCTTAATCGATACGTTTACGCGAGTTCCATTTATTTCGTTACGGAGGGTAAAGGCATCTTTCGTCTGGGGGACTCCGAACATGAAGCTTCACCTGGCATGATGGTCTATATGGAACCGGGTCAAGCCCACGACTGGCTAGCGGATGCGGACGAGCCTATGACGCATGTATGCTGCTATTTCGATTGGCATTACGTGGACCGTACGGAAGCGTTTAAGGATGAGGCTGCCCCCATCTGCTATGACCGAGAATTGCTACGACCGGAGATGCTTGGCGAGACATTTCCTTATCCGCTGCCTGAAATCTCAAACGTAGGCGCATCGCTGCTAAGCTGGACTGATCTGCTGCAGAGGAGCTTTATCTCTAACGAGCATACGAATGAACGGACTTTTTTGCGCAGCATGTCGGCTCAGAGCCATTTTGCCGAATTCATCCATCAATTCCTCGCGTTCTCGCTGCAAGATCCCTATATCCCTGATCCTCGTATCAGCAAGCTGCTGGAGCGAATAGAAACCGAGCTGTTGAGAGGCGCCGATATCGAGCTGGAGCGGTACTATGATGAGATTGGCGTCAGCAGAGGCTACTTTTTCGAACTGTTTAAGCGAACAACCGGATTATCGCCGATCCAATATATTAATCAGTTCCGCATTAGTCGAGCAAAAGAGGATTTGCGCTCTTCCAACCTCAGCGTTATGCAAATCGCGGACAAATATCATTTTAGCTCCGTGCACTACTTTTCCAGAACATTCCGAAAGTACACCGGCAAATCGCCTCAAATGTTCCGCGAATCGGAACATTAACGAAACAACAAAACCGCGATTACGCGGTTTTGTTGTGAATAATGACGCTTGATTTTCTTTGATGGTTTCTACTACTCATCCCATTTCGAATGAAGAACGCTATGGCAAAAATTAGGACGTTGAAATCCCGGGAGAAACATTTCGCATACGTCGGCATTAATCGTGCCGTACGTCGTTTCAGGCTTATGTTTGAAGCCCTCCAAGAAAGCATGCAAGATCTCATGCTTGAAATCGTTCCGGGGAAAAGCCTTGACAACCTGCTCCCGTAATTCGGCTGAGATGAGATCGAAGTTTTTCCCCACGACATCGTATCCCACTCCAAAATTCATAAGCGCAGCTTCCGCTTCCTTATATTCCACGATTCCGATACTAGTATGAAGAGCTACCGCATCCCAGACAAGTCGAATGTTTTCTTCCGGCACTCCGCGACTGCGCAGAAAATCACGGGCTGCATTTGCCCCGTCGACCTCAAATCGCTTATCAGCGCTTCGGAATGTTGAGGTAAGACCAATATCATGAAAAAGCGAACTGATATACAACAATTCGGGATCATATTTGATTTGATTCAGGTTACCCTTCATAGCCGCAAACAAAAATACCCGGTTCGAATGGTTCCACAAAAGCTCATCCCCATGCTCGCGCAATAGCTCCGCTGCTTCAACGGCCAGCTTACTATCCGGAATCTTTATATCCGCAATAAAATTTGACATCTTCAACTTCACCTCTACTCCTTTATTTTTATAGTTCGAAAATGATCGAACTAACAAGTTCATTCTATGAAAATAAGAATGATTTATCAATATTGCTATTTCTATAAAAATGATAGATGAAATAAATCATAAAAAACCGCGATTTACGCGGATTTTAATGGGATTTCCAGTAATTTCCCCTATCTTACAAGTTGCTTTCATCCATCAACAACGAGAGAAACTGCCGGGTACGAGCTTCGCGGGGCTGACTGAAAATCTGCTCCGGCAGCCCCTCCTCCACAATGACGCCTTCATCAAGCAGCACAATACGGTCCGCCACTTCGCGGGCGAATTTCATCTCGTGGGTAACGATTATCATCGTTCTCCCCTCTTCCGCCAATTCCCGAATGACCTTCAACACCTCGCGCACGAGCTCTGGGTCCAGCGCGGAAGTCGGCTCGTCGAACAGCAGCAGCTCCGGATCAATAGACATCGCCCGGGCAATGCCTACCCGCTGTTGCTGCCCGCCAGACAGCTGATGCGGGTAAGAACCAGCCCGGTCTTCCAACCCAACCTTCGCAAGCAATTGCAACGCCTTTGCCCGTGCTTCGTTCTTTGGTCTGCGCCGAACCGTTAGTTGCCCTTCCATCACGTTCTGAAGCGCAGTGAAATGAGGAAATAAATGATAGGCTTGAAACACCATGCCTGACTGGCGGCGCAACGCCAGTACTTCCGCCTTGCGGGGCTTCGAATTCGGACGGAACTCGAGCCGAACCTTCCCGATTGCGACTGTTCCCGATGTAGGTATCTCAAGTACATTTAAACATCGCAGCAATGTTGACTTTCCGGAACCAGAGGGTCCGATCAACACGAGCACCTGCCCCTTTTCCAGCGTCAGATTGATACCGCGAAGGACAGAAGTGTCGCCGAATGATTTGGTTAATTCGCGTACTTCGATCATTGGGGTTTAACCTCCTAAAAATGGACCGTACCGGTTAAGCCGTAAAATATCGATTAAAAAATATTTCCAGCTGCCGCTGCAGCAATGCCAGTATCGAGCAGAAAATCAAATAAATTAAGGCGACCTCGCAGTAGATCAACAGCGGCTCGTAGACAGCCGCGGTGATTTGCTGCCCTTTTTGGAATAGTTCCGTAACCGTTACCGTTGCTGCCAGCGAAGTATCCTTTACCAACGAAATGAACGAATTGGACAGTGGCGGCACCGTGACCCTTGCCGCCTGGGGCAGGATTATGCGGCGCAGCGCCTGCAATCTCGTTTCCCCTAGCGAGAATGCGGCTTCCCACTGTCCCTTAGGGATGGATACGATTGCCGCTCGGATAATCTCCGATCCGTAGGCACCGACACTAAGCGTAAACCCAATGACCGCTGCCGGGAACGCGTCGATTAGAATGCCTACGCTGGGAAGCCCGTAGAAAATAATGAACAATTGGACCAAAAGCGGAGTCCCGCGTATAATCCAGACGTAGAACCTCGCTATCCAAACAATCGGATAAAAATCCGACAGCCGCGCGAGTGCCGTTAAGAGCGCCAGCACAAGTCCCAGCGCGAATGAAATCAACGTAAGAGGAACCGTGAATGCGATTCCTGCATGCAGCAGGGGCAGGAAGGAATCGGTGAAAATATCCAGGTTAGTTCGTTCATTCATGATACCCTACCCGCCCTTTTATTTCGAAACGTCCTCGCCGAAATAGGTTTTGGAAATTTCCAAATACCGGCCGTCCGCCTTCATGTCTTTAATCGCGTTACTTACGGCATCAACGAGCTCCTTGCTTCCTTTACGGAAAAGCATGCCGCTCTGCGACACTTGGTCCGTCTCCGCAACCACCTTTATAGGAACGTCAGGACGCGCTTTCTTCAAATCCAGATAGGATAATTTATCGTTGATCGTCGCATCAATTCGCCCGGACGTGAGCAAATCGATAGCCTGATTGAATCCATCCACCGCAACAAGCTGCGCTCCGTTCGCTTTGGCAATGTCGCCAAGGTCGCTGGTAAGCGACTGGCCGGACTTCTTCCCTTTGAGATCCGACAAACTCTTGATGTTAGTATTGCTTTCCTTCACGATCAGAACCGCCTTAGACAGGATATACGGGTCTGAGAAATCGTATTTCGCCTTCCGGTCGTCTCGGATGGTGACTTCGTTTGCCACCATATCGAAGCGCTTCGCGTCCAATCCGGCAAGCATACCGTCCCACTTCGTTTCAACGAACTTCGCCTTAACCCCAATACGCTTAGCGATCTCCTCGGCGATTTCGACATCAAACCCCGTCAACTTGCCGCTTTTGTCATGGAACGTAAACGGTGCGTATGTACCTTCCGTGCCGATCGTGATCTCGCCGCTTGACTTAATCGCCTTCAGTGAATTATCGGAAGCCGCGTTACCGCTATTCGCCGTGTTTCCCGTACCGGCTGTCCCGTTGTTCCCGTTATTAGTGCCGGTATTTGCGCCGTTATCGTTGTTTTTATTGCCGCATGCCGATCCGCCAAGCAGAATTACCGCGAATACCAACATGAAGCAGATGTTTTGCTGCCAAGTCTTCATAAGCGAACCTCCTTTTATTTGAGGATAGTATTCCAGCCGTTCCCTTTGGTTATCCCCCTTCATCCGCTTCTCCTTAGCGCAAAAAAAAACCGCCCCTATAGGACGGTTTCCTCACATGTAAAATAACTTAGCTGTGAACCAGGGATGGCTTAACACTGCTGATATGCTTGATGTAATCGGCTTTGCTCTGCGCAAGACGCTCGTCGGTCAGGTTCGAAGCATCGTTTAATGCGAAATGTGGCAGGTACTCGCAACTGATGAAATGAGCCAATGCCGCGACTGGGCGTAGAATCTCTTCAAGCGTGAATCGATTAAACCCTGAATGTTGGTACGATTCGTTTGTACCGTAGGTAGAAATGGCAACGCCGATCTCTTTGCCGGCTATTTTACTGCCATCGGGTCCGTACGCCCATCCGTATTGCAGAACCTCATCAAACCACTTCTTTAACAAAGGCGGCGTGCTGTACCAATACAACGGATATTGGAAAATGATCCGATCGTAGGATTCGATAAGTTTTTGCTCGCGGGCAATGTCGATCTTTTCATCGGGATAGGTCGCGTATAATTCGTGAATGGTGATATCTTTATGGTTTTGCAATTCGTCGCGCCATGCTTTATTGACTCTTGAGGCCGTCATATTAGGATGAGTAATGATTACCAATGTTTTCATTAATTGTTTATCCTCCATTCAATAAAAAAGCTTAAGCAACTTGAATTAGCTCCGTTTTTTAGAGTCCCCCAAAGTTCAGCTTATTATTGAGATGGCTTAAGTCAGGCAAGCTTTAACAGTTCTTCAGAATCTCATTTTTATCATGAACAATAAATAGTAAGTAATCGGCAATCCTACGATAGTCGAAATGACTGTGATTGCAGTTATGACCCTGTTCTTATGCCGCAAAATAAAATGTATTAGCTTATAAATGAAAAGGCCAATCCATCCACCTATAGAATTTAGAATGATATCGTCGATATCTGCCGTTCCAATGCCCAAAAGTCCCTGAATGATTTCAACGAATAAACTCAACGTTACAACAGACAGAACATTGGTTATGTAATTGTTCTTAAATAAGGGCAGATACACCCCAAGGGGAATGAAAATAAGGATATTGCCTATCACATTGGCAAAAGCAAATTTCTTTGAATTGGCAGTGCTGCCAGCAACGAATTCCGCAATGCTATGAAAAGGCACAAGATTAATGGACCTCGTTATCGTCCTTTGACTATTAAAGATCTCCGTTATCGAAACTCTCGATAAGAACAATATTTTCATCAACACAAGGATGTAACAGATGCAAACACCATATAAAAAGACGGTTTCTATTCGTTGTCGCGTATTCATAAAATCTCCTTCTATGCATCCTTCGTAATTACGGGTAAGTCCATCCAGAACAGAACGCCGTCCGTCGTGTTTTCCAAAGCAAAATCAACGAACATGGATTCTAACGTTTTGCGTACTATGGCTAGTCCCAAGCCGCTTCGTTTATTGCTCCGGCTCCGCGCTTGATCCACGCGGTAGAACGGGTCGAACAGCTTCGGCAGTACCGCATCGTCAATTCTCACCCCCTTGTTCAACACGCAAAGGCGGCATTGACCGGCGACAGGAGCGCTCCATACCCGGATCTCCCCTCCGTCCGGCGTATTTTGCACCGCGTTCAATACGATGTTTGACAGCACCTTTTTTAACATTTTAGGATCGGCAAAGCAGGTTTGCCCTTCAGTGATATCCGTAACGATACGTTGTCCTTTTGACTCAGTCAATGGATGATAATCGGGAAGCATGTCCGCAACGATACGCCTGATGTCGAGTTTTTCGGGAGAGGGTACGATTTTCCCGTCGTTTAGACTGACGATCTCCAATATATCGGAAATCATTTTGCCCTGCGCGTCCATCATCTTTAAGCATTCGCGCAGGTACTTGGGATGGTCTTTGTAATCGCCTATATTTTCAAGCATTCCCTCCAGCAAAACGCTTGTAGCCGCAACAGGCGTTTTTAACTCGTGGGAAGCCGCAGAGAAGAAATAGCGCTGCGTTTCCTCCAGCTCGCGTTCTCTCAAGATTTCGTCCTCTAACCGGGAGATGGTTCTTTTCAGCCTGTCGTACATGGAATGAACGTCGCGGGCCAATACCCCAAGCTCATCTTTGCGTTCCGGGAGGGGCGGGACTTCTTCAAGATTCGCCATCTTGGTTGCATTATCCGCCAAAGCTTTGATTGGCTTCGTCATCTGTCGCGCAAAGATAAAGGATGCTACGACGCAGACGGCAAGCAAGCCGGACAATATAACCATCACACGCGCAATCAAGTTCCCGTATTTTAGCGAAAACGCATCGTCGTTGAATACGTGGAGCGCATAGCCGTTTCCAAGATAAACGATGAACGAGGATCTTTCCTTCTCGGCCTTTATGTCGGTCAAACTGCTGGCCGGATTAGCGGCGGGCGTCACATAAACGATGCTGCCGCCTTCGTCCGTAATATAGAAACGAAACGATTGGTTTCGATCATGGAATTGATCCGCGATCTCCGTAATATCGACATTCCCTTGTGACCGTTCAATTAACTGCTTGTATGTCCCGCTGATTTTCTGGAGTTGGAGGCCTGAATAATAAGACATGATTTGCGTTGAAAATAGGGCTGCCGTCGCGCCGACCAACAACCCCGAGAAAATGATGGTGTAAATGAATACTTTGATGAATATTCCGCTCCTCTTCAAAGCGTGTCTTCCTCCAATCGGTAACCTACGCCGCGAGCCGTCTTGATCATATTTTCTGGCAGCTTTGCCCGCAAATTTTTGATATGCGTATGCACGGTGCTTCCGTCGCCGTCAAAATCGTACCCCCACACGCGCGATAAGATGATTTCATGAGACAACGTCCTGCCCTTGTTCTGTACCAATAGCATAAGGATCTCAAATTCTTTAAGTGTCAGGGGCAGCTCTACGCCATCGTAAAGCGCTCTGAAATCATCCGGCAGAATCGTCAGGTTGCTGCAGCGTATTTCTTTTGCCAACGCGCCGCTTCGCCTGAGCAAGGCTCCCACACGTTTTAGCAGAAGCTGAATCTTGAATGGCTTTGTCACATAATCGTCCGCTTCCGCGTCAAATGCCTTGATTTGATTCTCATCGTCCGAAAGAGCGGTCATCATCAGTATGGGCGTATTATTCCGCTTGCGAAACTCCCGTAATAGCTCATGACCACTCATACCGGGCAGCATGATGTCGAGAATGACCAGCTGGTAAGTATGATTGTAAAAGTTTGTGTATGCTTCGATACCGTTTATGCAGACATCTACTTTGTATCCGGCTTCAATTAAAAAGGTTTTGACGGTATTGCCTATATGTTCGTCATCCTCGACAAGTAGAATTCGTATGTCCATATATTCCTCCTGAAACAAGATAGCATGGTCATCTGTAGTTTAACTGTAGTTATAAGATTTTTCCCTTCCAATGTCAAAAACACGAAAAGCCCTCTTGCAAGGGCTTTTTTTAAAATCATTTTATTAAAATGGTTTAACGACCATAAGCACCAATATGGCAATCATCAGCAGCTGTGCTGCTATCTCAATGGGTACGATCTTTTTTATCAACAATCTGAATTCGGCGGGTATTTCCTTACTTTGGTCTTGGCTTTCAGCAGTAAGCTTAAAGATCTTCTTCACGCGCGGCTCAATCCAACCATCGATCATGACGACCATGGAGAGCGATAACAGAATGGCTGTATTGAGCCATAGTTGGGATAAACCCATCTTGGTTACGATCATAAGCCAAACACCGGTTAAAATGAGTACGGTTCCGCCGATCTTGAGAATAATGGTAAGTTTGGCCGTCACCCCTAAAGCAAAATGCAATTGACCTACGGTTTTTGCGGATCTTCGAATGATAGGCATTACGAATGCGGGGCCAATAACGGCGATCGAAGCGAATATATGAACGACGAGCAGTAATCCGAACAATGCGTTTATCTCCCTTCCCCTAGCGTATCGTGCTATGGCTTTGATAGGCTAGACCGACCCTTTTTCTTTTAAACGCCCCTCCGAGTTCAAGATGGTCCAACATGCATGCTGCGACATCATCATAGGTGACATTTAGCTCTTGAAATCGGCTGAACAAATGACCGGCTATATCTGCCTCGGAATATTCCTTGATCGTCTCCGGCATCGGAATAGGCAAAGCTTCCGTTGTTACATGCAGATGAACCGGAGCCGGCAGTTCGCTTGAACCGATCATTGTGCCCGGACACATAATGGACCAATCAAGCTTAGTCTGCTGCAGCCTTTCGAAATTCCGGTTGTGATTTCTATACTCGGGCGGAAAGCCGGGTAAATTGTTGCCGATAAGATCCGTATTCGGGATATCCAGCAGACCGGCTCCTCCCATCATCCATACCCGCCCGGAGAAGCTGGATTGCAATTCGCATTGGCTTATAATGTTATCAACCATACGAATAAACTCTTCTCCCTGGCCCGCATGACCGGCAGCAAGAATAGCGACGTCTTGATGCCCAAGCGCCTCACCGACACTCACCGGGTCCAAAATATCGTCTACGATCACCTTTACATGCTTTGCGTAATGCTCCCCTAGCTGCTCATTAAGCTTCTCGGAATTTCGCACGAATGCGGTCATTTCATGCCCCATTTTTATCCCCTGAACCAATACTCTTTTCCCGGTATTGCCCGTCGCTCCAAAAACAATCATTTTCATTGTTCGTTCCTCCTCTTGATTGAACCCTAATATTTGGTTAATTCAAGCTTAGCATCGCTTTAAAATGTTGTTAAGAACCCACTTTAAAGTAGGGTACTTACTTAAAAGTAAGTTTAAGTAGTGTGGCCGCAGGAAGACAAAAAAAGCTGCCCGGGATCCGTGGCAGCCTGTTGTTTGAACCAGCTCTATGACGCTGACTCTTCATATTTCCGCTTATTATGATTTTCTCCCCAAGCACACATCACTTCTGCTACGGGAATCAAGGTTTTGCCATATTCGCTAAGCGAATATTCTACCCTTGGGGGGACGTCCGGATAGACCGTTCTGTCGACGATCCCTTCTCGTTCCAAATCTCGGAGATGCTGCGAGAGCATTTTTTGCGAAACATCGGGTATTAGCTTTTCCAGGTCGTTGAATCTCTTTTTGGATTCTATCAAATGCCATATAATCATGGGCTTCCATTTGCCGCCTAAAACATGAAGGAGCGTCTCGACCGGACATTCACGCTGATGAATCATTGACGAATCATCCCCTTACTTATAAAGGAAGTGTATTGACTGAAATTAACATAATAAAATTCTATGTTAGCACGGCAATCAAGTCAATCATGAAATCGCCCTACTGTCCTTATTCCTTCACCATACGGTTCGTAATGCTGCCGAGTTTTTCGATTGAGATCGTGACCATGTCCCCATCCTTCAAATAGACTTGCTTTTCCGGCGGGTAACCAAGCACGACACCTTCCGGCGTTCCTGAAAGGATGATGTCTCCCGGCAAGAGTGTCATATGCCGGGAAACATAGCTGACGATCTCTTTGCAATGAAAGATCATATCGGACGTGTTGGAGTTTTGGCGGATTTCTCCGTTTACGGTTGTGCGAATCGCCAGGTTGTTTGGGTCGCCTACTTCATCCGCCGTGACCAAGTAAGGACCAAGCGGCGAGAAGCCATCGCATGATTTGCCGAGCAGCCATTGTTGGCTCCTCATCTGCAAGTCTCGCGCGGAAATATCATTGACGCAGCAATATCCGAATACGTGATCCAGCGCATTTTCTTCTTCGGGAAGATACTTTGCTTGCTTACCGATGACGATAGCGAGCTCGGCCTCGTAATCCACTTTGCTCGATACGCGCGGGAGAGGTACATCGTGTCCGTGCCCCGTGAGCGTGTTGTTGAACTTGTTAAATAAAATCGGATATTCCGGAATCGTCGCGTTTGTCTCCTCCGCATGCCGGCGGTAGTTGAGCCCGATGCAAATGATTTTTTGCGGATTCGTGACGCAAGGACCGTAGTTAAGCGAATCCTCATTGAGCCAATAGGGGCTTAAATGAGCGTCAGCAGAGGCTTTATCCGCAAGATTGCCGAGCGCTTCGACAGCTGGCTTCCCTTCGATAATGACGGAATGTATATCCGTTGGCACATTGCCGGCCATACCGAGCTCCCGTGCAGAGGAAGCGACGTCGAGTACGCCTAAGTCCGTTTTGATTCCAAGTTTATATTGGCCGTTCTCTAAAAAAGTAAGTAGTTTCATAATGTCCTCCTAAGCATTTTTTCCGAATACGACTCCTCCGTCGATATATAACGGGGATCCCATCATGAATTTAGATTCATCCGACGCAAGGAAGACAGCCGCTTGCGCAACGTCCTCCGGCCTGCCCAAGTCTCCGCTTAGCTGGCGTTTGCGTAGAGATTCGTATGCTATATTGGGATCGTCATACGATCTAGCAAGAAAATCTTCAACAAACGGCGTCAGTATCGTTCCCGGCAGCAAGGCATTCACGCGAATGTTATATGGAGCGTAATCGACTTGCATCGATTTTGTAAGGGCCAGCACGGCGCCTTTGGACGCCGAATAAGAGGCGCGGCGAGCAAGTCCGATCTCCGCGATGCAAGACGACATATTGATGATGTTCCCGGACTTACGCTCCATCATGCCGGGAAGGACGTATTTGCTCATTAGAAAAACGCCGCGTACATTAACTTCGATAACCCGGTCCCATTGCTCCGGCTCGGTCTCGTGGATGGCGCCGACACCGCTGATTCCCGCATTATTGAATAGCACGTCGATATGGCCGTACTTTTCATGCGATTGTTTTACAAGCTCTTGCACGGACTGCGGATCGGCGACGTTCGCTTGAATGAATGCCGCCTTGCCCCCTTTGTCGCGGATCTGCTGCGCGGTTTCTTCTCCTTTAACGGCATCAAGGTCGTTTACAATAACCAAGGCTCCTTCCTCGCCGAAACGCAGCGCGGTGCTTCTGCCTATACCTGATCCCGACCCGGTGATTAAAGTGACTTTATCGACTAACCTCATAGAGTGCCTCCAATCTTTTTCTCGAGCTTATAGAAGCGGATCGCATTGCCGCCAAAAAGCTCGTCACGCTCCGCTGCCGTCAAATGCGGCAAAGCATGGTTCACGACATCCATAACTTGCGAATAGGAAGCAGCCAGTAAACAAACCGGCCAGTCACTGCCGAACATGAGACGATGGGTTCCGAAAGTTTGCAGGACGTAATGAATGTAGTCTTGGAAATCGGTATATGTCCAAAGCTGCGGATCAGCCTCCGTCACCATGCCCGACAATTTGCAATAAATATGGGGATTGTCCGCGATCTCTGCGACCCATTGTTTCCACGGGTTAAGCTCATGATCCGCTATATTGGGTTTCCCGATATGATTGATGACGCCGCGCAAATGAGGTATCCGTTGCACTAGCGTCGCAATGGAAGAAAGTTGATGCGATTTCACGAGCAAATCGACCGGAATATCCCGATCCGCGAGCAGACGCAAGCGGCTGACGATCTGAGGCTTCAGCACATAACCGGGATCTTCCTCGTCTTGAAGCATAATTCGTACGCCGATGAATTTTGGATGAGTTCGTAACGTTTCCAATTGTCTTTCAAAACCATCGCCTTCAAAATCGACCCACCCGACCACGCCAACTATCGATTCCGACCGTTCGGCTAATTGGAGAAGGAATTGGGTCTCTTCCTCCGTAGCTGCGGCTTGAACGACGATCGTCCGATCGATTCCGTGTTCTCGCAATATCGGTTCCAGATCGACGGGCAAATAATCTTTGTAAAGGACGGAAAGCGCAGGCGTAAGCCACTTATAATCGCCTCGAGAAAGCACCCAATAGTGTTGATGCGCATCGATTCTTAGCATCGTCGGTTCTTCCCTTCGCTGATTATCGAATACGATATTCGTCGAAGTATCGAGGTAAGATAGTTGTGGAAGCACCCGGCATTTGCGGCAGCACGTAATGACCGTCCTTCACCGTTGCCGGCTCTTCGAAAATATGCCGGATCCACGGAATATACTCGAGCATGATGGCGCTTGGCGTCGAAGCGACGAGATGCTGATGAATTTGGCCCATATCGCCTACGTGGGGACATACCGGCACGTCATAGGATGCAGCCAAACCGGCTACTTGAAGCCATTCGGTAATACCCGCAACGCGGGTTGCGTCCACTTGGCAATACTCCAGCGCACCATTGTGAATATAATCCCGGAAGGCATACTTGTTGTACACGTGCTCGCCTAAAGCAATCGGTACGTTAAGTTCGTCCGCAAGCTTTTTATGTCCCATAATATCGTCCGGATTGAGCGGTTCCTCCAGCCAGAACAGATCGAATTCCTCCAGCTTTTTGCCCCAAGTCATCGCCGTGTTGATGTTCCATTGCTGGTTGACGTCAATCATGAAGATAACGTCGTCGCCGATCGCTTTGCGTACTGCCTTGCAGCGATCATAATCTTCGCGGGGATCAGGCTTGCCGACTTTGATTTTAACGCCCGTAAATCCCGATTCTACGATCTCCGTTACGTCTTTAAGCAAACGTTCCTTTGACCAATTAAGCCAGCCGCCGTTTGTGTTATAGGCTTTTATAGGTTTAGATTTCGCTCCGCCTAGGTACTGCCATAATGGCTTGTTTGATGCCTTCGACATGATGTCCCATAGCGCGATATCCACCGCTGCCAAAGCCATATGAGTCACGCCGGATCGTCCGATCCAATGCATTTTCCCGAAACGCATCTCGTTCCACAATTCTTTCACCATAAACGGATCTTTACCGACGAGGAGCGGAGCGTAGTATTTGTCGATCGTATCGACGATCATGTCGTCGCCATGCGCGCAAGTCCCCGTGTAACCGTAGCCAATAAACCCTTCATCCGTATAGATGCGAACGCCCGATAATCCCCAATGCGTGGCTACGTTAATGGCATCGGTAATCGGTGGTGTAATGGGGACATGCAGAACAAAGCTTTCAACTTTTGTAATTTTCATCTTCAAAACTCCCTCGTATGTAGATTTGTCATCTTTTAATAACCAAGCGAAGCGCCACCGTCGACGGGAAGCGCAACGCCTGTCACGAAACCTGAGGCATCGCTGGCCAAGAAAAGAGCTGTTTGCGCCACTTCTTCCGATGTCGCGGGTCTGCCCAAAGGATGCATTGCGTTCAAATCCCGAACGGTCTGAACCGGATCATCCTGTTGGCTGATCCATTGCTCCAGCAATGGCGTCGTAACGCCAGCGGGACAGATGCTGTTCACTCGAACGCCGTAAGGGGCATAATCCAGTGCCAACGCCTTGGTCAGGGCGTTCATCCCGCCTTTGGTTGCTGCATAGACCGGATTCATTTTTTGTCCGATCAGTCCATTCAGCGAAGACATATTGACGATTGATCCCCGCGTTTTTTTGAGCTCCGCGATCGAATGCTTGATCATCAGAAACACACTCTTCAGATTTACATTGAAGATTCGATCCCATTCCTCCTCTTCCACCTCTTCCAGGTACTTAGGCATGATGGCTGCTGCGTTATTAACCACAACATCGATGCGTCCGAATTGACGTACCGTCTCCAGCATGAGACGCCGAACATCTTCATCCTTGGACACGTCGGTTTGAACAGCGATGATGCTCCCGTTTTTGGTTTGCATTTGTTCAATTACCCGGGATGCATCATTCCCATTCCGGTTAGCAATAACCACGTTAGCTCCTTCAGCGGCAAATAACCGGACGATTGCTTCCCCGATGCCGGATGAACCTCCGGTGACAATAGCCGTTTTACCTAATAACTTCATCTTTAAACCTCCTATTTCATGTATCGTACACGATTTAAGATGAAAAAACTTATACAAAGAACGCACGCGTCCGTTTGTACGAGTTTTCCAGATGTTGCTTAAGTGCTTGTTCCGCAGATTGTTCATCCCTTACCAATAAAAATTGAACGATCCGCATATGTTCTTCCCACTCGTCTTGAATCAGCTGAGCGTTTAAATCCTTTTGGTACAAGGCCAAATATCTTTGGATTTTTTCAATATAAGTCTCGATTAAGCTTTTCAACGATTGGTTGCCGCAGTAATTCAGAATCAAACCGTGCAAGCTCTCATTCATCTCGGCAATAACCTGAATGCGCTGCTCGCCCGACGAGAGATCGGAACGCGGGTACTCTTCCATATCTTTTTTCAATTGTTCCAATTGTGAAGCGGGGATCGAATGAACAGCTTTGCGGATAGAGAGACACTCCAGCTCCATTCGTATTTCGAACATTTCGTCCAGTTCTTGCAATGACATCTTGGCTACGAACATGCCTTTGAAAGGTACCGTGTCTACCAAGCCCTCGGCTGCTAATCGGGACAGCGCTTCGCGGATCGGGATATTGCTGACCTCGAGATCGCGAGCCAATTGATCGATATTGATTTTCTCGCCTGGCGCAATCTCGTGGTTTAGAATATGGCCTTTAAGCAGCGTGTAGATTTCTTCCGTTAGTACGTAACGATTTAAGTTTTTTTTCATTACATCATCGCCTTGCCGTTTCATATATCATACACGATTAATTCTAGCTAAGGTTTCCATTTATTGCAACAATGAATTTCTCGCCTCCTATTGGTCTCGCGCAAAGCCGCAACTAGATCACGATCCGCATTTACTAGTGTGCTACAATAACGCTTGAAGGAATCTCTCATTCAAAGGAGCGATAGTCGTGAAGGTACTGTTTATCGGAGGAACGGGTCTTATCAGTACGGCAGCCTCTAGGTTGGCGCTGCAACAAGGAATAGAACTCTATCTCTTGAATCGAGGCCGCCGGCAAGGTAATGTGCCCCAAGGTGCTAATGTGCTTCACGGGGATATCAACGATCGAGTCGCCATGAAGAAGCTGTTGGATGGGAAGTATTTTGATGCTGTGGTCGATTGGATCGCCTTCAAGCCGGAGGATATTGAACGGGATGTCGAGATGTTCGCGAATAAGACGGATCAATATATTTTCATCAGCACGGTAGCGACCTATCAACGTCCGCCAAGCCATTATCTGTTCGATGAGTCGGCTCCCCAACATAACCCGGGCTGGCAGTACGCCGTCGACAAAATCGCCTGTGAAGAACGGTTGATACGGGCATACCGGGAGACGGGGTTCCCCGCAACGATCGTTCGGCCTTCGCACACGTATGGGGAGACCGCGATTCCTTTCGCGGTAACGAGCGGAGCTCACCCCTGGACGCTGATCGACCGCATACGCAGAGGGAAAAAAATCATCGTTCCGGGCGACGGCACCTCGCTCTGGACGATTACGCACAATAGCGATTTCGCCAAAGGCCTGGTCGGATTGCTTGGCAACAGCCAGACACTCGGCCAAGCGTTCCACATCACGTCCGATGAGGTGAAAACGTGGAACCAATACCTGGCTGCGATTGGCAAGGCCGCAGGCGTGGAACCGGAAGCCATTCACATGACTTCGGAATGTATTTCTTTGTTTTTGCCTGAGTACAAAGCAGGTTTGTTCGGGGACGCAAGCAATAGTTACGTCGTCGACAATCGGAATCCCGGCTATCAGGCCACAATGAATTTCGAACGTGGCATCAGGCAATCACTCGCCTATTTCGAAGCATATCCGGAGCTTCAGACCATTGACGAAGAGCTTAACGCCAGGATGGACAAGATGATTTCTTCTTACGAGAACTTTTTAGCTAGCATCAATTGAATGGATGGTCGGTAATGGCAGCTGATTAGGGATCAGCTGCCATTTTATTGCTTTGAACTATTCTATGCTTATTTACTGTAAAGCAAAGGGAAATATTCGTTATTGAAAGGCTGTCCATCGAGTGGCCTAGGACCTATTAGACGAACATTGTCATGTCTTCCCCTGCCTGATTTATAAACGGTATCCCCAGGCATCAAATGTGCGACAATGGAAAGCCGCGGTTGCTCTGACAGATTTGGTCCGGAGCCGTGGAACGTTAATCCATGGTGGAAGCTAGCCTGGCCAGCTCTCAAAATGCACGGCTCATCCTTCCATTCCCCCAATTCGGAAAATTTCTGTTTTAGCCCATCCAAATCCGGGTCAAAAAAAGTAGCACTGCCTTCCACTACTCCCCACTTGTGAGAACCCAGTATCGTTCTCATTCCCCCATTGTTTAGATCGGTATCCTGCAAGGCAATCCAGACTGTTACCATATTCGTTGTACTGCTGCATCTCCAAAAGCCGTAGTCCTGATGCCATCCTACATTGCCCAGCATGGTTTCCTGGCCAGCGGCACTAGGCTTGTAGATAACTTGATCATGCCAGAGTCTAATCGAGGATTCACCGATTAAATCAGCGGACATACGTCCTAAATCCGGATGAGTTACAACGTTTTTAACCTCGTCATTAATCCACCAGCCGTTATCGTGTTTTCGCAACGCCGTTTTATTCTCGGGAATACGAATATCATGCATGGGGTAACCATCGCCATCGAAGTCGGATGCCCATATCCGCTCGTGAGCCAGCCGAAGCTTTTCAATCGTCTCGTCGTCAATAAGTTTAGGGCTGATCCAATAACCGTCACGCTCGAAATGCCGTTTGTCTTCCGCAGTCACTGCATAAGGAATAAAACCCATAATTCCACCTCTTCGCCTATAAATTGTTGATTCCCATTTAAGATATCAGCTTTTTTAGACTTTGACTTCCCGGAAACTATCGAATAGGATTTTATACATGGATACGATTTGACACAAGGAGACTTGCCAATGACAACCGGGAAAGACCGTATAGGACGTTGGGTATATGATGGGGAGGAACATGACAATTCCGATGCCGTAAAGGTTCCCGAACTTCTCATGCTTGGCTATGATCATTTCACCGAAGCGCTTAGATTGTCACAACACGAGCATGATGGAGCCTTTGAATTTGTGTTCATCGAAAGCGGTAAAGTAACTTGGGAGGTCAATGGACAACACTATGAAACAAGGGCCGGCGAGATGTTTCATACCCGCCCGAATGAACCTCACCGGGCGCGTATGGACTATATGGAGCCCTGCTCGATCTGGTGGATGATTGTTACAATGCCTTCAACGAATTCATCCTGGCTTGGTCTAAGCAAATGTGAAGCCGATTCCGTCATAGAAAAATTGCAGAGCCTGCCTAGGGTCTTACGGACTAACGCCCAGTTGAAAATAAGCTTCAGCAGGCTGCAGCATGCTCTTCGTACGGAAGCGCAGCCCTGGCTTAAACTGAAAGTTCGTCATTTTGTACTGGATCTTATTCTTAACATGACCGAGCCTCCTCCTGATTTGCATATCCCGGAAGATCTGCAAGCTGGTTTGCGTTCTATTGTAGAGAACATGCAACGAAACCCTGAGAAGCATTGGAACAATCGGGACATTGCAGCCTCAATTGGTATAAGTGAATCCCATTTCTACCGATTGTTTCGGCAAAGCTTTGGTCAGTCGCCCTCTTCATTCGTGGAACGTAAACGTGTAGAGTATGCCGCCCAGTTGTTAATGCATTCAGATGCTCCCATTACGAGCCTTGCTTTAACTCTTGACTTCAAGACGAGCCAGCATTTCAGCACAGTGTTTAAAAAAGTTACCGGCATAACTCCCAGCCAATGGCGGGCCGCGCATCATAAATCAACAAGTGAATAAACAAGTATCTGTCGTATTATTAATAATTAAATTAAGGGCACCCGATTGGGTGCCCCTCTGTAAAGAATATTCAAAAGAATGGTTTCACTAATTCCATAATGACATGTCCCGGAGCGGGCTCGAAAGGAACGAAGCCGGCCATATCCCGAGCCCGGCATTCGATTCGGCTATTCCGCCCTGCAAGCAGCACGTTCCGTGTCTCGGACGCCCGGTCCGCGGGCAGCATAAAGGCCGATACGTGAGTGAAAGACTCGCGCATCGTTGCGTGGAGGGCGCCGATCAGCCGGTCGCCAGGTCCTTTGCCAGTCACGTTCAGCACGATTATTCCTTCGGCGTCAAGCTTGTCCGCCGCTGTCGCAAAGAAACGGTCCGTTGTCAAATGCCCCGGCACGCCTCTGTCCGTGAACGCGTCTACGATAATGCCATCGTACGTCTCCGCTTCCTCGCCTTCCAGAATACTTCGGCCGTCGCCAATCGCGACGAATTCCCCGGCGGAACCAAAATATTGTCCGCTCGCTTGGACGATCCGCTCGTCGAGCTCCGCCGTCATGAACCTTGCGCCCCGGCAATGCCGGGCAATCGTCCCGATCCCGTGTCCAATCTGAAAAACGCGCTCCAGTCGTGGATGGTTATGCTCCAGCAGATGAATGATAGCCTGTGGATATTCGAACACGATCCGCTGTGGATCATCTAGATCCAGCGCTCCTTGCACGGCTGCATCCGAAAATTGCAGCACCCGGAAGTTCCCCTTCTTGCCGAATAGCTCGTTTACGTCGCCCACGACAAATTCGTCGCGTCCTTCCCCGGAAGCTGCTTCATAAAGCACGCGCATGGCGCGGTCTCCTTTCGTTATAACTTTCGATAAAATCGATCCCCGGTTTCAGGATTATAATAAACCCTTGTTTTTTCATTTGTCACAGGATCAATATTGATTTCATTCGTCGCATGGTAACCATCGGGAACCTTGGAGCCGTGGTTACGGTTGAATCGTTTGTCGTAAATGAAGTAACCTAGCAGAATGCATAATAGGATGAATATACCTTCCAATACATAATAGCCGATTACCCATTTCATTACATTTTCTCCACAACGACAGCCGTTCCGTAAGCAACGATTTCACTCATGTTCTTACCAATCTCGCCCGAATCGTATCTCATCATGACAATAGCGTTCGCGCCCATTTGAGTGGCATTTTTAATCATGCGGTCCATTGCTTCTTTCCTCGAATCTTCAAGCATTGCTGTGTATTGTTTGATTTCGCCGCCAACGAGGGATTTCAAGCCAGCCATGATGTCGCCGCCAATCCCTCTGCTTCTCACAATAAGACCAAATACAGGTCCTTTCATTTCGACAACTCTGTAACCTTGAATATTTTCAGTTGTTACAGCGATCATAGCAAATAACCCCTTTTCGAAATTAGTTAGGATTTCATCTTAGACGAGAAATTCTATACGGAGACGTAAAATCCTGTCTTTTCGGTTCTTGCTCATTTGTTATATATTCTTTACTTAATCAACTCAAACTGGTCTAATAGCTTGCCGTCCGCGTCATAAGCCTTGTAGCTCAAAGTGTCCCCACTTACATGGATGCCTGCAAACATCTGTTTATAATTTTGGAAATGAACCTTCTGGTAGAACAGGTCTTCCTTCTTCTCGTTGAATTTTTGCCCGGAAGTATTTGTCACCACGTATACGGTTCCTTCGTTGTCGGATACGATCTTGTTATTTCTCATTGGGTAAGAACGGGCATATTCATGATTATGGCCTTGCAGGACGAGATCGACTTTGTATTTATCGAATACGGGAACGAACTGCTTGAGCACCGATTCCTTCTGGTTTCCCGCGTATGGCCCTCGATGGAGGGAAACGATAAGCCACGTTTTGTTCGTAGCCGCAAGATCTTGCTCCAGCCACTTTGCCTGGTCTTTAAGTTTGGATTCCGTGTTTAACATAACGAAGTGAACATCGCCATAATCGAAGGAATACGTTGTTCCAACGATGGAGCTTTCCGAGCCGTTAACGGGTACGTTGAAATGGGAGACAAAACGCTCAGCATTATCATCCACTTCGTCATGGTTTCCGGTTACGGGCATAAACGGAAATGCCGTGACCCATTTTCTAGCCTCGCCAAAGAGATTTTCCCAACCCGATTCATCGTCGGGATTCTCTGTCAGGTCCCCATTATGAACAATGAAGGATGATTTGGGAAACGTTTGAAATGCCTTATTCAGCGTTTTACCCCATATCTGGAAATCACTAAGGGTGGTTCCCTGAGAATCCGCTACGTTGATAAAAGTAAAATCGGTCGTTCCCTCTTGCTCTGTCGTGAATTTGTATACGTCGCTCCAGTGTTCCTGATCACCATCCCCTACCCGATAGGCATACGATGTACCCGGAGCTAGTCCTGTTGCTTCCGCTTTATGAACCCCTTGTATTCCAGTATCCCCGGTATCTATGGAATCGCTTGTTCCCTTAAACACAAGTACCCCGTCTCCCTCGAAAGTAGGCGTTTCAGTAGACAGGTACGGTACCACCTGCAGCACGGATGCCAGATCTGAGCTTTGCGTGTACCAGGTGAATGCCCTGCTTGAATGAGGATCCGACTTAAAAGTCGACACGAGTGAAACAGGAGACCAAGCGGAGGATGACGTCTTCGCCCCGCCCTCTCTTTGCTGATTAATCAAAATTCCAAAACCAACGATCAATAATGATAGAATGACGAAAAAGAGGTATATCCGCCGGTTATTTCGAGTTGGAATCATTGTAATACCATCCTTTCCAATAAAAAATAAAAAAGCCCAAAGCATACTTAAACTTTAAGCATGCGCAGGCCTGAATACTATTTGTTGATCGGCAAAATAATTTCAACCATGGTTCCTTTCCCAACTTCACTCTCGATTCGCATCGTTCCTTTATGATTTTGGATGATCCTCATCGAAACCATTAATCCTAATCCTGTTCCTGTTTCTTTCGTAGTGAAAAAAGGATTGCCAATCTTGGTTATGTCCTCATGCGGGATTCCATACCCTGTGTCTTTAATTCGAATGTTTATTCGATCCTTTATTTGCTTAGCTTGCAGAGACACTTCTCCGCCTTTAGGCATGGACTCTATGGCATTCTTAAAAACATTGATAAAGACTTGATTGATACTGCTTTGACATTCAATTAGCGGTAGATTGGCGTCGAATTCATGCTTTATTTGAACGTTGTACAGGTTGGCTTGCCCTTCAAATAATCTTGTCACGTGAGTTAATAGATGTACAACGTCCCTTAACTCATAGACCTCATTTGACGGCTTGGCCAATACGAGAAGCTCGCTTACGATTTCATTGATTCGATCGATTTCCGATATCATGACATCATTACGCAATTTCTTTGAACCGTCCTTATCCTCTTTCAAATACATTTGCATAAATCCTCGTAAACTAGTCAACGGATTTCTGATTTCATGAGCGATGCCGGCTGCAAGCTCGCCAATTAAGGAGAGCTTTTCTGATCTTCGGATTAACTCTTCCGAATGTACCCGTTCCGTTACATCGCGCCCCATGCTGATAACATGTTGAATTTCTCCTGCGGCATTTCTTATTTTTTTAGAGTGAGCTTCTTGCCAGATATAATGACCGCTTTTATGCCGAAGACGGTACACGAATATTCTGCTATCCGATTGATCGGGATTACCCCGCCTTAACCAGCCGCCGTTCAAATCATCCGGATGCCAATACTCATAGGCATGTTTCCCTATGAGTTCTTCCGGTTCGTATCCGATCTGGTAACGGGCAGCTGGCGAGACATACGAGATAATTCCGTCGGGAGTTAAACGTAAGATAACGTCCTGTGAATGTTCAGAAATAAGCTTGTGGAGCTCTTCAATCTTCTTGTATTCTTCTTCTTTCTTTTTCTGTTCCGAGATATCTACGATTTGGGAGATGAAAATATGATTACCATCTATCCCTTGCAGGTTCCTTTCCACAGTTACATTTAGAAGACCCCAAATCATATGCCCGGATTTATGAATATACCTTTTTTCAATTTGATAACCATCCGTCTCACCCTGCGCCAATTTACGCCTTAATTCCAAATCAGCTTCTAAATCGTCAGGATGGGTACCGGATTTAACGCTTAGATTTATTAATTCACTTTCGTGATATCCCAACATTTTGCATAAAGAAGGATTAGCCTTTAAATAACTTCCATCAGCAGATAATAAAGCCATTCCAATTGGAGATTTCTCAAATGCGTGTAAAAAAAGACTATGGTCATTCAAATTTGGATACATCTAATCCTCCGTTTAAAAGCAGTTACATAATCCTACTAATAAATTAGTTAATCCTCAATAAGGCATTATACCAGCCTATTTCATTTGCTTCCATATCTCTTGCTTTTCCCTGAGTGGCTATCTGCCGGCAAGATGAACTCAACTCTCGGCAAAACAGGAAAATTGTACCTGAAAACGCTTAACTGTACCTTGTCCGGCAGTTGTCGCACCCACTATGATCGGAGCAAAGAAAGCGCTGTCTTTCATGATTTCTCCAACCGGAGGTCAACGTTTTCTTGACGACATTTTATCAATGCGAAGGAGAGGAATTCATGAAGGTACAGTACAAAGCAAGGATCTCCGCAAGGATGTATTCAGCGGTCAAACCGGCTGGTGCGATTGTCCTGGGACTCGCCCTGCTGCTGACTGCCATCTTTGGGGGTTACGGCGTCCTGCCGCCCCGGGTCGCGGAGGCCGCGAATAACGGATTGGCGCTTAAGCCGTTAATGGGCTGGAGCAGCTACAGCATGCAGGTGTATTCCGGCAACGGCGCTTGGATCACGGCGGCGCAGATCAAAGCACAGTCGGACGCCATGCATCAGAAGCTGCAGTCGCATGGGTACGAGTACATTAACGTGGACGCGGGCTGGAATGGCGGCCTTGACGGATATGGACGGCCCGTGCCAAGCACGACGCTTTATCCGAACGGATTGACCGACGTCATTAATTACGTGCATGCCAACGGACAAAAGTTCGGCCTGTATTTCATTCCGGGTCTGTCCCCTCAAGCCTATGACGCTGATTTGCCGATTTACGGCGCCCCGGGCTGTTCGATGCAGGACATCGCCGTCCAACCGCTTAAGACCGCGGATTATTGGGGCCTGGACTACAAAATCGATTTCGGTAACGCATGTGCCCAAAAGTACATTGATTCCATTGCGGACCTGATCGATTCATGGGGTGTCGATTTCGTGAAATTCGACAGCGTTACACCTGGTTCCGGACATAACGATACGTCGATCGACGCTCGCGGCGACGTTGCCGCTTGGTCGCAGGCGCTCAGCTCGCGCGGTATCTGGTTCGAGATCTCGTGGGCGCTCGACCACAATTACGTCGATTACTGGAAGCAATACGCCAACGGCTGGCGCGTCGACTGGGACGTTGAATGCTACTGCGTCAATACGGCGCTCACAAGCTGGCCAAACATCGCTCGTCTCTTCCCGGACGCTGCTGTCTGGTGGCGGGATGCCGGGCCGGGCGGCTGGAACGACTTCGACTCGCTGAACGTCGGCAACGGCGCGATGGACGGGTTAACGCAGGATGAGCGGCAGACGGCAATGTCGCTGTGGGCGATGTCTTCGGCACAGCTGTATACGGGTAACGATCTGACCAACCTGGACGCTTTTGGCTTATCGCTTCTAACGAACGATGAAGTCATTGCCGTCAACCAAGCAGGCCGTCCAGCCCATCCCGTATCGACCTCGTCCAACCAGCAAGTCTGGTACGCCAATAACGGCGACGGCACGTATACCGTCGGATTGTTCAACCTTGGGTCTTCCGCCGCTACGGTGACGGTGAATTGGAACGACATAGGTCTGAACGGAGCCGCTGCGGTGCGCGATCTGTGGAGCCACAACGACCTCGGATCGTTCAATACGGGTTACAGCTCCGTTAATTTGCCGCCTCATGCTTCGCGGCTGTTCAAGGTGGCATCATCCGGCGGTTCCGTAACCGCAAACGACGACGATACTGGAGTCAAGTATACGGGTGCCTGGCAGCGCGGCTACAACCGCGGACTCGGCGACTATCAGGACGACGTGCATTACACCCAGACGAACAACGACGCTTTTGAATACACCTTCCAGGGCACCGGTATCGATCTAATTACCGAGAAATCTCCCGACCAAGGCAATGTTGACGTCTATCTCGATAATGTATTAAAAGGAACAGTTAATACGTATAACAGCGTGAGGCAGACGCAGCAAACCGTATACAGCGTTAGCGGACTGACGAACGGCACGCATACGCTGAAAGTTGTTAAGAAATCCGGCGCCTATATGCTGCTCGATAAGCTTCGCTTCTTCGTGGCGTCGCCGCTCGCGGTGAACGATACGGATTCGGGTATCACTTATTCAGGCGCTTGGTCTCTGAACAGTGCTAGAGGATTCGGCGATTATCAGGACGATGTCCATTTCACGCAGACAAACAACGATTTCGTGCAATACACGTTCAACGGAACAGGAATCGACCTCGTCACGGAGAAGGATTCAGCCCAAGGCGACGTCGATATTTACATCGACAACGTCTTCAAGCAAACCGTAAACACCTATAGCCCTTCGCGCCTCGTCCAACAAACCGTGTATAGCATTGGTGGTCTGACAAGCGGCACACATACGATCAAAGCCGTAAAAAAATCCGGCACCTACATGCTGCTCGATCAATTCAGAATCAAAAGTCCGCGCATCCAGTACAACGACACCGATCCAGGCATCGTCTACACCGGTTCCTGGTCGCTGAACGGCAATCGCGGTTTCGGCGATTACAATAACGACGTGCATTTCACCCAGACGAATAACGATTTTTTACAGTTCGCGTTCACGGGCACCGGCGTCGAGCTCATTACGGAGAAAGATTCGTCCCAAGGCAACGTTGACATTTACATCGACAACATCCTACAGGCGACGGTCAACACGTCGAGTACCACCAGGCAGGTAAATCAAGTCGTTTTCCAAGCAACTGGCTTGACGAGCGGAAGCCATACGCTAAAGGCCGTTAAGAAATCCGGCACTTACATGCTGCTGGATTCCATTCGAGTTACCCCGTAATAGATTGCAAAAAACTAATAAGGCTGCCGGAATTATCGGCAGCCTTGTCTGTTGTTTTATGCTTCATTTATTTTAGTCCATCGGTAGTGTTTTTCTCCATCGAAACTTAGGCTGGCGACATATTTCTTGCTGTCCTTTCCTTTGATGCTATAAAAGGTATTGCCAGGAGGCACCGCGCATTCCGGTACACTGCAAGCTGCGGGAATATTTCCGATTTCCTCGCCAATTTGTTCTTTAGGCAATTGTTCATCAGTATTGGCTTGGATCGAACATCCTGTTGTTAAGAACAGTGCCAATAGGACGACTAGAATTTTTTTCATAAAGAAGTCCTAACGGTTCCCAACATTCATATAAAATTAACTCCGCCGGTTTGAAGGAAATGACAGTTCTCTTCTCGAAAACATTGGCAAGCACTCACGAAAGGAACTTCTCATGATCTCTCATTCCGACTTCATCCTCAACGCTTTTATTATTTTCCTGCCTTTGATTTTTTACGGACCTTTCTATAAACGTAAACACCCGCTTTTCGTTTACGTTTTATTTTTGATTCCTCTAATTATTACAATGACCTTTCCGGTCAAACTCTTCGATTCGGTGCTCGACCTCAGAGCTATTCCTCTCGTCATCGGTTCACTCTACGGTGGCCTTTATACGACGTTGCTCTTATTTGGCAGTATGCTAACTTACAGGCAGATCTTGGGCGGCATCGATCTTTTTCATTACTTCCTCTCGCTGCTGCCGACAATCGTTTTGCTGCTGTTCCTCATCAAGACATACGAGAAAGCCGGGGCCAAGAAAAGAATGCTGCTTGTTTCCGGAATGTGTTTCTTTTTGCGCGTGACGGTCGTCAATTTTTATGCTCTGCTCGAGGGCAAGGAGACTTTTTTTATGGCTTCGTTCGTTCCAAGTCTACCTCTTATCCTTGTTCAGTGCATCATGGCGGTAATGCTGGTTTTCATGATTGAAATGATCCGGACGCAGAATCGGATGCAAGAGGAAATCATCCAAGCGGAGAAAATGAAGGTTGTCAGCGAAATCGCAGCTTCCGTCGCGCATGAAGTCCGCAACCCGTTAACGTCCGTCCGCGGTTTCATTCAACTGTTGTCCAACCCGGCACTTAGTGATCATAAACGAAAAGAATTCTCCGCTATAACACTCGAAGAGCTGGACCGGGCGGAATCGATCATTTCCGATTATTTATCTCTTGCCAAGCCACAGGTCGAAAGGTTCGAATCAATCAGCCTCGAGGAGGCGCTCTCCAAGGCGGCCCAAATCCTGAGCTCCTACGCGAATATGCAGAACGTCGAGATCCTCACGGACGTAAAGCATCCCGCAACGGTATACGGCAGCAAGTCCAAATTCAGGCAAGCCATTATCAATATCGGAAAGAACGCTATCGAGGCAATGCCTGCCGGGGGGAAGCTAACTTTGTCTTACACGGTTAACGAGCCTATCAAAAACGTCACCATTTCGATTTCCGATACCGGAATGGGCATGAACGAGGAACAGCTTAACCGGCTGGGAGCGCCTTATTACACGACCAAAGATAAAGGTACCGGTCTTGGGACCATGGTCATCTTCAGCGTCATTCGGGGGATGAACGGCAATATCGTGGTCCACAGCAAGGAAGGAGCCGGAACCACGTATTACATTACGCTTCCCTTGAATGGGCATGCGTGACTTTCCAGATAGTCAAAAACCGGAAACGAAATTCGTTTCCGGTTTTTGATTACCAATCAAAAAAAAGAATCAATCTTTGCAATGCAAGCCATAATGTTTAAACGGAATTTATGAACGTTTTTTTTCGCCGGGACCACAAGACAACGGGGATTAGAAGCAAAGCCAGAATCCCTCCCGCCAATGAAAGTGTCGAATAGCTGGACTGAGCCACAACCATACCGGATAATGCACCTCCCGATGCCCCTGCCAAAGCGATTAAAACATCTACCGTTCCTTGAGTCTTAGCACGTACTTGCGGAGTGGTGGCATCAACTATTGCCGCTGTACCGCTAATTAAGCCGAAATTCCATCCCAATCCCAGAAGAGCAAGTGCAAGAATAAGCAAGGCCATATTGTCGCCGGGTGCAAAAGCAGCCAGTAAACCAGCCAAGAGCAATGTAATTCCGGAAGCATAAGACATGGGCAATCTTCCGTATCTATCGACTAGAATACCCGTTAGCAACGATGGCAGATACATGGCTGCAACGTGAATTCCGATCACGATACCCACGTCTCCAAGTCCGTGTCCGTGGTGTTTCATGTGAACGGGTGTCATGGTCATAATCGCAATCATAACAACTTGGGTTAATACCATTACCGACGCACCAACAATGATTCCTCTTTTATCGATCATCGTATCTAATGGTTGTGGATGCTGCGGATCGTTGCGAATATCATTTTGAGCTTGAACTTCTGATATTGCTTTGGCCACCATTAATGGATCTGGTCGCAGAAAAATGAGCAGCACAAATCCAGCTATACTATACGCGACAGCTGCCAGCATAAACGGACCGGATAAAGCAGGAGCGCCAAATGATGTTGCTATTCGACCTGTGACATTCACAAGATTGGGTCCGGCGACCGCGCCAAAGGTTGTGAAGACCATAGCTGTACTGATTGCTTTAGCCCGTCTTGTCGGGAGTGCCAGATCCGTTCCTGCGTATCTTGCCTGCAGGTTGGTTGCCGTCCCTGCCCCATAAACAAACAGCGAAAGAAGCAATAGAGTTATGCTGCTTATGACTGATGCCAAGACAATGCCTGCAGCACCAAGCCCGCCTGTTAAGAAGCCGGCTGCCAGCCCGGCACGACGGCCTAACCGTTGGGACAGACGACCAACGACGAGTGCGGCGGCAGCGGATCCCAAGGTGAATAATGCAGTCGGAACGCCGGCATAGCTGTCCGTACCAAGCATATCCTGCGCAAGCAATGCCCCTACCGTGATTCCTGCGGCTAATCCCGCGCCTCCAAAAATTTGAGAGGCAATAACGACAATCATCGTTCTTTTGTGCAGCTGTCGCTGCTTCTCAGGGGAAGCCGCATATTGTCGCAGTAATTCTCGCGAGTTATCCCTTTTTTCTTTAACGAATGCCGGTTGTATCGACATTTACCTTGCCCCCTGTACGGTATCATCACAAATACGGAGAACGGCTCTAAACCGAGTGGTTGCCGCCGTCATTTTGTCATAGGCTTCACTAGCATATTCTAGAGGAAAGCTTTCGATTACGGGGCGGACATCGGTTAGCTGCGGAATGGGATTTGAACTAACTTCATCTTTTCCCCTTTAGCCGGAATCTGTATAGCTCTCATCATCTTCAATGTGTCCCACCTCTTAACCATCTGTTTATTTCGGAGACGGCCCTTTCGGCGGACCGAAGCGCGCCTTCCAGATGCCCGCCGAATTGCGAATCCGTCTCTGTTCCAGCGAAAATGATTTTCTTCTCCCATTCCCCATCTACCAACAGCCGTCCGTATGCCGGGTAATTGGTAAGCGGGTAATGATCCTGTTCAACAGCCGTTTCCGAATCCTCCGACCAATCCTTGTATAGAAAATCAACCGCTTGAAGAGCAGCGGGTCCGAACAGCCTTTCCATCTGATTAATGACCAATTGTCCCAACTCATCCTGCCCTAATTCATAGCGAGCTTTGGCAGGAATACCGAAGAAACCGAACAGCGCTCCAGCCCCTGAACCCGGAGAAGCGTCATGGATTTCCTGCAAAGGCCCGACCCGGCTTGATGCGAAACCGGAGAGTCCCGTTTCTCTCCAAAAAGGACGCTCGTAAATAACAACTGCCTTGGCTTGTCCTGCCATCCATGTAGGTTTATTAACAAGATCAGAAGTTAGCTCTGGTGGAAGCAACGGTGAGAATTCAATATGTTGCTCAACTATTCGAGGCGGGAGCGCCAGAATAACCGTGTTAGCCGAAAATTGTTTTCTCCCTCCATCCGCGAGGTCTGCTTCAATCGTTACCAAACCATTCTTATCAAGCCGAAGAGCTGTAACACGAGTTCCCAAGTCGATTGTCCCGGGAGGAATCGTATTGGCTAATGCGTCAATAAGCGATTGTACTCCTCCCGTGAACCGTATCGAACTGGGGTTAGCGTTATCTGGCAGCAAAAAATGCTCTGGCGCTTCGTTGCGTGAGCGTTCCAGTAGAATTGTCCCGCTGGTGTACTGAATAAAGGTTCCCAAGTTCAGTTCGATGGCAAGATCGGCAATCGCGCTCTCATATTGCGGCCAGAACCATGTCGGTCCAAGGTCAAATTTGCCAAGCTCTAGCCGACTTGCAACAGAGTCGCTTAGAACCCTGCCGCCAATCCGGTCTCTAGCCTCTAGCACCTTGCATAAGATGCCATGCTTATGAAGTAAAGACGCAGCACGAAGGCCGCTCAAGCCAGCTCCTACTATTACAACCTGACGGTTCACTTGGTATCCTCCTTTCGGAAGGAGTTTCTTGATCCCCTTCAACAAGATTGCCTCATCATAACACGCGCAAAAAAGCCATACAATATCTTAATTGTATGGCAAACAATATTTTTATGGCGTCAAATCCTGCAGTAAACGTTGAAGAATAACTAATCCTCTCTCTAACTCTTTAAGCGTTTCGGGTGCACAGACAGCTATCCGTACAGCTCGATCAGGGGAACTATTCCCTACTACGAATCGATCGGCTGCATACACTTGTACTCCCTGTTGTGCGGCTAGCCTTTCGAATTCGGCAGCCTGGATCTTGTCGGGTAACAGCAGCCAACGGAAGTTCCCCGTTTCAACTCCCATACACGGATAATTCCCTAAATATCGGTTTACCATTTGGTTTCTGCGAACGGCCTGATTGCGATGGGCTTCAATTATATTTTCGAATTGATTGGATACAATCGTACGCGCTGCCAGTTCTGCAAATAAAGGGGACACGGATACGTTTAAATTGTATAGTGCCCTGGAGATTGACTCTTTGAAGGTACTTGGAACAGCTACATAGGCAAGCCGCAGACCAGGTGCAATCGACTTGGATAAACTAGCGATGTAGATGGCCTGCTCGGGCGCAAAGGATGTGACGGCTTGAATCGGTTCTTTGCACAGGAGACTATAGGACGCATCTTCAATAATGAACTGATTATATTTTTTAGCAACAACTGCAATTCTTTCGCGAATCTCTACCGACATCGTTCTGGCTGTAGGATTATGATAGTCCGGAATTAAGTATATGCCTTTAATATTGTCATTTTTACACGCATACTCAAAGGCAGCCGGACTCATCGCGCCGTTCTCTGACTTTATCGGTACAATTTGAATACTGAGCATCGCTGCAGCTGTTTTTAAGCCGGGATAAGTATGTGGATCTGCGCCAATTCGGTCCCCTGGCTTACATAAACTTGCAAGCGTTGCCGCAATCGCATTTTGACCGCCATTAGCCAATAAAATGTGATCGACTGTTGTTTCGAGACCGCTGCGGCGTATGAATTTTATGGCTGCGTCCTTATGCCAATGGCTTTCGCCTGTACGTCCATAGCCAAACCACTTTTCATAATCCTGCTCTTGCAGCATGCTTCTCAGCTGAAGCAGCAATGGCTCGTATGATGCATTATCGGGCAGAGTAGCTCCCATTTCGATCAAATGTTCCGGTTTGGTGTCTTCAAGCAAATACGCATTCGATAACGCATCATACGATACGAATGTACCGCTGCCAACTGCTGCGCTTAATAAGCCCTTTAACTCGCACATCTTAAATGCTTTCGATATCGTGCTTAAATTTAAGTCCAAGAAATCGGCCAGCTCCCGCTGCGATGGAAGCCGTGTTCCGGGCAATAGTACTCCGGTCATAATATCCTGATGCAATTGCCGTGCGAGTGCTCTGTAAATAGGTTTTTTGGTTTTATCAATCGAAGGCTTCCAGCTCATAGGGTAGTTTTCAAAAGAATTAATCGGCATAATTAATGCATCCTTTTTCATAATGCTAGTTTTAAAAACAAAGTATGCTTTATTATACCTCCGGACTTCTTATTACACTAACCCCATAGATTCTACTTCGATGCCTTCAACAGGTTCCATACTACCATGGCGGTTTCGGCCCGGGTTGCGTTGTTCTGCGGAGAGAACCGGCCATTGCGGTTACCTTGCATAAGACCAAGCTCTACGGCTGCTTGCACCGCCTCTTCCGCCCATGAAGAGATGTCGCTGCGATCGGAGAAGTTCAAATGATTCGAGCCGGTTGTCTGCTTTCCATTCACATGCTCAAGCGCGCGTACAACCATGATGGCCATTTGCTCGCGGGTAATTGGAGCATTCGGTTTAAATTCGCCGTCTGTAACGCCGCTTACGATACCGGATTCGAACGCTGCGGACACGTCGGCAGCATACCAAGCGTTGTCCGCCACATCGTTGAACGGAGAGCTATCCCCTGCTTGCAATCCCAATAACCGGACCAGCAACGCCGCAAACTCTGCGCGTGTTGTTTGACCCGTTGGGCTATAATGCTGTTCATCCACGCCATTTACAATGGCTTTCGCGGAAAGTACTTTCACGGCTCTCTCCGCCCAATGTCCGGATGGAATATCCATAAAGGATTTATTATATTCCATGACGCTATAGACGCCGGGCTTGTCAGTCGTGACGGAAAATTGCTGCTTATCGGCAGCCATTACGCTTCGCACGTATTCCCAGTTGCCATTGGCTTCATTGAAGTAATAGACACCCATCAAGTCCAAATCCGTCATCGTAGAGTTGTAACGAAGTGTCAATTCAATGGCTTTAGGCAAAATACCATCCTTGCCCCCTGAGACAGCTTCAATTTCTAATATATCCCCGGCAAGCTTGAGCTCGCCCGCGCTTCCTATTCCAATTGCGGCCAGTTGCTCCGCACGCTCTCGAGTGACTTTAATAATTGAAGGCTGATTCGTAATCGGCGGCGTTACGACCGGCGGAACGAAAGGATCCTTGATCGTCACCTGGAGCTGCTTAAACGGTTCAACATTGCCGGCATTGTCAACCGAACGGTAAGCAATCTGGTAAGTCCCGGGCTTCTGCAGCAAGACATCCCCGGTGACTTTCAGCCAAGAACCGCCGTTGATCCGGTACTCTGTATGCCTAATTCCCCAACCGACGGCGCCGCCGTCAGAGCTGTCCGCCGCATCGAAGCTGAGGTGCGCTTCACTAATATAAGAATTGTCATCTGCCATATCCCCAGCAACTTTTGCTTGCGTAATCGGCGGTGTCGTGTCCTTCGGCCATATTTCCACATAAGCCGTATAGATGCCGTTTTCGTTTGTTCTGCTCCGCATGTCGCTGGCCAGATTAGATCCTACTTGCTTCAAAGCGAGACTCATTACTTTATCGCCGGCGAACTCCGAGGAAGCCAATGAAGTAATATCGAATTCACGCCATTGATCCGGTCCTGAAAAGGTTTGTTGATTGATCAGGCCGCCGATGGCCGGAGCATTATTGTAAGTGATTTCCGATTCTTTCCATGCATCGTTATCTACACGGAATACCCCGATATCCGATACGGTCCCGGAACCGTCATTGGTCTTCCCGTACAGATGAAGTTTTGCCATGCCCACTTCGCCAACAAACGAGCTCAGGTCAAATTTCAGGAATACTTTGCGATCCGTTTCTCCGCTTCCGTTTCTGATCTGCAAATAATTGACCGCGCTAAAATTCGCAGCTGCCTTGGAACCGCCGTTCACATAAGCGTTCTCCGTTACGTTCAGCTTGGTTTGAATGCCTTCGTCCGGTTTAGGCTCAGTCAGATCGGACGGCTCCGCATTGGGGTCAATTCGTAGCTTTATGGCATGGCTTTTCCCTTTAGAGCCGCTTGTATCAATTTTAAGCTCAATATATGGAGCCATTTGCAAGACCGTTATCGTAGGATCCTTCCGCAGTTCTTCAACCGCGGTGTTAGCGACAGCGATACGAACCGAGGATTGAGTCTGCGTCGGATCGGAGACCGATATTTCAAGCTCATCTCCATCTTTCTTTAACATGACCGATGCAGGGTTTAAAGAACGAACGGATTCGATCAGTCCGGGGCTCCAGAAGTTAATGGCAGTCAAGCCTAACTTTTTCTCTTTAACAGCCTGTATACTATCGGTATTGCTTACGATTTCAACATCCGGATTTTGACTATAGCCGGCAGTTGAAGCCGTATTTTTATTCGGAAGCAGGACATAGGAATAGGATTGGTTCACAGGATTCATGCCCTGATCGATCGCAAGGCTGGCATAATTCCGAGTCAGCTTTTCCGTCGAACCGGCGGTATCGATATCGCTCCACGAACCCGTTCTGGCTTCGCGCAAAGCTTTTATGGTTGAGCCGTCCGGAAAATAATATCCGATATCCGAGCCGGGGACGTTGCCGTCCAGATGCGCCCAATGAACGCCATCCATCGTTTCCGACCAGCCGAGTTCGCTTGGCTTTTCTTCGCCGTCTACCACTAATGCGTTACTGCCGTCTGCGTTTAGCTTGCGGTTCTCGACAATGGTCTCTACCCCGCGATTATCGGTAGCCGAAATTCCTGCGCCTAGCGCAACGATCTCGTCATCGAACATAAACCAAGATTTTTTTCCTTTAAGCGTACTGTTATTGGGATTCAAATCCATACCGGCGGCGCCGTATAGATTGTCTAACGATGAACCGCCTACCCACGTTTTTGAGGTCGTTTTTGCCGACGCGCGAGTCGCGCCATCCGATGTAACGCCAGGGAGCCGGTAAGGATTGACGGTAGCCCAGAATGCATCATGATACTGATTCAAGTCGCTGTCATACAAATAGGTCATGCCCTCTCCCGTATACCAGCCCTTCAGGTTCTCGGTACCCGTCTCGTAATTGGCAATGCGGGCGGACGACATGCTAATGCCGTATACGTAACCAGGGCGGTAATGCACGACGCGATCCATCGCCGAGAACTGCTTGTGCAAAGTTAGATCGCCGATAGGCTGAATGCGTTCGTCTTCCATCACTGATTTCAGCAGAACCGTATCCGCAACTCTCAAACCCTCATAGTAATTAGCTACCGTCGTATCCGCTTCGAACCAATACTTGACCATTGCTCTGAAATACGAAGCTTGCTCCGGTGGAGCGAAGGCTGCGAGACGCAGAATATGCGACCAAGGCACGAGTTGTCTATTGCCTCTTGCAACCGACCGGCCGAAAACCATATCCAGCATCACTTTTCTGAATGTTACCGGCTCGAACGAATCGGTTATCCAGCTAAACACATTTTTTAAATTGGCATCCGTAATAGGCCAAGGCGAATCGGACAACAATGTCATTACCTTCATCATGTCGCCTAGCAGCACAGCTCCGTAGCTGCCGGTATAAGCGATGTTGTTATGCTGTATGAAGGAACCGTCTACGTAGAACCCATCACCGCTTGTCACGTAAGCAAGCACCTGGCTAATCGCATTCCGGCCCTGCATGATTTTGGCTTCATTCTTCTCGTGAATCCCGCGAAGGATGACGATTAAAGCCTTGTCCATGCGATTGGCGCCCGTTTCCGTTACCGTTGGCTGAATGGTTCTCTTGGTCGGATCGGGGCAAAACCGGTCTATCGCTTTTGCATATTCGGAAATTTGATCTTGCGATAAATACTCGTACATCAGAGTCATTGTATCTCCCAGCGCTAATGGAGCGCCGATTTCCCACTCAAACCAATTACCTGCCTCCGTCTTGCTCTCGTTATACCAATTCTCGTAAAGCCAATCCATTGCATCGATAATGTCTGTCTTTAACTGAACATTTCCGTACAAAGGCGAACCCGACGTGGAGAAAGCGACCGCCATATCCCGCAATCGATTGTAAGAGGCAACGATACTGTAACCATTCGCTGAGCTGGCCAGTTGATCATTCCAGAGATAAGTTCGGTCGGGCTGCGTGTTTAACGTATCCCAAAATCCCGTCTGCCCTGCATTGCTTACTTTTTCTGTTATTAGGGTGATCGACTTAGCGATATCAGGGTCATTCTGATCGTACCCCTGCCCGCCCGTCCAATAGGCGAACCATCTAGCCCTTAGCTTGTCGTATTCATCTTGCGTGGCTTCCGATGCGGATACTGTCTGTGCCTCACTGTTGCTTTGCTCTGAATTCTCAAGCAATGAAGTTATTTCGATAGCGCTTTCATAATTTGCCGCTTGTTTAGCCTCGGCGGCTTCCGCTTGTTCGCTGTATGAAGTGACTCCTCCCATCGACGCAAGAGAAGCCACAAGCAGAATATTTACTCCTTTTTTGATCATCTTTATCCTCCTTATTTATCGAATTGCATTTATTGTAAAAATCCTGAGCAAGGTCGTTGTGTAATATTTATTGTTTTTAAGAGAATTATTTTGACATCTATCTCAAGCATCGCTATAAAAAACAACATAAAAAAAGCAGCCGATCGTATTAGATCGACTGCTTTGGAATCCGAATTTAAATCGTTGGCATGACATTGCCGCCGCTAACCGGGATATAAGCCCCCGTAATGAAGCTGGCCAAATCCGAGGCAAGGAATGCGACCGCATTCGCAATCTCCTGGTCGGTGCCGCGTCTCTTGAGCGGAACGTTCTTGACGTAATCGGCGCTTTCATCCAAGCCATTCGCGCGCTCGCGCTCGCTGATTGTCCAGCCTGGAGCGACTTGATTGACCGTAATTTGATGTTCGCCGACTTCCTTCGCGAGCACCCGGTATACGCCATCCATGCCCCTTTTTCCTGCTACATAAGCCGATTGCGTCGGGAAGTTCTGCATCGAACATTCCGTGTTGATGCCGATGAAGCGCCCGGACTTCTTCTCGATCATGGAAGGAATAAAGGCTTTAGCCAGATACACGCTTTGCATGACGCAGGACTCGAATTGGCTCGCATAGTCCTCGGCCGGCTGCTCCAGTACGGAAGTCCATTTGTACTGCACGACCGCATTCGCTACAACGATATCAACATGACCTAGGCTCGATTCGACGGATTGCTTGAGCGCGGCAATGGAATCCTGCTTCGTCACGTCTGCCTTAACAGCAACCGCACGCCTTCCGAGCGCTTCAATCGTGCTTTTTAGTTCAGCTGCCTTGGCTTCGTTGCTATGGTAATGCAAGGCGATATCCGCCCCGCACTCTGCGAGTGAACGTGCGATGACGCGGCCAAGCTCGCCTGTCGCCCCAGTTATCAAGGCTACTTTTCCAGCTAGATCAATCTTCATGTCTCGCTCTCCTTGTCCGTTAACTTGTTCATTCGATAATATAATTCTTTGTCATCGAGCAAATGCCTTCTTCTTTTTAATAAAAGCCCCTTCTTATTACGTATTCGTATTATTCGGCTGAACTTCGACCGTTTCCATCAGCTGCGGGGATAAGGTCAGCTGCAGCTGACGTTCGCCGTTCTTTGTGATTTGCTTTTGAGAGACGACATAACCCTCGCCGCTAACCGTCACTTGAATATCCAGCACCGAAGCAATTCGAAGCGCATCTCGCAATGAAAGGCCAGTCATATCCGGAATTTGGAGCTTGTCCCGTTGCTCGGTGATGAGATAGACCTTCTGCCCAGGATGGACCAACGCACCTGAAGCGGGAATCTGCTGAATAATCGTCTTACCGCTTCCGACGATCTCCGCATTAAGACCACGCGATCTTAACTGGGATTTTGCTTCCGTTACTTTAAGCTTCGCGAGCTCCGGAATAGAAACGGTCACTTCGTTCTTCGCTGTTCCCGCAGTTACCTTGTACTGCGGGGATACGCCCATATGCTTGAGGCTTTTATACACGATATCTTTGAAGGCCGGCGCAGCGACTTTGCCTCCGCCTGCCGTTGGATCATCCGGCTCGTCGACCACGATGTACAATACGATTTTGGGATTCTCAACCGGTGCGTATCCGATAAATGAGACGACGAATTTATTCCGGGAGTATTTGCCGTTAATAACTTTCTCCGCCGTACCCGTCTTGCCCGCCACCCTGTAACCTTCGATAAAAGCGTTATGACCGGTACCAAGATCATGGTCGGATACAACCTGCTCCAAGTACTCGCCTACCTTCTTCGAGGTTTCCTTCGAAATGACATTGGAGCGAACGACCTTTGGTTCCGTCTTTATAGTCGTTTTGGTGTTGGGATCATACACTTGCTTGACGATATGGGGCTGCAGCAACGTACCTCCGTTGGCTACCGCGGCAACGGCCACGACTTGCTGTAGGGCTGTGACCTGTACTTTGCCTTGGCCAAACGACGCACGCGCAATATCCGAAGGGATCGAGAGATTGACGCTAATGGCACCTTTAGCCTCGCCGCCCATATCAATGCCCGTCTTCTGTCCAAAGCCGAACCGGTTAATATAATCGAGAAGCTTCTTACCGCCAAGCTGTTCCCATCCCAGCTTCACGAATGCAACGTTACTGGAACGCTTTAGGCCTTCCAAGTAAGTAATCGGACCCCAGCCGATGTTATTAATGTCGTACACCGGTGCGCCGGGTACATTGATTCTGCCAGACATATATTTAGCATTAGGATCGAAAATCCCTTCTTCTACGGCTGCGGCCAGAGTGACGATCTTAAAAGTAGAACCGGGTTCATACAGCGATTTGATCGCATGATTATACGCATTCTCATAATTTGTATCCCAGTACGTGTTTGGGTTAAAAGCAGGGTAATTGGCCATCGCCAATATTTCCATCGTATTCGGATCGGCGGCTACGGCCGTAATGCTTTTCGGATGATATAAGGTATTTATTCCTCTGAGAGCTTCCTCTACGTAATGCTGAATCTCCACATCAATGGTTAAGGTAAAATCTTGCCCATCTATTGCGGGTTTGTACTCGGCCTCGTTTCCCGCGAGCTGGACGCGTTTCCCGTCTTTTTCGTATTTAATCTGGCCATCTTCCCCGCTTAGCTTATTATTATAATAAGACTCAAGACCTGCCTTGGCTTCCCCTTCTTTAGTTACATAGCCGATTAATTGAGAAGCCATTTCTTGGCTTGGATAATAGCGTTTTTGATCATTAGCCAGAATAATGCCGACATCTTTATTGTTATGCTCTTTTTCCAACTGGTCTCGGAATTCGATGATTTGATCCGCCAGCGACTTGTCTATTCTCCAGCCTTCTTCGTGAATCTCGCGTTGCTGATAGTAATCGCCGTTATCCTTCTGGGCCGTTACGATCTTGGACAATTGGGCTTCAGGCTTACCTAAAATCTTATGGAGACCTTCGACCACTTCATCGGCAATGTTAAGCGAATGGATCACTTCGGGATTCACAGACACGTCGTAGGCGACAGTGTCCATGGCAAGCATGTTGCCGTCCCGGTCGGTAATGGTTCCTCTCTTCGCTTCGATCGTCTCTTCCGCTGCCCATCTGGTTTTCGCAATGTTATACCAGAAGTCTCTGTTTATAACCTGGACCCAATAAATTCGGCCGATTAAGACAACAAAAAGGAGAGTCATTATCCCTCCTAATAATATCGAGCGTTGTTTGATTCGTTTGAACATATGCGCCTTATCCCCCAGCAAAATGACTGTAGTGACTCTCCTAGAATGAGTAGACTCAATTAGTAGACGAGAGTCAATCTAGTTAATTTTACCATAAATGGCACTGTGGTGTCCGTAAGATAGGAATAATAGATATTACCCTGCCGTATCCTTCAGTTGGATATACAACCCTTCCTCCTCCGACCATTCAGCGTAATAGACGGCCTGGATGCGATTAATGCCTTGTTCCTCCAGTTGAGCTTGGAGCCATTCCTCGCTTCGGCCAATTTCCTTAAGCTCGCCGCGCTGCAGCTTCCCCTGCTCGATTAGAATGCGTGGAAGTCCAGCCGCTCGCTCTGGCATCTGAAGCTCTGCTCGAGTCGGAGGCTCTTGGCCCGGCTTCTTCATCACGCTAAGGCTTCCGTTGGGTTCAAATACCGCAAACGCTACTTCGCGAACGGAGAAGATCCCCTGCTCCCTCAGCAGCATGCCGACCTGATGCATATCCAGCCGGTTCCTTTTCATCGCCTTTACGTCAATTTCGCCGCCGCGTATGATGATATCCGGTCTGCCGTTTAACGGTATCGAAAGCGAGGGTATTAGCTGAACGGCCTTTTCCAAGGCTAGCGATAGTACCATCCATAAGGCAAGGGCATATAGGAGCATTGAAAAATGCGCATCGCGGTCATAGACCGTATTTCCCACAAGCTCGCTTAACATAAGCGACGAGACGAAGTCGAACGGCGTAAGCTGGGATATTTCCTTCTTGCCGAGCAGCTTGGTCATAAACCACAGACCAAAGAAACCCGTGACGAGCTTCACCGAGATCATGGCGTAATCCATAGAAAATCACACTCGCATTCTACTAAACGTGAATTTTTAGGATATATACCCTGCTCATGCGATAGTGAAGCACGTTTCCGGAAAATTAAAAAGCCGCGATATACGCGGCAACCGGCGAGCTCTTAATCACGGGGGTTAATTCCTGTAACATCGCTTTCTCTAGGGCATCTGATTGTGGATTCGGATCGGCATTTACATAAGCCCTTGAATAAAGAATCAGGAGACAAACCAAAGGGATAACAACAACTACACGACGAAAGTTCATCTTATTTCTCTCCTAGTCATCAATTACTCAAGTAAAGTATTTCTTAACGTCTGGAAAAGAATACAGAAAACCCCCACCGTCAGGCGAGGGTTTTCTGTATTAGATTCAATTATTTCGCAAAAGCTTCGGCACCGGTTCTGACTGGGGTCAGCGTTACTCCGTCCGCATGGAAGATGGACCCGTCATTTGCGACGTATTTGTATTCGTTCGTATCGGAGCTGAAGAGCTTAAACGTTCCCGTGGAATCTTCGTAGAGCTCTTCTTTCGCCGGGAATCCGGATTCCTGGTCGAGATATACAACGTATTGCATATTAGCCTGCGTATTATCATCGATATAGGATTGATAGCTGTCCATAATCTTATTCAAGGTCTTACCATCCGCAGCTTGCTCGGTGCCGACGGAAGTCCAGTAGCTGGCTTTGTAATTATCTTTTACCCCGCTAAAAGCGAGATTTTTCTGATCCAATTTTTCGAATGCCGATGGATCGTCCGATCTTTTAAGCGTTTTTGCGCTTAACGGGTTGCCGTCTTTATCCCGTTGAATGACGACCAACTCGTTAAAACCGTTGAGATAGTAAGTACTTTGATAACGAAGCAGCTGATGATCGGACGAATATTCCATAAGATCCGATCTGAAATCCTTTGTTTGCGGATCATACCAATGCTCCATGGTAAAGTCTTGGCTGCCGTCTGTTCTGGAATAAGTATCCTTGCTGTATTCGATTGTTCCTTGGGGGATGTCCGAGACGACCGACGAATCAGTTGGCGCCGTCGCCGTAATGACCGTGTTTTTCGGAATAGCGTCGCTGCCGTTTGCCGCGAATGCGGTAATGGTGCCGAAGCTTCCGATGACAAGCGCCGATGCTAGGATCGTACCCGTAATTTTTTTGTTTTTGACTGCTTCAAGAAGTTTCATGTTATTCCCTCCGGATATGTGGTTTTGCGTTTGGAGTGCGCAGCTCCTACTTGCAACTTCAGTATAAAACCGCCATATTTCAAAACTATCGGCAAGTTGTAAATTAGTTGTATGTTCCGGGAAGAATGATTCGGACAACGGTTCCTTCGTTAAGGCGGCTATAAACGTTGAGTTCTCCCTTATGAAGACGAACGATTTCGGAGCAAATCGCAAGCCCTAAACCGGCACCGTGATTCGTATGCGATCGGATTGGATCCCCCTTGAAAAAAGGCTCAAGCACTTTCGCGACATCTTGTTCGGGTATTCCAATACCCTTGTCCTGCACTTCAATGGCATATCGGGAATCTTCCATACGGTACCCGCGGAGAGCGATGCCGCTTCCTGCCTTAGAAGCTTTAATGGAATTGTCAATCAAGTTGGTGACTAGGATTTGAATCAAATCCCTCTCCATGGGAAGAATCATGGGTTCCGCAGTCACCGACAGGTTAATCTCTCCTTTCTCCAGCTGCGGTCTCATGAACTCGGCTGTCTGCTCAAGAACCTGGCCTATTTCCTCTGCGGACATGCGAGGCTGGCGATTCTCTACAAGAATGAGATCCATTAGCTTAAATGCCAAGCTTTCGAGCCTTTTTCCTTCGCCATATATATAATTGAGAGACTTATAAAACACCTCTTCGTTGTAGGTGGTTGCCCTGAGCAAGTCGGCATAGCCGATAATCGAAGTAAGCGGCGTCTTTAACTCATGCGTCAAATAATGGATAAACCGCTCCTTGTTTCTCGCGGACGTCTCTAAGGCGTTTACTTTCTCCTCAATCGCCTCTGCCATCCTATTGAACTGTTCCGACAGCAGGCCAACTTCATCCTTCGATAAGACGTGGACACGATGCGTATACTGGCCTGAAGCGATGGTTTGCGCGGATTTGGTAAGCAAGCGGACGGATCGCGTGAGAAACCAAATTAAGCCGTACAAGCCGGCAGCCAGGATGAGGGTAATGACGATATTAATCTTGATAAAATTCCGGATTTGCGCGTTCTTGTCCTCGTAAATGCCGGTTAAATCCTGAATGTAAGTGAGCTTGAAGTCTTGGCCGCTCAAATAGAGTGCACCCGTGACAAACAAAACGCTCTTGTGGCCAACGCTGCGAATAATATATTTGGCATCCGCCCGATCGTTAACTTCAAGCTCTGGTCTCAGTCCGTCGATGATGTCGGTGTAATTGGTAAACACCGTTTGCCCTGCGCCATCCTTAATCTCCACGGATACTTTGCCCGGATCGTAGGAGCTCAAATATTTCGTTGCGTTACGCTGCAAGAAAACTCCCGCATCGTCCTTGGCAGTATTCAAAAGCTGATTCAAATTGTTAATATACGACCAATTTGCCTCGATCTGATCAGACAAAATATGCTGGTCCGCCAGCCCCCTATCGACTTCTCTCACCAGATTTTGATTGAAATTATGCTTGATGAGGTAATAAGAAGAGGCGTTAAACAGTATCTCGAACAGCAGGAAGGTACACCAGAAAACTTTCAGCCAGAGCTTCATGTGATAACCTCAAGCCGGTAACCGAATTTGTAGACCGTTTTAATGAGGTCCTCCCATCCCAGTTTTTTTCGGATCTTTTGAATATGAATATCTACGGTTCTCGTCTCGCCGCTATATTCATAGTCCCAGACAAGCTCGAGAATTTTTTCGCGGGATAGAGCCTTGTTACGGTTATTAATAAGGAGAAGGAGCAGCTCGTATTCCTTCATGGTCAGTTCGATGATTACGCCTTCTTTCTTGACTATACGCTCCTCCAAATGAATTTCGAGGCCGCCGAAGTTCAAGCGGTCGCTTTTCCTTCCGTAACGGCGAAGGACGGCTTCTATCCTGGCAAGCAGCTCCATTGCCTCGAATGGCTTGACGATATAGTCATCCGCTCCCATTTTTAATCCTTTTACTTTATCGACAAGGGCATTACGGGCCGTCAGAAAAATAACCGGGACTTCCATGCGCTTGAACCGTTCCAACAGCTCATACCCCTCCATATCGGGAAGTGAGATGTCCAGCAGAGCTAGATCCGGAGAGAAATCTGGCAATATGCTCTGAGCTTCTTGTCCGCTATATGCTTGCCGGCAGACATAGCCGGCTAATTCAAGATTCAGCTTGATGAGATCGGAAATTGCTCGGTCATCTTCGATGATGATAATATGCTCCATTCACTACCTCCAAATATTCTTGTCTTCCCTACAATGATAGATGAAAAAGGTATAATAACTTATCTCCAAGTTGTAAATTAGTTGTAATTTTTATTTTAGCATGCGCGAAAAAAGAGCTGTCTTGGTAAATTGTTCCCCTGAAATACGAATCAGATAACAAAAAAAGCCGCTTAATAGCGGCTTTTTCACGTTAGTTAACGTGGTTAAAAACTTTAGTGGCCTTTCTTGCGGATTTGCTTGTCGTGATGCTCTCCCCATTCTTTCGCCTTGGCGGTTGCGATGGAAATCGCGCGGCCTTCGGAATAGCCATCCTTCAGCAGCTCGTTAGCTATATCAATCGCCTTGTTGCGGACTGGAGCCATAAAGTTTTTGAGAGAATCCGGGTAGTCGTCTTTGTTCCAGGGCATGTCCATTCCTCCTTTACTTTGCTAGAGACCCGCTAAAGGTATGGAAGCATTAAAGATCAGTAACCGCTCCTTTAGAAGCTGAGGACACCAGTCGGGCATACTTTACTAATACGCCTGAGCTTACTTTGAGCGGTGGCTGTACCCATGCTTGCGTCCGGGCGGCCAATTCCTCATCTGTCACTTGGAACATGATCTCTTGGGTTTCGCTGTCAATCGTTACGATGTCCCAATTCCTAAGCACCGCAATTGGTCCACCTACTTGAGCTTCCGGAGAAACATGGCCAACTACAAATCCGTGCGAGCCGCCAGAGAATCGTCCATCCGTGAGCAGAGCAACTTCCCCGCCAAGCCCTTTGCCTACAATCAATGCGGTAACGGATAACATCTCCGGCATGCCTGGTCCACCCTTAGGTCCGCAGTATCGAATCACCAATACGTCTCCTTTGCGGATCTCATTCCTCAAGATGGCTTCGGTTGCGTCCTCCTCGCTGTCGTACACTTTTGCCGGTCCGACAAACCTCAGTTTTTTCATGCCTGACATCTTGGCAACGGCCCCTTCCGGAGCCAGATTTCCTTTAAGGACTACCAGTGGCCCGTTTGGCTTCAGCGGATTGTCAAATGGACGAATAACGTCCTGGTCCTGTTGCAGAGGAGCTATGTCGGCTAAATTTTCCGCCAGAGTCTTACCGGTAACGGTTAGGCAATCCCCGTGAAGAAGGCCTTCAGCAAGCAATAACTTCATGACGCCCGGAACTCCGCCAATATCGTTTAAATCCTGCATGGCATATCGGCCGCTTGGCTTCAGGTCTGCCAGATGAGGTACGCGAAGTCTAATCTGCTCAAAATCATCCAAAGTTAGATCAACGCCTACCGAGTGCGCAATGGCGAGCAGATGCAAGAATGCATTGGTTGAGCCTCCCAACGCCATAACGACCGTAATCGCATTCTCGAACGCTTTCCTTGTCATAATGTCTTTCGGATAAATCTCCTGTTCCAGCAGCGAAATAACCTGTTTACCGGCTGCCGCGCATTCCGCAGCTTTGTCTGGAGAAATAGCTGGCGTGGATGAAGAGCCCGGGAGACACATGCCCATTGCTTCCGCCGCTGCAGCCATCGTATTAGCGGTATACATCCCGCCGCAAGAGCCTGGACCCGGACATACGCTGCATTCGACCTTGTGAAGCTGCTCGTCTGTCATCCTTCCGTCATGATATTGGCCAACCGCTTCAAAAGCCGTAACGATATCGACTTTCTTCCCGTCCAAATTACCGGGTTGAATGGTTCCTCCATACACGTAAACGGCCGGGAGATTCATTCGACCGATTGCCATCAGACAGGCTGGAGTGTTTTTGTCGCAACCGCCAATTGCCACTATACCGTCAAACCGTTCGGCGCCGGTTACAATTTCAATGGAATCTGCAATTGCTTCCCTGCTCGGCAGGGAGAACAACATGCCTCCATGTCCCATGGATATACCGTCTGAAACCGTAATCGTATTAAAAATCAGAGGTGCGCCGCCGTGATTGCGAACTCCAAGCTTAGCCTGAGCGGCCAAGTCGTTGATATGCATATTGCACGGAGTGACTTCACTCCAGGTACTGGCTACGCCAATCATCGGCTTCTTGAAATCCTCGTCAGTAAAACCTACGGCGCGCAGCATCGCCCTGTTTGGCACCCGATTGACTCCCTCGCTAATTACCTTGCTGCGGATTCGAAGATCTTTTCCATTTGCCATGTTGCTCGCTCCTATCTCTTAAAGTAACTCATGCAGTTCCTGCATCGGACGAATGAAGTTTTGCTTCATTATGGTATGAGCAAGGTCGCTGTCCTTTTTCTCGAAGGCTGAAATAATCCGTGCATGCTCATCGACCGACGTTTGCGCCGCAGTAACCGGCTGCTTTAAGAACACATATTTAAAGCGCCTAATATGAATCTGAAGGGATGCGCTGAAGGAAGCGATATAAGGATTGTCGGAAAGCTCCACGATTAGATTATGGAACTGTTCATCCGCCTCCATCGCTTGATAAGCTTGACCGCTCTTAATGGAGTTGGCAAAATCCAAATTAATTGCCCTTAGCTGCTCGATTTGATCCGGAACAATAATTTTCGCTGTAATCTCGGCTGCTAAAGCCTGAAGAACGGCCATCGTAGAGTACATTTTGAAGATGTCGCCCTTCTCGATTTCCGTTACTTTTGTTTCTTTTCCCGGATGCGTGGATACAAGCCCTTGTACTTCGAGCAGTTGAAAGGCTTCACGAATCGGCGTACGGCTAACGCCAAGCGACTCCGCCAATTCAGCGTCGATCAGTTTTTCCCCGGGTTGTAACGTACCGTCGATAATCCATCTTTGGATTTGGGAAAAAGCTCTTTCTTTTGCGGACATTCGCACAGGCGATACGAAATTTTGGGGTACGGGCATCTGTTAATCATCCTTACACTTTATTATCAAATATCAATCTTATATGCAATATATCGCATACATATATTTAAAGCAAGCGTTATATCCATTTTCATTAGTATAAAAAAAGACGCCCCCCTCTCGGGTTCGTCCTTTCTCACACTGCTTTATTGTATTTTTGTCTCATTCTCACTCCATTCCGGCGGTAAAAGCCTGGCATACTGGGGATGCGCGTAACGGTCGTCGATCAGCAGCAGCATTCCCCGGTCGCTTTCCGAACGGATGAGCCGGCCGCCAGCCTGCAGTACTTTGTTCATACCGGGAAAGACGTACGCATATTCAAAGCCGTTTTTCCCTTGGCGGTCGAAATAGTCTTTGATAATGTTCCTTTCCAGCCCGACCTGGGGCAATCCTACTCCAACGACGGCCACACCGGTAAGACGGTCCCCCACCAAATCGATCCCCTCCGAGAAAATGCCGCCCATAACGGCGAAGCCGACAAGCGTGTTATTATTGTCCGGTGCAAAAGCAGCCAAAAAGGCATCCCGCTCCTCCTCCGGCATATTTGGTCTTTGGACCATAGCCGTAAACGTTGCAGACTCCTCCTCTGACAGCGGCAGCTCCATAAACCGTTCATAAACACCGTTCAAATAGGCATAAGACGGGAAAAACACCAGAATATTACCCTGATGCCGCTCAACTGTCGAACGCAGCAATCCGGCGACTCGGTCCATTGTCCGTTCGCGGTCCTGATAACGGGTCGACAGCTTTTCGATCCGGACATCAAGCTGTTCGGACGAGAATGGCGATGGAATGGCGACGGCGTAATCCGTTTCTGCATCTCCGCCAAGCATGTCCATAAAATAATGAAGCGGAGACAGCGTAGCGGAAAACAGAATCTGCGCTTTGTAGCCTTTGGCATATTGCCGAAGCAGATACGATGGATCGAGACAGAACAGCTTCATGCGAACGTCATTCCTTTCCTTCTCGGCGTAGGTAACATATCGCTCGTCATAAAGCTTGGCTATGCGCAAGAAATGCTGGCAACCGAAATAGACGTCCAGCAATAGCGGATCTTGGTCCCCTTGAGCCAATTGCTCTTCTGCCGCTTGGACAAGCGTTTCCAGTTGTTCGATCAATTGCTCAGGCAGGTAACGCTCCATGTTTGTGCCTGTTGCTTCCTTGCCGCTTTCCTCAATGGATTTGCGCAAAGCGATAAAATATTGGTTAACTGCTTTCGCCGATTGGTACACAAGCGGACGGATGGTTTTGCTTGCGCGCTGCAGCTCAAGAAAATCGGCTTTTCGAAGCTCCGCGGAATACATTTCGCGTGCCCGGTCGACAAGGTTATGCGCTTCGTCTACCAATAATGCCGTCTTCCGCTTCTGCTCCTCAAACAGCCTCTTCAGGTTTACGCGGGGATCAAAAATATAGTTATAATCGCAAATGACAGCATCCGCCGCATAAGCGGCATCAAGCGAAAATTCGAATGGACATACGTGATGCTTGTAAGCGTACCGTTCAATGACTTCGCGCGTCATGGACGCCTCGTTGCCCAGCATGTCCAGAATGGCTCCGTTTATGCGGTCGTAATAACCCTTTGCGAATTCGCAATATTCGGGAGAACAGCGAACTTCGTCTTTCAAGCATACCTTTTCTTTTGCCGTCAACGTAACGGCATGCAGATGCAGACCGCCATCGCCGAGCATCTTGAGCGCCTCTTCGGCAGCCGTGCGCGTTGTCGTGCGGGCTGTCAAATAAAAGAGCCGCTCCAACCGCTCTTCCCCAATCGCTTTTACTGCCGGAAAAAGCGTCGACATTGTCTTGCCTATTCCGGTGGGCGCCTTCGCAAACAGCTTGCGCCCATCCGCGATCGTCTGGTACGCGGAAGCCGCCAGCTTACGCTGGCCAGCACGATACGAGGAGAACGGGAAAGCCAGTTTCTTGATGCTGGCATCCCGTTTTGCGGCATGAAGAATTTTCATTGAGGCATACGGATAATAGCTGCTGACCGTATTGAACAAAAACTTCTCTAGTTCCGTTAATGTCATCGTACGCACGAAGCGGCGGCATTCTCCCGTGTCTATCTGCATGTAGGTGAGCTGAACGTTAATCGAAGCTAGTTCCCGCTCCTTTGCAACCATATAGGCATAACAATACGCCTGCGCCCAATGAACGAAGTACGTTTCTTCCATAAGGGCGGGCAGCCTGCCGGAGGTGGATTTGATCTCATCGATCGTTAGCCCGCTATCCGTCTGAAGCAGACCGTCGCAACGTCCGTCAACAACAAACAGCAGATCCTGGCAAGCCATTTCTGCCGATAGGTATACTTCCTTGGCATCCTGCTCGCCATATTGCCGCTGAATATGCTGATGCGCCTTCGTTCCTTCCGTAAGCGCAACGGCCGATCGGAAAGCTGTATCGATATCCCCGCTCCTATAAACGTATTCCACGAGCGCACGCACGGATAATTGCACAGTATTTGTCATAACGGTCTCCTCGCTCTTCGCCGTTCACGATTCCTTATTGAATCGACTATACCAAACGGATGTTCGGGAGTAAATAGAGCGATGCTGTTTCAATGATCGTTTTCCTGTGTATTTACTAACCAGAGTTCAATATTAATTTCGAGAGGAATGAATGCATTATGACTACCAAAACAACCAAAACCGTCCAACAACACTTGAACCGCCAGATCGCCAACTGGAGTGTTCTCTATACGAAGCTTCACAACTATCACTGGTATGTCAAAGGCTCGCAGTTCTTTACGCTTCACGTTAAGTTTCAGGAGCTTTATGAAGAAGCGGCGCTGCATGTCGACGAAATCGCGGAACGCTTGCTCGCGGTAAAAGGCCAGCCGATCGCCACAATGAGCGACCATCTGAAAGAGTCCACCGTCAAGGAAGCCAGCGGCAAGGAAACAGCCGAACAAATGGTTGACCAGCTAATTAAAGATTTCTCGTTAGTGATAGATGAGCTTAAGGAAGGAATGGAAGACGCAGAGGAAGCCGGCGACGAAACAACGGCGGACATGCTGCTTGCCATCCATACCAAGCTCGAAAAGCATGTTTGGATGCTTAGCGCGTTTAACGGCAAATAAGACGTTTCCCTAAATATGAACAACAGCCCGCTTCTGAATGAAGCGGGCTGTTTAAATTTAACGCGCTTGCAGCCATCCGGGAATAACCCTTACGTAATCCATCGCATCTTCCCATTCGATGAAGCGCTCCTCGCGCAATTTCTCAAGCGCCTTTCGGATTTGGCCAACTTCCCTTTGAGCGAAACGCGCTAATTCAGGAATAGCAATGCGCGTGTTCTGATGGCCATATCGATTATAAAGAATCCTGAGCAGCTTCCGCTCCGTATCGTTCAACAGGTTAAGCCCCTTCTTTCTTTCGCGCGATTTCAACATCAACGATTCCATCGAGATTAAAAATACGAATGGCTTGCGCCTGGAAACAATACGCCTTCAGACGACCGGCTTTAACGGATATAACGCGAACGTCGCGTATGCTTACGTCGCGCTTTCGATCAATATAAATGAGCTGCACCACTTTGCCGATAAACCTCTCCATACGCTTTCACCTCTTCAAGAACATTTGTTCTTATTTATTATATACCAAACATATGTTCTTGATGCAAGATCTCAAGTAAAATGGATTATTTTTCTCGTTCCTGCAAGGGCAGAAACGAACCCTCCTGCAATAAAAAACAGCAGCCGATCGGCAGCTGCTGTTCCCTGTTATGTTTCTCAATGCTTATAATTCTTTTTCTTTTTCGCTCAAGAACTCATTTTGCACTTCTTCGCCATCCGGATTGCTATTTTTAATTTGGCTTAGACGTCCATTGCGGTTCTCGCCGCCGTGAACGCTATTTTGCCGCTGATCATTATTGTCGGTATGATCATGCTGGTTATGGTTGTAGTTATTGTTGTTGGACATTTCCAGGCTCATCCTTTCTGCAAAAGCTAAATCTAGAATGTGTACTTCCGATCAGATTTATGCAGTTCAACCGTTAGGACAAGATTTCGATGTACCCTTCCGTTCCATGCACCCGTATTCGCTGCCCGTCTTTAATCAAAGTTGTGGCATTCTCTACGGCAACTACCGCGGGTATCCCGTATTCGCGTGCGATAACCGCCCCATGCGTCATTAGACCTCCTACTTCAGTGACCAGACCTTTTATGGATACAAATAAAGGAGTCCAGCTTGGGTCCGTGAAAGAAGTGACTAATATATCCCCATCCTCCAAATTTGCTTCCTCCATGTGTAGGATGACGCGTGCCCGGCCCTCTATAACGCCGGAGGAAACCGCTAAGCCTGCGATAGCCTCTGCCGGAAGATTGCCGCGTCTGTATTCACCCGCAATGATTTCGCCATCAGATGTTATCACGCGAGGCGGGATTAATTTTTCATACAGCTTATAATCGTCTTTTCGTTTGCTGATAAGCTGATAATCCAGTTGATTTGAGCGTATAGCCTCTTCAAGCTCTTCAAAGGTAAGATAGAAGACATCTTCTTTTTCTTGTATGACCTTCTTTTGCGCGAGTTTTACCGCTTCCCTCATAATGGCCTGCTTGTATACAAAATAGCGGCTAACCATTCCGTATTTCGGATATTCACGGTAACCGGCATAATTCCGGATCAGATCAATCCTTTTCTTTGTTTCACTGGCTTTATGCTCGCCATCCGGCAATTGCCTTAACCGTGCTAATATCTCTTGTACCTTATCTAGGGCTTCCTGCCGTCCTTGCTCGAATTTAAGGCTGCTGGCATTGGGCTCGAAGTTTTTAACGTTCGTAAGAATGATGGGAATAAGCGCAGCCGGATTTTCGCTCCAACGGGTTCTGGTCAGATCGATTTCACCGGGACATCGCATGCCGTATTTGTCGAGATAATTATAAATAGCAGCTTGAGCTTGCTGTCCTCCCTCCACCTTGACTAGTCCTTCCAAATCATTTTTACTCCGCTGCAAGAATTCGATGACTTGCGGATAAGGACGAATAACATCCGCAACATCCATAAGCGCCAGTCCCATTTCCGAGGTAATATTGTTCGGCACCGATTGGGAAAGCGTATCTGCTGCGTTTTTCTCGTCTAACCACTCATAAAGGTGTTCATTAATCCAAGTTAAAGCATTCATGGAAGCCATAATCACTTGAATACTCTGCGGGTTAAACAGAACTTTCTTCAGCTGCTGGATATCTTCCGCGATAAAATCAAATAGCTCCGTGCCGGATTTGGTTTGAATCGTTTGTTTTAACTCTTCGATCGACGCTTCACTATTCTTAATCAAAATGGAAACCACACCGGGTTCAAGCTTTGGATCTGCTTGAGCATCTGCCGGCGGAGCAGCTTTTTGGCTTAAGCCGGGCTGAAGTTCACTAGTGTCGGTTGATAAGGGCTGGATATAATCTTCACGCTTGATTATGGTTGTTAAAGCGTCCTTAATCAGCGGTTCGGATTGTCCGATTGTACTTAGAAGCCTCTCTCTGCCATCCGAAGTAGCAAGCATCCGGGTAACGTCAACAAACAACCTTCCGCCTGCCCTCCGCATTGGCGCAGGAGTCGTTAATAGGTAGAAAGACAAGCCTAACGGTTTGATCGGATCGGTCATCATTTGTTGGTGGCCAACAGAGACGTAAACATGATTCGCTTGATCATTCGCTTCAGGGATCGGGTACAAGGTTGTGATAGGCCGGCTCTGAACGATATGGAAAGTTTCCTCTGCCAAACACCATTCGATATCTTGCGGGCTGCCAAAATAGGCTTCAATTTGTCTTCCGATCCGTGCTAATTGCAAGATCTGCTCCTCTGTGAGGACCTGGCTATTCTGGTGATCAGGCTCAATTGCCTGCGTTACGGTTCCGCCATTTTTCTGGCCGTAAACCGCGATTTTTTTGGCAGCGATTCTCTTGCCGATAACGATTCCATCTTGTACTTTATAGCAATCGGCCGATACCACGCCGGAGACCAGAGCTTCTCCAAGTCCAAAACCGGCATCTATGGACAACACCTTGCGGTTTGCCGTAACGGGATCCGCGGTAAATAAGATTCCGGCTGCGTACGGAAAGACCATCTTTTGGACAATAACAGATAAATGAACCAGACTGTGGTCGAATCCATTCTGCATCCGATAGATGACCGCACGGTCCGTGTATAAGGAAGCCCAGCATTTGCTGATATGAGTAAATATCGCTTCCTTTCCGACAATATTGAGATAGGTATCTTGTTGACCGGCAAAAGAAGCATGCGGCAGGTCTTCCGCCGTTGCGCTGGATCGTACGGCATAGGCAGACCGTTCGCCAAACTGCGAAAGGTATTGAGTAACGGCCGTCACAACATCCGCGGGTATTTCGATCTGCCTAATGATCCGACGTATTTCGCTGCTGATCTCGCCGATCCGATCTCGATCCCCCGGCTTCAGCGTCGCTAACCGGTTCACCAGAGCATGAAACGTTTGGTTTGGTTCAATGGCTTTTCTAAATCCTTCGGTGGTCACGCAAAACCCCTCAGGTACGTGTATGCCATTCATTTTTGATAATTCGCCAAGATTTAATCCTTTTCCGCCAACAAGCGAAAGCTGCGTTTTATCGATTTCTTTAAAACCAAGAACCAATGAATTCATTCCTCATCTCTCCCGATCAATTAATTTGATAAAACATTTGACAAGATTTAAATCGGCATGCTACAATTAAATTGTAAGATAAGATACTTATGACTTTTTACTTAAAATCAGTCGTAAACCGATTATAGCATCGTGTTTATTTAAGCGCAATAAAAAGAACCTGAGCCATTTGCCCAGGTTCTTTTTTGTTGTTCATATTTATTTATCTTCATCTAACCTGATGTACGTTGTCGGCCAGCAGCCGAAGCGTGGAAGCCTTAATCGGCGACAGGTTGGATTTATTGTAACGGACAGCTGAACCAAAATGCACTTCCCCTACTCCGGTCTTAGCAATAAATTCTGCAATGCCTTCCGTAGAAAGACCGCTTCCCGCCAAAATCGTGAGATTGCTTTCCCCGGCAGCCGCGACAAGATCAGCCATCTCCTTCACGGACTCAATCGCCGGACGACGCCCTGCAGAAGTTAAGACTCGTGTTATTTGCGGATACTTCATCAGCGTTTGAAGTCCTTCATGCTGATCTGCCAGCTCATCAAACGCGCGGTGAAAGGTTACTTGCAACCCACCGGTTAAAGGCAGTAGCCGATTAAGCGCCTGCTCGTCGATTTTTCCCTCAGGCGTTAAAGCGCCCAGCACTAGTCCTGCCGCTCCGGCTTTTACAATCGCTTTGATTTCCAGAGCCATCGTATCGATATCATGCTCCGCGTATACAAAGGAACGGCTATGCGGACGCACCATTACAAAAACAGGTATCCGGACAGCTTGTACCACCTGCTCCACCAGTCCGATTCCAGGCGTTAAGCCTCCTTCCGTAATGGCTGTTATCAGCTCAAGACGGTCCGCTCCATTCGCTTCCGCCGTCAGGGCATCGTCCATGCAGGTTGCAATGACTTCCAATATCATAACTAAACCTCATCTCTCTTGTTGCTTATTCGCCTGTACGTTCTTTCGAATTGTCATGGACCGGCAGTCTGATTTCAATCCGCGTACCTATATCAACCTTGCTGTCGTAAACGATACGGCCGTGATATTGCTTAATAATTTTGTGACTGATCATGAGTCCTAGTCCCGTTCCCTTCTCTTTCAAGCTGTAGAAGGGCTGTCCCAAACGGTGAAGATGCTCTTCCGGAATGCCGCAGCCTTGATCTTGAATGAAAATTAGACATTCTCCTGCCGCATCCAATTGAATGCTGATATGAATTTCCCCTCCGTTAGACATGGATTCGATCGCGTTTTTCAAAAGATTGAGAAACACCTGCTTTAATTGATGTTTGGCGCAAGTAACCGGGAAATAATCTCCTTCGTACTCGCGAATGAATTCAATATTGTTTAAGAGCGTCTGCGGCGTCAGAAATTCAAGTGTTTGCTCGATGACGTCCTTCACATTCACGACGACATACATCGCAGCTTGGGGCTTGGCCATGGTGAGAAGTTCGCTTGTAATGATTTCGATGCGTTCCAGTTCGTCCCGGAGCAAATCGCCGTATTTCATAGTTGGGTTCTCTATTTTATATAATTGGAGGAATCCTTTGAGCGTAGTCAGCGGATTTCGAATTTCATGGGCAACGCCTGCCGCCAATTCACCAACAATCGAGAGCTTCTCGGATTGCAATAGAAACTCTTCTGCTTTTTTGCGTTCGGAGATATCACGGCTGATGATGACGATATGCTCAATCCGGCCATCCTTGCCCTCAACCGGTTTGCATAACGAATCAAACGGTATCGATCGGCCGTCCAGATGCCGGAACCGAATCTCCATGGAGAGCGCTTTTTTTTGATTCATTATTTTCGTTATGGTCTGGTTAAACATCTTCGTATCATCCGGATTTATGATCCGGTCCAACTCCGCGCGGTTTAGTGCCAGACTAGAATAACCAAGCACGAAAGCATGGGATGGCGAGAAATACCGGATCGAATGATCGGGATCCATAACAACGATGAGGTCGGACGTATTTTCCGCAATTAACCGGTATTGATATTCGCTTTCGTGAAGCGACAATTCCATTTCGTTGCGTTCGGCGATGGTGCGGCGCAAACGTTCATGGGATTCAATCAACAGCCCCCCTAACAAAACCCCCAATATAACAAAACAGACATATTGTAGATGAAAGAGCGGTTCGTTCACCAGAATCCGGAAGGTAAATACCACGCATGCGTATAACGCAACATAGGCGCCTGAAAAGACGATGCTTTTCTTAAATGGCGCAAGCTGCCGGCGGGAAAGGTAAATGTGCAGGATAGAAAAAGCCATCATAATGAAGGCCCAGCCTTCGATGGCGGGCATCCAATTGCCGCCTGAGAGCAAACGGACGGATAACGCGAATAACCCGGTGATTAAGCCCGGAATGGGGCCGAGATAGGCAAACATCAAAATGACGGGAGAATATCGGATATCGTAGACATATCCTTGCTGCTTCACGGCTAATAAAACGAGAATGACTGAAACAACTCCCGCATAGAGGCCACCCCAAAGCGGATGCTTCAGCGGCTTGATACTTATAAATGAACGGAATACGAAAGGTACGCTAACCAACAGCGAAAAGATCGATAGATTCACAATATAATCAATAAGAAACAAAAGTGATCACCTACGCCTCGTAGACTTGCTAAACGCCTTTCTTTTTACCAAATAATCCTACTGCGTAAATGAATACTATACGAAAGCTCGAAATCCTTGTTAACTTCATCTAAAAGTTTTATATTCTTTGGCAACATTCGATTCCGATCCTTGAAAACACTATATAGACGCTAGTATTGCCGCTTTGTTGCACCAGCAAAAAGAGACTGCCCTCAATCGCGGACAATCTCTTATGATGGAACATTAGAATAACTTCTCCCGAAACGGCTTAACGAGCGATTGATAAGCAGCTTGGCGCCCCTCTGCCAGCTTGCTGATATACCCTTCCCGCCAAGCCGCGGCGGCTTGAACTTTCTGCGTCAGCTTTTCCGCCAATTGCCGGTCATCCGAAGCAACGATCCAATCGGCCAAGTCCAGACCGTTCATCAGATCGAAACTTTTGAACCGGTAGCCAATACATACAAAGGGAACGTTCGCAGCCGCAGATAATAGATTGGCATGAAGCTTAAGGTTGATCGTAGCTTTGAATCCCGACAGCAGCTGTACATATTCCGCAGCCGAATATACTTTAGGATCAAACGTAACGCGGTCTTGGCCAAGCTTGCGGTATAGGCTTGCAAGCGCCTTTTCGTCCGGTCCCCAGACGGAATACAGATGGAGCTTGTATCCGTGAGCAAGAAGCGAGCGGCCCGTCTCCGCCAGCTGATCCTCTGCCTTTTCCTCGCTGCCCCCGTAAATCCGGTTATATGAGGTTCCCCAGTTGATCCCAATCGTGCGATTGTCCCCTTGCAGGCCTCCGGATGGTTGATCCGTCGCTGTGGGATTCAGCGAATTCATCAACAGGGCGGAATCGCCGCTGATTTCCATATGCTTCGGCAAAGCGCCAAGCGCTTCAATATAATCCCGTGTCCAAGGACCTCGTACGCCGCAGTAGACACTATGCTCCAAAATCTCCTTAAGCTTTTGGCGATATGTCATGCTTTCTACGGCAGCCTCCGGCTTTGGTCGCCCGTCTATTGTCGGGACCCATTTATGCAGACGGTCATGGCCGCTGCCCCAGATGACAATGGTCTTTCCAAGCTCTAACGCCTCATGCACCAGTTCGACATACCCGGGTACGATTAGTGATCCTCCGCCAAGAACGATCGTATCGTACTGGCTTACCTTCTTCCATTCTACGGTCGGAAGCGAAGGAATAACTTGATATTCCCCCTCTTTCAGGTGGGTATCCGCCAAGGTTTTAAACATCTCCCACATCCACTCATCCCCGAGGTTGTTAAAGCCGATCCATCCTAAATACAATACCTTTCGCATTCGTTACTATCACTCCATTCCTATCGGGTTTTCGCCAGCAAAGAGACGTACAGCTGCTTCATCTGAAGCGCTTTGCCCTGAATGTCAAAATTCGCCCGCGCCCACTCTTGTCCCCGTTGACCTACTTCATCTAGATTGATTGTCGATAAGAGCGCTCCGCTGATTGCTTCTCCGATCAACTGCTCGGTTGGACGCTCCTTGGAATTATGGTCACCAAAATAATACAGCCATGCCTCGTCATATACAGGCTGGTCCACAAGGCCGAAATATCCATGATTGCCAATAGCCAGCACGGGTTTACCGCATGCCATGGCTTCCAGCGCAACTCGTCCCGTCCCGACAACCAGATCACCGAGATTATAATAGTCGCCCATTTGCATCTGATTGCCAACCAGATGGACGAAATGCGCGTTGCACTCGTGGTTTACGGTCTCTGCCAGTTCGGCGATAGCAGCGGCCTGATTGCCAGAGCCTGCGATCACCAGGTGGAGAGGCGTCATTTCATGAAGGCGAATGGTACGTGCCGCTCGCACAAGCATGGCGCAAACCGCCGCCTTGTCCCAGGCCAGGCGGGAAGCGTAGACCACGACCTTATCTCCTTCCGGTATGTGAAGACTGGCGCGTAAGGCTGCAGAAGATGCGGGACGATATTGCTTGAAATCTATACCGTTGGCAATCAGATAAGACGGAAAACCCAGATAGTCCAAATAACCCCGTATGGGAGGACTAACGCTGATGAAAGTACATCCGTCATCCTTCAGCAATTGAAGCTGTTCAGTCGGATAGTAAGCGCCATGTACGGTAAATACAACCGGGATTCCCAGCTTTCTTGCAGCTTTCGCTGCATACAAGCCGGATGGCGTTTGGTGAATGTGCACGAGATCTATCCGACGGTTTCTCATAATTTGCGTAAGCGCGGATTCCGCCTGCTTCTGGTGTTCCGGGTCCATCAGCTGCTCAGCCGTCAGATCCACGCGGTGAATCGGACACCCGGCACGGGCAAAAGCTTCATACATGACGCCGGTTCCGCCAGCATACACGGGCATGACGCCAAGCGCGGGGAAAGCTTTCACTAGGCTCAGCACGTACGTTTCCGTACCGCCGACGGCCAAGCTGTCCATCACCATCAGCAGCCGGATCCGATTACGTGTCATGACCCTGCTCCTTCTGCGATTTGCCAAAAAACTCGCGTGAACGCTGCTTCTGATGCTTGCGGTAGTAATACAACGCCTCCCGCAAATTGTCCACGTTCCTTGCTCCCGGTTTGATCACCTTTGCTATAAATTCGTAATCTTCGGCTCCCTCGATACGTCTTGTATGTCCGCCGATGCGGTCAAATACCGCCCCCCGGAACATGGCCGTCCCGTGGCAGATGCAATGACCGCCTTTTGCATAGACTTTCCCGATCTGATCCCCGTATTTAAGCCAATATACCGGCTTTCGGCTGTCTACTTCGCCATCTTCGAATACCTCGTAATTCGTGCCTAGCAGATCGATTTGCGGGTTAACGTTCAAATAACGGACCTGCTTGGCCAGCCTCTCCGGATGGGATAGGTCATCCGCATCCTGAATGGCGATATACTCGCCTTTGGCCAAGTACATCCCGGCCGTAATTGCGCCGGCGTAACCAGCATTGCGAGGCAGTCGAAGCGTATAAATTCCTTTTCCCTCCCGCAGCAAAGGCTCATTGCTGTTAAGCCAATTCACGGCATACTCGTATGACCCGTCCGTAGACAAATCATCGACAAGAATAAGTTCCCAGTTCGTGTAGGTCTGATTGAGCAGGCTTGTCAAGCAATCCGACAGATAGGGAAGCTTGTTGTAGACGGTGACCACAATGCTGACTAGTCCTGGCACGCGTTGAAACGACAAATGCCTCACCTCCCCTTTTTCATCAAAATCGTTATAACAACCGGATATAAGAAATGAAGCGCAATTGAATAATGGCGTAGCTGCCGTTCTCGTATCCGAATACTTCCGAGGTGCGGATCGTTACAGCCGTCCCGTCAACCGACACAAGCGTTCCGCAAATCGTTTCCAGGGCACTTGCAATCTGCACCTCTTTGTTAACGAAAGACAATAGCTCTTCAATCATCGTTCCACCTTCTTTCCTGTCAATTGAAAGGAGATCAGCTGTTCCAGCGGAACCATAACCATACTGCCTCCAGGCTCGCGTACGACCAAGTAATCGCCGCTTACCTTAGTGATTGTTCCTTCGACCGTACCCGCTGATGTTAATAATTCGGCAGGCTTGCTTGTGTATGGCTCGAATACTTGCTTGAGCTTAGTCAAGCTGGACATGCCGGCCTCGCGCTGCCCCTCCATTCCGAGCGAAGCCAATTCCTCCCGAATCGTCTGACGCAGCTCTGCCAGGAGTTCCGACACGTCAAGCGAACTCGAATCTTGCGGCTGTACTGTATTCAGATGCGGCAGCAGACGGGCAAGCCCGTCAAAATATTCCTTCAGCTCTTTCTCGTTTACGATAATTTTCATCGCTCCATCCTCCTTTTCCCTCTCTCGGAAACTACCAATCTCCATACTTACTAGCGTATACAAGTAGCAGGAAGAAGGACTGAGTCATTTCACCAGTCGAATTGAAAATTTTTTCATAGAAAGACAAAAAGGACACCTTCCAAGTTTAAGAAGGTGTCCTATTAGGATTATTTGGTTAACACAATAAAAAAACCTGCAATTGCGCTAGGCAACATACAAGCTCTAATGCATAGCCTATGTAATTAAGTTAAGAAACAAAACAACTTTAGTCCCTAAAAAAATTAAAAATCAATATTTGCCAATTCAGAGATATCCTCGATCTCTATAATAGTATTATAACCTGGGTTTTATTATAAGTCTATACTTTATTAGAAAATATCGGTATATTTTTTTTCTGGACTAAAACCATTATAAGGAGGCTTCATTCCATGATTGCGCTGCAAGGTATTAATAAGTCATTTAAGGTTGCGCGGCGAACAGCCGGGGTCCGGCAAGCGGTTAAAGCCCTTTTCGCCCGGGAGCATACGATTGTCGAGGCACTCCACAATATCTCGTTTGATATTTCACCCGGAGAGATCGTTGGTTACATCGGTCCTAATGGAGCGGGAAAATCAACTACCATTAAAGTCATGAGCGGTATTCTCGTGCCGGACAATGGAACGTGCAAAATTCTTGGTTACACGCCATGGCAAGACCGCGCGGCGTATGTCCGCCATATCGGCGTTGTCTTCGGTCAGCGGACTCAGCTGTGGTGGGATGTTCCCGTCATCGATTCCTTTGGACTCCTGCGAGATATTTACAAAATTCCCGGCGAAGTCTACCGTACGAACCTTGCTATGCTGACCGAATCGCTTGCGCTAACGGACATTCTGCAGACGCCCGTCAGACAGCTTAGTCTTGGGCAACGCATGCGCTGCGAAATCGCCGCCTCCCTTCTTCACGACCCTAAGATTCTTTTCCTCGACGAGCCAACGATTGGTCTTGATGCTGCCAGCAAAATTGCCGTCCGCCAGTTTATCAAACGAATCAATAAGGAACGTGGCGTTACAGTTATCTTGACCACGCATGATATGAACGATATTGAAGCGCTGGCGGACCGGATCCTGATGATCGGCAAAGGCACCCTGCTCTATGATGGCAGCTTGAACGATCTGCGCGGCCGATTCGGATCGAAGCGGATTGTTACGGTCGATTACCGCGAGTATAACGAACCGGTACACATCGATGGGGTTCGTTGTTTATCTTGGACGCCGGAACGCGCCGTTTACAGCATGGATATCGATGCAACGCCGGTTGCCAGCGTTATTGCCAGGCTGTCCGAGCAAGTTGAAGTCGTTGATCTCGAGGTGGGCACTACGCCTGTAGAGGAGCTCGTGCTGGAGCTCTATAAGGAGCACCGGATATGAATATCTACCTGTCGGTCTGGAAGCTGCGATTTGTAAGCGGCCTGCAATATCGGACTGCCGCGATTGCAGGCATGGCTACCCAGTTGTTTTTCGGCTTTATTTTTATCATGGTATACGTCGCTTTCTATGAACACAGCTCGGCTCAGCCCTCTATGTCGCTTGAGCAGTTGGCTTCGTATATATGGCTGCAGCAAATTTTCCTCGCTTTTGTCATGCTCTGGTTTAGAGACAACGAGATCTTTAACCTTATCACGAGCGGCAATATTGCTTATGAATTGTGCAGGCCATGCGGGATCTACTCCTTCTGGTATGCCAAGCTGCTTGCCCAGCGTTTATCGAGCGCTATCCTGCGTTGCGTTCCTATTCTACTTGTCGCGTTCCTGCTGCCGAAGCCCTATAACTTAACCATGCCGCCTACGGGAACAACCCTTGCGCTGTTTGTCGTGACTCTGCTGCTCGGACTCGCCGTCAATATCGCGATCTCCATGTTTATCTACATTTCCGTCTTTTGGACGCTGTCCCCCGTTGGTTCTACCTTGGTTATCGCGGTGATCGGAGAGTTCCTTGCCGGTATGATTATTCCGGTTCCTTTGATGCCGGATTGGATGCAGGCCCTTACCTATGCGCTCCCCTTCCGCTGGACTGCGGATTTCCCGTTTCGCGTCTATTCCGGGCAAATTCCGCAATCCGAGGCGGTTTGGGGAATTCTCATTCAATGCGTATGGCTGGCTGCATTAATCCTGATTGGCCGATGGTGCTTGAAGAAAGCGCTTCGCCAGGTCGTTGTACAAGGAGGTTAATCCGCATGTATCTGTATCTGAAATATATATCCATCTTATTTAAATCGCAGGCGCAGTATCGCCTCTCCTTCTGGCTCTTGACTGTGGGGCAAGCGCTTACTCCGCTGACCGTTCTCGCCGGATTATACTTTATGTTCGCGCAGTTTGGACAGGTAAAAGGCTGGACTTTCTACGAAGCTGCCTTGTGTTATGCCATTATCGGTCTTAGCTATGCCCTCAGCGAAACGTTCGCCCGAGGCTTTGACATGTTCTCGAGCCTGGTTGGCAGCGGCGATTTTGACCGTCTGCTTGTCCGGCCGAGAAGCACCATTCTGCAGGTGCTAGGATCCAAATTCGAATTCGCCAGGCTAGGCCGCATGCTGCAAAGCCTCATCGTATTGCTCTGGTCATTGAGCAAACTGCCGATAGAACTTACGCTGCCGAAGCTTTTTACGCTTATGCTGATGATTGTTTGCGGGGTACTGATCTTCTCGGGGTTATTCATTGCCACCGCCTCGCTGAGCTTCTGGACGATTCAAGGTCTAGAGGTAGCTAACGTTTTTACCGACGGTGGCCGGGAGATGGCGAAATACCCGCTGTCGATCTACGAGAAATGGGTGACGAATTTCTTCACCTTCGTCATCCCGTTAGGCTGCGTCAATTATTTGCCGCTGCTCTACGTGCTTGGCCGAACCGACGGAAATCGTCTCTTGTATATGCTGTCTCCGCTCGCGGGTGTTGTCTTTATCCTCCCTTGCCTCTTGCTCTGGCATATTGGCGTCCGTCATTATCGCTCGACGGGATCGTAATATTGCGGGCACACTTCTCGTCCTCCAACTATACCAAACAGCCTCCGCACGACATTTGGCGGAGGCTGTTTGGTGTAGTTAACGTCGCGTTTGGGTATAGTATCAAGAAACACAAATCATTTCCAGCGGCAGGTGCATGAATCCAATGTCATCAAACGAACGCACCATTTCACAAGTGAATGCAGCTAAGGCGGTTAGTCCTTCCCTTCACGAAAACGAGCAGACGCTCAGAGCGATATTCGAACACTGCTCGGATGTCGTCTTCCGTCGCTTAACTTTGCAAGGCAACACCTTCCTTCTGCTGGTATACGTCGACGGGATGATCGATAAAGATCTTGTTCAGAACACGATCCTTAAACCTTTGCTGTACGAAGGAGTTCCCCAAGGTCTAGGGACACTAGGCAGCCTGGCCCAAATGCTGGATATGGAGCTTGTTGCGGCTTTGCAGACCCAGAGGATAACCAAATTCGAAGAGGCTGCAGACCTTATTTTAAAAGGAAACGTTGCTTTCCTTGCTGATGGCGATCCGTTTGTTCTTCTGACGGATGTCTCCCAGTTCGAAACACGGGCCATTGAAGAGCCTTCCACCGAAGCGGCTCTGCGCGGGACCCGCGAAAGCTTCACCGAGCTGCTTCGAACGAATACAACGCTGCTCAGGCGGATTATCGTGACGCCGGATCTAAAGATGGAATCTTTTCAAATCGGCAAATTAACGAAAACCGAGGTTGTTCTCGCCTATATCGATGGTCTTTCCTCCCCTGCTCTGGTTAATGAAGTAAGGACTAGAATCGACGCGATCGATATTCAGAGCGTACTGGAATCCGGTTATATCGAAGAATATATCGAAGACACAAGCTATTCTCCGTTTCCGCAAATGCAAAGCACGGAGCGGGCCGATGTCGTGTCCGCGGGACTGCTGGAAGGAAGAATAGCCGTCTTCGTTAACGGGTCCCCGATCGTTCTGGTCGTTCCGATGACGTTCTGGGACGGCCTTCAGGCTCCGGACGATTATTACGAACGTTTCTTGTATGTAACCATGAACCGGTGGATCCGCTATTTGTTCGCTCTTTTTTCGATCCTCTTCCCGTCCATTTATATCGCGCTGACTACCTACCATCCCGAAATGATGCCTCCAAAACTAATGCTAAGCATCACGGGACTCAGAGAACAATCCCCTTTTCCAACGGTGATCGAGGTGTTTCTGATGGAATTTATGTTCGAAGGGTTAAGGGAAGCCGGGATTCGCCTGCCGCAGCAAATCGGTCCGCTCGTCAGCATCGTGGGAGCTTTGGTCATCGGCCAAGCCGCTGTGCAAGCGGGAATTATTTCGGCTCCCATCGTCATCGTCGTATCGGCTGCCGGTATCTCGTCTTTTGTTATTCCGCGTTACAGATTTGGCTATCCCCTTCGAATGCTGAGATTCCCGCTGCTGGTTCTGTCCGGATTATTTGGTCTGTTTGGCGTGGCTCTTGGGTTGATCATGATTCTGTCCCACCTCATTCATTTAAGCCCGCTTGGAACGCCGTATCTTGAACCGATCGCACCGACAAGTAAAAGCAAGCTTCAAAATGTTTTTTTGAGAAGGCCCAGAAAGCGTATGAGTTAAGGCGGGATCCATTGTTGAAAAAAACCATGATAACCATTTGCTTATTGATTTTGTCGGCGGTAACTGCCGGGTGTTGGAATCTTAAGGAGCCCAATCAGCTGGCGATTGTTATTGGCGGAGGGCTGGATATGAATTCAGACGGAAGGCTGGAGGTCAGCTCCCAGATTGCCGTTCCGGCTGGTCTAGGCGGTCCAGATACCGGAGCCAGCAAGAAAAAAAGCTATGTAGTGGTCAGTGCTACCGGCAAGGACTTTATGGATGCGGGACAAAATCTGCAGACGCAGCTTTCCCGCACCTTGTTTTACGCGCATCGCCAGACGATTCTGATTGGCCAGCGTATGGCCGAGCAAGGGATGGACAAATATTTGGATATGGTCGTGCGCAATCCGAAATCGGAGATGAGATCCGTTATTTTTGTCGTGAAAGACGGTACGGCGAAGGAGATACTTGCCACGGAACCCGTTTTCGATCCGTTGATCAGTACGGCCTTGAGCGGCGTTCAGTTGGCGCTGGGGATGAAACCTTATTACTATAGGGAATTTCTGTGCGATTCGCGGCCAAAAGGCGGATCCGTATTGTTGCCGGCCATTAGTTACAATCCGTCTACAAAAAGGTTCATTTATTCGGGAGCAGCGATTCTGAATAAGGAAAATTCGCATAGGCTGACCGGATTTTTGAAGCCCGATGAATCGTATTACGCGAACTGGATTAAGGGAAGACAAAGAGGTCTTACCGTATCCACCTCGGGAAGCCCAAACAACGGCAGCATCAGTTTAAGGGCGCAAGCTCTCAAGAGTCGTATCCGCGTGGTTAAAGACTCGAACGGTATGCGAGTGCATATTCAATTAAGCGGAAAAGGCAACCTAGTGGAGAACAATTCTAAGCGGGACCCTTCCCAAGCCAAGGAACTGCGAGAAATCGAGAAAAACTTAAGCCGTGAAGCTGAACAAGCCGTGAACAAGCTGATTCTTAAAGCCCAGAAGCAATACAAAGCGGATATTTTCGGAATCGGCAGGCATGTTCATTACAAGTTCCCCGGTGAATGGAAATCATTGCAGAATAACTGGAACGAGACGTTCAGCAGACTACCGATTACGGTAGAAGTACAGCTTCGGTACGAAGATCCGGGACAAACCAATTCTTCGATATGATATTCATCAGCCTTACAGGAAAGGACGAAGGAAATGAAAATAACGGGGTGGCAATTGTTCTGGATCGTGGCAACCGCGGAAGTGGTGATGGCTGTCTGGCTTCGCATCTCGCCTGCCGTGGAGATAGCCGAACAAGATGCATGGCTGTCCATGCTTGTTGCTTGTCTGCTAGGCGGGGCGATCACCTTTCTGGTAGTCAAGGTTGGCATGTTGCATCCGGGCCAAAGTCTAGCTCAATTCAGCCGAGAGCTCTTTGGATCGTGGCTTGGCAAAATCGTCACCCTTCCCTATTTTACCGCCTGGTTTATTTTATCCGGGGATGTTCTTCGTTCTTTTGCGGATTTCCTTCATCTGGTCCTGCTGGATAAAACGCCGGTATGGGTACTGATGGCTATGATTTTGGCAGCTGCCATTTACTTAACGGGTACAAGCGGCATAAAGGGAATCGGTCGTTTTTGCGAAATTGCGGGACCTCTAACCATTCTTACGCTGCTGGTGAGTTTTCTACTAAACGCAACAAACGCGAATTGGGTAAATTTGCTGCCTGTGTTCGGCGATGCAAGCCTGAAGGAAATCGTAAGCGCCTCCTTCGCACCAACCTCATTTCTGGCTGAATCGTTTATGATGCTTGTCCTGTTGGCGTTTGTTTCCAATCCCGAGCATATTGTGAAGAAGTCCTTGGCAAGCGTTTGGTTAACCGGGGGCATGCTTATCTTATCAACGCTTATGGTTCTGATGGTATTTGGTCCTACGGTTGCCCAGGAGCTTAGATTTCCCTATTTTATGCTGGTTCGGTCGATCAACATTTTGAATTTCATTCAGAATGTTGATATTCTTGTCATCTTTATCTGGATTTTTGGAGTGTTCGCGAAAATGTCGCTGTACTTGTTCATTACCAGCTATGAAATGGCTCAGTCCTTCCGGATCAAGTCCTGGAAACGACTGTTCTGGTTCACCGCTCCCCTAATCTATATCATTGCGCTGATCATCCCCAATGAAGCAGCCATTATGACGCTCCAGAAATTATGGGAAACGATCGTTATTCCCGTCTGCGCGATAGGTATTCCGATAGGACTGTGGATCATGACTTCCGCGAAAAGAAAACTGGTCAAAACAGAGTAACCAAAAAAAATAACCGGCAAATCAGGATTAAACACCTCCTGCATCGCCGGTTATTTAATATGATTAATTATACTTCTTCACTGGACGAGGCAGTGACTAAATTCAGATGGCACGGTCCTCTGGAGCCGTCCGGACACGTCGTGCCGGAAGTTGTGTTCCCCAGTATAGTAGCCGAATACGACAGCATAACAGGAAGTGGATTGCCGTAATAATCCTTGTACACCTGAGTAAATTCGCCCTGCCCCGCCGATACCTGCGCAGACCGCATATCCAGTCCATCCATATTCGCTCCGGTGCAGTCCGTCCCGCGTATGTCCGCCCCATGGAAGCTGGCATCAGGGTTAGGCGGCTGAGTGGCCGGAATCAGCTGCGCTTGCTTAAAGCTTGCCCCAACCATGCGGGCATCGCTGAAGTCGCAACCTCCTAATTGAGCATTGTCAAAGACAGCTTGGATCAGCACGGCATTATTGAATTTAGCCAAATTCATCGCAGCTCCGTTTGCGCTGGCTTTACCATCCGGATCAAGACCTGCGTAACTCATAAAAAGAGAGCCTGAGAAGTCCACCCCATCACAATATGAACCGGTAAGATTCGTATTGATGAGGAACGCGTCGTCTACAACTGCCGCTTCATGCTTAACCGGATCCCCCGGCGATATGGCATTCTCGGAAATCAGGTAGGCACTGTCCAAATTGGCCATTGACAGGTTCGCGCCTGTCAACTTGGCCCCTTTCAGCCTGGCATGCGTAAGATGGGCTTTCTCCAGGTTTGCGTTCTGGAGCTGTATTTCATACATCCGTGTACCGACAAACGTAGCACTCCGAATATCCTTTTTGCTGAAATCCAAACCATCCGGCAGGAGCGCGTAATTCGCATTCAAGGCGGTAATGGCATCCGGGATATCGGTGATCCTGGATTCGGACAGTTCCAAATAGGACCAGTTGGCGCCAAGAACCTTGAAGGGTACAACAGCCTTAACGAAGGAAGTGCGGCCTTGCTCCGTTCTCGAGAAATCAGGCGGATACGTAAACGATACATCTGTCAGATCGCACTGGTCAAACACGGAATTGTGCATGATCGCGCCGTCAAGTTTAGTGCCTACAAGCGATGCGCCGGTGAAGACCGCCCCCGTCAGGTCCGCCCCGCTAAGATTAGCCCCGTCCAATACCGCCCCGGACAGATTTGCGTAAGTCAGATTGGATTTTGACAGATCGACGCCTTTTAGATTGGCTTTTATGAGTTTGGCATGGGATAGCTGTGATGGAGAAGGCAGAATACGCGTGAGATCCGTTCCGGTGAAATCTGCCTGCGTGAAGTTGGCGCCGTTCAAGCACAGTCCGTCAAAATTGGCTTGCTGCAGATTGGCATTAACGAACTGTGCATTATGGAAGGATTGTACTTTAGTGAAGTTTGCGTTTTTGAAGATGGCGTTCGTAAGATCGGCGTTATCCAAATTCAATCCGGATAAGTCGGAGCCGGACAGGTCGAGATCCCTCGCCGAGTTGGTAATGATTAGAATAGGCAGCAAACTGCCCCCTACCTTGAATAAGGAGCCTTCATCTGACCATTTTAAAGTGCCATCCCCAAATCCGAAGTTAACGGGGTACCAGCCTCCGCTTACGGCCTGCAAATACTTTTCGTTATGCGGCCCCGCTGCCGCTTGTAAAGATATCTGTCCGTGACCGCGGTTAATCAGCCGAAATTTTTGTTCGTCGCCGATATGGTCGGAAACATAATTATGATCGTTATAATTCCAGAGCATCAGGTTGTCGTCGTAACGGCTGCTCCAATACCAATTCGCGTAAGGGTCCTGTATGGCAACCAAGCCGCCGCCCAGATTATATACATTAAAATCAGCCGTTTGGCCGCCTCCGCCAACACAAACGACAGCCAATCCTCCTGCATAGTAATACTCATAATAAAAAGATTCGGCATAACCGAGCGTCTCCGTGTTGAATGACCACTTTGTAATTGGATTCATTGATTCCCATCCTTTCTTGGCGTGCTTGGCGTCCACTCGCTAACTGAAGGCTCTGTACATCCCTCTGGAGAGAGGATTTGCTGGAAATTCAAGGTGTATAGGTTCCTCCAGAGATCGACGGCCATCGAGGCTGCAACCAGTCCTCTCTGCGTAACGAGATGGCTTCCCGCAGGCGTGTAAATATCGAGGAAATATTGATCTGCCTCATAACCGTTGCCATATTGGCTAAGCACGTAAATGTGGCCTTGAATTTCCACGCTCATGGCAAGGTACTTCACGTCTTGAGTGGCATCATGATTGACTAGGTTTATCCAATACGGAGAATCGGGATCGGCAAAAGCTGCTACGGGGTGTCCACCGCGGCTAAATGCCTGGATCCGCTGGTTGCCTTTTTCTAATACGTACACCGTCTGATTAGAAGCGATAGCTACCAGTTCAGGCTGCTGCACCAGACCTTCCCTCGTACCAGGACCAAGCGTGATCAACGCCCAAGGCGCTTGATCATCCGGTTTGCTGCTTGAAGGAATTTGCAGAATCTGCATGACGGGATAAGCAGGATTGACGGCAATCACATACCCGTTGGAATGGTAAGCCATTGAGGCCGGGAGCAGATTGAACCGTCCCCAGCTCTCCCCCGCGGATAGATCGAATTCACGTTCAGGACTGTTCTGCGGAATCGTAGGGTCATTGACAGGTTTGATCCGGCGAAGGTGGAACCCGTTTGTTTGATCCCCGGTTGGATCCAGGTAAAAATAGCCGGCAGCGCCGCTTTCCGCACCAAGCTGCGGATAAGCGAGCAGCGGGGCTTTGTTATAGCCTTTTGGCGTATTCATTACGCCGGCATTTGGATTCGGGCCATAGGAAATATTTTTGAAAGCGTAGAGCTCCAGATTGTCTCCGTTGTCTCCGTCAACCGGCGGAATATTCAAGCCGGATGCCTGCCATGCATATCCTAATAGTCCCATATTCGAATTCAGAGTTATTCCAACCAGACTTTCCAACACATGTCCGCCTCCGCCTGTTCCGAGGTCTTCCGCTGTTTCCGTAGGAGGTTCGGCCGTATGCTGCCACGCGTATTGGCCGCCTTGCTGGATTAGGAGCTGGCTATGCTGGTAGGTCGTCTGTCCATTCAGCGGATACAGCATCTGCGTAACCTTTACGGATGCCACCAAACGGTCTTTGCCCGGCGTGAGCAGATTATCCATCATTTCCGATTTGCCGCCGCCTACAAGCCAGCCTTCCTTCGAGTAAATGGCAGCAAGGAAAGTCACTTTCCCGCCAACAGGCACATCATTTAGCTCAAACGACAGACTGCTTACCTTTGAATCCGGAATGACATCTCTATAAGTACGTGTTGTGTTGTCGCTATATTGCGCCGTAACTATATAGTAGGCCGCTGTAGCCGCAAATTCCGGCTGTTCCCCGCTGTTTGCTTCGGCAAGAAGCGAGATCGAAGCATCCATCGTAACGGTCAACTCAAAATCGACCACCCGCGGAGAAGCAATAACCTCGGCAACCGTTTGAGCCAATTGAACGACAGAGCCTTCCAGCGCTATAGCTTTGAGTCCCCAACCTACAACAGGAATGGCTTCCTCAACCTCTTCGGCTGCCAATATCGCGGCAAGCTCTTCTATAAATTCCGATCCCGTAAGCAGACTGGAGACAATCCGGTCCGCAAGCGATGCGATCATGTTCTTGACGTCGTTGCCTGTATTGCTGGAGTCATTGATGATATCTTTAACGACTGTATAAATGGAGTAGACGGTTGGGGCGATAAATTTCACTTTTTTGAAGAGTGTGTCGAACATCTTGCTGCTCTCGGTACCTACCGTCATGATTAACGCTACAGTCGGAATGACCAAATCCATCAGCGACGTTGAACCAATTCCGATCCATGCCGCATTAGGATCCGCATCGGAATGCGAGTTGCCGTAGCCCAAGCTGCCTATGGATAAACGAAGTTTGCCAATTGGATCATCGGTTGGCAATTGGAATGAGAACAATGATGATGTATCCGTCACGGGAATGCCGAGGAAGGTCCCTTCTGCGCTTACGTTACCGATGAACTTGAGCGATTTAGTGCCTAATAACAGCTGCTCCGACTCTTCCAATGCTTCCATCCATTCCTTCACGTCTAGAAGATTCTCTCCCCGCAGCAAGGAAAGCAAGGCGTCGGCATCCATTTCAATGGGAGTGCTGCCATCGCCTTTATAGAAGGTCGCATAGACGGACATGTGCCGAATGTAGGAATTGGTCACCTTCAAATCAAGCTCGAATGCATTAGTCAGCTTTTCAACCGCTACCGACACCCCATACTGAGGTCCGCCATCCTTCAGATTATAGTGGTATCCGCCTTGGTTAACGGCCGTCAAGGCTGTGTTCCCTTGATTCACTGCTATGTGGCTGATGCCCGGTTGGACATTATAGCGGACGCCGCGCAAGGTCGCGTCGCTGTAAATCTTGCTCTTGATTCCCGCAGCCGCGGAGGCAGCAAGATTAAGCAGGATCGGATGAAGCTCATAAGTGTAGAACGGCTTACCTTCTTTGTCCAGGACGGGCTGTCCTTTCTCGTCCGTGATAATCGTTGGCGTATTCCAACCGTCCTGAAGCTGCTCGATCATATAAACCATTTGGCGGAGCTCATCGGAATCTTCCATGTGATTTAATACGGTATCGGAGTGATCGGGAGTTAAAACGGTGATGCTTGGGTTGAGGAAGAGGATGGATTTGGCCGTATCGGCGGCATTGAATACTTTCCCGTTTGTAGCTGTGGAGATGGCTGCTGCCTTAAGTGTGGGAATACCTTGATGGTCCGGGGGGCCGAAGACTCGGATGAATTGAACCTTGGAGCTGTCTTGGGGAACAGAGGCGCAATAATGTGTGGGGTATGAATCTGTTAAAAAACCGTGGGCGCTTAAAGATTCTGCGGTATGCCTTACAAGCGGATACGATTGGCCTCCTGCTCTTAGAAGAAGAGGCTCGATCTGTTCCTGGTCATCCAGAAACCGTAGATCATAATGGACATTCAAATTTCTGACTGTTGGCTCTCTTAATAACATAAATAACCCCTTTCGAACTTGGATTTGCTGGTAACGTTATCCAGTTGCCCGCAAGCTCATTATAGTCAAACCTTTGAACTTATGAAATGAGTCTCCGGAACTACCAGTTTTTTCTATAAATATCAAAAAAGCGGCTCTCCGCCAATTCACGGAGAGCCGCTCTTGCTTAATTACTGTTCTTATTTCTTGAACGTTGAGGAGTCATACGCTTTTTGCAAAATTTCCAGGTAACGGTCGAGCTTCAGGTCTTTAAGGCCTTTCAAATAGGCGTCCCAATCCTTGTCGAGGCTCTTGTGACCCGTGATGAATTGCAGTTCGTTCTCGTCGATATACGTTTTGATGTTTGTTTGAAGCATGGTTGCTTCATCCACTTCGGATGGATCCAGCCAAATCGCCCACAGCGGGAACAAGTCTTTTGGCTCATGGCCTTGGTAAAGCAGCGTTGCTTGATACAGGCGGCGTTCATAGTTCGCGGAATCGTAGATGTCCGAGCCTTGTACCCAGCTGTCGCGGTATTCTTTCGGCATATAGAAGTGAGCCATGCCGCTCCAGCCGGCGTTGCGCGGCGCTTCGCCTTCTGTTGTCGGGATTGGCGCTACCATTGGCTTGACGTTCTCTCCAAGCGCAAGATCGCCTTCCTTCGGATCTGTCCAGTCAATGCCTTTCATACCGGATGCGCCGTTGGTTTGACCTTCAGGCGTAAACATGTAATCAACCAATTTAATGAGTGCGATTTGCTTTTCTTCGCTTGCTTTGCTTGTGATGGCGAACTTGGCTCCAGGAGATACGCCGCCGCCGTCATGCGTTGCCAGCGATACGCCGCCAGGACCTGTAAGCGGAGGAACCGGGTTGTAGTCCTTCGAGTTTTTGTTGCCATGGTCAATGTTCAGGAAGATTGCCGGGTGCATGCCAGCGCCTGCGCCAAGAATTTGCGCATCGCCGTTTTCGCCGATTTTTTTGAAAGCTTCGGCATTTTGCGTAAACGCACCCGGATCAATCAAACCTTCGTCATACAACGATTTAATATATGCCAAGCCTTGCTTCCATTCGTCCGTTACCGCGGCGGAGCCTACTTTGCCGTCTTGCAGCATCAGGTGGTTGCGGTCGTCGTCATAGACGAAAGCATTCATCAGGTAAGGAACGACATGCACGCCGAACTCTTCGGTCGAACCGCTCAGAGGTACTTCGTCCTTCTTGCCGTTGCCGTTTGGATCCTGGTTTTTAAACGCTTCGAGTACCTTTTTGAAATCTTCGGTTGTTTTTGGCATTTCCAGGTTCAGCTTTTCCAGCCAGCCCGTATTCAGCCACATTTTGTTCGGATACGAACAGTGGAAACATTGCGAGTATGCCGGAAGTCCGTAAATGTTGCCGTCCGGCGCTACGCTGAACGCTTTGAAGTCCGCATTGCTCTCAAGAGCTTGCTTGATGTTCGGCGCGTATTTATCGATCAGGTCGTTCAACGGGATAAGTACGCCTTGCTTGCCGTATTTGATCAGGTCAGCTTGCGAGAATTGATCGATATAGGCTGTCAGCATGTAGGCATCCGGGAAATCGCCGCTCGCCAAGGAAATTTGACGTTTTTCTTTGGCACCGTCCGATGGGATGGCTTCAAAATTGAATTTGATGTTGAATTTATCTTCTACGAACTTCGTAAATTTGTTGGTAGCCAGGTCGATGTTAGGCTCCTGTACCGCGAACAGCTTAATATCCACCGGTGCGGCCGGTTTTTCGGTGTTTGCTGAAGCGCTGTTAGCGGGTTTGTTGCTGGCTGGCGCATTGTTGCCTGCATTGTTCTTCGAGCAAGCCGACATGACTAAGCTGACCATTAAGACTGTCACGAGCAGAATAACCATTCTCTGTTTTAACACGTGCAATCGCTCCCTTTTAATGAATTCCATTAGATATTGCTAGCTGTTATGAAGTCGTGCTTCATGCTGCGCTATGAACGGCATTCCCCCTTTCAATGTCCACGGAATTAGCCCTTGACGGAACCAACAAGCATCCCCTGTACGAAATACCGCTGCACAAACGGATAAATAATGAGAACGGGAAGCGTTGCTACCACAATCAGCGAGTATTTGAGAAGCTCCGCCAGCTGCTGGCGCTCTACCTGCTTCAGAGCGTCCATATTGGCGCTGCCGCTGTTGTTTTGGATAATGATGCTTCGCAAAATGAGCTGCAGCGGGTACTTGGTGTCCGATTTCAAATAAATCAAAGCGTCGAAGTAAGCATTCCACTGCCCTACCGCATACATGATGATAAGTACGGCGATAATCGGTTTGGACAGCGACAATACGACGCTTCGCATGAAGCGCAGATCGCTGCAGCCGTCGATTTCGCTTGCCTCAACAAGCTCGGACGGAATCGATTGCTGGAAGAACGACCTTGCGATAATAACCTGCCAGACCCAGACCGCGTTCGGGATAATAAGCGCCCATCTGGTATCGATAAGGCCCAGGCTCTTCACGACCATGTAGGTTGGAATCAGACCGCCGCTGAACAGCATCGTAAACGTAATGATCATCATGATGACGTTTCGGCCAAAGAAGGTTGACCGGGACAGCGGGTACGCCAGCATAATGGTTAACGTTACGCTGACGAGCGTGCCCGAAACCGTATACAGCAGCGAGTTGCCATAGCCCGTCAACACCTGCGAGTTTTTGAACAACGCTTCGTAACCCTTCAGCGTGACGTCGACCGGCCATAACCAGACCTTGCCTGCCGAAACGGCTGACGGACTGCTGAACGAGCTGCTTAAGATATAGATCAGCGGATAGAGTACCGCGACAAGCACTAGCGCAAGAATGATATAAATGGTGATGAGAAATACTTTATCGCCCGATGATTCTCTGATTTTATTCCTTACTTTCGCCACATTAGCCATGCAAACACCTCTTCGTTACCAGATGCTGGATTTCAAAAACCGACGTGCCAGTGCGTTAACCGTAAATAAGAGAACAAGATTGATAACCGAGTTGAACAAGCCGACAGCCGTTGCGAAGCTGTAGTTAGCGTTCAGCAAGCCGATCTTGTACACGTAAGTTGCGATAATCTCGGAGTTCGCGATATTCAGCTTGTTCTGGAGCAAATATACCTTCTCGAAGCCAATCGCCATGACGTTCCCGACATTCAGAATAAGAATGATGGAGATCGTAGGCAGAATGCCCGGCAGATCCACGTTCCAAATCTTCTGGTAACGCGAAGCGCCATCCACTCTTGCTGCCTCGTACAGGGTTGGATCAATCCCCGACAGTGCGGCCAAATAAATCACGGCTGAATAGCCGGCCGTCTGCCAGATATCGGACCAGACATAAATCGATGAGAACATGCCGGGATTACCGAGAAAATTAACCGATTCCATCCCTAGATGATTCATAAGTACGTTTACGAAACCAAGCCTTGGCGCCAGGAAAAGCATAATGATCGACACCATGACTACCGTAGAGATAAAGTACGGCGCGAAGGTCACGAGTTGGACGAAACGCTTGAATTTCTGCGCCCGTACTTCATTCAGCATTAAAGCAAGCAGAATGGGAATCGGGAATCCTGCAAGCAGCAGATAGAAGCTGAGCATGAGCGTGTTTTTCACAAGCGAGCTGAATATCGGATTCTCGAAAAACAATCTAAAGTTGTGGAATCCGACCCAGGGGCTTCCCCATATGCCTTTCGTGACGTAGTAGTCTTTGAAGGCCAGCACCGCGTTCAGCATCGGATAATATTTAAAGATGATAAAGAACAACAGCGGCGGTGCTACGATAAGATACAATTGCCAGTGTCTAGCGAAGCTCTTTCTTGCGCTGAGACGTTTGCCAGCGGCTTCCAAACGAATCCCCCCTATTTAATTGAGTAAACCGCGTCTTGATGATTGACAGCGCTTTCTACAGGTTTGATCATAGGTGATTTTAAGGGTGCCAGGGTAGGTACAATTGCGTCATTCAGCGTACAAATCTCCCGAAATCATAGGGACAATTCCGCATGGTACGGCCATTTTGGACCTGCGGAACCATGCAACTCCGGCAAAAAGGCCGGCCGCGAATGCCGCGGCCGGCCTAATTCTTTATTTTGTATTTTTCTCCTGAAGCCATCGATCGTATGCTTGCTGCATAATCTCGACATAGCGGTCTGACCCGAGAGATTCCAATCGTGCGACATAAGAGCTCCAATCCTTGTCCAGATCAATTTGGCCGGTGATAAACTCCATCGCGCTCTCATCGATCTCGTTTTTAAGGTTGGACTGCAAGAGACTTGCTTCATCCGCGCTGTCAGGGTCAATCCAGACGGACCACATCGGGAAGTATTCCTTCGGTTCATGGCCTTCGTATAATTTCGTAGCTTGGAACAGCCTTCGTTCATAGCCGTCGGGAGCGTAGATGTCCATGTTCTGCACCCAGCTGTTCCGGTAGGACTTCGGCATATAGAAATGCCCCATTCCACTCCATCTTGTATTATGCGGGGGATCCCCTTCTTTGGGCGCGATACTGGCGAAAGCAGCCGGAATATCCGGATCAAGCGCCTGCTCCCCCTCCACGGGTCTCCGCCAATCGACGCCTTCCTTGCCAATCTCCGCATTTGCTTGACCTTCCGGCGTGAAAAGATAATCGGCAATGCGGATGAGCGCGATGCGCGCTTCCGGGCTTGCTTTGTCCGTAATGACGAATTTGGCGCCAGGCATTATACCGGACGGGTAATAAACGGCATAGGAGGCATGAGGTCCTTCTAAAGGCGGAACCGGCGCGTAATCGCTCCCCCTCTTGTTACCTGGTCCGGTATTTACGAATATCGCCGGATGCATGGCCGTACCCCCGCCTAAAATTTGCGTATCGGCATTCTCCCCAAGCTTGAAGAAGGCGTCGGAATTTTGCGTAAAGGCACCGATATCGATAAGGCCTTGATCATACAAGGACTTCACGTACTTCAGTCCTTCCTGCCATTCCGGCTTTACTGCTGCCAGACTGACTTTGCCGCTTGCCACGTTCAAATAGGTCCGGTCGTCATCGTACACGAACCCGTTCATCAAATACGGCAGCACGCGTACGCCAAACTCCTCGGTTGAACCGCTTAGGGGAATTTCGTCCGGCACGCCGTTTCCATTCGGATCGCCGTCTTTGAAAGCCTGAAGCACCTCGCGTAATTGCTCCGTTGTTGTTGGCATATCAAGTCCAAGCTTCTTAAGCCACTTGTCGTTCAACCATAGCTTGTACGGATATGAACAATGGAAGCAATCGCTATAGGCTCCAAGACCGTATATATTGCCGTCCGGGGCCGTATTAAGCGCGCGCAGCCCCGGTTCCTGTTCAAACGCTGCCTTAATATGAGGGGCATATTGCTCAATAAGATCGTTAAGCGGATAAAAGATCCCCTGCTTGCCGTAGCGGATGACATCCGCTTGCGAGAATTGGTCGATGTAGCTCGTCAGAATATAAGCGTCGGGATAATGTCCGTTCGCCAGCGAGATTTGCCGTTTCTCCTTGGCTCCCTCGTACGGAATCGTCTGCCAGTTAAAACTTACATTAAACTTCTGTTCCAGCAGTCTCGAGAAATCGTTAGTCTTCAGGTTCTGGCCAGCGTCTTGCTGTGCAAAGATGCTGATCCGAAGCGGTTTGTCAGATTCGGCACCGTGTTGCTCCGCCGTATTGCATGAAGATAGCGCCAGAATGACGGAGCAAACGCAGAGAACGATGCAGGCCACACGAATAAGCTTGTTCAACGCATTTCCTCCCTTCACCCTTCCACCGTTTGCCTGTAAGAGCTCGGCGAGACGCCAGTCACGCGTTTGAATGCCCTTCGGAACGAATGGGAGCTGTTGTAGCCGACACGGGACGATATTTCGTCTACCGTATACCGGTTTTCGCGTAGCAGCGCAATAGCGTTCTCCATCCGCACCTGCTCCAGATAATCGGATAAATTTGAGCCCGTCACTTCCTTAAACAACTGGGAAATATATTTTTCGGGTCTCTCCACCGCTTCGGCCACCCGGTACAAGGTCAGATCGGAATCCGAGAAATGACTGGATATATAAGTTTTAATCGCTTCAATAATCCTTGTATGTCCGTCATTTTTGCGACTGACGACGATTGAGCACATCACGCCAGTAATATCTTCGATCTCTGCCTGGAAGGATCGTTTGTCAGTGGCGTGCAGCGCAATGATCCGGTCTTTAAGCTGTTCGAACATACCGGATTCCATAAAGGACTTCTGATCGAGCAGCTTCAGCAAAGTCCCCTTCAACTCGCCAGCCAGCTGCTGCCACATCTCCACGGACAGCTCGCGCTGCTCGGTGTTAAGCGACATTACCGTACGGAGGATTCGTCTTGTTTCCTCCGTCTCTCCTGCCCGGATCGTACCGATCAGACGCAGCTCCATCTCAAGCGGGTAATAATAAGTTGCGCTCTCGAGCCTGGTTTCCTCAAACCAGACGATTCCTTTGCGGTCGGCATGAAGCGCTTGATCCATTGTCTGCTTCGCCTGCTCATAAGAGACGCTGACTTCCGTTTCCGAAGCAAACGCTTCGCCAAGCGCGGCTATAAACGTAATCCGGTATTCGGCGAACGCATGCTTGGACAGCTGATCGAGCAGGCTGGCAATTTCCTCCCTTCCAATCGTATTACCGGTTTCCGCTTCTTTCGACGCAAATACGATAACAATCCGGTCGGAGCCCCAATCGGTAGTCAACGTAAAACCGGCGATGTCGAGGAGCGCTTGCTTCAACAAAAGCCTTGCGGCATGAAGCTCATTCAGCACCTCTACGCTGTCCATGCCCGTATAGCCTTGCACTTGTAGAATACAGACGAATCCGGAATTACCGTAAATACCCGTGTTCGCTTGCGAGGCTGCCGCGGATATTTCTTCCCGCGTCTGCAATTCTCCGGAGAGAAGCCGTTTCAGGAAAGCATCTCGAATAAGCGGGAGCTGTCTCCGCAGTTCGGATTCCAGCTGATTGCTGCTGCGAATCATCTCCGCGATGTTCCCGTGCAGGAAATCGTATTCGTTCCTTTCCGTCGTATCGTCTTTTCCGAACTGTTCCTTAACGACAGACACCAGCTTATGTATTGGCATGCTGTTGCGGTAAGCCAGCATCAAACCAACGAAAAGACCAACGGCGATGGCAATGCCGGTAATCGTCCAGGTGATAAATTTGATCTGATTCGCATACTCAAGCAAAGCATGTCTTGGAATACCAGAACGGTATACCCAGCCGTTCGTAGCGGAATGAATGGTGATGACAAGATCGTCCTTGTAAAACTGGCTTGTTTTATCCGCGTCAAAGCTCGCATCCTTGGCTAATGCCTCCATGTCGGGCACGCCGTTACCCAGCGAAGCAATGGTTCGGCCGCTGGCATCGCTGATTTGCGTCCAGCCGCCGTATTTGTCCGTGATGCCCGTTAATAAATTGGTAATCGTCTTCTCGTCGATTGTAACAACCACGACAGCGGGCGAAGAACCACTGAAGCTGTCCAAGGGAAATGACTGCATATAGGTGACAACCGAAGTAACGGTTCCCCTATTATTGTATTGGCGCAGCGGCATAATTTCGCTCCGGTGCGTCTGGCCGAGAATAGATTGTCTCCATTCTGCCAAAGACTGGTCTTCATAGCGGAAGCTTTCGTAGAAATGCTCGGGTCTTACGTAAGCGGAGCCTGGCGTCAGAATAACGTTGTAATTCCCCAGGTAAATATAAAATTGCTGCAGAAAATCGTTGGTCTGTCCGAATGTCAGTACACTGCGCAAGATCCGCCAGATGCCGTATACATTCGTCTGCTCTCCGGAGCTCTTCTCGTTCATCAGCACATTTAAGTCCGGATTAATCGCAAGCTGTCTCGTAAATCCTTCAACCTCGGCCATCCTGCGCTCGAGCAGCTCTTTACTCTTCTGCAGCTGCATAACGCTGTTCTCGATGGACAGCTTCTCCGTGACCGAAATGGAAGTGTGATAGGATAGGAAGCCGGCGATGCTCGGAATAATCAGAATAACGATGTACGATACGAGGAATCTCCTAAAAACGCTGTTAAATTTCTTCATCCGCCACCCCCTCCCTTATTTTCTGGCAGCGCTTACACGCTCTTTCTCTATTATCCTATAAAAATCGTTTCCCCGCACTTCATTTTGACGGGCAAACGCAGTCCTTTCGTTTATCGTATCATTGAAGAAACTATTCGTATTTGCTATTCCGTCCTTTAAGTTGACGATTAATCCGGTGGAAACGGAAGAACCGCAAGCAGCCTATTGGCTGCTTGCGGTTCACTTTATGATTCCATTATTGAATAGGAGCGTGATTAACCCCACCGATTACCCAGTCATTTAATTCATTAATCAGCCTGGTTTATCATTTTTCCAAAGCTGCTTGAATGTGTTGATTTAGCGTTGTTATATCGATTGACGAAGTTGGTTGATCCGATAATTTAAAGCTTTGCTTGAGCTTGATTATGCGATACACGCTGGCATCCAGAACAGACGGAGAAATTTCACCGCTTTGAGCCGCTGCAGTCAGGGCATCGATAACGGTCTGTTGCTGCACCGGATCATGACCGACAAGAATAATATCCGCGCCGGCTAACACTGATTGTACCGTTGCAGGCCCAATAGCTTTAACCTTTCCTACGGCCCCCATTGTCATGTCATCCGTAATTACAACTCCGCTGAACTTAAGCTCCCCTCTCAAATAATCCTGAATGACTTTCTTGGACATTGAAGCCGGTGTGTCCGGATCAAGCTTGGTCATTAAGATATGAGCGACCATCACCATAGGGGCTCCTTCTTTAATTGCCGAACTGAACGGTACAAACTCAATGGAGCGGAGCCGCTCCAGATCGTGGTCGACCACAGGCAGCCCAAGGTGGGAATCGACGGAGGTGTCGCCATGTCCGGGAAAATGCTTGACCACCGGGATAACGCCTTGCGATTGGATGCCAAGCATCTCCTGCACCCCCATACGGCTGACCAATTCTGCCGTGGTACCAAAAGCGCGGTTGCCGATGACCGGATTTTTGGGGTTTGTATTGATATCAAGAACCGGTGCAAAATCGGTATTCAAGCCAATCGCTTTCACCGCTTCGCCTAAGGCTGTTCCCACCTGATAGGCATATTGGGGATCATTGGTCTTGCCAATAGTTCTGCTTGCCGGGAATGGCTTGATTTGCTTCGGCAACCGGGAAACCCGTCCGCCTTCCTGATCCGTGCTTAAGAGCAGCGGAAGCTTTGCGCCATTATCTTGATTGATTTGCTTGAGATCATTAGCCAGCTTAATTGTCTGCGATGCGGACTCGATATTATTGCTATATAAAATAATCCCTCCAACATGGCTCTCTTTGATCAGCTTGCTTATTTCAGGTTGGATTTCCGTGCCGTCCATTCCCACCAATATCATTTGCCCTATCTTTTCGGATAAGCTCATGGATGCTACAAGGTCGGCTATCGGATCGACAGGTGTTGGAGTCTCGCTGATCACCGGTTGCTGAGGCTCTGCCGTTCCGCATCCGGTTAGAACAAGGAGTGTAAGAATAGTCGCGTAAAACGTAAAGATTCGAAGATATCGCATAAGGATCCTCCTTTTAAGTTTCTATAGCGGACGGCTTGAAGAACTTCATTATGTACACTGTACAGATTAAAAAGAAAGAAAAGCTAAGTTGATACGATACATGCAACTTAGCTTCTCCCGATTATATCACGGCCGTTTGCCGAGCACGAATCTGTTCTCATCATCCGATGCTTTAAGTGAAATATTCAATCTTGGCTTCGGGAAAATGCTCGTTGATCTGTTTATAAATAAAATCCTTGAGTGCGTTAGCTTGTTCATCAGGGTAGACATATTTCCCTTGGCCCCAGCGGCCCCATTTGTATTTCCGCTTCTCTTCGTCCATCTCCAGCTTGGATTTGGGGTAGCGTTGCTGAATGATATTTTTCGCTGTTTTTGTGTAGCGGTGCTGAATTAATTCGAAAGTCAGATCGGTACAAGCTTCAGGCGGAAGCGCTTGTTTTAATTGACTTATAAGTTCGGCATAACCGTCTTCCCATCCTTCATGCCAAATGATTGGAGCGATAATAAATCCAAGCGGATAACCCGCATGAGCCACTTTACCCGCTGCGGTAATCCGCTCGTAAAACTTCGACGTACCCGGTTCAAAGTGCTTGATGACATAATCCGCGTTTACGCTAAAACGAAACCGGGTATGCTTGTTATGCTTTGCATCCAGGAGCGGCTCGACATGGTGATACTTCGTGACAAAGCGAAGCCGTCCAAGAGGCTGCTGCCCCATAAATTCGATGTACTCCTTGAGTGAACCGGAAATGTGCTCAAGGCCAACGGGATCGGAGGTGCAAGCTGCCTCGAAGCGGGTAATCTCCGGAGCGCGTTCCTCGATATATTGTTTAGCCTGGTTAAGAATATCGTCGGTGTTTACGTAGACGCGGATATACGGTTTAGCTCCGAGCGTTGTCTGCAGATAACAATAATGGCAATGCCCCATACAACCCGTAGCAATAGGAATAGCATACTCGGCCGAAGGCTTGGATTGGTCGAATTTTAACGTTTTTCGAATACCCACGACGAGAGTGCGTTTGGCAATCCTGTATTTCTCCAGATCGCTTTCGCCCGGTAAATTAGTTATCCGGTTATGCGAAGTCGTCATATGAATCGGAAGCCCTTGCTCTTTAGCCCATTCATGTATTCTTTGGCCTTTCGGATAGTTCAGCGCATCAGGCTCAAAATAAACAAGCTCCGGAACGAATACCTTCGTATCCCGCGCCGGTGGAGTTAATAATCCGGTTGAATTAGACAAATCAGCTCACCCCACTGTACGATTCATTTCGCAATCAACTTTAGGGTGGACGAAATCATCAATTTCATACGAATAAGCGCTTAACTGTTTACCGGAGTGCATAGATCCCTGGCCATACGTGCAACATACACCATGGAGACTGACTCATTATTTTCGTAGAACCCGGGGATTGCCATGGCGGAAAAAAATATTCTCGCTTTTTTCAAAAGTCCCGAGCAAGCAGAAAAAGCACTCGAGCAAATAAAAACGTTAAAGCTTATAGACAGCTCCGTTAACCGGTTTGACGGTTATCCGGGCGACGGGTCGGATCGGATTCGCAATCCGATAACAGGCGATTTCCCCGGACTTGGCTACTTAACTTTAGGTGGAGATTTCTCGGACGTGGATGCCGGCATCCTTGCGGCAGCAAACGTTAGTGCGAGCGGCATGAGCTCAGGAGAACAAAATTATGACACAGCCGGGCGCGACATTCTTCTGACTGTTGTTATCGATGAAGACGATTATGAACAAGCGGTAGCAATCGTAGAGAAAGCTGGCGCCCTTGTATAAAGAACAAGAAAGGGATGTTCCTGTTTAAGGAATATCCCTTTTTTCTGTTCAAATATGCAATACTTCCTGTTTCAATGGTGACAGCGCATGCGATTCCTCGATGTGAATAAACGCATCGTATCTTTGCGGCAGTACGGATGGAACGTAGTTTCGCCGTGAAAGGCTTTTATTATGTCCAGCGCTTGGGCCATATGCTGATCCCGGACATTCCAGGATTCAGGTCCTCCCTGCACCATCGATTGATAGTAACGCTCGGCGTTTACGGCTACGAGTGCGTTCAGCTCATCGCTGAGGAGCGCTTCATCGCGGCTATCGCTCTGCTGTCTTTTGATTTGAAGGTCTCTCAATAGCTGTACAACCTCTTCTTCACAGCTTTCGGATAAAAATGCGGCGGAAACTCCGTAATTTTGCGGTTCGCGGTTATAAGGATCAAAGCAGGCAAACGCTTTGCGTGCCTTATCCAGCTCAGGCGAATTCGTCTTTTCCAAATGCTTCAAAATCTCATCCATGGATTCCCACAAGCTATATACGTCAATGCCGTAAAAACCAATCTTCGAATTCGAGGGTTGAGAAAGATTGTAATCATGAAGCCATTTCGTAAAATGCAAAATTTCTTCATTAGCCCACATCCAGGTTGGCCAATCCCCTTCAACCGCAATAAAAGAGAAGCCTTTCTCGGCAATCAGCCTCTTCGATAACTCTGCTCTCCAAGTATAAAATTCGGACGTGCCGTGAGAAGCTTCGCCTAACAATACAAAATCCGCATCCCCAATGGCTTCGACTAGCGCGTCAAGATCAGCCGTGCTTTTCAGCGGGATCGATGATTCTTTTATTTTTTTCACTACATTTTCGCTGTTTTTCATGTTTATTCTCCTAACCCTAGATGTCGCAATGAGGTACTATCTTATATCCTTATATCGTTACCACAAATAAACTCGTTATGTAATCTCGGATATTGGCTGCTAAACGCAAAAAAAGCTGCAGATCATCATGGATCTGCAGCTTTTTTGATAAAGGTTCATTTTATTTAAAAGATCGATATTAAGCAACTACGGTAATCGTTCCGTGGTACATGTACATTCCGCAGTCAAATTGATACGATCCGGGGGTTAAATTGGCCAACGTCGTGTAGTTCTCCCCTTTTTTCAAATAAAGATCAAATCCAAGATCATCTGAATCTACGCTTGTTATGCAAGTAAAAGACGTATTTTTGACAAAGTTCAGCTTAACGGGAACTCCGGCCTTAACTTCAACTTTAGAAGGGTAAAAACCGTCCTTTTTAGCTTGGATCGTAACGATCTGATAGCCATCCTGCATGGTAACGGCGGGTACTTCAGCCTTAGTCTTCGAGTTTGAAGAGGAGAAGAAGACAAAAAATAAAGCACATATCATTATTATCGCTAAAACAAGCCACATGGTTGGGGATTTGAATATGCTGGTTTTCATAAAATGTACTCCTTTCCTTAGGTCGATTATACACTTTCAAATGACTTAATATTGCCAGCCATGTGGCTGTTCATTGAAGGAATAGTGAATATTTCATTACAAAAAAGCAGCTTCCGAAGTAGTTCGGAAGCTGCTGTATGTTATCGTCTGCTTATTAGGAGCAAGATAAACGAGATCACAATGATGGAGCCTGTCCATGCCCAAGCCAGCGTTGTATTGCCGGAATCAACGGCTACATAGATGGCGGTAGGTATCGTTTGAGTCTTGCCCGGAATGTTCCCGGCTATCATCAGGGTTGCGCCAAACTCGCCCAACCCGCGCGCAAAGCCAAGAATATAGGCCGAAATAAGCGATCTGAATGCTAGCGGCAATGTTATATGCCAGAAAACCTGCCGTTCATTCGCTCCGATTGACCGCCCAGCCTCTTCTAATTTTTTATCAACGGATTGAAAGCCAACTTTCATGGTTTGATATACCAGCGGAAAAGAAACGACGACTGCAGCAATAACCGCTGCCCACCAAGTAAATATAACCGGAGCTGAGAACAGCCATTCAATAGCCTGACCGAGCCAGCTTCTCCTTCCCAATAACACGAGCAATAAAAAACCAACTACTGTTGGCGGAAGGACCAGCGGCAGCATAAATACGGTTTCGATAAGTATCTTGCCTTTTAGTTTTGTACGGGACATCCACCATGCTGCAGCTACTCCAAGAACTAGCACAAAGAGGCTTGAGAACAATGCAACCAATAAGGATAGCCGGATAGGAAGCCAAAAATCATGAGCGCTAATCAACTTTCTCCTCCACTTTCTTTTATATCTAATTATAACTAGATCAATTTAAATAGAACATTACCAATATAAACGGTTACACCGTAGATATCAATAAAATACAAGATTCTTAATTGGAATGAGCTTTACTGATTATATCTATTTATAATTAAATATAACTAAATGATATTGAGTTTTGCCAAGTCATCCCTTATCATAATTAGTTAAATAGCATCATTTGAAGCTACAGCTAACTAGAAACGAGGAATGATTATGCTGCAAAAAGCAACGTTTGCCGGAGGATGCTTCTGGTGTATGGTAAGCCCCTTTGAGGAACAGCCCGGAATTCACGGCATTTTATCCGGTTACATGGGCGGCCATATCGAGAACCCCACTTACGAGCAGGTTCTGACAGGAGAATCGGGACATCTGGAAGTCGTGCAAATTACGTTTGACCCTGAGATTTTCCCTTACGAGAAGCTTCTGGAGCTCTATTGGCCACAGATTGATCCTACGGATGCAACCGGTCAAGGTAATGACCGCAAGAGTCAATACCGCGCCGCGATCCTGTATCATACTGAAGAGCAGAAAGCATTAGCGCTCCAGTCCCGCGATGAGCTTGATAAGAGCGGGCGTTTTGATAAGCCTGTTGTAACGGCGATTGAGGAAGCTTCTGTCTTTTATCCGGCAGAAGAGTATCATCAAGGTTACCACAAGAAGAACCCTAAGCACTATAAAGAATCCCGCATATATTCAGGCCGTGAAGCCATTATCGAGAAGTATTGGAGCAAGTAAAAGAAAGGAGACCCGCTGCCGGGTCTCCTTTTATTATTTCGGTTCTGTTATTATACCTGAACGGCAATACTTTTCAGCCAATCCGCATAACGCGCAGCTGTAAGCCTTGCGGAGCTATCACCAGGAACAAGCGAAGACTTCTCCAGTTCTGTGCCGAAGTAAGGAGCTTTTTCATCGGTTACAACCTGGCGGGTATCCTGGGTTGCTTTCAAATATTGACGTACAAATTCGTCGAGACCAAATTTCTCTGGGCCGGCAACCTCACGGATTCCGTTCGACGGTTTACCGAGCGTAAAGTCGACAAGCGCTTCGGATACATCTTCCGCCGCAACCGGCTGTACATCAGCCGATGACAAACGCACCTTATCCCCTTCTGTAGACGTATAAGCAATGCCGCCAACAAACTCGAAGAATTGAGTTGCTCTTACGATGGTATACGGGATATTGGAAGCCTTAATCAGGTTTTCTTGCGCGAACTTTGCTCTGAAATAACCGCTTTGGAGCAGACCGTCTGTACCAACAACCGACAAGGCAACATGATGCTTAACGCCAGCCGCTTCTTCAGCGGCAAGAAGATTGCGGGTTGAGGTCTCGAAAAACTCCAGAACAGCCTTGTCTTCGAAGGACGGAGAATTTGTTACGTCAACGACAACCTCCGCCCCGCTTAACGCATCAGCCAAACCTTCGCCCGTAACGCTGTTGATGCCAAGCGACGGTGATGCGGCTACAACCTCATGACCCAGTTGGTTTAGATTGCCGACAAGCTTTCTCCCAATAAGTCCGCTTCCGCCAATAACGACGATTTTCATACGGTTTCCTCTCCCTATCTCTTTTTTATAGTAGCTTCAATTAGTTCAGGCCGGCTTTGGTTAAACCAAATGCAGCATCAGCGGAGCCAGGCTCTGTTCTAAAGGCTACATTTGCACGGTTCCAAGCATTGATCGCCATGATCGAGTATGTCAGGTCGGAAATTTCTTTCTCCGTGAATTGTTCGCGGACACGATTATATATTTCGTCGGATACGCCATGCTCCGGCAGTTTAGTCAACACTTCGGTCCAAGCAAGCGCAGCTCTTTCGCGAGCATCGAACAACGTGGATTCTCTCCAGATTGCTAGATGATAAAGACGCAATTCTCTCTCGCCGTGAATCTTTGCTTCCTTAACATGCATATCCAGACAGAATCCGCAGCCGTTCATTTGGGAAGCTCTGATGTGCACGAGGTGAATAATCTTCGCTTCAATGGAACTGGATTTCTCCGCATAGCTGAACTCCATCATTTTTTTAGTGAACTCCGGCGATTGCTGCATATAATTTACACGTTGTGTCATTTTGTATTCCTCCTCAAATTTGTTGTGACGTTATTAAGACAATCGACGATATTGTTTTGTGACAGCCGCATCGAAAAAGTTTTTAAGTGATGTTCAGACCGCCGTCTACGGCGATAACCTGACCCGTTACCCAGTCCATACCCGGTTCGGCAAGAGTCACGATCCATGCTGCAACGTCGTTAGGCTCTCCTCGGCGGCCAAGCGGTATGCTTTGACGTTCATGCTCCTTAACCGCTTCAGCTTGCTCAGGAGTGAGTCCCATCCGTTCCCGGAGGAAAGAAGTCTCGACCGGACCGGAAGCAATGGCGTTAACGCGAATGCCCTTCGGAGCAAGCTCAAGCGCCCAGCTGCGAGTCATATATTCCATTGCGGCTTTGCTGGAACCATACAACGACAGATTGGCTCCTGCCTTACTGCCATACGTGCTCGACATATTGATGATTAACCCTTTTGTCTTCTCAAGATGAGGAATAGCGGCTGCGGCAAGAAGCGTTGGTCCCATGACATTTACCGCGAAAATATCCGTAATCGCCTGCGCGCTCACATGCTCAAGCGGCGTAATACCGCCAGCGCCCGCGTTATTGACAACAATGTCTACTCGTCCCCACAAATGGATTGCTGCCGCGACCGTATTTGCACCCGAATCGGGATCGCTTGAATCAGCGACAAATCCTTGGATATTCGGATGGATAGCCGTGATTTGTTCCAATACTTCCATTCGACGTCCGGTGATGAGCACCTTAGCTCCCTTAGCGGCGAACATTTGAGCCGCAGCCAATCCGATACCGGCTCCCCCGCCGGTAATAATAACAACTTTATTTTCTAACATAGGTTCAGTCTCCTTTGGTTTATCTTGTTTTTTTTGTTAATTTGATAATAATTAATTAATTAACTATTTGACGGAAGCCGTCCTTATCTAGGACGGTAATCGTGTTTTAGAATAAAATGTTCAGCAATTCTTTGAGCTTTGTCTGATTTTCCGGCGAAAGCTTTCCAATATGCTCGGTGATGGTTTCCTCATATACGGGCCACACCTTCGCGATAAGGTCCTCGCCGTCTGAAGTTAATCGGACAAGTATTCGTCTTCGGTTAGAGGGATCAAAATCTCTTTGGATCCTTCCCGCCTTCTCCAATGAATTCAATAAATTGCTGATATTCGCCCTGGTTACGGCGAGATCATCGCTTAATTCAGACGGAAGCATTGGCCTTCCGCCTCTTTTCAAAGCGACCAGCAAACACCAGCGGCCAAGCGTTAAATCATACTTCCCCAGATGTTCCTCCAGCTTCTGCACCAGATGGTGACTGGTTTTGTAGATTGTTAGAAAAACATCGATAGGAAGAATCGGCTGCTCAAACGGATCCCACTTCTCTATACGATTAGCCTCCCTTATAATTAATCAATTAACTATTTGCGAATTAACAATAACGCTAACGTATTCGCGTGTCAAGGCATCCTTCAAGAAAAGACTGCCGATAAATAATGATCGGCAGCCCCTTTTTCCGGTATTGCTTAAGCTAACGCGGTTGGTCTTACCATAATTTCGCTCACAAGCGCATCGTCAGGTTCATTAATCGCAAATGCGATAGCTCTCGCAATGCTGGATGGATTAATTCCCATTCCGCCGATTTGACTGGCCATTGCTTGCACCTCCGGACTTGTGATGCTGCTGAAGAGCTCCGTGTTCGTCAAACCTGGGGAAACGACGGTAGATCGGATACCCGAATCGGCGGACTCCTCAAGGCGCAGCCCTTCCGAGATTGCCCGGACGGCAAACTTAGTTGCCGCATATACGGCGGAAGTGGCGGATACATGATAACCGGCGGTCGAGGATAAATTAATGACATGACCGGACTTCTGCTCGCGCATAACCGGCAATACCGCAGCGATCCCGTACAATACGCCTTTGATATTCACATCAATCATTTGCTCCCACTCTTCTACCCGAAGCTCGTTCATTCTGGAGCTTGGCATAATGCCTGCGTTGTTTACCAAGACATCGATACGGCCGTACTTGTCCAAGGCGAATTGAGCTAATCTCTTCATGTCTTCGGAAGATACGACATCCGCTCTAACGGATACCGCCTCTCCTCCATTTTGCTTAATGTCATTAACGACTGATTGAAGACGATCCTCTCTTCTTGCCGCTAACACCACCTTCGCGCCTTGATCAGCTAGAAGCTTCGCCGTAGCCTCCCCTATTCCGCTTGAAGCTCCGGTAATAATGACCACTTTATCTTTTATATTTTCCATGGATATCGTCTCCTTTGTTGAATATTTGTATCGGATATAAAACGCGTGTTGAATATTTAACGGCCGTTGATTTACATTATAGACAGATGTCTCAACCTCTCAATGGTTGATTGATGCGCTTTTGTTTTATATCCGACACTCTCATCACAATTGTTGATTATTTTTACGGAGGAACCGAAAAGTATGGAAAATGTGGTAAAGACCGATCGCCGAATTCTAAGGACAAAGCAAGCGATTAAGAAATCGTTTCTTGAACTTTTTACGGAGAAAGAGTTTGAACAGATCACCATTAACGAGATTGCGGACCGGGCAAACGTAAACCGCGGTACCGTTTATTTGCACTACAGCGACAAATACGACCTTTTGGACAAATGTACGGAAGAGCATATCGGCGAGATCATCTCTATATGCAAAAACCGCGAGTCGGGCGAAGGAAACCCCCAGCAGGTGTTTGATTACTTCCAAGAGCACTTCCCGTTTTTCTCCGCTATGTTTTCCAATGAGAGAGTATTTCTATTCCGGGATCAATTGCTGCATTTCTTCTCCGTGAACATGATGCTCAAGATGGAACAAACGAATGAGAAACCCGATATAGACCAGGAGATTAAAGCGCAATTTATGGCATCGGCCTTTATTGGCGTTGTGGAGTGGTGGATCCGCCGCGGTATGCCTCATTCCACTCCCTTTATGGCCGATCAGGTTCAACATTTATTCGAAAATAACCAGGTTTATTCAATGTATCGTTAAAAAATAAAAAACCATCCGAATCCGGAGGTTATTCCTCCGAAATCAGATGGCCTTTACGGTTATAAGCCTAAATTTTCGATACGGTTAAGCAAGCTCGTTATATCCGTAATCGTTTGTATGATAGGCGAGTTCTGAAGCTGGTCCAATGCGAGATGACCATTAGCCAAGGCGTCGTTGATCTCCTGCAGCAATATTTGATTTTTCTCGATTATTTGTTGATGCAGATCCTTTGCCATGGCGGGGGCGTCCAATAGATTAAACTGTTCAATATCCTCTTTTAGCGCAACTAGACGGTCCTCCAGCTGCTGCATCGTTTCGGGATTGGTCGCAGCATCTTGCATCATTTGGGGTGCCTGCTCCGCAAAATCAGACAATTTGTTAATATGCCCCTGCGTTTGATCCACGTATTGCACGGTTTGATTGGCACTTTCAAACAAAGAACAAGCGCTTAACATCATGGACGAAACGACGAGTAAGAGTATCGTCAGCGTTCTCATTCAGCTGCCTCTTCCTTCCTGCATGGTTGCTTATTTTTACTTTTTACGAATTGGGAGGGAGAGGGTTTCATTAAGCGTTTAAGCTAATCGATAATGATGTCGCCAACCCACAGGAATACGCCTGCAGCGATATTGAACCACCCGATAAACCGGGAAACCTTCAACTCTTTTTTTTGCTTTTTATCCTTGCTTAGATCTCTGACATCGATGTAAATGACCAGCAACCCGCTTACAATAAACAGTGTAATTGCGTAATACAAGTAGCCTATCGTATAACCGCCAAGCATCCGCAATCCCTTCCTTCAAACAGGATATTATACGCCCTTCATTCCGATCCTTCGTACTTTCATCGCGACTTTGACTTCAAAGGTACAGTTCTCGTACATTTTGCTCCATTCCTCCGCCGTCTTAATTCGTTTATTCCAATATTGAGGTTTTCTTCCCCGGACGATTTCGCCGAATCCGAAATAATCCGAACCTTTTTCTTGCGATTCCTTAATGATATCGTAATAAAACTTGATGGCATCCGAGCCTTGCTTTTCCTCGATCAATTTCAAGACATCCGGATTATTAATCTGAATTTTATCGCTAACCTTTCCTTCCACGTTAAGCTCGATTCCGATATCTATCGTGAAATGCGGAACATCGTCCTTGATTTGGACCTTAATTTTGGACCGGCGATGGGTTGCGGTCGTCATGATAGTCTGTTCCGGACTGCCCAGTTGAACGAATACTCTGTAACCTGCGGGGTTTATCCCTTTAATCGCCAAGTAACCTGCAATTTCTAACGGCCTGGTCACTCCAACCATATGATCTCCAACAAAGTAAGCTAGACCTTTGATTTCCACATTTTGTTCTTTCTTTATTTCGACGTATGGTAAGAAGCCTTCCTGCCCTTTTTTAGAGACGTTGCTCCAGAAAATGCCGATATAGTCTTTCGGGAATTTCCCCATCCGAATGCCTTCATCCAGTGTTGACATTAAATACAGTGTAGGAACCCGTTCCAGAGGCGGAGAAGCCAGCATAAGTTTCCGTGCTTGTCCTTTCGCTACCATCATCCATGCCATACGGCGGACTTCAGAGTTACGGCGAAAGTAATCGTTTATGTTCTCTAAGCCATTTCTGGCTACGGCTTCAGAAATAACAATTACGCGCAGATGTCCGAAAAAAAGCTTGCTGGATACCTGCTGCTGCAGATTCATAAAGGCGTCATTCAAGCTATGGCCAACAACGTCAATAACCCATACCGTTTTTCCAACGGAGCCTCCTCCGCCTCCTCCGCTTTCTCCTGGTCCTAACGGTATTCTTCCGGGGAGAGCAATTTGCACGGCTACGCGGATCATATCTTTATTCGGAGCGGGAATCGTACCGGGCAAATGAGAGATTGCGTCTTCTTCCTCTTCCGCTTCTTCCATCTTTACCTTGTCTATAGATACACCCAGAACTACAGCCCGTTCCTCAATTTCCAATCGATCCCAGCATCCGGCGAGGATAGGCGTGGCAAGCATAACCGCACACAGGGTTCTAACGAGTTTGATCCATTTTCTTGTTGTCTGCAATTGGGTTCCCTCTCTTCTTGCGAAGAATCGAAACGATAAGCAATAAACCTGGATAGACAATCGTAATAATCAGGCCGATGCGGCCGACGTTTTCAATGATTTCATACATTTGAATAATGTTTTTGGGCAGCATGGCCATTACGAAAACGAAAGGCAAAATAAAATAGGAAAACAGCTTATGCTCTTTCAAACGGAACAGATGACTTATTGAATAAATCGTAAAGAAATAACTGGAGAATAACGTTGTAAATACGGCTGTCACCCATACGGCGAGAAAAGAAGCGTCCAGCCGCTCCAAAATGTTAGCGGGCAATGACGTTGCCTTGGCAAGCTCCAAAGTCGGCCATAGAAGCTTTTTTATCTCCTCCGAACCAAACACGCTTATCGTAGCCGCAACGATAATAACGTAGAGGCCTCCGGCAATCAACATGCCCCAGAAGCTAGCCTTCATCGCCTTCCCCGGGTGCTTCATATTCGGGATAACGGCGGTCAATACGAATGCTCCCTGGAAGAGGGCGGCAATCGTTAGCGTGCCTTTCAGCATTCCGCCCGGTTCATTGCCCCAAATGGGCAGCAGATTAATCGCTTCCGCATTTTTCAAAGATAATGCGGCAATGACAAGAACGGGAACTAACAAAAACGGAAAGTAAAACGTATGAATATGTGCGAAAGTGGTAATTCCGTGGCGTGTAGAGATCGCGGCGAGCAGCAGCATGGCGATAACCGTAACTTCAACCGGAGTTGATTTTAATACCGATGTAACAACGACTTCGCCAAACTCACGGGCGGTTAACGAGGTGAGTACCGCAAAAAAGAGAATAATAGACAGGCTGCCAATCCAGGACAGCCATTTGCCAATGATCTTCTCGCTGTAATGGATAATCGTCTCATCCGGAAACCGTATGCCGAGCCGGGCAATCAGAAATAACCCGACAAAAGCAAGTAACATCGCCAGAAATGTTACGAGCGGCCCTCCAGAGTCGGCAGCGCGCACCGCAAATAGCGGCAGTGCAAGCACGCCTACGCCGATTATGGTGCTTACAAGAACTGCGGCTGCCTGTATGACTGTAATCTGGCGGGTCTCCATCTAACGATTCCTCCTACTCGCTTTTATCATTCAAAGGGTCTAACACGTTTTTCGACGTTTTTTTGAGCTCGTCAAACTTCGATTCCGATACTCTTGTTTCATCGACCGGATCAAGAAACGCAGGTCGTTTGTTCATCAGCCATAATGGCCCTCTGACCAATAGATCCTTCAAGCCTTGAAAGTCGACCGGAATAAGCGGGCTAAGGTATGGAACGCCAAAAGATTTCAGGGACAGGAGATGATTCGCAATCAGGATTAGTCCGATCATTACCCCGTAAAGCCCAAAGGTCCCGGCTAATATAATGAGCGGAAAACGAAGCAGCCGAAGCGCTAGCGCCGCATTATATGCCGGTGTAGCAAATGATCCAATTGTCGTTAAGGCGATAATAACAACCGTAATAGGACTCGCAAATCCGGCCGCTACGGCTGCTTGGCCAACAACTAACACGCCAACAATCGAGAGTGCTCCGCCGACTTGCTGCGGTAATCGGATCGTGGCCTCCCTAAGTACTTCCATGGAGATCTCGATTATGATGACTTCAATAACAGCCGGAAACGGCACCCCCGCTCTTCCCCCCGCTACGGCAACCGCAAAGTCGGTCGGAATGAGCTCCGGATTGTAGGAGATAATCGAGACGTACAAAGCCGGAAAAACCAACGAGAAGACGAGAGCGATCAACCTGGCCAGCCGGATCGAGCTCATCAGAAGGAATCGTTCCGTATAATCCTCTACCGTCTGATAGAACTGGTTAAACACCGTAGGCACGACCAACGCCAAAGGTGAACCGTCTACCAGAATAGAGACCCTTCCTTCAGCCAGATTGGCAACCACTTTGTCAGGCCGTTCGGTATATTGAACCTGAGGGAACGGAGAATAATGATTGTCTTCGATAAACTGTTCCAGATAGCCCGAATCCAGCACCGTATCGATATCGATTTTGGAAAGACGTTTATGAACCTCTTCCACTAATGCCGGATTAGTAATACCATCCATATAACAGACGGCAACCTTTGATTTGGTTCTACGGCCAATCTCCATGGTCTGTATGCGGAGATCCGGTGACTGGAGCCGGTATCGAATTAAAGAGATATTGGTGCCAAGCGGCTCTATGAAGCCTTCGCGAGGCCCTCTGATTACCTGCTCGGTTGCAGGCTGTTCAATGGAACGTTTTTCAACGGATCGCGTCGTAATGATGATGGATTCCTTCATCCCATCAACGGCAATGACCGTATCCCCACGCAAAATACAATCTACGAGTGCCGTTAATTCGCCCTGTAAACTGCTTTTGCTGTGATAGAGAGAGTCGTTCATGATCACGTCGGATAACTGATTAGTCTCGATCGTTCTCCCAATAAGATGCGGCGGCGTATACATCAATGCTTTCATAATGTCCGAATTGACGCTGTCTTGATTGACCATACAGGAGAAAAACATAATGGCAGCGGGAAACTGGCCAAATACATTGAATTTACGGACCGTAAAATCTTCGTTAATACCCAATATCCCGTCTAAAAAAGCAATAGTGTCGCCTAAGCTGCCGGATACTTGTTGTCCCTTGTATTTATCCATCGTTTTGCTTGGGCTTGGCATAAGCAGCTTGGCATCTAATCTTCTGACTTTTCTTGGTGGCATTCCATCACCTGCTTATCCCCGTAATCTGACTTTTTGCTTTCTCAGGTTTTACCAATGCGAGGAAAATTATGCGTGTCCTTATCTTTGGAGCGGTATACATAACAAAAGCAGCCGCCAATGCTTGGCAGCTGCTTCTACGAGATTAATACTGTACTAGCCTACATCCCAACGATGTCTAAACTTGGTCAGATTCGGATGTGCATCCGGAGGAGGTTCCGTGATGATCAAGCGGATCTTGCCGATCCATTCCTCGAACGAATGATACGAAGCAAATGCGTTAGCCGTCTCCGGCGAAACGTACAGGAAGAGCGGCGGCGGATAAGCCTCCATCAGATGACGGATAGCCGCTTCGATAGGCGTATATTTTTTGCGCTTCCCTTCCCAATTTTCAACCACAATCATTCCTTCGTCCCCATGTTCCCTACGCCAGCCGAACAGGAAATCCTCCCGCTTGTAATAAGGCTCGACAGGACGTTTCCACATGCGTTTTGCCGTTTCTTCGTGTAGCGGATAGAGCACGAGCTTGACAAAAGATCTTGCCTTTGCGAGCGCTGCCGCATGTACCAGCTGCTGGTCCGACACATCCTGGAACGTGTCATAATACACGAGCGTTCCCTTGCGAGTGTCCAGCTCTTCTACGTGACCAAATGGTACCGTCCGGTTACCTCGATCCATCGACATCCCCCTTTGTCTACAGTTGCAAGATAGTATTGGTTTATTGATTCTTTTTCATTTCATGCTGCTTCGCTAACAGATTTGATTCTTCCTCAATCCGGCTAACGTCAATCCGTTCAAACAAGATTTTCAAATTCCTGATTTTGCGGTTGGCGGGAACGGAAGTAAACGTCCAACCCGGTTGGTCAAGCGTCAGGAATTTTCTTATTTCTTCGCAGGCAAACGGAATAAACGGATTTAATAATCGAGACAGATTGGCGATGATCTGAACGGATGCATGAAGCGTATTCCCGCATGCCGCTTTATCTTCTTTGATCTGGAGCCAAGGCTTCCGTTCGTCGAAATACTTATTGGCCCGGCGCACAGAAGCGAATATATGCTCAATAGCTTCTTTCAGATGCCCTTCTTCTATTAATGCTCCGCTTCTAGTATAACAGTCGTCGATCGTCTGCTTCCATTCATCGTTTAGATTACCCTCCGGGATAAGTCCTTCAAACGATTTATCGATAAAAGACAACGTTCGATTGACTAAATTCCCGAATGCGCCAAGCAATTCTCCGTTATGGCTATGAATGAATTCCCGCCAAGAAAAGTCCGTATCCCGGTTCTCTGGACCGTTGGCAATCAGAAAGTAACGAATGGAATCCGGCTGATAGCGACTTAGAATGTCCGGTACCCAGACTGCCCAGTTGTTGCTCGTGGAGAACTTCTTTCCTTCCAAGGTCATGTATTCGCAGGAGATAATCCGGTCGGGAAGATGCAGACCGCGGGCGCCCAACAATAATGCCGGCCAAATAACCGTATGAAAAGGTACATTGTCTTTGCCGTGCACGTAATAAGCCGTTAACTGATGCTTGCCCTCTTGCCAAAATAATTCCCAGCTGCCACCCGTTTCCGCGGCCCACTGCTTGCTTGCCGACAAATAACCGCTGACGGCTTCAATCCAGACATAGATTTTTTTATCCTCGAAGCCTTTTACGGGAACATCTACTCCCCAGGTTAAATCCCTCGTAACCGCACGGTCTTTCAGCCCTTCTCTCAAATATCTTTTCGTTATTTGGACCGCGTTGTCTTTCCAGCCGTCAGCATGGTCTACATACTCCGACAGGACATCCTGGAAGAGGGAAAGCGAAATATAATAATGCTCGGTAGGACGTTCAACCGGGGGATTGCCGCAAATCTTGCAGGTCTTATCCGTCAGGTCGGCTGGATCCAATAAAGTTGAGCAATAATCGCATTGATCTCCCCTCGCCCGGTTTCCGCAAACCGGGCAAGTCCCTTCAACGTAACGGTCTGGCAAAAATCTCCGGTCCGTCTCGCAGTAGGTTTGCTGGATCGTTTTCTTGTACAGATACCCGTTCTCCAATAAGCTTATAAACAGCTCTTTTACAACCTTATGGTGAAACTCCTGGTCCGTGCGCGTATACAGATTGTACGTAAATCCCAGCTTCTGAAAGCAATCCGTAAATTCCTGATGATAACGGTCAGCTATATCCCCCGGCGATACGCCTTCTTGCAGCGCTTGTACAGCAACCGGCGTGCCATGGCAGTCACTGCCCGAAACATACAAAACGGGATTGCCTTTTGCCCGAAAATAGCGGGCCAGCACATCACCCGGCAGCAAACTCGCGAGCCGCCCCAGATGCAGCGATCCATTCGCATAAGGCCATGCGCCGCCGATAAAAATAGGGTTCATGATATTCCCTCCTACTTAAAGTTTTAAAAATTGAAAAACAAAAAAACTCCCATCCCGAAGGGACGAGAGTTATCCTCACGTGTTACCACCCAATTTTATTAATGCCTCGCGGCATTAACCTCTTCAAGTACGACGCAGCCGCGTTTATACTCTAGCACGATAACGGGTGCGGGTTCCGGCGCAGTCTACAACCACTTGGGGTTCGGTGCGCAGCTCAGAGGCCATGTTCCCATCCTTATTCTTTACCCCTTCTCAGCAAACCGGGGCTCTCTGTACAAGACATCACGATGGTACTCTTCTCTTCGTTGCCATTAATCTGAATATTCAAGTTATTCGAATTATATTGGATATATTTACCTCTGTCAATAATACCCCTTAAGCTAGTCTGGTATTGTCACTGTTGTTACGGTATGGTAAGTTAATGCAGCTACCCCAACTATGATGAACCGCCAAGAAAGGATGACTCTCATGTTCAAGCTGCTCAGTAGAAGCATTCGCGACTTCCGCGCAGCGTATCCGCAGCTATTATTATTTGAATATTTATTTATGCTGGTAACCAGCGTTATCATTATCCCCATTATTACGTTAATTTTCAGCCGTATCCTGACCGTTATTGGGTCCGGTTCGCTTATGAACGATGATATCGTTCAGCTCGGCTTAAGCTGGCAGAGTATGGTTGGACTTACCGTCATTGCGCTTGTCGCTTCTTTTGCGATATTTATCGAGCTGTGCGTTCTTATTATCCTGGTTCAACAACGCTATTTCGGCAAACGGATCGCCATCATGGACGCCCTGTTTACCGCGCTTCGGCAGACGCCAAGCCTATTAGGCTTTGGTACCGTACAGCTGCTTGTCTTGCTGCTCGTGCTGATCCCGTTCGTCGACTCGCCGATGTCGGAATCATTCTACGCGCTGTTTAATCTTCCGATTGTACTGGAGCGCAGCGTCATGAACCTGTCCGTCGCGATGTCCGTTGTCTACTTGCTTATCTTGGTTGCAGCCGTCTATTTGGTGCTTCGATGGGTTTTCGTGCTGCATTATATCGTCCTTGAAGGGCATACCATCAGCCGCGCTATCCGGAGCAGTCTCGATCTGACAAGAGGCAAGCATTTCAAGGTGCTCACCTCTTTATTTTTAATAAATGCGCTTGTTATTGGTACAGGCTTTGCGACGCTTTCGTCGGTTTCCTTCCTGCCTCATTGGCTTAATCACAATGTGCTGAAGGCGTTCTCCGATCATTATTCCTTGACGCTGTCCACCATTTTTACGTACATGCTGACGCTGGCGATCATGCCTCTCAACATAATCGTGCTGACCCGGTTATTCTACGTGCTCAAACGGGAAAATGGGCAGTATTTACAGGATAATTTGAAGCTGTATCGCAGCACTCTCGGACGATTTGAAGATGCTCTGTCCAGTATGATGAAGCGTTTCGCTCACAAACGGACATTATTCGCATTATTAGCCGTTGTTTATGTAAGCCTTGCCTTATTCGTTGGCCTAAAAGCGAGCAGTCATCTGGTCTACGCTAAATGGAGCGTCCTTATCTCCGCACATCGCGGCGACACGGAGAGTGCTCCCGAAAATTCGCTGCCTGGCATTCAAAGCGCCATTAATAAGGGCATTCAATCGGTAGAAATCGACATTCAGTTGACCAAAGACAACATCGCCGTATTAAATCATGACGCTACTCTCAACCGGATGGCCGGTGTAAACAAATCCGTTAATGAACTAACTTACGAGGAAATAAGCAAGCTGTCCATCGGTCAGGATGCAGAAGGTGTTCCTATCCCTGTTGCTACGCTTGAGCAGGTATTGACGGAGGCAAAGGGACGGATCAAGCTGCTGCTTGATTTGAAACCCCATGGGGCAAGCGAACCGCTCGTGCGGGAAGTTATTCGGCTGATCCATGCCAATGAAATGGAAAAAGACGTGTATATCCAGTCGTTTGACAGCACCATGCTGCGGCAAATTCGAGAGCTGTCCCCGGATATCCGGATTGGGCAAATCATGTATTTCGCCGTTGGTAATCTCTCCTCGTTAGACGTTGATTTCTATACGGTTGAACAGGTTATGGTAACGAAGCAGCTCGTCGACCGAGCGCATGCTTCCGGACGAGAGGTATGGGTGTGGACGGTGAACGGTCGTCACAACTTGAAGGAAATGCTTAAATTTCAGGTGGACGGCCTGATTACGGATACCCCTACTATTGCACAATCCATGATTGGACTTGATTTATAACTTTGATGAAGTAACAGGAAAAAGCCGCGGAAACCGCGGCTTTTTTCCTGTTACTTTCTAACGCGCACCCCGTCTATGAGGTAACCCGTACTGCTCACGATGACCTCCTGTTCCTCGAACAGCCCTTCCGTAACAGCCGTCACATATGCATTGGTGTCAGTTACCTTAACGGGAGTCTTCACGGCATAATAGGCATTTCCGAGTGGTCCTTCCTTGCTTTCTACCGTAAATACATAGGCTCCGCGTTCATCCTGATGCACGGCTTCGTTCGGCAGCGTAAGGATAGCCTCGCTGTTACTCTTCACAATCTTCACCTGTACCCGTTCGCCGCCAATCAGCTTATTGTCCTTGAGCAGAACCGTTACGCTGCTTGGGATAAAGTGAGTATCGTTTGAGTGAGATGTACCGCTGTCTAACGTATTGTCCACTGTGCCATTCATATTATTATCGATTGTCATTATTGTACCTGAAAGCTGTCCACTGTCCTTGCCCGTTAACGTAATTTGATTCAAGGCTTCTCCGATTTCCAGCAGACGGGATATATCTCCCGGAACCTGCAGCTGGATCTTGAAGCCTTTGGAAGCATTGGCTAGCGTAACGTCCGGACCTCCGCCGGGACCTGAACCAGCCAGTGCATTAACCTCGGTTACGATACCCGCAAAAGGCGCGGAGATCGATTGGCTGTCCGCAATGTTCTTTTGAAGGCGCTGAATATGATTCTCCTGCGAGGCAATGTCGAGCTCGGCGGATTCAAGCGCAACCATTGCGGCAGAGAGTGTGCTCTCGTCTCCTTGGGTTACCGCTGTAATGTAATCCGTATGCAGTTGATTCATGGATAGCTGCTGTTTTTTGAGACTTGTCTTCATATCCTCGAGCTGCAGCATCGCTTCGCTGCCGTCATACTCGATCAACTTCTGGCCTTTGGCAACTTTATCGCCTTGTTTAACAAGCACCTTCATCACCTTCCAGCCTGCCGGATTCGTCAGGTCTTGCGTTTGTTCGGGCAGAACAGTTGCATTGCCTTCGAATTCGTGCGTGACCGATCCTTTTGATGCGGTTTGCGTATAGACCTTCTGCAAAGACATGTTCCGTATCGTATTTCCCGCAAGGGTACATACCGCGAGCAGAATCAGGAATAGACTGGCCAGCAGTCGCAGCTTGCGTTTACCGGAACCGGGCTTTCTTTCATCCATTGCATTCACTCCTGAGATTATCCTTTTATGCCCGAGTGTTGAATCCCTGCCACGAAATAAGACTCCGCGTACAGGAACAAGAGCACCATCGGGGCCATGTACAACGCGGAAGCGGCAAACCCGGCCCCGCGTTCCGATTGGTTGATTTGCGCCAAATAGAGCGATAAAGGCTGCTTGGCAGCATCCTGCAAGAAAATAAGCGGCTGCTCAATCATGTTCCAGTAGTCGACAAACAGCAATACCGCAAGCGCGGCAAGACCCGGTTTGGCCAGAGGAAGGATAACCCGCCAGAAAATAGTAAACGGACCTGCTCCATCGACTTTGGCAGCTTCCGAAAGCGCATAAGGAATATGGGCCATAAATTGCCGCATCATAAACACTCCAAACGCCCCGAATATGCCAGGCAATACAATTGCCGAAGGGTTGTTCATTAGCCCCAGCTTATCGATAACAAGATAATTCGGGACCAGAGTAACCTGGAAAGGCATAAGCATCGTCATCAAATAGACGAGAAACAGCTTATCCCTTCCCGGAAACCGGAGTTTAGCGAAAGCGTATGCCGCCAGCGAGCCAACGAATATCTGACCAATCGCAATTGGCCCTACCAGCCCGGCTGAATTCCAGAACATACTAAGAAACTTCGGGCTCAGGATCAATACCTTCGCGTATTGTTCAAACGACAGCCAATCTGGCAGCAGCTTCAGATTAACGAAAGCATCTTTGCCGCCTCTGGCCGTATCCACCATTTGTCCGATTAAATCGTAATTTTGGTTAAGTTCCGCTTCCGTCATCAAGGAGCTTACAAGCGTAAGCCCAATCGGGAACAGCATGACAGCTGCAAATACGGCAAGAATCGCCGTTAATACAAGCCCGGATACTCTAATATTCATTGCTTCCCCTTCCTCTACTCCGTTTGCTCCCTGAACCGGCGTTCAGCGCGAAGCAGTCCCGAGGTCAAGAGCACGATGCAGGCGACCATCATTGTCGCGGCAGCCGTCAGCTTTTGGACATCCAGCTCGAAAAACATGTTATTCATGTAATGCTGCAGCATATATAACCGGTCATACGGATAATCTCCTGCCAGCAAATACGTCTCCCGAAATACTTTGAACGAGTTAATGATCGAGATGAGCAGCACAAAGAATAAGGTTGGCGTCAAATAAACAAGCGTAATATGGCGAAATTGATGGAAACGGCCGGCGCCTTCAAGCGATGCGGTCTCGTAATAATCCTTCGGTATGGATTGCAGTCCGGCCAGCAATAGGATCATATCGTAGCCGATGTTCTTCCATACATACATCACGATAACGATACTCATGGACCAATTCGACTGCATCCAATCGATCCGGTCCATTCCGCAGGCGTGCACCCATGCATTCAAGGTTCCGTTCCAGTCGAAAAAGATTTGCCAGACCGTCACGACGGACGCTACCGGCACAACAAGCGGGAGCATAAACGACGTACGCAAAGTGCTGCGCAGGAATATCCGCCTATTAAGAAGGAGCGCAAGCGTTAAGGACAGCATGATCAGCAGCGGTACACCAACCGCGGTAAACAGCATCGTATTGCCGGCTGCCTTGCGGAAAGAAGCGCTATGCAGAAGTGCCGAATAATTGCTAAAGCCTACTAGATGACCACCAAGCGCACCGTCAGTAAAGGACTCATAGATCCCTAGCAGAAACGGAATAAGGTAGAACACGGAAAATCCGACTAAGCTTGGCCCAAGGAAAAGCATAGCCACCATGCCTTCCCCTCTCCATCTCTTTAATCCTCTGCTATTCATTTAGGACCGTCATTGCTTTGTTTTGAATCAGCTTCGCTACGTCGTTCGCGGATTTCTGACCCGCGAAGAAGGCAGCCGTATTGGCGGATACGATATCCAGCACCTTTCCGGACGTATTCTTCTTGCGGGAAGCGGCGTCTGCAAAGCTTTCAAGCCGGTCTAGTTGTGCCTCGTCCACCTTAAAGGATTCGCTATGCTGCGAACCAACGGTTGGCGGAGTAATCGTTCCTTGCTTCTTCAGAACTTGTAACGCGTCAGCGAAGCGTTCCTTATTGATGGGAAGGCCTATGGTCGTGTGGTCCATCAAGTATTTCAGGAAATCCCAGGCTGCATCCTTCGCTTTGGAATTTGCGTTTATTCCAATATCGGACCTTGTTTCATAGGAAGTGCCCGCCGCCTCTTGACCGGCATGAGGTTTGATGTAAAATGCCGTATCTTTACCGAATACATTTAATGTTGTTAAATAATCTTCCGGAGACAAGATGCTGACATTCGTAAAATATCCCCTATCCGACGTGCTGACGATTCCATCGTCAAACATGCTTTTCATTTGTTTCAATAGACCGATGAAATCCGGTGTATCAAAGCTTGCCTTGCGGTTAGTCTCATCAACAAATCTGCCGTAGTTATCCGCAACCAGGCTGCGCACGAAATAATCGGTCCCGCCAACCAGAAGACCTTCCCCGCTGACAATAGCCGCCTTATATTTTCCGTTCGCGTTAACCAGCTCCTTGCCCACAGCCATGAAATCATCCCAAGTCCAGGATTTGTCGTCGAACTTTACGCCGGTTGCGGCAATTGCGCTGCGATCTCCAACCATTCCGCTTAAGCTGAAGGATAGCGGAAGACTGTACAAACTCTTCCCTGCTTGTCCGTTACTTAATACATTCGTGAAATAATCCGTCTTGCGAAACGCATGGTCCTCTTCCATTTTTGCCGATAAGTCCTCGAGCAAGTGATGCCTCTCGTAATCGTCAGCAGCCAAATAACGGAGATCAACCAGATCCGGGCCCTTGCCGGCCAGCATCGCCGCATTGGTTGTTGTCGTGAACTTTTCAATGTCGGCGTCCGTTTGCTCTCCTCCCCCTTCGTCGCTGTAAGGTTCGCTTAATCCATACTGCAGCTTGATCTTGATATTCGGATGAGCCGCTTCGTATGATTTAACAGCCTGTTCATATTGCTCGTTCGGCCAGAAAACCGAGAACGTAATCAATTTCTGATCTCCGCCGGATGCATCTCCATCCGGATTTGTACTTGCCGTTGTTCCGGACGGAATAGTAGTCTTGCCTGGCTCTTGAGTCGCCTCATCGTCTGCTTCCATGCTTCTGTTATTGCTGCAAGCCGCCATAACGAGCACGATTAACGAAACGGTAAGTATAATAAGTCCCATCTTTTTCATCTCTTTCATTCCTTTTCATATGGAGTTATTCGTTAAGGTAAGTCATCGCTTTGTTCTGAATAAGATTCGCAACAGCTTCGGCTGTTTTCTGTCCCGTGAAATATTAATTTGTGCACTGTGAAAGTATGCGTTCACCACACGCCCATTCGTGGAGACGATATTCTCGTCAAACAAAAGCTTCACCTGCTTCATAAGGCCATAAAGGATGCGGAGTCGAAACGGGCCTTATGCCCGCCGGGATCCACCATCTCTCAGAGTAAATACTCCGGACTCCTCCGTTTAGCTTGCCATGATGCCGGGTGTATATTTTCTCATGCGAAATTCTCCTTTTTTACTTCGTAGTCCGTCCTGCCGGACATTTGATCCAAGTATATTAAACAGATGTCTCCAAGCCTTCATCATTTTGCGTACAAAATGTCTCCGACTTTCAAAAAAAATACGGCAGGCTAGACGAGTTCTCGTCCAACCTGCCGCATAAGCGTGCAACTATATGCCGTTTTACTTGTCCTCGAATTCGATAATAAAAGCATGCAAGTCTTGCAGGCCCTCCCGCTCGGATTCGGGAGCCGGCGCACTCGCTTCCGCCGCCGCTCGGGCGAATGGCTTGCTGCCAACAACCAGAAGCTTGCCACGGCTTAAGCTCCAATTCATGAGGGAAGGTACAAAACCTTGATAGACAGCCGTTTGGGACAAAAGGTTGTTGCCTTGCAGCTTGCCTACATAGATGATATCGCCTTCGCTTTGCGTATAAGCGATCGTCTCTCGGTCCGGCGACAGACTGTAGCTGACGATCTTCTCCAGCAATACAGATAACTCTCCGTTTCGATTGTCGTACTGGAATAAGGTGCCGTCGGCACCCAGGAATATAAAACGGTTGGCATCCACCCAAGTACTGCCGTTCGCACCGGAAGGATGGTCGTATTGCACGACGAATCGGCCGTCTTCGTTCAGGCTGGCCATCGTGACCAGCCTGCCATTATCGATTAATAAACGATTGCCGTCTTCGGACAACTCGGCAGACACGATATTCTTTATATCGGAGATGCCCTGCAAAGGCAGCTGCTTAGAGGTACCCTGCTGGATGTCATATTCAACAAGGCTCAACGGATCACTGTCGTCTCCCAGTACAAGGTACGAGAGATATCGGCTATTGCCTGACCATTGCAGAGTTTGGGAAAGCAGCCGCCGCTGCTTTTCCATAGGCTCGGAAATAGACTTGCTTGTCCTTCCGTCTACGGATAACAGAATCAACGAATAGCCATCCCCGGACTCTGAGAGCCCAGCTAGCAGCTTGCCGTCCGGCGATAGGCTAAACAGATCCTTTCCGGCATTCAAGCTTGCTGTAAGCTGTTTAAGCCGATCATATGGCGCTGCGATCAATTGCAGGCCGTCATACGTAGAACCGGAAGGAAGACTCCCCCTATAATAACCGACGAGATTCTCTTCGTTGGTCCAACCAAGAACCTCAAACTTGTCAGACCATTCCTCCAGGGGGAAAATCGTCTTCACCTGGAACACCTTGCCGACACTTGCTCCAACCGCCGGCTGCCCGCCTTCCGACTCCGGAATAACGATCGTCTCTGAACGGGGATTTCCCATGCAGCCGGAAGCTATAATGATCAGCGCCATCAAAACCAAGAAAAGAAGAAGATGTGTGATCCGTTTATTCTTGCTATGCATTAATCCCCGCCTCCCTTACTGCCAGCGGCGGGAAGCTCAACATATACGGTTGTCCGTCCTTCGCAGCTCTCCATCCGAATGGTTCCGCTATGGTCATCAACAATGGATTTTACGATGCTTAGGCCTAAGCCCACGCTTCCTTCTTCCTTAAATGTCCTGTCGCCGGAATAAAAGGGCTCGAATACGCTGGCTACCTGATCAACCGACAACGACTCTCCTGGATTACTGATCGTGAAGCGGAGTGTCTCTCCCTTCGGGTCTTTCTCTCCGGTAACCAGAATCTTCGCCAGCGGCGCGCTGTATTTAATCGCATTATCAAGCAAATTGATAAACAATTGCCGCAGTCTGTCCGCTTCTCCTAGAACAACAAGCTCGCTCTCCGCTTCCAAGAAGATACTCTTCTTATAACGTTTGGCGCGAATCGTCATGGCATCGCATAGATCGCGAAGCAACACTCCTGTATCGACCGGCTCCGCTTCTGCCCTGACGGCGTTTCTCCGGGACACTTCAAGCAGGTTCAGCACCATGCCATGAAGCCGCCGGCTTTCGTCTACGATATGAGTCATTCCTTTTTGAAAAAATGTATGGTCGGACTCTCCGTTCTCACGGATGATCTCCGCGTATCCGAGAATGGACGTGAGCGGCGTCTTCAGCTCGTGCGTGACGTTATCGAAGAAGCGCTTCTCCTGCTCGATAAGCGACTGCAGTCTGTCACGGTCCCGGCCAATGGTCGCAATCTGGCTGTCGATTCGTTCAATCATGTCGTTGAAGTTGTCCGCCAGCCGCCCGATTTCGTCCTTGCGCCTGAATGCGAGACGGACATTCCGATTACCTCTTATAACCTCCGTAGAAGCATGAGTCAGCTTGATGAGCGGAATCGTGATATGCCGGGACAACAAGTAGGAGAATACAAACGCCGCCAGAAAGATGGCAAGAGCGAGATAGAAGATGATGTTAAGAATTCGTCCGGTCTGCTCATAAAGCGAAGAGAAGTCTTTGGCAAACCGAAGGATCCCTACTTTTACCCCATCAATAACGACTGGATAAGAATAGAGCACGGAGCCGGCGTTTCCTTTATAAGAAATGGTATATGCCGTCTTCCCTTGAAGCGCCAGCTTCAGATCATCGGTGGAACCACCCGCAAATTTAGCTGAGTCAGTAGAATACAGCAGTATACCGTCTACCGTATAGGCACTGACATCGCTTGAAGTGGCGCGGTGAAGGTCGCCAGCCATCTCCTCGGCCATTTGACCGAAATATAAGTCGTTGTTAGCAAAATGATTAATGAGAAACGCTTGCGTAACATAAATATTGCCGTTGTTTTTAAGATCGATGAGATCCGACGTTACAATACTCTTGTTGCTGTTACGGATATATTCTTTTAGAGTGACATTCAGCAAAAGGAACGAAAGGCTAAAAATCAGGAAAAATCCGATGACGAACTTGGCCCGCAATGTATGAATAATAAGCATACGGTCATTCCGTCCTTTTCTCGAATTTGTAGCCTATACCAAACACCGTTGTAATCAGATCAGCCGCGTCAAGCTTCTTGCGCAGCCGTTGAATATGCGTATCGACAGTCCGCATATCCCCGGGAAAATCATACCCCCACACGGACTCGAGCAGCTCGGCGCGCGTGAAGATTCTGCCCCGCACGCCAAGCAGCGCCAGCAGCAGATCAAACTCTTTTGGCGTTAAATCAACGGCCTCGCCTTTCTTCGTCACAAGCCGCTCAGCTCTCGAAACGACGATGTCCCGGAACCCGATCACCGATGGCGCTGCCTCCTTAACTGGAGCTTGCGCCTGCGCGAGCCGGCGGAGTATGGTTCGAATCCTGACAACCACTTCCCGAAGATCAAAAGGCTTCGTAATATAATCGTCTGCCCCTACTTCGAGTCCGAGGATTTTGTCCGTAATGTCCGATCTGGCCGTAAGCATAAGAATCGGAATGTTATATTGAGCGGTTACCTGCTTGCAGATATCAAGACCGCTTCTATCCGGCAGCATCCAATCTAGAACCAACAGGTCAGGCTTGAACAATTCAAGCTCCCGAAGCCCGTCCGAGCCCGTGCCGGCAATACGAGTCTCAAAGCCTTCACGCCCTAGCCCATAAGCAAGCAGATCAGCAATTGCCTCCTCGTCCTCGATGATGAGTATTCTAGTTTTGTCCATTATGAGGCTCCAATCTATATACGTTTGTACCTTTAAGAGTAACTTCCAATTGTTACGGCATTGTCTAGAAGTTGCGTCCAAGTTGTCTTGAAGATGTCAACAAAATGTGTCCGAATATATAGCCTCTCATTATATTAATGCCATTAACGATATACGACCTTAACTACACCGTTAGCCTTTGCAAACTCCTTTAACGCCTTCTTCACATTTTTGCGCAGCCCGGGAGATACTTTAACGTCTGGCTCAAAATGCAGCAGCTCTACCTTGAGCACATTTTCTTTACGGTCGAGCCTAGGGTCCATTCTGCCGATCAATCGGTCCCCCGCAAGGATAGGCATCGCATAATAGCCATACTTCCGTTTAACGGCGGGCGTATAAATCTCCCAGCGGTATTCGAAATGAAATAAGTCCTCCAGCCGCTTTCGGCTCCACAGCAAATTATCAAGCGGCGGTAAGAACGTAATCTCCGATGCTTCCGGTTCTAGAGCCTGATCTTGTTCTTCGCCAGCCGTATCATGGTGTGCCAGCACCTGTTCCGCATCGGAAGATAGCACGTAATAAGGATGCTTAAGACCCTCCACCGAAACTTCTGCAAGGATGCCGGATTGGATAAATTGCTTGATCGCGTCACGACGCTGAGCAGCACTGTACCTTAACCAGCCAAAGCGGGAATCGGAAGGTTCAAAGACTCGATAAGCGCGAAAATATTTGAATAGCATGGACCGCTCCGCTTCTTCTCTCCCCATTTCTCCGGCAGCTTTAAGAAGCTCGGCCGGCACGCTGCGGCTCGTCAGATCAAATAATCTCTGATTGCCTTCCCTGCCGACAATCCGGATATGCGCCGAATCGGTTAATAGGTTGATGGCATGCGACGTTGCTTTTGTTTTGGCAGCCGCATTCGAATTCTCCCAATAACCGTGTACCCGGGTATCCGATTCAAAAGCCCTGGCCGGCATAGCTCCTTCATGGCGAAGCTTGTCCATTACCTGCTCCGGAACAGGCTGCAAGGCTTCAATGGCTGAAGCTGTATGCTCGCGGATTCTTGTCCGAGTAGGTTCGAATAAGGGGTAATCCTCCATCGGAATGATGCAGGCTGCATTAGCAAAATATTCGAATACCTTATAATCGCTTAATAGGTCATTAAGAAGACTAGGCTCATAGCCCGCCAATCGGGCGGACATGACCAAATGCTGATTCGCCCGGACGGCAGCTACCGGATCGATCTGCAAGCATTCCAAGCGGCGAATGACGTCCAGCACCCGATCGTGATCAACATCCTTATTGCTTCGCGGCGTGAGGAGAAGCTGCTTTTCCAGTAAAAATCGCCTAAGAGCACGTTTGGTGGTATGTATCAAACGGATCGCTCCTTTCTATCTTCGGTATTATCAAAGCTTTCATGGGAATACTTGGTTGTAGCCAATGGGTAAGGAAGGAGTGAACGAATGGAGTCCGCAGAAAAAATCTCGGGAACGCAACTATGCCTATTAATGTTTTCTTTTATAGCCCCTACCGTTATTCTTGTTATTCCAGGCCTTATGTCAAGTCTGGCCAAACAGGATGCTTGGATAACGATTCTCCCCACGATTTTGATTGGAGCGTTAAATATAGGGGTTATGCTCACCTTGTCGAAGCGTTATCCGGGGATGACCATTATCCAATACAGCGCTCAAATCATTGGCAAATGGCCGGCGAAGCTTTTAAGCTGTTATCTCATTTATGTCTGGATTAATTTCGATTTCATCATCCTAAATCAGCATATCCAATTTATTAATACGGTTTTTCTTATGAGAACTCCTTCTGTCGTAATCAGTTTAACACTGGCGATCTTTTGCTGCATGGCGGTCTATATGGGGATTGAAGCTATCGCAAGATGCAATGAATATCTTGCCTTGCTTAATCTCGTATTGCTGATTCCCCTTCTTATCCTGATGCTGGCGGAATCCAATCCCGAGAGACTGCGTCCGGTGCTCGGCAATGGAATTGTCCCCGTTTTTCAAGCGAGCTTCTTACCCATTGCTTACATCACTCAATTTTTCACATTAGGTTGGCTTCTGCCCTTTTTGAATCAACCGAAGAAAGCAGCCAAGGCTTCTCTTATTTCGTTGAGCATTATCACGGGGCTGCTATGTATTACACTTCTGCCTCTCATTATGGTCTTTGGCCCGTTAACGGAAAAGCTGGCATTTCCGGTATTAAGCGTCATCCAGTATATCGGAATAAAAGGCAGCTTTGAGAGATTGGAAGCCTTGGCTGTAGCCATCTGGGTGATGAGCTGTTTTATCAAAATCGCTATTACCATATTTGTGATATGTCTTAGCATCAGCCAAACTTTTAACACTAAAAACTACAGGGATATCGTCATTCCCATAACGATATTATCTGTGCTTGGTTCGGTCACCGTGTTTAAAAATTACTCTACAGAGCTCAGCAGCTATCTAAACTTTACGTATCCCAGTTACGCCTTATTTACGCATTTCGTTTTGCCTCTTATCCTTCTTGCCATAGATACGGTCAGAAAAGGCTTTAGGAAAGCTGCGCATTAATGCTGCCGGATAATCATTCTTCCGAATGGTTCGAACAGGAATCTAATAGGGGTTGTTGAGCTAGGAAGCGGTATATTTGCAATCCATAGGCATCCCGCAATCACGCAGATAACCATTAAACTTACAAATAAAACAGCCGATCCCGGCTGTTTTATTTGTTGAATTTGATACAGAGTCCAGCCAACCGCAACTAGAACAAAAATAATCAATTGCAAGATCATCGAATAATTCTCCTATTCACGCTGAAGCGTAGAATGAACCATTCCGGCGCCATTAACCGTCAAATTGACGTCTACGGTTATGCTGGCGTTCTGGAACTGTGTATCCCACTCCTTTTTAATTGCCTTCCACTTACCCGGATTGTTCTTATATAATTCTTGGCCAAATCCCACGCTATCCGCTTTATATTTCTTCTGTAGTTTAAATAACAGCTGCTCAACCTCCTTTTTGACTGAGTCTTCCATCGCTTGCTTTATAATTGCCATTTCGTTTGGATCGCTTATATCCAGAGCGGAATTATTCTCTTCCAATGTCCCCGTCCCTTCCAGCGTGACGTTGAAGCGGACAGCGTCTTGATCCGTATGCGTAATGATTTTGCTTGTCGGATGGTTCAGCACAACCCCAATCTCCCCGTAGTCCTGAGGTAATTGGGCCGTAATCCGGCCGAATTTGAATTCATTCATTAACCACATTAAAGAAAGGGTTTCTTCCTCGTCCAATATGCCAGCCAGCTTAAGATCCTTCAGGATGCCGGTACCTTCGGCCTTAAAGATCTGCTCCTTTTTATCGGCGAGGTGATCTCCAAGTTCCAATACTCCAATGATGGGCTGGATCCCTTCGCTTTGATTCGCAATAAAGAAATCGCGCAGGGTAACGGCAACATCATCCCCCGATCTTTGCATTTCGTTTACGAGCTCCAGCGGCACCTGCTTTAAAGGATAGTTCAATTCAAGAATCTGCCTCGCCTCTCCGCCTTTGACGATCATCACATAGGTCTTCAAACGATTTCTCGGATCATGGGTAAAGACATCAAGCAGGCATCCTGAATGCCTTGTCTGGCCAATCGCTCGCTTATTAACACAACGCTGCGATGGGAGTAAAATAGTTGGCGCGAGCTTTTTTTCTGTAGTGCCCTATGAATTTCGTTACCGCTTTTCCCCGTAGCCGATATGACATAAAAGGAGCCCGATTCTCCTTTCCCTCCTCCTCCGGCGCCTTCTTTCGAGCCGGGTATTGCGACCTGCAAGGTGCAGAACAAGCTGCCGTCTTCCATCACGTCCAAGGCCGTGCCCGTTACAAAGGCAATATCATTGATCTCCATCCGGTCCCAGCAGCCGCTCAGGGTAAAGACAACTATGAAAAGCAAAATACCTTTCAGCGTTCTCATCTATTCTCCACCCTCTTGATTTGAAGTGGACTTCGAGCGAAATTTGAGCCGAATCGGAATCCGGATAAAAACATCCTTGAAAGCGGCCAGCCCAATAGGCGTGACCGGGGAAAAATAAAGCTTGCCGAAGGACCGGAGAGAGGTCACATGCAGCATAATACCCAGAAAGCCCAAGACAATGCCGTATAAACCTAGCGTGCCCGCCATGAACAGCATCGGAAATCGAAGCAGCCGGATCCCGTTCCGTAAGCTGTATCGCGGGGTTGTAAACGTCGATATCCCCGTAAGCGATACGATAATGACAACCGGCGCAGAGATTAATCCGGCCTGCACCGCTGCTTGTCCAATAACAAGACCGCCTACGATGCCGATTGTTGGGCCGATTTGTTTCGGCATCCGGACGCCGGCTTCAAGCAAAGCCTCGAATACAACCTCCATCATTAAAGCTTCGATCATCGCGGGGAAAGGAACAGCTTCCCTCGAAGCGGCAATGCTCAGCACCAGATTCGTGGGAATCATCTCCTGATGGAAGGTCGTAATCGCTACATACAGAGCAGGAGCAAAGATCGCAAAATGGATAAAAAGAAACCTGATCCACCGGATAAACGTAGCGATCGGCCAACGGATATAATAATCCTCATTGGCTTGAAGCCCCGTCCAGAACGTCATCGGAACGATCAGGGCATATGGGCTCGTGTCTACGAGAACGGCTACTTTGCCTTCCAGCAATTCAGCGGCAACCACGTCCGGCCGTTCCGTGCTATTAACCTGCGGAAATGGCGAATAGGGCTGATCCTCGATAAATTCCTCAATATAGCCCGAGTCAAGAACACCATCTATTTGTATGGAGCGCAACCTGCTCCTTACCTGCTCAAGCACCGTTTCGTCGGCAATCCCCTCAAGGTAAGTCATGACGATTTGCGTATTTGAAAACTCTCCTAGAGTAATGCTTTCTGTTTTTAATTTCGAGGTTTTGAGTCTCGCGCGGACCAGCCCCAGGTTGGTTGACAGCTGCTCGATAAAGCCCTCCTTCGATCCGCGGATAACGGGCTCGGAGGAAGGCTCTTCCAAACTTCTTTTTGCAACTCCGGGAATCGCAACCGTGATGACGCTGCTGCTGCCTGCCGTTAGAATAGCCGCATAGCCTTGCAGGAGGTTACGGACGACTTCGGATATTTGATGGGAGTTGATCGTTATTCCAACGGAAATCCATTGACCGGTTAACTCTTCTACATCTGCGGGAATATCCTCTGTGGAGCGATTGAACAACGGTTTTAATACATGCTCTTCAAGCATGGATTTATCAATCAAGCTGTCTATGTATACAACAATCCATTGCAGGTTCTGATGAGCTCTGATCCTTCTGTATTCCAGGTCATAACAATTCTGAAACGTTTCTTTGATGTAACTCTCGTTCTGCTCAATGTCGGCAACAAATGGTTTATCGTTATCTTCCTGGAGGATGCTGCTCTTGGATTTAAGAATATTGAAGGTTTTACCGGATGATCTGATTCTTAATCTCCTCATGAGGGCTCCTCCCGGACGGTATCATGACCATAATGAATTCCCATTCCCATAGTATGGATGCGGCGATTCAAAATATTCAGCCCGGTCTGCACAATAAAGAAGCCTAGAGCGCAGTTAAGCTCTAGGCTTTGAAGATTTCGTGTTTATCGGGAAATATCGGATATCGACGGATTAGCAGCAATCCGGTCGGCACGGCCGATCCCAATCGGCAAGCTTAATGCCCCCACGAGGACGATAAGCGCGGCTCCGATTAATGCCGAGAGATAGCTTCCGTTGCCAGAGATCAAGCGGCCGGCAATAAGCGGGCCGATGATTTGCCCTAAGCCAAAAAACGTAGTCAGCATGCCAATGATTTTCCGGTTATTCTGAGGAAACAGATCTTTTGCATAAGCAACAAAAAGCATGGTAATCCCCATAAAAGTGGCCCCAAACAAGATAGCGCCGGCAAATATGGCCGCCGTATTCGGAATAAGTACCGGAACGGCAATTCCAATGGCTTGGATGGCCATCGCAAGGGACAACGTCCGCTTTTTCCCCCACCGTGCTGCAATCATCGACCATATGATGCAAGAAGGTATCGCTGCAGCTCCAACAAGCATCCAACTGAGCGATGTCATGTTCGGGATGTTCGATACGCTCTTAGCGTACGCTACAAGGTAGGTTCCCGTCACGATGTATCCCAAGCCTTCCAAGCCATAGGCAATCGTCAAACAGACCAAAATCCGACGGAACGAGGAATGAGATGGATTATTCGAAGGGTTTGCCTTTACCGCTCCGGTATTTCTCCCCCCTAATGAGTACCAGGCTGCCATGCCTAAGACGAGACTGATCAAGCCTAATCCCTTCCAGATTCCGATCCATTCACTGCTGTGGGCCAGCAGCGGGACAGTAATCCCCGTCAGCAGGATCCCGGCTCCTACCCCTCCGTAGAAAACCCCTGCCTGCAGGGCAGACAAACGCTCCGTTACGATGCTTGTGACGATAACAAACACCGATGCGCTTGCCAGCCCCGAGCAGAACCGAAGCAGTAACCACGCATCCAGACTGTGGAATTCCCCCATGCACCAGGTAGTCCCTATACTAATGAATAACCCTGCAAACAATAGCAGCGAGCGGTTCTTAACCTGAATGAACGTCAAGATAAATGCGCCGATTAAATAGCCCAGATAATTGCTCGAAGCCAGATAGCCGGCACCTGTTGTTGAAAACAGATGATGATCCATCATAATGGGCAGAATCGGGGTAAAAGCAAACCGTCCGATCCCCATGGCAACCATCATGGCCGCTACACCTCCGGAGAGTACGATCCAGGTGTGTTTTCTCATAAATGCTCCTTCTTTCTTTGTCTAGCCTGTTCATGATGCTATAATTTTGTTATCATCAATTTTGAAATATATTAATACTAGATATCATTTTTTCAGATATTAAAGACATGATAATACGTTGGAGGCTCCGATGGACATTCAATTACTCAAAGTATTTTCTGCAACCGCTAAAGAAGGAAGCATCTCCAAAGCGGCTCAAAAATTGAATTTTGCCCAATCAAACGTGACTCACAAAATTCAGCAGCTGGAAGCTGATTTGCAGACTCAACTCTTTTATCGTCACAACCGGGGGATTACCTTGACTCCCTCCGGGCAAATTCTAGTCTCTTATGCGGAAAAAATCCTGCACGTCATTCAGGAAGCCAGGTCTGCTGTGGTTGATTCCAAGGTTCCGACAGGACCTTTGTCTATCGGATCGATGGAAACGACCGCTGCCGTCCGGCTGCCCGTTCTCCTTGCCAAATACCATGCCGATTATCCGGCAGTAGATTTCAATCTTGTTACGGGTCCAACGGAGCGTCACATTCATGGCGTTCTTCATTATGAACTGAATGGAGCCTTTGTGGCCGGACCGGTCGATCATCCCGAATTGGAGCAGGAAAATGTGACTGACGAGGAGCTGGTCCTTGTCACAACAGCCTCCCACCCGCCTATTAACAGCATTCACGAAGTTCAATCAAGGACGCTGCTTGTTTTTCAAAACGGATGCTCCTACAGGGCAAAATTCAATCAATTGCTTCAAGATGAAGGCATTGTACCCGTCAAGCTCATGGAATTCGGTTCGCTTGAGACGATTATCGGCTGTGTGAGCGCAGGTCTCGGCATTTCTTTATTGCCTCGCTCAATCGTCACCGAACAGGAGCAGCAAGGACAAATTCGCACGCATAAGATTCCAAGCAAACACGCGCTCGTCTCAACGGTATTCATTCGGCGAAAGGATGCTTTAATGACACCGGCATTATCCACGTTTATCTCGGAAATGCGAGCCCATTTTAATTAAATGGGCTCGTCTATTTCGTTAATGCGGCTGCCTGACTTATGATCTCTTCTACAATTTGTCGGGCGGATTGACCGTCAGTTAGCATCCGTGTTCCCTGACCTGCCCATAAGGATAAGTAATCCGCCTTCTGCTGCTTGCTTGCCGCATTGCGAATATCGCGTGTGGCGGTATTCTGCGTCGGGAATGGCAGCGGAGGAATACCGCCTGCCTCCCATTGCTGGACAAAGCCATTTTTAATGCCCCGTGCGGGCCTTCCGGAGAACGCATCGGTAATCACCGTACTTTCCTCGTTACTAGCGAGCAAGGCCGTCCGGTACGCCGCGTTTGTTCCGGCTTCAAGCGACGTCAGGAAGCGGGTTCCCAGCTGCACGCCTTGCGCGCCAAGAACAAGTGCGGCTGCAAGCCCTCGCCCATCCATAATGCCTCCCGCTGCAATAACGGGAATGGATACGCGATCCGCAATCTGCGGAACAAGAGCCATCGTACCGATATTCGCTCCCATTGGATGCACATCTACGCCAAAGGTTCCGCGATGGCCGCCGGCTTCGCTTCCTTGCGCTACGACCGCATCACAGCCCTTCTCTTCGGCAAGCAGCGCTTCCCTCACCGTGGTTACCATGGCTACAATCTTGATGCCGGACGATTTCGCCTTCTGCATCTGCGGTTCCGGCAATACGCCAAATGCCGTGCTGATAACGGGAACCTTCTCTTCCATCAGCACTTCGAATTGTCTTTCGAACCAATCAGGCGAATGAATTTCGTTACCTTCTGAATCGGGAATTCCCAGCTGCTCCCGGAACGCGTTAAGCTTGTCCTGAACCTCTCGAGTCCGCTTGTTATGATCTGCAGGCTGATTCACAAACAAATTCACTCCAAAAGGTGCCGCGGTTAATTCTCTGATGCTGCGGATAGCTATCCGAATATCCTCCGGCGCCATGTAAGCTGCCCCTAAAGTGCCAAGCCCTCCCGCCTCGGAGACGGCTGCCGTCAATTCTGGTGTCGAAGGCCCGCCTGCCATGCCGGCCAGAAAGAGCGGATACCGGATTCCGAATTGTTCGCATAGAGCCGTGTGCAGAGTCATTTGCATCGGGATTCACTCCTTCTTAATTGATCAGCTTTGCTTACTTCAAGTATACAACCATCTAGACTTCACGAATAATACAGAAAAATGCTATCTGCTATCCCGAAAAGAGATAGCAGATAGCATAAAAATTTTAACATCCTTACGCGGATTGGATAAAAGGCGCGTTATTCATAAAAATCTCTTCAATTTTCTCGTGCAGAGGACCATTTACTTCGGTTTTCTCGACAATGGCCAGCCATTCGGGATCCTCCATGAAGGCTTGGAAGTTCCGTTCGCGCGAAGCCATATCCGGGTGCTCCAAAATGTAGTATAACCGGTTCTTCGATTCGTCAGCATCGACCCAAAAATGCGGTACCAGCATCCCATGCTTATTAAAAAATCCGATTGTATGGTTTTGGAACCGGTCCAGCAGCGCATGCAGTTGACCGGGAACCACATCATAGATCCGCAGTTCGTATAGCATGAACATCATCTCCTTTTGAGATTTATGGTTCTCGGATAGACACGAAGAACGCATTCTTCCCCGTTTACCACTTGCCTGCGCTTTGACCGCCGTCCACATGTAGAACCTCGCCCGTAACAAATTGGGCAGCTTCCAGGTACAGAATAGCGTCTACAATCTCTTGAACCTCGCCCATACGTTTCATTGGGTGCAGCTGAGCCAAGAAATCATGGGTTTCAGGTGCATGCATAGGAGTTTTAATAACGCCTGGCGCAACCGCATTGACGCGAATCCCTTTGTCCGCATATTCAATCGCAAGGGACTTGGACACCGTCGCCAAGCCTCCTTTGGTCAATGCTGCAAGAGCCGACGGCACGTCTTTGATCGGCTGCTCGGAAGCGCCGCTTGCCGTGATATTTACAATGTGCCCGGATCCAGCTTTCAGCATTTGCGTCAAGACACGTTGAGTAATATGGAAGAACCCAGTTACATTTGTGGACAATACCGATTCAAATTCCTCTTCCGTGTAATCTGTAAATGGCTTCGCCAGAAAAATACCGGCATTGTTGACCAGGGTATCAACCCGGCCAAAGCGTGCGATAGCTTCGCTAATCAGACGTTCTGCAATCTGAGGTTTGGAAATGTCGCCTGCGACATAGGCGATATTCAGTCCGGTTGGATCGATTTCTTTTGCGGCATCTGCCAGGGTTTGTTCGCGACGGCCATTAATAACGACCTTCGCCCCTTTCTTCACGAGTTCAATGGCAACAGCCTTGCCAATACCGCTGCTTCCGCCTGTAATAACGGCTACTTTATTTTGAAATGTCATGATGCGTATTCTCCTTTTGTTTACCTATCAGTAGATAGTTTATTTTGATGCTGATTTATCGAACATTTGCCAATGGCTTAACTGTTTTCAAATGCTGAACGTAGTCGATACTACTTTGTGCAAGACGTTCGTCAGTAAGATTGGATACGTCGTTTAAGGTAAAGTGCGGCAGATAAGTTGCGCTAATGAAATGAGCCGTTGCTTCAAACGGACGCAAGATTTCTTCTACAGTGAAGCGGTTGAAGCCGGTTGGCTGATACGATTCTTCGGAGCCGTAAGTGGAGACGGCTACGCCAATTTCTTTTCCGGTTGTTTTGTCGCCTTCCGGACCAAACGCCCAGCCGTATTGCAACACGGTATCAAACCATTTTTTCAATAATGCAGGCGCGCTGTACCAGAAGAGCGGGAATTGGAAAATAATCCGGTCATGGGCTTCCACCAGCTGCTGTTCTTTCGCAACATCGATATTTTCATCCGGGTAAGCTTTATAAATTTCATGGATGGTATATTCGCCTTGCTTGTTCAATTCCTCAAGCCAAGCTTTATTTACGCGGGATGCTTCCATATTAGGATGTGCTACGATTACTAATGTTTTCATGATGATTTGCTCCTTTATAATGGTTTATTTGTTGTTTGCAAAGAAGGATACGTCCTTCATAAAGATGCTTTCTTGTTTCTTAACCAAAGGCCCGTCAAGCTCTGAGACCCGCTTCACTTCAATCCACTCGGGATCGTTGCGGAAACGATCGTAATTGAGGTTGCGTTGATCCATATCGGCATGTTCGACAACATAATACAAGCGTTCATTCGCCTCATCTTGGTCTTCCCAGAAAAGAGTAATCTTCATATCATGTTTCGCAAATAAGCCGATGACATGATCCCTGAACCTGTCTTTAATGGCCTGCAGCTTGCCCGGATGCATATCATAAATTCGCAGCTCGTACAACATCGTCTCACCTCCTTTTAAACTATTTCATTCTTATTTGTCATTTACCTACTAGTAGGTAGATATAACTTCTTAACTTTTGTCCGCTGCTTCATATTACTACATCACCACTATCGTGCATAATACGAAATCAAGATGATGATCATCTGAAAACCAGATATCTAAAGAGCAGCCATCATTATGACTGCTCTTGCAAGCCTTAACCGATCGTTCGACTGTTTCATCTACTCCATTACAATAACCTTTTTGATTCTCCTCTATTCGGACTTAGCATCCAGCTTCTCAAGAATTCTGCGCTTCCGGTACATGATCCTGCCAGTCTCGGTCACATCCTGAAGGGTTGAGCGGTTCAGATAAGCGCCAAACAGAATACCTGCTATCGGAATCATCTGAAAAAGCTTTTTCCAGCCGAAGTTATCCCTATACGACAACATAACCTCACGCCAGCCTTGCAGCTGCGATAATACCTGCTTGCTCTGCTCGCCTTTCTGGAAAACGGCAAGATCCTCTAGAATAGCTTTCTTCCCAACGATGTCGGAGGAAGAAAACTGAAGGCATTTTACGATAAAAATACGCTCGGATTTCTCTGACGGGTCATAACCGTAGCTGATTGCAATCTCCTGCAGCGCTTTAATGGAGATACCCAGCAGGAGCGGAATATCGATGGCTAGGGTAAATATTCCGCCGATTCCCGTAGTTGCGCCTTGAACGGTCGCCGTATTGCTGCTTGATTTGCTGATGCCTTCAGCGATTTCGTCCATTCTGCCAAGCGGAAGCTGCGCGATTCTCTCCAATGCCGTATCGGCATCTAGTTCTTCATGCGGCAGCAATCTACGGTACATTTGTTCCTTGCTGATTAAATACCGGCCGCCGCTCTGCACATAGCTTCCAAGCTCGTCAAGAACGACTCCTATTTTCTCCTGAATGAACTTTGGCGTTAACCGGTCCAGGATGACAAAGGGCAAGCGGCCTAGCTTCTCCCAGAAGAACAGATCCTTCTGCTCTTTCTCCCACTGCTCGATTTGCCTTAATTCCTTATATAGATATTGGAGATCTTCCGTATTTTTCATCTAAGTCCTAGACCCCTTCACATTAAATGACTCGTTTAGCCTTACATACTGTAAAAAGCGCGTCGACGTTTCATAAAATGTCCTCTGCAAAAATAAAAAACCTGCCGCGCTTGCGGCAGGCATATCCAGATTTGTTAAGGCTGAACGATAAAATAGTCGATATTGGATCCCAGATCGCCGCTGTCTAGCTGCAGCTTCACAACCGCGTTCGCCGGAATGCTGACCGCTGTTTGCACGGTTTGATAAGTACCGCTCCAGACGCCGGTTGACGGAAAATTAACGCTCTTAATTAACTGGTTATTTACATACAGACTCATTTTGCTGTTTGTATTGGCGGTTGTATATCCAATGATCAGTTGGCTGCCTGCTTGAGGACTCGTAAAAGCTACCGATGAGCTGCCTGGCGTAGAAAAGCCCGTTACCTCGTAACCGCCGGATGCTGCGGAGTCCGCCGTGGCATTTACGTCCGTCAGTGTTCCGCTCTCCGCCTCGATCTTCAGGCTTTGAGCGGATTCAACCGTGACGTAATCTATATTCGCTCCTGAGTCTCCAGTGTCCAGCTGGAGCTTGACGGTTGCGCCAGCCGGTATGTTTTGCGTGACCGAAACGGTGGAATAGGAGGTATTCCAGCTATTCGTGCTTGGGAACGTGATATTGCCGCTATCGATACCATTAATGTACAAGCTAAGTCTGCCCGGATTATTGCTCGTGCAATAACGGATAATAAGCTTAACCCCCCCTTGTACATTAGTTAAGCTTACCGAGTCGCCCGTATTGGAGAAATGCTCGACCATTTGTCCGCCCGAGGCAGAAGCGTCATTGGCTACATTGGTCGTACCCGTTCTGGCTCCGCTTTCCGCTTCGTATTTGGTGCTTGCGCCTCCGGTTCCTCCACTACCTCCCGTTCCGGTGATCACGACGGAAGACATTTTATCGTTGGCATTCGGGTTTGTTCCGCTTGGGAAGTCGGTATCATTCGTAAACTGCCAGCTGGTACCGGTAAAACTGTCATTGTCATAGACCGTAACTGTGTAACCCAAAGGCACTTTAACGGATGACACCCAGTTATTCGGAATTCCTGCTGCCGCAAGCTGTGCGGTTGTATAGCTTCCCGCAGCCAGCGTTTTTGCCGTACCGCCATAATTGGAGTCTTCATAGAAAGTTGTGACCGTAACCCTCCCGCCATTCGCATCCAGCCCAAGCTTGCTGTTTGTTCCGCTAAGGGATTTTACTCCATCATTCGCCGTGCCGCTCAGCTGGGTATGCGTGTAATTGGAGAGCGGTTTCGCCGTTCTCTCTATCACATAGGACGTTCCTGCAGCCGTATTGAAGCTGAACTCATTATTTGCAGTTGTCGTGATAATCGCATTATCCGAAACTCTCCGCACCCTGACCTGCTCGGTTCCCCAGGGATTGATTACCGTCGCTTGTTTGCCATACTGGCTCTTTAAGCCAACATATTTTATCTCACCGGCCGTTTTCTCCGAGCTGACAAGAAAGCCTCCGCTGGCCAGAAGCGTAAACTTACCGATAAAGGTTGTGTCCGTCGGCGTTGCCGGGAAGACACGGATCTTGTCATTATAGCTTTGCAGCAAGGATTCATTGATAGCCGACAAATGAACGCCCATATATTCAAATTCGCCATTCGTATTCGTCGTCCGGCCGTTCGGGTATTGCTGATAACGCTGCAGCATCATTCTCATGCCCAGATAAGCCTCATCGCCTAGTCCAAGCCGCGCTGCCTGAATCGGAGCCGGATCCCATACATTGTTTGAGGTATACGGAAAAGGACGACTATTGTAATTGTTGACCATCTTCTGATAATCCGGATAGCCAATTCCGCTCACACTATACGGCCAAGCGAGCTCCAGAACCACATTTTCGTTGTTCCGGTTCTGGGAAAGAGGCGGGTCATGCGGGAAATACTTGTTTGGATCATTAGGATCTACCGGGTAAGCAACCAGATTGTTCAGCACATTTTGCCACTCCGCGCGAAGTGTCGCATCCACGCCAAGATTGGTGCTGGTCTGTATGGTTACCGGGAATAATGCGCGGATGGCTGCCAGGTCGGTAATCGCATTTTTCACATCCCAATGCTGTTCATGCACGTTGGAGGATGCCATGTAATATTTCCCCGTGGCGCTGTCGAAGCTTAATTTCTTCGCATAAAACTTAACCGCTTCCTTCATAAACGGATAAGCGGTATTGCTCAAATAGGCGGCATCATTGGTGTACTTATATTGCGCGTACATATTCAATGCCGCTTCTGCCGCGGTTGAGAGCGTATCTTGCGTATAATCGCTGTTGATCGTACCGGCTGCGCTTGCATTCCATCCCATCGTCTCCGGAACCCAAATCCCTTCAATTCCGTACCTGGTCATCGTGTAGGATTTCAAAGTATTGAAATTACGGCTGTATAGATTATTAAAGATGTTTACCATATCCGCATGGTTAGAGGCGAGGAACGAATGATAGATGTCCCTTTGATTCCAATACCAGTAGGCGTTGCTCCACTTCCCGCTGTCATTATCATTAACGGCACTAAATACCCCGTTGATGAAATGGGACGGATAGTTGCCGAAAGCCCCCGCTGCAATCATATACGTGCTCAGATAATAGAAATTTTCCATGTAATCGGCATCGCCCGATGCATTGGAATATTGAACGAAGGATTTGGACCAGAAATTATGCCACCAGTTCTTATAATTCGTAAGCGTTGTATTATAGCCTGCGTTTTTGATTGTTGTAAGCTGGTTCTTGGCTTCCGTTACCGAATTATGATTAGGCGCGTTCAGCCGGCTTGCGCTCGATATCCATATCGTGTAACTCGAAGTTGGCGTAATGTTCAGCCTTACCTTGCTGCCGTTTACCGCCTGTGTCGTAAAGTTTGCTCCTTCAACCGTAGCGGCAAGCGTATAGCCAAAATTGTTGGCGTCCGTCTGCCCTCTGCTGAAGCCAACCACAGTTGGATCTACGAAGGTGGATACCGTCCGCCAGGTGTTAATGTCGGGAACATCCCCGCCGCCGAAGCTGCTAACGTCCCACAAGCTCAGATCAAGGGAGACATTGGATATCCCTGCGCGGCTGTCCTCAACGTGAATACCCAATACCTCGGAATTTGGCGCCCCTAATATCGTCACTTTCCGGTTAGAATCGTATTCCGTGGTTAAGGTTCCGTCGTAGAGCGACAACCGCTGTTCATACGTCGAATAGCCGGTATTAAGCCCTGGCGTCGTATATAGATTCACTAACCCTTGAGAGGCAAAGCCTTCTTCAGACGCATCAACACCAGACACCTGCATCGTAAGACCGTTTAACGTATCCCATACCATTCCGCCAACCTTTCCGTTGCCGACCATCAGAGCACCTTTAGGATCCGAGATGGGCGATTGGTAGACGACATCATGCTTGGACAAATAAGAAGCATAGCTAACATCGAGCATGCCCGAACTGTCCTGGAAGGACTCCGATGTTGGGCTTTCCGCTGCCGCAGCAATAGAATCGCCGCCCCATCCTCCAGGAGTCAAGGAAGATACCAGCAAGCTAGAAGCAACTAGTATGCCGGCAATACCCCTATTTCCCTCCCTCAATCTGAATCGTTTCATTGACCATAACCTCCGTATTCTCCATTTTTTAAATCGATCACCCTTTTCTGTATGCGCTTGCAAAGCTGTCTATCTACATCTTAGATTTTCGGCCCGCAAACACAATGGATTAATTTCCGTAAATAGTCGAAAAACGTACAAACGTAATTATGCATCTACGGAATCCCATTCGATAAATAGAAAAGAACCTTCGCTTCAAATGGCTGCGACGGTTCTTTCCGTTCGATTAGGCTTCCAAATTCAACAAGAATTCCTTATTTACCTGATATGATTCGTTCCAGCCCATCTTTGCACAGAAGCGAAGTCCGTCGAGGCCTTTGAAATAATAAGCGCCGATCAGCCGTTCTTTGAATTGCGGAATCTCGATACCGGATTTCTCCTGATACGCTTCATAAGCCGATATAACGCTGTTCCACGGCATATGCCGGTCAAGAACAGCCAAATCTATCAGGCGATCGCCATACAGGAAATTGCCGTCAATGATTCCGGTGACATGCCGGCCGTCGGACAGGACATTCCACTGATGAAAATCACCGTGTACAAAGCTCCTGTATGGCGCATTATAGGAAACGTATGTCATGAGCCGGTTATAAATTTCTTCATAGACCTCTCTCTCCAAGAACGACGTACGATATAGCTCCTGCCAGTTCTCCCAGAAGCCCGTCTGCTCTTCCGCGTTTACGGCTATGACGAAGTCCCTCCAAGTCGAATAAGCCCCGTTGCCATCCGGTTCAATCCAACCGTATCCGTTGGTGTTCTGAACCTCTGCCTTGGACATTCCCGTTAAAATATCAAATAGCTCCGGCAGTAAGCGTTTTTGCTCCTCTACGGTGAAGTCGGACAGATTGCGCCCTTCTATCCGCTCCATAATCGTATAGGATAATCGCTCCGTTTTTTCAAGCGCCAGGCATTTCGGAAAAGGAACCCCTTGAGCCGTCAGCAATTCCGATACATATCTTTCCGTCTCGTAGGCACCTTTCAGATCGCTGAATTTCACGACATAACCTTTCCCTTTATGCGTGAAAGCAAACACGTTGCTAATATTGCCCCCGGACAGCGGTGTAAGATCAGCCGCGCCTGGTCCAAGATGAAGCTGCAATGCATGTTCAATTTCGCTTATAGGTAAGACTGGTTTTTCATAAGCCGTCATGGGACCACCTCCAAGTTTGTGCAGAGTAGATAAATAAACTATATAAACCAGGAAAATACGGGTCAACGGAGAGTTTAGGTGAAATAAAAAAGGATACCCTTCCGGGCATCCTTTCCTTCCATTACGGTGTGGCAGGCTCTGCTGCTATAGCTTCCGCATTTTTACGTTTCTTTATGGCGAGCATGAATGTGGATAACGCAAGGACGGCAATAATGACCGACATCACTCCAATCGCAGTACTGAATCCTAGCGTACTGGAAGCAACTCCTCCGCCGTATGCGCTGGACCCTTGGAACAAATATGCGGCTACTAGTACGGCGGACAAAAATTGAACTCGGTTGTGGGCTTGCGAGTTGATTGCCGCTAAACCAATTCCTCCGGATGCAGAGAACCCGTACGCAAGTCCTCCAAGAACGGAAGAGCTCATGAACAGCAGGAACGAATGAACCTCCGCCGCGGTAAAGAGTAATACGGCTGCCACAATGATTGAAGCCATGCCGATACGAATCGAGACAACCGGTTTTAACCGGCCGGCAATCGTTGCACTGACTGAAGCCAGCAGGTAGGAGACGGATAATACGGTACCAATGACAAGAATATCTTGCGTGCCAATAACGTCACGGGCAATCTGAGCGCCCAGCGACAGCAATAACGCCCCGTTTGCAAAGCCGGTGCCAATCGCCAGGGCAGCTAACAAGTAGACTCCCCATTGTCCTTTTGGAACTTTTACCCCCTGAAACTGAAGCTTGAAGACGGGTCTTGCCGCAGATTCCGTTTTGGGTTGCTTCGGGAGAAAGAGGCAAAGAATGATGCTAGCCAATACAAGGACGGCCAATACCCAATAGCTGAAATGAAGCGGTGCCGGTGCGTATTTGATCAATGCTGCACCAACAATCGTAGCAAGGAAAAGCCCCACTGCTTGAGTGATCGTGTTGATGGAGCCCGGCAGCTTTTTGTTCGAGGTTGGATTGTATTCCACAAGCGCAGCCGCCCCGGAACCTGCCGTTAATCCTACACCAAAGCCTTGGAATACCCGGCCTGCAAACAACCAGATGACATTTTGCGCTGCTGCGAATACCACTGCCCCGATAAGAAGAAAGATTAGTCCCGTAATTAACGTATTTCTGCGGCCAATGTAGTTGGATAGATTACCCAGTAGGAATAGAACAAGGATAAGAACGATTGGATATACCGAGAAGATACCCGTTGTTACGGATTTGGAAAGATGCCACTGCACAGCATAAACCGGAAATTCAATGGATGGTGCCGTGCTGGACCACAAGCTGACTGTGAGTACCCAAGCCACAATCCAAAAGGATGCTTTTGAAGAAATTGTACGCATGATGATATGACCTCTCTTCGTTGTTTATAGGATGACCAGAATTAAAAATCCGATTAAAGAATGTTCGTTCTTTAATTATCAAAAAAAAATTTGCCTATTCCTTTCTTCAAAACATTCAACTCGATTCAACTCGCTACGGACATACAGTGTAGCCCAGTTTAGGAATGACCGTTCTTTAATTATCGTGCAGACATGATTTCCACATGTCTCAGTATATTTATTTAAGAACGATTAGTCAACAATAACATTAACCTCGTCAGACAAGGATTGACATCGCTACTTTCGCAGCATCTTCGAGCACTTGACGGTCCGTTGCGATTTTGGCAAGCACATAAAGACCGTTTCGCGTATTTAACAGGAATCTGGCTGTTTCCTGCACAGTATGTTTTGTTTTCAACTCGCCTTGCTGCTGCGCGCGCATCAGAAATTTCTTGAAGTTCGTTTCCATATCGAGCGTATAAGCCTCAATGCGGAAAGAAACAACCGGATCTACCTTCCCCATCTCCATAGCGGTGTTGGCAATCAAACAGCCGCGGCGGCCATTCTCGTCGCTCATGGCCACATCGATCAACCGCTGAAAGTAACGCCATAACACTTCCTTCGCAGGTCCCTTTTCTTCAAGGATGGTGTAGGCATGGCCCCGGTTCCCTTCGCGGAATCGGTCCAGGCAAGTCAGAAATAGTTGATTCTTATCGCCAAAGGTATCGTATAAGCTGCCTCTGTGCACGCCGGTACGCTCGACTAAATCTTGAATCGAAGTCCGTTCGTACCCTTTTTCCCAGAATAATTCCATCGCCTTCTGCAGGACAGCATCTTGGTCGAATTCTCTTGGTCTTGCCATTGTTCATACCCCCTTATGTCTCATCATAGCGGTTTAAGAACGAACAGTAAAGAATTTTTGCATGCCATTTGCTTATTGGTATGATGCGCTTCTTAAGCGGATAATCCGCCATAATCATTTTTATTTAATGTGGTTAAATTAGAAAAGCCGCGGTTCACGCGACTTTTCCGATTCTATCGTTTATTCGAGTTTAGAGAACGGCTGCTTTGCCGCCGTCAATATTAACGGATGTCCCCGTCACGTAGGATGCGGCATCCGATACGAGGAACGCGATCACGTTCGCCGCTTCCTCCGTGCGGCCAATGCGCTTTAGAGGAATATCATGACGCGGCTCTGCTGCGAATTCGTCCCAAGTTAAATGCGGGGCAGTTGCCTGCCACATCCGCTCGATCTGATCGCTCCGGATCAAGCCGATGCAGACGGCATTTACGCGAATCCCGTCGGCCGCCAGATCCTTGCTCATCGCTTTCGTTAACGCAAGGCCAGCTGCTCGGCTTACCGAGGTTGGCAGCGAAGAGCCGGAAGGCGTCTTGCCGCCGATTGCCGTTACATTTACGACCGCGCTTCTTCCGCTCTGGCGCAGGTATGGCAATGCTGCACGCGTGAAGTGGATTGCTCCAAATAGCTTTAGATCCAGATCGGCAGACCAAGCTGCCGTATCCACCGCTTCAAACGGCTTTGCTGCCGAAGTACCGGCATTATTGACCAATATGTCAATACCGCCAAAGTGTTCGGCTGCCGTTGCAACCGCGCGCCGCACCTCTGCTTCGACAGATACGTCAGCAGAGATAATAAGCGGCTCTACGCCGGTCTTTTCGACGATTTTTGCTGCCGCAGCCTTCAAGGGCTCTTCGCTTCTGGCTACAATAGCCACCTGAGCTCCTTCTGCTGCAAGCAATATCGCTGTTTCAAGTCCAATACCTTTACTTCCGCCGGTAATGATTGCCCGTTTTCCTTTAAGACCCAATTCCATGCTATCCACACTCCTTTGTCACTATGATTGATACTGTATCAACCGAATAACCCTCTGCCGATTAGATTTGCGCTGACAGGAGCCTTGCCGACCTCGCGTGCCCACACGGATAACTGACCGATGTGGTGGATCTCATGGGCGATGACATGCCTCATGACTTCTCCGCATTTATGGGCTTCCTCTTCCCCGTCATCCGTGATATCAATCATCACGCGATTCTCAAGGGTGTCGTTCCATCCATAGACGAATGGCGCAACCTCCTCATGGCAGCGGTTAGAGAAATCAATTACTTCCTGCAGGCTGGCAACCTCGCCAAACGAAGGTATGTATAGTTCCTTCCCTTCTATTCCGCCACAGATCCAGCCATATTCGACGGCCGCAATATGATACAGCGTGGGCAGGATGAAGCCTAATCCGCCTGTACGCTTTTTCATTAGCTCATCAGGATTCACTTCTTCGCACCAACGGAACCAATCCTTGCGAACCTGCCAATTATATTCGAATAATTTGATCAAGCGCAGCCCTCCCGTACAGCAAGTATATTCCTATTATTCTACTCGGGTATATAATCTCCTGCCGGTCTGACCGAACTATTTCCTCCAGAACGTTGTGCATTCCGCTTTGTCGGCGATATTAAATTCGATCATCTTTTTTAAAAGGCTGTAATCCACCGCTTTATCCCACCGAATCCGCAGCAAGAGGTTAGTCTGATCATAACCGGCCTTCTCGATATCCTCCTTGAACCGAATCATTCCTGCCCGTTCCGGCGCAACGGCCAGATGCTGTTTCGCTACGCTAAATCCGATAATATAGGTATCGTGATCGGTGAACATAGGCTGGTTCCAGCCGATTTTCGGAACTAAAGCCGGGAACGTATCCGCGACCCAAGTCAACACTTCTTCTGCCCGTTCCCGGTGTGTCAAGTTATCAATCCCCGCCAGAAAGTCTGCAAACACTTCCATGCGTTATCCCCCTAAACTATCAATTCGTTCTATTCTTCTTCCCTAATGGTTCTGATATTCGTGGCCGGTATTCCGATATCCTCTAGAAGCCTTAGATTGCATAGCCTTTTCACCAATTGGTCATAATACCCAATACCCATGTGAAGCGGCTGATTAATCCAGGCGAGGTGATTCTCTATGAATCTCAGTTCTAGACTTGAAGAGAATGAAACGTACCTTAGAGAACAATTTCAGAATTGCTCGGACTTCGTTATCCGTTCCTTCAAGCTAAAGGATGAAACCTTGCTGTTTCTTGCTTATTTGGATGGAATGATACGTGTACAAAGCGTTGAAGAGAGTATTCTAAAACCTCTTATCCAAGATGAACTGCCAAATGGCTCAAACCGCATGCCATCCTTAGCGGAAATCATCGGCAATAATTGGCTTCCCTTAGCTAAGGTTCAAACGGTTGATAACTCGGAAAAGCTAATGCAGCATATTCTGCAGGGCAGTCTGGCCGTGCTGGTAGACGGCGAGACCTCCGCGCTTATCGCCCAGATTCAGGATTTCGAAACAAGAAGCATCCAAGAGCCTAAGAAGGAAGCGGCTTTACGAGGTTCCAAGGAGGGCTTTGTTGAAAGCTTGCGTACGAATACCACGATGATCAGACGCCGGATTATTCATAAGGATCTAAAGCTGGAGTCCTTCACGATTGGCAAATACACGCAGACGGAAGTGGCTCTAATCTATGTGCAAGGTCTTGCGGAAGAAAAAATAATCGCGCAAGTGAGGGAGAAACTCAATGCCATTGAAATAGACGGGATTATCGATTCCGCCTACATCGAGGAATGGATTGAGGGCAAATCCTTCTCTCTCTTCTCGCAGATTCAGAATACTGAACGTCCGGATATCGTCACGGCAAGCTTATTGGAAGGTAAAGTGGCTATTATGGCAAACGGGTCACCCTTTACTCTGATTCTTCCCATTACATTCTGGTCCGGCCTTCAATCCGTAGATGATTATTTCGAGAGGTTTATTTTTGTATTGCTTACCCGCACGATTCGTTACATTATGACCTTCATTTCTTTCGCTTTGCCCGCTATTTACGTTTCCCTGTCGACCTTCCATCCGGAGATGGTACCAAGTTATCTGATGATAGGGATCTCGACGGCAAGAGAAAGCTCTCCGTTTCCGACGGTTATCGAGGTCTTCCTTATGCTGTTCGTATTTGATGCCCTTCAGGAAGCCGGCGTTCATCTTCCCAACCAATTAGGACCGGTTGTCAGCATTCTTGGAGCGCTGGTCATCGGACAAGCCGCCGTAGAAGCCGGCATCATATCAACGCCAATCATTATCGTGGTTTCCTTAACGGGTGTAGCGTCGTATTCGATTCCAAGATACAGTGCCAGTCTCCCCTTCCGTATCATTCGTTATCTGTTTCTGATCATTACCGGTTTACTTGGCTTTGTAGGTTTTGCATTCGGCATTATCTTCTTGATGGTTCATATGGTGATGCTCGAATCCTTCGGAAGACCTTATATGTACCCGATCGCTCCTTTTGACGGCAAACGGATCAAAGACATCATAATCCGTTATCCTTTCTGGATTCAGAATGGCCGTAATAAGAAAGGACGGAACAAATGATACGTTTTTTAAAACTGGTTTGTCTATCGCTTGTTCTGCTCTTTGCTACTGCTGGCTGTACGGATTTTGTTGAACCCAATCAATTAGCCTTCGTGATCGGTACCGGAATCGATAGTGCCGGGGAGGACATGCTCGAGGTCAGCCATCAGATCGCCGTTCCTTCCCAATTAAGCGGTTCATCCAAAGGAGGATCCGGTGATTCGGATAGTTTTATCATCATATCGGCGAAGGGTAGAAGTGTATTCGAAGCCAATGAAAAGGTGCAAAAAAAGCTGTCCCGCAGGCTGATGACCAGCCACCGCGCGCTGATCGCGATCAGCCAGGAGTTTATTGAAAAAAACGATGCCAACAAGCTCTTGGACAAATTAAACAGAGACCCCGCAAACAATCAACGGGATACTATCATTCTGATTAAAGGCAGCGCCAAAGAATTCATGAAGATCAAGCACCCCCTGGAGCAGCTTTCCAGCATTGCAACAAGCAAAGAGCTGCGGATTAACGGGATGAACAAATACTCGATAAGGCAATTTATCATTGAATTAACGGAGAAAGGAACAAGGATCCTAATCCCTCTCCTGCAGATCGACAATAATGATGAAATAGGCAAAGATAAGGCTCATCTGGTCCAATTTGCCGGTTATGCGGTTTTGGATAAAGACCTTAAGATAAAAGGAATTCTAAACGATCGTGAAGGCTCTAGGGCGATTTGGATGATTGGTAAAGGAACTTTTCAAGGCATGACGATACCATGGAAAGATGGAAACGGGACCGTATCCTTTCGATTAACGCATCTCGAGCGTCAAATACATTCGCTTAATCCCAAGCAAATTTTATTAACGGTAAAAGCCCAAGCTTATCTTCTCGATAATACGACTCCGCTCGATATGTCCGAAGTAGACAATATGATCGAGCTTAAGAAGTACCTGGACGAGAAAATTCAAACTGACTTTCAAGCTACGCTGAATAAAATCCAACGCTGGGGACCGGATATCTTCGGCATTGGCGAGTACCTCCACCGCAAGCATCCCTATTGGTGGAAAACGCAAAATCACAACTGGGATGAAAATTTTAAGAATATTCGTGTCTCCGTTAAAGCGAATATACAATTAAGATCCACGGGAACAAGCGCGGGACAATTGGAACGATGATTGGAAATGAGGACATTAAACATGAAAGTCAGCAGCTACCAAATGTATTGGGTCGTGACAATATCCTCTCTCGTCACGACCTCCTACCTGCCTATCCACTTGGCCGTGGAGCAAGCACTTCAAGATAGCTGGATATCCATGGTGCTTGGAGGCTTAACCATGCTCTTTGTCACCTGGATCACTCTTCGGGTATGCAGGCAGCACGAAGATAAAACCTTGATTACGTTTATGAAGGAGCTATTGGGCACCGTACTGGGAAAAATACTGGTGCTGGTATATTTCCTGCTATGGTTCAGACAAATGAGCACGATTGCGAGAGGTACGGTTGATTTCCAAAATCTAGTCATGCTTCACAATACGCCGATGATACTCATCTTGCTCTGTATGTTGTTTCTTGTCGTATATGCCGTGTACAAAGGCGGATTAACCGCCATAAGCCGCTGCGCTGAGATTATCGGCCCTATTCTTCTCTTTATGTTATTTGTTCAGTTATTCCTTAATCCTCAAGATATGAACGTGAAGAGAATCCTGCCGGTCTACGCGGATACCGGATGGCTGGCCATCCTCACAGGCGCATTTAATTCTTATAGCTACATCGCAGATCCATCAATCGTCCTCATGCTGTTCTTTTTTGCGGAGAACAAGCGAACGGCTGCAAAGGCAGTTGTTTGGGGAACGGTTACGACGGTAGTCTGGGGTGTGCTCGCTACGTTGGTTCTGATGTGTGTTACCGGCCCCCAGATTGCTTCGCAATTAGTTGTACCCGTCTATTCTTTGACTAAGTACATCTCCATTCTTAATTTCATTCAAAATATCGATGCTTTTTACATCCCTCTATGGCTGCTTGCTGCGTTTATCAAATTATCCGTTTGCTTGTTTATTCTTAGTTACGGGTTGTCCGAATGGACCGGCTACCGGAATTGGAGGCTGATCGCTTGTATCGTCACCTGTATCTGGTGCGTATTTTACATTTACAGCAACCACGATATCCGCCTTTCTTTCACCTTGAAGAACCTATATCTCAACGGGATGTTTTACCCTTTTGTCTACCTTGTGCTCCCTTTGATTTTATGGATGCTCGGATCCATCAAGCAACGGAGAAAAGCATAACTTAATCAGGTCTTGCTGGCCGCAACCGGAGGGTAATATTTCTTCGCGATCAGCAAATAAACAGCTCCAAGGGCAACGGACAGAGTGACAACAATGGATGCTGTAAGAAAGCGTTAAGGAAAATACAAGGAACAACGTATAACCTGCCAAGGCGTACGTAACCAAATCGGAGGAATGTCCGCTCAGAACTTGATAAGCTACCAGCACAATAGCGCCTGGAGCCGTATATATGCCCATAAAGTTTCGCATCTTCGCGTCCAAACCGCCTGTTGCAAGCTGATGGAGGACAACGGAATCCAATATCAACCAAGAAATAATACCAACTCCGAACACCATCCAACCATATTCCTTGTAGCCGAGCAGCCCCGCTATTAAAGCGTTGACCAGTACGCTTGCCGTGTAAGTCAGGAATAACGAAGGCGTAACCTGCGTATGGCTTCGCGGATTTCTCCACATTCCGGAATACCGGATAGTCGCCAACATCAGATTGGATATGGAGCCCGCCCAGAACAGAACATGCGCAAACGCCGCATTATACGGCAAAATAGCAGCGGACAAAAGAAGTACGGATTCCGGAATCAGAGCTGGCGAGGCCTTCAAACCATTCACCCCATAGCTTTGATCCTCCCCACGTTTCTTGCGCGAATCTCAATGCGTTTCCCGTTTCCGCCAGCCCCAAGGTCATCGCGAAAAAGGAAGCCGGCGCAACCGGCAGTTTGTGCATTCTCTTCATAGTCATCTCTCCATTCTCTCTCCTGTTTATGTCTAAATGTGGTCCGACGAATATGGCTTCATTGTAAGGAGAATGCTATCGATAGATCAATATTATTGTTTCTATCTTTTTGATATCTGAATTAAATCGAAAAGCGGATATGTATTGGATAAATCAATAGATGATTTCTATCGAAATCATAGATACCCATTAATTGATTTGTCAAAATGATGCTTTTATACTTAGTACAAGAATGATTCATGATTTTGACGAGGTGTATCACATGGAGATTAGACAGCTGGAGTATTTTCAAGCGATTTGCGATGAGCTTCATTTTACCCGCGCGGCTGATAAGCTTGGTATTACGCAGCCAACGATGAGTTATCAAATAAAACAGTTGGAGGAAGAGCTGGGGGTACCGTTATTTCATCGGATCGGGAAAAAAATCGCGCTTACGGAAGCGGGTTTTATCCTTCTTAACCATAGCCGCAACATTTTCCGCTCGATAGACGGAGCACGCGAGGAAATTTCCGAACTTCATCATATGGAGCGCGGATCGTTAACGATTGGGACTTTAATCGGGGAGATTAATGATCTCGTTTCTGGTTTGCTGGTTGATTTTCACAATAAATATCCGGGGATAAGCATTAAACTATTGGCATTGGAGGATGTGGTGGATCCCCTTCTGCAGGATGAGCTTGATTTTGCGGTAACCATCTTTCCGGTAGATGACGACAGATTCAGTAAAGTTTCTTTGTACGAGGAAGAATTTTATTTCGTAGCCCATTCCAATTCCCCGTTATCCGGTGAGCCTAGCGTTACCATAGAAGAAGCGATGAAAGAGCCCATCATTATGTTCCCCAAAACCCACCGTTGCCGGCAGTTGATTGACACGGTGTGCAGCATGCATGGCGTTGCTTGGGAGCCCGTCATAGAGACTTCGGCCATCAAGTCGATTCTCTCCCTCGTGCAGTCTGGTGCCGGAGCTTCCATTCTATCTAAAACGCTGCTCGAATTGTATCCGGATCAGAATATGATCATGATTCCGATAAGCAACCCTTCACTTCGCAGGGAAGTCGGTATTGCTTATCTGAAGGACCGCTATATAGGAAAAGCAACCATTGCGTTCATGAAGCAGCTGACTACCCGCTTTGACGGGGTCAAAACTCCTTGAATTGCAAAAGAAGCTGCCGATCCAAGGGTTCGGCAGCTTCTTTTCGTATGAAGGATATGGTTTACTTCAAGAACTTCCCTGTTATCGACTGTTCCTCAAGAATGATTTGCGAAGGAATACCCTCGAACACTACCCGGCCGCCTCTGCTGCCTCCATCCGGTCCCATGTCAATAATCCAATCGGCTTGACTGATTACCTCGAGATTGTGTTCAATGACAATTACCGTATTGCCGGTATCCACAAGCCGGTTCATAATCTCCAGAAGATGGCCGATATCCGACATATGCAGACCGGTTGTTGGCTCGTCCATGACGTAGATGCTGCCCTTCTTATGCAGCTCGCTTGCCAGCTTGATGCGCTGGCATTCCCCGCCGGATAACGTGCTGAGCGGCTGACCAAGCGTAATGTAGTTCAGGCCGACATCGCTCATCGCTTGAAGCTTCTTCTTCACTTCCTTCAGCTCGAAAAACTCCAATGCCTGCTCGACGGTCATCTCCAGCACTTCCGCAATGTTTTTACCGTTCAGCTTGTATTCGAGAACCTCTTCCTTGAACCGTTTGCCTTCGCAGACCTCGCATGGCATCTTTACGCTATCGAAGAAGGACAGGTCCGTATACACAACACCAAGCCCTTGGCAGTTCTCGCAAGCTCCTTTGGAGTTGAAGCTGAACAATCCCTGATTAACCTTATTGGCAGATGCGAACGCCTTGCGCACGTCATCCATAATGCCCGTATAGGTTGCCGGATTCGAACGTGTTGAGACGCCAACCGCTGATTGATCGATAACAACAGCATCCGGATGCTGGGTGAGGAATACATCGTTTATAAGCGAGCTTTTCCCCGAACCCGCAACACCGGTAACAACGTTTAATACACCGGTCGGGATATCTAAGCTTACGTTCTGAAGGTTATGCAGATTAGCATTGCGGATAGGCAGCTTGCCGGTAGCCTTCCTGCAATTCTGCTTCAACTCAAGAGGTCTCTTCATATGCATTCCGGTTAAGGTGCCCGACTCTAATAAACCCTGGTAGCTGCCTTCAAACACGATGTTCCCTCCCCGGCTGCCTGCATGAGGGCCAACGTCCACGATATGATCGGCAACCTTGATAACGTCAGGATCATGCTCAACGACAATAACGGTATTCCCCTTATCCCGCAGCTTAACAAGCAAGTCGTTCAACCGGTGTACATCTCGGGGATGAAGTCCAACGCTAGGCTCATCGAAAATATAAGTGACGTCAACCAGGCTGCCGCTCAAATGCTTGACCATCTTGACGCGCTGCGACTCGCCGCCGGATAGCGTATCGGTCTCCCGATCCAGCGTTAGATAGTCCAGCCCGATATCTACCAGATGCTGAAGGCGTTCCGTCAACGATTTGACGATTGGCGCTGCCTTGGCATCGCTGATTTCTTGAATGACCCGGATGAGATGTCCAACCTCCATCGAGGATAGCTCTGCGATGTTTTTTCCGTTAATCCGGCAGTTTAGCGCAGCCTGACTAAGTCTCGAACCGTGGCAGCTGGTACATTTGCCTTCGGTGATAAACGGCATAACCGCTTTTTGCGTGCGTTCGGATTTCAGCTTTACGTCCTGCTTGATATATTTGTTCGTGAACTTCTCAATAACGCCTTCCACGGTAATGTTGGTTGCCTTGCCGGCAAAGTCCATCTGCACCTTCCGCGCCTTGGCATAGAGCAGTTGATCCAGTTCTTCCGGCGAGTAATCCTGCAGCTTCTTATCCGGATCAAAGTCACCCGACTGCAGGAGCATATTCATCTCCCAACCGCTTACGGTATAATCCGGAAGCATAATGGCGCCTTCATTCAGCGATTTGGACCTATCAATGGCCTTGCCCATATCCACCCCAAGCCTGCGGCCGATACCGTTGCATTCCGGACACATGCCTTGCGGATCATTAAAGGAAAACATATTGGCCGATCCAACAAACGGCTCCCCTACCCGGGAGAACAGAACGCGGAGGATCGGAGAAATATCGGTGATTGTGCCCATCGTGGAATGGGAGCCGCCGCCTAGTCTTTTCTGGTCGACAACAACGGCCATGCTGAGGTTCTCGATTCCGTCCGTATCCGGCTGTGGAAAGCTCGGCAAGAAAGTCCGAACGAATGTGCTGAAGTTCTCGTTTAGCAGTCTTGTAGATTCAGCAGCAATCGTATCGAAAACGATGGATGACTTCCCTGATCCCGATACTCCCGTAAAAATCGTAATTTTCCGCTTGGGGATACGCAAAGAAACGTTCTTTAGATTGTTTTCCCTGGCATTCGTAATGACGATGTACTCCTGGCCCGTTTCGCTCATTCCTTACATCCTTTCGGGTCGTAGATTTATATCCATCCAATTGTACGAACCAGACATAAACCGGTTGCAAACAGTTGCAACCGGTTTATGTGAATCTGTGTCCGTATAGGCTCTAATATGCGATTATTGCGCCAGCAGCTTGGCAAGCTCGTTGTGCCAGTTCGTCCAGCCGTATCTAGCTCCTTCAAGCGCTGGTACGCTCGAGAAGCCGGTTTGTTCAAGGTGAAGGTTCACCTTGCCATCTCCCAGCTCCTGAACCGTCCAGGTAACCGTATGCTTCTCTGGACCAACCGCCCAAGAGTAGGACAGCAAACGGTTTGCTTCGTCTACAGCAAGCACTTCGCCGTCAATAACGCCGTCCCAATATTGATTAGGCTCTGCCCGGAACTGAAACCGGTGTCCAACCTCCGGTTTAAAATCGTTTGGGAGCACCCATTTGGCAAGCATTTCGGAAGTGGTTAATGCCGCCCATGCCTTTTCTACCGAAGTTTTGTATTGAAAATCCAGTTCTAATTTCAAACTCATTCTTCTTCCTCCTCTAATAGTTGCTGCAGACGCAGCATATTAACAGTCCAGAATTTCCTGTAGTAAGAGACCCAGTCCTGAATTTCTTTCAACGGAGCGGCATTTAGCCGAAAGCGCGTTTCTCTGCCAACCTTCCGGTCCGTTACCAGTCCCGCTTCCTTCAGGATGGTCAAATGCTTCGATACGGCCGTACGCCCCATATCGAATTGCGAGGTTAACTCATGAAGCGGGATTTCCGCTGTCTCGGACAATAGCTGAATCAACCGGCGCCGGGTTGGATCCGCAATCGCGTCAAAGACATCCCGTGACGGAATATTATCGTTCACAACACCCCCTCCTAGAGTTCAATTCATAAACAGATATTTGGTGTTTGAATCCATGGGTTGCAGCTGCTCCATTCATTTCGTTACAATAGAATGCAAGGTAACTTTTTTACTTATGCACGATGTATGCGACACCGTTTGGTGTCTTTTTAAATTATAAGACACCAAACGGTGTCGTGTCAACTTGAATTCAACGACAGTATAATTTCCTTTCCGAAAATGAGTTATACCTGAATAGTAAACCAAAAGCCGCGTGCAAACGCGGCTTTTGGTTTAAACGGATGAACAATCTACCTACCTGTCATCGCATATTTAAAATCGCTAATCATGAAAAAACTAACTAATTCATCTTCCGTTATCTTAGTCGTATTCATGCTAATTTTTATGAATTTCATTTATTTCAAAGTAATTGTCTTCTTCCAAGTAAGTTCTTTGCCCGCATCATTAACGAAGGTGAATTTCGCATCGCCTTTCTGATCCTTCAAATCGTCCGGGTAGAAGAAGCCCATAAACTGTCCGTCCCCGCTGATGTAGAATCCGTCATCGCCGTTACCGCCATGCTCAATCGCCTCTTGAGTAGAATTGACGATGTTGGTTTTACCGGATTTCCACTCCATCTTGGACAGCATGTAGCCTTCCGGGCGTTTGTTGACCACAAAATCAAAGCTGTTGCCCTCGATAGGTTTTTCGGTTTGATCGATGATAATCAGGATCTCTTCATTGGCATTGTTACCAGCTGCATCAGACGACTTTGTTGCGTCCGGTGTTGCATTTTCAGGCGATGCGGACTCCTCCGCATTTCCGGTATTGTCGCTCGGCGAATTCGTTGCCGGAGCTTCCGTTACGCTCCCTTCGTTTGCCGAATTCGTATTTCCTGTTTCCGATTTATTTCCGCATGCGCTCATTACAACCAGAACGGCTAACGAAGCCACCAATAAGCAAATCGTTTTTTTATTCATCATGAATCTCTCCTTTGTTTTCCCGTAAAGTGAATGAAAAAGCAACACCGCTCTCTATATTGGCTGCCCCGTAAAGACTGCCGTGCAACTCTAATATATGTTTAACTATAGCCAGCCCTAAGCCGGTTCCGCCGGATTTGCGATCACGGGAACGTTCTGCCCTGTAGAACTGATCCCAAATTCGGTTCAGGTCTTCCTCCGCAATAGAAGGACCGGTATTCTCCACGATGGTTTTTATCGCATCTCCTTCTGCCCTTTCCATCTCTATAACGATCGCGCTATCCTCAATGGCGTGGCGAATCGCATTGCTGAGCAGATTAAGCAGGACCTGCTCGATCCGTCTACGGTCCGCGTAAACGAATAGCTCCCGTTCTCCATCCTGCCGAACTCTTAGCCGTAACTGCTTGCTCTCCAGCTGCTGCGTGAAGGAGCTTGCAACCTCTCTAACGAGATTGGTTAGGGAGAACCGTTCAATATTTAGCTTGACGGCCTTTACCTCGAATTTGGACAGTTCCAGCATATCCATAATAAGAGCGTTCATCCGGTCCGTCTCGTTCACGATCAAGGCGAGGTAACGTTCTCTTTTGTCGTCTGCCACCCCGTCTTGAAGCCCCTCCGCAAAGCCTTTTACGATGCCTAGCGGAGTTTTGAGCTCGTGGGATATATTCGCCACCAATTCTTTGCGCAGCTGTTCGGACTTCTGCTTCTCTCTCATGTCCTCCTGCAGCTGCTCGTTAGCAAGCTTGAGCTCGCTTAGTGCCGAGTCCAGATTTCGGGATAAAGCGTTCATATTCCTCGATAATTCCCCGAACTCGTCCTTGGAGCGAATCTCCGGATGATCGGTGAAATCAAGCTTGGCGAGCCGTGCGGCCGATCGATTAAGGGTCAGAAGCGGACGAGATACAATTCTCGAATAGATCAGCGATAACGCGAGAACGAGAGCAAGTATGACCGGCGCCAAGTAAATGACGTACTTTTTCAAAATATCAACCGCTTCTCCTACCGGCTGGAGAGAAGCCATAACGAACATATAATGCTCATCCTCATCCGTACCGGCAAGAAATTGTACGAGTATGGCGTACTCGACTCCGCTCCATGGATCCTTCCATTCGCTCCGTACCGTCTCTCCCGCATGCAAGCGGGACAGTCTCGCCTCCGCCGATGTCGTCCAATCCTGTAGAGCTTCGTCAACCAGAGCATCCTGGTAAAGAGGGTTGAACGACCGCTGCTCCGGCAGCAAAAACTCGGTTACCTTTCCTTCTATCCGTACTAATCCTTCATCAAGAGGCGCGGCATTGTCGGACCAGAAGGTAATCGGGTGAAGCACCGTATCCTTCTCGTCCATAAAAATCCCGTCCGCAATCATATTGCTTCCAATAGAAACTCCCCGCGGAATGCTGTTGATCGTAGCGCCTGCGGTTGGGATCGGAAGGGTAATGCTCTTACCGCCCGACTGAAGCTTTACATAATACGGATTGAGGTTGGCTTTATTAAAGCTTTTATTCAGTACGGCCGAGCTGGTATCATTCCGGTTCATAAACCTCCCGAGCAGACTGGAAAGCTCCCGTTCATTTCCCTTTACCTCGTTATACTGATTGCTAAACCCGTTAATGGCCGATTCCAGCTGATGAATCCGGGACATCCGGTAAAACCGTTCAAAGAACAACCCTTCGGCCAACATTACCAGCGTAAAAATAAACAAGATCAAAACAGACGTTATGACGAACAGCTTGAGTACGACGCCATGTCTTCTCATGCTTCCGATTCAAACCTGTAGCCGGATCGGATGACGGTCGCAATCAGTTTGCCGGCGTCTCCGAGCTTGGCTCTTAATTTCTTGATATGAGTGTCCACGGTCCGCAAATCTCCAAGGTACTCGTATCCCCATACCGCATTCAGAATATAGTCCCGGGACAAAACTTTACCGTCATGCTTGATCAGGAATAGCAGCAGATCGTATTCTTTGGGTGACAGATTAATGAGTTCCCCAGTCACCGTAACCGTATGGGCCTCGCGGTTCACCGACAATTCTCCGTATTGAAGGAGCTCCGCTTCCCGCCCCACCGTTCTTTCCGTTCTCTTCATCAAGGCGTTTGCCCGGGCGACCAGCACCCTTGGACTTAGCGGCTTCGTTACGTATTCGTCTGCTCCCAGCTCGAAGCCCATCAATTGATCTTCGTCCTCGGCCCTTGCCGTGATCATAATTATAGGAACATCCGATTTCTCGCGGATCCGTCTGCATACGGACCAGCCGTCCATCTCCGGCATCATAATGTCTAACACAATCAGGTCGACGGAGACTCGCTCGAACAACTCAAGCGCAACCCTTCCGTTCTCCGCCTCGTGGACATCCCATTGCTCTTTTTTGAAATAATCCGTTATAAATTCCCGCATGAGCGTATCGTCTTCCACTAATAAAATACTTCGTTTCATTTGAATCACGCCTCTTTCCGGCAATGGTTCCTTTCTCGTGCGGAACCGCAATCGTATATCCTATGCTATCACAGGTTTACCCGAAATTCGGCATTCTTATCATCCATTGGCACCTCCATTTGTTCTACAAGTTGAAGTATAGGGGGTTCGTGTGTCCAACGTGTGTATTCGAAATGGATACTTGGAGAAACTTATACATAAAGAAAAAGCCGCGAATTCGCGGCTTTTAAGAGTAAGCTTCATATTTAGCAAGATACTTTGGATAAGAGGACAGATGAATAGCTTTCGACTTGCGTTGGGCTTCTTCTCTATATTCAGGCACTTGCTCTGCTTCAACGTAATCGGCGAGAACGTCAATGACATCATCCAGAAGCTTTGCCCGAAAATAAAGCTCAAGCCGTTCGACAACGGCATCTCCGGCAGCCGCAAGTACCTTCTCTCTCCAGATCGGCCATGAAGGATCGTCGGCAAGCGGCCAGAGGAGCACGGAATAATCCATCGCCGCATCTCCTTGCCCGGACAGATCATCCCAATCGATGATCCGGAACGAGCCATCTCCCCGTACCAATACGTTATTGCCATTCAGATCGTTATGGACAACATCGACAGCGGCCTGTTGAAAAGCGGGAGTCTGCCGGATGATTTCCCTTAGTCTCTCTATCTCATCTCCAAACCATGTTAGGGTCTCATCCGTCACAAAACCCTTCAGAAGCTCCCGTGATTCAAGAATCCCGACCAGATCTTCCGTAAAGCGGGATAGATATTCCTCTTCGAATGCTTCGGCGTAGGTCCGGGTAGCCGCCGCAGTAAGCAACTCCCGAAGCCCCTTATCAAGATGCAGCTTGGCAATGATCTTCAGCACGGCGGATCGGATCCCGTCAGCTTCAAGAACCTCCGCAAGCGGAACCGCGTCTTCTATGTATTCGAAAACTAGTCCATACGGATAACCCGGCACTATTTCTTCGTTGATATCATGAATAAGCTTAGGTGCTGAATAATTCTTCGTTAAATATTCGCTTACATTCGCCCATTGCTGCAGCCTGGCGCGTTTGCCAGGCGGAGCGAGCTTGGCGTGAAGACGCGACCGTCCATCCGTTAGCCTGAAAGATAAGTTGCCAAAACCTCCCGGGTTGTAAATATAACTTGCCTGTATCGGATTCGGGCCGATACCCATTCCTGTACAGTTTGCTTCCGCCCATTCCGCGATTTTTCGCTCTGCCAATTGAACATTCATATATGTATACGGCCTCCTCGAAAATGCTTGTCATTACCAAATATTGTAGCATGCAAGCGATCGTTAATGCAGCTAAATAAAAAAAGAAGATCCTCCGGATTAACCGGAGGATCTTCCCAACACCCGTTATTTACTTGCGTACCTCAATGACGTACACCGAATGAGGCTTCAAAGTCAGCAGCGGCTTGCCATCTTGGAATTTTAGAAGGCTCTCCTCCGCTGTTACGGCTTCCGGCTCAAATACATCGTTGATTAACTCATAATCATCGCCGGACAGCTCCCATACAGCCGCCACACCTGCATGCGCAAACAAACCGACAGCCAGCTCAGCCTCAACCGCTGTAAGACCTCGGTTAACGACAAACAAGGTCAATACGTTGCCGGATTCATTAAGCCCGGCTGCCACGTCAAGCGCCGGCAAAGCACCGGGCTCCAAATCAAACCGCTTCGAGCCGGATGGCCAATCGAAGGTTGGACTTTCTGTTTGTACCTTCAATACGCGGGAAATATCGCGATTCGCATAGGCCTTCATTACATGGAAGGTTGGCGTGCCGTATACCACTCCGCTGCGGCCGCTCCACCCTGTTTCTTTGCCCCGGTACTGATCCGCGTAACAATCTCCAACCCGGATACATCCGCCAAGCCAGCCGTTGACCAGATCCGAGTAGCTTCCAATCTCGATCAGATGGGATTGCCGGATAAATTCGTTCAAATTAGCGGCATTTGCAACTGCGGATTCCAGCGTATGCTCCATCGGACGCCCTTCGCGAATCGTGTTCGGATAGTACATTGTGTTGTACTCCGTGATCGCAAGCTTCACATGCGAGAAGGCCGGATTGCTTGAAATGATCTCTTCAGCCTTGCTGATTGCGGCACGGCTTACCTCAGGGAACGACATCACAGCCGGATACCGTTCTTCTTTTGGCGTATGAGGGGTAATTCCCACCGTACCAAAGCCGTGATAAATATGCAGCGTCAGCATGTCCATTTTGTCCGCCGAAATGCTAAGCACCGTACGATTCCATTCGGGATCGCAATCGCCGCATGCCAAAAGCACGATATCCGGATCCACCGCTTTCATCGCATCCGCAAAACGGTTATACCGGTGCGCGAATTGCTCCGCCGTGCAATGCCCATGCTGCCATGGTCCGTAAATTTCGTTCCCGATCTCCCAATACTTGACGCCATATGGCTCCGGATGGCCGTTTCGAACCCGAAGCGCGCCATATTCCGAGTCTACGCTGCCGTTGCAATACTCCAGCCATGCGGCTGCTTCCTCGGGTGAACCTGTTCCCGCATTGACGCAGATTAAAGGCTCCGTCTCCGTATCCCGGCAGAACGCAAGGAATTCATCCGTTCCGAAATATTTGTTCGTCCAGCCTCCCCATGCCTCGTTAATCATGTTGGGCCGTTCCAGTACGGGGCCAATCGCGTCCTCAAAATGATAAGCGCTGATGTAATTACCCGCCAGACGCATCATTCCCGGCTTTAACTGCTTGGTTAACTCTACTACTTCCCGTTTTACATAGCCTATGCTATCCGTAGGAAGCATCGACACATGATCCAGCCACAGCATGCCCGATCCCATGCCGTCACGCCAGGAATCACTCTCCGAGGAGAGCAGAATCCGGAACTCCGCCCTCTCACAGGAACGGTTGGGAATCAGCTCAATCTCATATTCGTTCCACTTATGTCCCCGCAGTTCAACTTCAGTTCGGCTCAGCAACTCACCGGACTCACGGTCGACAATCTCGCAGACGGCAGCCCGAAGATCCATAGCGGCACGCGCTACGATGCTTACGCGATAAGTTAGTCCGCCCTCGACACTGACCTGTTGTCCAATTCCGCCATAGCAGCGGTCCGCGCTGAAAATCCGGATACGCTGGCTATGGCCGGAATGCCGCGGAGCGGCAGGCTCCAATGTATATTCCGTATTCTTGCCATTGGTTACGGCATACCAGCCTGAGGATACGCCGCGCGTATCGGCTTCGTCCTCAAAGTCCATGTCCTTCAGCGTAAAGGCTAACATGGCATCCATATGATCGCGGATGTCCTCCACGAAATGGCCGAAAATATAAGGATTCAAGCGGTGCTTGGAAGGTGCTTCCGTGTTTACGGTAATTAAGGCCTTCTGATTCATTCGATTCTCTCCCTCATCTATCAAACTTCCGCCTATTCTTCCCTTGCGGATATGGACTAGATTTCATATTCATGATAGTGTTTTCGTAAGCAGATGAACATAGAGGAAAAGGAAGGAGAAGTGAGGAAAATGGACATTTCACTTGCAGATGACAACCGTGCGCAGCATAAGCATGGCGATATCCATGCACTGCCGCATTCTCCAGATCTATCGCTATATGTCCCGATGATTGGAATGAATATTTGTGCGCCGACCTATAAGAATATTCGAAAGAAAGCAGATATCACCGTGCTTGGATATGTGATAAATGGACACGGAGAAATCAGGGTTAATTCGGAGAAGCACCGCCTTGGAAGAGGCGACGCTTTTATTCTGAGGAAAGACAGCAGGCATGAAGTAACAGCCTTGTCGGATTCTGGCGATCCATGGACCTATTACTGGTACAATCTCCACGGCAATAGTCTGCCGCTCCTCGAAACCTTCCATTTGCTTCATACCCCGTATATCCCCAGCGCTGACATTGAAGCTTTGTTCTTGAAGGGCTTTGCTGCCGCAAAACATAAGACCGAAGAAGGCACTGACACGCAGACCGCCTTAATCCTAAGCAGCACGGAGATTTTAGTTGCTCTGCGGAAAGTCGTAAAGGAAGCTGCCGAATATACCTCGCCAATGATGGGACGTATGAAGCTTTATCTGGATCAGTTAGTTGGTGAAACCTTCCAATCGGAAGATTTTTCCCATCAAATGGGATTATCCTTCAAGCAGCTGAACCGTATCTTCAAACAGCATACCGGCAGTACCATTTATCAATACGTGCTGATGCGCAAGCTGGACATTGCGAGAATGATGCTTCAAGACACGGAGCTGCCCGTTGGTGAAATTGCGATACATCTTGGTTATGACGACCCGCAATATTTTTCGAATCTATTCAAGCAAAAGACAGGAATAGCTCCTACGTTATACCGGCAAAACGCCAAAGCAGCCGATTAATTGCCGCGAATAGCGGCCCGCGACAGCTGGTCGGCCGATTTGTTCTCGGAGCTGGGAATCCACATCATAAAAAACAGTTCAAATTGCTTCGTCAGCTTAAGCGCTTCTAGAAGCAGCGGCGCAAACTTCTTGTTTTTCACAAATTCAATCTCGACAGCCCGGTTCACGAATTGGGAATCCGTCCGGAAGGACACGGTCTTGTACTCCTTGCGGATACATAACTCCAGTGCGAGGGTAAAGGTTCGGAACTCCGCTTCGTGATTGTCCATTACCCCGAGCGGAATGGAATAACGCTCCACTTCCCCGTGATTCTTGATGAAAATGCCGGCGCCGCTTGGCCCCGGATTTCCGGCGCTGGCACCATCCAAATACACTTCGATCATAAAGCTCCTGCCCCTCTCTAAAGCCAAGAATGAAATAACAGGCCTGGTCCACAATCTAACCGGAGCTGGAGTTCCAGGTTAATGTGAACTATAAGTTCAAAGAAAATTGAAAACAACAAAAGACAACCTTTTCGTTTGACGGGCTGTCTTAGTTATTGCTTATGACATTTTATGATTCTGATCATCGCGACTTCCATATTATAAGCGATATTTCGATCCAAGCTGTCGTTACTGACAACGATACTTTCCACTTTCGGATCAAGCGTTCGAGCAGCGATAATGGCCTCGTATCTTTTCTTGCCGTTCATTTGTGCGGACCACGTTCTGAACAAAGTATAGCGTGCCTAGTTAGCCGAACAATCCCCGTCGAATAAAATTAGCGGTGACTGGGGCCTTCCCTAATTCTCTCGACCACACGGACAATTGGCCCATATGGTGTATTTCATGAGCAAGGACATGCCGCATGATTTCACCGTATTTGAAATTGATAGGCTCTCCATTCGGATATACATCGGACAATCCCTTCATCTCCATGTCATCGGTCCATGCGGTTACGAACGACCGAACTTCTTCGTGGAATCTATCCGATAACTCCATTACCTGCTCAAGGCTGGCATACGACTGGAACGGTTCCGTGAAATCGGGCTTCCCTTGCAGAGCGCGGAGCCAGCTGTACTCCACGTCCGCAACATGAAACAAGGTATGCAGAATACCCCCAATTCCGCCAGTCCGCTTCTTCAGCAGCTCTTCCTGGGAGACGTCCCGGCACCATTCGAACCAATCCTTCCGTACCTGCCAGTTATACTCGAATAATTTAAACATGAATGGACCTCCTAAAATCAATGATAATTAGCCGTATTAATTATCTTCCTTAGACAACGTCTCGAAGTAATTAACGACAACTTTGCGAAAAGATTGAGCAGCCCGCGATACATAACGGCTCTTATGCCATAACAATGCGATTTCCCGCACGAGCTCGTTGTTATCTATCTCTAGATAAGCAATCTGCCCGTTTGAATTTCTAGCCGTGCCCGGTATAAACGCAATGCCGATTTCGGCTTCCACAAGCGCATTAATTCTCGCAGGCTCATCCCCTTCATACACAAACTTGGGCTCGAAGCCAGCCTTTTTGCATATGGAGTCTACCAGATCACGGGTACCGTAACCTTTCTTCACTCCAACGAACCATTCCTCCTTCAGCTCGGGTAAGGATACGCTGCTCCGCCCTGCCAGACGATGCGATTCGGGAACCGCTAAAAGGATTGCATCTCTGTACATGATCTGGCATTCGATATCTTCTCCCTCAAGCGGAGGCGAAGACAGGCAGAAATCAATATCTCCCCGATGAAGATGCGCTACCATCTCCTGCGTCGTCAGCATCTGCACGTGGAACTGAATATTGGGCTTCTTCTTGCGGAATTCTCGCAGAATATTAGGCAGCATGCTTGCCGTATTCACCGCGAGCTCTATCGTTCCTTGTTCCGGGCTGGACCAATCGTTCAGCTCCTGCTTGCCTTGGTCCAGTTCGAACAAAGCCCGCTCTGCACGCAGCAGGAATCGGCTTCCCGACTCGTTAAGACGCAGCTTTCTGCCTACCCGGTCGAATAAAAGCACGCCTAAGTCCTCTTCCAATCGTTGAATCGTCTTGCTAAGCGACGACTGCGTGACATGCAGATGCCGCGCGGCTTCGGTGACATGCTCCAGCCGGGCTACCGTCAAGAAATATTGCAATTGCAGAAGCTCCATGAAATTCACCATCCGTATATTCCTTTAAGTCCATGAAATTATAACATGAAATGCGTTGGAATAAATGTCGCACTTCCCGTACGATGAATTCAAGATAAATCGGGGAGTGACTTTACTTGAATACACGAAACAGATGGCTCATGATAGCCGTCGGATTAGGGATCCTGCTCAACCCTTTAAACTCGTCCATGATTTCCGTGGCAATGGCAAGGCTTCAAACCGAATACAAGCTTGATTTCACCGGAGTGTCCTGGATTATATTTTCTTTCTATATTGCGAGCGCTGTCGCCCAGCCCGTGATGGGCAGGGCCAGCGACTTATTCGGACGAAGAAATATCTTCCTGTACGGTCTAGTTATCGCTTTTCTAGCGTCGCTATTAGCGCCGTTGTCACCAAGCTTTGGCTGGCTGATCGTGTTCCGTATTATTCAATCGATAGGCACAAGCATGATGGTTGCCGTAGGCATGGCTATTGTCCGTATCTATATAACGGATAAGCAGGCTGCCGCGCTGTCTGTTCTGTCCATCTTTTTATCCGGCGCGGCAGCTATCGGTCCTTTTGTTGGCGGCGTGCTCATCCATTGGTGGGATTGGCCGGCGATCTTCTTCGTCAACATCCCGTTTGCCATAGCCAGTTACTTGCTGGCATGGAGAACCATTCCCAAGGATAAACCGGAGACTTCCCCCGTCCGCGGCCTTACCATCCGCAAATGGCTTGATCTGATTGACGCGTCAGGGATTCTGCTATTTACGGCGGGACTGGTTGCCCTGCTTGTCGGATTATTGTCCGCAAAATCTTCCGGGCACGTCTCGTTTAGTTACGTCGTTATCGGATTGATTGGACTATTATCGCTTGGGGCTTTCGTCAGACATGAGTTAAAAGCAAAATCTCCTTTTATCCCGTTACGGACTATAGCCCAATACCCGGCGATGACGTGGGTTAATGTTCAATTTATACTCGTGAACATTTTGTTCTACTCCTTATTCTTTGGACTACCTTCTTACTTGCAGATCGTTCGGCATGTCAGCGAATTCCACACCGGCATGCTGATGCTTAGTTTAGGCCTGTGCTCGCTTGCGGCTTCCCCGCTAGCAGGCAAATGGATCGACAAATCCGGCCCACGGCCCGCTTTATTCGTATCAGCCATTCTGATGGTCTTTGGTTCCGTATGGATCGTGACATTAAATGAGAGCTCGCCCGTTATAAGCGTCTGCATTGCCTTAGCTGCCTTCGGAATAAGCAACGGATTGAACAGCGTCGGTATGCAAACGGCATTGTTCGACAGTTCGCCGAAAGAAATCATTGGCGTAGCTTCCGGCTTATTTAATACCTCCCGATATCTCGGCACCATCATTTCGTCCTTATTGACCGGCATTGTAATGGGAGGAGAATTCAGCTTCACCGGGTTTCGTATCCTCGGGATTATTTTAACGGTTATTGCCTTAACTTTGGTCTTGATGAGCTGGCGGCGAGCTCGCTCCGCGCAATTAAAGGAATCGAAAGCCTAAACCGGATCGGCCGGTGCTCGACGGTACTTGCTTGCCTGCTCATAGGCATAGGCTAACTTGAGGAGCACCGGCTCGCTGTAGGCGGCACCGACAAACGTGATGCCCTGCGGACCTTTTGTCGTATAGCCTCCTTCAGCGATAATGCCCGTCTCTGCGTATCCGCCGGGGACGGTAATGGCGGGATAACCCGCACGCGCGGAAATATCGAGCCCATCTTCGTTGCCGAGGAACAGCAGGGCGTCTAACTTATGCGAGTCGATAACATGGTCAATTCCTTGCTTCCGCGCGGTTTCATGGTTAAGCCTAAGGCTTTCTAGATATTCCGGTTCGGTCAACGTTCCACTCGTTTCGTTCGACCAGATCAATACGTTTTGCCCGTATTTGAGTGCCGTATCGCGATGGGCTTCGTTGTATTCGATCAGTTCATCTAAGGTCCGGATGTATGCACCGTTGCCGGCTGTGGCTAAATAATCATTCAGACCCTTTTTAAACTCGTAACGCATAACATCCCAATCCCACTTCGCATTCTCGCAAGGCATAGTCACGGGATCCACGATAACGGCCCCAAGTTCAGCGCACAAAACGATTGCCCGCTCTATGATCTCGGCTCTCGCCTCGTCAAGTCCCTGATAGTAATGCCGCGGTATACCAATCCTCGCGCCTTGCAAGCCGTTTACATCCAAGAAGCTAGCATAATCCGAATGCGCTGTTCGCCCAACATCATGCATAGCTGAATCTGCCGGATCCAAAGCTGTCATAGCCCCTAACAAAATCGCGGCGTCCTTGACCGTCCGGGTCATTGGCCCAGCCGAATCTTGGCTATGAGTGATCGGGATAATCCCTCTTCGACTCACAAGACCAATGGTTGGCTTCATGCCAACAATGCCATTTTGCGAGGACGGACTGATTATGGAGCCTGATGTTTCCGTTCCAATGGCAGCCGCGCACAGATTAGCAGCTACAGCAGAGCCCGACCCGGAGCTTGAGCCCCCTACGAACAGCTCGCCCGGTCCATAAGGATTCAAGGTAAGTCCGCCTCTGGAGCTGTATCCCGCCCACATCGAGCCTGACATAAAGTTCGCCCACTCCGTCATATTTGCCTTCCCGAGAATGACGGCTCCCGATGCTTTTAATTGCCCGGCTACAGCAGAATCCGCAGGTGCAAAATGCTCCGCGAGAGCTACGGAACCCGCACTGGTATGCATCCGGTCTCCCGTATCGATATTATCTTTCAGCAGAATCGGAATACCGTGAAGGGGTCCTCGTGCTCCAAGCTCCATCCGCTCCTTATCCAGCTCCCTCGCAATGGAGATGGCGTCGGGATTCACTTCAAGCACGGCCCTTAAAGTCGGATTTATCCTTTCAATCCGCTCCAAATACCAGCGAACGCAAGCTTCGGACGTTAGTTCGCCCGCTTCCATCGCCGCTTGCAACGATGCTATATCAGCTTCGAATAATTTTTCGTCAGTTATTCTATTCATAATAAATCCGCTCCTAGGTTTACATTCTCCTTAATAGTCTACCATTTATAGCCAAATACTGATTGGTAAAAATCATCTATAGCTATGCTGTACCTTTAATTGAAAGCTGCCGAAATCGGCTTCGACAGCTTTTCCCATCAGTAATCTTCATTTTAGATCGTGTAGAACACTCTTTGACCGCTTAGCAACGGCAGACAGATATGATTAATTAGCCCGGAAATATGATCTTCAATCCAACTTAACTTATCGGGCTGGCTTAATACAAAGGTGTAGTAGCCAACGATCGCAAGAAACATAAAAGCTTCTAGCTGAGCGAGATCCATGCTTCCTGTCACGCAGCTGCCGTAGCCGGCGAGAAAGGCATCCCTATGCTTGCTCTCAACGAGTAAAGCGCCCATTGCGAGATCCATCGCATAATACCCGTATCCCGACAAACCAAAATCAATCATTGAAATTCCTTTGGGAGAACGTATCAAGTTGCTGTAGTTGATATCCGCATGAATGAACCCCCAGGTTTCAGTGGTTGATTCCCATGAAGTCATCCATTCAATCATCATCCCCATCGTCCGTTCGAGAATTTGATAATCTTTGCCGGAGAGAATCCCGTACTCTTCTCCGCGCCGCAATTTATAGATCATGGAATGAATCCATTCCGTTCCATATTCCGGCCGGATACAAGCCGGTCCCTTCTCATAGCTTTGCGAGAATTGATGGAGCTTCGCGATTCGAGTACCCAGGGTACGGGCTTCTTCCTCGCAGTTCATATCTTGCTTTGACAAGACATCGCCAACAATCCATTCCAAGACGGTACAGGGGCGCTCTTCTTGGCCGATCCGTATCATAGAGACCAGTTCCCCATCACTATTGGCAACAGGAGTCTGAACAGGCAGTTCGGAATGAGCAGACCAAGCCAGCAGAAAATCCAATTCAGAGCGGATTGCTTCCGGTGTGGTCTGGACCCCTTCCATATTGCGGGCGATCGGCTTGTGCATTCTCAGCAAATAACTTTCACTCTTATTCGTGATCTTGTAAGTCATATTCTCGTTATGACGGATGAACTCAATCGCCGGTTCTTCAAACGAGTAGGCTCGCAAAGCCTCTTCCAGATACCTCTTGTCATCCATGAGAGCTTCCTCCTCCTTTAGAGCCGTAAAACGGTTATCTCCTCGTCATGAAGGACCTCTTCGCTGTCGCGAAAGCCAAAGCTTTCATAAAGCTTCCTGGCTGGCGTATTTTCCTTTTTATACGGAATCCAGCAATAACGGGCTGGTCCTGCCGGGAAGGTGCGGATAAACGCCAATATTTTCGCCATGGCTTCCCTTCCGTACCCTTTGTTTTGATGCTTCGCGTCGATCATCAGACGCAAGATGCAATAGCTGTCTTCCGCAAATGACGGAAGATCGTAGCTGGTTATTTTATACGTAATCATGACGAATCCCACAGGCTGCTCATCCGCATAAATAGCAAACGGAAACGGAGCTCCCCCATTGGTAGCAAGTACATAACAAGAAGCTACGCTTGAGAGATTCGAAGCAACATAACGTTTTTGATCACCGGATACCTCCAGATTAAAGATGTCACGACGGTTATCCAACGTAATTTTTTGAAGCGTAATCATGCAGGGCTTCCTCCCTTTCATTTATTGCGGCCGCTTTAATACGATACAATTAATGCCAAAAAAGTAATAGACTTATGTTGAAAAATTATGTATTGTATTATGTATCCATGGCATTTTTAGGTGATCTCATAAAACAAAAAAAGAGACAGTCGGCATCCGCCGACTGTCTTTCTTGTTCTTCTAATTAAGCCCCCGAACCCACCCTCACCGAGCTCATACATCAGTACATGGTAGTTACAATTAAAAAAATACGGCCTAGTTGCGTGCTTACGCGCACTCTTGTTACAATATCGGGCTAAATCATGAAGTTTTGCAGGCATGGCCCAGCACCTGCATCGGAGGTCCAACTACCCGTTGGCGGGTTGCACTCGCCTGTATGATTTCGGTTACCGACTTGATTAGTTTTCGAGTAAATCCGTGCTCCAATTTTTCTCTTGAATTTTAAAGTCCAATTCCCTGTATTTCCTCGACAGATCGTCAACCTCACTCTGGAGCTCGGTAATCTCAACCGTCGTATAATACTTTACTTCTTGCCTCGAATAGCGTTCCTGCCGAATGGAAGCCGTACTGAGCAGTTCATTTAGAATATTGCGATGCTGCATGATGCGATCGCGTTCGGCCAATGCTTCTGCCAATGTTGTGTTTGCATCAAAAGCGCTTAAAGAGTTAGTCTTATTGATCTTCTTCACCCAGACAGCTAGCTCTTCGAGCGTCTTCTTCAGCTCGTTCAGCAGCTCCGCAGGTGATTCCGCAGGACTCTCGCCTTCTTGAACCTTTATGACTCTTTCCAATCGTTGCTTAATCTGCGCCACTTTCCGCTGGCAGTCCGCCCGCAGGACAAGCGCTTCCGCTAATCTCATCGCTTACCTCCTCTATGAAAATGACAATTAATAGTACTATAACAATAATTTCATCTATTTTCCAATCTAATTCTACAACAATCAACTTTTCAGAGCCCGTCTATCAATGATTTCCCGTTCGTGATCCGTGTCCGGTTATCCTTCAGAAAATCCATAACTTCTCCCTCTCGCATTAACCGATATGCACAACCGTGTCTCCTCGTCGAAAAGCACTTGGCAGTCCCGTTTCGAGCAGCTTCAGTCTCCGCAGCATATGCTCCTGTGCTTCTCCGTCCATTCTGGCGGTCACCCATTCCTTCAGTTTACCGATCTCCTCCAGGATGAGGGGAACATCTTCATGCTCCACATCCGTTCCGCCTTGGAATAACGGCGTCCATTGAAGCCCCAGTTCCTCGGTTGCAGGCTCCCAGTACTGCTTATAGAATGCTTCCGTAGCAACCGGCAGCATAAATGCACGTTCGAACTCATCTTCAGGATCGAGTATAAATGCGCTGATCGACATGTCTATTTCACTCCAAATCTGATTGAGAATGTGTAATCGGGAAACTCCTGACGCAGCCGGTTCAAGCTGTTTTCCGCGGCGGCGCGCAGCTCCGGCGAGTCTCCGTCAAGCTGAAACTGAAAGCGGCGAATGCTTTTAATATCTTCCAGGTTGGGAATATCGGATGTCCCGTCCGGCGTCGTACGCGTGCCTACCGCTTTTTGCATCAAATTGTTAATTCGGGTTTTTGTCTTTTGGTAGAGCTGTTTATCCGTGAACTGCTGCGGCGTCTGCTGCGGTCTGCCGGTTTTGGGATGAATGCGGTTCAAGCCTTCGGCTGATTTGGCTTCATAGAAAATACCGTTCTCAACGTCGATGCCGTCAAACTCGCCCAAAGCTCCGTTGCGGCTGTCATACAGCTCAACGCCTTTGTATTTGGCCTTGCTCCAGTGAACATAATCTTCACCTTCCGGGCTCTTGGAAGGCTCCTTCTCCTCCGGTTTGCCGCTATCGCTTTTCTCTTTCGGCCCGTCAACGTCCGGCTGTTTACGCGGGATGTCCGGTTCAGCCTTACCCTTACGCTTTAGCAGCTTCTCGAGCCATTTCTGAAGACGCTCGCCGCCTTTTTTGGCCAATCGCCCAAACGGCACGCGGCTGAGAGCCAGCGCAAGCAGCGTAGCAGCGGCATTCTCGGGAGTAAGCAGCCGCTTCGGATCTCGAATGTCCTTCGCTATTTCATGACCGCTGGCAGGAATACTAATCGCGGTAAAGGCAAAGCCAAGCGCCGGCCAGAAGCCAACAAACAGCAGAGCTAGAGAAAAAGCTCCTAGCAGAATAGCTCCTTTTTCTCTAAAGCTGAGACGGTCCCACCAATTCTGAAGCGAGTCGAACATACAGGAGAAGCATGCAGAGGGTTCAACCTGCATATGTCCCTGCCAATAAACAGTAAAACCTGCCAGAATACCCGCGCCTAACAATAGCAAGGCAAGTCCTGCCGCCACCCGGTAATGGTGCTGCATCCTTGCGCGCAATTCCTCTTGAACGGATACCGCTTCGTCATTCCCATACAGCAACGAAAAGCCCATCTCCCGCCGTTCCCTCGCCAAAGCTATGACAGTGGAGAAACTTTCCCTCTTTAGGAAAAAAGCTCCCCACATTTGAATGATCTCGCTAAGGGGGTCAAGGAACCGTTCGCGTGCCAGCATCGGGAGCTGACTTCTTACGCGGTTAAGCGCGATGTAATCCAGAATAATGCCCAATAACAGCATCAGCAGAAAAGTATTTTTCGTATGATAGCCGCTGCCGGTCCACTTGCTTACCGTCATGAACCATTCCGGCAAAGAATTTTGCCCGTTATAGGCGGCGTGGTCCAGAATGGACCACGCCAGCAGCATCGCGGGCAGAGTAAAAATCCAATGGGTCAGCCGTTTGCGGTATCGTACCGCAAGCCCCAGCCCTAATGCAACCATTGCCGTATGTACAGGATGACTGACGGTCATGATGGTCGGAAAAATGCTTTCCTCGAATCGGCCGGGGAACAACGTCCAGATATCCCAGTGGATGGTCTCGCCGCCTAACATCGTTGTGCTGTACCCGTATGTCCTTCCGATGATCCCGGAATTTAGCCATCTTCGGCTTAGTTCCTCCATCAATTGAAAGCCTACTCCTGATGCTGCTCCAGCTAGGATGTAATCGCTCAGACTCATCGCGGATGCCCGCCGCGAGAACAATAAATACAAGCCTAGAGGAAGCAGCTTCCATATCTCCTCCACAATGGGAGTAATAACCGCTTGAGACCAGGTATCCGATGTCCGGCCTCCGACCAGACCATGCACGCCCATCAATGTCCAGGCCGTAACCGGGATAACGAGGAAAATTCCAAGCAGCATAAACAGGGCCGTCTTCTTCCACGTAAAGGTCTTGCTGCGGCATAACAGCCAGAACTGCAGCATGACGTAAAATGACCATAAATACTGAACCAGCATCGTACGCGAATCGCGATACAGGAATAATCCCGCGATAAACAGCAGCAGCGATATCCAGCACCAGACCGCATAGACCGTTGTCAGCCAGGCATATCTTTTAGGTATTTCCCGGATGAATTGGTATACCGCTTCCGCATAATCTCTAACCACGCTTCGGATCCGCCATATCGTATCCGTATCCATCCCTCCTTACCCGGCCTTCCCCAAGAAAGCCGGCTGATCCTCTTTCCAAATCATACTCGATAATCCGGTCCATGAATCATGAATAAGAAGAGATTAATAAAAACTGGACTTTATTCCCAATTTTAAAGTATCGCTACCGGGGTTGCCTGCCCCACACCATGTAATCCTCTCCGCATTTCGTCCGGGTTATGGATAGATCCGTATGTCTAGAACCGATTTCGGAAGACCCATTACCTTTGACACACACGCAAAGCTTATCAACCGGAGTACAATCTCCGGCTGCGTTCACATAGAAATAGAGATCTGTCACTATTCCGTATTCCATTTCGGCCTTGGAGGTATTATAGATTCCGTCTTCCCCAACCGGGATAACATCATATTCCCCTTCCTTCAGTAGTGCCGGTGCGCCTTGAACGTTGTAATTAACTCGAATATCGCCTTCATACCCTTCAGGGATTAAGTAAATATCGTTCGTAGCAGAAGTTGAATAGGGGTGGATTACAATGAAACCTAACGTCCATAACACGGCAACAAGCCCAAACAGGGCTGTGATTACATTTCTGCTCATCGTCTGCTCATTCCTTTCTCCTGCATCTAATTAAAATATTAATCCTTATGTCCTTGCTCTATCAGTTCTAACATTCTTAGAACCTGCCAGCACAAATACGCCTGCCTCGGCATAACCGAAGCAGGCGTATTTGTATGTTTATTATTCTTTTTAACGCAGCAGCTCGCGCAGTCTGGACAACTCGAGGCTTGCTGACGGCTTAAAGTCTTCGGAGTTCGCGTAATGGTACAGGCTGTTCAGGAACTGGCGTCCCTCCAGCGTTTGTCCAGCCAGCTCGGCATCCACGGCGCAGACAAGCAGGCTTCCCGCTCCAACCTTGCATTCGAACGCCATTCCAAGCTTATGGTTGCGCTCGAAGTTATCGATCGTTTGAACCATTGGCTGCAATGTCCGGTCCGTGCCATCCAAAATGATGGAGCGGGAGTTTTCCACAATCTGACGCCACGGCTCCGTGGAATGCATCTCGGACGGGAACAGCTTAAACAGCGGATGCTCTTGATCGATAAGCAATCCCATTGTGCCAACCGGCACCGGCTTGTTCATGCTTTCCGAGATAGAACGGAACATCGGGTAACACCAGAAGTCCACGCAATAAGTTCCTTCAATGGCATTCACCAGTTGCTCCGGATTAGGCATGATGACAACGCGTTCACCCTTCTCAAGCAGGGCGGCAGCTTCTGCGGTCAGCCCGTTGAACAGGTTTAATCCGCTCTTGTCGGCTTTAATTCCGTCCGGGTAAATCCACAGATCATAAGATTTCCGAATGTCGGTGCCGGCAATGCGCAGCTGGAAAGATACCTTCGTCATCGTCCGTACATCTGGCATGCTGAACGAGACTTGGCCAATGTCCACATAGTCGCCTGAAGCATTTGCCGAAGCGATTGCTTCCCCGCTTGCCAGTTGAGTTTCCCCTGCGGCCAGCGCCCATTCCAGCTTGAACCCTGCAAGCGGTTCAGGCCTCAGGTAACGGAGCTGAATCGAAGCTTCGAAGGATTCCTTTGCTTTGTAATTGTACTTCGCAAACCGTGCCAGAAGCACCGCATCCGAACAGAAGGTCCGCCATTCCTCAGGCGATACAAGCCCCTTGGAATCCATAAACGCATCCAGCACTCCAACAAGCGCGGTTCCTTGCCCGCTGAAATCCTGAAGGTCCAGAAGCTGGAAGCCAGCCAGCTGCTTTGTACGGAACGCGGCTTCCAGTTCTTCTTTATAGCTGTCGACAGCAAGCTGGCCGGAGGCAGAATGGTATTTTTCCGCGAGATGGTCCAATCCCTTCTCTTCCAGCCGCCGCTTGAATACCTCAAAGTTACGTGCTTTGAGAGGACCTGTATATTTGCCAATCTCGTTAAAGTCTGGATACGTTTGGTATTGTCCAATTTCATGGGAGACGACCGGAATATGCGACACGAATTCACTATCGGCAGCATCTGCTTCAACGGTTTTCGTTTCCGTTCCGTATTGAATCTGGATGGTGCCGCCTTGTTCTGCGGCTTTCCCCGTATTCCCCTTGTCTGCTTGCGGCAGGATCGCATCATCATAATCGGACAACGTGCCTTCCGGTCCAAGCTGTATATGTCCTTGCGGAGCATCGCACATCGCGTAAGATCCCCGGATCAGACGATCGCGCGAGAAGCGCACGCCGCAATAGAAATCTTCATGCTCCAGAATGACGGGGACAAACTGAAAATTATTGGATCCTTGCGTATACAACGGTCGGTTATCAAACGCCTTGTAATTTTTCAAAATTTCGTCAATGCGTTCCTTGCTGCCCCACAGCTCATTGCCTAGCGACATCATGACAAAGGAAGGATGATTGCCGAACGCCTTCAGCATCCGGTAGCCTTCTTCGATCAGGTACTGCTGTTCTTCCGCATTATGATTGTCGTATGTCTCGTCCGTTACGGTGCCCCAGAACGGCAGCTCAGGCTCCATGTAAATACCGAGCAAATCCGCGGCTTCAAAAGCCGCTTCAGGCGGACAGGCGGTGTGGAACCGATAATGGTTAATTCCGTAAGACTTTGCGGTATTAAGCACCTGCAGCCATTCCTCTACCGTTGTTGGAGCAAAGCCGGTCAACGGGAAAATCAAACCGTCATGCTTGCCCCGCAAGAATGTTTTTGCGCCGTTAATCGTAAAGGAGCTGCCCTCTGCTCGGAATGACCGCAAGCCAAAGGTTGACTCATGCACATCCGTTGTACCGTCATTCTGCAATAATCCGAGCTTCAGGTTATACAAATTCGGGGACCATTCGCTCCAGAGGAGCGCTTCTTCCCCAAGCGGATAACTAAGCTCGAAATCTCCGCCAGAGACGTCGTAAACTTTAGCTTCAACTTCATGCCGGCTAGTTCCGTTTGCGCTTACCGCCGAGACGCTGACCCTCCCTGCTGCTGCTCCCACCAGCGTGGCCTTAACGGTTAGCGACCGATCCTGAACATTCGGATATGTCCGAACATCCACCAGGAATGCCGCACCGTAAAACTGCAGTTCCATGCGTCCCGTTATCCCGTTCCAGTTGGTCTGCGTGTCCCGCGACGTCATATGCCCGCCTTTGGTCGGATAGCTCGTATTATCCACCCGGACCGTAATCGTATGGCTGCCCTCCGTCAGCGGCTTCACTAATTCATACTGATGCGGCGCGCTTAAGCTGTTCTGAGTCCCCAGCTCCTCCCCGTCGATCCAGACCGTTGTTACACGCGTGCGCTCGAGGTACAGCTTAACGCTGGCTATAGCAAGACTTTCCGGAATATCGAATTTGCGGGAGTACCAAGCCCAGCCCTCAAACGCATACTCATCGGTGAGGCAATCCACATTTACGCTTTGATTGCGCTTTCCTTTTCTTGCATACGAGGTTGTTCCGGGTAACGCAATGGTATCGTTAAAGGGCTCCTGCAAACCTGTTTTCTCTTCGTCCAGTTGAAGCTCCCAAATGCCTTCCAAGTTGATTTTTGCAATCATCGTTACACATCCTCCATACCTATCTGTTCGAATGCGACAACTATAGCACAACCAGTCTGCCCAAAATACCGCACAAATTAGTAACGTTTTCATTGCAGATTTACATAAGCGTTACGCACAACAATGCTCTCTCACCTAAAAGAAGCAGCAAAAAACCGCGCTCCTGCGCGGCTTATTATTTACTATAGAGTTAACTCGTTATTTTCCTTCGCTTACCTTCTAAGCATTTCTGAATCACGGTAAGAACAGCCGAGCTGTGCAGGGGCTTGCTGATATATTCGTTCATACCCGCACTCATATACCGCTCCCGGTCGCCAACCAGCGCGTTTGCCGTGACGGCAACGATGTAAGGCAGATTACCCGGTTCAATGGTCTTGCGTAGAATTTTCGATGCTTCCATTCCATTCATAACCGGCATCTGTATATCCATAAATACAATATCGTATTTCTTCCTGCGAACCTCTTCCACAACTTCGGCACCGTTGGATACCGCTTTTGGACGATAGCCAAGCTTTTCCAGCATACGGATCAACACCAGACGGTTAACCTCGTTATCTTCCGCGATCAGAATGGAGAGTTCCTCCTCCGGCTGCGGCGCTTTTTCCGTAATGGATTCATGTACTGGAATTGACGTCAGCAGCTCGGCTTGGATCAAAATATGGAACCGGAATATCGTTCCTCCGCCAGGATTGGGCTCGCAGTAAATCTGGCCGTCCATTAATTGAACCAGCTTACGCGTAATGGCAAGTCCTAGACCGGTTCCGCCCTCCTGCCTCACCATAAAATGATCCGCTTGATAGAACGGCTCAAACAAATAAGGCACTTTGTCCTCCGGAACTCCTATCCCCGTATCCTTTACGGCAAAATGAAGTCTGACATTCGCGCCTTCGGCCTCGGCTTTGTCTATGGAGACGCCGATAGAACCTCTTGGCGTAAATTTGATGGCATTGCCGATCAAGTTCAGCATAATCTGACGGATCTTGAGTGAATCGCCAATAATATTTTGCGGAATTCCCGGACTGATGCATACCTTGAACTCCAGATTTTTCTCCATTGCCTTGGGCATTAAGGTATCAAAGGTTTCCGCAATTGCCGTATTTAGATTAAAAGGCTCCTCCGTCAATTCCGCATTGCCGGATTCCACTTTAGAGAAATCGAGAATATCGTTAATAATGCCAAGCAGCGTTTCCCCGCTCTTACGTATAATTGTTACGTATTCCTTCTGCTCTTCATCCAGCGGCGTATCAAGAAGCAAATCGGTCATACCGATTACCCCGTTCATCGGAGTGCGGATTTCGTGGCTCATCATTGCCATAAATTCGCTCTTCACCTCATTTGTACGCACGGCCGTTTCTTTTTCGATCAGCAGCTTTTTCTGTTCCGTAATGTCTTTGATCAGCAAATAGAAGCCGATGCTTCGATTATTTACGATAATAGGCGCGATCGTAACCAGAACTTCTACATAAGAACCGTCTACATGCAGGACATCGTTAATGGAGCTTTCAATTTCGGTATACGGTTCATTATCGGCCAGTATGCGCGCCAGCTTGTCTTCCCCAATAACGCTGGCAATGCTTGTCCCGATTAATTCCGATACCAGCCGCCCGGTCAACTTCTCCGCCATCACGTTTCCGCCGATAATCTTGCCCTGCAGGTCGAAGGATATGATCGTATCGTGATTGTATTTCTTAAGTGACGTATATCGCTCTACCGATTCCTGCAGCTTCTGCTCGCTCATCTTGGTTGCGGTAATATCAACGATTTGGGCGATATAATACCAAGGCTGCCCGTCCGAACCGTCTCTAACTAAGGAGATGTGCAGGGACACCCATACGATAGCGCCGTCTTTCAGCAGATATCTTTTTTCCAGATTTAAGGTCGGGATTTTTCCTTCCAACAGCTGCTTGAACTTTCTGCTCAGGTTCTCGCGTCTGGATGAGAAAATCAGCTCGGCCGGATCAAGCGTCATCAGCTCCGACCTTTTATGTCCGAGGATCTGGCATGCAGCCGGATTAACGTCAATCCACCTTCGGTCGAGTGAGATCAATGCGATTCCAATCGGAGCATAGTTAAAAACATGCGCGAACATGTTCTGTTGATTAAAATTCACTTCTTCCACGGTAAGCCGCCTCCTTGTTCAGAATGTTATTACCCGATATTTACACAAAAGACCCGCTAGCTGCGGGTCCTAGTTAAATTTTCTATTATGCCTCCGATACGAGGATTGAGCTCTTTAAGGATTGGTTAAGTTCTTTCATCCGCTGCAGCTTGTTGCGGGAAGTGTACGTGTCTGTACGATTCGTATCGACAAACAAAACGGAATCCTTAGGCAGCTCAGGCAATTTGCGTCCCGTTAAGCCAATCGTAATCCCCTTGTTGACGATTACGACCTTGGTTGCAGGGTTAAAATCAGGATGAATCGAATATTTGGGATGGTCCGTGTTCTGAACCCGTCGCATCTTAATTTTGTTCAAGCTCATTTCTGCAACCCCCTTAATGCGGAATGGATGAAATCAAAAATCATAACGTTGGAAGATGCCATCAGTATACCATTTTTTATATCATCCGTGTAGTCCACGTACATATTTTGGTTCCATTTTGTTTCTTCGGGAAAATGATAAGAGATCACGTACTCTCCCAGCTTATACAACAGGTAAAACGTACGTTTGGCCTCCGTATAGAACAATACCGGCTCTCCTTCGTCTCTTGTGTTGTATGTAAAAGATACGTAAGAGTTAGGGTCGCTCACATGAAACGAATAGCCGCCGGCCGTATCCCCTGCCGCCTCAATGCAGGACAATACGTCATTGTTGTGCCGAAACAGACAGATCGCCGCACAGTTTCGAAGCTTGCCAAGCGTAAGGTCATGGATACGGAGCTGCTTGATCTCCGCCCCTTTGATAGTGCCTTGAAGACGTGCCAATAACAGCCTTAGCTGTGACAGCTCCCGGATTATCAGATGGTCCTTAACAACCTTCTGAACAAATTCGGAGAACTCCACTAACGCCGCAAGGGTATCTATACTTTCCATGTATTCCGCTTTTTTTGGAAAGTAAGAAGCCCCTTCTCTTAGAATATCGCTAAGTACAGGCTTCCAATCGATACCTACCCCAATCGGCATATCTAGCAGATAGTTGCCATGTCTGTCGATAATGTCATAGAGCATGACCCAAATATACAGATCGATTTCGTATTTGCTCGGAATTTCGGAGGGCTGAGCTTCCGCGGTCAGCTCGAGATGATCCATTAGCTCGCGATTGGACGGCTCTCTGCGATGACTTTGCTTGTATCGCTCAATAAAGTTATACATAGCCCGGCGAACGGACATAAAATATTTCTTCGTTACGGTAGGCTCCGCATAGAGAAACAATGTTTTTCCTGCGTTAAGAGCCGTCAAGAATTCCCGATGTGTGACCGTGTAGCCCGTGTCGGTCATGCTGCCGCCTTTATTATAGAGAAACAGGCAAAAAATATCGGATTCCCTGACCTTGTTCAAACAGTGCTCTACCCCGCTTACATCCATCGGCCAAGGCCCGAATGTTCGCTCATACATCTCCGGCTGATGGCCCAGCAAGGTAAATTCCTCGAATGTCCGGTTTCTTAGCGGCGTCAATGCATCCTGAGCAACGGAGCTGATAAATAGCTTTGTAAGATTTGGCATCAGTTCATGGGCTCCTCGTTAAGATAGGAAATATTCCTCTATTATACCATATGGAGTATGGTTTTCTAATAGGGTCCCCGTACCTGATCCTAACCCTCCGCAAGACCAAACAGCCCAGGTATATCATTCAGCAATCGTCCTATAGGTTCGGCCGCATACTCATTCCATGGTCCCTCAAAGCATCCGTATCCGAACACGATATGAATAGCTCCGGCCTGTACTGCCGGCAGCGAATGCCAGTCCTGGCTTCGGGAAAGCAACGCCCATCGCTCCTCCGCAGCCTTGGTCCGTTCAATATGAACAAGAATCCGGTCAGCCTGGAAGCCTGATAACTCGGAAGACGTTACCTGCTTGAGCCATTCAATATCCCGTACAGCCTCTGGCATACCCAGCTCCAGATCATCGTAGAGAACAGTGCCCGCTAAATAACCCCATACCGATAATTGGCTGTTTCCGACTGCAAGCACAAGAACCGTTTTCCGGCCTAGTTGCGGAGCTATTTTATTTTTGACGGCGATAACATCCCGATCGTACCTTCTCAGCCATGCCTCGGCATCCTCTTCACGGTTCAAGAACCGGGCCAATTTCGTCAGATGAGAGCGCCAATTATCCTTCCAGCTAAGAAATAAGACAGGTGCCAGCGCTCTTAGCTTATCTTGTTCTTCCGGAGGGATAAATTCTTCAATCGCCACAATTCGGTCGGGATCAGCTTGACGAAGGGCATTAAGATTAAATTCATAGTGATGGCTAAGCGGTGTTATCACTTCAAAATCGTATCTATTCCGATAGCGGTCGGTCCAATATTGATCGAGCGGCGCTGCAATCGGAATCATCTGCAGCGCTAACAGCTGCCCGAAGTTAATCCAGCTATACGCGGCGATCCTCTGCTGCCGGTTCCGCTGGTAAACAACCGGTGCGAAACCCGTGTGCTTCTTGAACAAGCTGCTGAAATAGCTTTCGTTCTTGTAGCCAATCCGCTCAACGATTTCGGCAAGCGTCAAATTCTCTTCGCTCATGAGACGCTTAGCTTCCCGAAGCCTAAGCTCCGTTCTATACTCGGCTACCCCTTTGCCATAACGCTCCTTGAACAACCTCATGAAGTGAAAGCGGCTATGTCCAGCAATACGCGCCAGCGAGTCAATGGCAATTTCGCTCGTATAGTGCCGTTCAAGCTCTAGCCGCGCCATCTCTAGCGCCATTTCCGTCTGCCGCTCCTGATGGGATAACACAAGACTAAGCAGCTCGAGCATCCCCGCTTCAGAACGAAGCCAAGCCGATGCCGTACCCTGTTTCCAGCTATCCCGGATCGTATCGTATAGCTGACCGGACACTACGGCGGGAGATATTACAGGCTCGCTCAGGAACGGGAAAAGCGGCTCTGAGCCGGATGCCAGGGAGGGGTCTTGAGGTTCCTTGGATACTGTCGTCCGTTCAAGAGAAAGGAATTCAAGCATTAACAGCTCCAGCGGCTGACCGACATAATTGGTCCATTCGATTAATTGTCCAGGCGCACAGACATACATCCAGCCCGGCTTCAGAAGGTGCAGCCGCCCGTCTATAATTAGTCGTCCGTCACTTGAATTTGACAGGAGTAGCAATTGGGAATCCGTCTTGATAAAGGAACGATCGGAAACAGGCGCTTGCGGATCATCCCGAAGCACCTGTATATTCAACAGCCGATAACAAAGCCTGGCCGCAATCATTGATTGCTGGCCAGGACCGGTTCTTTTATTAATCATGGATAACCTTTAATACATCGTCAATGATGAGTCCGTTAGCGATAATATTGGCGTTAAACCAATGGCCGGAATCCGCATCGAATACTTGGTTGTTCTGGACCGCCTGTAAAGACTTCCACAATGAATTGTCTGCAGGAGGCTTGCCGCGTCCCGGACCCGAGATGACGAAGATATAATCAACGTCCTTCAAATCCGCAAGCTTCTCAATCGAGAACGTATCGTAATCGCCCGTTACAAAGGCAGGCTGCTTGAATCCAAGCGTTTTGTAGAGCGTCTCGCCCCCATAGAAGTTTGGTCCAAACAGCTTAAAGCCCTTCTCTCCGTCCGCTTGCAGCAGGACAGCTGTTTTCTCGGCAGGAATAGCGCCTAACTGTGCCTTCGCATCCTCTACCTTCTTGTCAAACTTCTCAAGTGCCGTCTTTACGGCTTCTTCTTCATTGAGCAGCGCGCCTAGCTTCTCTAGATTTCCCCGCCAGTCCGCTTCGTTGTCGGACAAGACATAGGTTGGAGCAATTTTTGCAAATTGCTCGTAGCTTCCGTCCGCCAGATAAGTCGGCGCCAGGAAGATGATAAGATCAGGGCTGTAGGACAGAGCCTCCTCCGGCTTCATCCCGCCCTCCATATTCAAGACAGGAACGTCATTAAGCTGATCCTGCAAATATTGCTGCGGTACGCCGGCAGCACCCCATTGTGCCGCTGGCTTTAAGCCTAGTGCGGTAAGCGGGTCTTCCAGAAACGGCGCAAGCACCTTTTTCGGATGGGCAGGCACTTTCACTTCATGCCCCATTGCATCCTTCAAAGTACGTACTGCGTTATCGTCAGCAGGCTCTTCGGACGAACTCGCCGATGAAGCATTGGCCGAAGGCGTGGTTGACTCCGCATTTCCGTTATTGTTGCTGCCGCATGCGGCCAAGAGGGCAATTAACATTAGAATAATTGCCGATTGTGTAAAGCGCGTCATTTTTTTCATGTTCGACTGACTCCTATAAATGAAATTGATTATCATTATCTAGGAACAAGTATAGTATCTTCGACACGGCTTGTGAATCATGATTTGTGCGGTTTTTTCAAAAACCACCGCATTTTTTCTGTTTTACGATCCGTTTAAGAGGATTGGTGCGCTGTTTTCCATTTTTGTCGCACAAATCCAAGACCTAAAAGCAGAACCGGAACAATAATTAAATAAAAAGACGAGGCTTTCCCCCATACCTTCTGAATAATTTCGCCGACATAAACGGTATTAATATAGGTATTCCAAGCGATTATGATGAAAATGACGGCAAGCGGCAGAATCAGATGACTGGGATCCTTCATTCCGAATACGGTACGCAGGCCGCTTAAAGTCGAATGGAACAGCAACGAAATTTTGATAAAGAAGGTTAAAATCCAAATCGTAATCAAAATGCCCTCTACCCTTTGAAAAAAATTGCCTACGTTAATATCTTTGGCCAGTTCAAAAGCCGGAAAGGTGCTGTTCTCCGTTTGTTCGATTCCAAGCACCAGGATGCTTAGGAGCACAATGAGAAATAGAGCAAGGTTGCCTGCCAGTGATCCGGTAAGGTAAGGCTTCCAGCTGCCTTTATTCGTGTTTATCAACGGATAAAACATCATTAAGACAACAAGCTCTTGAAACATGGAGTTATGTCCGCCAGCCTTAAGCGCAGGCATCATGCCTTCCTCCAGCACAGGCTGGATATGCTCCCACTGAATCTGGGGAGTAAGAGAAAGAATCAGGATAAGATACAGGAAGAATACCCACGGAAACAGGAGCTCGCTGACTCTCGCCAGCACCACAACCCCTAAGCGCGCACTCATAACCGCTGCAAACAGGAATAACATTTCGATAGCCTCTATCGGCGTTTCCGGCATCATTTCACTGGTTAGGAAGAAACCAAGATTCCCTAACAAGGTTCCGGATAATACAAGAAAATAAAATAAATAGAGCAGTGTTATTCCCTTCCCCAGCCATTTGCCAAAGACGCTCTCAAGGATCTCGAACAGCGTTTGGCCGGGATAAAGGCGGCAAAGAGCGATATAGAGAATAACCATACCCGCGTTAATGATGAGACTAATCAACGAAGCAATCCATGCATCTTCCCTGGCTATATGCGCGATCCCGGCAGGCGTGACCAGAATGGATGTACCAATCGTCAGGCAAAAGGCAAATATAAAGAACTGCTTCGTATCGATTTGTGCTTGTTTGTCTTGCATCACCAAGTGCGTTCCCCTTTCTCATCAACCTGTTAAAAGTCCGGTTACAGCTTTCACCCAATCTAGGGGCCGAAGATAAGGCCATTCCAGCCAATTGGCTATCAAAGCCACAGTAGCTAATCCCCATACAAGGAGAAAGGCTGTCATATCCCGCGCGGATTTGAACTTTACTATTTTTGGAATTTCCGTCACAAGAACAACCGCCAGAAATACCATCAGTCCAATATCCCAGTTCATTTCTCCTCCATCTGCCGCTCCAGCGATTGAACGATGGAACCGACACGCCGCATTTGGACTTCCGTCTTCACAGACACCGGGGAGGTCCGGAAGACCTCATCCCAATTCTCGCGGTACTTCTTCCATGCCTTCGGATATTTCCGATGGAGCTCCTCGCCAAAGCCGAATATATCCGAGCCGTATTCCTGTTGAACCTTCTTAATGTGCCGGGATATATTACTGTTGAACTTATCCTCCAAAATATGGCCGATTTCTTCCATATTGGCCGCTTTGCTAAGGTCGATCGTGCACTGTACGGCGTTTACGTTCGCTTCTATTTTCAATTTCACCGAAAATTCCGGCCTGCCTTCTTCGTTAAGCTTTACACCGTAGGTTCTCTTGGCTCCGTAAATAATAAAGCCGACCGATCCGTCATCACCGGGGCATGGAATATTCCCGATGGTCGTATTAACGCCATTCAACATATAATTGACAGCCTTGCTCGCGGACTCGTCCAGCCAACCCACAAGCTTATCTTTTTGGAATACGGCAATCCCCGCATGATGCAGCATCGTTTTGGGCGTAGTTGCCTGAATGTTTTTCAAGGAGCTTCCCGTGTCGACGTTGCCATGCACTTCGACTCCCGACAGGATAGGGTTGGAACCGCCTCTCTCAAGCTCGGTAACAAATGTTTTAATTGTTACTTTGCCTGTAGCCGCCCAATTCTTATTGGCAACCATAATGGAAGAATAAAGGGAACTTGCCGGGACATGTTCGAATGGCGTCATGATTTCCAACACCTCATCCGCTTTGGAGCCCTTGGCTACCAGCATATAGAAGTCATCCCTAAGCTGATGGTCACGAGCTACGAAATCAAGCACATCGCTTATCCCTTTGCGGGCTAACCCTTCTCCAAGCACAAGCACGCGAATATGGGAAAGGTACATTAATCGCGGCGCCGAGCTAAGCATACGCTGCAGGGCATCCGGTATAGTAGCACCCGTTGCTTTGTAAGTAACAACGGGCAGACTGCCGAACGAATTTTCTTTTTGCTTGCCGAGACTCCCCGAATTCAGAACTTGCGCCGACACTGTGAAGCCTTTCTCGTGAAGGTCGACTCCTAGCGCCATTACGACGGCCAATTCATTCAATTCTTTCCGGCTCCAACACCCGGGCAGCAACATCAAGCTTATTATTATTAAGGAGAGAGCCCATCTGCGCTTGAACATCGGCAACGATCCCGCCTTTTAATTAATGGCATTAACTACTCTTTGCTGAAATACTTTTTTACGGTTCGGCGCGATAGCCTCAGGAAGGTATCCTTCTGGCTATTCCAGTTCATTGGAGCCATTGATTTCATGTAAGGAACGCCTAAAGACTGCAGGCTGCAAAGATGCATGGCGATCATAATCATCGCGATAATGATCCCGTACAGTCCAAAGGATGCGGAAATTCCCATGATGATAAAACGGAGCATCCGAACCGATATGCCGATATTAAAGGCCGGCAAGGCAAAGTTCGAAATCGCGGTAATGGAGACTACGATAACCATAGCCGCCGACACCAGCCCTGCCTCTACGGCCGCTTGTCCGATAACAAGCGTACCTACGATGGATACGGACTGACCAATCGATTTCGGCAGGCGGATCCCGGCCTCCCGCAAGATTTCAAACGTAACTTCCATAATCATCGCTTCGATAAAAGCGGGAAACGGTATTCCTTCGCGTTGCCCGATCAGACTAACGAGCAGGTTGGTCGGAATCATCTCTTGATGAAACGTTGTAATCGCAATATAAAAAGATGGTGTCAGCAAAGAAACCAGAAAGCACACGTAGCGGAGCAGACGTACCAGACTCGCAAAGTCTCCCCGTTGATAATAATCCTCGCTGGACTGAAAAAATTGCGCAAACACGGCAGGAACGATAAGAACAAACGGCGTGCCTTCAACCAGTATCGCAATACGCCCTTCCAACAGCGCCGAAGCGACGACATCCGGACGTTCCGTATTATAGACGGTTGGAAAGGGGCTGTATTTCTTATCCTGAATCATTTCTTCGATATAGTTGCTTTCTAGCACGCTATCGAGCTTGAGCTTATCCAGCCTTCTTCGAAGCTCGGTAAGCACCTGTTGGTCCGCTATCCCTTCTACATACATGACAGAGACACCGGTATTCGTCTGTTCTCCAAACTTTCGGTACTCGTTACGGAGCTTGGGGTTTTGAATTCGACGCCGGACAAGGGCCGTGTTTTCCTGCAAAGACTCCGTAAAGCCTTCCCGCGGACCACGAACCACCGATTGGGAGGTTGCCTCTTGCACGGCTCGCTGCTTAAGCGCCGCTGCTCCGACATACAGCGCTGTGGTTGCCCCTTCTATATATACAATGGCATTTCCGCTTAACAGTTGAGCTTCAAGCTCCTCGTAAGTTCGGATAAATCCCACTTTGCCTTGCGTAATGGTTCTTTCGTACAACAGCTGCTGGCATGTTGCGGGATGCCCGCTATCCATAGCTTCGAATAAAGAGCTGTCCTTATGAATCGCTTCAATAATATAGCGGGGCTCGCTTAATCCCTCTATGTATATGATTACAGCCTGGTATGCTCCAATCCGTAACTGTCGATAGATCAGATCACTGCTTGTGCCAAACCGGGCTTGAATCTGTTCCATAAAAAGAGACAGAGCCGCTGGCAATTCGCCATTCCGGCTCTCTGTTCTGTTCACATCCGTCATGGCGCTAGACCTCCTGACACATAGTGTAACCTGCCGTAAATTGGTATATGCAAATTTTTACCGTCTATTGCATGAGGAATCGGTCTGCAATATCTTTTTCGCTGCCTAAAGAATGTTTCGGACTTTAAAGGGACATGCTAGTATTCAATGTCTGTTTAGCGAATGTTGCGAGGAAGGCTTGCGAAGCAAACTTATTTAGGAGGATTATTCATGATCGAAACCCCTCACATTACAGCTGCAAATGAGCTAAAAACGGATGAAGAGATCCGGAAAGTAATGGCTTCCAAAGAGCCTGTTATCGTATATCAGGACCGGATGCGGTTAAGACCGCCTCTTCCGATCATTGCCTACAATGACGATATGGTCAAAATTGCGGACGGGACAACGTTTCTGCGCAGTGTAACGCATTTCTATACGTTAAGCGATGAAGAGAAAGTAAAGTATAATATCAGCGAGCCAAAAGCATAAAAAAACGGCTGCCCAAGTATTCGCTTGTGGCAGCCGTTTTTATGGTTAACCGTTTTAGAAAATAGTCGGCACCATTCCCCCATCCATACGGATAGGCGAACCTTTAAAAGCCGAAGCATCCGGGCTGCATACAAAAGCAGCTAATCGGCCTATCTCGCTTGGCCTGATGAACCTTTGAATCTCCGATTGGGGAAGATTTGCGGCCATAAATCTTTTCTCCTTTTCAGCAAAAGGGATAGCTTCTTCCGAATAAATATGCTCGATAATCTGATGCACGTTCTCGGAAAGCGTTGGCCCCGGCAAAATGGAATTAACCGTTACTTCCGCACCTGCGGTTAATTTGGATAAGCTCTTGGACAAGGATAACAGCATCGATTTGGTCATCGCATATTGCGGCATTTGACCAGACGGCATTAGCGCTTCTTCGCTTGCAATAAAGAGAATGCGTCCAAAGCCGTTGCTCAACATTTTGGGCAGATAGTATTTGCATAAATCATTGGCTGCAAGCACATTCGTATGGAAGTATCGCTCCCAGACATCATGCTCGACGTCTTCGTAAGCCATGATTTCATAAACGCCTGCGTTGTTCACAACGATATCTACTTGCGAATGCCTCTCGAACAAGGCTTCAACCTGCTTCCTATCCGTGAGATCGGCTGCAGCATTTTGCGGAGAGGTTGCGGGGAATAACGCTTTAATCTCCTGTACGGTTCTCTCGGCTTCTTCCGCGTCACGGCCGTTAATCAACACATGAACGCCTTCCCGGGCCAGCTCTATAGCAATGGCTTTGCCGATTCCTTTCGTAGAACCAGTCACCAACGCAGTTTTGTTCGTTAATCGCATATCCATATTCTCTATCTCCTTTGTTACTTGGGATAGTGAATATACTACCTTGTCCGGAACGGTTGGTAACTAGTCCTCTGCGCCAATCTTCTTGCTCAACGCGCCAAAGAACAAGACTTACCGTTTTGTTTGACCCTCCAATTCGCTGGTGTCTCCCCTTCCCATGCGCGGAATGCCCGATAGAACGAGTTCTGATCTTCATATCCGATTAAAAAGGCCACCTCATGAATCTCAAGAGCTGGGTCCTTCAAGTAAATCAACGCCATTTCATGTCTGACATGCGACAAAATTTTCTTAAAGCTTGTCCTTTCTTCCGTAAGCCTGCGCTGAAGCGTTCGTTCGCTCATGCCGAGGTCCCGGGCGACAATCAGCATATCAGGACGACTGCCTGCCAGGTCGCGTTTTATTATTCTCTCGACGGTTTGAACGATGGTGAACTGGCTTTGCCGTTCATCTAACGTACGCTCCAGTGCCGGTGTCAGAATCTCGAGCAATTCTTCATTATAGGAAAGAAAAGGCCGGTCCAAGTCACTGCGTTTCAGCGTCAATCGATTATTATCGGCTCCAAATCGGACGGGACAGCCAAAATAAGCCTCAAGAGCACTAGCTTCCATAAACGGAAAAGAAAATTCAACAAGCTTGGCGTTGATAGGCTGACCCGTACCTCTGCGGCCTAGCTCCAGAAGTGTCGCTAACGTAATCGCCACAAGCATCGGAGGCCCGGATTGCTGCGGATCTGACCAGCTTAGTTGAATATGACATTCTTCCCCTTCCTCTGTGATGTGAAGACTTTCTGGCGGACAGAGCCGTTTATATTTTGCCATGCGTTTTAGTGCATCACGATAGTCTCGGGCATGGTACGTCGCTAACATAGAAGGCGGGTATTGAGTTGTATCATAGGCGGTTGAAAGCTTAACAACAGCCTTGGATATATCGCCAACAAGCTCAGAATACGCCTGCCATATTGCGAAATATTGCGTTGTCGCAACTCCTTCCGGTCTCTCGATTTGGGCTAAAGTCAGCTGTGACTTAGCAGCAATATCCTGCACGGAGAAGCCTATTTCACGCAACCCGGTCCAGAATCCTGGCGGGATTTTAATCCGGTCATGAGATGTCATGCTGCTTAACCCCCTTATGGGTTACTATGTTCGTATCACTCATTAGTTTACATAATATATTTTCTGTAATCCATTTAACTAGGCCGTTTGTTTTCTGCTTGAAGCTTGATACATTCGTTCCGCTGCATAAGAAATCGTTCCATATAGGAGCGTAAAAAAAGAACATCCGCTAATCTGCCAAGCGGTCCAAGCGGTGAGGTATAGTCGAAAATATCCGTCATAAGCGTTCCGCCATCACGCGCTTCAAATCGATGTTCATGCTTGAACCGCTTAAAGGCGCCGCTGACCATTTCATCCACAAACCGGTGTGGCCGTTCGAATTCCGAAATAACTGCCGTAAGCTGCTGGCGAACTCCAAAATGAGTTGCTTCCCAAGTAACGGTCTCCCCTCGTTCGATTAACCCGCTTGTCCGGCCTTTCACCGCTCGTTCCTTGGTTTGAGAAGTGGACTCCATGTGAATCTCAATACTGCGGGAAAGATCAAAGCACACCTCAACTGGCGCATGGATAAAAAGAGTTTGTACGATAACAGGCAAGAGAGAACCTCCGATCTTACACGAATGCAATTTCCTTTTCCATAATAAAATCATCCATAACGTAGCCATTGCCAATGTCCGCTACTTGCTCACGCACGTTAACAAAGCCTTTTTTCTCATAAACCGCGATACTGGATGCGTTATCCCGGTTAACCGTCAGCCAAATATGGCTTAATCCGCGCTCTTTGCACAGCTGCTCAATAAACTGCATGGCTTGACTGGCAAAGCCATGACCGCGAGATTCCTTTGATACGTAAAACTTGCTTAAGAACAGCTTCCCGTTATCTACTCGAATGGATATATAGCCGGCTGCGGAGCCGTCTTGTTGCTGCAGCAAGTAATATTCATATCTTTGATTTTGAATCTGATCGGTTACCGCGGATACGGATTGAAACTTCTCAATCATATAGTCAATCTGCTCGATAGTAATCATGGATACGTAATGCTCTCGCCAGATTTGCTCCGCCAAGCGAGCAACCTCCGTAATCTGTTCTGCTGTATGGACCTTCGTAAAATCTATCTTCATCTAAGTACCTGCCTTTTCCGCGTTATCATTCCATTTTACCCTATCCACTCTTCAAATTCATGCGTTCTCCATTCATGGTCGGTGATCTGCTGCTCATTTTCGATAACGATATTAGAGGCATGCCGAATTAATATTTGCCCTTCCAATTGAATATCTTCTTGGTAATCCGTCAGCACGCCATTTCCGATAAGAGCTAGCGAAGCCGCAGCATACCATCCTGCACGCATTTCAAAGCTGTCGTGTGCACTAATGCCGAAATGTACTAATGTTTCTGCTTCTTTTAGTTTCATTTCTATTGAGCTCAAACGCTGATTTTTATCAAACAGCTTTGAAAACAATCCCTTTTTCTTGTTCTTCAAATCGATTTGCTCCGCATACCATTCAAACCCCGTCAACAACTCCAAATTATTTAATCGTTTATTTGGGCAATCATGAACCACGATTTTAAAGGGGAGAAATCCAGAATGGTTCTGAAATGAGAACGCCGGAAAGATCTCCGCATCCATATTAAATTTTCTAATCTCAGCTAACCAGTCTGGAATCATTTGATCGTTCAGACCTTTAAGATGCACGGATAAATCATAGCTCATTTTTATTTAATCCCCTTTAGCTAGTACTTTTCTACAAACGTAAAATAATTCGGCGATAAACTTTCTGGTCCTTCCTTTTAATAAAAAAAGCCAGCCATTACAATAATGGCTGGCTTCCTTCTAATGGATATCTGGCAGCGTATCTTTGAATCGGGACCAGTCTTCAAGCATCTCGGATTCCGTTAAGAGACATTCGTCTAGTGTTTCGTTTATGGAGTCCCGGTCCATCTTAATGCCAATAAACACGACTTTATTGATCCGGTCCCCATACTCTGGAGACCAACTGTCATGCAGCTCGGGATACTCCCGGAGGTACATTTCCTGCTCCGCTTGCGGCAGCGATGCAATCCAATAACCGGACGGACCGAATTGAATAGAAGGGCCAGCCTGGCTTATATTTTGTCCGATATTGTTCCTGGAAGCGACCCACATGACCCCTTTGGCCCGCACTACCTCCTCCGGCCAGTTTTTAAGCCATTTCTTCAATCTTTCGGGATGAAACGGCTTAACGCGCTCATAGACGAAGGAAGAAATTCCGTACTCCTCTGTTTCAGGCGTATGCTCGGGCTTTGATAGCTCCTTCACCCAGCCGGCAGACTGGCTCGCTTCGTCGAAGTCGAACAAGCCTGTATTTAATATCTCTGCCGGATGAACTTGCCCGTTAACTGTTCGGATCAGCTTGGCACGAGGCTGGAGCTTTCTTAACACGCCTTCCAATTCAACTAGTTCATTCTCTTCGATCATGTCACACTTGTTAAGCAGCAATACATCGCAGAATTCAATCTGATCGATCAACAGATCAACAACTTCGCGCGTATCGTCATTTCCTACAGCCTGACTCCGGGCGAGCAGCGACTCACCGGAGGAAAAATCATGCCAAAACCGGTTAGCATCCACGACCGTTACCATACAATCAAGCTGGCAGAAACGGGAGAGGTCGATCCCTTGCTCTTCATCGATATAAGTAAAGGTCTGGGCGACTGGGACAGGTTCGCCTACACCGGTAGACTCGATTAATATGTAATCGAATCGTCCATCCATAGCTAACCTCTCCACTTCACGCAGCAAATCCTCCCGTAGCGTGCAGCAGATACAGCCATTCGACATTTCCACCAGCTTCTCATCGGTACGCGAGAGGCCGCCTCCCTCTTTAATAAGTCCTGCATCGATATTCACTTCGCTTAAATCGTTCACGATAACGGCAACCTTCATGCCTTGCCGGTTATTCAGAACATGATTGAGAACCGTCGTTTTGCCGGCGCCCAAGTAGCCGCTTAGCACGGTTACGGGTATTTTTTTCATAACGCTCTCCCCTTTTCCGTAATCATTACTATTAAACGCGATAGAAAAAGCCGGGCTTCTTCCCAGCGCGTCTACCTCTTCTTCGCCAAATTATTCGTTGAGTGCTTTCTTTAATGCTTCAAGATTATTGGTCATGATGCCGATGTAGTCCAGGTTATTCTTGATATCTTCCGCGGCCAATCCTTCCAGCGGGTTAAGTACATCCGTTGCCGCGCCTATCTCGTCTGCTACAACTTGCGCGACCTTTGGATCAACAAGCGTTTCGAAGAAAATCGTCTGAACCTGATGCTCCTTCGCGAATTCAACAACCTCCGCCATTTCATCCGGAGAAGGCTCTTGCTCCGGCGATAATCCGGAAATCGGAATTTGAGTGAGTCCGTATTGCTTAGCCAAATAACCAAATGCCGCATGCTGGGTGACAAATTCTTTATGCTTGGCGTTTGTTAACGCATCCTTGAAGGCAAGATCCAGCTCTTGTAACTTCGCGACATATTGATCCGCATTTTTCTTGTAATCCTCCTTGTTGCCGGGATCCGCCTGCTCCAATGCGGCCTGGATCGCCCTTACCTCTTGCTGGGCAAGTACCGGATCAAGCCAAACATGGGGATCCAGATGCGATTCTTCTTCATGAGAATGCTCCTCCTCTTCGCCATGCTCGTGCTCTTCTCCCTCCATCAATGAAATGCCTTTGCTCGCTTCCACAACTACACGCTGCTCGTTCGCTGCACTGGATAAGGCACTGTCAACCCAGCCTTCAACGATACCGTTATAGACAAACACATCCGCGTCTTTAATGGCAGCCATATCTTTTGCGCTTGGTTCCCAGTCATGCGGCTCAGATCCGGAAGGAATCAGAGCTACAACATCCGCATGGTCACCTGCAACCTGCTTGCTGAATTCATACATCGGATAAAAGGTTGTAACCACCTTCAGCTTGCCATCCGAACTTGTCGTCTCTTTCGCTTGATTGCCGCATCCGGCCAGGATTAAAGACAATCCTGCTCCAAGTACAATCGATTTTTTCAACCAGGATTTCATAATAAAAAGCACCTCCAAATTTGTTTTATATCTCTACCTAACTTCATGGAAATTAGGACTAAGACCAATGTTCGTTATCCGCTGCTCTGTGGCGTCGGGATACGGGGATTTCCGGTCGGATAACCATCCTGCTGGATCTCTTTGATCCAAGCGCAAAAAGCTTTTTCAGGCCTAAGCCTGCCGCTAAAAACAGCAGAAGAACAAAAGCAATCGTGCCTCCGGGGGGCGTACTTAACTCGTAGGACGCGGTTAAGCCCGTAAACGTACCGGTTAAGCCGATTCCCATCGATATAAGGATCGCCGCGGTGAAGCTTGACGAGATTCGGACGGACAGAGCTGCCGGCAAAATAATAAGAGCGGACACGAGCAGCACGCCTACAATCGGCATTGCTGCGGCTACGATCATGCCTGTTACGATGCTGAATCCAAAGGAAATCCACTGAACGGGTATTCCGCTTGTTCTAGCCGATTCTTCGTCGAAGGAAACAATATAGAGCGGTCTTCGCAGCAGGAAGAAAAACAAAGCGCCAATTAATGCAGCTGCGAGCATAATCATAAGTTCCGTCCGGTTGACGGCAACTACGGAGCCAAACAAATAAGAGGAGAAGCTTTTGTTAACCGTCTTATTCATGGTCATCAGAATAACAGACAACGAGAGGCCGCCGACCATAATAATGGCTACGGAAAGCTCGCTATACGTTTTATAGGCTTTACGGACGTATTCCACCGCAATTGCGCCGATGACAGCTACGATAAATCCCGATAGGGATGGATTAATCCCAAGGTATGTACCTGCAGCCACTCCCGCCAACGAAACATGCGAGAGCATGTCGGCCATTAAGGCCTGCCTTCTCAGAAGCAAATAAACGCCAAGCGCCGAAGCAATTAATGCAATGATTCCGCCGGCGAAAAATGCCCGCTGCATGAAGTCGTAGTGCAGCATTTCCAGCCACCTTCCTCTCTTCTCTCAAGGGAGATAATCCGGTCCAGCATGCCGTCCATCTCAGACAGGTTATGGGTCACAATTACGACCGTCTTGCCATACTGATCGATTTGCTCACGCATTAGCTGATAGAAATCTCTCCGGCTTTCTTTGTCCATACCGGTTGTCGGCTCATCGAGAACAAACATATCAGGTGACATAGCGAGTGCCCTGGCGATACAAATTCTTTGCTTTTGTCCGCCCGAAAGCTCTCCGATCCGGCGATTGCGGAGCTCCCATACGCCCATGCTTTTCATCGCTTCATCCGCGGCTTGTTTGGCCTCCTGGCTTAGCTTTCTGAGCCAATTCCGGCTTTGCGAGTAAAGGCCGGAACGTACAAACTCGGTCACTTGACTAGGGAACCCGCTGTTAAATGCGGCTATCTGCTGCGGCACATACGCCACAGCAAGCTTGTCGCCGTTAACGTTTATTGGCGATAAGCTCACCTTCCCTTGCCAAGGGTGAAGCAGCTGTAAAGCAAGCTTAAGCAAAGTAGATTTGGAGGCACCGTTCTGACCGGTAACCGCAATGAATTCTCCCGAGTGAACCTCGATGTTCGCCATTTCCAGACAAGGAACATCTCCGTACCCGAAGGTCACATCCTGAAGAGAGGCAAGCAGCAATATAATCATCCTTCCTGTTCAAAAAAATCGTTATTGCCGTATCTTATTTCGTAACTATTACGATTAGATATCAAATAAAAAGTTCAACATCGCCGTTGAACGTAATAATTACGTATAAGTAACAATAACAGAAGAAAGCTTAATCGTCAACATTACGATTAAGCTTTCTGTTCATAAAAATGAATATATCCACTGTAATAACCATAATTTTGATCAGGAAGTAATTCTCCCATTCTCATTCATGACCCCAATAATTAATGAAAGCGAGGAAGAAATAATGCCTAGTATTCTGCAGCATTCCACTCAAGACATACAGCCAGGCAACGGTTCTCTCCCCCTGCAATTAACCCAAAATGTCGAAACCTTGCTAACATCCATTTGGTTGACCGCGCTTAATCCCGCGAATCAGCTTGTCTTTTGGGGCAATGCAGGCTGGTCCGTACAATTATTGAACCTATCCGTTACTCCGCAATTGACCTTTCGAATTCGGCAAAACGGCTTTAGTCCATCCGATCCCGTCATTTTTCAAACAACCGACTCCTTGTTGTTTCCCGGGAACATGGGCTTTATTACATTGACGAGTTTCCATACCTCTTTTACCCATACCAAAACTCCGGATCCCGCAAAAATCAATATAGCGGTTCCTTATTATTTGACCGTATCCTACTTTGGATTAGGTAATGTAGCGATCTCTGGCCCTGTCAATTTGACAGGCCAAGTGTTAGGCTAGTTAAAATTGTACGAGAGGGCGTGAAACCAACATGACTAATATACCTGTTACCAACGACTCCCTTTCACAACAGGAACCTTCCATAACGATTAACAGCTTAAACAATCTGACTGTCATTGTCACTTCCAGCAGCATTGCTACAGGAACGTCCAGAATTAATGTTTACGTATCGCAAGACGGTGGATTTACTTACCCCTCTTCGATGACGCTTCCGCTTCCAAGCGGCTTTACTACTCAGGGCAATGCGGTTGGAGCTTATGGATACCGGAATAACTTTATGATTACATGTACCCAGCTCAATATCGGTCCTGTCAGAGACTCTTCCATTTCGGTCTATACCTCAACGGATAACGGAGTCACATTTTCCGGTCCTGTAATCACTTGCGAAGGCTTTGATGTACAAATCTATAACGACAAACCTTGGATCCATATTGATAATTCGAATGGCAGCCCGTATGTTGGAATCGTCCACATCGCTTTTACGCGCTATTACGATAATTTTGCCTCCTCCGCACAGCTGTATCAACGTTCCTTGGATAATGGGCAAACCTGGTCGATTCCGATTTTGCTAACGAATCAAACAGTTGGAAGCGCAGGTTTTGGCACCAACGTAGCCGTTGGACCAACCGGTCAAGTCTATGTAGCTTGGGCGCAGTACAGCCCTGGAAATTCGCAGTTCCTGCTTCGCCGTTCTGATGACGGAGGTTTAACATTTAATCCTACTGTTAACGTATCCAATATATCTCTTGTTCCTAGCCCTCTTCCTGTAACGACTTGGGCATTTCGGGTACTTACCAGCGCTTTTTTGGCCGTAGATCTTTCACCGAATCAGGGTCAAGGCATTGTATACGCGGTTTGGCAGGATTACAGAACCGGATATTCCCATATTTATCTATCCAGATCTACAGATCAAGGAAACTCCTGGTCCGTACCGATTCAGGTTGATGACAGTCCGCTGGAGACCCAGAATTTTTACCCCAATATTTCGGTATCCCGTACGACAGGACTTATTCAAATCGTCTACTATACCAATCGTGTTAATTCCAGCCTCTTAGATGTATATGGTACTACTTCGGGTAATGCCGGTGCTAGTTTTGCAGTAAATACAAGGCTCTCTGCAGCATCATTTGATCCTAACGCGGATCCTAGTTACGGAGTACCCTGCCGATCATTGGGTGATTATATCGACGTAAGCTTTTCCTACCCGGATCGTCCTACTACGGTATGGACCGGAATGATTAATAACGTTCAAAATATTATATCGAATATATAATAAAAAATGGCTGCAGCAAAGTTATATAAAACATGCGCAGCCTTCTTTGAAAAAAGTTGCCAGTCATTTGAAGGCAGCTTTTTTATTTTTTTCATTATAAAACGGAAATAGCACGGTTATTAGCATACAAATGAATGGATTTGAGAAAATAAGAGTCAAAAGGAAAAAGAAGGTGCTAAATATGACGAAATTAGCTTTAAGACTTGAGCATAAAAATGCTGCCGTTATTGTTGTGGATGTACAAAACGATTACTGCCACCCTGAGGGAGCGATTGCCAAGACCGGTATTGACGTGAGCGCCGCAGGCAAAATGATCCCCGAATTGCAAGCTTTATTGGACTCTGCCCGGGAGCATGGAGTCCCCGTCATCTTCCTCCAGACGAATCACGAGAAAGCTACGGACTCCGAAGTATGGGTATCACGCTTCGAGGATGGCGTTAATCCGATTTGCCATACCGGCAGCTGGGGTGCCGAGTTTTTCTCCGTCTCTCCTGCCGAGACAGACATCATCGTAAAAAAGCACCGTTACAGCGGCTTTATCCATACCCGCCTGGAATCTGTACTGCAGACTTTAAAGATTGAAACTCTTATCATGACGGGTGTAAGTACAAATCTTTGCGTTGAATCCACCGCAAGAGACGGGTTTATGAGGGATTATCATATCATTCTTATGAAAGATGCCTGCGCTGCCTTTTCCCAGGAAGAGCATGATATGACGGTTAAGACTGTGGATACCTATTTCGGAATGGCTGCGAGTACAACAGATGTGATTTCCTATTGGAAGCATCACGCCAATCGAACGCCGCAGCTGCAAAGCTAAAGGTTTACCGGCAGTCGGATCGTCGCCATCGCTTCCTTCTTCTGATCATCGTTCACGTGGGTGTAGATCATCGTTGTTTCAATGGATGCATGCCCAAGCAGCTCCTTGACTACACGGATATCTACTCCATTCTTCAGTAGAATAGTAGCAAAGGTATGGCGTAATTTATGACAGGAGAGCTTTTTATTCGCCGCATGGGGATTGATGCTTTTGAAGGCTTCAAAGGTTTGACCGGCAATCTTCTGGATTTGCCGGATCGACAGTCTTCTTCCCTTCTGCGAGACAAAGAAAGCATCCTCCTGCTCTTTGTAAGGCGTGATGCGGTCCTGCGCAACTTCCGAAAGAACGGCAGCCAGCTCTTCCGGCACCGGGATCTCATTCCACTTACGCCCTTTACCAAATACCTCAATCGTGCCTCTCACCGGGTTAAAGTCGCTCCGGTTCAAACGGTGAACCTCGCCAACACGAAGACCGCAATAGCTCATCAACAGAAAAATGGCTACATTACGTGCACGATATCTCCCTTCTATACAGGACAAGCTTGACGCGAGTTCATCCTCCTCCAGGTAGACCGGCTTCTTGTTTTTCTCCGTCTTCGATTTCTTGACTTCCATTGCGGGATTACGGGTGGCCATTTCGAAATCGATCAACGCCGTATAGAAGGATCGGATCGCCGATAATGTTCGGTTCCGCGCACGGTCCCCTGCTCCCCGCTGCTTCGAAATAAGAAACGAAATAACATGCATCTTCCCGGCTTGTTCGGCGGCTGCCCCTTCGAGAGATTCCAAATAGGCATACGCCTCTCTCATATATTCTTTTTGCGTGGTATCCGTATATCCGGCTTGCTTCATCCAGATACGAAAGGCTTGAGTGAGCTTACCGTACAAATCTTCCAATTCATGCTGCTTTTTCAACCCACATTCCCCTACCTTATGTATAAAAAAATGGCTCTCAAATGAAAGTGCGCAAAACCCTGATTTTGCGCACTTTATTATAGCATGAAATTGGGGAAAAAGATGCTCTCTTCTAGCTTCTAGCCTTAACAATCTCCGTCCATATAAATGGACGAATCATAAATCAGATCGCCAATCGTTTGCTCGGAGTTCCCTTTCAGAGGTTGATTCAGCTTTGCCATTAATTTCTCCACCATATTTTGAAAAAACACTCTCAAGTTCATCTTCCGTTCCTCCCTATTAGTTGGTTGAAGCATCCTTACTTGAGAACAGTATAACAACAAGCAATTTCAATAGAATCTGCGAGAAGTAATGAACATGAATAAAAAAAGGCATTCCCTTTTGACCTGAACCATGAGAATTTTCATGCTTCTATGCCAAAAGTCATGCCATATACCGCTGTCGTTTTAACTTTCTAACTCAATAGATTACGTAATTTTTATTATGTAAACTAAAATGGTTGAAATCGGAAAATGAGCTAAAAAAGCAGCCGCATATGCGACTGCCCTCTTCACAAACTGCAAATTAATGTCCGCCATAGCTTTGCTGTTCCATGTCCGCATTTGGATCAAGCTTACTGCGACCCATGAAGAACGAAACAATCAAAGCGAGCACGGCAGGAATAATCGCCCATGCGAAAGTTCCTACGATCGAATCAGCCAAGGAATGGATGATTTTGTCCAATACTTCAGTCGGAATTTGATCCCGAGCTTCCGGAGTCAGAATCTCGCGCGGATCTTTGAATTGCATGCCGCCTTCCGGAGCAGCTTGACCGCCGGCTGCAAAGGCATCGGTCATTTTGCTGGTAAACAGATTACTTTGTACAATCCCGTAAATCGTGATGCCGATTGTCATACCAAGCGAACGAATGAAGTTAAGCGTCGAGCTTGCTGTCCCCCGCTGTCTGGCAGGCAATCCATGAATGGCTGTATTGCCAAGCACCGAGAAGGATGCGCCAATGCCAAGACCAATTAGAACCATATAGATGGTCACGATAAGTCGGGATGAATCTGCTGTAAGCGTAGTTGTCAGAATCGAACCGATTACCAGGATAATAAACGTTGCCACCATAATATTGCGATAAGGAATCTTAGTCATCAAGAAACCGCCGGAAGTAGCGGTTACTACCGTACCAAGCATCATCGGCAGCAAAACAAGTCCCGAGTTCGTTGCCGAACCGCCGAGTACCCCTTGGATAAAGATTGGGATAAATACGGAAGCGACAATAAACGCTGCGCCGCTGAATAATGCGCTTAAGATACTGGTCGAATACAAACGGTTCTTAAAAAGTGCGTAAGAGATAATTGGCTCTTTAACCTTTGTCTCTACAATCAGGAATGTAATTAGCAGGACGACAAATCCTGCAAACATGCCAAGAATTTGAACGGAATCCCATGCGTATGTCTTGCCGCCAAGCTCAAGCGCGAACATCAGGCAGACAATGGCGCCAATTAAGGTGGCCGCTCCATACCAGTCGATTGGCTGCTTCGAATGCTCCATCGATTCCTTATAGAAGAAACCAATCATGCAAAGCGCGATAATGCCAAGCGGGAGATTGATGTAGAATACCCATTCCCATGCAAAATTGTCCGTAATATACGCGCCGATCAGCGGCCCGAAGATGGAAGACATCCCGAATACCGCTCCGAACATGCCGCCCATTTTACCCCGGCTTTCCAAAGGCACGGCGTCAAACATAATCGTAAAGGCAACGGGCATCATAGCCCCTGCCCCGATCCCCTGAACCGCGCGGAATAGAGCAAGCTCGGTAATCGAACTGGCTGTTCCGCATAATACGGAACCCGCCATGAACATAATGATGCCAAAAAGGAAGAACCTTTTCCGGCCATACATGTCGGACAGCTTGCCGAAGATCGGCATCCCTGCCATTTCCGCTACCATATACGCGGAAGTAACCCATACGAACTTGTCAAGTCCGCCTAGTTCGGCGACGATATTCCCCATCGCCGTAGCGACGATCGTATTGTCCATCGACGCCATCAGAATACTAAGCAACAGACCAGCGATGACAAGCCCTACGTTGCTCTTTTTGTTTGCTGCCACTTTACACGCAACCTTTCTTCCATAACGTAAGTTCTTTTTTCATCTCAGCCAAAACAATGTTTCGTTTAAATGGACCTAAACGGCTTCGAACGCTAGCGAAATGATATAAAATCATTGCTTCTAACGTATGATATCGTAACATAACATTGTTTCATTGCATAGTCCAGAATTTTAAATACCTTTAAGTATTATTTCCTGCGAGCCAATCCTTCTGATGATCCTTCAAGGAATTGGCAAAACATACATCCATATATTAAAGAACAGGTGTTCCCGTGTCAATCTTTTTTTCTAATCCTCTGCCCTGCCATTTCACTCCATTTAATTTTTATTGTTTTTTGTTTACGTAATTAATATTATGTTAACAAATTAAACCCCAAGGAGATGCTCTCCCTGGGGTTTAATCCATTATGCTTGAACGGGGTCAAAAGTTTTGACAACTTCGTACATCCCCGGTTCGAACGTTGCAATCTTTAACGCTTCCTGCAAATACGGAAGCGGCTTGGGGTCATCCCTCATCGCCTGATAATCCTCCAGGCTTCTCCATTGCGCATACATCGTTACTTTCGTGCCATCCGTGCTCCGATGCAGACTGGATGAGATAAATCCGGCAGCATACCGGACGGAAACATCCGTCGCGCTTGTTAGAAGCTCAACAAGACGGTCTTGATTCTCGGGTTTAACCGTAAACACATTAATAAAAGTAAGGACTTGTTGATCTGCCGAAATATGAGTCATGGTTAACACTCCTTTTATTCCATTACTATTTGCATGGTTCAATCCGAATATTACTGCTCATCAAACTCTTCATACATACGGGTTACTTGCGGATCCAGCTCTTTTGCTTCGTAGTCGGTTGATATACTCAGCTTTTCCCAACGTTTTGTTTCGGCCAGCTTGCCGTTATCCACCGCATTTGCAATGGCAACAGCATCGCTGCCAAGCAGCAGACGAAGCGGCGGATTTTCCTCGTTTGCGATTGTAATAATAGCCCGAGCAGCTTTTTCCGGATCACCGTTCTCCTTGCCGGTCACTTCGCGCAAATGCTTCAGCAGACCACCAACCGTGTCTTTGTAATCGTCTCGGGGTTCGATATGCTGCATGGACGATCCCGCCCAGTCGGTACGGAAGCCGCCTGGTTCAATCAGAGTAACTTTTATGCCAAGAGGATTAACCTCTTTGGATAACACTTCAGAAAAACCTTCAACTGCCCATTTGGCCATTTGATAAGGTCCAAGGCCCGGAGCACCCGTACGGCCTCCAATGGAGGAGAACTGAACGATGTGGCCATGTCCCTGTTCTCTTAGGATCGGGAGCGCTGCTTTGGTAACATTCACGACACCCCATAAGTTTGTTTCCACTTGAGCCCGAAAATCCTCCATCGGCGTATCTTCAATGGAGGAAACGTTGCCGTAGCCCGCATTATTGACCAGAACATCCAAGCGTCCAAACGCTTCAACGGCAGTTCGAACAGCAACCTCAGCTTGCTCATAGCTCGTAACGTCCAATGGCACAAGTCGAACCTGGCTTCCGTAACGTGCTTCGAGATCGGCAAGCTGTTCAGGTCTGCGTGCCGTTGCCACCAACCGATCTCCGCTTGCCAATACCGCTTCCGCAAGACTGCGCCCGAATCCGCGTGAACTTCCCGTAATGAGCCATACTTTAGACATATAAAAGTACCTCCTGATGAGTAATGTAATTTGGAATATTCATTCCACTGCAAGTATAGCCCTTCTCGCATACGAAAGCAATAGTTTTTTGGAATGTTTATTCCATACCATTTTTAAAAATCCGATTCACCTCTATTTTATGGCTATTTGGCCTTTCGAAATATTCCGGCAACGAAGCAAAATCATCTAATTCAATTCAAGAAACAACATCAGAATGGATGTTTTCTAGAATTATTTTTGGAATACATATTCCATTTTAAACAAAATAAAAAAACAGCCCCGGATCCAAACGCAATCCAAATGGCTGTTGCTACACTAATATGGCCTTCCATGACGCTTCCAAAATTTGTTGAACCTGAACTTCATTCAAAGGGTATTTGTCAATATAGTAGCCCTTCAGAATAGACGATATAATACCGTGAATAAGCTGATGGCATAGATGCGAATCCATTTCCTTGATGATTCCCTGCTTCTGCCCCTCGACAATTAACGAAAGCACGACCTCGCTGGAATGACGAACATCCTCCATGTTGCGCAGCTCAGGCGAGATATACGAAGAGAACGAAAAACTGTCGATAAACAGAAATTCCTTTGGATATTGAATCCCGAAGTTCAGGCGGTTCAACTGCAAACACTTAAACCGTTCATATAGGCTGGCTTCCGGATCATAGCCATGAAGCAAACATTCTCCCATAAGAAGCCGTGCTTCTTTATATACGGCATTAACCAGTTCTTCTTTGTTTGCAAAATAATTATAGATCGTTCCCGCTCCGACATTAGCACGCTTAAATAGTTTGGAGAAGGTCACGGATTGTAACCCCTCTTCATGAATTAAGTCGAGCGTAGCCGCCATAATGTCTTGTTTTTTGCTCATGTAGCCCACCTCTTGTCCATAACATTAGTATGTGTCTGCAAAGGATGTCAAGTCCATTAGCAGGCAAAGATTAACAATGTAAATTTAGGACATACTGAAGTTGAACTTATACTTCCCGAGGAGATTGTATTATGGCAGCTATGGATGAAGTAAACAGCCACTTTTCTTCTTATCCGGATTACGTAAACCAGAAACTGCAATTCGCTTCTGAGACCTTTACTTTCGCCGGTTTGAAGTCACTCATTAATTTTCCGCAGACCATCTATATGGTTCGAGATCCCCTGCTCACGGCTACCATTAGCAAGCTTGAGCTTATTGACGTTTTCATCAGCCTTGGTCAGACGATTACCGTTCAACCTGATTCCATTATCTCGCAAATTATGGACGGAATGCTTGTAGCCGTTCATGATACGTCGGGAATTGCTGTCAGCATTTATCCAGTTCCACAACCAAACAGCCGGCCTATTTCTTTGCCTACAATGGAGAATAGCATTGGCGGACCTACAAGTGCTTTCAATGAAAATCTGGAGTCTAATATTGTCCTTCTTCGTAGCCATTTGAATTGTCCCGATCTTCAAATTAAAGCTTATGATTTTGGCGGTCACGTGAAGAGCAGAGTGATTCTTTGTTATTTGGAGCAAGAGGTTGATCCAATCCTACTGGATAATATGACGCAAAAGCTTGAAGCTCACCAGAACACCGAGATTTCGAATATGCAGGAGCTTGCCCACATCCTTAAATTTTCGAAATATTCGTTTGTTACCCATTATATGACCTATGAGCTGCCGCAAAATGCCGTAAGGGCTTTGAAAAACGGAAAGGCCGTTCTATTCATAGAGAGAGTGCCCTTTTCCATTGTATTGCCAAGCATTTTCTCGGATTTGTTTATATCGGAAGATGATTTGAATCATCCTCCGATATACTCCTGGCTGCTTAGAAGCTTGCGTTTTATAGGAACATTACTAACATTAATTTTGCCCGGCCTATACGTTGCGCTTGTCTCGGTCAATCCTGACGTATTGCGTTTCGAATTGGCTCATTCTATCGCAAGAAGCCGTCTAGACGTACCGTATCCGGCCATTATCGAAGCCCTTCTGCTCTTATTTATTCTGGAATTGATTATGGAAGCGATCATTCGCCTTCCTGGCAGTATCGGTCCAACGATTACGATGGTAGGCGGTATTGTACTCGGACAAGCCGTCGTGGATGCCAAGCTGGTAAGCAATCTGCTTATCATCATCCTGGCAGCCACGACGATCGCAAATGCTGCCGTAGTTGGCTTTCAGAACACGTACGCTCTGCGTCTTTTTAAATATTTGCTGCTGTTCATGTCTGCGTTTTTGGGAGTTCTCGGCCTACTCTCGGGACTAATCGTTTTATGCGCTTATGTTGCCGGCATTCGTACGCTTGGAGTCCCTTATCTTCAGCTGTTCCGGGCGAAAGGGGAGAAAAATGTCTAAGAACCTTCAAGTATCCACAACCTATATCATGACCCATTTGGGATTAATCTTTTTCCTGTATCCAATTGATGTGATTGACAGCACTAACGAAGCCCACTGGATGCCGGTGCTTATGGGCTTCTTGTTTCACATCTCGGTTATCTTCATCTATCTGAAAGGCTTAAGTTATTTCAAAGGCCAAAATATTGTGAATATCCTTATGAAGAAAAATAAGTTTCTGGCATGGGTCGTTTTGTTCCCGGCGCTGCTCTATATGTCCTGGATTATTGTATTGGCGGTAAGGGCATTCTCAGAGGTGCTGTCAATCGCCATATTGTCCAACACTCCTTTATGGATCCTGATGCTGCTTTTTCTTGTTGTTCCCGGCTTTATGATTCTGCATGGACAAATTGGCGGCTTGCTCCGGTTATCCGTATTGTTAAGCTTTTTGTTTGTTGTTCCCGTTGTTTTTGTAATGGCTACATCCTTTCAAAATATTGACTGGCACTATTTCTTCCCGCTCTGGCCCGGCCAGGGGGCATTTACGTTTATGGCGCATTCTTCATTTTATAAAAGCTTGTTTGCTTATACAGGCGGCTTTTTACTGCTTGGTTTCCTACCTACTTACGCGGAATTCAAATCTAGAGCTATTTATTTAGGAAGCCTGATCCTATTGCCAGCCTATCTTATTGCCGTTTACGTGCCTCTGTTGACGCTGGGCGAAGAAACGACCCGTCAGCTTCAATTTCCCTATCTCTTTATTGTCGATACGATTGAGATCAACTGGTTAATGTTTGACCGGATCAATGTATTCCTGCTGTTGAGTCTGGTTGCATTCGGCATGTTCTTCATCAGCGTTACGATATGGCAGTTCTTATGCGTAATTAGGCTTGGCATGAAGGATATAAGCCCCAACTATCTCGTTCCGTGCTTACTCGTATTGGTATTTATTGCTTGTGTTTGTATTCCGGATTGGAAAACGACTGACAAACTCTTTCAATGGAATACGGCTTTGCGGTTATATGTAGCGATTGCAACGCCTATTTCCCTATTCATCATTGGATGGTTGCATGCGAAAAAATCAAAAATCGAGTTGAAGAAAACATGAAGCTTCGATTTCTTATTGGAACTGTCTTCGTGATCTTGCTTGGGGGCTGCTGGGACAATAAAGATATTAACCACCGGGCGCTGCCAATTGCGATGGGAATATCCTATCAACAAGGTGATTATGAAGTTTTTCTGGATATTCCGAAAGTAAGCTACAAAAATGAAGGCATTCAAGTTATTAGTGCCAAAGGAAATTCGATCAGTGCTGCAGTAAACAACATCAGCATGAATTTGGAGAATCAGGTCGACCTGCTGCATTTGAAGGTTATTATCGTGGATAAAGCCTTTGCAACGCGGGGCTTAAGCGAAATTACATCCAACATCATTCGTTCCCGACACGTATCACCGAAAACGATGTTCGTGATTTCTGACGAACCGCTGGATCAATTCTTCAAAGGAATCAATAACACATCTAACGGAACCGGCAATGAGATTTACGATTTTTTTCAGAAAAACTCTGGATGGAATCCGGAGATTGCTCACACGCCGGTTTGGAAGGTATTTAGAAGCATCCATTCCTATACTAACGATGTTGTTCTCCCTATCATTAAGTCTGGCGATTCGACAGCCATTCAAAGCATGGGGTCAGGCATAATCAAAAACGGAAAAATGGTAAGCCGTCTAAATAACGAACAAACCTTGCTGTATAACGTATTTGACGGGAATAGCCTGGATGGGAAAATTGAGGTCATGGGTAAAGCTACCGTTCAAATCGTAAGCAGCCATATCCATAATGAGAGTAAATTTGTAAACAATTTGCCCGTATTGAACAGCGAGCTTTCTCTGAAAGTCATTATCCTGGACGTACTAGGAGAGCCTACGATGGAAGTGATCAAGATGGAGCTGCAGAATCTTCTGCAGCACATATTGAATCAAATTTTCCTGAAAATCGAAAGAGTCAAAGCGGATATATTCGGTATCGGACAGCACTACCGGGATGATCTGCCCCGAACGGAGCTGGCGCAATGGCGCACCAAATATCTGCCCGAGGCCAAGATCAATCTTGAGGTTAAAACCACGATCCGAAATACGGGCAATCTCAAGCTGCGTTAAGCCGTACTGGGCATCTTCCGTACGGCTTCATGCAGTTGTTATTATGTTTGAATTAACGCTTTAGTATGGAGTACCTTGAGCGTTTCCTCTATGGATAACCGGATATACTCCAGAATTGCGTCCAGGCTATAGATTTCAAGATCATCCGGCGTAACGGGCTCTTCGATATGGAAATCGTTAATAAGCTGCTTCGTAATATCAGGCAAATATTCCGGATATAAGCCGTCGATCCTGACATTATCTATGACAGGGATTTCTGCTGGAGGAGAAATTGGGTAATCGCGCAACAATAGCTTGTTTAACCTTCTGAAATCACGATATCCTTTGTCTATCGCAGCTTGTCTCTCCTCTTCAGGGAGTGCCTTGATCAACTTCAGGTACATCATCTCGTACCAGATGTGATCGGCTACAAGATGGCTTAAATAGCCGACGTAAAATGAATCATTGAAGCTCTCGTTATACTTCTGAACAAAAAACTCGTAATCCGTCTTCTTCTTGCCTTCACCGTTGATACGAACAAAATGAGTGACCGATTTAGGCGCGTAAACGGGATGCGTTAAGTCGGGAGCTAGACCTCCAAGATGAATTCGGGATTCTTGCGAAGAATAAATATGTTTATTGATTTCGGACGTAATACAATAATGCATCATTCGGGAACCCATTTGCATCCACTCCTCTTCGTCCATAGTTTGTATTAAAAAAGCCTCTAACTCGAATTCGTTAGAGGCTTCTGTGTTGTCGTTTATTAACTCAGGATTCTGTCTTCAGTGATCATCGTATCCGGTCGGTCATGAACGGACAGCTTCGCCCCGATAGCTCGGAAGCTGCCAATTACGTCTTCATAGCCGCGTTCGATATGCTCAACGCCTGTAATGTACGTGCTTCCCTCCGCTGCTAAACCGGCCAGGAGCAGGCAGGTACCTGCGCGCACATCGGTTGCGTGCACCCAGCCGCCTTGCAGCGGGATGCCGCCGCGAATGAACGCACTTTCCTTCCGCAGCTCAATCTCCGCGCCAAGCCGCCTTAACTGCGGGACATGGGCGAACCGCATCGGGTAAACGCGCTCCGTGATGATGCTTTTGCCTTTCGCTTGCAGCAAGAGCGCCGTCATGGGCTGCTGCAGATCCGTCGCAAAGCCCGGATACATGCCTGTCCGGATGCGTGTTGCTCTTAACGAACCGGAGCTGTAAGCCGTAATATGATTCTCGCCGCATTCGATATCCAGCCCTACTTCTTCCAGCTTGGACAGACAAGAACCAAGATGTTCGGGAATGACATCTTCTACCGTAACTTGTCCACCGTTAATACCGGCAGCCATCAGAAAGGCTCCGGCAATTAACCGGTCGGGAATAACCGTATGTCTTCCTCCATTCAAGTAAGAAACGCCTTCAATACGGATCCGGTTCGTTCCGGCTCCATAAATTTTCGCGCCAAGCCTGTTCAAGAAAGCCGCTGTATCCACAACCTCCGGATCTACGGCCGCATTATGCAGAATCGTCCGCCCTTTCGCCCGGCAAGCTGCCAGAATCGCATTAATGGTAGCGCCGGATGTGACCATATCGAAGTAGATATCCGCGCCTTTAAGCTCCGTGCCTTCTACAACGTAATAATCCTGGAACATGTGAACCCGGGCACCAAGCGCCTGGAACACTTTAATATGCTGATCAATGGGCCTGGAGACGAAATTATCTCCTCCGGGGAATCCGATTGTTACTCTGCCGAACTTAGCCAGTAAGGCACCCGCAAAATAATACGATGCCCGGTAGCTCGAGGACTTGCCCGGATCAATCACCGCACTGTGAATCCAGCGGGGATCAAGGATCATTAGTCCTCCCTCTTGCTTCAGCTCCATACCGATATCCTGGCTTATTCCCTCAATCATTCTTATATCATCGATGAGGGGGATTCCCTCGAGCGTGACAATATCATCGGCCAAGCATGCTGCGGCAAGCAGCGCTAGAGAACTGTTTTTCGCTCCAGGAATATGTACTTTTCCGTTAAGCGGTCCTGAATACTCTGTCTGTATATATTTCATGAAGGAATTCTCCTACTTTCGTCAGGAAGATACAATCTCCGATTCGAGTACGTAGCCGCTGCCGCGCACTGCGCTTATCAGGAAGGTGTCTTTGCCGTATTTTTTGCGTACCCGGTAGATCAGAGCATTTAATTCATCCAGCGTAACGTCCGGGATACCTTCTTCTCCTGCAAGCCGTTCAGGCCATACTGTAGCTTTAATGACTTCAAGCGGTACAAGCCGATTGGCGTTCTCGTGAAGGACACGAATCAGCAAATATTCCTTTTCCGACATCGCAATACGCTGCCCTTCAATTACGCATTCTCTCTTCTCCCAATGAATCGTCAGCGGCATTCCCGGGATCTCCAGCTGTCTGGTAATGCTAAGGGGCTCAAGCTCCAGCGTCTGATCGGCGAACACATAAGAAAAATGAAGGACGCTCATTCCGTTCGCAAGCTTGATGATGTCGAAATTGTTCAACGGATACGGACGGTGCGGCTTCACCCGTTCCCCGTTGATCTCCGTTCCGTGAAGGCTTCCTTTATCGTACAGCACGGCTTTATCATTTTCTTTCCGTATGACGATATGCTGCCGCGAAATAAACGGATTGGTAAAGGCTATATCCGGAGTCAACTGATTGGATAACCGGCCAACCGTCGTTTCATTTTCATCCAAATTCACGATGGTTCCCGACTTATAGGGCTCACCGCGAATAATATATAGGCATGCAAAGTTTTCCACTTGTGTTCCTCCGTATGGGATGGCGGACTGCCATCGGTAGTGACTCCATTAGATATCGTAACTCAAACCGGGCATGATTAAAACCTCCACACACTGACGCTCCGCTTATTTTTCAGTAATGATGAGGTTGTCAGTGAAGCAAAAAAGAGCCGCTGCCTGAGCGACTCTAACCCTTACAACCACGACATAAAATCTTTATTGACCATCTTTATGTTGTGAGCTGCCGCCCATTCTTTCAAATCCATTATACCCTGATCTTCATGCATAGCGAAACTGAAGCACAAACGAAGGGGCACAATCTTCTTCCCTTTAGGCTTTATACCTATCACAGGGCTGAAATACCCCATTTTCATAATCACTTTTATATCTTGAGCTGGAAGGGTATGACCATTCAACTGAATTATATTTTCATTTATAGAGAGCTCAGTAGGTTTCCTTAAAGCTCTAATTACGGTTAGTATTAAGAGTACGAAATAAAATAGGAAAACCAAAGAGTTAGAGTATAAGAGTAGGAATTCCGCTCTGTCTCTGCCTAAATAGTCCCTCCAATAATGAATAACCAGAAACAACCAGAATAAAAGAGCTGCAGAAAATACGATAATATTTTTTAGCCTGGTTGGGTTTTTCACAGAATGAGTAACACTCAATGCTGATCCTCCTCTATGTTGTGTAATCGATGTTTGCCATTTGCCCATCCAATAAATTCCACACGGCTTCCGCATATCCTCCCTCAAAACAAAAAAACGAACACCCTCAGGTATCCGCTTGCGTCAAAAATGAAGTTAGTTCCTTCCGCTGCTCGTCTTCCGTATGTTCATTCATAAAGGCAAGATGCTTGAAGCCCCAACCGCACATGTCGGTCAAGACGGTACCAAGGGTTTGGCCATGGTCGGATAATTGGTACTCCACTTTGGGAGGAACCTCCTGGTACACCTTCCGGACAATAAGTCCGTCCCTCTCCATTTCCCGAAGCTGGTTGGTCAACATCCCTTGCGTCACATTCGGCAGCAGCCGTCTTAACTCTCCGAATCTCTTCGTACCTTCGTATAACAGGATAAACAAGATTAACGGCTTCCACTTCCCTCCGATAGCTTGAAGGGTAGCCATTATACCTTCCGTGGAGGCAGGCCTTTGGCTGTCCATGTTCATTGTTCTCCTCCGTCCCGCTTAGCTCTCAGATGGTATTTATTATAGCAGAGCCTTTGGCATCGGCAATATAGTACGGTAAACCGTACTAAGTACGGAAAAAGAGCGTACTTTTCAGTTCCGACATATTGCTCAATAATGGGGATACTCCACTTGAAAGGAAGATTCTCATGAAAATTCTGGTTATCGTTGCCCATCCCGAGTTGAATAACTCCCGAGCCAATAAGGCGTTCTTGCAAGAGCTTAACAAGCATCGAGAAAATATTCATATTCACAAGCTGTATGAGCTATACCCGGATTGGAACATAGATACGGAGAAGGAACAAGCGCTCCTGCTGCAATACGACCGGATAATTCTGCAGTTCCCCTTCTACTGGTACAGCTGTCCGCCATTGTTGAAAAAATGGTTCGACGATGTCATGAAACCAGGCTGGGCATATGGTTTAGGAGGCAACCGGCTCGCTGGCAAAGAATTTCTTATCGCCACGACTACCGGTGGAACGCATAAATCCTACCGCTCTGGCGGAGACAATCAGTTCACGATCAGCGAGCTCCTCCGTCCCCTTGAACGCACCATTACCAGATGCAGCGGCACTTATCTCCCCGCGTTTGTCTGTTACGACGCGAATGCTTCTACGGAGGAACGGCTCGGGCAGGAATCTCAACGATATTCGGAGTATATTCGAACTCCTATGCCCGTGCTTACGCATTAATCAGGAGGCGGCAAGCATTCGTTTGCGAAGCATGCTCGCGAGCAGGAAGATAATCGGGAAACCCACGATAAATATCGGGAAGATTAACCTGATCCAAACAAAGTTCGCGAAATCAAGCAAACCAAAGAGATTGGCCGGAGTTAAGGTGGCCGCGAAAATAACGGGAGCCGTAAACGCAATCATTTTCCGCCATTTCTTAACTCCTAATATTTGGGCTGTTCCGTAACTGTTAATGAACAGATAGATAGACAGCTTAACGAATACGCTGAAGATCCAAATAAAAACAATCCATACATCCATGTTCTGAATAAAATCCAGGTAATTAATAAACCTCACCATGCTGAAATACGGAAAATACAAGGTGGATCCGATTTGAATGCCGAACGTGGAAATAACCATAACGGCCGTAATAATGGCCAGCATAGATGCGATGCAAATGGACAAAATCACGGGTTTGAGAATCTTTTTCGGATTAGCGACAAAAGGAATCAGCATCATAATCATCATGGACTCCCCCAAAAATGAGGCATTCACAAAAGATCCCCTCAATATGGACATCGCTCCCGTATCCATAAAGACCGGCAGCATAAGCGTCAGACGCAGATTGGAGATATTGAGTATAAAGGTAACGAGAATGCCGAGCAATAGAAGCGGTCCGGCCATCTCGCTGAACCGGGCAATTCCCTCCACGCTTCCAACCAAAGTGATGTACGCCATGGCGATCATCATTAGTACGGAGATTAGCCACATCGGCGTATCGTGAAACAGAACCTGCTTGATAAACAAGGAAAAAATGCGAAGGATATCCGCACACACGGAATACCAGACCAGCAAATACAGCACGCCTATTAGTTTGCCAAGCCATTTGCCGAATAAAGTCTGCACAAATTCTATCAAGGTATGCGAAGCGTGTCTCTGACTGACTTTAATCAAGACCCACGACAGGGCGAGTCCGATAATTCCCGCTACGATAAGCGAGATCCACGCATCCTGCCCGGCAATCTCGATTGTGGGAGATACCGTTAGCCAAATGCTCATGGAAATCTCCAGGGTCGTCAGAATCCAAAATAACTGCCAAGACGATATCTTCACTCTCTTGCTCCTATTCTAGGGATACGCTTGCGAATATCCCCCGTGCTTTTAATTTTAATTCCGACATCAACGGTAACTTCAATAGTCGGGAATTTTTGATCCCATTGAGCTTTAAGCTTTTTCCATTGCTTCGGATGTTCCCGGTGAAACTCTTCTCCGAAGCCGAATACATCTTGACCGTAATCCGTTTGTATTTTTCTGATGGTGGCCTCAATTTGTTTGGCTTTGATCTTATTAAACTTCCGTTCCGTATGAATGCGCTGGGAGGATACGGAAAGATCAATAGGCGTGTTGTTTTCCACAACCCTGGCATTCCCTATCAATTTAACGCGGACCTTAAGCTTATCCCCTTCGATAGCGGTGCGGAACGTTCTTCTTAGATTGGATACATACAAGGACAAGGTGCCTTCCCCGGTTTCTTCTGACACGTACTGATTTTTGAGAACGCCTTTCACCCAGAACAGTTCGAGGGATTCCCTGTCCCGGACTTTCCCAACCATTTTTAAATCCTTGTTAAAAATAGCGACAGCCCTTACTTCAATAATTTTGTTCTCCTCCAGCTTGTTCATCGGAGCAATATCGATCATCGGCATGGAAGGTCTAATGCCGTCCCTCCCCGCATCCAGCAGGAAATCCCGCAAGGACGTATCTCCCAGCCGGCAATAACGGTCTTGATGCACCGCCACAATCGCCGAGAACTGGTTAAAGGGACTGTTGATCTTTAAAACGTCCTTGCCCTTGCCATCGTTAACCACGAAAATATCGGTACGCATCCGGGTATCCGGATTCCGGGTAAACTGATCCATGATATCGACCAGCCCGTTATGAGCCAGCTTTTCCCCAATAAAAATAGATCGGCGGTGTCCCAAAAAAATCCGGCGGGGCAGCTTTTCCTGAATTTGTTGAATCAAATCGACAATGGAGCTGCCCGTTGCCGATACGACAATATTCGCTCGCTCCCCTTTACCCCCGCCTCCCTTTAGCGTCTTGAACTCGGCAGGAATGGCGATTTGAGCGCTTTTCTCAAGCTTTCCAGAATCCGTTAAATCCAGAGCGGTTCCGATCCAGAAAGCATATTCGTTTATTTCATTCCTGTCCCAGCAACCCGTGAGCAGCAGCGAGCAAAGAGAAGAAATGATGAAGCACCGGATTATTTTCATTTTCTGCGTTGTGCCGGAACAAAACGTTTGTTCATGCGTACCAGCGTATCCTTCCAGAAATTCGGCAAGATGGGTGCCGTTGGTTTAAGATAAGGCGTGCCGAACGATTTCAGGGTTACAAGATGAATCGCGATAATCATGATCCCGATCGCGACGCCGTATAAACCGAGAAAACCGCCTAAGATTAATAACGGAAACCGGAGAATCCGGAATGGCAGGGCCAGGCTATAGCTCGGAAAAGCGAACGAGGCAATTCCCGTGCCCGCAACGATCATAACGATTGGCGCCGAAATAAATCCCGCCTGTACCGCGGCTTCCCCAATGACAAGCGCTCCAACGATACTGACGGCCGAACCAATGGCTTTGGGTAACCGAAGCCCCGCTTCCCTGAGGCCCTCAAACATGATCTCCATGAGCAAGGTTTCAATAACGGTCGGAAACGGAATGCCTTCCCTCGCTGCCGAAATACTGAGCATGAGATTCAGCGGTATCATTTGCGGATGAAAGGTTGTAAGGGCAACATACAAGGACGGCAGCAGGCATGACATCACGGCAAGCAGCATCCGCAGCATTCTTACCGCGGAGACGTACAAGAATCGCTCGTAATGGTCTTCCGCCGCTTGGAACCCCGACCAGAAGGTCATTGGGAGAATAAGCGCGTTAGGAGACCCGTCTACAATGATGGCTACTTTTCCTTCCAACAAGCTGGAGCAGACGGTATCCGGACGTTCCGTGTTTCGAATCTGCGGGAATAGAGATAAAGGTTTGTCTTCAATAAACTCTTCGATATAACTGGAATCCAGCAATTGATCGGTGTGGAAGGATTCGAGCCTGCTTTTTACCTCCTGGAGCAGCTCCGGCTTCACGCAACCCTCTATATAAGCGACAATAAACTCCGTATTGGACAATTCTCCGGCACGGTAGCTTTCGAATTTCAGCCTGGAGTGGCTGATTTTTCTCCGGATCATGCTTAGATTGGTTTTTAGATCTTCCGTGAACCCTTCCCTTGGACCGCGGATGGAAGCCTCATTGGAAGGCTCGTCGATGGAACGCTGCTTGAAGGCGGTGAGGTCAGCCATATAAGCAACAGGCAGCCCGTTCATAAAGATAGCCGTACAGCCTTTAAGCACTTTGGCTACAATCTCAGAATAGCTTTGAACAATCGCGTACTGCGTCAATCGGCTATAATCGTCATTCGTCATGCAGGCAGAAATAATCTGCTCTAATTTGTTCGTGTCCGTCAATTCGTCGATATAGACAAGCAAGATGCCCGTACGGTCAGGAAAATTGAGCGGCCGAAATACGATATCCGCGCAGTGATGGAAAATGTTGCGGAGCACAGTCTCGTTATCTTTTAAGTTCGCGCTCACATTCACTGGATTAAGCGGCTCCATCACATTTACCACTCCTTTCCTGATCTCGTGGATATTTTTAGCTAATTCGGATTGCGTTATTCGCCAGCAAAAAAAAGAAGCACTGCCTGTAACGGCCGTGCTCCTTCGTGCATGCATTGTATATTTTATCAAGCGGCCAGCATCATTGACGGTACGGAATCGCCACGGCGGGCCTGATTCGAGGCTGCCCGAAGTCTTCTGCCTTGCAGCAACGCAATTGCCGGCGCCGGCTCCAGTTCTCCTTGCTGCGCAAGCGTAAGCATCGCTTCAATATTGCCGCCTTCATAAGCAATAGCAAGCGCACGCAAGACATCCCGCAGCCCTTCTTCTTTCGGAACAGGCAGCGAACCTGCTTCAACCGCCTGTCTAACCTGCGGTAATGCCGCGCGGGCCCGATGCAAAGCCGCTTTTACCGCGCCTGGAGTTAGTCCTAATCGCAATGCCGTTTCCTGTGCCGAATACCCGATAACGTCCCTCAGCAGAAAGACCGCCCTTTGAAGCGGAGACAGGAAAGTCATCAGCGCCTGCATGACCACTTCGGTTCCGATTCGGCTCTCGTCCGGCATGGCATGATAAACCGCTGAGCCCCGGACGGATTCCATCATCCGTGCATGGCTAGACTGGCGTCTTACCCGGTCAATCCAGTTATTGCGGGCAATCCGAAGCAAATAAGCTTCAGGATTGGCATGCTCCGTCAGCTGCGCCGAATCCATGACCTTAATCCATGTATCCTGCGTTAAATCCTCCGCTTCCACCCGGGATTTGGTTAAAGTCAAGCAATAGCGGCCGAGTACTTGTTGCAGCCGTTCCCATTCTATATGTTCTTTTTCCGTCATTGCATCAATCATATCGGACACCTCCGCTTTTTCCTATTATACGCATCCTTAATTCAGTAAACGAGTGAGCCCGCGAAAAAGATACGCAACAGCAAAATAAATTTTACGGCGTATCTTTTCGCATCCCCTTTTCGTTTGCCGAATTGTAAGACATCAACCAAAGGAAAGAGGGATTACAATGAGCAGCTTTATCCCCTATGTCGTTGAACAGTCCAATCGCGGAGAACGTTCCTATGATATTTACTCCCGGCTTCTTAAGGACCGGATTGTCTTCCTTGGCTCAGCCATTGATGACCAGGTAGCGAACAGTATTGTAGCACAGCTCTTATTTCTTGCCGCCGAGGACCCGGATAAGGAAATCAGCCTGTACATTAATTCTCCCGGAGGCTCAACCACGGCAGGCTTTGCGATCTATGACACGATGCAGTATATAAAACCCGAGGTCCATACGATTTGCGTAGGGATGGCTGCTTCGTTTGCGGCTATCCTGCTTCTAAGCGGAGCCAAAGGCAAACGGTTTGCCCTGCCTAGCAGCGAGGTCATGATCCACCAGCCGCATGGCGGCGCCCAGGGCCAAGCTAGCGATATCGCAATCAGCGCGAAGCGGATCCTCGATACGAGAGCCCGGTTGAATCGGATCGCGGCCGACCGTACCGGTCAGCCGCTCGAGAAAATCGAAAAGGACATGGACCGCGATTATTTTCTCTCCGCCCAAGAAGCGCTTGACTACGGGATTATCGACCAGGTCGTCCATACGGTTTAGGGATAAGCAAAAGGCTGCCTTAAGTGGCAGCCTCCATTCATTTACCTACGGTATCGACCTTATGCAAATTCAAAAGAAATACAGCCGCGATCAGCAAGACGGATATAATCAGAAAAGCAAGACTTAGCTTCTCATGTCCGGTTGAGTATAATGCGCCTGAAGCGGCCAAGAAAACCACCAGCTTTAACGCCGTCCTTACCGGATAGGAGAAAATGGCCACAGATGCTTTTGGCGAGAGAAACATTCCCCAGAGAACCGCAAGAACAAGTGGCGCTGCCACTGCTAATAGGATACTAATGATTCTAACGGATTGCAGGTGATAACCCCAATAACCAAAAACAATAAATGCCACAAGCTCCAGAAGAAAAAATGCGGTAAGCAATAAGCTAGCCCCTAATGACTTCACTACTACCCGCCCTTTCGAGTTTTCCAATTAATTACTTCAATACTAACATGGAAACGGAAATTCCGGTCAAACAAAAAAGCCGTAGTTCCCGGCTTTTCGTATTTATTCATTATTTACAAGCTTAAATTCTTATTCGCTATTTGAGCTGCTTTCGATTGCAAATTCATTCTGATTCTGTAAAGACATATTAACAGCAGGAACGAGCAGGCAGCCAGGATAACCAACGTGCTGGATGTCGATATCCGGTCCATGCACCACCCGATAACGAGTGGCAGAATTGCCCCGCCAATTCCTCCCGATGCAATCAGAATGCTGGTGATCTGCTTCGTATTCCCCTCGAAAACACTGTTCGCATATACAATCAAAATGGCAAAGATTCCTGATAAGAACAAACCGGTTAACAGGACAAGAGCAAATGCGGCGATTGAATGCTTCATAACCGGCATGCAAACGAGACATAGTCCGGCACCTATTGCACTGACGAGCAAGAAACGGTTGTACCGAATCCTCTCGGCAAGATAACCGGAGAAGAATCTCCCAATAATCATTGCGACCCAGAATAAGGTAACCGACAGGCTTGCGTTAGACGCATGAATGGAGAAATGCTTGGAGAAGATCGACGGCAGGAAATTAATAAGGCTTGTTTCCAGACCTACGTAGAGGAATACAAACAAGGTAAAATAAACTAGCGAGGCTAAAGGAATCGGAGTTTTTTTCGATTTCATTGTATTGTCAGTTGTAGGCAATGGATGAATGGAGGAAGAATCAATTACCGGAGTGCCCATTGCTTTTCTGCTCCAGAACAGGAGATTGACCAAAGCTAGAAGCGCAATTATGCCAAACGACCACTCCCAGACGGCTTGCGCAATCAATACGCTCGAGATCAAAGGCATGAATAAAGCGCCAACTCCAAAAGCAACTTCCAGACGACTCATCGTTACCGCAGCTTGATCGCTGATCTCCAGCAAATAAGTGCCTAACGCCGTTTGTGTCATTCCGAACCCGCAACCATTCAGTACGGCGAGTATAATGACCAATGCCCACATCGGACTAAAGAAAAGCAAAGCTTGCGCCATGACGAGAAAAAGCATTCCTAGCCAGATCGTTCTCGGATATCCGAATAGTACGGTTAGTCTGGGAGTCAGGACAACTCCGAGGAAAAAGCCGGCGAATTGCGCGAATACGAGCTGTCCGCCGCTGCTGTAGCTTTTACCGTAGACCTGCAGCAATTCGGGTAGCAAGGCGCCAAAAGCAACGGTTGCCAGCCCCACCAAGAAGTACGCTAAACAGCTTAACCAGACGATTCGTTTCATGCTCTCATCCCCTGTCCTAATTCGCGACCGACATGGTATTGTAGGCAATGATATGATCGATAGCTTCAGCAACGGAATGAACAACCGTACTAGCCTGCTCGCGGATTTCATCATGGCTTTCGATCATTGCATAGCTGTGCGGCGTTAAGGCAAACATCGAAAGATCGTTAAACGAGTCGCCGATACACGCGATTTCATCCGGAGCAATTCCCAGTTCCTGAATGAGGAGCGATATACCCGTGCCTTTGGAAACGTTAAGCGGCATAATATCCAGACAATCCTTATCGCTGATAAAAGTCTCAATCTGCCCGGAGAACTTGCGATTCAATTGGGCTTCCAGCTTGCTAAGCTTGCCTAAATCTCCGAAACAAGCGAGCTTACTGCAACGGAACTCATCGTTTGCCAGAGCTTCCTCCAACTTGTGATGAATAGAGCTTTCCGACATAATACGTTTCTGGACGGAACGGGAAACTTCATTATCCACCCGCGCATAATAAGAGTCGTCCGTGCAATGAACGAAGCTTATGAATTCCTCGCGAGGGACCGCTTGTAGCAGCTGCAGGGATAATTCGGGTGCAAAATCCATTGCTCCAAGCAGATGCTCGTTATTCATCCGGACGGTTGCCCCGTTTTGACCAACAGCATGATATTTATTCGGGAATGGCTGCATAATGACGGTAATCTCGGCATTCATCCTGCCGGATGCGATACATAAATCGAGACCACTTTCATAAGCTTTTCTAACTGCCTGGCGGTCCCGCTCGTTAATTTGTTTGCTTTTATCCAGCAGCGTGCCGTCCAAATCGCTGACAATAAGTTTAATCATCCAAATCCTCCTCCGATACGACGCGTAGTTCTACATGATGCTCCGCAAGCTTTTCCATCATATCCCGGTCAGGCTGCTGATCCGTAATCAGGAGATCAATGGCGTCTAAGCCCCCGATTTTATAAAACATCTGTTCGCCGAACTTTGTATGGTCCGCCAAAAGAATGACCTGATTCGCTTTCTTGATCATCTCGCGTTTAACTACCCCATCCTCCACATCGGGATAGGATAAACCGTTTGCCGTTATTCCGCATGCGCCAAGGAATAATTTATCCACTTGGTAATCGGCTAAATTATCGATCGTCGCTTGGCCGAACAGGAAACGGTGTTTAATATTCAGCTCCCCTCCCAGCAGATACGTCCTTACGGCATTCTTCCGTGACAAGGCATCAGCAATGTCAATGGAATTCGTAACGGCAACCACTCTTTCTGCCGTAAGGTGTTCGGCGGTGAACTGTACGGTAGTTGAAGCGTCCATCATAATATAGTCGCCATCTTTTACAAGCGATGCGGCAAGGCGTCCGATATCGCGCTTGACGTCGGAATCTTTGACAAGCCGATCCTTGTACTCGAATACCTCTCTCGACTTCTTCGGCAGAACTGCTCCCCCATGCGTTCTGAGAATAAGACCAAGCTCCTCCATCCTCAGCAGATCCCGGCGAGCCGTATCGCGGGATACGTCGAACTTCTGGCACATGTCTTTAATATCGATCCGCTTATGCTGATTTAAATGCTCCATAATGGCGTTGATTCGTTCTTCCTGAAACATGACCTCTTTACCACCTCTTCCGGATTTTCTCAAATATCTAAGTTTTCATGCAACATTATATAAGTCATTGTATGCCTTAATCATCATTTATGCAACATATTAATCAAATTGCACGATAATGACTTAAGTCTGCGTATAAAAAAAGACAACAGCCGATTATTCGGCCGTTGCCTCTCTTAATTAATGATATGCAACCTTCATTTTATCAAAATCTTCCGTTTCGTTTTTCGTCCAGATAGATATCCAACGCCGCAATACCCCGAATCAAGAATTTTATAATAAGATAAAGAGCGTATAACCCCATAAGGATAAACAACCCGTATACAACAACTAAAATCATGGGTAGTATAGCAAACATGGAAAAGACGCTTTCACTAGACATTTATGATCCTCCTGTTTATATAATCCTATGATGCTTATCAAGTTTAACACAAATGAGGATATTTTTTCCTTATTTATTCAAGATGGAAACCTTCATGAAATTTTTCCGTCTATAAAGTTATTCATTAACCGATGAACCATGGGAGTTGATTAATATTGCTTTCCATAAAAAAAAGATTTTCTATAACCATCCTCACTCTTATGATTATTGCGGATCTGCTCATCTATCTTCTTTATTCATACAACTTTCAATTTTCACTGCTTCTCACCACTGGTGTTACTCCTTTTAGCCCTATTCTCGGGATATATGTTTTTCTACAAACTTTGGGGATATGAATATAATTCGCTAATTTCGCCTCAAGGAACGAACAAAATTTATATCGCACAAAGAACGGCGACATTAGGCGAGACTAATTATTTCTATTATATTTACAAAAGCGAATCCTTTTTGAATGGTTTAATCATTAAAAGATTGAATGAAGAGCCGATACATCTTATTAGCAGCTCTCCTTCAATAAAAAATGCCTTACAACTTACCGCCCCTACATGGACTTCTGAGAACACGATCCTATTTCACACGATTGACGGAGATTATCCGATCAGCCTTCGTTCTCACTGAAAAATAGAAAGCTCCCCCCCCCGTCAAGGAGAGGAGCTTTCTATTTTTCTCATTCATTCGCATCCAACGAGCCTATCCTGCACTCGTCCAGGCTTTGCTCTGGCAAACCTCGATATCCCCAATTCTGGCGTTATCCATGCGGTGGAAGGCAACCAGATTAGCCCCTTCGTCTGCAATGGCGATATCACAAGCAAGCCCCAGCTGAACGGCTTTATGTTCTGCAACCGCAAGCAGATGCTTGGCAATCTCTAAAGTAAGCTTCATGGCCGTTCCACCTCGCCCCTATCGAAATGGTACATGGTCTATGTGACAATCGAGCCGCCATTAACGAAGTACACCTGTCCCGATATGTAGGATGAATCGTCTGATGCCAGCAGCACGTATGTTGGCGCAAGCTCAAATGGCTGCCCCGGACGTCTTAAGGGAACGTCGGTAGCGAATGTTGTTACCTCTTCTGCAGTAAATGCCGAAGGGATTAAGGGTGTCCAGGTTGGACCCGGCGCTACGGCGTTTACCCGGATCCCCTTCTCAGCCAGCTGCAACGATAATGAGCGTGTAAACGAGACGATTGCCCCTTTGGTTGCGGTATAATCGACCATATTGGCCATTCCCGAAAATGCCGTATCCGAAGTTGTATTAATTATCGTGCTTCCCGCGCAGAGATGAGGCAAGGCCGCTTTGGTCATATCGAAAAAAGAGATGATATTCGTCTGGAAAGTATTCATCAACTGTTCCCGCGTAATTTCCAGAATGCTTTTCTTATGAAACTGGACGCCATGATTGTTCACCAATATATTTAATTTTCCGAATGTCTTGATCGTTGTATCCACGACGGTCTTGCAATTCTCCTCAATCCGTAAATCGATAGGCATCATTACGCATTTTCGTCCAAGCTTGGTGATCATCTGTTTGGTTTCTTCCGCATCCCGGTGCTCATCCAGATAAGGAATAACCAGATCCGCCCCTTCCTTGGCAAAAGCAATCGCTACGGCCCGGCCGATTCCGCTGTCTCCACCGGAAATGATAGCCACCTTATCTTTAAGCTTTCCGCTTCCTTTATAATACGGATTATCCGATAAGGGGCGTGGATTCATCGGATATTCGAATCCCGGATGACGGTTCTGATGCTGCGCAGGAAATACGAGCGGCACGTTAGTGCATTGCTGCTTCCAGCCGATATAAGGATAATAGAGATAGGACATTTTTTCACCTCACCGAAATGACTTCCTATCTCCATATTATTCTTCTCCGTAGAATAGATGCCGAGCGGTAAAACTCAGCCTATTTAAAAGAAGCCGCACTTCCTGTGCGGCTTCTTGATTATTCCGATAACTTTATGACATTTTCATCCGTTTGATTGTCTTTCCATAAATCATAGGGCTTCAAATAAACAATCTCATCGGCCAAACCCGCAATATATTTTTCATCGCTTACGGGTACGATTACCGACGCACCGGATTCTCTGAGGATACCGAGTAGTTTTCTTCCAAGCTGCCCTAGAATATAAAAGAGTCCATGGGGTTCGATCCAAGGAACGCAATATAACTTTTTCTGAAAAGCATAACCAATCGCCATAGAAGCTCTCCATCGCTCGCCGCTGTTGAATTCAAGGGGACGATAAATTTTGCCCTGATAACGCTTTGGTTTGTCTAATCCGGATAACTCGAACAACCCGGCGATTTGCTCTAGGGCTAACGGGTTCCCGCTCCGCTTAAGCCCCTCTTTAATCTGATCGGCGACCGACCGAACCCTTCGTATTTGCCATGTAAGCGGACCGGGATAGGTATTGAACTTGCGATACGGAAACTCGGCAACCCCTTCGCCTACATAACAAGAAATACGTTTTAAGACATCATTGTTTACGGGGTTATCATCCAAGGTTATGATCGAGTGGGACATATCCAGACATTCCGACAACAGCTCCTCCCTTCCGGCTAGAAAATAACTGAGGAGCCAGCCTCCGCTGCCAAGGGATCCAACTAAACCATAAATTTTGCCGGGTTCAATGGTTAGATTGAAATCCCGAATGGAGTCGATCATCGAATGCTGATGGAAAATCGTTGGCGTCGAGCTGCTGTTTAAGTTCCGGATCTGGATCTTCATGGTCGTCCCCACCACCTTTTACCCGAGTTTCCCAGTCATTTCTATAATATGGATGGAGCTGTTCCCGGCGGAACTTGGCAATTGGTTCTCTTATATCATTCTATTTGAGGATGGGAATAAGCTAGACCTCACATTAATTCCCATTAACGAGATCGAGGAGTATTTTGCCAAAAGCGATGGCTTAGGAGATTTATAACTCCATCACGCTCAATGAAAAATAAAACTCCACCCTTCCATCCTGCGCCACATGCCCGTAATTCGCATGATGCTTCCGCAGTATGGATGCGGTGATGGATAGACCAAGTCCTGTGCCGCTTAATTGTTTGCTGCGGGATTCTTCCAAGACGAAGAAAGGCTCCCATACCTGCCCCCACTTCGCTTCCTGGCTTGTATCCGCTTCATTCAAAATGCTGAAATGAACGGCGGACGATTGGACTTCCGCGGCAACGCGGACCCACTCCCCTTCGGCATATTTCAATGCATTGGAGAGCAGATTGCGCAGAACGGATTCGAGCTTGCGGTTGTCTGCCATGACCCAAGCTTCGCCTGGAAGCTTGTCGTCCACGATCAGCTCCATATTCTTATGACGAAAGGCTGCGCGGTAATCATCAATCGTTGTTGTCAGCAGCCGGCGGAACTCTGTTGGCATAAGCTCGTAAACTTCCGTCTGCAGCCTAGACAGCTCGAGCAGTTGATCAATCATTCCTGCCATATGCTTCGTTTGGCGTCCGATGACTTCGGCGTACGTTCCATCGTCAAGACCGTCCTGAATACCCGCCGCATAGGCTTGAATCAAGGACAGCGGAGTTTTAAGCTCATGCGAGATATCGGCTATAAACGTCCGCAGATTCGCGTTTCTTGCCTCCAGCGACTGCTGGGAAGCTTTCAGCTTATCGCTCATTCGGTTAATGCTGCCTGCCAATGATTCAATCTCATCCCCTGTCCGGATATTCGCATGGGTGAAGGATAAATCGGCAATAGACCTAGCCGTATCGTTCAGCTTCTCCAGCGGCTTCACGATCCTTGCCGTATACAAGGCTGACAGGATGATCAACAGCAGCAGCATACTTGCCCAAATATACAGATTAAACCGGTTCACAATCCCAATCGTCTCCTTTGAATAGGAGATCGACTCTCCAACCGCCAGCACGTTGCCGCCGGACGGCAGGAAATTAACAAGGAAGCTGGACTTCAGCTTAGCTTGATCATATAGCTTGTTTACCCGCTTGCCCTCTCGCAGCAGGGCGACATTTTCTTCGCTTAACCAGAACTTGCTTAACGTGATTCCCTTCCGGTTCAATTGCCGCAAAATCTGGTCGTTTAAGTCATCCGCGTTCTGAGTCATGCTCGTATAGACAATCGTTACGCCCCTCGTCTGCTCCAGCTTCTGGACCAGCGAGTCCAGCGCATTAGCGGGCACGCTAGACAGCTCGGCAGTCAGGGACGCCAGCTTCTCTTTCTTCTGATATAAAAAATATTTCGGCAAAAAATAAGTATTCATCGCAAAAGTCAAAATAAATACCGTGACGAGAGTCAGCGTAATACGGGTAATCAGCTTATAGCTGAGCTTACTCATCCGGATGCTCCTCCAGACTATATCCTAAGCCCCTGAACGTCTTAATCCGGGTCTCCCCGATTTTCTCCCGCAGCCTGCGGATATGGGTATCCACAGTCCGGTCGTCTCCGTAGTAGTCGAATCCCCATACCTGATCCAGCAGCATTTTCCTGGGTACGATCTGACCCTTATTTTGGATGAGATACTTCATTAACTGGAACTCCTTCGAAGTAGCCTGCACATCGCTTCCGTCACGGTATATTTTCTGAGCCTCCATATCCACCACCAGATCGCCTGACCGCAGCTGAGAGGCCCAATTCAACAATTTACAAGCACGGGCAATCAGCACTCTTGGATCAAACGGCTTCCGCACATAATCGTCCGCGCCGGCATTTAGGGCGTAAAGTTCGTCTTCCGGTTCGCCTTTGGCCGTCAGGAGCAGCACCTTGGTCCGGCTGACCTTCTTGATTTCCTTGCATACCTCTACCCCGCTCACCTTCGGCATCATCCAGTCCAATACGGCAAGATCCACCTGATGCTCGTAAAACATCTCCAGCGCTTCTTCGCCATCCCCGGCTGTCAGCACGTTAAATCCCTCTTTAATAAAATAGCTTTTTAAAATTTGCAGCATCATCGGCTCGTCATCGGCCAGCAGCAAGTACATACGTCACCCACTCTCCAAATATCAGTCTTGCCCATTCATCGGCTTTGTTTTCTACTATATAAAAATCACGTGACGCGAATGTGACGAACCGCCTCGATTGAATTTGGCACATTGCTGTAACATTCGTTCCTTAGACTAACCTCGATTTCGCAAATCAGAAATGGAGGAATAAAGCATGAAATCAAAATTTACGTGGATGGTTACCACTACCGTGTTAACCGCGCTATTAACCGGTTGCGCCAACGGCAGCAACAACCAGACTTCGCCAGCGGAAACCGGGACGCTAGTGCCGATTCAGCAAGCATCGCTCCCTGCAGGCGAACCGTTTGAGTTCGAAGTTGATCCCGCTACCTTTGCGCTTACCATTATCAAGGACGGAGTAAGAGAACAAGCATCTCTGCCGCAGCCAAAGTCGAAGGTAACGAATTGGATCAAGAAAGACAACTCGGTATCCTGGACCTATCCGGGCATGATGAATATCTCGGTTACCAAGAAGGACAATTATCTCGATATCCAACTGGAATCCATCGGTGCCGAATCCTTCGAGTGGCCAATTGTTCAAGCGGACAGCTACATGCTGCCGTTCGGAGAAGGCAAGCGAATTCCCGCGGATGACAAGGATTGGCAAACCTTTCTCCACGATCAGACTTATACGTTCAGCGAGTCGTTCTCAATGGACTTTTTCGCATTAAATAATAAATCGTTCTCCATGGTTTATCTGGTCAATAACAAATTTAACGACGAGTTTCACTTCGACACGGATCCATCGGTGCAAATGCAATTTACGCATGAATTTCCTTCGATTAACCCGGACAAAAGCTATGGCTTCCGCCTTTATGTAACAGGCAATGACCCTCAGCAGATCGTTCAACCCTATAAAAACAAAATAATAGAGAGCGGCAACTTCGTTACCCTGGAACAGAAAGCCGATCAAAATCCGAATATCCGGAAGCTTTACGGAGCACCGCAAATTTACTTGTGGAGTCCCAATATTTTGACCGAAGAGAATGTAAATTGGCCGAAAATGAGAACCGTGCTGAACGGCAAGCTTGGATCGTGGCTTAAGCATCTGATGGATGAAACCGCGGACGGCGGCAGCGAGCTCGCAGATACGCTTATGCAGGTGTCCGGCCAGGATTATATGGATAATTATCAGAAAAAGGTTGTGCTAAGCGCGCTTAATCAGGCTGTCCGAATGAAAGACTTCTATTCTGCCGAGATGTTCCCGGATACGGGCAAGGAAGCAACCGCCCTTATTCAACAAGGCTTGTCCAGCCTAAGCGAACAAAAGCTGTATGAGCTAAACAAGCTGCTGTTAAAAGACATCCTAGGTGACGCGGCAGCCGATTTAAAAGACTGGGGTCAAGCCGGCTCGACCGAACTGATCAAATCTATGCATGACTCCGGTATCGATAAAGCCTGGATTGGTCTCTCGAACTGGGCGGATGGCTTGATTAATCCGGAAATGGTGAACGAAGCGGCAAGCGACGGTTATCTTATTGCCCCTTACGATTCCTACCATTCGATTCAGGAGAAGCCGGATCCATCCTGGAATACGGCTTCCTTCCCGGATTCAGCTCTCTATGAGGAAGCTACCATTACCCGGAAAGACGGCTCGAAGATAGCCGGTTTCCTTAACCGGGGCCGTAAACTTAATCCTACATTAGCTTTGCCTAGTGTCAAGCAGCGCGCCGAGAGTATTCTGAAGGAAGGGATTTCCTTTAATTCCTGGTTTGTCGACTGCGATGCGACGGGTGAAATCTTTGACGATTACTCCCCTGCCCATCTGACGACGCAGGCGCAGGATCTTGACGCGCGGCTTCAAAGGCTTAATTATTATGCGAAAGACAAGCAAATGGTCGTTGGCTCCGAAGGCGGCAACGACTACGCCAGCGGTGTCATCGCGTACGCGCAAGGGATAGAAAGTCCGATTATTGCCTGGGGAGATCCCGATATGCGCGATAACAAAGACAGCGAATATTACGTTGGCGGTTATTATGCCATGTCGGGGATTCCGGAACGTTACAGCAAAGCCGTGCCGGTAAAACCGTTGTACGATAAAGTGTATCTGGACCCTACCTACTCTCTGCCCCTCTACAAGCTGGTTTACAACAATTCCGTTATTACAACTAATCATTGGGAATGGGGCAGTTACAAAATCAAAGGAGCCGAAGCGGAACGGATGCTGTATGAGCTTTTATACAACGCTCCTCCTTTGTACCATTTGGACGAAGCGGCATGGAAACAGCAGCAAGCCAGCATTACCGGCTTCCTGAAGGTATGGTCTCCGTTCCACAGCATGGCCGTAATGCAAGAGATGACGAAATTCTCGGTATTGTCCGATGACCGACTCGTGCAAAGCGCCGAATACGGCGGTCAATTAAAGGTTACCGTCAATTTCTCTGACAAAGATTTCACCGCGGATGGTCAAACGGTAAAAGCCAAATCGGCCGTTATTACCGAAGACGGAAAAACTACGGTTTTTGACGCGCAGGCCAATGCAAAGCTGCTAACGGCAAAATAATTACGCAAAAAAGCTGGCTCCGATTAGGAACCAGCTTTTTCTCCTTTACACTTACAAGGCACCAACAACGCGGTGCGGAACATACTGTTCCTCCAGGTATTTAACCTCGTCCGGCGTTAGCGTAAGCTCGATCGATCCGATTGTTTCCTCAAGTTGAGCCATGCTTGTTACGCCGATAATCGGCGCCGTTACCTGCTCTTTTTGCAGCAGCCAGGCCAAGGCAACCTGTACGCGGGGAACGCCGCGTTGCTCCGCAATCTCCGCAACCCGCTCGGCGATAACGCGATCCTGCTCGGCGAATGCGTCGTATTTCATTTTTTGCGCCTGATCGGTTTCGGAACGATGCGTAACGGTATCCCAGTCGCGGACCAATCTGCCGGAAGCAAGAGGACTGTACGGAATCGCGCCAATCTTCTCCTCTTTGAGCAGAGGCATCATCTCGCGTTCTTCCTCCCGGTACATGAGGTTAAGATGATTCTGCATCGCGACAAAGCGGGTCCAGCCGTTCTGCTCCGCCACATGCAGCGCCTTCTGGAACTGCCACGCGTACATAGCGGAAGCCCCTATGTATCTTGCTTTGCCTGCTTTCACCACGTCATGCAAGGCTTCCATCGTCTCTTCAATCGGGGTATTGTAGTCCCAGCGGTGTATCTGGTACAAATCCACATAGTCTGTTCCCAATCGCTTCAGGCTGTTATCGATTTCGTTCATAATCGCTTTCCGGGAAAGCCCCGCGCCGTTTGGGCCAGGCTGCATGCGGAAGAATACCTTCGATGCAATGACGACTTCATCCCGGTTAGCGTAATCCTTCAAGGCGCGACCGACGATTTCTTCGCTTGCTCCGGTCGAATAAATATTTGCGGTATCAAAGAAGTTAATTCCCAAATCCAAAGCTTTCTTAATAATCGGGCGGCTGTTTTCTTCATCAAGAATCCATGGATGATTCCAACGCTCCACCTCACCAAAGCTCATGCAGCCAAGACAAAGGCGGGAAACATCCAATCCTGTATTTCCTAATTTCACGTATTCCATCCATATCCCCTGCTTTCCTTTTAGTCGATCCTATTATCTCACCTGGAGTTAACTCCAAGTCAAGGCTCGTCTTGCAAAAATCCGCATTAGTATTCCCTAATCCCACCTCTGGTCTAATTTATCCGCATAGAAGAGCAAAGCTTTTCGATAGGATTGAATGCCTTGATCCCCACTCGTCTCGGCTAGTTGGTTCAGCAAGATTTCCATAGCCGCGCTATGCTCCTCAAGGTTATAAAGCACCATCGCATAAAAGACCTGAAACTCCCGATTATCCGGATATTCTTCTATTGCTTCCCGAAAAACAGACCGCGCTTCGGCATACATTCCCAATGTACGGTAAGTGCTGCCCAGTCCCAAATAAGCACCTTGCCGGTCCTCGCCGCTAAGGCCAAGCTCTATTGATTTTTGATAAAAAGGTACGGCTTCCCTCTCGAGTCCCATCGAATCATGCACCCATGCGCATTGATACCAGACGGATGGATTGCCGGGATATCGTTCAACTAATGCCAGCAGCATGGATCTGGATTCTTCTAATTGTCCCGCCTCTCTAAGTTGGACTGCGATTTCCAATTCATTCACGGTTAATACTCCTTCCAAAAAAGCCTCCCAACATGCAAGAAGCTTGTTCGCATGCTTTTCCAAACGGTGAATACACTTAAGTATTCAAGCGTTTTTCCGGGAGGAAAGTATGGCACATCCTAAATCGTCATTCGTAAAAGGTACGTTAGTCTTATCGGCCGCCGCATTCATTAACCGGATACTCGGCTTTATCAGCGGCATGTACATCGCCCGCGCGCTTGGCGCGGAAGGCATTGGTCTTCTAATGATGGCGCATCCGCTTGTTCCGCTGGTCATTACGATTACGGAGCTGGGACTTCCCGTTGCCATCTCCAAGCTGGTCGCTGAAGCCAATGAGCAAGGCGACCGCGCAAAGATCAGGCGGATTCTGAATGTCTCACTTGCGATCACATCCGTACTCAGCATATCGCTGACGACCTTCTCGCTTATTTTTTCGGAGTGGATTTCATCGATTCTGTTAAGCGACCAGCGAGCTTATCTAGCGATGCTCGCAATCACGCCAATTGCTCCGATTGTAGCGATCTCCGCCGTCTTGAAAGGCTATTTCCGCGGCATGCAGCAGATGAAGGCTATCGCCGCATCCGATGTTCTTGAGCATACGGTGCAAATCGCCTGCGTATTGGCGCTTGTCCACTTGCTTCTGCCTTATGGCGTAGCCTATGCGGCGGCAGGCGCTATGGCCGCTTCCGTGATTAGCGAGATGATCAGTCTTCTCTTTCTTGCTGCCAGCTATAAGCTTTACGGCGAGCGGAGAGCCGCGGGGGAAACGTGGAGGAACCATCTCAAGCACGGTAGAAGCACGCTTAACGAGCTGCTTAACCTAGGAATGCCAACGGCAGGTCAAGGCGTTATTCATTCGTTATACAGCGCATTTCAGCCTTTGCTTATTACTACCAGTCTAGCAATGGCAGGTATCGGCACGGCTATGGCGACCAAGCAGTTTGGTTTGCTGGCTGGTTACACATTCCCCTTGCTGTTTATGCCCAGCTTTATAACCAATTCTCTCTCAACCGCGCTAGTTCCTGCCATTAGCGAAGCGGCGGTCAGCAAGAATACGCTGCTCATTCATGAGCGGATGAACCAGGCGATGATTGTTGGCCTCCTAATCGGCGCGCCGGCAACCGTTATTTTATTTCAGTGGGCAACGCCATTAACCTCCGTTATTTACGGGGCTCCCGATGCGGGGATGCTGCTGCAGATCCTGGCTCCCATGTTCTTCTTCCATTATTTTGACGCGCCGCTGCATGCCATTCTTCTGGGGCTTGGCCGGACAAATGCCGCATTATGGAACTTTATCATTTCCACGGCGTTCAAAGCGGTCTCCATCTTTGTATTCGGCAGCCAATTCGGCATTGTTGGGGTTGCGTTTGGTATCGGCATTGGCATGGTTCTGCAGATGATGCTTAATTTCTTCTCCATCTCCAGCTCGATCGGCTTCTATTGGCCCGTACAGCCTTATATTAAGGTAGGCTTTTGCATGGTGCTCATGGCGCTCTTCGGCCGCTGGTCCATGGCTTTCTTCACCTACGAAGGCTGGTCGATGTTATGGAGCATGGTAGCCTCCATTGTCATCTCCACTCTCTTCTATTTCATAACTCTTATGCTGACGAACACCATTAATTGGAGAAGCTTTCGGCGTGCGATTCCGCTGCCTTAAACAAATTAGTTACCGTAACTTTTATTATGTAAACTGTTAAAATTGACATAAAAAAGCCTGCAGTCGAGCTGCAGGCTTTTTTGTCTTCGTATATAATTATTTTCCTTTTGCGGTCTGCCCCATCCGATCGGCTAGCTGCTGAAGGTCCATTCCCTTCAAAGCGCCCTCGATCAACTCCGCCAATTTATCCGGCGTGCAGCCAAAACAAGGAATGCCGTATTGCGCCAGCTTTTTTGCGACCGATTCGTCATAGGACGGTACTCCGTCATCCGACAGGGCGAGCAGACAGACGGTTTTTACGCCGGACTCATGCATCTCCTTCAGCCGCCTGATCATCTCGGTCCGGTTGCCGCCCTCATACAGGTCGGAGACTAGGATAAAGATCGTTTTTTTCGGTTCGGTTATAAACGGCTCGCAATATTGGAGCGACTTATTGATATCGGTCCCGCCGCCAAGCTGAATGCCGAACAGCATATCCACCGGATCGCTCGCGCACTGCTCGCTCAGATCCACCACCTCGGTATCGAAGGCAACCACCTTTGTCTCCAAAGACGGCATACTCGCAAAGATGGAACCCACAAGCGACGCATAGATGACGGAATTCGCCATCGAGCCGCTTTGGTCGATATCGAGAATGACGGTCCATTCCTTGCTTTTCCGCGCGCGGTCGAAGAAATAGACCTTCTCCGGGATAAGCAGCCGGCGCTCCTGATCATAATGCTTCAGGTTCTTTCGGATCGTTGCTCCCCAGTCAAGTCCGCTTAAGGAAGGCAGCGGAGAGTGCTGCCTCCGGTTCAAAGCGCCGGTAACCGCACGGGTAAGATCCTGCTCGAGGCGCTTCATGATATCGTCCACGACTTCCCTCACGAGTGCCCGCGCGGTCTCTTTGGTACGCTCAGGAATTTGACCGCGAAGCGTCATTAAGGTGGCGACCATCCCGATATCGGGCTTAACCTGGGACAGCAGCTCCGGTTCGAATAGCAGCTGGGTAAGTCCTTTACGTTCTACGGCATCGGCCTGTATGACGGATACCACATCCGGTGGAAAAAAGTGCCTTACGTCGCCAAGCCATTTGGCTAACTTGGGAGACGATGTTCCCAGACCGGCAGATCGGGATCCGGAAGTATTGCCGTTACCCTGGCCGTTAAGCCCGGCTCCCGAACCCGTCCCTTCCCCTTCATAAATAGCCGCCAGGGCTTCATCCATCAGCAGATCCTCATCGCTTAATAGAGGTCTTCCTTGCGGACCGCCTGCTCCCTGCAGCTTGTGTTCGGCGGAAGCTCCTAATATAAGCCTCCAGCGTCTGACTTGTTCCGGATCCAATGTCGTCATAGGCTATATATCTCCAAAGTCAAAGTCGTTAAGTTCATCCAGCTGCTCCTTCTCGTCGTCGTTAAGCGGACGTTGAAGGGCTTCGCCGGTTGGTTCCGCCCCGCTTCCCCACAAATCGCCCAGCAGCTCGGCAATCGCCGCTTTCTCCCTAGGTTCGAAGCCGCCGAAGGCGCGCCGCAGAAACACCAGCGAGCGCTTGAACGGCTCTTCCTCCAGCGAATTTACGTATTCATCCAGCTGACGCCATAAATAATCTCTCGACAATAACGCGTAACGGTTGCGCATCGACATGCCTTCGAACCAGCCGGAACCAATGTCCGCGGGAATACCGGGCGACAGACGTCGCGATACTTCCCTCGCGCAATCCTCTTCGCCGGCTTCATTCTTCTCGAGTACGATCGCAAACGCGAAGCCGGACAGCTTCGCGTTGCGGTCATCCCGGGCCGCAAGCTCCTTCAGCTTATTCATCCACAGCGCCCCGTCCACGAGCTGGTAATGCTCTTCTGCCGCCGCATCCATCGCTTGAATAGAGGTAACCATTGCTGCCGCCGCATCGTCGTTGCAGGCTGCGGCATCCTGCAGCATAAGGGTACCTCGCAAGAACAGCTGCTGCATAATGGGCACCAAAGTCTCCGTCTCGATCCTGCGGATGGAGCCATACTGCAGCAGGACGGACAATTCTTGCACCGTCTCGGCAATTTGCTCGAAGCTTCCGGCATCAACGGCTAGGCGCTGCAAAGCACCGGTCGCCTGCCCCATTACCTGCGGCAGCCCGCATTCGCAGGATTTGCGGATCAGCTTGGCTGCCTCGGCGATGTTCGTGCAGGCCAGCAGCTCTTCATGAATAACATAAGCTGCTGCAAGCTCGACCGTCTCGCCTTTTAGGGTAGATTCAACCGTCTCAATCTCGGCTTCCGGCGACCACTGCAGCACCCAATGCTCCGCCCAGGTCGCGTCCGTCTGACTAACCCGCTGCTTGCGGGCAAAGCGGATTCCCAGCACGGCAAGCCGGTGCAGGAAAACCGAACGGTTCAAATCAAGGAATGCGGATTCCTCGGATTTCACCCGCCTGTTTTCCCTCAGATCCAGCTCCAGGCCAGCGGCAACTAGCGACTTGTATTTGTCCAGCTTCAGCCGTTTGAGCTCGCGGTTCAAATCATCCTGTACGGGTGTCTGGCTTACGCCTTCCGGCAAGCTGCCGATTACCGTTCCGATATCCACTCTAGCAAGCGCTTCTGCGACGGATGAAAATTCCCCAAAGCCGAAAAGCACGGTGGCCGCGTCCCGCAAGTCCTTCCATGTCGGCAACACGCCGTCATGCATAAATGCCAGAGCATCCGCCATTCTCACTGCCTCAATGACCGAAGCCGTTGAACGCCATGTTCCTTGCTCCCGCATTTGCATGGCAACGGATGACAGATATAAGGCCGGCAATTCCTTCATCTTCCCTTGCTTCATGCATTGCCACAGCAGCGAATAGTAGGCTGGCGCCTGATTCCCCGCCCCATAGCCGGAATGCGAAGATAATTTATAGTAGGAATAAGGCATTAACGTCATCTTGGACGGTACGCGAGGCAGCTTCTTGATCTCGGCATCCGTCATCGCCGGCAGCTCTAAAGTGAGAGCCGAAGTATGATGAGCGCCGCTGACCACTACGATCTTATCCGGCTCATGACCGGCCTTAATCGTATCTTGAATTTTTCGGCGCATGAAGGCTTCACGAATCTCGTTATAAGCGTAACCACGCGGTGTCAATTTCTGTTCGTCCTGATCCGTTAGCTCCCGCATCTCCTGCGCATAGGTTCGGATCGCGCTTCGATAGCTATCCGGCTGCAGACGATGTTCGAAATGCCGTTCCCAATACGCTTCATAATCCGGTTCGCCTGACAACTCGGCAATTCTGCTATAGAGATCCGCGGGAGTCTCGGCTTCCTGAACGCTGCCATCCGACAAATCCGGTGCCGTATCCCTTCTCGCGTCGGCAAGGGCAAGGGATACCTCCGTCGGCAGATCGATAAATTCCGATTGGCAATTATGGTTTCTAGCCCACAGCAGAGCCTGATATTCCGGGGAATAGTCGGCGAACGGGTACAAAAGCGTACGTACGGGCAGACGGTCCGTATAGGCAAGCATCGCCACCGGCGGAACAACGCCGCGGGCGGTCAATTGCTCGGCCAGAATACCCGCGTCGCTAGGACCCTCGATTAATACCGCGGTCGGCTTCAACTCCCCGAGCAGGGCGAGGAGATGATAGGAGCCTGCCGGCGACAAGTGCCTGATGCCGAAATAATGCGGTCCGCTCAACCGTTCATCTCCGCGCACGCGTTGTACAGGCTTCGCCATGACGCCCCCCGTTTTTTCATCACGTTATCGAGATATTCCTTCCACACCTGCTGATCCTTCGCATCATCCTTCACGATTGCCCCTTGCAGCCCGGCTGCGATATCCTCGTCGGTCAGTTCACCGGTGCCGAAGCTTCCGGCAAGCGCCATGCTGCCTGTAAGCAGCGAGATCGCTTCCGCCGTCGAAATTACGCCACTTGGCGACTTCACCTTCTCTTTGCCGTCAAGCGTCAGGCCGCCGCGAAGCTCGCGGAAAATCGTCACGACCTTGCGAATCGCTTCGTCATCCGGCTGCGCGGCGCGCAGCTCGTAGTTGGCGGATATTTCGCTTACCCGGCGGCGCACGATATCGATTTCGGTATCCAGGCTTGAAGGTGCCGGAAGCACCAAAATATTGAAACGACGCTTTAAGGCAGCCGACATCTCGTTTACGCCGCGGTCCCTTGTATTTGCCGTGGCTATAATGGAGAAGCCGCGTTCAGCGGGGACTTCCCTGCCAAGCTCGGGAATGGCTATTGTCTTCTCCGACAGGATAGAAATCAAAGCATCCTGCACTTCGGAAGCACAGCGGGAAATCTCTTCAAAGCGTGCGATTCCTCCGCCTTCCATGGCACGCAGAATCGGGCTTCGGATCAAGGCTTGATCTGACGGACCTTGAGCAAGCAGAAGCGCATAGTTCCAGGAATACCGGACATGCTCCTCGCTTGTGCCTGCCGTTCCTTGCACAACCTTGGACGAATCGCCGTGAATGGCGGCAGTCAGATTTTCAGACAGCCAGGATTTTGCCGTCCCCGGCTCGCCGATCAAGAGCAACGCCCGGTCCGTCAAAAGAGTAGCAATCGCCATTTCGACCAGACGTTTATTGCCGATATATTTCGGAGTAATCGGGGTCTTCCCGGCCTGGCCGCCGGTAATGAAGGTAAGTACCGCTTTGGGAGAAAGCTGCCAGCCGGCAGGCTTTTCGTTATTTTTATCGGCCGCCTTCAGCGCTTCCAGCTCATGCGCATACAGCTGCTCCGCCGGTAATCTTAATACGTTTTGTTTTTGATCCATGCCCATACTCCTTTTCCACTCTCCCCTGCCTGATCATCCGGCATTGCTTCCAATGCCTCAATAATCTCCAGCAATTCATTTTTAACCGATTCGTACGTAAGGGCTTCCGCAAAAGCGCGCAGTCGAGGCGCATAAGCCTTCGGCATCGAGGCGAAAAGCTGCTTCATCCGCCAATCTATGTAATAGAAGCTGCGGGAGGTTTTGTTCTCAAGCAGTCCCATGAACAACTCTGGTGCTTCCTTGAAGCCAATGCGGAATAACGTCAGCAGTACATTCTGCGTCCGGTAATCGTTTACTCTTGAACCGTCCTTCAGCTTAGATACAAGATAAGACGACACTTCCCGGTCATTCTGATGCGTAAATACGCAGACCAGATCCGTCAAATCCTGAGCGGCGAGTGCTTTGACCCAACGCCGATCCCAAGCTTCTTCCGGAACGGCTTCGGCACGTTCGTCGCTGCCTGCCAGCTGTTCGTGAACGATTTGCTGAATTGCTTGCTGCAGCAGCTTTGCGGGCGCCGAACGTCCCTTGATGGCATCCGCATACCGGTCGAAGAGCTCTGCCGGAGACAATTGTCTAAAGGCAGCGCGGAAGCTGTATCCGATAAATTTGCCTTTATAGGCGGAATGAAGACCAATCGCGAACCGGTCAGACGGTTCCGATTCCAGCGCCAGCAGAAGTTCTGCCGCCGTGTCCTGCACGCCCCCCGCGTCGGCGGTCATAAATTCATCGGTTGCCATCAGTCTGCCGAGCATCGGGAAGGCTGCCTCGGCGAGCTCATGCGCATGGCTATTCAAGCAGCGCAGATCGGTATAGAGCTGCTGCAGTGCCGCTTCTTTCGCCTTGCCTTCGCCTGCTGAATAACGGTCCAGCTGTTCCTCCGCGTGTGCGATGATTCGCTTATGAAGCGTAAGCGCCGTACACTTGCGGATCGGGTAGATAACAAGCTCTGCGTCCTTGGAAGTGACGGCTTCTAACAAGCGGTCCTGGCAAGGAATGGATGCAAGCCTCGCAAGAGCGTAATAAGCAGCTTCGCGGACTTCTTTCCTTTTTTCCCGGCTTTGCTCAAGCAGGAAGCCCTCTTGACCTTCGTAGCCGCTGAGCAGTTCGATAGCCGCAATCTTCAATTCAGGCGCGCCCGACACGCCGGCTTCTTGAACAAGCCCCAGCGAGGATTCGCCTTGCAGGAGATGAAGCAGCTGAAGACGTCTTGCATCCCCTTTGCCGCCTTGCAGATTTAGCTGGCTCTGAAGTAAAGGAACAGCCGCTTGACCGAACTCCGGCAGTATTTTCTGCTGAATGAACTCCGGAATTTCGGAATAAACATCGTCTAGCGCGCTGCACAAAGCGGGCAGTGCCCGAAGATCCAGGAAACTCCTGTCCTCGTAAGCCTGACGGATCTGCTCCAGTCTGCCCGAGCCCTTCGTCGTTAAGGCCTCCAGCAGCGGATGCAATCTACGGAAGGTTACCTCCGTGGGAAGCGACAGTCCTACGCTGTCCACAGGCTGCGTCTCTCCCGCAATATCGGTCTTGCCCTGCGTATGCAGGACTGCGCTAAGCAGCGTGGCCAGCTCTAGCAGCTTCGAAGCGCTTTCGGCACGCGGAGCTTGAATAAGACCCTCCGTTGTATCTGCCAACCGTTTGAATACGGGTGCGGCTTCCCCGGCTTTTTGCAAGGAAGACAGCAGCTTCGATAACCGGATATCCCCCTCGGCCAGGGTGCTGCCGGCAATAAATAATCTTCGAACCTCAACTTGCAGGTCAAGCAACAGATCTACACTCATGGAAGTCACTCCTCTAATACAACAGCCGAACAATCCGGCTATCCGTGATGATGCTCATCGGCTGCGCCGACAGACGTCCGCTGTCCACGTCATGTTGGAACATGACCAGCGCAGCTTGGTCCCGCAGCTCCTCTTCTTGCATTAACGGCACAATCGTATCGAGTCGCGCAGGCGTAGCGATCATTTCCGATGTCACCGGAATCGGCTTGCCTTGCTTATCCCGGAACAAGTAACCTTCTCCGGACTTCTCGATGGTATGGTAGGCGATTAGCACAACCGGATTGCGGTTAGCGAGAGGATTTTTAATGATGTTCTTCACTTGTTTGATCACATCCGGGAAGGATCCGTTAGCCGCACCCTTTACCGCCTTGTAATCCAACACGGCTGCCTCGCGGAACGTTCCCTTTTCCCACCTTACGCGGGCATTGATCTCGCCTGGATACTGGTATAACTCATCCGTCTGCACAACGGCATGCACGGTATCCTCTTCTTTAAGCTGCTTGGCCGCCCGGAACGGACGGAGATTGCGAGTGGCATGAACCGTCCCGTCCCGGAGGTCGGCCCACCATCCGGCATCGACGTATTCTCCTCTTGCCTGATCGGTATACGACAAGAAGGAGAGCTGCAGCAGCTCGGATGCTTGCCGCATGCGGCCATACTCTTTGAGTTCGGCTAACTGCCAAGCGTGGCCAAGCTGCTCCTCAAGCGTTGTTTCCGTGTCTAATGGCATATCCGGTTCCGCTAAACGCCGCTCCAGATACGCTTTTCCCTTCTTAACTAGCGAATGGATGCGGATTAGCTGCTCAATCGCCTTGGAATAAACCGATTCGCGATTCCCTTCATCGTCAAATAGCAGAATGAGCTCCCTTAACTCCGCCTGCACGCCGGGAATATAGTAGTTGCCAAGTTCCTTCGCTTGATCTTCGAGGAGCTGGATGTTCTTCTTGCTCAGACTGCCGAGTCCGCCTTGAACGGTTTGCAGTACTATTTTCTCTAATAGTTGAAGGCCTTCCAGCTGTGCGTTGATTTTTTTGGCCAGCGCCGACTTGTTAACCTTTCGTTTGGCTGGGGCCGCACCGCTTGCCACAGCTGCTTCGGTTTCCTTCTTCTTTTCTTCCCGCTTCTCCGCCTTGCCCCGCTTCTCCTCGATATCCGGCGGAAGCTCTGCCTGCTCGAACGGTTTCCCAAGCGCGTAAGCGTACATTAAGCCAAGCGTATGCTTGCATGGAAACTGTCTGCTTGGGCAAGAGCAGCGCGACACCGGATTATCCGGCTGAACAAAATCAACCGAGCAACGGTACGGCTCCTTGCCGCTTCCTTTGCATTCGCCAAACAGCAAAGTTCCATCTTCTGTTCTCCGAAGGACCGGAAAGCTATTCTTTTTGACCAGGTCCCTGCCGTTCTTCATCGCTCCCGCATTGGGAGCCAAGCTATCAACGTAAGCTTCCGTTAATGACGTCATAATCTACCTCTCAGACTTTAAGGAATTCTATTAACTTCGACAAAATTGGCGCTGCTTCCTGTTTGAGGAAAAACAACATCTAATATATGAGCCTTCCTTTTCGTTTATGAAGAATGAATACTTCATGCAGTGTCAGCAATAACAAAAGAGCCCTCCTATTAAGACTAAGGGGCTCTACTCGGATATGTAACGGAACAGTAAAACGCTTATGCCAAAACTCAGGTTATCCAGAAAGATACCGCTGTGAAAATCTATTTTTCGCCCGAAGATTTGTTATTAATTCTGCTGCAGGATAAGTATAAAGCATAGTCCCGCTAGATATCTTACACTACGTATTCCGTAAAACCCCTATTTTTTCATGAATCCTTCTCCATCCCATATAAATAAACTTTTCACGTTTCGGCCTATGGAATTATCGTAGTACGTGGTTTGGAACGAAGAATCGTCTATTTTATTCAGATGGGTGGAATACATGGAATCGTTCGCGCTAATAAACATGCCGTCCCTTTCTCCCGCATTTAATTCCTTGAACTCGTTGCTGCTGGTCAACGTGAACAGCTTGTAGTAATTCCCGTTGCTTGTTCCATACTGTCCTATCGTAAAGTCCGGGTCACCGTCTCCGTTATAATCATCAAACGAAAGATCAAAAGTAGAGTTGAACAGCAGCGGATCCGTATAAAAATCATTCAAGGCCACCCGGCTAAGCTCATTGCCGATGTCATCACGCAACACGAGATGAAATTCCCCGCTCCAATTCGGCCCCATGAACGGTCCCGGAGACCAATCTTCGGAGTATGTCCCGTTAACCAGCTCAATATCGATAAAATAAGGCTTTTGCATAATCGTAAACATATCGTTTCTGGATAACGTCATTGTCCCGGTGACGGTTACGGAAGAGACGTCAGTCTCTGTTGTTTCCGCGCGCAGATCGCTAAAGCTGGATTCGTTATCGACTTCAATCCGGTTCCCCAAGATAGATGCGCGGCCAAACACGGCAGCCGACTCCGTCCGAAGCATAAACTTCCAATGCCTGCTCGATGTATCCGGATAGGTCAACAAGGACTCAATATGATCCTTTTTGTACCTTTCCGACAAGCTATGCTCCAAGTCTAGCTTGGAATAGGTCAGAGTCCCAATATATACGATGGAAGTCAGAACGCCGGCAAGAATCAAATATCTGCCCTTCCGAAACCACAGACCGATACACACGGATAGCAGCAGCGGGTACAGAACAAATGTATCATCGCGGTCGATAACGCTAAATTCGTATTCATGATCAATGAGCGGATAAAACAAAGCTACCCCGTTGCCAATATAATCGATTAGCAAATGAGTGCCGGTACTAATCATAAACATCAGCCACATCCGCTTGAACGAGATTTCCTTTTGGAACTTGGAATACACGTAGGCCATTATCCATCCGGTGAGCGGAACAAAATAAACGGAATGAAAAAATAAATCGCCAAAAAACTTCGCAAAATCCGGTGCCAGTCCGGCGATCGCACCGAACAGAAGCAAAAGAGAACGCCTGCCAATAGAGTCCGTATAGGCTCTGCCAATCAAATAAGCCGTGCTGGCACCTGCTGCCGCATGAATTAACGTATGTATGATAAGATCCAAAATACTCCCCCATTATCCGTATAAATTCCTTAATATGTAAACGAATAAAGGGGATCTATTGTTGCAATCGCTGTTCATTTTTCTATTCAAATTCAAGCATTCAGATTCATGGCGGCAACGCATTGCCTTCTCCATTCCAAAGGCGTCATCCCAACCGATTTGAAGAAAAAATCATAAAACCGGCTGGAGGAATGAAAGCCTACTTCAGCTGAGATCGTCTCGATCGCTTTATCCGTCTGCTTGAGCAGCCTTTGGGCTTCTTTTAATCGGAGACGGATAATGTACTGCTTAGGCGATACCCCTATGGCAGCCGAGAACTGCTTGCGCAAGTGACTTTCCGACAAGTAATGCCGGGAAGCCAGTTCATGCACGGTAATGGGACTGTCAAACCTAGCATGAATCTCCCGCAAAACCTCCCGCATGACTGATTGAATGTTCGTATGGTCGTGCGAATTGCTGCTTTCTCTCTTGTTAGCTTGGAATAACGATAACGCCGTTTCAATCGCAACACGCTGCAATACTTCGGCGTCAACCGCTGCTTCCGCTTCCTTCCATCGCCTCTCGAGCTGTACGAGGCTTGCCCTTGCCCATCTCCTGTCGATGTGGCTTAAAGCAGCTACCTCCAGCTGAGCCATGCCACGTTCCTGCTGCAAGTATTGTTGACATTGCACAGGCAGCTTGTCTTTGCGGAAATGTACGCTTACCCCTTGCCATCGCTTCGTACAAACATAACTATGCAAGAGTCCTGAAGGAATATAAATCAGATCGCCTGGCCCTACCTTTCTATTGCGGTCGGGCGAGCTGTAATACCCCTCACCTTCATCAATCATTGTCAGCTCTTCGTACTCGTGGGAATGGGATTTATACGGATAGCTGCTCATTTCTGCGGATGCGGCAAAACGTTCCAGGCTGACGATAAAGTCTGTCATCGCTCGCTTGTCCTCAATTATTCGACCGGAACGCGAAACCGGAATACGTTCCAGGAATGCTTCCCCAACACCGTGAAGAATTGGCCGTTCTCAAACCTATCGCGATTTCCTTGCCGCGGAACCACTTCATTTGGTCGCGCAGCATCGTTTGTGGCTTTGGAATCCGCATGGTCCAAAATAATATGTTCCAGTAGCGCGATTCCGCTGAAGCTGCGCAGATCGCATTGCAGCTCAAGCGGCTGCTCCAGATGACGGTTAACCGCAAAGATCGTTACCTCGCCGGCCTCTTCATTGTACACGGCCACGGATTCAAGATAATCAACATCCGTAAAGTCCTTGCAATCGTATTTCGGTGAGGTAACCTGCGTATGCAGCACCGTGCCTCTGCCGTATATCGAGGCATGCATATATGGATAATAGATCGTCTGCTTCCACGCTTCACCGTCTTTGCTGGTCATAATAGGCGCAATGACATTAACCAGCTGTGCCTGGCAGGCAATTTTGACCCGGTCCGCATGCTTCAGAAGCGTGATAAGCAGGGTCCCGACAACAAGGGCATCCTCCAGATTGTAGATGTCCTCCAGGATGGGAGGCGCAACCGCCCAATGCCTCTCGTTATTTGCGCTGGCATGGTACCAGACGTTCCATTCGTCGAAGGACAACATCAGCTGTTTCTTGCTGCGTTTCTTCGCTTTCATATAATCGCAGATCGAGACTACCGAGGTTATAAATTGATCCATCCCGAGCGACTTCGCAAGAAAATTCGCCGAATCTCCGGAGCGGTTGCCGTAATAGCTATGCAATGACAAGTAGTCCACGTGATCGTAGGTATGCTCCAGGACGGTCGCTTCCCATTCGGCAAACGTATCCATTTCCTGTCCGGAACTGCCGCAGGCGACAAGCTCGATGGTTGGATCTACCCACTTCATTGCCTTAGCCGCTTCCGCTGCGATCCGGCCGTACTCATCCGCCGTTTTCCGCCCAATCTGCCAAGGCCCGTCCATTTCGTTGCCAAGGCACCATGTCTTGATTTGATGAGGCTCTCTCCAGCCATGAGCGATACGCATGTCGCTGTAATACGAGCCGCCCGGATGATTGCAATATTCAACCAGATTGCGCGCGGCGTCAACGCCGCGCGTACCAAGATTTACCGCCATGTTCACCTCGGCGCCCACCCGTTTGCACCATGCCATAAATTCGTTTGTCCCGATCTCGTTCGTTTCTGTCGAGCGCCAAGCCAAATCGAGCTTGCGCGGACGTTCCGATACGGGACCAACACCGTCCTCCCAATTATAGCCGGAGACGAAATTCCCTCCCGGGTACCGGATAAACGGAACCTGCAAACCTTGAACAAGCTCGATCACATCCCGTCTGAAGCCCCTCTCGTCGGCTAGCGGATGACCCGGCTCATAGATCCCTTCATATACCGCGCGTCCCAAATGCTCCACGAAAGAGCCAAACAATCTTTTGTCTACTTCGCCTATCTTATAACGACGATCAATGACCATTGCTGCTTTGCCAAGCTTCGTTTGAACCATCGGATTGCCTCGTTTCCGGCTGTTAGGAGCCTATATTTAAAATAATGGTACGCTGATTGCGCTTACAATTCAGGCTGTCGAAGATGGAAGTCAAACGGTTCATCGCGCTGACAGACCAACTCCTCATCAACAATCGATAATCTGGCCACTTGAATAGAGGTTCTCCGGTACTTATAAGGCTCCATATCTTCCAGCGTATAACCTATTTTGTAATACTCCTCGTCCCGTTCCGGGTGAGTAAAATAAAAGATAAAGGCTTCATCCCCTTGAACAATCACATCCGGATGGCCGCCTTTTGCGCCATCCTCCTTGCGTGTTCCCCGCCCGCGCAATATATTGTTCGATTGTCTCTTCCAATTGTCCAGGTCATCCGAACGGTAAACGGCAAGACCGTCCCAAGGATCCGTAACCATCCAATACGAATCTAGAAAAGCAAATACATTGGGACCTTCATGATTGCAGTCTGTAATAACCGGACCTTTCTCTTGCCAATGATATAGATCCTGACTATCGGCGGCAAAGGTATAAATCCCGTCTCCGGTATCCCGTCTGAACCACATCCGCCAGTTTCCTGAAGGCAGCTGATGGACGCAGGCATCGATTACCCGGTCTCCCAAATCCGCAATCGAATGGAATTCCCAGTCAAACAAGTTACCGCTCGTGTAATGGGCGATTTGACTCGGTCCCTCAAACATGCTGCGGACACCGCGAATATAGGTCACGTACATGTGATAAACGCCATCCACCGAGATAACCTCCGGTGCCCAGAACGTATTCCTGCCTTTCTCGAATTCCAGCCCCTGCATAATGCCGCGGTAGACCCATGTCCGTCCTTCATCCGGCGTGGAAGCCAGCCCAATATCCAGTCCGTAGCACCAGGACACAGCTTGCGCATCAACGTTTGCCCTGCGGTTCGTATACGCCAGCCACCAGCATTGCTCGTCATGATTCCATATAACCGTCGGGTCTGCTGCTCCGTCATGGATTGGATCCCGGAATAAAGGCGCTTTAGGCGGTCGAATCGTATTCATCATGCTCCTCCTTATCCCCGATTGCTGTAAATAACCGGATTGAGCGGACTGTTGATTATGTCTCCGCCGCGAAGACCGGGCATCCACTTCGCTAAATCGCTTTTTCGGGCATTGGTATCCGGTTCCAACACTTTCGTATCTTCAGCCACATAAATAATGGTCATCACTTCTCTTGTGTTTGCCGTTGGGTTTCCTGGAGCGGAATGCAGCGTCCAGCCGGAATGAAAGGTTGCGTCTCCCGCAGCCATGGCACCGTATCCGATTTGAGGCAGCTCCTCGGCTTCGATATACTGTTTAAGCGTCTTATGGGATTGATCCGATATTTCGAGCTTGCTGATATAACCTTTATGGTGAGAGCCGGAGGCAAAAATCATGGAACCAACCTCTTCCGGGACACGGACAAGCGGCATCCACAGCGTAATGGTCTTCTCCGTATCTACCGGCCAATAAATCTGATCCTGATGCCAAGGCGTATGACCGCCGCCGGGTTCTTTGAACAAAGCCTGGTCGTGATACATCCGTACGCCGGATACTCCCATTAACTCCGCAGCCACCTTGGCGTAACGGCGCGCGAATACAAACGGTTTAACCCTCTCGCTTTGCTCCCACAAATTTTGAATCTGCAAGAACGCCTTCCCGTAAGTATCTCTCTCTTCCAAGGCCCTAGTCTCACGGTTGAGCCGCTGAACCTCGCTTGCGATTAAAGGACGGAAATAATCGATCAACGGCTGTGAGGCCAACCCCCGAACCATCAAATGCCCGTCTTCCGCATATTGCTTCCTCTCGGCATCGGTCAAAGAATAATCTGTTTGCAGTTCATCCCATTCTTGAACATTTCCGATCATAACGACAGCTCCTTGTTATTAGGATGACCTTATGATACTATGGCTTTCAGTAAAAATATTTGAATATTGGAGTGGAAAATGTGGACTTATCCGACATCGCTTACCCGAAGCAAAGGACGGCGGATTATTCGGAATTAACGCCTAGCGTCCATTGGGCGCAGCTCCATCAGACCATCAGGAACCACGAATATCCGCTGCGCAGAATCTATGATTTCGAGCTGCTGTATGTCCTGGACGGACGTATAACCGCTCATCTAGGCGGTACCGATTATTCTCTTTCAACCGGCGAAATGCTGTTTATCAGCGCGGGCGTGCCGCATAATCTGAACATTGATTCCGGACAAGCCTTGTTCCTCGGCATTCATTTTGATTTCTTCGACGAATTCGATATTGTGATCGATCAGGATATTATCGTGAAAGACGATACCGTAGTGGTTGAAGATTTCTGCAGCGAGGCCTTGCTGTCCGGCTGCAGACCCTTCAGCGACAACCCCGTATGGACTCCTTCGGCGGAACTCGTCAAAGAAATGGAGACGGTTATTAAGGAGTTCACGCTTACCAAGCCCGGTTTTGAAGCGGTATGCAAAGGACTTATGATCAGCATTTTAATTAATCTGCAGCGCTCCAGAACCGAAGCCGGCCCCCATCTTACGACAAGAAGAGAACGAATGACTCCCGTAGTGGAATGGATTGAACAGCATTATATGGAGGATTGCTCCAACGAGACTCTCGCAAAGCTGCTGAACATTCATGAGGATTATCTTGGCAAGCAGTTCAAATCCGTCTACGGGATGTCCCTGAACAAATACGTACAGTCGATCCGGCACCGGGAAGCGAAACGCCTGCTCCGGGAATCCGATGCTACGGTTGAGCAGGTCAGCCGGGAGGTCGGCTATGAGGATATGCATTATTTCAGTAGAATTTTCAACAAATGGGAAGGTCTCTCTCCCCGGGAATATCGCAAGACGGTTCAATTCTATTAATAAAAAAAACGCCAATATCCTGCCCAAAGGGCTTGGAAATTGGCGTTTTTTCATTTAGATGATTTCTTTTCGTTTGGACAAATGAATATAAAGAATAATTCCGGTAATCGCGCATAATGCCGCGCATAATCCAATGAAGCCGTAACCGGCCTGAAGACCGCGAAGCAAGCTGTTTGGCGAATTTTCGCCGACTATATGTTTGACGAGCTCAGTAACGCCGCCAATCAGGTAATTGCCGATTACGCTGCCTAATCCCATCATAGTGACCGTAAAGGTGATGGCCGTATCGCTGCCTTTCGGATATCGCTTTGCGATAAAAGCCATTACCGTAGGATAGATCATTGCAATACCGATACCGGAAGCCGCAAACAAGAACGCAACGCTCTCGCCGCCTGTGATTGCGGCAAAGGTACATAATGCCGAAAACCCGGAGAAGATGATAAGAGATAACACGAATCCAATTCGGTCTGTCAGCGGACCAAGCAGCAGCCGCGCCAGCGCAAAGCATAAGAAGAAAATAGACAACATGCCGGAAGCATTTACGGTATCCCAGTTATAAGCTTTCTCCAAGAAGTTAACGAGCCAGCCGCCAACGGCAAGTTCCGAGACAACTCCAAACGTCAGGACAAGCACCATTAACCATAGTACCCGATCTCTCAGCAAAACCTTTAGAGGAACGCGATCCTCATGCGAGATATCATCTCCCGGGAACGAACTTAACATGGCGATGACAATCGGAATCACGGATAACATCAGCATCACCAGGTACATTCCGCGCCAGTCCAGCGTATGCCCGGCAATTGTCACTTTCATTAGTCCTGTTGCGATCAGCGGTGCAACCGTGGAACTTAAGCCGTAGAAGCCATGCGTCATATTCATCATTGTGCCGGTATTTCTAACGAAAATCCGGGCGCTTAGAATAGCAAGGCCAATCTCCAGCATCCCATTTCCGATGTACATAAGGAAATACGAAGCCGAGAACATCGAATAATGATGGGAGAAGAAGATTAGAATGCCGGAAAAGGCCATTGAGGCGAATGCGGCAACGGTAACCCATTTGATCCCCCATATTTTCGTCAAATAGGCCGTGAACGAACAGGCTATCAAATAACCCAAGGCGTTTAAAGATAATAAGGTGCCCAGTTGGGACTCATTCAACATAAAGTCGAATTGAATGCGCGGTATTGCCGGACCTTTAATATTTTCCGAGAACCCGAAAATAATGAATCCTATAAATATGGTCGCCAGCTGCATGGCATAAATCTTGTTGAACTTGCCTATACTTTTGTCCACTCTTCGCTTGCTCCTAACTTGTTATCTTTTCTCCGTGACCTGCAGCCGGTAGGTAAGGCTTTCCAGCGTAGCTGTAACAAGTCCCGTCATGTACTCTCGTTGCGTATTGTTCTGAATAATGAGCTGCGGCATATGCTCCTGCGGAATATCCTTCAGACAGCCCTCATGCAGATCCTTAAGCTGCGACTCGCGCGGCAGCTCGCCCGTTATCGCGATGGTTACCGGGTTAATGATGGCGATAATTGAAGTTAAAGTCATAACCGCCAGCCGGATAAAACCGTCCTCCGTATGCAGCTGCCGCAGCTGCTCTTCGCGCGAAACGCCAAACGGCAGGAATGAAACCTCACCGCCAAATGTCGTATTGCCCGACAAAATCCGGCCGTCCACGATAAACCCAGCCCCTGGAAAATGATTCTTCGGAAACGTCGCTACCGCAAATGTCTTATCCTCTTCAAAATTCTGAAGATGGTAGAAGCCGTAAACCGTCATGTTCATGTCATTCTCGATCGTAATCGGGATCCCGTACTTGTCTTCCAGATAAGGTCCCACAGGCTGCCCGGCAAGATCAGGCACATCGCATACGCCAATCACTCCACGGTGAACGACGCCGGGAATCCCGATACCGATGGCTTGCACATTCTCGTTGTCGCTGATTAAGTCCTCAATTAACCGATCAATAACATCCCTGTCGATATGAGGCAGAGTAAGCGTTGTGTCGCTTATGGTCTCGCCAAGCAAATTCACAATGCTGTAGCTTATGGAATGAATGCCGCCTTCCGTCCTGACAAGCAGACAAATGACGCAGCCAAAATTAGCGTTGTATCTGTACTGTTTGGCTGGTCTTCCGCCATTTGCCCCATCCGGCTCCAGTTCAATGATTTCGCCAATGGCAAGCAGCTCGTTCAGAATCGTCCCGCAGGTAGCTACGCTAAGCTTGGTTAATCCCGCAATCGAAGCTTTTGTCGCAATGCCTTGAGCCTTCAATGCGTTTTTGACCAGTTCAACGTTCATCTTTTTCACTTGAATCGTATTATGCGTGTGAGACGACATGCTCTCACTCCTTTTAGCAAATACTTTTTAAAACACTTTTAATAAGTGGAGTATAAATCCCATAACCCCATAAGTCAACAAGGAATATGAATAGACGAACATAAAAGTAGAGGTGTCCCATCGCCATTTTCATGACTTATGGAGCACCTCCATTCAACTGATCTTTAAAGAGACGTAGTTTCTTATTATTTCTAGCATTTGTTTTCTTGACTGCTCAAACTGTTTCAAACGATGCCCGTTTGCACCGGATGGATGAGGAAAACCCCATAAAATTTGCTTCTCTTTAATCTTATTTTCGGTAAGCAAAAGACTGAACATCTTTTCGACGGTTTTGCCTAAAGGAATAATAAGCGGAGCATTATTCAAAGTCTGAAGTTCGCTCATAATCGACTGATAGGCAAAATTACGCAAAAAAGCGTTTTTTGAAAGTTCGGGGGAATGTCCATTGTAATTTTTCTTGTTAATAAAGACCGGATAACGAAGCAAGGAGGTTGTATGCAAGAGAGGGCATTCCTCCTCAAACAATTCCTTGCTATCCGCGATTCCACAAAATGCAGGCAAGTTCAATTCGTTCAGCATCTGTATGAGATTATTCCGCATCGACCCTGCAAATCGCGCAGCCATTTTTGCTTCTTTGCATATTTCTTGAACCGATTTGTTCATGAACATGGACTGATTCGCTGTCCTTATAGCAACTTCCATTTGAGTCCAGCCTGGAGTAATGCCAACAATCATAATACTCGCTTGCGGATTTCCATAGTCATTATGCGGAGCATAATACATCTCTATCGGCCCTTCACGCTGCATGAATAACTCCGGAACGAGCAAGTCGTTAGGCCTGTAGCACGTTTTGAGCGGCAATGCCCGGATAAAACCTTCATATTGTTCGAATTTCGAATCTACCCTCATGATTTTAATGGCGAAAGCTCGCGATCCGTTACCCACTTATGATTTTTCACAGGTGCTTCACCAGTCGTTGGCGTGTAATCAACCATATAAACGGTCGTTTGTTCAGCGGAGACAATTTCGGCCTTCGCCCCCTTCATGCCCGTCATATGATCAGCTTCCAGCATAACCTCCGTACCGGGTTTCCAGAGTTTATCGCCAGCATCTTTAATCTCTTGTTGAATAACCCATTTATGGTTCAATACTTTCTCCCCGCCAGTTGTTGGCGTGTAATTAACAACGTATGCTGTTGTTTGGTAAGCTCCTACTATCGTGGCAACTGCCCCTTTCATGCCCTTCATATGGTCATCTTGCATGATAGCTTTACTGCCAGGCTTAAATGCAGGGTTTGCTGCTTCTTTCAAGCCTGCCGGTACTTCATTTGATCCTGAAAGATTCATTCCCGAATGCTTCATATTGCTGCTGGTTTCCGCTGCGTTATTCCCACATGCGCTTAAGAGCGCTATTATCACAGCCGTAAGAATCAATATCCCTATTCTCTTCATTTTTGCGTAGCCTCCTGTAATTGATTTTTTATTATCTTCGATGTTTATAAGTCTAGCCCATACTTATGAAGATCTTGTGTAGAAGAACGAACTTTTTTCTATTCGGGATATAACTGTTTTGGGAGACGAATAATTATCGCGGTTCCGTGGTTGCTTTCCGCCCATACTTGTCCGCCATGGGAAGCCACCAGCTTTTTCACTATCGCTAAACCCAGGCCTCTGCCGCCGCTTCTCCCGTTTCGTGACTTGTCCGCACGATAAAACCGCTCAAAGATATAAGGCAAATCCTCTCTATTAATTCCTTTGCCCGTATCAACAATGCGAATCTCCGCCTCTTGCGCGTCTTCAATAACTTTCACGACTACTCGTCCGTTTGCGGGCGTAAATTTTAGAGCATTACTGAGTAGATTAACCAAAATTTGGATCATACGGCTGCGGTCGGTAAAAACATGGATATCAGGACCGGATTGAAAAGTAAGGCTCACCTTTTTTTCCAGATAGGCTGCCGCAACAAGCTCCACTCCCTGTTGGATCAGGGCATGCAAGGACTCTTGCTTCCGTTCCAGGCGAAACGTAGGCGAGTCTATATAGGTCAAGTCTTCCAATTCAGCGACCATATTCACCAGCCGGTCAATCTCTTCATAGTAAGCATGAATACGTTCGGGAGTTGGTTCCCAGATTTGGTCTTCAAAGGCACGCATATGGCTTTTTAATGTGGCAAGCGGAGTTCTTAATTCATGGGCAATATCTTCCGTCATGTTGATTCGAAGCTGCTCTTGTTGATAAAGCTGTGAAGCTAATTCATTAAGCGAAGCGCCAAGATCCGCAAGCTCATCGTTGCCGCTTGTGACAACCCGAATATCAAGATTCCCATCCGACATGCGTTCAGCAGCCTGTTTCATTTTTACAAGCGGTCTGGATATCCGTTTGGCGATATAAAATCCAATCAAAACCGCAAGAATGCCGGAACCGGCAAACGTCCAGGCAATGGATTGCAATAGGGCTTTTTCCAAGTGATAATCCAATCGGGGTAAATCATGGGACACCCCCGCTGCCTGTTCATGGTACATCCAAAGATGGTAATGCGTGGCCAGCATGGTACTTAGCGTCGAAATGAACAAAATGCACGCGGCAGTGCCGATAATAATCACGGCAAGGCGGTTATGAAGTCGTTTGCTCATATACCGCTCCCATCAAATCGATAGCCCGAACCGTAGACCGTTCGGATATATAGAGGATTTTTAGGATCCGGTTCGATTTTGTAGCGGATGTTCTTCACATGTTGATCAATGGTGCGGACATCACCTTCAAAATCATAGCCAAGCACTTTATCCACCAATTCATTACGCGTAAAATGCCGCTGCGGATATTTGGCCAACATTAGAAGCAGCTTATATTCGTTTGGCGTTAAGCTTATCGGTTCCCCATGGCAAAATACCATTTGTTTCAGCGAATCGATTTCCAGATGGCCATGATTATAGGATGAACGGTCGGCAAGCAGCTGACTGTCGTCCGTTCGGCGCAGGATTGCCCGGACCCGGGCCACGACTTCACGCGGATCAAAGGGTTTAATCAAATAGTCGTCCGCACCAATAGACAACCCTTTTATACGATTATTATCCGACATCTTTGCGCTAAGCATAAGAATAGGTATCGAGTTCGTCTTCCTTATTGATACGCAAACCTGCTCCCCGTCCATATCCGGAAGCATTAGATCCAGTATAACGAGATCAACCAAGCTGCTCCGCAGCACTTCTAAAGCATAGCTGCCCGTGGCAGCTTCCAGCGTCTTAAAGCCTTCTTTTTTCAAATAAGATATGACAACATCCCGGATTTTGTCTTCATCCTCCACTACCAATACTGTTTTCATCTTTTGCCTCCAATGAATAATACGGATCAGATGCCTTCTTTAACTTAGAGGAATACCCCCCATGGGTATATTAAACTCTTTATATTCTGTTATCAAGAATTTTATGGATGTCTTAAAAATAAACGCCAATATCCAGCCCGAAGCTTGGATATTGGCGTTTATTTTTAACTTATTCGGTTCCGATCGTTACGCCTAGCTCCTTCAATCTGCGCCGGTAAGCAATGGCGACGCGGTCGCATTTGAGATGCAGCTCCGCCTGCAGATCGAGCGGCAGCAGCTCCGGCTTTTGCTCTTCGACAATTCGTTTGTCCTGCTCGAGCAGCGTATTCTGGAAATCGATAAACACCTGATCCGGAATCTCCGGCGCATAGTTGCGAAGCTGCAGCATAAACGCCGTACAGGTCGTTTCCGTCTCCGGGAGAACAATCAAGAACAAATGAAAGATCTCGTCAGAGCCAACACTACCCTTCACCAGTTTGACGCAGCATGGCGCATAGATTTCATAGATATACCGGTTATCTACGCCTATTTCGCGTCCGTCAGGATCGGGCTGGTAGACGACAATCTCATCCGTAACAAGCGCCCCGTCTATTTGATGTACATTGTAGTCGTTAATCTCGGCAAATTCGCTGTCGCCAAGCAGCCCTTCATGCACAAACATGAGATGCGAGACATCCAGGAAATTCTCGATGACACGCGGAGCGGATGCTTGGACCGGATAAGGTCCCATCCAGATTGGCAGAAGCTCCTCCTCCACTTTCCCCTCAAGCGGCGGGTATTCCTCCTTTGGTTCTCCAAGGCAGACCCAGACAAAACCGTACCGTTCCAGACACAAATACGTTTGCGTTTTCGCTTTGAGCGGAATCGCCTGCGATTTGGGCATTGCCGGAATGCAGACGCATCGCCCGTCACCGTCATACCTCCAGCCATGGTAAGCGCAGACGATCTCGTCATTGTCCACGCGCCCAAGCGACAGAGGGACGCCGCGATGAATACAAAGGTCCTTCATGGCTTTAACACCTTGCTTCGTGCGGAAAATCACGACTTTTTCTCCCAAAACAATGACCTGCTTGGGAGTGTCGCTGACATCGGCGGCAATCGCTACCGGATGCCATTCATGCTCGAGTACGGGATCTTTTCTTATCATGCCAGCCACTTCCCCTTCCGTCTTGGACTATTGCGGTATGGTCCCTTCAATGCCTTTGACGAACCAGTTCATGTTCAAAATCTCGTCTACGGTCATCTCTTTGCCTTGTGGCACTTTTTCCGTTCCGCTCTGATCGGCGATCGGTCCGTTAAACACATCAAAGCTGCCGCCTAAAATCTCTTTCTTCTTCGCTTCTGCGAGGTCTTTGACATCCTGCGGAACGTTCTTGCCAAACGGCGCGATGTCCGTGATGCCGTCCTTCATGGAACCGAAATAGCTTTCGGACTTCCAAGTGCCGTCCATAACGGCTTTTACCGTCTGCACGTAATAAGGACCCCAGTTCCACTTCGGATTGGAAATATAATAATCCGGCGCGTATTTGCTCATATCCGAGTCATTGCCGATTCCCCATACCCCGCGTTCGGCAGCAGCTTGAATGCTTGCCGGCGAATCCTGATAAGCGGCCAAGACGTCTACGCCTTTGTCGAGCAAGCTTGTTGCCGCCTGACGCTCGGCTGTTGGATCAAACCACGTATTGCTCCACACGACGTCTACCTTCGCTTCCGGGTTAACGCTTTGTACGCCTAGCGCGAACGCGTTGATCGTATAGATCACCTCCGGAATCGGGTAAGCCCCTACATAGCCGAGATGATTGTTTTTCGTCATTTTGCCTGCCGCCATCCCTACAAGATAAGCGCTTTGGTATTCCTTGCCCAGATAGGTGCCGAGATTGTCCGAGGTTTTATAGCCGCTGGCGTGAAGGAACTTTACATCGGGATGCTTCTTTGCTACGGCAACCATGGCATCCATGTAGCCAAAGCTTGTGCCGAAAATAATATCGTTCTTCTCGGCAAGCTCTTCGAATACGCGCTCGGCATCTGCTCCTTCCGGTACGTTCTCGACCGTCGTTGCGGTAAGGCCAAGCTCCTCTTCCATCATCTTGCGTCCTTGATCATGCTCGTAAGTCCAACCTCCGTCCCCCGGAACGCCCAGGTAGACAAAAGCTACTCTTGGCTTTGTCTTGTCTCCGTCAGTGACAGCTTCTGCTCCCGTTGAATTCGTCTTTGTTTCCTTCGAGCAACCAGCCATAAAGACTAGCAATGCTGCCGCTGCGACCATAATGAGCTTCTTCATGCCAAGACCCTCCCCCAATTTGCCGAACGAATGCTACCTATCATTTCGGAAAGCTTAGAGGTAATATAGGTCATTGTCATTTTTGCGTCAATATTACTAACATCAAATATAGATGAGATGCTAAAAGTCGTTCTTTAAATTGTGCTTGGTGCACATTTCCTAAAAAATACGTCAGGTTATGTACAATAATGCTCTCATAACTAAATAAAAAAGGGGGGTGTCCCATAAGTCATTAATATGACGAATGGGACACCCCCCTTTTTTATTTTGGTTTGGGTTAAACAGCAGCCTGCGCATTTTAATGTTCTTCCAATCGCCATTGCTCAGGGATTCCTTGAATCAAAGAGGTAAGGTTGGAATCCCTTCACAAAAGCGACCGCTAACGCTTCTCCAGAATCATTAAAATGCTCCGTTTGCCATTAACCTGTCAATGAAATGCTTTAAGGACAAAACAACAAGAAGCCGATCCTTGTTAAATATCCCGGAGGTGGCCGAGATAGCTACCACCCCAAAATGCTTATGAAGGTCATCATTTATGCCTACAAGCAGTGCTTTTTGAGGATGGACATGCCTTGTCGGTTCGACGCATGCATGAACCAGAAAGTGTGTTTGGCCAAATCAAGAATAACCGGGGATTCCGCCGGTTCCTGCTTCTAGGCTTACCGAAAGTTAGCCTAGAGGTCGGGTGGCTTTCGCTTGCCCACAATTTGCTGAAGAAAGCTATAAAGGAGCAAAATCGAAAAATAGCGCTGCAGGGATAACTCTCTGCAGCGCTATTTTATCAATTTACTAAGGCGAGCCGTTACTCTAGCGAGCGAACCCCTTTTGAGACGGCCTCTTCCCCTAATAATAAATCCGGAGAGATTTGCTTAAGATGATGCTCCAAATGCTCAACATAATCTTTTACCAGCCATTCCAACGTATGCGTCTCGCCGTTTGGCAGCAGGATGTTGCATGACGTTAACGTATCAACAGACACTGCAGCGATCACTCTCACCATCGCGCGGTTCAAACTTTCCCATAAGGCAATAATCTCGTCGACCGGTGCCGATGCATACTGCTGAGCTTCCACCCATTTGTCCTGGTTATATGAAGTAATAGCATAGGGTCCTTCTGCTGAAGGAGCCTCAACGATTCTTCTGCAATTATGGATCGCCGAATCGCAAAGATGCCCGAGAATTTGAAGTGGTGACCACTTTCCAACAGCCCTCGGCGTGATCATTTTTTCCTCAGACCAAGCTCTTAATTGCAAAGGCACCGATTCAACATACTTACCAAGTTGCGCAACGGCAACGGTTCTTGTTATCATGCTTATCGCTCCTTCCCTATAGTTGTTTCATTATAACAACTATGGCTCAAGACGATTATGGAGAGTATTCGATGGTTAGCTTCAATAATTTCGATAATAAAAAAAACCTGAAGGAATGTCGCCATTCCAACAGGGATTTGCAAACACATTTTACAAGCCAAGACCTTCAAACGAAGTTACGTCTTTCCCGTCCACATCAACGTGAAGGGTATCTCCGGCTTGCGGAATCAACGCCCAAATATTCGGCAGATAACGGGGAATATTATTGCGGGAAGAAGGAATCGTAATGTTATCGCCGTTAAAATACATCGAAGAGGAAGAACCGCCATCCATACACATGGCATTTACAGCTCCACGTTCGTAGAGCAAATCCTGTACTTCTTTGATACTCGCGCCAACCGAACGGGTCTGACGGCCGTCAATAACGACAAAGATGATGCTGCCATCGGCTTTTTGGCCAATTGCCGTACGCGGACCCCAGCCCCAACCGCCGTCGCCTTCAACCATCTTTTGACCGTTTACGATTAACTGCGGTTTAAAGCCTGCTGCATATTGTACTCCGAGATTAACCAATTCATTCGCGCTGTACTTGCCGGTAATCATCACGCCATCTTTGGTTATGCCCGCTACGAACTCTTTAGTGTTCTTATTCTGGCTTTTAATAACGCCGTCTTCAATAACGACACCGGTAGAAGCTCCACCGTTGCCATGCCCATCCAAATCGACAAAACCACTCGCGTTAATGGCGGCAAGAGCTTTCGCCCGCTTCGCGATAACAAAGATTTGTTCGCCATGGTCACTCAGCTTCGAGCTAACTAGCTTTACCCGATTCGGATTGGAGATCGTGATGATTTTTCCTTTGTAGTTATGCGTAGGATTGGTATAGCTTTCAATCGACTCCACATGCACGTACAAATCCTTATCCGACTTTACGTTCACCATGCCGCCTAAATCGCCCGATCCCGAGGCGCTGTTCACGTAACTCGGATTATTTATATTTTCAAGCATAGCGTCCAAGTCACTTTGCGGTAAAAAAGTGTACTTCGCCCACTGCCGGTGTTGAGACGATAATATGGTCTCCGCTGCCATCGCCCGAAGACGATATCCGGAATCTGTAAAGAACATAAAGATACCCGAGATAATTGCCCATACGAGAATAAAGACACCTACAATACCAAAAAATTTCTTCACAAGTTCCATCCTTTCTTTGCGGACTTCACCTTTTCGATGATAGCCCATTATAAATGCAACAGCCGCGTAAATACTAGAAGTAAATATTTTCAGTACAACCATTAAGATGACATCCTCATCTATCAGACGTAACAAATCGATAAATATGTGCAGTTTTCCGCAAATTTTTTATTGTAATTTTTTCCATGAAAAAAGCAGCCTCGCGTAGCGAGACTGCTTTGCGTAACGGCTGCTTTATCTCATTTCTATTAATCATGCTGCTCCAGCCAAATATCCTTGAAGTCAATCCACCCTAGCGGATTCAAGCTGACACCCCGAACGGAAGGATGCAGATACGTGCTGAGACGCCTGTGATGCAGGAACAAGACAAGCGCTTCTTCGCGAAGACGCTCTTCGATTTCTCTCAGCTGCTGGCGGCGCTGTTGCTTGGATTCGGCGCCAACCGCCGCATCGATCCGGCTTAGTATCCATGCTTTGTTTTCTTTGTCAAAATAAGACTGCATTACGCAATCGCGATGCTCATAAGCTTCGATCTCGCAAACTTCATCTTCGGGAAAGACCAGCCCTGAGATGCAGACATCGGCTTGCAACGCGTCCCCGTACGGCAGCATCTCCAATTGAATACCCCATTCAGCCAATCGATCAATGACCCATCGTCCGTCATCGTTATATTTCGAATGGAAAGCGATCCGCAAAATCTCTCCGCAATAACCCGATTCCTGCAAAAGCTTGCGGATTTGCTCAGGCTGAATCGGTTCTAGCGTCTGCGTGCAGCTTGCTTCCGGTCTGAAACCATAGGCAGGAAGCGCGCGTTCGCCGCCAAGCTCCATAATCATTTCGCCAGGCCGAATAATTTTGCTAACGGCATGACGAAAGGCAGCGGACTGCTGCGGCCTATCGACCGCGACATTCCAGCTCATGAGAACACAGCCAGGGCACAACTTTCCGATTTGCTGCCAATCATCCTTGGTCATGCTTTTATCCATTCTCATGGTATCCAAACTATGATGTACCTTAGTCAGCTTATCCAAATCATTGCCGCAATCCTCGGGCATAATGACAACTTCGACCTCATCCAAATATGGCCGTCCCTGAAAATAGACATCGTTAACCTCTAGCTTGATCCGTCCATTAGCCCATTTCGCAAGCTGGAATGGGCCTGTGCCAATCGGCTGCCTCCAGAACTCTTCTTCATCCATACCGGCAAATTCATATGGGATGATGCTAGCGGCGGCAGAGCACATGAACCGGTCAAAGATCCGGTTGGCCTTTTTTAGCCTAATGCGCAGCACGCGAGAGCTAACGGCTTCCACGCATGTCACCTCGCGCAGCAGCCAGCTGTTCGCCGTATCATGCTGTAACCGTTCCAAGGTAAACCTAACATCCCGAGAGGTCAGCTCTTGACCGTTGTGGAACCGGATTCCTTTGCGAAGATAAAACGTCCATTCCGTGGCATCCGCATTTGAAGTCCAGTTATGTGCAAGCATAGGCACAATTTTGTCCAATTGCTCATCGTATCGCAGCAGCCTGTCGCTGATCTGGCGGATCAGATGGGAGTCGAAGGAATATAGCAGGTCAGCCGGATCAAGGGTCACAGGAGCTTTCAATACGGGAAAAATCAAAGCATCTCTGCAATCCTCGCCTCCCTCCGCTTGCCCCTTCTTATAGCCAAACTGATTATCCAGCCATTCCAAAAAGGTCTGCTTGGCTGATGTACCGTTGCCATATTGGGCAATGACATCAAATGCCCGTTTATAGTCGCCTTGCTCCGCCAGATTAACGGCATATTGCATTAAGTACGGTTCTTTTTCAATATGGAAGGCTATCCTGGACCGGTGTCCTCTTCCAAGTCCCGGCAGCCAATCAATAAGCTGCTCGCTTTGAAGCTTTTTCAGTATAAGCTTGGCATTGCGGGGCGTGCAGTATAAAACTTCCGATAATTCCTCAAGGGTTACCTGAGCGGGACCCGGTTCACCGCCGAAGCGCTCGTATAGAGTAAGATATCTCTCATCCAGCAGCATGTCTATTGCCCTCCCTCGTTCGTTCAGGATTAGAGGTTGGGGCAAGTATACACTGCTTCATGCCGTTTGGGTAGCATCATGTTCACATCCCTTACATTTATTTGCATTTATTAAGATGAACCTGCAAGGATTATTTGAATATACCGTCGAATAACACTCATCAACTAATAAACCACTCAAATAGGAGGTTTATTTAATGGAAATCTCATTAAGTAAAGCAGACTTAAAAGATGCAGCGAGTATTCATGAAATGCAACTTAAAGCATTTACGCCCCTATTGGAAAAATATCAGGATTTCGATACAAGTCCCGCCAATGAATCCGTGGAGCGAATTATTACTCGGTTAAATCAATCAATTACGGATTATTATTTGATTAAATCCGGGGAAGCTGCAGTTGGCGCAATTAGAGTGGTAACAAAGGATAATCAAACCTATCGCGTCAGTCCGATATTTATATTGCCGGAACACCAAGGGAAAGGCATTGCCCAGAAAGTCTTTGCAAGGATTGAACAAATCTATTTCGATGCCAAGTCATGGGAGCTGGATACTATCCTGCAAGAGGAAGGAAACTGTTATCTGTACGAGAAGCTGGGTTATGCAAGAACGGGAGAAATAAAGGAAATAAACGATAAAATGACTCTCGTGTTTTACGAAAAACATCTGTAACAGAAAAAAGCCGCTGATCGGCGGCTTTTATTCCTTTATTTGAGCAAGCTGTTCGCGCAATCCACGACTGTTGCTTCAACGGGTCTGAACTGCCAGCCTAGAATACGCTGGGCTTTCGCCGGGGTATGACGGAATTTGCGTCCCAGCATTGGAACGATGGAACGCAGGTCCGATTGAAACCAAGATACCGTTCGCAATACGAAATCCGGCAGCTTACGGGTAGGTACCTTAGCAGCGTTTTCGCCCAATTTGTTCCGCAGCAGCTCGGCTACCTCCGACATCCACAAGAAATCTCCCACCGCGATAAATCGCTCTCCGGCAGCTTTGATTGAAGTCATCGCGCGAATATGCATGTCCGCAAGATCGCGTACATCAATGATCTCAAGTCCGATTCGCGGAATTCCCGGAACCTTGCCATCCAGCATGCGGCCTATCACCTGCACCGAGCCGTACTTCTCATTCATAATAACGGGACCAAACACCGCGCCAGGCAAAATCGTAGTAAGTGTCATCCCGTTCCCGTATTTCTTCATAAAATCCCATGCCGCAAGTTCAGACAATGTCTTTGATCTGCGGTAAGGGTCAAGAAGTTTATTGTCCGGATCAGTCCAGAAGGTTTCGTCCAGAAGCTGAATGTCTTGTCCTGGCGATGGAGTAATCGCCGCGCAGGAGGAGGTCATCACTACCCGTTCTATTCCGGCTTTGACGGCTGCCTGAAGCACGCGAAGCGTCCCCTCTCTTGCAGCTTCAATCAAACCTGCTTCGCTACCCTCCATCGGAGAAGCCACGTGAAGAACATATTTGCAGCCCTGCATCGCCTCCAGCCAGCCAACGTCTTGCGTCAGATCTGCCGGATAGAACGATAATCGGTCTTCCGGATCTATAACAGCTGAGATCGCCGTTCGGACGGCTGCCTCCTTGGACAAGCCGCGGATCGTAGTACGAACCGTATATCCTTGTCTTAACAACTCCACGATACACCAGCTAGCTACAAAACCGCTTCCTCCTGTAACAAGGACAATCTCAGACATGATATCCCGCCTTTCTAAGCTCATCCAAATAATGATCGATATGAGCGGCTAATTTTTTTAACTGCAGCAGCTTGCCGGAGCCATCGAGGTAATAATAGTTTTTTGTCCCTTCTTTGGTAATGCCGACAACGCCCGCTTCCTTCAATATTTTTAAGTGGTGGCTAAGAGACGGCCTGGACAGATGGGTCAGCTCCATTAGCCTGCCAACGCGCATTCCTTCACACCCGGCTCCAAGCAGTGCGCCCACGATAAGCTGGCGCGTCTCGTCTCCGATAGCCGCAAGCATCGGCGCACCGTCTTTGAAATCGGCCAGCACTTTGTCCGGATCGAAATTAAACATCACCTATACGACTCCTTTATTCGTTCACATGGATCCATCTGAATAGCACAAGTGTAGCATCCGCCTATACTCTCCTCAACATCGGGAAAGAAAAAGCAGACCATTGCTTTCGAGCATAAAAAAACGGAGCCGCGCAGCTCCGCTTAAAAGAACTTACCTATGAAGGAACCAGGAGATTAGAAAAAGCAATGCGCCAAGAATGATAACCGTGTAGAAGAAATAAGAGAACCACCTCAAAGCCTTTGGCATGCTTTTTAAATCCGCCCGTTGATTCGGAACCCCCATAATCTTCTGATAATGATCCGTAGCTTCATTAAAAGATACTACGGTTGAAGAAGTCGTTGATTCCTCCTTCTTCGATTCTTCCTTCTCCTTCATGTTTAATCCCCTCCTTCATTGATAGACGGCAAGAGATCCTGGGGTTGCACTTGATCGGTCTTGCTCAACTTCATCCTATGCTGAACGGAATCATAGCCGTAATGCCACACCTCGATAAACGCCTGCCCTCCGCCTTCGCCACCTGTAATCACAAGCTCTTCATTGCCGGACACCTGCAGCGGATAATGCGGATGCTGGAAGAAGCTGTTCGTGAGCTGTCCCGCTTCATCTTCGAAGGTGATCGGAAATACCTGCCCGTCTTTCACGCCAAAAAGATAAGCTTCAAGCGCATGGCAATCCGTATAACGCGGATAATACGTAAAAATATCGGTATCTCCGATTGTGAGCATTTGCAGATTTACCGTTTCGTCGGTCGGCTCTATAATCTCGAGGTCTTCAGGAAAAGACAATACTTTCACGGGATTCCCCCCGGCTGCGGGTTTCCAAATCGCCTCATAATCTCCCGTCCAGCTTAGATCGGTTTCCAGCCCGTAGCAGCTAGGAGCACCAAGAACAGTTACCATCGCTTGACTCTTTGGTTGAATCATTAGTGTACCTGCCTGGTGGGAAGCTACCGCTCTAACCGAGAGATCTTCCTTGACCGTATCCGTATTGTCCTGGTTATCTGATTCTACTGACGCTTCAGCTGCATCGGGTGACGGAGTGATTTGCGGGATTACCGTTTTCTCCGTTTGAACGGAGCATGCCGTAAGCCATACGGCTAGCGCAACCAGTATACTCATTTTTAGCTTCATTAATCTTCCTCCGGCTTTCTCTCTTCACATTATATTCGGCAATCCGCAAGCAACTCCCTTTAATTTCCACATTATTAATTCTCAAATAATCGACTGTAAGCGGACAAGCAAGATCTCTGTCGAAAATTCTTCTACCGGCCAGGCTTAAAGAATATTTATATAGAATGTTGGTTTTTAGGATAACCATTCGGAATAATTCCCTTTAAAAAGGAGGTATCCACACCCGCAATGCCAGCTACAATTACGGGAATTGTTTTTAACGATTTGAACCATGACGGAGTATTTACCGTTGGAGAGCCCGGAATACCTGGTGCATTTGTCGTGTTATTTAGCAGTACCGGCAGCACTTGCACACCAGCGCAAACTGATTCGGCCGGCAGCTACAGCTTTTCAATCACCTCAGCGGGTACGTATACGGTGTATGAGACCGTAGGCAATCCAGGCGCAACCTGTCCCCCGGTTGCTGTTTCCCAGCCTGCAGGTTTTACGATGTCCAATGGACCTCGCAAGCTAACGTTAACCGTTACGGCGGCTCAGATTACGGGGAACGCCGTGCTCAGCGGCAATAACTTCAGTCACGACACGATTAATAACCCGCTTGGCTGCACCACGAGTATGATTCAATTCTCCGGCCGTCCTTCTGTCTGGTACAACATTAATATCGTTACGGGCTCAGCCGTCGTCCAAGGAACCGTCAGCCCGCCTGTCGATATTAACGGCATTGGCTATAATACGCTTGATAATTACATCTATGGCTATGATCAATTAAATAACCGTATCGTCCGCGTAGACAACAACGGGAATGTCATCATCCTTTTTCCTCTTCCGCCTGGTCTACCGGCAGACACTTACAATGTCGGAACATTTGACTTGAACGGATTCCTTTATTTGTTTGTTAATAACGAGACGAGATTTTATGTCATTGATCTTCGCCCGAATTCCGCGACGTTCATGAAGCTGGTCAATCCGGCAAACGGCTTTTTGGAGCAGACCAGCAACTTTGGAGTAGCTTTAAGCCGTGCGCTCAATTCCAGCGATTGGGTATATCGGCCGCAGGACGGCAACTTGTATGCCATAACGCCAACTGGGCTGATGCAGCGAATTGCGCCAACGACGGGCACAATAACGAATATTACAACTACTCCATTAAATACGGGACCGTTTGGCGCGGTTGCCCTTGATGCAACCGGTACAATTTATGCCATTTCGAATAACGACGGCAATATATACCGTTACACCATTTCGGGGAATACAGCTGCCGCAAGCCGCTTTTCATCAACGGTCTCATCCTCCTTCAACGATGCCACTATGTGCGCTCTTGCAACTATTAATTTGGATTTTGGCGATGCGCCGGATGTTGCTGCGGGCAATGGGCCGGACAATTATTCTACGTTGCTACCCTCCGACGGTCCCCGTCATGGTCTCGTGAATAATCTGTTTCTGGGCACGAGAGTTACGGCGGAGACGGATGCCCATCAGAATTTTGACGCAACCGGAGATGACTTGACGCAAGGTATCCAAGACGATGGCGTAGCTGTGCCCTTGCCAATTTTAATTGCGAATTTAGGTTTCTATTCCTTCCCGGTGACCGTGACGAATACGACAGGTACATCAGCTAATCTGTATGCGTGGGTAGACTTTAACGGGGATGGCATTTACCAAGAAGATGAGGCGTCTCCTGTATTGACGATCCCTTCGATTCCCGGCACTCAAACCTATGAGCTGCATTTTTTCCCTGCTTTTGGCGTGATGCCAATCCTGGATCATACTTTTGTTAGAATACGTCTAACAACCGACACGCTGGTGAATGCGAATCCGCCGGGACAGCTCGCGGATACCAGAAGCTTAGGGCCGGCAACAGACGGGGAAGTAGAGGATTATATTGTTTTTGTCCAGAAGGCGGTTGAAATCTTTATCAACAAAACCGCTGAGCCTACGGAAGCATTACCGGGGCAGATCATCACCTATACCTTCTCGATTAAAAATCCGGCACCATTCCCGTTAACAAACGTTCGTATTGAAGACTCGCTTCTTGGCCTGGTTGATATCATCTCTTCCTTCCGCCCGAATCGACCGTGGAACTGCATGCCACATACGTTGTACCGCCCGGAACTCCAGCGGGCTCCGTTATCGTGAATACGGTATTTGCGATATCGGATCAAACCCTACCGGTTCAGGACCAAGCCGAAGTGATCGTGCTGCCTGATTACCAGTTATCTATTACTAAATCGTCTGACCGTATCACCGTACCTCCCGGCGAGACGGTTACCTATCAGATTACCGTCACGAACTTATCCAATGCTCCCGTTGCCAATGTTGCCGTCAAGGATGATCTAGTAGGCTTTACCGAGGTTATCCCATCGCTTGCTGTAGGCGAATCACGTACTTTTAACGTGCTGTTCGTTGTGCCTGCCGGCACTTTAGCAGGTACTGTCTTCAACAACCTGACGGTCGCCACCTCCAATGAAGCGCCGCCCGTATCCGATACCGCAACTATTGTCGTTTCGCCAATTCCGGAAATCTATCTCGTCAAATCGGTTGATCCTCAAATTGCCGCTCCGGGAGAAACCGTGCTTTATACCATTAATGTATCGAATGCGGGCAATGATCGACTTACGAATATCCGAATTACGGATCCCGTCCTAAATGTTGACCAGCTTTACGAAGCCCTAGATCCCGGAGACTCGATCATCATTACAGTTCCTTTTATTATTCCGGATAATGCCCAGCAGGGCGAGACCATTGTGAATATCGCATCCGTTACGACGGACCAGATCGGTCCTGCCCAATCGGATGCCGTTGTGAAAGTACTGGGACAGCCCGATATTTTGCTGACCAAATCAGTTTCACCTCCACAAGCTGCACGAGGGGATCAAGTTACTTACACTTTGGTCATTGCAAATAAGGGTAATACCGTCTTGTCCGATGTTCGGTTAACCGATCCTTTGATTGGACTTGACGAAGTGATTGGCACTTTGGTCATTGGGGAGGAAAGGACGCTCAGCATCCCGTTTATCGTACCGGATTTGTCCGTTAACCCGTTCGTTAACACAGCAGCGGTATCGGGTACGTTCGAATCATTGACGGTAACGGACATCGACAACGCTTCATTGGATATATTAATTCCTGAGCCTTCTATCGCAATTAACAAATCAGTTGACCAGACCCAAGCAATCGCAGGCAGTACGGTCCATTTTACATTCACCGTAATCAATACCGGAAACTCGCCGCTCACAAACGTTGTTATTGCCGATCCTCTTCTTGGCTATGTCAATACGATTGTTACACTTGAGCCCGGCGTATCCGTCATCGAGACCGTTCCGTTCACGATTTCCGCTACTGCCTCAGCCGGAACAATCATTAACAATACGGTTATTGTTACTTCAACTGAAACCGCGCCTCAGGAAAAATCCGTGAACGTAACGGTGGCGGGAGTTCCCGCACTTTCGATTACGAAGACGCCAAGCGTAGAGAACGCACTGCCTGGCGCTACGATAACCTACACCATTACGGTTGAGAATACCGGCAATGTTCCGCTCACCAACGTTATTGTCCAAGATGCTTTGCTAGGCTTCAGTACGGTTATTTCAACTCTCGGAATAGGGGCCTCTCAATCGTTTACGCCATCATTTTTCATTCCGGTTGGAACGCCAATCGGAACGGTTATTCAAAATCGCAGTACGGCTGCTTCCGATCAGACCGATACGATAGATACCACAGCAAACGTGCTTGTAGACCCGTTGCCTCCGGTTATGACCGTTACCAAAACACCGGACCGGGAAATTGTTGCTCCCGGCGGCACCGTTATCTATACAATTACGGTTGCTAACGCGGGGACGGTTGCATTGACAGGTATTGAACTCAGGGATGATGCCATTGGCGTAGCCAGCGATATCGGTACGCTTAATCCTGGCGAGAGCAGGACGCTTGTATTCCCTTACGTTGTGCCGTCAAGCATCCTGCCCGGTACAGTCATCGTGAATACCGCGATTGCCACCTCAGATCAGTCTAATCCTGAAGAAGGCACTTCTACGGTAACTGTAGACCCAACAGCATTGCTTCAACTCAGCAAAGTTTTCGAGCCGGCCGAGGCACCTCCGGGTCAGACGGTAACAGCCACCATTCGCGTTCAGAATACGGGAAATGTGGTATTAACCAACGTTATCGTGACGGATGCAGGTCTTGGATTGAACTCGCTTATTCCAGCTTTACCCGTTGGCTCGGTCCATATCATTCCGCTTCCGTTTATCGTGCCTATCGTCCAGGCAGGAACCATTCTTACCAATACGGCAACCGCAACGTCAACAGAAACGGGAGAGACTTCTTCGACCGCAACGCTTACCGTGCAGCCTGAATTTGTTCTTAATTTGACCAAAAGCGTCGATCCTTCAATTGCATTAGCAGGAGATACGGTAACCTTCACCTTTTCTATCCAAAACAATTCAAACACATCGCTTACTAATTTGCGTTTCTTAGATGAATTGCTGGGAATTGACGAGTCTGCGGATACTATCCCTCCGGGCTTCTCTACTCAGCTATCCCGGACATTTACCATACCGGCAGGAACACGCGGCGGGACCGTTCTTACCAATACAGCCATTCTCAGTTCGAATGAGTCACCTCCTGTTAGCGCATCCGTCAATGTGACCATCCCGGCGGATCCAAGACTGGAGGTCACCAAGACCGTATTTCCTCCAATCGCATTGCCTGGAGAAACCGTCTTTTTCCGTATGCGCGGACAAAACACAGGTAACATTCCACTAACGAACATCCGTGTTTCCGATCCGTTGCTTGGCATTTTTGCTATCGTTGCCTCGCAGGATGTTGGCGAAGCATTGTCGCTTATCATCCCGTTTACCGTTCCGGAAAACGCAGTGCCGGGCACACCGATTGTGAATACGATTTTGGCGGAATCTTCTCAAATCGGCCTGGTACGCGCCGACGCGGTCCTCCGAGTCATAAGCCCACCGCTTGTCGTAACGAAAAGCTCCGACTCGGGTACGATATTCGTAGGCGATAAGGTTAGATTTACCATAACGGTGGCTAATGTGAGCGATTTGCCGATTAATGATGCGGTCCTTCACGATATGCTGCAAGCGGGAACCTTGTTTGTTCCGGGCAGCGTGGATATTAACGGCAGAAACGTAAGCGGAGCGGATCCGGCACAAGGCTTACCGCTTGGCAATCTGTCTCCCGGCCAGTCGCTGGCGGTCAGATTCAGAGCCGAGCAGTCCCTTCTGCCGCCAGATGAGCAGGTCGAGAACCAAGCCTCCGTCAGCTTCAGAATAAATGATTTATTGAGGAGGCTTACCATTCGTTCCAATCTTCTTGTTCTGCGAGTGGAGCAAGACGAGGAGTAAGAGGACTTTGACGCCATCGGGTCATAATACTGATGGCGTTATTTTTTTGCACAAGGGCTAACGAAACTATGTAACGCTAATTACCGATTATTATCATTATGATGCCTGAAAATGGTCAAATAACGTTATGTCGTTTCGTTAGAGATCATAACGCCGATGATCGGACACGCTTGCGGGAACCAATCACATTTATCGGCTATGTTTCTTCGTTGATGTACCGGCCTCCGCCCTCTTCGTTATCCGATAATGGCTTGGCGACATGCCGTTATGCTGTTTGAACATTTTGCTGAAATGGTATTCCTCGTAATACCCGCACAGCTTGGCAACCTGATTGATAGGATAATCGGTAAAGACAAGATAATCGCAAGCCTGACGGTTGCGTATATGATCCAAATATTGTTTCGGCCCCATTCCCGTATGCTTCAGGAACACCTTGCGAAGGTATGAAGGAGAAATGCTGTACGTCTTGGCCAATTGTTCGATTCGCAAATTTTCTTTGTAGCTGCTCTCCAAGGTTTGTTTGATCTTCTCATAAGAAGCAAAAACGCCCGACTCGTCGATATTCCAATCCGGCTCCTTGCTGTGCTGCAATTTGTTCAGTAACAACAGCAGCTGAGATTCGGGAACGCTGGAGCCATCCGATATTCGCGCAGCCCAGCTCCGATTGATTTCTCTGAACCACGCGCCAAGCTCTTCGGCTTGAGGATCTCCGTATTGGCTTAGAAAAGGGAAGCTCAATTTACCAACAGGCATCGTATTCTTCCATACCGCCTCGTAAACAAGCTCCGCGCAATCGAACAACACCATGGTCATACGAAGCGGCGCCTCCGGGTCGGAGCGCATGGACATCTCCAGTCCAGGCCTTAAATACGCCAGCATGCCCGCCTCAACCTGATGCTCGGTGTTCGTCAGGAAGGTCCCTCTCCCTTCATGTATCCAATACAAGCTATGCACATTAACAAGGTTGCGAATATCCTTCCAGCCGGGATACGTCGATTTATCGAGAATGAGGTGGATATGGACAACAAGATGTTTGGTTGCATGGCTTAGGTCTGCCATCCTGCATAACCTCCTAGAATCGTTCCGTAGATAAACAAGCTCGAAAATGACATGCGGATATCGGTTTCTTCCATTCAGCTGCCCGATCCGTCATGCTATATTAACCATATTATCAGACGATTAACACGCCGGCTATGAATAGCTGAAGCTTAAGGAGGATCCGCATTGATTCGTACTTTTCCGGAGCATCATATTCGTAAAACAACGCTGTTAGACGGGCCATGGGACTTTGTAAAAGATCCCGAAAATACGGGACGGCAAGAGAAGTGGTTCGAGCGATTTCCACATGCCGAGAAATCTCTCTATGTGCCTTCCTGCTGGAATAACGAACTTCATTTGTATGATTACGAGGGTATCGCCTGGTACAGGAAAAAGCTGCGTACGGAAGATGCTCAGCATGTTCGGCTTATATTCCATGCCGTATTAGGCCATGCCGATATCTATCTCGATGGTCAACATCTCGGTTACCATTATGGCGGATATACGCCGTTTGAATTTATTCTCCCCTCCCTGCCTGCAGGAGAGCATGAGCTCGTTGTCCGGACAGACAGCACGCTCGACCGCTTGACCATCCCGACCGAAGTCGTCGACTGGTTCCATTACGGTGGTATTATTCGCTCGGTTGAGCTACAGACCTTACCGGATATCTATATCGATAAATTCGCAATAAATTATGAGCTGGATGGAGCTGCTGCCGACATCAAGGTTCAAGTCCGTTTATGCTCGCTCTCGCAAAACGACGAATCCGCTCTTTTCACCTTATCAGAAGGCAATGAGGTGATACGGTCGGAACAAGTTCGCGTGGCAGCCGGGCAATCGGAAGAGCTTGAATTTAGATTCGAATGGAATGATGTCCGTTTGTGGAATCCCGGCAAGCCGGAGCTCTATCTGTTCCGGGCTGGCATCGAACAAGACGACAAATACGAACGGATTGGTTTCCGCAAAATCGAAACAAGGGATCACCGAATACGAATCAATGGTGCTCCCGTCTATTTAAGAGGCATTAACCGGCATGAGGAACATCCGGAATGGGGCTTTGCCTTCCCTCCCAAGCTTATGCAGAAGGATCTGGATATCATTCTTGAGCTTGGCTGCAATACGGTTCGCGGCTCCCATTATCCCCAAAGTCCGTATTGGCTGGATTTGCTGGATGAGAACGGGATTGTTTTCTGGAGCGAGATTCCGATTTGGGGAGCTATGCTGCCGAACGAGACGGTCTGCGAACCTCTCTTCCAAGATCGTGCGTTAACAATGATGGAAGAGATGGTTCTTACGCACATCCATCACCCTTCGGTTGTATTCTGGTCCGTTCATAACGAGATCGATTCAAGAACGCAAGACGCTTACGAGATGACAAAAAGGATGGTTGAGCTCGTGAGGAAGCTGGATTCCAGCAGACTTGTTACCTATGCCACCATGCATCCGCTGGAGGATGTCCTGCTTCCGCTCTTTGACGTCATCGGCATCAACAAATATTATGGCTGGTATGAAGGCCAGGTTGACGGTTTTAAGGAAATGCTTCAACAATTCCATAAGCGTGCAGAACAAATGGGAGCGGGAGATAAGCCGGTATTAATGACCGAATTCGGCGGAGCCGGGATTTTTGGCGATGTCGGCTGGGAGCCAAGGCTGTTCAGCGAGGATTACCAGGCGCATATTGTCACCGAAGCGCTTGGCATATTTAGAGAGGATCCTCTCATCGGAGGCACTTATATCTGGCAATTTGCGGATATCCGGGGTGATCTAAAGAGCAGTGGCAACCATTTCCGCGACCGTGCCCGCAGCTTCAATAACAAAGGTCTGGTCAACGAATACCGCAAGCCGAAGCAGTCTTTCCGCGAGGTAAGCCGCATTTACCGTGCTTGGAGTGAGCAGGATTAATAGAACGCAAAAGAGACAGCCGGAACGCCGGTTGTCTCTTTTGTTAATCTACGATTTCTGGATATGGAACGTGTTTCCTTCTATTTCAACGCCGCTGCAGCTTTCAATCGCAAAGAACCCGCTTGCATCCGGCTCTTCTACGCTTTCGCACAACCGTTCAACCAGAATCTCGTTCCGGCTGAAGACAAGCCCTTCCGTGCTCCGCGCCGATAGCAGCGCAGCTTGGGAGACTTCAAACCGATTACCCTCTATTCTGATGTTTCGGTGCACCGGTACTTCTGAGATAGAAAGCTCGTTCTCGGGAGCAATCCGGATAATCGGATGCTCTGCCCCGCCGCTGGCCCCAAAATGATTCCCCGTAATGAGCAAGTCCGTAACCGCGCCCGATTCATACCATGAATTTGCATCGGCCGCGACCAGAATACCGTTCATGTGTATGCCTTCGAACCTGTTATCCCGTATAATCGTCTTTCGTGGCGACGTCACAAGTATGCCGCGGGTCGGAATGCGGGCAAAATGGTTCTTCTCAATTACGATCTCCGGGGACCATGTCAGATTCTCAATAACATCTTGCTCCCCATGCAGGATGGGAGCCGGCTGCTCCAAGGTCAGGAGAAGCTCGCGCGAATTAAGCCTCTCCACCGCAGCAACCCTTCCGGCAGCATAGGATGCAAGACTGTCGGCGCTAACAAAAGCGACTTCGTCACCCGGGAAGAAGGCCTGGAACCCATACGTTTGCGGATGCATGAATCTCACCTGCACTTGATTTGATGCCGGTTGGCCTACAATACGCAGATAGGTACCATGAATGTTGATCGCGTCGTCATGAGCACCTGCAAACCTGCTGTCCGTAATGGAAATTAGCCCCCGGCAGCCGGATAAATGAATAAAATCGGCGAATCCCGTTACCGTTCTTCCAGTCTCAGTGCGCGGCGCCAATTCCAGATTCGTAAAGGTTAACTCTTCGCTGAACTGGCCAACAACGCCTAATCCATGCATAAAATGAATTCCCAGGCCGGTCAGGCGAACCCGCTTGCAGCCTGCAATCAGAATGCCAACCTGGTCGCGTATGCCATCGCGCATTTGAACGGTTATACCGGGCAGGACATCCGGTACGGCCTTATCAGCAAAATGGTATCTGAGGCGACGACTGCCGATTTCCTCAACCCGCTCTGCCCGTGAAGGCCAATCGTCCACCCTCCAGGTACGGTTTGCGTTTATGTCGCAGTGCTGCACCGGTCCTTCCCGGAAAGTCCAGCCTTCGCCAACCCAAGTAAGCCGTCCGTCTTCCAACTTGTATTGCGAGTCCGGATGCACGCGTACGTCCAGTTCATATTCTCCGCACCGCTCCACTGTCATCTCGGTCACGGTCGGCCGGGCATAATCGAAGCGCAAATTGCGAATCTCCATATTCTCGCAGCCATCCAGCAGCAGCATCGTTTGTTTGCCGTGGATAACAAACAGGGAGCCGTTCCCCTCCAGCGTAAAGTTGCGAAGACCTTTCATCAACAAGGCGATCGTTCGCGTGATGTCGGGATTCTCCTCTTCGCTGGCTGTATTGGTAATATAATAAGCGGCTTTGTCTGCATGCTCCGGATAAAAATGATAGGTTCCGAAAGGCACCTCCAGAACGATTGGACCGTCTTGAGCGCCTGCCGCCTCAATCGCGCGCCGTAAGACCTCACCAGCGTTCTGTTGCAATTGCTCAGCGTCGCCAAAATCCGCCAACGAGATCACCTTAACGGAAGCTAAATCCGGATTTTCGTGTATCGTCATGCCTATACCCCTATCTTTTAATTACCGGAATGAGATCCTTTAACGTCCCTATTGTATAAGTGGGTTTTATCTCGTCCGAGAAGGATACTGCCCTGCGATTATAGAAGCAGAAGTCGATTCCAGCGTTTTGGGCTCCGTGGTAATCGTCGTTTAACGAATCTCCCACGAAGAGAACCTCGCGATTTGACAGCTTTAACTCCTCTAGAGATAGTTCAAAGATTTCTTTCCCCGGTTTCCGTACGCCCGCTTCATCAGAGACGATGATGGAATGAAATTTTTCGTAGATTTGTCCGGCAGCAAGTCTCTTCCGTTGTGCCAAGCCTAGTCCATTTGAGATAATGCCCAGCTTATGCGTCGCATGAACCTGTTGAAGCACTTCTTCCGCACCAGGCTCGAAATAACAAGTATGGCAAAAGTGATTCCAATAAGTAGCGGAGAGCTTCTCGTAGGCAGAATCATGAAGGATAATCGTATCGCGGAACGAATGAATAAGCACGTCTTCGATCGTTTGATGAGATCCCCGCTTATGAACAAAGTCCATCCAATGCTTGAAGTTATGTCCCAAGTACGCTGGCCAAAATTTATTCCAGCTCGCTTCATCATCCAGGTTCAGGTTATGTTCCCTGACCGTCCGCCTCATGCATTCTGCTTCGCTATAGGTATAGTCCAGTAAGGTATTGTCCAAATCGAAAATAATAGCTTTATACATAACAGGCTCCTGTCTCTACCACTCCGCAATGCTGCCGTCTTTGTGGCGCCACACCGGATTTCTCCAGTTATGTCCGACTGCAGCCATTTGTCTTACATGCTCCTCGTTAATTTCAATGCCCAGACCCGGACCTTGCGGGATGGTCACATGACCATCTTGATATTCGAATACGGCCGGATCCGTCAGATAGTCAAGCAGATCACCGGTCTCGTTATAATGAATGCCAAGGCTTTGCTCTTGAATAAACGCATTATGGGAGGTTGCATCAACCTGCAGACAAGCGGCCAGCGCGATTGGTCCAAGCGGACAGTGAGGCGCAAGCGCCACATCGTAGGCTTCCGCCATCGATGCGATCTTTTTGCATTCGGTAATTCCGCCTGCATGGGACAGATCCGGCTGGATAATATCCACTGCCCCATCGCTTAACAGCTGCTTGAAGTCCCAACGCGAGAACATCCGCTCGCCGGTTGCAATCGGAATCGACGTATGCTTGGTGAGCTCCTTTAGAGCTTCATTATTTTCCGGCAATACCGGCTCCTCGATAAACATCGGACGGTACGGCTCAAGTTCCTTCGCCAAAATCTTGGCCATTGGCTTATGGACACGCCCATGGAAGTCGATTCCGATCCCGATGGATGAACCAACAGCATCCCGTACCGCAGCAATGCGGGCAACGGCTTCATCGATTTTGTCATAAGAATCAATATATTGAAGCTCTTCCGTACCATTCATCTTCACTGCGGTAAATCCGGCGGCAACGATTCTCCTCGCTTCCTCAGCCACCTCGGCAGGCCGATCACCGCCAATCCAGGAGTATACGCGCATCGTGTCGCGACAGGCACCGCCCAGTAGTTGATAAATTGGAGCGTTATAGAATTTCCCTTTTATATCCCACAGGGCTTGGTCGATTCCGGAGATTGCGCTCATCAGAATTGGACCTCCCCGGTAAAATCCCGAACGATACATCATCGACCAATGATCTTCAATCCGCATCGGATCTTTACCGATCAAATATTCCATCAGCTCGTGAACGCAAGCTTTTACCGTTTCGGCGCGTCCTTCTACGATAGGTTCGCCCCATCCCGTAATTCCTTCATCCGTTTCAATCTTCAGGAACAGCCAACGCGGCGGAACTTGGAACAATTCATAGCTTTGGATTTTCATAATGTCCTCCTGGAAAGTGAGTGATTGAAATAAAGCAGTTGTGAAAGCGGTCACAATAATCGGCAAAACAGTTTCAGGTAACTTATTCTTCACCGGTACGGCAATTCCCCCCTGAGCCAAAAAGAAAAACGTGCACGTCCAAAAGGACGGCACGTTTCACGTTTAATAATTAATCATATGGGCAATAACCATCAGAACCGCTCCGATTACAATCCACATGCACATCAGCGGCCAGAAGAATTTAACCCACTTCTGATACGGAATGCCGGATACCGCCAGACTTCCCATCAGTGCCGAAGATGTTGGCAGGATCATATTCGAGAAGCCGTCGCCAAGCTGGAAGGCAAGTACGGTTGTCTGGCGCGTCACTCCAATGAGATCCGCTAGCGGCACCATGATTGGCATCGTGGTTACGGCCATCCCGGTTCCCGATGTAATAAAGATGTTCATGACGTTCTGGAACAAGTACATGCCAAGCACCTGCACCGGACCAGGCAGCTCGCCTACCAATGTGGACAAGCCATATACGATGGAATCGATAACGCTGCCTTGATCCAATACAACCATAATACCGCGGGCAAAACCGATAATTAACGCTCCGTAAGTAATCGCCTTTGCGCCTTTTACGAATTCCGAAGCAATCCGGCTTGGTCCATATCCCGCGCAAAAGCCGCAGACGACGCCCATCGTCAAGAACAAGGCGGCAAGCTCCTCCATCCACCAGTCCTTCTTCGATACTCCCCAGATCAGAGTAGCAAAGCCAGCGATGACAACCGCCAAAGTCAGATAATGCTTAAGCTGCATGCGGGGAAGCTTGTTCAGATCAAGCTCCTTCGTCTCGACTTCCTTTTCAAGCTCGCTGACGAGGCTTTTCTCCGGATTCGAACGAACCTTGCCGGCATAACGGACGATATACAAGCTTGTTACCGTGATGAGGCAGAGGAGAAGGATAATCCGCAGCCATGCGCCCGAGAATAACGGAACCTCGGCAATGGCTTGCGCTAGTCCTACGTTAAACGGATTCAGAATGCCGGCCGTAAAACCGCTTGCGGCACCAAGCGAGACCATCGCTGTTCCGGTAAGCGCATCAAAGCCTAGAGCTCTTGCAACGGCAATTCCGATTGGCACGAATACCATAACCTCCGTCGACATGCCCATCGTAAATCCGGCAACCGAGAACAGCATAATAAAGATCGGGATGACCCATCTGCCTTTATTGGCGAAGTTTTTAGCAACCCTGCCCGTAATAGCCTCGATTGTCCCCGTAGAGGAAATGATCTCGAACGTACCGCCGATAATAAGGATGAAAAAGACGACGTCAGCGGAATCAACAAGTCCGTGTACGATAGCTTTAGGGATGCTTACCAAGCTTACCGGGCTGGCATCCGCTTCATGATAGGAATTCGGCACAACCAGCGTTTTGCCGGTTGCCTGATCTTCGGCCCGTTCGAATTCGCCTGCCGGGACCACGTAAGTCAATGCGGCTGCAACAAATACGAGAAAAATAAGAATGACATACGTATGAGGCATTTTAAACCATTGCCGGGATGTCGATTTAGTCGGGTCTTTCATTGTTTTATCCCCCATTTTTAGAATTGCTCCACTCTTCGAACTCTGAACGGACGAGCCTTAATGCGTCACGGTCCGAACAAAGATCATAAGCGGTCATAGCCAGAGCTTTCGCCGCATTGTTCAGTAGAATCATTCCTTCCTCCGAACCGGCAAGACGAGCGAATTCCGGCGTATGCGTCGTTGCTTCTCCAAGCCGGATATAAGGATGGATAACAGCCGTCATTTGACTGACGTTGCCAATGTCGGAGGAACCAACGCCGCCCTTCAGCGGAGGGTCGTTTACCTCAAGGCCAAGCTCTTCCTCCAGATTGCGGGCGAATAAGCCTGCTAATGCTTTATTATTGTTCCGCTCGGCATAAATCAGACCTTCCTTGATGTCGACCGCTGCCCCTACGCCTTCTGCTGCGCAGCGGACAGCGCGGTATACCTTTTCCCTGACCGTCTCTAGCTCCTGCACGGTGGACGCTCGCAAAATAAACACCATTTCGGTCAGCTCGGGCACAACGTTAGGCGCGTCTCCGCCCTTCGTAATAATACCGTGGATCCGGACATCCTCCTTCATAAACTGGCGCAAGGAGTTGATTGCCGCATAGGCGTTCACAAGCGCATCCAGGGCGCTGATTCCTTTTTCCGGCGAAGAGGACGCATGAGCTTGTCTTCCGTGGAAAGTAAACGTAGCATCCACGCATGCAAGAGCGCCCCGCAGCACCATCGTTTTATTCTGAGGATGCACCATCATGGCCGCGTCAACATCGTCAAATACACCGTCGTTGCACATGATGATCTTGCCTCCGCCTTCCTCTTCGGCTGGCGTGCCCAGCACGATGATTTTGCCGGGCAGCTCCGGGAAAGTACTTTTAAGCGCGAGTGCTGCGCCAACCGCCGCCGTTCCGATTAAGCTGTGGCCGCAGCCATGGCCAAGTCCCGGAAGCGCATCGTATTCGGCCAGCAGCGCTATCGTTGGTCCGCCTGTTGTCCCTTCCCAAGTTGCGCGGAACGAAGTCTCAAGACCCGAAATCCCCTTTTCCACCGCAAAACCCGCTTCAATCAGCGGCTCCGTTAGCCATTGCTGCGCTTTATGCTCGTGAAAGCTAAGCTCCGGATTCGCATGAATGCGAAGAGACAGCTCACGCAGCTGCGCATCACGCGAATCTACCGCCTGTGCAATCCGTCGTTTGGATTCTTTGTTGCTCATCAAATCGTTCCCACCTATCCTGAAATAGCCGTATATTTATGCATCAATATGTATCAAATAATAAGGAAACCTGCCTGATAAGTACAATTAATTGTTTTTTGGGGAAGCGCATAACTTTTTTTATGGGTCGTGGGAAAATAAAAAAGCCCTGCATGCTTTCATGCAGGACTTCATGTGCGTATATGCTCGTTTGTCATAAAATCAACGAATCTATCCACGATTGCCAGCTCGCGCGTCTGATTTCGGTATAACATCCATGTATTTCTGCGGATTGGCTCTCCATTCTTCAGCGTTAATTCCAGCGAATGCAAACCGTCCTCCGGTGACACAAATACGCCTGGTACAATGGAATAGCCGAGTCCTTGCTTGACCATTTCCTTGCAAGTCTCGTAAGCGTCAACCTGCATGGCTATAACTGGAGGTACTTGATAATGCTCATGCCACCACTTCTGAATGGTATGTCCCAATGTGGACGCGGTTGCGCGTACCGTCTTGGACTTGGGTTCGCTGTAATGGATATGCGGCAGCTCCGGAAGCCGATCAAGCTCGATTGGTTCACGGGAAATCAGGCAGATGGGCTCATCATGAAGCAGCTCCTTCGCTTCCTGCCACTGGTAATTCCCGCGTACGATCCCTATATGAATTTCCTGTTCAGTTAACAAGTCAATGATCTCTGAGCTTAATGCGCAAGTCACATGGAATTGCACCTCCGGATACAGATCCTTGAACTTTCCAAGCAGAGGCGGCAGCTTGTATAAGCCGTAATAGCTGGCTACTCCAAGACGTAGCGTTCCTTTTACGAGACTCCTCATGTTGAGCAGATAATCTTTCATCGCAACCATCTCTTCGCGCATCTTCTTGGCAAAGGAGGCCAGCGCCTCGCCTTCCGGCGTCAAATACGTTCCTTTGGTATGCTTAACAATAAGCGGAACGCCGAATTCCCGCTCCATCTGCTGAATCCGGTATGTTAAGGCAGGCTGCGTCATATAGAGCTTTTCCGCCGCTTTGGTCAAGCTTTGTTCCTCGGCTATGTATTGCAGAATAACCGCGTCTTTATCATCCAATGCTTAACAAGCTCCTTTTTAATTCCTTGAATAGCTGACATTCATAATATCCATAAACGGGACCTTGTCCAATCCCGATGACGTCTCGACATGAACTTTGCCTGTCCTTGAATCCATCGCCGTAATAACGCCTTGAACAGGTTCCTCCCTGCCCCATACGGTGAGAACAATCGTAGATGTTTCATAGAAAGCTTCGCTTAACTGATTCCCTATCTCTTCTAATACAAATTCGTCCCTTGTAGGACGCTTTGGCACCTTTGCTTTCGCCATATTTATCTATTACCTCCATATAAGCCTTTCCGCTTGTTGTCCAATCATAACATATCCCGGGAGTATTAATGCCCGAATGGGGAGAAAAAAATCTTCCATCCGGCCTCCGTCCGATAGGAGCGGAGAATAGACAATATTGCAGACGCATTTTACTTCGGTAACGAGAATAGACATAAAGGTGGCAAGAGATTGATTATGGAGGTATATAGATGGACAATAATCAAGGTTTTTCGGAGAATAATGCCCCGATGCCTGCGCAGAAGCCAGCTAAAAAAGAGCATCACCATGGCTTATCACCGTCGCAATGGAGCGCAATTGACAGTCCGGCCGCTCTCCATTCGCAAACCGTAGGCGCCCGCGGCCCCATTCTCGAACAAGATAGCGTGCTGCATGAGACAATGGAGACCTTTATACATAATAAAATTCTCGAAAGACCCGTTCATGTCAAAGGCTGGGGAGCATTTGGCTACTTTCAGACCGTACATTCCATGGCTGCGCATACGAAGCTCTGCTTCTTGCAGCAACCAGGCTATCAAGTTCCCGTAACCGTCAGGTTCTCCCTTGCGGTCAGCAATAAGGGAACCCCGGATACATCCCGCAATGTACGCGGATTCGCGACCAAATTTTATACCGACGAAGGTGTCTTCGACCTGGTTTTCAATCATATTCCCGTCTTTCTGATCAGAGACCCTATTCGTTTTCCGGAGTCCATACAGGCGTTCTTGCCTTCGCCTATCAATAATTTAATTGACCCCGAGAGGTTCTGGAGCTTTATCGCAAGAGCGCCTGAATCCACTCACTTTATCGTATGGTTGTATTCCGATGCCGGGACGGTCAAGAGTCTTCGCCACATCCCCGGGCATAGCGTAAATACGTACGTCTGGAGAAATGCGCAAGGGGTTTGCACCTACGTTAAATACCACTGGATTCCCTATGCCGGTGTCCAGACCATTGACGCCGAGGAATCTGCAGAACTAAGCTGCAAAAATCCGGATTACGCGGGCCAGGATCTGTACGATACGCTTGCCTGCGGAAAAACGGTAGAGTACGGCTTATACGTTCAACTAATGGATCCTGCGGATGAGGCCAGCCTTCCTTACGATCCGCTCGACGATACGAAAATTTGGGATGAGGATCAGTTCCCGCTCCTGCCGGTCGGCAAGCTTGTCTTGAACCAGAATCCGGACGATTATCAGGAGCAGGTGGAGAAGCTTGCCTTCTCTCCTTCCAATCTGCTGGATGGCGCCGAGCTGTCGGATGATAAAATGCTGCAAGGACGTTCGAATATATACGCAGATTCGCAGCGTCACCGGATCGGGCCGGATTTCCGCAAGGTACCGGTCAATCATCAGGCGAACTGGACTCCGGGCTCCATGCAGACCAGCGGCAATGGCCGGTATGTAGAAGGGCATCTTGTGAGGTCCGAAATTCCAAAGTCCGATGATTTCACGCAAGCGGGTCAATATTACGATTGTCTGCAGCCGGTACAGAAGGAACATCTCGTCAAAAATCTGGCCGGTGATCTCTCCGCGGCATGCGAGGAAACCCAAGCCATTGTACTCGGTTATTTAAGCAAAGCTTCAACCGAATTAGGGGAACGCGTTGCCAAGCAAATCCATGCTCAGAAAGGCTGATTTTTACATGAAAAAACCGTTCCCGGAAATAGGGAACGGTTTTGTTTTTTCTCAAACGGTTACTTTGGCTGCGGCATGAACACGGTAGATGCCTGACCCGAGGGACAGCACAAGCAATCCGCCTTCTTCCCGGAAATCAATAACGCCGGAAGCCGAGCGAAGATCGGCGCCATTGACCGAGATGGCATCAGGCAAGGCACCTTGCAATCTCACTTCCGCAGTCGTGTTAGGAGGAAGCTCAAACTCATAGCTCACTGCCCCGTCTACGCTTGTATTCCATCCGCTGCGGATCAATCCATAAACGGATTTATAGGAGGCTTTGGCGTAAGTAAGACCGGAATCCGTGCGCGGACGGAAAATAATATGCTTATAGCCCGGCTGCGACTCATCCAGGTCAAGTCCGGCTACAACCCTGTACAGCCATTCCCCAATAGATCCGTAAGCGTAATGATTATAGGAATTCATATCGTCGCTCCAGAAGGAACCATCCGCTTTAATGCCGTCCCAATGCTCCCAAATCGTTGTTGCCCCTTGGTGAATCGAATAAAGCCAGGATGGGTAGTCCTCCTGCTGCACCAGCTTAACCGCCACATCGTGATAGCCGTTTTCGGACAACACATGGCTCAGGTAAGGCGTCCCTACAAAGCCGGTCGTCAGATGGAACTTTTGCTCCGTTACGTAGTCTGCCAGCGTTTTGGCCAGCCGGTCACGCACCGAGCCTTTGACAAGTCCGAACATCAGCGGCAGAACGTGAGCGGTCTGCGTATGGGCGGCAAGCCTTCCGTTAGGCGTAAGGAATTCGCGTTCGAAGGCTGCTGCAATCTGATTGTACAGCTCGCGGTAATGCTCCGCATCGTCCGTTCGGCCAAGCACTTCGGCGGTTTTGACGAACAGCTCCGTGGAATAGGCATAATAGCAGGTTGCGATCAGATCTCTAGGCGTTGCTCCTACATAATCCCCTTCTTTGGCGTCTAAGCCCAGCCAATCACCGAAGTGGAAGCCGGTATTCCATAGATATTCGTCGCTGCCTTGCTTGCGAATGTACTCCACCCATGCCTTCATGCTGTCATACTGCTCTTCAAGCACGCGCTTATCTCCGTAACTGAGGTACATCGTCCAAGGACAGATGACCGCGGCATCGCCCCAAGCTGCGGAAGAATGAGAATTCTCGTCCAGCACATGAGGGATAACAAACGGCACTCCCCCGTCACTGCGTTGGTCTGCCTTCAAGTCGCGCAGCCATTTGGCGAAAAACGGAGCCACGCCGTAATTGAATGCAGCCGTACGGATAAAGACCTGAGCGTCGCCCGTCCAGCCAAGCCGTTCATCGCGCTGCGGACAGTCCGTCGGAACATCGAGGAAATTGCCGCGTTGTCCCCAGATAATATTTTGCTGAAGCTTGTTTAATAGAGGATGAGAGCACTCGAAAGCACCCGAAGCCTCCATATCCGTATGAAGGACATGTCCGGTGAATTGATCCAGGTTAAGCGCGGCATCCTGCGGCCAGCCTTCAATTTTCACATAACGGAAGCCTTGGAACGAGAAATGCGGCTCGTATTCCTCTTCCCCGCCTTTGCAAATATATCGGACCGTCTGCTTCGCTTTGCGAAGATTGCCGATATAGAAGTTGCCTTCCCGGTCCAGTACCTCGGCATGCCGGATCGACAGCTCCGTACCTGCCGGCAGCTCGATGCGGAAATGAAGGCGTCCGACCATGTTCTGGCCCATATCCAGCACCGTTTCGCCGGAAGGGGTATGAATAAGAGCGACAGGCTTCAGCTTTTCGGTTATGCGGACAGGCTCGTTTTCCTGCATGACCAGGATATCCTTCGATTGGGCAAGCTCCGTTACACCGGCCCAGCTCTGATCGTCGAAGTCTGGCTCCGACCAACCCTTAATTTCCAACCGGGCATCATAGGTTTCTCCATGATACAACTCCGACATGAGGATTGGACCGGTAGCCGCACGCCAAGACGTGTCGCTGGCGATTACTTCCGATGTTCCGTCGTCATAGTCGATATGAAGCTGAAGGAGCACAGCACGGATATTGCCGTAAATGCTTTTCTGATTGTTCCAAGCCAAGTCGCCTTTGTACCATCCGTTCGCTAAAGAAGCTCCGATTGCGTTGCTTCCCGCTGCAAGCTGCTGCGTTACATCATAGGCCTGCACCTGGAGTCTGCTGGAATAACTCGTCCAGCCCGGCGTATACTCCCAATCGCCAACCCGCTTGCCATTTAGCTCCACTTCGTATAGTCCGAGCGCAGTCGCATACAAGGTTGCGCGGCTGATGTTGCTGCGTGCCGCAAAACTTTTGCGGAGCATAAAAATTTCTTCCGACTGCGGATTGATAGAGTTTGCTTCGGGCGTAATCCAAGATGCCGTCCAGTCCGCGGTTTGGAGAAGTCCCATTTCCCAATGAGCAGTCTTACTCCATTCCGATTCGTTGCCTTTGTTATCCCATACTTTCACCCGATAGTAGTAACGGCCTCGCGCATGCAGCGGCTGCCCGCCGTATTCGATCAGGGTCGACTGCTCCGATTCCACGCGGCCGGTATCCCATACCAGCTCAAGCTCATCAAATCCTTCCAATCCGCAGGATACTTGGATCTGATAAGCGAGCTGCATCACATGAACGTCATCCGATTGAAGCTGCCAGCTGATACGCGGCGATAAAGCTCCGAGTCCGTTTGGATTTTGCTGATATTCACAACGCAAATGGTTTACTTGCAACAAAGTCATATATGAATTTCCCCTTCCGATAATCTTGTATGCTAATCATTAACTTGATTGTATGGCAAGAGAGAACGACAATCAGGGGATGATCCGGACATTTTCATAGGTGGATCTGGACATCTTGCAAACGGTTTCGTACGATAAAGATATATGGTTTTAGTCCCGTTGGAAGGAGTATGGACGATGAGCATAAAACGAAGCACCTATGTCATGTCGGCATCGTCTTTTTTCGAGCCCGGCGTACCTCTCTATGTAAACCGCGCTTACGAAAGCTTTGATATGGGTGAGCATTCGCATGAATTCGTAGAGATTACGTATGTCAGCGAAGGTGCAGGCATTCATTATATTGCCGGCGAAGCCGTACCGGTTGAGCATGGGACGTTATTTTTTATTCCCGTCGGGCAAAGCCACGTATTCCGGCCAAAAACGCCTAAGAAAGACCGGCCTCTAATCGTCTACAACTGCTTGCTGCCGGCTTCCTATTTGAGTGAATTGCGGGATGGTTTCCCTTATGCCACGGAGATTTTGGATTGTTTCGCGGATGAGGGTTTATCCTGGTTCTCTGTCAAGGATTCCACGGGAGAGTATCATGCGATGTTCCGCGAGCTCTATCAGGAGTTTGCCGCCAAACCGCCAGCTTATATGGCTGTGCTTGCCTCTCTTGTTATGCGGATATTAACCGGCCTCTATCGGCACAAGCTGCAGATTATTGCCCCGGCCGGAGACCGGCCTCAGTGGTTAAGCGTAGACGAAGCCATTGCTTTTATTGACCGTAATTACGCGTCCGAGCTTAAGCTAGGCGAACTCGCTGCCCAAGCCAAGCTTAGCGAAAGGCAGTTCAGCCGCTTATTCCGCCGGCATACCGGGATGAGCCTGATCGAATACGTACAGAGCATCCGTATGGATGCGGCATGCCGCCTCTTGACCACCCGTCATAGCAGCGTTGAAGATATCGCGGGTGCCGTCGGTTATGCGGACATGAAATTCTTCTACCGTCTGTTCAAGAAAAAAACCGGGGTTACCCCCCGGCAATATCGCGATGCTAGAATCGTAAAATAATTTCGTTTTCTAAAGCCCGGCAAGCGATGCCTCCTGTTGCTTCCGTTAGATCGCCGGACAAAAAAGCCGGAGGCTCCGTTCCGATAAACTGAACCGTGTAAGGATGCCCGTTGAATTCATACCGGATCCCGTCTAAACCAAGAGTAATATCCGGCAATTCATCCGAGTCTTCCCACACCATTTGCATTCCCCAATCCGGGCGGCTGAAGGAGAAACTGATTTTCCGTTCCGAGCAGCGGATGACGATCGTCTCTTCCCCTTCCAGACGAATCAGGATTTCAAGCTCTTCCGGCACGGATTCATCCGTTTCCATGGCTTGAACGGTCAGCGGTACGGCATGACCATCGCTGTTGAAAGCAACGGGCCGGAGCCCGGCAGGCTTGCTGCCTTTGCCCCAGCGGGCGCCGTCCACTACCGGCAGCGTATCGTAATGACTGAATTTATCGGGACAGATATCCTCTAAATACCGTTCTGCGTAACGCTCGTCGAAAAGGTGTATATCCCGAATCCACAGTTCTCCGTTATTGTTGAGCAGGTTAAACCGGTAATAACGATTGTAATACCAGACAGATTGACGGCCTTCGCTTCTCCAATCCGAAAGCGCGCTTATGGAGGAAGCCGGCGTGAGGGGATATTGTTCCTTGAACCGCCGGCCGGATTCGGCAAGTGTCTCCGCACGAACTTCCCCTTCTTGCTGGCGTGAGGCCAGCTGCTCGATTTGGTCAATCAGACCATCCTTCATTAATGCCCATCCGAATGAATTCTCCTGCCCGACCTGTGCATAACCAAAGGATACCTGTTCCTGTCTGAAGTTAACGTCGAAGAACCATCGGACCCATTCGGGAATCCCTCCTCCGCCTTCGGCCCCGGAATAGACGGGCTCCAAAGTAATGACGCTTTGCCCGTTCCCCCCAAGTCTGGCATCATATTGATAGATTGGATCGCTGCCCAGCATCCGGAATACGGGAACCGGAATCTGCAGCTCCTGCGTCTGTGCCGGCATAAAGCCATTCAGACGACTCGGATAATAGGCCTGATTATAATAACCGCCCCATAAGGTGTATCCATCAGTGCCCCATTGATCTTTGCAGTTGCATGAGGCGATTATCCCGTATTTATCCGATAAGTAGCCCAGAACATGCGCATCGAGAAACCAGGAGCCAACCGATCTCGGGTAATAGCCAAACTTAGCATGAAAGTCCTCCATCAGCACATCCGCAAGCTTTTCCCGTTCCGATGGCGTGTAACCTACGGTGAAAGCAATATGCGCATGCCAATCCCAGGCATAACGTCCCCTCCACGGAATACCCGCCTTTTCCGCCAACGGTTGAACGACCTCAAGCCATACTCCGATCTCCTGCCGTTCGTCCGCTTCGCTAAGAAGCAGCTCCGTAAAGTCAGGGTTGACCAGCGCATCGTACTGAAGCAGCCATGTTGCAGGTAAACCATGCTTCTGCACGAGAGACATTTGCTCCCTGACCGGCTCAATTAGATCAATAGGATCTCTTGGCTCTACGCCTCGGATGAAATTAATGATATTTACCCGATTAGCCTGATTCATAACGTCACTCTCCATTTATTACTCCCCTATAATAGCCGGGACGTCGCTATAGACATTACGCGGAAGCGTCTTTGTAATCTCAACGGTAATTTTGCCAGCCGGTGTTTCGCTGTAAGCCTGATAAGCTTGGTTAAACTCGGCTGTCGTCTCTTCGTCGTGACCGCGCACCTTCATCTCGTCCAGAAATTGATTGTACGCCGTCTCAAAATCCTTATCGCTCTTAGCCAGCAGCATCTTCGCGTAATATTTCAAACGAATATCCCCTTGTACCGGGCCGTATTTCTCTACGGTTCCGCCAATCGTCGGCTTAATGCGGGCTGCTTTTGGCGTCAATCCAAACGCCCCTTGCTTATGATTGATTTCCTCCGCCTCATACAGCATGGCATTATAAGCGGGCCAAGGCGATTCCATTGTTTTGATATGAGAGCTGCCTACGCTCGCAAGGTTTTTCCACCACCAGAATCCGTATTGCGTAACGCTGGCCATTCCTCCGTTATCGCCGCCCCAGAATTTAGGTCCGCGGAACACCTCGTAATTCTCGACGGCTGCCCCATCCTCCATTTTGTAAGCGCCCATACTCTCCGGACCATACTCCATGAGGACAAAGGCTTCATTGGTCTGCATCCAGTCAATCCCCTTCATTAACCGGTCCGGATCTTTAATCGCCGTGCTCAGCCCCGTTCCGTTCGTGCCGAACGGATTATAGTTTGCGTATTGGGCCAGCTTTACATTTGGAATTGCCGGAAGCTCCGTCGGATAGAACCAACCGTCCGGGAAGCCCTGTTTCTTGAGCTCGTTATAAGTAATCGCTTCAGGGATGTTATTGTTCTTCAGCGTCGTTACGTTAGGATTGTCCCATCCGCCGAACAGCATGGCGCCAAAGCGCAGATTATTGACTTTCTCCTTGAATAAATCCTTCTTCTGGAAGGAAGTCTCCGGGTCGATCAGCCCTTGCTGATTGAGATGATTAAGCCATTCAAAAGCATCCTTGAAGCCGGGCATCTCGTAATCCGGAATAACCGTTCCGTCCGGCTGCTCGTTGTATCCGTTGCCCTCGCTTCGAACGCCAAACATGGACATAACGATTTCAAGTCCCGCAAAGTTCTCACCGCCAAGCGACAACGGAATCAAATTCCGTCCTTGCTCATCCTTTAGGCCTTTGACAGCATTTAGATATTTCTCGAAACCGTCCAGCGTCTTGAGATCATCCGACGTCATGCCCGCTTTGTCCAGAATCGTATTCTGAACCCATAACCCTTGCGCATTGCCCTGCCACGCTGACGGATTATCGATGACGGGCTCGTACGCGGAAGGGACGAAGTAGATATGACCGTCGCTTGCACGCCAGTAATCGATTATCCGCTTATCGATCTTGGCCAGATTCGGGTATTCCTCCGGCTTATTGAAGTAATCATCGAGCGGAAGCAGCTTCTTCTCATTAATCAGCCGCGACCAGACGAGACTATCGGATGGCAAAATAATGGCATCGGGAAAACTGCCGCCCGCAAGCTTGAGGTTAATTTGCTGCGACAAGTCACCTCCGTTGCCGATCTCGACTTTATCCCATTGCACGCCGGTTCTTTTCATAACCTCTTGCGTTATTGGCCCATCAAGATTAATTGGCGTAGTCATTGCGGGAGCATACAAGCTGTAGTGCGTTTCTTGAACCGGGGAGGCAGAGTCCCCCTTCTGTTCGCTGTTTGGATTCCCGCCGCCGCTACTTATCGTGCAGCCCGCAGCCAACATCGCATTTACCGTAATAACAAGCGTCAATATACCGCTATTCTTCCATCTTTTATTCATCAGGAATGTCCCCCTATCGGAATAAGTTGCTTGAATCGCTACTCTTTGACGGAACCGATTAATACGCCTTTTACGAAGAACCGTTGAACAAACGGATAAACAACGAGAATAGGTAGAACGGTAATCATAATCGTTGCCATTCGAACCGACTTGGGCGTAATCGCATCCGGATTGTATAGACGGGTCTGATTCATGGTTGTCATCTGACTCGAGCTTATGACTTGACTGGCTTCAATGGTGCTGAGCATGCGCTGCAGATAGGTTGGAAGCGGCTGAAGTTGAATATCGTTAACGAAAAAAGCTCCCGTGAACCAATCGTTCCATTGCCCCACGGCAGTGAATAAGCCAAGCGCCGCAAATAACGGCATGGAGAACGGAAGCACGATATGGAAATAAATTCGCAGATACCCTCCGCCGTCAAGCTTGACCGACTCTACGACGCTTTCCGGAATCGTGTTCTGGAACGAGGTTTTCATCACGAACATATTCCAGACGCTGAACAACGATGGAATGACGTATACCCAGAAGCTGTTGATCAAATGCAGGTTCATTAACTGAATGTAATAAGGAATAAGCCCCCCGCTGAACAGCATGACTATCAGAAAAACGAAGAGAAGTTTCTGCCTGCCGGGTAATTCTCTGCGGGACAAAGAAAAAGCTACGAATGAGGTTATCAGAAGAGAGCCCGCTGTACCGATAATGGTACGCTGCACCGTAATCCAGAAGGCATTCAGGATGGTAATATCGGATAACATGACGCGGTAATTATCCAAGGTAAATACTCGAGGCAGCCAGTAAATGCCGCCCATGCCGGCGTCTCTTCCTTCGTTAAGGGAGAGAATCAGAATGTACCAGAACGGATAAACGCATAGGAATGCAAAGATGGTCAAGAGAACCGCATTTCCTATCGTAAAAGCCCTTTCTCCAAATGTTGACCGTTCCATCTCTCTATCTTCACCCTTTCTACCATAAGCTGTCTCCGCCCATACGCTTGGATAACATATTGCACACGATGAGCAGCACCGTCGAGATAATGCTCATAACGAGTCCAATAGCCGTTGTCTCGGAATATTGAGCTTGTCCGATACCAAGACGAAGCACATACGTATCAATAACTTCCGCAACTCCCATATTGGCCGGATTAATCATGGCGTAGATTTGGTCGATTCCGACGCTAAGCAAGCTCGGAACGGTTAGAATGAGTACGATGGATATGATCGGTACGATACCGGGAATAGTGATGTAGCGCATCTGAGCGAAACGTCCTGCCCCATCCATGACAGCCGCCTCGTAAAGCACTGGATTAATGCCTGAAATAGCGGCCAAATAAAGAATCGTTCCCCAGCCAATTTCCTTCCACATGCTGCTTGCGACAAAGATGGGACGAAACCAAGTCTCCGAGCCCATAAAAGCGACCGGATCCATTCCGAAGGTTCGCAGCAGGGAATTGGCGCCGCCTCCGTCGATGGACAAGAAAGCATCCAGAAATCCAATTACGACGATCCACGATACAAAATGCGGTAGATAACTGAGCGATTGCACCATTCGCTTAAAACGGACGGCTCTAACTTCGTTGATAAGCAAAGCAAAAACGATTGTGGTTGGAAAAACAAACAGCAACCGAAGAAAGGTGAGCAATAGCGTATTGCCCGTCGCTTTCCAGAAGTCATGACTCGCCGCAAACTCTTTAAAGTTTTGCAGGCCAATCCACGGACTATTCCAGATGCCGCCGCTGAAGCCGTAATCCCGAAACGCGATTTGAAGTCCCAACATCGGAATGTAATTAAACAAAACGACTAACGCGATGCCGGGCAGCAAAATGACGTACAGCGGCAGGTAGCCCTTTTGCTTGATCATCCACAGGCGGTTCATGGGTTCATCTCCTCTCTCTCTTCCTATTTCCCTTCCTACTAAAACTATAGAGAAAGGCTAAAGCGCTTACAATTATCCTGAGACGCTATTAATTCTGTTCTCGCACGATTCGGGAGTAACCGTGAAGATCCCGGTACTCTTTCGGGCTGAGACCAGTCATCCTCTTGAATAAACCGGTAAAATAGCCCATGTTCTGATAACCGATTTGATCCGCAACTTCGTACAGCTTAAATTCAGGATTCTTCAGCATGTCCTTGGCTCTCTGAATACGAATTCGTATTAATTGATCGGTGAAGGATTCACCCAGCTCGGTTCTGAAGAGAGCACCCAAATAATTGGGGCTTAAAAATACCGACTCCGCAACAGAACGAAGCGATAAATTCTCCTTATAATGCGCACACATATATTCAATCGCTTTCTGTACGACGATCTGAGCGTGACTCATTCTCCGGTCCGCGATAAACTCGCTGATTTCTTTTATAATCCGAATGGTTTCCTGCAGCAGCTCACGCTCCTCCCGGCATAAGAGAAGCTGTTCCCATAACTTTTGCTCTGAACCGAACTGACGGTTTGCTTCGCCAATATCCGAGGCAACTTGGTAAGCCCTGCTGGTAAGATGCATGCAGAAGCTTCTTAATTCCGCGCCATGCATCTGCAGATTCCCTGTAATTGTGCTAAGCAGCTCTCCCAGCAGGCTTAAGCTGTTCTGAATATCTCCAGCCCCAAGCATCTCTATCAAATCAGCCGTTAATTCTTCCAGGCTCTTCACCCTGCCTGCTCCTTGCTCCAATAGCTGCTTCCAGCAATATACTCTCTCTTCCCCGCCGAAAAGCTGTAAATTCGCCGCTCTTTGGGCGAGACGAAAACTCTCGCTTAATTGATTCACCTCCGCGACAGGCGGTCCGATTCCAATTCGGGAATTACAGCTATCCCACCTTTCCATCTCCGCGCAAAGCCGCTCAATGCTTCGGGTAGTTTCCTGCTCGAATTTGTCTAGTTCCGTATTATTTCGCAAAATAAGGATCAAGTTGCCACGCTGCGATGTTGTCATTAACTCCAGATTGGAACCAAAAGCTGCCTCTGCCGCTTCTTTTAGCAAATTCCTGTTACGGCTCACCTCATCCTCCACCGCTATAACTTCTACTCGGCCGGATGGATCGTTTATTGTCAGAACACGCCGATGCCCCTCAGCGATGAACAGCTCAAATGCCATTGCTCTCTTGCGGATCGCCTCCTCGCCAACAATAAGTCCATGCAATATTTCTTGGAGCAATTGCTCCTGCGCAATCGGCTTATAGACCTCGATCTGCTCCTTCATTTGCAGCTCTTCCCTGCTCCTAAGCCTCTTTGATTGCTCTTCCCGGCAGATTCGCTCCAGTATCGCATGCAGTTCCTCGAATATGACCGGTTTAACGAGAAAAGCATCCACGCCGATATCCAGAGCCGTTTTGGCATATTGAAACTCCTCATAGCCCGTGACCATAATTATGCGAACACCCGGATTGATTTTTCTCATGCGGGATGACAGCTCAAGGCCGTCTATGCCGAGCAGGCGAATGTCCGTAATCAGCAAATCGGGAGCATTCCGCATAGCTCCTTCTATTGCTTCATCCGCGCCTTCCCAGTCACCGGTTACGCGCATTTGGTATTGCTCCCACGCCACATGCTTTACAATGGAGCGGCGCTGCCGTTCCTCGTCGTCGACTACAAATACGTTAATCAAGATGATCCCCCCATTTAACTAGCTTCTGTGCGATGGTTTCTATCTTGCGGAATATGCAAGCATACCTTGGTTCCTTCTCCCGGCGCGCTTTGAATATCCATATAAAAAGCTTCACCATAGTGGCGCTTTAAACGTTCGTTCACGTTGTAAACTCCGAATCCGCCGTTGTCATTGGCTCCATTCGCATTGCTCAACAAGCGCTCCAGCTGTTCACTCTCCATGCCTGATCCGTTATCGGCTATCGTGACGCATAACGTATTCCGAATCATGGAAGCGGATAACGTTAAGCAGCCGCGACCTCCTGTATGGACGAAGGCATGAAGCAAAGCATTCTCCACAATGGGCTGCAGCGTGATTTTCACGATGTGGCAAAAAAGCGTCTCCTCCTCCAATTCAAATACAACGTTTAGCCTTCCGGGATATCGCGATTTATGAATCTCCAAATATGCTTTGACATGCTCCAGTTCTTCCGAGAATGATAAAATGTCGACCCCTCGATTCAAGGCTAGCCTGAAAAACCTGGCTAGGTCGTCAACCGTACGGCTAATTTCGGAGGATCCGACGTCCATCGCCATGCTCTTGACCAGGGCAAGCGTGTTATACAGAAAATGGGGATTAATCTGAGCTTGAAGTAAATTCAGCTTCTCCCTTTCGGCCCGGCTCCTCGCCTCGGAAATGTCTCCGAGCGATTGCTCCAGGCGAATAGACATGTTATTGAACTCCTCTTCAAGATCGGCCAGCTCATCCTTGCTATGTACCTTGATCGTTAAGCCCATATCGCCACTTCGTACCCTTCTCATGCTTCGGATAAGGAAATTAAGTCTCTTGGTTGTTCTTAATCCGAAACCGGCAAGCACGGTGACAGTTAAAACAACGAACAAAATGCTGACAGCTACTGCCGCTTTCTTGACCAATTGAAGCTTCTGCCATAATTCCTCCTGGCTCACGACGGTCACGACCTTCCACCCGAGACTATTCGTCTCGTAAACGACAAGGCTCTTCGACCCGTTTATTTTCGCCCGGTACCAACCATGCTTTGCCTCGTAAACCTTGCTCAGGTATGCGGGCTGCAGACTGTCCTCCTTGCCTTGTTCATTCAGATAATCCGCCAGTACTTTCCCCTTATCGTCCAGAACGATAAATCCGCCTTTTTTGCTTGCCAACGGATTTGTAACTTGATCAAACAACGCCCGGTTTGTCACTTCAACATGGATGAATCCGTATTTCTCATTCGATAAATAATCCACGAGCCATTTACTGATATACAGCGTAGGCTCGGAATAATCATCCTTCCAGTTGAAATGCCAGTAGAAGGACTGGTTCGCTTCCTTCATATCGGAATACCATTCTTCCTTCTCCGCTCTCTGCAGATTAAGTACCGTTCCGCCATCCTCGTGCAGGGTAGCATTTGTCTTATAGAATTGGATAGTCTTCATCGGAAAATAGGACCTGATCCGGTTTACCGCCGCATTCATTTGCTGGAGACCCATCACTTCTTCTTCGAGTGACTGATAGTTTTGCGTAAGCGTGGTCGTAATTCCGGAATCAAGCGACAACTGCATCAGGATATTCTGATAGCCAATGATTCGGTATTCGATATTCTCGTTCAGCTGATACACGACTTCCTCCAGCATCTCACGTCCTTCCTTCTGGGCAAGCGACAGGCTGGCCGAGAACAAATAATAACCGATGATCAAAACGGGAAAGATTAGAAACAAAATGACAATGACGATGAGCTTGTGCAAGAGCCTAACCCTGTTCCAATAGCTTGCGATCATATCTTATCCCCCGATGACGATTAGAGTCTGAATCCATATCCACCATTATTCTAGGACAAACGGTATTTTCCAATATGCTAATCAGCCTAATGAACGCTCGACATTGGAAGACGCATTTTCTTGATAATTGTCGAAAAAGCGCATGATTGGGGTGGAACAAAAAAAAACGCCTGCTTCGATTTCACTCGATAGCAGGCGTTTTTAGGAATGGAATTATTTTATGATTGTTTGATCCGGAACGAATCCCCGTCATCCACCGCATCATACAGCTTGCAGCGGGAATCGGGCATCTTGAACGGAGAGTGGAGAATCAGCTTCCATTCCCCGTCAAAAGTCTGGAAGAACATGCCATGACCGCTGTCATCAAAGACAAGCGGCTCCAGCTGCTCCCACGGTCCTTCCAGCTTGCCGGTTGTCGACCTTGCAATTGTCTGGACGTAGCTGCCTTTATCGTAAGTCGACCATAACATGACGAGGCGGTTGTCCTTCGTTCGGTACAACTGACAGCCGTCCGTCACATAGACGGAACTTGAACCGTCTTCTTTATGCTCGCCATTATCCCATGGAGCTTCCGAGCCGTTAAATAAATGAATAGGATCCGATGCCCGGTCGGACAGATCATCGGTTAACCGAACCGCTTCAACGGTTCCGTCCGCCGTCTGCACCCACTCATGACAATAGACCATCCAAGGCGTTCCTTCTTCGTCTATATACAAGGAGCCGTCCAGCGTCATATGCTCTTCCGGCGGAACCGGAGCATTCCGCTTAATGATCTCGAATGGTCCTTCCAGTGAATCGGAAACAGCGATAACGGACCCGCGCCATTGAAGCGGATAACCGCCGTTCCCCTGTCCTTCGAGCTTCTTGTCGTTATTATGTAAAGTAACAAAGAGATAATACCGGCCGTTATAGGCATGAACCTCCGGCGCCCACGCGCCATGCTTTGGATTCGCCCATATTCCGTCCGGAATCGTAAACACCACGTACGGACCTTCCCAGCTGACGAGATCCTTGCTTTTATAAGCGAGTACGCCATAACGGTCCATCCCATGAATTCTCGGGCCTCCGCCGGTATACAAATAATAGGTTTCCGCAGTCTTATCCGCTACTATAAACGGATCATGTGCCGGAATATCGGAAAGCAAGTGACCTGTACTTGGGTTTGCAATGTCTGAAGCCGAGTTATACGCGTTCATATCAACAATCCCTTCCTATTGGTTGTAATCCCTATGAACAATTCTGTATCGCACCGGTTATTCCTTTTAATGGGACTCAAGTTTTAAAAGTTAATCCAGATGCTGTCTCCTGTATTCGCCGGGCGGCATCCCCATCTGTTCCGTAAATACGTTCGTAAAATAATGAACGGATTGAAACCCGGAATCCGCCGCTATTTCCTTCAGCGAAGCTAGAGAGGTTTTTAATAGAATCTCCGCATGCTTTAACCGCTCATTACGCAAATAAGACAGGAACGTGTCTCCACCGTCCATCTGAAACAAACGGGACAGCTGCCTGGTCGACAGATTCATATAATCCGCAACCTCCTCAATCTTAAGCGGCCGGGAGAGATTATCTCTAATGTATTGCTTAGACTGACGCAGAACCGCATAACGGGTTGAATCCGTCGACCTGGCCGGGCTCGGCGAGGAGACATTGCCCTCCTGACCAAACGGCTGGACCAGACTCGTGAGCAGGATGCCTGCCATCATGGTCAGATCCTCGATTTCATTGTATGGCTGGCAGGAAGCATGATGGTACAACCCAAGCCAGTAATGGATAGACCTTGTATAGTCGGCATTTTTAAATACCACATTGCCCGACTCCAGATTACGGCCATAGCGGCGGAAATCTTCTTCGCGCGAACCCTCCGGATCAAGCTCGTAGGCCACATACATGAGCCCCACCCCGTTCTCGCTGCGGATCTGATGCCAGACACCCGGCCGGGATACGAACAACGTCCCCGCCTCAAGACCGTATACGGTATCCTCATCCTGGTATTCGCCCTCGCCTGACAACACGTAGCAGACTTCATAGTAAGAATGCTTATGAATGTGGTTGCTGTAATGCTGCGGTCGCAAGTCCCAGTAGTGGACCTTAAAGCCAAGTCCGCTTGCCTTGCATTTCGTGAGCATTTCGTTTAAAAAACGGATGCCGTTTTCAAAGGCCTCTATATTCATCTCTTCACATCCTGGCGTAAATTCTTAAAAGGATGGCTTTTTTAGCTAAATACACCTGATGCCAATAATCCTATAATCAGAGTATAAGTAATCGCTTACCAATCAATCAAGCAGAGGAGCGAATAAAATTGATTACTCAAAACGATGTAGAATTTTACAAAGAAAATGGCTATCTGTTAGTCCAAGGTTTATTCTCGCAGCAAGAGGTTGAAGACATGAGAAAGGCCATTGACGGCATTCTGAACCGTGCCGCTCAATCGAAGTTTGACTCTAACGCAGCCTGGCAAGGCGACTACCTTCCTCCGGAGCAGCTGAAGAAGCTTGTTTTGAAAGGCTTCCATGACGTTCAATACCATGATGCGGCATTCATGCGCGCGGCTATCCATCCGAATATGGCTGCTATTTTGTCCCAATTGATTGGTCCTAACGTTCAACTGCACCATAGCAAAATGCTTGTTAAGCCGCCTGAAAACGGCGCCGCTTTCCCTCTGCACCAGGACGCGCCTTACTTCCCGCATGCAAGCCACACCATGCTGGCGGCAAGCGTTCACTTGGATGACGCCGACATGGAGAATGGCTGTCTCTGCGTTATTCCGGGCACGCATAAGAACGGCATGATGCCGCATGTCGGACGCCATTACCTCGATCACCGGGAATATCCGATCTCGATGGCGACGCCTTGCCCAGCCAAAGCCGGCGATGTTCTCTTCTTCAACTATTTGACGGTTCACGGCTCGGACGTTAACCGCAGTACCCGCAACCGCCGCAACGTTCTTTTCCAATATCGCGATCCGATGGATGTCCCAACGATAGACACGCATGTCAACTGGGGACAAGGCCTTATGATATGCGGCGAAAACCCGACCTACCGCGAATATCACGCGAACCATACCCTTCAAGCGAAATAAAAATAAAACGCAAAAAAGGCAGTCCCTCGGACTGCCTTTCCTCTATTTTCCTCTATTCGGCGCTAGGCTCCCCCAGTGCTTTACGCACCTCATAAAGAGCCGGATCAATTTCTAGTTCCATCCCCAAAGCGAGCTTCGCAAGCTGGCTCCCGATAAACGGACCGGCCGTTAAGCCTGAAGCGCCTAATCCATTGCCCGCAAGAAGATTATCCCAACCCGGAACGGCTCCAAACACCGGCAGGAAATCTGCCGTAAAAGGCCGGAAGCCGACGCGCATCTCCAGGAATGTACTGTTTGCAAGCTCCGGAGCAAGAGTTAGGCCTTTATTTAATACCTCTTGCATACCTCCAGGCGTTACCCGCGTATCATAACCGGTAATATCGTTCTCGTGAGTCGCCCCAATGACGATTCGCTGCTCGTCAAAGCCAAGAAGGTACTGATCCGTAGGCGGCATAATAACTGGCCAGCTGCCCGTCTGATACTCTCTGTTTAGCAGCTCCACATGCATGATTTGAGCTTTCTGGTAGTTGACTTGGAAATCCAGCCCAAGAGGCTGCAGCAAAGCTCCTGCCCAAGCTCCGGCGCATACGACAACCTTGTCTGCCCCATAGAAAGTCGAACCTATCATTACGCCTGTAACCCTGCTCGTCTCGAATGCCATTCTAGCGTCACCGAAAATAAATTCCGCCCCGTTCCGAATCGCCGAACGGATAAGCGCATCGCGAAGCGCCCGGCCGTCCACCCGCGCAGCTCCGCCGATATGAACGGAAGAATAGCCTTCCGCGAGCAGCGGGAACCGCTCCCTTGTCGCGTTCTCGTCAAGGGAAGTTATACTGCCGATTTCCGGCGCGTCTTGCCGCTTGGCGTAAGCACGCTCCGACATTTTTGCGATTTTATCCGGATCCGCATGTATGCTGAGGGCACCTACCCGGGCGTACCCGGTATCGGTCTCCCCTTCTGCTTCCAATTCCGCGATTAACGCCGGGTAATAACGCGCTCCGCCTTTGACCAGCTCGTACCAGGCTTTATTCCGTCTTTGCGACAGCCATGGACAGATGATGCCGGCCGCGGCATCCGTAGCTTGTCCCTTGTCTTTGCGATCTATAATCAGAACCTCGGCACCGGACTTCGCCAATTGGTAAGCCGTCGATGCGCCAAGAATCCCCGCTCCAATAACGATAACCTTCATGAATACACTCCTTCCACCTTATCTATTATAACGGTCTGCAAAATAAAAACGACAGCGAAGGCTGCCGTTTCGTACGTCATTTATCTTTTTGACATTTTATCATGATAAATTTAAAAGAAGGTTTATTGAGAGCGTGTTTGTTAGGCTCTTCAATTTCGGATATTTCGAACAGCCCGTAATGCCCGAACTCTTGCCGAACCGAGTCAGTATCGTAAAAGAACATCTTGAGATCTTCCATGATCTCATAATAGTCCTTGTCCAGCTGTTTACCCTTTCCGAACATCGGAGCATCCTTGGATATCGTAGTGAAAACCATATAACCGCCCGGTTTTAACTGGTTGTAGCAATCCTTGATAAACTTTTCTCGCTCCTCACGATTCAGTAGATGAATAAGCGCATAACTGTATACCCCGTCATACCGCTTGTTATCGAAAGGCATTTCCGCTACTGAACCATGAAAGATCGGAATGGGCAATCCGGCTTCTTTTGCCAGGTTAATGGCCGTCCCGGAAATCTCGATCCCCGTTACTTGTATGCCATTGTCTGTAAAAATCTTTGCGTTTCTCCCATACCCGATACCGGGTATTAAGATATCCTTCACGTTCTTTTCAAGGAAAAAATCCTTTGTCAGAATTGAAGAGTCGGAAGGTTCAAAGCCCCACATCGTCTGATTCTCAACAAAGCTTGCTTCCCAAAATTCAGTCATTCCTCAATCTCCTTATAACTTCTAGGTTGTCAGCAGCTTCCGGTAGGTCAGCTCATCCGATACGACGTATAATCTCGCATCCGGCGGAATCGGATCGTTTAGTTTGCGGTTTATGCCAAGATCCCCCCGATCGGACAGGAGCGTTGCGCCATACTCCAATGTACCCTGGAAGGCATCCTTATAGGTTTTCCATTCCGGTCTGACCGGAATTTCATAAATATCGTCTCCCACTTCACGCCGGATTAACTGGTTAATGATTTCCGAGCTTCCTTGCTGAAGCGCAGCCCGGACAGCCAGCCTTGAGACGGCATCGTAGGATAGTACAAAATCATTGACATGTACATGCCGGAAATTTTTCGTATTCTTCTCCTGCGTTATCTCCACCGTTGTGTGGATAGCGGGATGGAGCCGTTCGATACTGGAGGCAATCAACAGCGTCTTGCCGTCCGCAAGCGCAGGCTCGTCGATCCGCGTATCCGCGAATATAATAACGGCCTTCGCCTGTTTGAGCATCGCCTTCTCCAGTATTTCTTCCGAGGAAGGGTCCCCGCTTATAAAATGAATCTCGGGACGGCCTGTTACGGGATGCTTATCGGATTCATCGATTACAACGATATGAGAGGTTGGCGAGAAGGACAGAATCTCTTCAATCGCATATTGGGCTTTCTTGCTCCAATTAATGAGGATGATGTGATCTTTTCCGTGAAAATTCAATTCCCCTGCCTCCCAATGTTTATAAACCGTTGATAAGAGATCGATGATTTTGCCGATAACCAAGCTGAGCAGACCGATGCCGAATACATAAATAAACAAAGTAAAGATTTTACCCCATACGGTTTTCGCGAAATAATCGCCGTACCCAACCGTCGCCATCGTGGTCATAACCCAATAAAGCGCGTTAAACCAAGTATGAAAGGTCGTTGGCTCAATGGCGTATGCAATAGTGGCGCTGCCGAATACAAAGGCGATGACCACAATGAAGATGGTTCGTTTGGGTACCCGCAGCACCTTCATCATTGTCCTCAAAAAGAAAGGCAAAACGCAGTCCTCCTCCGGATAAATTGGAAATCGTTATCCCGAAAGTATTCGGCAAGGAGAATAAAAACCCTTTACAGCACCTTCCAATTCTCTTCCGTCAGATCCGCCATCACGGCCATAGCCGCCTTGCTGCCCGAAGCAGCGGCATAAATCAATTGCGAAGGCATTACATAAGCGGTATCACCCGCGGCATACACGCCTTCAGCCGTCGTTTTCCCCATCTCATTCGTCATAATCGCTCCGGTGTCACTCGTCTCATATCCTAATGCCTCTCTAAAGTCGAGGTTTGGAATCTGAGCCGGATCAATGAAGCCCCCGCTGCGTTCAATTGAAGTACCGTCCGTAAAATAAACCCGCTCCAGCATGCCGTTTTGGCCGGACAAAGACGAGATTGGCGTATCGATAACGGTAATCCCCCTTGCTGCAAGCTGCTCACGCTGTTCAGCATCCAGAGCTGCTGCCGTGCCGTTCGTGCATACGATACAGTCGCGGCTCCAGTTCTGAAGCAGCTTGACTTTATGGAAGGCATGCGGTTGATCCGAGATGATGACCAGCGCTTGATCTCTTAACTCCCAGCCGTCGCAGAAGGGGCAGGCGAATAGGCTTTTCCCGTAATAATCCTTGATGTCTTTAATCTCCGGCAGTTGCTCCCTTAGTCCTCCCGACAAGATGATTTTGCCCGCTTGAACCTCTTCTCCTGCCGAAGTGTAAATGACGAATCCATCTTCCGACCTCCTGATATCCGTCACAGCAATCTCCAAATGCTTAACCGTCGGGTAACCAAGTACTTCTTCATAAGCAATACGCCGGAATTCCGCCGGTTTAACTCCGTCCCTCGTAATAAATCCGTGTGAAGCATGCGTTACCCTGTTCCTTGGCTGCGCGTTGTCGAATATGGCAACCGTCTTTCTTGCCCTGCCCAGCACAAGTGCTGCGTTTAGGCCCGCCGGCCCGCCTCCGATAATGGCAACATCGTATCTCATAAATGAATAATCCTCCTTGTCAATGTCTTTCATAGACTTTATAGACTCATAATGTCTGTAATTAAGATAAATAAAGGACATTGCCTCGTTAAGCGCCAAGGCAATGCAGCTTTATTTCATCAAATCCACAAGCTTCGTATTTCTCAAATGTTGATCCATGGCATCTTCAGCCGACAGCATCACCCGATGAATGCGGCATTCCGGATTCTCGCTATGGCAGCATTCAAAGATCGAAGCGGTCCCTTCAATCGCTTGAATGACGTCCAGAAAAGAAATGTCTTCCTTTTTCCCTCTCGCACGGTAACCGCCATTTGCTCCGGAAGCCGACTCAATCAGCCCCGCTTTGACCAGCTTGGTCAGAATCTTCGAAAGGTACGTAGGTGAAACGCCTTGCTTATCCGCAAGCTGCTGAACGCCAACCGGTCTGTCCGGTGCTGCAGCAATGAGAAAGGCCATAGTGTGTAAAGCGTAGTTCGTCGCTTTTGAATATTTCATGATGAGCTCCCAATCACAGACTTCATGTGTCTATAATAGCTTCGATTAGAATGCACCGTCAAGCGGTTTTTTTATTCGTCTGCGCGCAAATTTCAAATCTTACTGAGCAAATACCCCAATGCAAACACGCTTAGCAGGATGGCCGCCATACTAAGCGTCAAAGCAATAACAAGCATTTTGGAAACTATTGTTCTCTTCATCTCTACCTCTCCCCGGTAAAACGATTGCCAGATATTACTCTTTTAACGAGAAGCAAACGATGAATGTTGCCAGCCTTAGTACTTCTTGTTCTTAATGCGATTCATAAACGGTTCACCCCTGATGCCTGAGCGCTGAACATTGACGTGGACGACGACCTCGACGCTAGCACCGGCAAATTCATCGTCCCACCGGTCTTTCACTTCTTTGAACTTCTTGTAATCGGACATTCGCAGCTTCTCGCCAAAGCCGAAAATATCGGATTTGTATTTTTTCTGCGCCTTAATGATCGTGGAAGCTAATTCCGTTTCGATGGTTTTATCCAATTCCTTGTTGATCCTCATATAGTCCTTGGACTTTCCGGTAAAGTAATCCGCGCATTGAATCGAGTTAATCGTCCCCGTGGCATGCATGTATACCTTGAGGGTTGGTTTATCCGTTTGATAAACTACTTTTTTCTTAACGGCAATATACTGCAAAGCAATGCTTATATATTTATTCGGGCTGCAGCTATAGTTATAAATCGTGTTCTTTGCTTGATCCCGGAGAACAATCACATTCCTGGCTTCAAGGTTTCTTAGCTCGCCAACCATCTTCTCTTCCCGGAAGACGGCAATGGCATGCAAATCCATGCTCGTCTGTTTATTGAGTTCCTTGGCGTAATCCATCGTCTCTGCCTTCTCGCTTGAATTTTTGATCTGCACGAGCGGAAGAACAGGATTACTGCCGGTTTCCGTCAGATTCTTCATAAATCGCAGCAAGGTTGTCGGGTAGTTGCCTCCTACCTTCTCGTGCAGCTCGTTAAGCTGCATGAGAATCCCAAATGAAGGGACCGTTAAACCCGGTGACGCGGTGGAGAAAATATGCTTTATATCTTTTCCGTTGACGGCAACGACAGTCAGATTGTTGCGAATTTGGTCGAAGCGGTCGGCGAAATCCATATAATCGTAATCGCCTTGCTGCAGAAGCTCCCTATCGACAGCCATTAACTGCATGTGGCTGAATTCCGGTTTAAGCGGTATTTCCTGCGAGATTGCGCTGATTGCACCTGACAAGGCATCCGCTTCATTATCAAACAAAAAGGAATTGGATATGCTCTGACGTTTGGTTTCCGTAAATTCGGAAGGGTTTATCCCTTCGAAATAAAAGTGGTATTTTCCTTTTTCGCCCTTAGTTACCCCAACCGCGGTAATAACCAGCAAGTGGCCGGGTTCAACCCGGTCACCGCATCCGCCCAACAACGCAACCAATGTCAAGCCGAGCAGGCCGGCCATTATCTTTTTGAACGGGTTCATGATTAGGACCTCTTGGCATTCCATTGCAAATAAGGGTATCCGAACGAGCGCCGGTTAACGAGATACGCAAATAGAATGATGCATCCCAGGAATACGCCGTAAATACCGAGAATGCTTGCAACACCTATGAAGATGAATCGCAGCAATCTGACGCTGAACGCAAAATTATAATACGGAAACGCGTAGCTGCTTAATCCCGTAAAGGCCACGACGATAATCACGACGATCGAGACGATTCCCGCTTGAACGGCCGCATCCCCGATAACCAATGCCCCCACTACGGTTAACGCATTGCCAACAATCTTGGGCATCCGGATCGAACCCTCCCTCATAATTTCGAATGCGGCTTCAACCAGCAACAGTTCGATAACCGACGGGAAAGGAAGATTGCTGCGAAGGCCCGCAATTTCAATCGCAAGATTAATGGGTATGATCTCGTAATTGTAGTTGATCACTCCGATGTAAATTCCGGGAAGCAGCAGCGAGATGAAAAACGCGCAATATCTAAGCACCCTCAAAAAAACCATCATCGGCCTAGGGAGATAAGCGTCCTCAGACGATCTGAAGAAGTCCTGGAATACGGCCGGCAGAATAATTCCGCTGGGGCTACCGTCGATAAAAACAACGGCTCTTCCCTCCATTAGCTGGGCGATGCAAGCATCCTGACGTTCGGTAATCATTAAGGTTGGAAAGAAATTCGTTTTTTTATTATCCCGGAGCTCTTCCATCAAATGAGTATAGGTCGTTACTTTCTTCCCTTCCAATGACTGAATTCTTCGTTTGGCTTCCTGAAGCAGTTCCGGCTCGATCACATCCTCCAAATAGACCAGAACGGCGCCCGTTACCATATCGCTTGAAATGTCGTAGGACTCGATTTGCAGCGATTTTGTTCGCAAAATTCTACGCAGAATGCTGATATTGGTCACAACCGATTCGGTAAACGCAATTTTCGGCCCGAATATGCTTGGCTGAATAACAGGCTCGCTTAAACTGCGCTCCGCATACCCGCCAATTTCAACCGTAAGGGCCTCCTGCTCCCCTTCTGCCAGAATGCAGACGGAGTTTTTGTTCAATTGCCTTGCGATCATGCTCCAATCGTTTATGTACATGTAGTTTAAAGAAGCTAGCGCGGTTGCGCGGAATTGCTCCAAATTTTCCGATTTTCCCGCATGCAGATTAAATGGCAGCGTCAGATGGCTGGACAAATCGCTGCTGCCGACGAGGCTGGAATAATACAGGATCCAGCATTTTCGTCCGTTGAACAAGACGGGTACTTTTACGAAGTCCGTTGTTTTCCCAAAGGTTTGTTCGAACGTTTCCTCCAACTCATCCCATGTTTCATACAGCGGTTTGGTCATTTCGTTTCCTCCATCGGGATCTCATCTTGATGAAGACAAGCAGTATAGCCGGCACTGCAAATTGAAGCGGGATATGGATATATATCGGAACAAAGCTCAGTCCAACCATGATATGGTCCGACATATTGTTGGATACGTAATAAGAAATTTCGGCAGTCAGCAGCACGTAAGGAATAATAAGGCTGGTATAGGATTTCCCCGTATACCAGACAACCCCTTGCAAGGCTGCGTAAGCGAAAATGCAAACCTTGACAATGGCGGCGAGCAAGATGGCAAATATGACAATCATCTCAATGCGTTCAATAAAGTTGCCGATTGATATATTCCTCGACGCGCTGACAAGCGGAAACATGGCTCGTTCGCGTATTGAAGGGCCAAACGTCACGAGCTCCAAGATAAGCGTTACCGTCAGAATTATGCCTGCCGCAAGGACGGAGAGTAGGCTTGCCCTCATCACTTTCCCGGAAAGATTCGGATACAGCATGCCTGCAAAAGCAGTGAAGGCAATAAGCTCGCCGAAAGGAAATTCGAGAACTTGCGTAAAGGTTGACGGGAGCATGGGACCGATACCGTCGCCCATAATCGGCAGCAGGTTGTGGAAATCAAGCTCGCCGTCCGCGATGACGAGAACAAGAAACACAATAAAGATAGCTGCAAATACATAACCGAAAAGGACAAATAAATTAAGGAAATTTTGAACGCCGCTCCATAACACGTAAATAACCGTTGCCGCAAAGCATAACGTAGTCCATTCCAAGGGAACGGAAGGAAGCACGGCGTTTGTAATTAATTCGGAGAAATCCCTCATATCTCGTGCGCAGATATAGATGAAATAAGTAATATAGACAACACCAACAATCGAACCGCCTATCTTTCCCAGAGCTTGCTGGAAGACGCCGTAAATATTTTTCTGATTGGTATTCCGAAGCAGGAAGAAAAACCACCAGATCAGAAACATGCCGATAAAGGTGCAGAAGAGCGTTGCAATCCATGCATCCCGTCCCAGGTCGGGTGCCAGATTTATTAAAATTGCCGTTCCTTCCAAAAACAAGAAGATGACAACGAAAATTTGCAAGGGAGAATAGCTGTCCATTTTTCTGATCACGTCATTCGCTCCCCTTTAACTGAGGCTTTTTCCTGTCTTTCCAATCCATCACCGCGGAATAAACGATGGCAAACAGAATCAGCAAGCATGCTGCCGCCAGCTTTTTCCGTTGCGAATACATCACAAGAAAATCCCATTGTTCGTTCTGGAACAGACATAAAATTTCCAAAGCACTTACCAGCACAAAAATCAGAATAAAGAAGAAGGTTTGTTTCATGTCCGCTCTCCTCCCCTTGATTTCCTTAGGATGCCAACGGCTTGGAAAAAACATGCACAGCCTAAAGAACCGTGCTATCAATAGTACGGTTCTTTAGGCTGCGGGTTTAAAAGGTGTTCTTCAGTCTTACTTTATCTTCGCTCCATGAGACATCGCAAATAAGACGGTTTGCTCACGGTCCATTCGCAAGCCGGCAACCGAGATGGATTTGAAATCGACCCCCTCCATCTTTGCCCCTCTTACGTCGGTATCTTGCAGCTTCGCTTTAGCCAGCACGGCCATCGACAGATCGGAGTCCCGCAGATCGGCTTTCTCCAAGTTCGCGCCGGACAGATCGGCCTCATGAAACTTGATTCCCCTCAGATCCTGCTTCACTAGCCGCGCATGACGAAGGTTGGTGTATGACCAATCACCTTGAATGATGCTGATTCCGTCCATCGTGGAGTTGGTGAAATCCGAGCCCGTCATCTTGCATGCGTCAAATTTCACGACAAACAGATTCGCTCCGCTAAAATTGCAGTTTTCGAACGCGGATTCCTTATGAATCGAACCGTTTAGCATAGCGCCGCGGAAATCGCATTCGACGAACCTGCAGTTGATGGAACTCAGTTCTTCCAAAGAACCGCCCGCGAACGAGCAGCGGACGAACGTACAGTTGATCAGCTCGCCGAATCTTAAATCTTGCGCGCCGAAGTTGACGCCTGTATAGGTTTGATCGTTATATTGAAACATTTTTGCCTCCCATGAAACGTTCATTCGCTTTTTACTATAGCACACGGCTGTCAAGCCCCCGTATGAACGCAGAGGAAAGTCAAGCAATTTATTTTTTCAGTGTAGAGCAAAATAAAAAACCGCGTACCAACGCCGCGGTTTCTTGTTTTATTGGGCTGGGGCTTGATACATCGTTTTGAAGATATGGCTTAACTGTCCGCTCATATGCTCAGGCGTCTGGCTGAAGCCTTCTTCATTCCATTGAATCAATAGTCCCATGATTGCATTTACTTGGTAGGCAACAATAAACGAGTTGCTCTGTCCGCTTAGCCCCGTGCTTTCAATGATAAGTGCCTTAATCTTCTCGAATAAAGAGTAGTAGTAGGAAATAGAAGATCTTTTGTCAAACACGATTTCATAGAAGGGCTGGTACTTCTTCACATGGTGGAAAATACGGATGGTTCCAGGGTCGAGCAAGCTGTGATTGAGTTCGGTCACATGCCGGTAAGGCTCGTAGTAAGACTCCTCCAGATCCTTGAGCAAGCTATTCAGATGCTCGTCGAATAATGCGCCTACATCGTTGTAATGCAAATAAAAGGTTCCCCGATTGACGCCGGCCTCCCGGCACAGCACGGAGACGGAGATGGACTCCAACGTCTGCCTCTTGAGTAAGGCAAGCAAAGCCTCATGCAAAGCCCTCTTTGTCTTTATAATTCTAAGATCATTCTCGTTCATTGTCCTACTACACCTCATGACTGTCGGTTTATCGCAAATTCCAGTCCTATAAGTATAGCATCATATGAGCAGAAAAAAAGTTGCAAACCTAACGGTTGCAACTCTTCTTTTAAGAAATGGATTAGAAGCCTGCCGTCCAGCCTGCGTCTGCGGCAAGAACAACCCCGTTTACGAAGTTGGATTCATCCGAAGCCAGGAACAACGCCACCTGAGCGATCTCCTCCGGTTGACCAACGCGCGGGATTACACCTTGCGTCACTTTCGTGCGGGAAGCCCCAAACTCGTTAATATTGTTCATCGAAGCCGTAATGTTCGTCATGGTCGCGCCTGGGGCAATCGCATTGCAGCGGATACCCTTCTGCGCGTACATAAAGCCGGTATTCTTCGTGATTCCGATAACCGCGTGTTTGGATGCGGTATAGGCAGCGCCTGCATGCGCCCCGCTGAAGCCGCCCGTGGATGCCGTATTGATGATTACGCCTTTACCCTTCTCAAGGAAGATCGGAATCGCCTTCCGAATCGCGCGCATAACGCCTTTAGTATTGATATCGAAAATAAGGTCCCATCTATCATCATCAACATCGCCGATAGCGGCCATGTTATCCATGATGCCCGCGTTGTTAACCAGAATATCGAGCGTTCCGTATTGCTGCACAGCCGTGTCAATCATGGCGTTAATATCGCTCAGGTCCGCAACGTTTGTTTTTACGGCGATGGCTTGTCCGCCATTTGATTGGATACCTGCTGCGACAACTTCGGCGCCTTCAAGATTAAGATCGGAAACTACGACTTTAGCCCCTTCTTTCGCATATAACTCCGCAATGGCTTTCCCCATTCCCGATGCCGCGCCCGTTACAATCGCTACTCTGCCTTCCAAACGCATATGAACCCCTCCAATAAGTTATTGTACAACTGTTCATTAAAATTATAGTTCTGTAATAGACAGTTTGTCAAATAAATAGACCAACTACTAATGCGGGGTAATGCATCAAGCAATTATCGATTGCCCAGAACGGTGAAGCCGTATCTCACCACTTTGCCGTAAACCAAAAAGGAGACTATGACCAACGAGATACCGTTGGTCATAGTCTCCTTTTGTTTTTCCTTATTCAAACCATCCGCTGAAATGTTCGGCCAAATAGGCCAGCTTCACTTCGGTCTGTCTGCCGCCTCCGCCTTCATGCCCGTTAAACGGATAAATGACGATCTCTTTCTCCGTTTGAATGCGATTGTAGGTGGCAAAATACATTTGGGCCGGACAAGTCTCGTCCTTAAGCGCAACCGAGGCAAGCACCGGGCAAGCAATCCGGTGGGCCAGATTCATCGTATCGAAATAGCTTAAGTTGTCCATGACAAGATCGGTTTGTTCCGGATGACGCTTCAAATATTCGGCTACCGCGCCAAATGCGCCATGATTCCCTTCAATCCGGGCTACCAGATTGCTGTTGCTCGGAACATCCACCATAGCCAGCTTCGGACGGTTGTCCAGCGCTACGACCGCCATGCCTAACGCTCCGCCTTGACTTCCGCCTTCAATGATTATTTTGTCGGCATCTATATCCGACTGCGCACAAGCAAAATCAATGGCTTTAAGGCAGTCCATGTAGGCATACCGGTAATAATATTCCCATTTGTTATGTACGCCTTTGCTGGCGACATTCGAGAGGAAGCCATGCGTATAGCTGGCGCTGTTGCCCGTTGGACCTCCCTGGTCCCGGCAGTCCACCGCAAGAACAGCCATACCCATCATCACCCAATGCATATGGCCTGCAGGCTCTCCCCGGCTTCCCGAGAAGCCATGGTAATGGATTAGGCACGGATATTTCTCTTGCTTGAGAAAGGCGGGGACAATTAGCCAGCCGCGGATTCTTGTTTCATCCAAGCCGTTAAACGCGATATCATAAACTTTTACATGCTTGCTGGAATAATTAATTTCGGTTCGCTCCGGCTCAAGCGGCACAGACTTGGCCTGTTCAATCGTAGCGCTCCAGAACGAATCCAGGTCATCCTTGCCCGTTAGTGGAGGAAGGTATTGATATAAGTCCTTGGTTACTTCTTCGACATAACCCATCTGTTCGGCAGACTCCTTCATTGTTCGTGTGATTAATAATTAACACCACTAATTAAATTCAATCTCTGATGCTTCAAGGAGATTGACCCGTTCGGCAAACGACTGGTTGTACTCGTCAATAATCTGTTCCGCGCTGCGGGAGTCTTGTCCGCATGTGCTATGAGCATCCTTTACGATTGTAACCTCATAACCCAGCTCAACCGCCCGCCGGCATGTCGCGTCAATGCAATAATCCGTTTGCAGACCGGACAGGACCAGCTTTTTAATTCCTTTGGAGGTCAGTTTCTCCTGAAGATTGGTCTCGTGGAAAGAATCCGGCACGTATTTCTGAATGATAAGATCTTTAGCTGCCGGCGCGATGGCAGAATGAATCTCCCATCCCGGAGTATGGGTCTCGAGCGGAGTTCCCTTTTCCTCATTATGCTGCACATAGATAACCGGAATCCGGCTTTCCCGCGCTTTGGCGAGGAGCAGGTTAATACGGTTTAACAGCTTTTCATCTTCGTGGATGGGATACTCCTCGAGAAACATGCCGTTCTGAACATCAATAACCATTAACGCAGTATCCTTGCTCACTTGCATTTAGCCCCCTTCAATCGCATTAGGATAGTAAGGAGTTCGCTGTCAAGCATCGGGTATCCTTTTCAAATAAGCAAAATCGCAGCGCCAAGCATTGGAGTCAACACCATGCAGGTCTTGAGCATTACCGCCGGCACGCGTTTCGTAAATTTCGCACCGATATAAGAGCCAAGCATCGTGCCTATTACAACGGCGATAAGCAATTGAATGTCCAGATAGCCGACAGAGTAATAACCGGCTCCCCCCGCTAATGCGATAGGCATAATAACGAGCATAGTCGTTCCTGCCGCGAAACGCATGGACATGCCAAGAATCAGCATAAGACCGAGCTGGATAAAAGGCGTTGAGCCAATCCCGAACAGTCCGGACAATGCCCCTGTGACTAAACCGATAAAGGCAGCCGACGCATAGAATTTCATCCCGCTTGTCTGCATGGGAGCAGAAGGGCTTTTCCCGCCATTCTTAGCCTGATAGGCCATTCTGAACCATAGAGCCAGACCGGAGCTGAACAGCATGCCCGAAGTCATCCAGCCTAACTTATCCTCAGGAATAAAGGAAGACCAGCCAGAGCTGACCCAAGCGCCTGCCGCGCCTGCCAGGCCAACAATGGCGCCGGTCTTCAGAATCATATTGCCTTCGCGGTAATGACTGACAGACCCGGATAACGAAGAAAAAAACATAGCCGCAAGAGCCGTGCCAAGCGCCGTATGAATCGGATAACCAAATGCAACCGTTAAGATCGCAATAATAAAACCCGATCCCCCTGCCCCAACAAATCCAAGCAGTAGCCCTAGAAGCAGCATCGCAGCTGTCACTTCAACAAAAATCATCTCTTACGTCCTCCAAACCTGATGCTGCACGGAAATCCCGAATGGCGGCGTTAAGTTCTCTTGAACAAAGCTATCCAGCTGAAGCATCAAGACGGATTGATCAGGACCATACTCCGGCCATGCGGGCAGCTCAGGGGTATTCGGGTCACCGCAGCGGATGAACGCGTTCCACCCTGCGCGCATGCCGGCAGCCAGGCCTGCGGCTTCATCCGCAATGAAATAGGGATCGTTTGCTTCATTGGAGAGATCTCGCGCTTTGTTTTCCGCATGGTTAATCAAGCTTCCTTCGTAACCGTGAATAGCCCCAAGCCAGCCTCCGTACGTCAGCCTGTACATCCATACCGGCGCACCCGAAGCCGCAACCGCTTGCGCGAGCTGCATGCAGCCAATCGCATACAGATGCTCGGTTAACGCTTTGCTCCATGCCTTTTCCACGGGTATCGTCTCGGAATGACGGAAGAAGGAATGCCACACCTCCTGCTGATTCTCGCCAAACAGTCTACTTAGCGTGTCTGCATTAGGCTTCTGAAGGCCCGGATCATAATAGATGAACATTGCCGCTTCGTCCTCGTTTGTACCGATCAAGAGCGGCGGCAGGTTCTCTGCTTCTTTGAGATACTGAATCGGATTAAAAGGAATAAGATTGCCGTCCGCAACGGGACCAAACATATGAAGGTTTCCGGCCGTGTCCGGTCCTACCTTCATCTGAGCCGAGATCAGCTGCTCAGCCGGCAGTTCGAGAAGCCGCCCCGCTTCCTCCGGCTTCAGCCCTAACGCATTAATAAGTCGGCTAGTTGTTAAGGCAGCCGTCTTCCTGTCCCTTATGGATTGCGTAGCCCCGCTTTGGGCTACTGCCCGTTGAAACAGTCCTTCCGCAGTCTGCATGGCGTACAAGGTTGCCGTACACTTGGCACCGGCGGAATTCCCCATCACGGTCACGCGGGCAGGATCGCCGCCAAAGGCAGCAATATTGCTCTTTACCCAGTGCAGCGCCGCGATAATGTCCAGCATGCCGTTATTTCCGGATGTCGCGTATTCCTCGCCAAGAACCTCTTCCAAGGCAAGAAAACCCAGCGCTCCCAGCCGGTAGTTCAGCGAGACGAATACAAAATCTTCTTCCGCGGTATAACGGCTGCCGTCGCAGTCCGCACCTTTCCCGCCTATAAAACCGCCGCCATGGATATAAACAAGAACAGGACGAAGCCGCTCAGCAGGACCGGACGTCCAGACATTCAGATTCAGACAGTCCTCCGAGTACGCAAGCTCCGGCAAAGAACGGTTAGGGTCAACATTCTGGTAGGCGATTGGCCCAAAAGTACCGCAGTCCCGGACTCCCTCCCATGCCGGAGGGGCTTGAGGCGGCTTGAACCTCAGCACTCCAACCGGAGCTTGCGCATACGGAATCCCTCTATATACGTAACATCCGTTTAATTGAACGCCTTTTACCTGTCCAGATGACGTTTGAATAATCACTAGAGCCATTCTCCCATCCGTATTGTGATGTGACCATTATAGTCTTGAGAATCCATGAACTCTAATATATATTTAGGCATAGCAACTATAAACTACAGGTTATAACGAATAAGAAAGCTAAGGTGAGTCCATTGGAGCTCCTGCAATTAAAATATTTTCAGACGACCGCGCGTTTGCAGCATATGACGCAAGCTGCACGGCATTTGCATATCTCTCAGCCTGCTCTTAGCAAAACGATCGCTTCCCTCGAAGCGGAGCTGGGAGTAAAGCTGTTCGAGCGCACCAACAAATCAATCCGGCTTAACGAGCATGGCATACATTTTCTAAGCAAAGTGGATATCGCGCTTCAAGCTTTGGAGGATGGGAAGCGAGAGCTGCAGGATTTAGTTGAATCTCCTTCCGAATACATCACGCTGGATGTACGCGTCTCCTCTCATCTCCTCCCGGGACTCCTTGCCGAATACCGCAAGAGCAAGCCGGATACGCAATTCCATTTGCTTCAGCATGCGTTGCCAAGCGAACACGCTTTTGACTTCGATTTATGCCTGTCAGACGGCGCTGTTCCTCCTCCCGGCTGCCATTCGGTCGCCTTGCTGCGGGAGAAGATTGTCGTTGCGCTGCCTTCCGAGCATCGTCTTGCTAAGCGCGACCGGATCAGCCTGGAGGAATTGAAAGAGGAACGATTCATCAGCCTTCCTCCCGGCAAATCGCTGCGCGAGACTACGGATGCTTTCTGCAGGCTTGCCGGATTTACTCCGCACATTCAGTTCGAAAGCGACGATCCGGCCACTGTCCGCGGTCTCATTCGGGCCGGTCAAGGTCTTGCTTTTCTTCCGGCCATCACCTGGGGAGGCTCAACCGGATCCGACGTGGTCACCATCCCCCTGAAGGAAGGCTATTGCGAACGATCCATCTCGCTTCATTGGCCCAAGGGACGGTACCTGACTCAAGCTGCCGCTTCGTTTCGGGATTGTACCACCCGGTACTTCTCGGAACTGGCCGATGCTTATTCCAAAGCTTGAAGCTCGTATAGCTCACTTCTTAAGGATTTCAGATATGGCGCCCATTCCCCGCAAATATAAAGGTTTAGCTGATGCATCGCGCGAGTGCACGCCGTATAGAACAGCTTCCTTTCGCTTTCGCGGTTATAAGACTTCGACGATGCGTCATAGATTGCGACGGCGTCAAACTCCACGCCTTTGGCCAGATAAGCCGGGATAACCATAATTCCGGATTCGAAGGTTAAGGTTTCCGTCGTTACCAGGCGAATATCTTCCATTCCGTATGAGGTTAACGCCTCGTAAGCTTCCTTGCTCTCGGCTGCGTTTTTCGCGATAACGGCAATCGAACGGTTACCTTCCGCCTTGAGCGATTCAAGATCGTGAACAAGCTGGCGAAGCAGTGCTTCACGGCTTCCAGCCGTTGTAATCAACGGCTTTTTGCCATGTCGCTCGAACGGAACAATCTCTTCGCCTCCAGGGAGCATGAGCCGAGTGAACTCCACGATCTCTTTCGTCGAACGGTAGCTCTGCAAAAGCGGGATAAGCGTGGAGTTCTCTTCTCCGTATAACTTAAGCAGCGGAGAATCTCCTCCCCCCAGCTTGGAAGATTGAGTAAAGATCGCCTGCCCGAAATCGCCAAGCACGGTCATGCGGGCATTCGGGAACAGCTTTTTCAGGAACGCATATTGGAATGGCGAATAATCCTGGCCTTCATCCACGAAGATATGGCGGACAACCGTATTCATCCGGGAACCTTCAATCAATTCTTTCAGGAACAGATAAGGCGTTGCGTCTTCATAAAACAACTCCTGATTGTCTAGCTTCTCCTTCGTTTGCCTGCAAATCTCCGGCCAGTTAGCAGGCACTTCGGCACCTTCGGTCATACGGTTATAGGCCGATTCCTCTTCGTCAAACAGCTGCGAGTAAAGACCGTTCACATTTACGAACTTCATTTTCTTCACCATCCTGCGCAAAGGCTTGAAATGCTCCTTCACGATCATTTGGCGCAGCAGGTCTTCCTGCTGTTCGGAGAAGTCGAAGATTTGATCCTCGCCTTGATTCGTAAACTTGTTCGCTCGGTCCAGTGCTTTCGCATAACGTTCGGAAACATCAAACAGCTCTTCGTCGCGCTGGAACCTCTTCAAGATCTCGCTGTAAGCCTCCACGTATTGGTCATTATCAAGGTAATCAAGCTCTTGGTCTACCCACTCCGCCGCCAGCTCATTGCGCGCAAATTTCCGCAGCTCCTTTAATACCCATTCCTGCAGCAGGATAATCCGGTTAGCCAGGCGGACAGACGCGTCATAACCGTAAAATTGCTCGTATAATTGCTTCGAAGTAATCAGTTCGCGGTCCCGGAAACGTATGCTCTTAAACAACATGCCTTCCTTGCTTAACCATACCGCGTACTTCTGCAGCGAATGCAGGAAAGCTTCGGATGCTTTGTACCGGATACCGTCAACCCGCGCTTCGTAACCGACCGCCGACTCCTGCGTAAGCACGTATTCGATTTGTTCAAACGGATCCTCCAGCTTCATCGCTGAACCAAGCCAGTAGTCCAAATATTCCTGGAAGGTCGTCTGCTGCATGTTTTCCTCGCCAAGCTCGGGAAGAACGGTAGATACGTAACTGTTGAACATCGGATTCGGCGAAAAAAGAACGATCTGGTCAGCCGTAAGCCGCTCCCTATGTTTATAAAGCAAATACGCTGCCCGCTGAAGGGCAGCCGAGGTTTTCCCGCTTCCGGCGACTCCCTGCACGATCAGCATCCGGCTGGCATCATTGCGGATAATCGCGTTTTGTTCCTTCTGAATGGTCGCCACGATGCTTTTCATCTGGTTATTGGCGCCTTGGCCAAGCACCTGCTGCAGCATCGAATCGCCTATCGTTACGCTCGCGTCAAAGAAATTGAGGAGCTTTCCGTCTTTTATCCGATACTGCCGTTTAAGCTCCATATCTCCGTGAATATGTCCGCCTGGCGTCGCGTAGGAAGCCGGACCCGGAGAATAATCGTAATAGAGGCTTGCAATCGGCGTCCGCCAATCGTAGACCAGGAAGTTCATCCCGTCCGATGCCAAGAAGGACGACAGGCCGATATAGACCTGTTCCGCCTCATTCATATCGCTCTCCTTAAAATCAATACGTCCGAAATAGGGAGACTGTTGAAGCCGTTTCAGGCTTTTCCATTGCTGGCGCCGTTTCTCGTGAGTCCGCTCCCGCTCCGATAACAGCGCGGCCTGCTGATTAATGCTGAAGAACGTTTCTTCGAAATCCTCATCCGAGCTTGTGTTGACCGTCACTTCCTCCCAGAAGTGCCTGCGTATATTCGAGGCCTGACCGTAAAGCTGATCGACTTCCGGTTCAAGCTCCGTAATTTTCTCTTTCAGCTTCACTTTCACTTCATTAAGACGATTTTGCTCATGATCCCATTCTTTCTTCATCATAACTATAAACACACTCCTTCTCGATTTTTAAAAAAATCTCGAAAATAAACGTTTGACGTTTGACAACCGCATGCGCCGCATGATATTATATAAGTGTAGATAAGATGTTCTAACTACGCCATTACATAAAATACTCATGCAGAGGTTTTATTACTATAGCATGATTTTTTTTGATACGCAATCGTAAATTCTGCCCCGTTGTCCATACGGGGCTTTATCTTTAATCTCCCATCAAACAAGGCCACCCTTCTAAACCGAAAGGCGGCCTTGTTTCTTACTCCGTTATAGTTCAACGATTTTAGTCGCGATATTCTCGCAGAAAGCCCGGTCATGCTCAACAAACAGAATGGTTGGCGAATGCTCCAGCAGCAGCTCTTCGATCTGCATGCGGGAGATGACATCGATAAAGTTCAACGGTTCATCCCATATATGAAGATGCGCTTTCTCGCTTAAGCTTTTCGCAATCAAAACCTTCTTCTTCTGACCTCCGCTGAAGGAAGACATATCCTTCTCGAACTGAATTCTGGAGAAATCCAGCTTGCGCAAAATAGCCTTAAAGAGACTTTCGTCAACTCCGTGTTCTCTAGCGTAATCCGTCAAGTTGCCCCGCAGGTGGGAGGTATCCTGGGACACATAAGAGATCTTGAGGCTGCTTCCCTTGCGGAAAGTCCCGGTATAAGTCAGGTCTTCTCCGATGATCAGCTTAAGAAGACTGGATTTCCCTGAGCCGTTACGGCCGGAAAGCGCGATTCGTTCCCCCTGCTCGATCGTAAAGCTGATGTCCGAGCATACTTCCTTATCGCCGTAATAGACCGAGACCCGCTCCAGCTCCACAAGCTGGGGCTTATGGTAAACGAGCTGCTCGAGCTTGAGGCTGTCGGAAGACTCGATATTTTTCAGCAGCGTGGATTTCTCGTCTATTGCCGATTGCTGGCGTTGCTCCATCGACTTCGAGCGCTTCATCATTTTGGCTGCTTTATGTCCGATATAACCTTTGTCTACCTTGGAGCCGGAGTTTCTCGTGCCGTTCTTTGTCTTCTCGACTTCATGAGACCAGTTATTCGTGCGTTTCGCCGCATCCGACAATCGCTTAATATCTTTCTTCAGCTTATCATTCTCCGCCAGCTCGTATTGATTCTGACGTTCTTTGTTCTCCCACCAGTCAGAGAAATTGCCCTTCTGAATTTCGATATTCGTTCGGTTTATGGAGAGAATATGGTCAACGCAATGATCCAGGAAGGTACGGTCATGGGAGACGAGAATAAAACCGTTCTTGCCGTTCAAATATTGGCTGACCAGCTTCCTCGCGTTCATGTCCAGATGGTTCGTTGGCTCATCGATAAGCAGGAAGCTGTCTTCTTTAAGGAACAAAGCAGCCAGCAATACCTTCGTCTGTTCTCCGTTCGACAACGTATTGAACGGCCGGTATAGAACGTCATCGGATACCTGAAGCAGCGTCAATTCGCGCATGAGCTCCCATTGCTGGTAATCCGGACAAATCTCCTCGACGACATCCGTCGTTAGATATTCCGGATGCTCTACCCGGAACGGAAAGTAATCAAACGTTACGTTCGCCGAAATATGCCCGCTGTACTCGTATTTGTCAAGCAGCAGGTTCATGAAGGTTGTTTTTCCCCGGCCGTTGCGTCCGGTAAAACCCAGCTTCCAGTCAGTATCAATCTGAAAGCTTACGTTCTCAAAAATATTATCGTAACTGCCGTCATGGGCAAACGTAAGGTTCGATACATTAATCAGTGACATATGAATCCCCCCTGTAATCAAAAAGAGCTGCAAGAAAGTTACCTTTCTCACAGCTCAAATGAATACGGCAAATCCAGCCCTTGGATTTCCATCCAACGGGTCGGAAAGAGATATCCGCCTGAGTGAAAAAGATGTAGTAACTCTCTTGCGCACAGAAAAATAAAACAATCGAAACAGAACGTTATCGTTCGTTTTATTCTCGTAAACCGTCGCAAGAAAATCCTACATATCTTTTTCAGCCCCAATCCTTAAATTACAGGTATCTTAACATACCCTTTTTTGAATTTCAACCAATGGATTCGAGAAAATCCACCATTTGAGCAAAAGCTTCATCCGCCGATGCTTGTACGTAACGCGCTGAATAAGGATCGGCAAAGCCATGATTTCCGCTGAATTTGCGGGTTATAACCTGCTTCATAACCCTCAATTCATCCATTAATTGGTCCACGTCAAATGAAGGCTCGGTCTCCGGATAAAACAATAACACGGGACAACCAGGATTCAGTTCCGCGTAGCTGCGGATACGGGAGCCATAGTAGCCCACCACCGCCGAGATATCGGGGCTGGTACTGCACAACCAAGATGCGGTTGCTCCGATACTGAACCCAACCAGGATTACTTGGCGATATTGCGGCTTCAGCTCACCGGCTAATCTTAGTATGGCTGTAGATACTTGATCGAATCCAGCATGCTCCATAAAATTTCCGTAGGCCTCTTGCTCCTGCTCATAACCAAAAGGCAACTTCCGATCGAGCAAATCCGGAGCATACGCGTCATAGCCATGCGCAGCCAATGCCGTACATACCGATGAGATATGCGAATTCAATCCGTAGATTTCATGGACTACGATAATCGCCTTATCCGAATGCTGCTTGATCTCAATCATCGTCATTCTTATCTTTTTTTCCCTTCCCTTTGCCTGGAGGCTCTTTCTTCTTATCTTCTTTCTCTTTCTTCTTTTCTTCTTTCTTCTTTTCTTTCTCCGCTTTTTTCTTTTCTTTGTCCTTTTCCTTGTCCTTCTTCTCTTCTTTCTCTTCCTTTGCTTTTTCGGTCTCCTTTGGCTTCTTGCCAATCGACGGCATGTTCGCAAATGTCATGACAGGCTCGTCTTGAAGAGCTTCGCTCATCAGCTTCTGGAATACGGCTGCTGCGGCCTTCGAGGTTGTCGTTAAGTAATGGCTGGCATCCGTATGGTCATAGCCTAGCCATACCGCTCCAACCAGCTGCGGCGTATACCCGACAAACCAATTGTCTTTCATCCCTCCGCCGGTTCCCGGCATTTCGGTTGTCCCCGTCTTGCCGGCTACTGGTCGATCACCGAGGGCTGCAACATCACCGGTGCCTTCCTTGACGACACCTTCAAGCATCGCAGTCATCGTCCGGGCAACGGCAGGTTCCGTCACTTTCACGCTGCCGTTGGAATCGAATTGGACTGTTGTCTCCCCTTCAGCCGACTCGATCCGAGTAATGGAATGTGCCGGAATCCGCGTTCCGTCATTCGCAAATACGCCAAAAGCTTCAGCCATTGCGAGCGGAGAGACTCCTTCCTGCAAGCCGCCTAAAGCAAGTCCCAGCGTCCGGTCCGCATCCGTAAGCTCGATGCCGAACCGCTTAGCGGCTTCCATCCCTGCATCAATCCCCATCTCATTAAGCAGCGATACCGCAGGCACGTTATAAGAATGAATGAGTGCTTCATAGATCGATACTTCGCCATGATAGCTGCCGCCCGCATTTTTAGGCTGATAACCTCCGAAATTAACCGGTTCATCCATTAAAGTACTGTCCGGAGTATAACCACGCTCCAAAGCAGGCGTATATACGGATATCGGCTTCATCGTAGAGCCCGGCTGGCGTTTCAGCTGTACCGCCCGGTTAAAGCCGCGGAACGGTTGATCGCCGCGACCTCCGATAAGAGCCCGGATCCCTCCGTCCCTAGGATCTACAAGTACGGCCCCGCTTTGAATCAGTTGATCCGAGCTGCTCGACGGAAATAGGCTGTCCTCCGAATAGACTTGCTCGGCGGCTTCCTGCATCTTCATATCCAGAGTCGTATAGATCCGGAATCCTCCGTGAAGCACTTCATTTTCCGTTAATCCATATTTCTGGCTTGCCTCGCGAATGACCTGATCGATGAAGTACGGATATTTAATCGCGTCGCTGCTGCTTGGCTTCGAGCTTTGAATATGAAGCGGCTTTTTCACCGAAGCCTCATAAGTCGATTGATCAATCTTGCCCTGATCCTTCATAAGCTTCAGCACGACGTTTCTGCGGGCTTTCGCTTCCTCCGGATGGCTGTAGGGCGAGAGTGCCGAAGGTGCCTTGATAATTCCGGCAAGCAGTGCCGATTGCGTAAGCGACAGCTCGTTCACCGGAATGCCAAAGTACACCTCGGAAGCCTTCTTAATCCCCCAAGACCCTTCGCCAAAATAAATCTGGTTCAAGTAAAACGTTATGATCTGCTGCTTATCGTAATTCTTCTCTATTTTCTCTGCGAGCAAAAGCTCCTTCCACTTCCGGGTCCAGGTTCGTTCCTGGCTGAGAAATACGTTTTTCGCCAGCTGCTGCGTAATCGTGCTCGCTCCCTGCACCGTCTTGCCGTTGGTGAGATTGGTCATCATCGCCCGGCCAATCCCTTGCAAATCCGTGCCTTTATGCTCGAAGAAACGTTTGTCCTCTACGGCGACTACCGCCTCAATTAATTGCTCCGGAAGGCTGTCATAGCCGATAGCCTCGGCTTTTTTCGGCGAAATGCGAAGCGCTTCTTCGTTGTTCTGATCGTAAATGATCGTGGCGGCCGGCAGCGGCTCCTCCAGCAAGGACACATCCTGCCTCGCAACCATCAATTTAAATGCAATAACTCCCACTACGGCGGTAAAAACGCAGGCAATCATAACAAGAAGGACAAGCTTCTGCCATAGTCCCCGCTTTTTTGCTTTCTGATGATGAATCTCTGATCTCATACAACTTCCTCCAAGCTTGCTGCAACAACCTGTTACTTTTGTCTTGGATAATAATTCGTAAACGAGACCCGTTTTCTGTACGTAGGACCTAATTGAATGTCATTATAAAAAAAAGTCTGCGATATACGCAGACCTACATAATCAACCGAAGCAGCATGACGGTTACTACGCCCGTGATGATCGTTCCAAGCAAACTGCGCGTGAAGATCGCTACTAAAAAAGTCGGCAGAGCGGCAATCAATTCGATATTATCCTTCAATGCTGTAAGCCTTCCATCGGTCATCAGCAATTCATTGCCTAATAAGGCTGCCATAACCGCAACGGGGATATAGCTTAGCCAACGCATCGCCAGATCGGGAATTTGCAAACGGCTGAGCACAACAAGCGGCAGCACCCGCGGAAGAAAAGTAACGATTGAAGCACCTATAATAACGGCAAGAATATCCCATCTTATTTCCATCGTTCAACCAACACTCCTATTGTTGCCGCGCTTACGGTAGCGATAATAACCGCCACGCTTCCCGAAGTCGCCATGCTTGCTCCCACAACGATAATCACCGCGCTTACGACAACGACCAAATCTCTGAACAGCCTCTGTCGGCCCAATAATTGCAAAACCAGCAGTCCAATAAACATGGCGGACAACGCGAAATCGAGCCCAAACTTCTCCGGATTCGTGATCCACTGCCCCAGAAATGCTCCCGCCATCGTAGCAAGTATCCAATTAAGATACGCCGTAACATTTAGTCCATTCATCCATGATTCGTTGAGCGCTTTTGTATTGGCCGCTCTATTAATCGCCACTCCAAAAGTCTCGTCCGTCAGAAGCGTGCCAATCATCATGGTCTTAAAAGCCGTCAAATGACGGAAATAAGGGGACAATGCCGCGCTAAGCAGCAGATGCCTGAGATTTACGATAAATACGGTAAATATAATTGCCGCTATCGAGCCTTGCGCCGCGACCATTCCCGCGATAATAAACTGCGCGGAGCCTGCGTAAACAAGGATCGACATCAGGGTAATCTCCAGCACGCTTAAACCCGAGGTATGACCAACGACTCCTACCGCGAAGCCGATGCTTAAGTAACCGAGCAACGTGGGTACGCAATCCTTCACCCCTTGAAGGAAGCTGTTCTCGCCACTTTCCAATCTAAGCTGTACATTCTCTTGCTGCATCTATTTCCCTCTCTTACCCATAAGCTTTCCTCTTATCTTAGCATAAAAAGAAGCCGCTTAGGCGTCGACTTGAACAAGAGAATCCCTGCCAGAAGCGCCGCTACTCCAATCGCTTTCTGCGGTGTGAAGGGCACTTGCTCGAGCCCAAACCAGCCGGCGGAATCCCACCATAATGCGCAGAGCAGCTGGGAAGCCATTACGATGGTTGTCCCATAGCTTGGGCCAAGGAGACGTACCCCTTTAACGACGCAAGTGACAACGCCGATCCCAAGCAAGCCGCTGAACCAGAACCAGACGGGCATCGGCTTCCAACTCAGCATATCCGCTCCCTCAAACAGAAGCCCCATGCACAACGAAGCAATAAACCCCATTCCAAGCACTAGAGCCGTTGTTGTGTGCGAGTTCGCAGCCGCATTGACTTTATTGTTGAACAAGTTCTGTACGCTGACAAGCGAACCCGCCATCAATGCCAGTAATATGCCTGTTAACATCATTTCTGCTCCTTCCGGTCTCCATTCTCGTAAATATTTTTTCCGGCTGCCTCTTCAAGACCCATTCGGTTTTTTACGACAAGCGTGCCCCGGCTGCGCTCGATCAAGTTCGCGCTGGTGAAGTTGAGTATGATCCGGTTTAGGTGCCGGTAGCTAGTGCCGATAAGATTGGCCATGTCCTTCAAATGAGCCGTGCTAACCCTCGCATCGTCCGGGGTCGTTACGGACAGCAAATAACTTGCAAGCCTGACTTCGACCGGATACAAGAGATTAAAGCTGAGCGACACCGATTTGTTATAAAACTTTTCGGTGACGAGATGCAGCATAAATTGCAGGAACGGAACTTCTTCCCGATACAGCTTCAGCCAACGCTTGTGAAAAGCAACGGTCTCCACCGGCGTTACGGCCGAAACGGTATTCAAATTTTCCAGCTCATTTAGGCATTCGATCTCGCCAAGCACGCCAAGCGGGGACGTAAAATTAATGAGCAGCGTCTTCCCGTCTGCCGAAGTGGTGTACACCTTCACTTTTCCCCGCATGAGAAAGAAGATATATTCCGGTATTTCGCCTTGCTTGCATAACGTATCGTCCGGTTCGAACCGGTATAACGTCAAGTGCTGCCGCAGCGAGCTTGGGAATACATCGTCTAACGCGTATTGGGCCAAGTATCGGTCGATCCGGGCATCATCCAAAATTTCTTTCAACTTACGGCATCCCCTTTCTAATGGATATTTTATCCTGTCAGAACGATAAACATAAGATGCCGGTAATCATAAGGGCAATACCGATCCATTGCGGAGCTCTTAGCCTGATTGCCGCATTGCCGAACCATCCGGCTTTCTCCATTCCCAAAGTCACCAGAATTTGGGCGATCAGCACGGACGATACCGTTATGGCTGCTCCGTTATGGTGAAAAGCTGTAATATTGCTGAATATGATAAACGCCGCAAATGCTCCGCCGAAGCGGTAGCGCAGCCTCACTTCTTTGAGCTGTTTCCACGACCGGTCGCCTGTAAGCCATACGATCAGCAGCGCGGCGGCAAACCCCGTCCCTTGCGTCAGCACGGCGGCCTGCCAGATCCCAAGATGCTCGCCAATCGCTGCATTTGCCGTCCCTTGCAAGGTAAGAAATACACCGCCCAGCGCAGCATATAAAATGCCTTTCATTCCTCGTCATCCTCCTCGTTCATTCCGCTCATCTAATTAAACGACGTGAGGGCGAAAACAAAAAGGACATATGTCCTGAATCCATCAAAGACAAATAAAAAAAGCATCATTGCCTCTTAAGCAGCGATGCTTTCCTTATCTTTTTCCGTATGATCTTCATTCTTGCCTTGCATTTGTTTGTTCATGTCGCGAAGCTCTTGCAGCATCGTATCAAGCTCGCTGCGCAGCTGATGAAGCTCGTTTTTACAAAGGAACTGCAGCTTATCCAATTCATTTGTGCTCATATTACCCATGCGAATTTGGTATAGCAGCTTAAATTGCATCGATTCGCTTTCGCTGATCCGGTATTCCGGCATTCTTGCAGGTTCTGTTTTTTGTGCTTTCATCACATTATTTGGCTCCTTTATCTTTGTTCTACCGTTATGATAAAGGAGCTGTATTAAGGATGTATTTATCCTATGTTAGATTAACATTAATTTTCGAACCAAATGTTATTTCCGTGCTTTTATGATCAAGAACCATGGATTAGTCATTAAACGTTCGTACCAGCGCTTATACCATTCATCCGCTTCGGAATGCTTCCTGTATTCTTTGGCCGGCTGCGGTTCGACCATCTGTTCAAGTGTAAAATATTCCGTCGTCGCGTTAACAATGTCCATCATGGATTTATGGTAGAAGGTTACTTCCACCGGCCCAGTTTCCTTCTTATTCCACACATCCGTCAATAATTCATGAGCGAAATAGTCCGTGCGTTCAAATTGCCGGAACACCATAAACGGATGATGTACCGAAAATTGCAGCATACCTCCGGGCTTCAGCACACGTCGCATTTCACGGAATACGGATCCCCAGTCCTCAATGTAATGCAGGGTGAGCGAGCTAACAATAAGGTCAAACGATTCCTCCTCAAACGGCAGCGTCTGGCCAAGCTCACAGACCAGCACGTTTGCTTTGTCCCCTACTCTTCTCCTGCACGCCGCCACCATCTCCGGGCTAAGATCGATAGCCGTGACTTGCGCTCCCCGTTCAGCGAATTGCGAAGTATACCAGCCGGCGGCACAACCCGCATCCAGAACAACCATGCCGGACATATCATCCGGCAGAAGCTTCATCATTGCCGGCCGTTCATAATAGGCATTATGCCCGCTGCTATGATCAACGGACTGTTCATACGCAATAGCCAGTTGATCAAATGCCTTCGACACTTTTTCATTCATTTGCTTCACATCCTCTCTTGGACCCTGCTTTCTTAAAAGCGGTATCTCTCGTGTCCTTTATTCACAAAAGCTTGTACGCCCTCCAGATGGAGCAGCTCCTCTTTCATTTGCAGCCCGCCTCTGAAGCCCGTGAGCGTATTATTCTTGCCAATGACCCGATGACAAGGGACAACAATCGGAATGGGGTTCATGCCGTTTGCCGTCCCAACCGCTCGAACAGCCTTCGGATTCCCGACTCTTTCCGCGATTTCCGCGTAGCTTCTCATCTCTCCGTAAGGTATTTCAAACAAAGCCTGCCAGACGGAATTTTGAAAATCGGTGCCTCGAAAATCCAAATCGAACGTAAATGTCTTCCTGATGCCATTCAGATATTCCCGCACCTGCTGCTTGTACGGAGCTACTTGAGTTGAATCCTGCATTAAGATCGCATTCGGTATTTTTTTCATCACCCATGCTTCAACTCTCTCCAAGGTGGATTCATGGGGCAATGTAACTTGAACTAATCCGTTGTCCGTTGCAACCAGATAAATAGGCCGATTATGTAACGCGGGATGCACCAGCGTATCCCAATAGACATTGGTCGTTTGATTTTTACTCATTTAATCATTCCTTCTGGTCAAATCTTCTCATCATACGGTAAAGACAATATTACCATTCCTTAAACAAAACAAAAAGCCGCGGATTCCGCGGCTTTCCTAGCTTACTCAACACTATTCTACAATTATCTTCCCGACCATCTTGCTGTGGCCAGCACCGCAGACAACCGAGCAATGGAATTCATGCTCACCGGTTTTGTCGGCTGTAAATTCTGCAACCCCGTTATTTTCCTTGATATCGACGTTAAAATCCGGAATCGCGAAGCCATGGAAGCCTTCCGTGTTACTCAGGGTGATTTTTACTTTGTCGCCTTGTTTAACACGGATTTCCGGCTGATCGAATTCGAAGTTTTTCGCTTTGATTGTGATCGCCTTAGATCCGCCTCCGCCTGCGGCATTATTGCCAGCATTGGTTCCTGCGTTTGTGCCTGCATTGGTACCGGCATTATTGGTTGCGCCCGTATTCGCATTATTGTTATTCTTGTCCGAGCTTGATCCGCAGCCTGCAGCCGTTCCCATTACGGTTACGGCAAGAGCGGCAATCATAAGCAGCTTATTGATCTTCATAGCAGCTATCTCCTTTAAACTTTTAATTTTTCGTCTGTTCGAGTTCAATAATGTTGGATTTGACTTCCGGTTCATCATCGGCAATGCCTTTTGTTGAATTCCGGAACTCGCGCAGCGTATCGCCAAAGGCCCGTCCAAGCTGAGGCAGCTTCGCCGGTCCAAATACGATCAAAGCGATAGCCAGAATAATAATCAGCCCTGAAATCCCTACGTTGTTAAACATAAAATCCCTCCACAATTAAGTCGTTTGTACGGCAAACTTCCGCCTATAGTAACGCGCCGAGATAAATGCGCTGATCTCGAAGAGCAGAATGAGTGGAACGGTCACGGACAAATGGGATACAAAATCCGGAGGTGAGATAAGTGTTCCCACAACCGCCAGACCTACATACGCAAATTTTCGAACCTGCTTCATTTTGTCTGGAGTCAGCATCCCGATTCGGGTCAGAAATGTCATTGCGAGCGGCATTTCAAAAGCAACACCCATGGGCAGCAGGAAACTGATCAGAAATGACATGTAATGCTGGATCCCGTATACCTCTTGAGCTCCCATCGATTGGTTCAGCTTGATCATGAACCGGATCATCATCGGCAGGGCTACGGTATAACCGAATAACACACCGCTTACGAACAGCAAGGACGAAGTTGGCACATAGACCAAGGTGCTCTTTGCTTCGGCATCCGTCATGCCCGGTCTTGCAAATGCCCATAGATGGTACATGAGAAACGGCAGCGTCAGAATAATACCGACGAGCAGCGCGCATTTCATATACACCGCAATGCCGTCCGAGAGCGCAAATACGCTCCACTCCACTTCAATGGCACCCAGATGTCCTTTGACGAAAGTCAAAATTTTAGGCGCTGCATACAGGCCTACGCACAAGGATGCCAAAAACCAGCCTGCCACATAAATAAGGCGTTTGCGGAGCTCGGACAAATGACTGATCAGATCGCTTTCGATCGTATCGGTCTGTTTGCTCACACGAGTGAACCGCCTTTATTCATATATTTCTGAACGCCCTCGGCCGTCCGGTAAGCCAATGCGCCAACGGTGGCCGTCGGATTGTATCCACTGTTGTGCGGGAAGTTGGAAGCTCCGCAGATGAAAACATTTTCCGCATCCCACATTTGCAGATAGTTGTTAACGACGGAAGTCTTGGGATCAGATCCCATAATCGTACCACCCGTGTTATGGGTAGACTGATAAGGAACGATATTATACTGCTTGATGGAGTCATGGATCTCCGTCTTGGTTCCACCCATCTGGTCCGCGATGTCCTTTGTCTTCTGGGCAATAAACTTCACGAGCTCGCGGTCCTGATCTTCGAAATCGAAAGTCATCCTGATAAGCGGCAAACCAAATGCGTCCTTGTACTCCGGATCAAGGTCCAGATAATGATAACGGTTCGGCATGCTTGCGCCTTGTCCAGCAACCGATAGCACACGGTTCGAGTTATGGATCGTCGCTTTCTTGAATTCGGCGCCCCACTTCGGCGTACCGGCCGGAACCGGCTGATACTGAATCGGCCGAAGCCCCGTCTGCGTGAACCGGATATTCGCGCCGTGCAAAAACTTCAGATCGCTATGATCAAAGTTATCGCCGTTAAAATCATCGATACTGCTTCCGAGCGCGCCGGCTCCCATCGCCAGGTTGAATTCACGGTCCTCGTAGAAGGCGCTGGTGCTGGCACCGTTCACCTGATAAGCATAGTTCCTGCCAACCGCGCCGGTATCCGCCTCGGGATTGTAAGGCTTGCCTAGCTTGGAAAGCAGAAGAAGCCTTACATTCGAGAACAGATAACTTGCGAGAATAACTACGTCGGCCGGCTGCGTGTACTCTTCTCCGGTTGGTGTATGTACGTAGGTGACACCGGTTGCTTTCTTGCCGTCGTGAATGATTTGGGTCACATTGGAATGCATGCGGAGATCAAGCTTGCCCGTTTGCTTCGCGACCGGAAGGACGGTAACAACCGGGTCCGCTTTTGCGCCGTATTCGCAGCCAAATCGTTCGCAATACCCGCAATATTGGCAAGGCGCTCTCTCTACACCGTCTGGATTCTTATAAGGTTCGGACAAGTTGGCCGAAGGAATGACATAAGGATGGTAGCCAAGCTTTTTGGCTGCGTCCTCAAACAACTTCATGCCCGGAGACTTTTTCATTGGACCCGTTGCAAACGGCTTGGACATTTTACCGATATTCGGAGGCAATTCCGTCTCGCCGGAAATGCCGGACATCTGCTCGTATTTCACAAAGTACGGCTCAAGCTCCTCATACGTAATACCCCAGTCCCGAATCGTCATGTTCTCCGGAATCTTCTTCTTGCCGTAACGCTCAACCGTCTTGCTGTAAATCTCAAAGTCGTAAGGCAGGAAGCGGTAGTATTGACCGTTCCAGTGAACCCCCGCGCCTCCCAAACCTTCCCCCAGCAAGAACGATCCGTATGTCCGCATCGGCAATGCTCTCATTTTCATTGAGTTGCGGAAGGAGACCGTTTCTTTGGACAAATCCTGCATCAGCTCATAACGGGATGCGTAGCGGAGTTCGTCGTGAACATGGTAATAATCCTGTGTATCCCGGCTTTTGCCCCGCTCCAGACCTACAACGGAAATACCGGCTTTCGTCAGCTCGGAAGCGATAATGCCGCCAACCCAGCCCATCCCGACAATAACGACGGGAACCTTTGGAAGTTTAGTTGCCATTTTGCTTCACCCCTTCTCTACCCAAGCTCAAGATGATCATGCAAGCTTAATGGTTCAAGTTTTACAAACTCTTCTTTCTCGATGTAATCGGTATAGCTCATCTGGTTGCCGGGGAAGTTTCTCATTTTCCAGCCCGCCATATTTCGGTTGCCTCCGTAAAGCGGGTCGGAGTAAGCTCCCTCGAGCGTCAGGTTAAGGAACATTGCGAAAAAGTTGGACGCGGGAATATCCTTGATTTCCGTCTTATCCGTTTCGAAGGCCGTCAGCACCGCATCCTGCTCTTCCGGCGTAATTTCTACAAATGGCTTCTGATGTTTCGTATTGCTGTACTGATTCATTGCGTCGAGCCCCAGTGCAATAAGCTCTCTTCGTTTAAAGACCAGCTGGTAGCCCTGCGTAGCTTCCGCTTTATAATAAGGCGGTTGCATGTAGTCCCTGGCATTGGTGCCATAGGCGCTTGCCATCTGATGGTCGATATAGAAGGCTACCCCCAGCTCTTTCGCGCCGGGTCCTAGATCATCCTGCGGGAACAGCCGCTCGGCAGCAGCTTCCGCCGTGAGGAACTGATCCTGGTTGAAGAACATTAACGCCTGGTTATAGTCTTTATTCTCTGGTGCTGTTCCCGACTTGCCGGGTTCCGGAGTTGCTTCCTTCTCCGTCTGTTTCAGATTCGAGCCTACAAGTCCTCCGATGACCCCGCCTAGCACTACTCCGCCAAGGGCTGTACCGGAATATTTAAGGAACCTTCTGCGCGATTCGTCCTGCGGCTGATTTGGTTTGTCATTCGCCATAATCGTTCTCTCCTTACTACCCGATTTAGTAGGTTTTCTAATTTTCTTCCAATAGGTGAAATATTATTCAGACTTTCGATCATTATCCGCTGACTATTTTTAATTCAGTACCTTGCAATAAACAATACTGGATGGTATATTGTATTGACATCATCCATATTTATTAACAGGTACTGTTTAATATATAGTACTAAGCCATAAATAAAACGAGGTGTTTCCCCTTTGAATGTTCAATTTAAAAAAGGCGTATTGGAACTATGCGTTCTTGTCATGCTCGATAAGCAAGACCGCTATGGATACGAGTTGGTTCAGAAAATATCCAGTCAGATCGAAATCTCGGAAGGCTCCATTTATCCGATTCTTCGGCGATTGACAAGCGAGGAATACTTCACAACCTATCTCCAGGAATCTACTGAAGGACCGTCGAGAAAATACTACAGGCTTACCGATAAAGGAAGAACCTATCTCTATGAGCTTATCTCGGAGTGGACGGAGTTTGCCAATGGTGTCAATCATTTGATTAAGGAAGGTGTGAACTATGACGAAAAATAATTTCTTGCAGCAATTAGAGGCTGAGTTAAAGGTCATTCCGGCGGCAGAGCGCGCGGATATTCTGCATGATTATGAAGAGCATTTTATATTCGGGCTGGAGGCAGGAAAATCGGAAGAGGAAATTGCGATTGCGCTCGGCTCCCCTGCTCTAATCGCAAGAGAGCTTCTTGCCGGATATCACTTGAAACGGGCTTCGGTGAATTCAACTGCAGGGAGTATTATTCGAGCAACTTGGGCCGTCATTGGATTAAGCTTTTTCAATCTGGTTATTGTACTTGGTCCTGCAATTGGAGTAGCCGGAGTGATTCTCGCATGTTGGGCAGTAGCTCTGACCTTGCTTGCTTCTCCTCTCCTCGTTGTTATTGATACGGTTTTTCACCCTGCCGCCTTCATTCTATTTGATCTTTTCTTCTCGATCTTCATGTGCGGATTAGGCATCCTAATCGGAATGGGTATGCTGCATGTTACCAAGCTGGTGAAAAAAGCTGCAATAGGTTATTTGAAATACAATGCAGCTCTTGTTAAAGGAGGGCTGAAGCATGGCAACTAAGAAAAAATTAGCTGCAATAGCGGCAGTACTTATAGTTGTTGGTCTTGCAGGAAGCCTAATCACTTATTTTAACGGAAATACCGTTACTGAAGTATCCGAGCAAAAAACGATTACCGGCTCGCAGATTACGGCCGTTGACTTACATTCGGACAATACCCGCATCGAGTTATTGCCTTCATCCGAGCAAGATATAAAGCTCCAGTTAGAAGGAAGCACAACGTCTAAAGAAAAGCCGCAATTGGACATTAAATCAGAAGACTCGACCTTGTCTATCACAATGGATACGAATCAGCACAAATGGTTTAACTTCAATTTCCGCGAGGACTCTTTAGTGTTAACCATTTATTTGCCGCAAAAGCAATATAATGAACTAAAGATCGCAAATAATAATGGCTATATTCTGGCTAAGCAGCTCAATGCCGCTTCGATTCAGGCATCTACGGACAATGGCAGGATTGAATTCAGCGACACCACTTCCCAGACGGTAAAGGTGCGGGCCGACAACGGGAAAATCACGTTAGATCATGTCACGGGAATCTTGGACGGAAAAACGAGCAATGGGTCCATTACGGTGTTAACCAAAGAAATAAGCCAGAACATTACGCTTAATACCAACAATGGAAGAATTCTCATTCAAACGGAAACAGAACCCGCAGGCGTCACCTTTTATACCCATGTCGATAACGGAAGAGTGAATCTCTTCGATAAGTATAAGGGCAATACCGTTGTCGGGGACGGTAACATACAAGTGAAGCTCACTGCCGACAATGGCAGCATCACGGTAAAAAAACAATAAAAACGAATAAAGCCGCTCCTTCCCATCGGAAGAAGCGGCTTTATTTCATTTACCAAGAACATTTACCGGCGAACCAGCCAAATACGCTTCGATATCTTCTACGATGCCTTTGAAGAAACCGCGGTACGCCGCTTCCGTTACATAACCGATATGCGGAGTTGCAAGGACGTTCGGCAGCGAGCGGATTGGATCGTCTTGAGGCAGCGGCTCCTGCTCAAAGACGTCAATGCCGGCTCCGGCGATTTTGCCGCTTCGAAGGGCTTCCAGCAAGGCATCACGATCAACAATAGGGCCACGAGAAGTGTTGATGAGAAAAGCTGTCGGCCGCATCCGATTTAGCTCTCTCGCGCCAATCAAGCCTCGGGTACGATCACCTAACACCAAGTGTATCGATACGATATCGCTGCTCTCCAGCAGCTCTTCCTTGGAAGCTGCCAGCGTTACTCCGGCTGCCGCAGCTTTCTCGGCGGTCAGGTTCCGGCTCCACGCCATCACCTCCATGCCAAAGGCTTGTCCGATCCTTGCCACGTTGGTTCCGATATGGCCAAGCCCCAACAATCCAAGCCTCTTGCCGTGAAGATCGACTCCGATCGTGCTTTGCCAGCCTCCGTTTCTGACCGCTGCATTTTCCTGCACCAGCTTTCTTGCGAGACCGAGAATAAGCGCCCAAGTCAACTCGGTGGTTCCTTCGCCTCCGCCTTTAGTGCCGCATACCGTAATCCCCTGTTCCGCGGCTGTTGCCAGATCAATTGAAGCGTTACGCATACCGGTTGTTACAAGAAGCTTCAGGTTAGGCAGGCGCTGCAGCAGCTCCTTGCGGAATGGCGTTCGTTCCCGCATGACGACAACAATATCGCAATCCAGTAAGGCGGCGACAAGCTCAGCCTGATCCTCGAAATGATGATTGCATACTTTAATCTCAACACGGTCCTTAACTGACGACCAATCAGCCATGCTCAAAGCTACGTTCTGGTAATCATCCAATACGGCGCATTTCATTTGTTGTTCTCCTCCTTCTTTAAGAAAGCAAAACAGCAAGCTCCTTACCCGCTATTCTGGGGGAGCTTGCTGTTTTTTGCCTCAATTATTTCGGTTGGATATAACCTTCTGCCTTGAGCAGTTCAGCGATCAATACGGCACCGCCGGCTGCACCGCGGAGCGTGTTATGCGAGAGGCCCACGAATTTGAAATCGTACAGGGAATCTTCGCGCAGACGGCCGGCCGATACGCCCATGCCTTTTTCGATGTCGCGGTCGAGCTTGGTTTGCGGTCTGTTCTCTTCTTCGAAATAAGTAATGAATTGCTTAGGCGCGCTTGGCAGACCCAGCTCTTGCGGACGGCCTTTGTACTCGGACCAGCGCGCAAGGATCTCTTCCTTCGAAGGTTTGTTCTCGAAATTCACGAACACGGTTGCAAGGTGACCGTCCGTTACCGGAACGCGGATACATTGCGTCGTGATCTGCGGAGAGCTTGCTTTCACGACTTCGCCGTTCTCGACGCTGCCCCAGATGCGGAGCGGCTCCTGCTCGCTCTTCTCTTCTTCGCCGCCGATGTAAGGAATGACGTTGTCCAGCATATCCGGCCAGTCGGTAAAGTTCTTGCCGGCGCCGGAGATCGCTTGATACGTCGAAGCTACAACCGTAGTAGGTTTAAATTCGCGCAAAGCGTTAAGCGCCGGAACATAGCTTTGAATCGAGCAGTTCGGTTTTACCGCGATGAAGCCGGTTGTTGTACCCAGGCGTTTTCTTTGAGCCTCAATGACTTCAAGATGCTCAGGGTTAATCTCGGGAATAACCATAGGAACGTCCGCCGTCCAGCGATGCGCCGAGTTGTTGGACACGACCGGCGTACCCGTTTTCGCATATGCCTCTTCCAGTGCCTGAATTTCTTTCTTCGGCATATCTACCGCACAGAATACAAAATCAACGCCCGCAGCAACCTCTTCGACCTTCGAAGCGTCCTGCACCACGATATTTTTAACCGCTTCAGGGATTGGAGTGTCAAGCTTCCATCTGTTCTGAACAGATTCAACATACGTTTTGCCTGCCGAGCCTGCGCTTGCGGCAATAGCCGTTACTTCAAACCAAGGATGCTGATCCAGCAATTGTACGAAGCGCTGGCCAACCATGCCTGTTCCACCAACGATACCAACTTTAAGTTTTTGTGTCATTTGTACTTCAAATCCTCTCAGTCTGATTTTGTATGCCGTCCTTATACCTTACATGTATGCGGTATAAATCCCTTTGCTTGCTGCGAAAACAAAAAAATCCCACCCCCAAGACCGTAGTCTCAGGGACGAGATTTGAATACCCGTGGTACCACCCTAAATTCGCGGATATGTCGCCATATCAGCCTCTTCAAGTACGGCATTGCAATCGAATGCTTATACTCTAGCTCTATAACAGGAGCTCCTGTCACACCATCCCCGGCCAGACCGGTTCCGATGCGCTGCTCAGAGTCTTTCTTCAATAAACAACTCTTTACTCCTTTTCAGCGTACCGGAGCTCTCTGGATAAGAATTGATTTACCTACTCGTCTCGTCGTTGCATTTCATATTGCAGTTATAATAACAAAAAACGAATCCAAGGTAAACCCATTTTCGCAAAAAAATTAACGGCTTTCAGCCGCTTTGAGATTAAGCTTCTTATACGCTTTCGTGTAGACCCACAAAGCGTTCAGCAGAAGGATAGCTCCCGTTGTTAAAAAGACCGCCCGTATGCCGAACCAAGCCGATATTTGCCCGCCAAAAATCGAACCGATAAAGATGCCGAGGTAACCCGCCGACATCGTAAAACCAAACACTCTTCCCGTGAGAGCATCCGGCGTAATTTTTTTAATCAGAATATTAACAGACGGATTAAGCCCCCCTGCCGCCAACCCAAGCAAGAATCGAAGCACCATAAGCTCCCAAGGCTGATGAACCAATGCCTGAGGAATAAACAACAGCCCCGCAACAATCAAAGCGATAAGCATCACCTTATGTGCGCCAATCTGATCCGATAGTCTGCCGAGCCTTGGCGCGGCGATCATGTTAGCCAGTCCGGAGGAGGAGAATATAAACCCCGCAAGCAAGGCAACATGCTCGGTACTGCTCGTTAAGCTTGTGACATACACCGTCAAGACAGGCTCAATGGAATACATAGCAAGGGTTAAGGCAAAATACGTCACAAACAAAGTGATTGTCAGGTTCTTCTCGGGGATACTGCTCCAGACTTCCTTCATTTTCTGCGCCTTTTTATCTACGCGGGTGAAATCCTCTTTCACAAATAGCAAGGTTGTAATAAAAGCGAACAGTAAAAGCACTCCGGTAATAAAGAACACATTCCTCATACCGAAATGCAATTCAATAAAACCGCCGATCGACGGACCTAGCAAAGAACCCGCAATTCCCGCCGTAGACAAGGTTCCGAGCGCCCAACCGGCGTGGGCTTTCTCGGTCTGCGTTGCGATAAGCGCCGTGCAAGCGGAGGCGTATCCCGTAATGATCCCCTGCAACAGGCGAAGGCCAATCAGCTCATATACATTCTGGGCGAAGCCCATGCTGAAAATGACGATTGCCATGCCCAGACTGGCCCGGAGCAGCATCGGCTTCCGCCCGTATTTGTCCGCCGCGATTCCCCATATCGGAGAAAACACAGCCGACAGTATAAAGGTAATCCCAAACGCTAAACCGGAATACTGCTCTACCATTCGGGTATCGGAGACGCCCAGATGATTAATGTACAAAGGCAATACCGGGGCGATCTGGCTCATGCCGATGCTTGCGACGAATACGCCAAACCAACAGACGAACAGGTTTCTTTTCCATATCGGCATACCTGTCATCCTCCTTCATTCTGTTGCTTCTGGATGCTTTGGATGCTCTAAGCTAAGGTTTCAATCCAGTCATCCACCGTTCTCACGTCCGCCTGACGCGGGAACACCTTCTCGGTAAGGACGCGGTGCACTTCGGGATCCGCATCCAGACAAGCATCCTTCAATACGGTAATGGCATAATCCTTATCCGCCGCCTCGCGCACAGTAGACAATACAACCCCGCTTGTGGAAATGCCGCATAAGATAAGATTCTCGACCTGCTTCGCGCGAAGAATAACCTCCAGATTGCTGCCGGCAAAAGCGCTGATCCGGAATTTCGTAACTACCGGCTCGCCTGGCAGAGGCTTCACCGATTCGTGGATCTGCGTCGCTTCGTCATGGATAGTCATGCCGCCATGCTGCGCAACCACCGAAAACGATTTGTTGCGGGGACTTACTTCCGGATATCCTTCATTAAAGCCAACACGGACAAAAATTACCGGGATCCCGTGCTTCCGTGCAGCCTCTAAAGCCTTCTGAAAAGGTTGAATAACCTCGTTGTTATCTGCAAACCGGGATACGATTCCGTTCTGCAAGTCCATGATTACGAATGCGCTTCGTTTCGTGTTCAACATCGGTTGTACACACTCCTTACGGTTATGTTAATATTAAGCGGAGAACTCTCCTCTTGATATTAAACGGAGAACTCTCCGTTTGTCAACCAAGCCTCAAATCATGTTTTTATAGATAGGGAGTGATCCAGTCATGAAGGAAGAATCAATAACAACTCCGCCAAAGCCCGAACGCCGGGATGCTGCCGAGAACCGTCAGCGTATACTGAACGCCGCACTCCAATTGTTCGAACAGCATGGCGTGGAACAGGTCAGCATGAATCAGATAGCGGCTGAAGCCCAGATCGGACCGGGTACCTTATACCGCCGTTACCGCAATAAAAGCGAACTATGCCTGGACCTCATGAAAGACAATCTCGTCATTCTGTTTGAGGATATTTACGCTTATTTGGAAGATAACCATACTGACTCTCCAAGCTCCAGACTGAAAGGAATTCTTGGCTTGTTTATCCGGTTCCGGGAAAAAAAATCCCAGCTGCTGCGCGGCGTAGAGGATTCCTCCTCCACCAACCGGCCAAGCACCCGAACGAAAGGCCCTCTCTACCACGAGCTGCACGAGATCCTCGTTCAGCTGTTCGACGAGATGCTTGCCGCTTCCGGAAAGTCTGAACCAAACAGCGTATTCCGTGCCGATATGTTACTGAATGGCGTTAGCAGCGAATCCTATCTATTCCAGCGGGAGGTACGCGGTTATACGCCGGAAGTGATCCTTGAGCACCTCTGCGCTACTTTTATCGCGGATAAATAGACAACACGAAAAAACCAGCCTTATCCCTTTGACAAGGAATGCGCTGGTTTTCGTTTATTTCATAAGCGTACTAGAGGCTTTTCAGCTGGTCCTTCGATTACTTCGCCGGTAATCGAGAAGCGTGAGCCATGGCAAGGGCAATCCCAGGTCCGTTCCCCGTTATTCCATTCCACCTCGCAGCCCATATGGGTGCAGGTCGTATCGACGAGAAAGAGCTGCCCCTCCTTATCGCGGTACCCCCCGGCCCGGCGTCCGTGAATTTGAATAACGCTGCCTTCGTCCTTCTCAAGCTGCTCGGGACGTTTCTTGACATACTCCAGCTTGCCGCCAATCAGATGCTTCGCAACGTCCGCGTTATCCGAGATAAGCTTGCCAACTGTTTTCCATGACACGGAACGGGAAGGCGTAAACAGCTTCGCATACGGATTATCCCTCTCCAGAATAAGATCCCGGATAATGAGCGCAGCCGCGGTTCCGTTCGTCATCCCCCATTTGCGGAAGCCCGTTGCGATAAACACGTCGGGATGAGCTGCCGTAATCCGGCCGATAAACGGTATTTTATCTCCCGTAACAAGATCTTGCGCCGACCATCTGTAGGAGATTTCCTTGATTTTGAACTGATTCTCCGCAAATTTCCGCAGCTCGTCGTAATGATTGATCGTGCAGATCCCTTGGCCCGTCTTATGGCTCTGTCCACCTAGAATAATCAGCTTATTCCCGTCATCGAGCGGGGTATAACGTACGGAGCGCTTCGGATCCTCGGCACTCAGATACATGCCGCCCGGATACTCGTCTTCCACTTGTAAGCCAAGTACATAGGATCGATCCGCATGCATTCTCGCAAAATAAAAGCCTAGGCCGTCGTAAAACGGAAAATGGGTACAGGAAACAACATATTTACAGCTAATGCGATTTCCGTCGCTAGTCATAACTTTTGGCGTATCTGCATACTCCACGTCTACGGCAGTTGTATGCTCGTAGATTGTACCCCCCTGCTTCAGGAATTCCTGAACCAACTTCAGTAAATAGTTGAGCGGATGAAACTGCGCTTGACCATCCATCCGGACAGCTCCAAAGAGCGGGAGGTTAAGCGGAATTTTGTCCAGATAAGCACCGGGAATGCCGAGCTCTTGATAGGCTTTTGCTTCATTTTCCACTTTGACGATATAGTCGACATGATGGGTGTAAACATAAGCGTCCTGCTCCGTATAACCGCATTCTATTTGATGCTTGCCGATCGTTTCGTGAATGAAATTCATGGCGTCTTTCGCGGCTTGGTAATACAGCGAAGCTTTTTCCTTGCCTTCCGAGCGCAGAAGCTCATCAAAGATCAGATCATGCTGTGCCGTGATTTTTGCGGTCGTGTGAGCCGTAGTTCCGTTCAGAATCTCTCCCGCTTCCAGCAGTACGACTCGAAGGCCCTCCTGACTCAACAGATACGCTGTTGTTATACCGGAGATTCCTCCGCCTACTACAACAACATCGGCTTCCGTGTCCTGCTCTAGCTTCGGAAATTTCCCCTTTTCTTGCTGGGATGCAGTCCAATAAGACTCGGGAAACTGCGGCAGATCTTTGTGATATCGCATGGTCATACTGAACCCCTCTCAACGGCAATCGGATTTCCTTAATTTGCACGTTTATAGGGAATTTATGTGCCCGCCTTCCCTACTTGCCCGATTGACGTTCCCGGAGCTTCAGCAGGATTAGAACGCCAGCCATGATAAGGAGACCGCTTAAACCATAGACGGCAAACAACGATAACGCGCCTTTCAAATAGCCCGACAGGGACATTCCGATAACCATCATCCCCATAAACACTGGCATAATCGCTCCGGATACGCGCCCCATATAAGCCATCTCCGTGTTCCGAACGATAAGCGTTTGAATGCCTCCTTGAATCGCTGGATATACGAATCCGCTGATGATCAATAAGAGTATGGTCAGCCAAATCATCGTAGATGCGCCGATCCCGGTCGTGCAGATCGCTGTAATGAGCAGACCCGCTGCAAATAGACGCTGCGGCGGTATTTTTTTCGCTACGCCCATAATCGCGACTCCTCCAATCAGCATGGCTGCACCGTTTGTCATAACGAGCCATTGCAGAAAGCTCTTCGTTTGTCCAAGCTGCTCCACGACAATAAAAATTTGAAGCGGCTGCGTTAGACCGGAAGCAAATCCGACAACCGCAAAGCTAAGGCATAAGATTCGAAGAGCCTGATTCGACCAGACGTACCGGATACCGGCTGTAAGCTCGCTCATAAAGCTGGATTTGAGGTTTGAATTCTGTTCGTTTTCGTCTTTAGGCAGCGTTGCCAGTATAAGCGAAGAACCTAGGAATAAGACGGCCGTCAAAATAAGGGAAACATGAATGCCGAGCTTTAGGAAGATAAGCGTGCCGATAACCGGCCCAAGAACCATAAAGACCGCGACAAGCGTTTGGGACATCGCCATCACGCCCTGCAGCTGTTCGCCGGGTACATGGCGTTTGTATAGCTTCATTGCGGAAGGCTGGGAAAATTGGGACAAGCTCGCCGATATAAAAGATCCGATCAGCAGAGCTATCCATCCGCCGCTCATGAGCGCAAGCAATACGCCTGCAACAGAGATCGCCGAAAGGAGATCGCTCCCTACCATCGTCCGCTTCGGCCGCCATCTATCGGCAAAGGTGCCGCCAATTAAGGCGAACAGGAAAATCGGCGCAAATTCCGCCACCGAAATAAGCGAGACGTAAACCGGGTTATTGTGGGTTAGATCCGTAACATACAGCAATACCGCGTAATTGCGAATCCAAATTCCGAGGTGCAGCAGCACCCGGGAACAAATGATCGTTCGTACATAACGATTGGAAAACATAATCAATACCTCGTGATTAGTAAGTTTTTTTGATTTTGGCGGCAAGAGCGATGTCACGATCTCGCAGTGTCATTGCGGCGATATAACGGAGCTGCTGTCCTCACCTCTTTCGGTATTTGTTGATGTTAATCAAGCCAACTAATTGAAAGCATCAAGCATCACTCTAATTTTCCTCATGGGATTATTGAATCGGATGATCGATTCACTTGTTTACTAATTTACTAATTTACTAAATAACTGGTGCTAGTGTAATCCGGATTGGCGACGTTAGTCAATGCATTTTTTTATTGAAGAGCCGCAAAAGGGCGCGCCAACTCCTTTTTCACGCTAACGAGTCCATCGTCTGCAGCACGGTTTTTTCCTCTTATTTGCCATTCAGCCTCATCATGATCCCCGCTCCCTCGTCTGCAGCTCGGTTTTTTCCTCTTATTTTCCATTCAGCCTCATCAGGCTCAACGTTCCATCGTCTGCAGCTCGGTTTTTTCCTCTTATTTGCCATTCAGCCTCATCAGGCTCCCCGCTCCCTCGTCTGCAGCACGATTTTTTTCCTCTTATTTGGCACACCGAACCATCTCGCTCCTCGCTACACCGCCTGCAGCTCGGTTTTTTCCTCTTATTTGGCACACCGAATCATCTCGCTCCTCGCTACACCGCCTGCAGCACGATTTTTTCCTCTTATTTGACACTCCGCCTCATCATGATCCCCGCTCCCTCGTCTGCAGCACGATTTTTTCCTCTTATTTGGCACACCGAACCATCTCGCTCCTCGCTACACCGCCTGCAGCACGGTTTTTTCCTCTTATTTGCCATTCAGCCTCATCATGCTCCCCGCTCCCTCGTCTGCAACTCGGTTTTTTCCTCTTATTTGACACTCCGCACCGTGACGTTCTCCGTTCCATCTTTTTACTTGGCCTGTCAGCCTGAATAGCCAATAATTGCGAAGATGCGGATCAAAATAAATCTTTTTCTTCTCCACCTGTCACAATTCCCGCCGCTTAATTGTCTTAGATAACGAAACCGACTTTATACGAGATAAATGGAGGAATCATACGATGAAAATTCGTTTGGATTACCGCACCGCTAACCCTGCCGCATTCCAAGCTTTGATGAAGCTTGAAGGCGTTTCTAAACAGCTGAATCCCGATAAAACGTTGTATGAACTGATCAAAATCCGCGCTTCCCAAATTAACGGCTGCGCATTCTGCCTCGATATGCACACGGCCGATGCCCGTAAGCTTGGCGAATCCGAGCAGCGGATCAACCTGGTTGCGGTATGGAAGGAAGCTCCGCAATTTACGGCGCGTGAGCGTGCCGCGCTTGCACTTACTGAGGCTGTGACGCTGATCTCGAATGCCGGTGTGCCGCAGGATGTCTACGATGAGGTTCGCAGGCATTTTACCGATGAAGAATATGTCGGACTTATATTAGCCATTAACGCAATCAACAGTTGGAACCGCGTAGCGATTGCAACCGGCATGTTCCCCGGCTGTTTCGAGTCTTAGGCGCCGCCTTCCATAGCCAAAGAAACCACTCCTCGGGATGAGGGTGGTTTCTTGCTGTTCGTTACGGTATGATCATAATAGTTAAATTTTGGGGGTTGATAGATCTTGACGGCAAGCGATACAGCTTTGGGTATTGAACAGCTTTACCGGGAGTATAAATCGCTGCTTACTTCCATCGCCTACCGGATGCTGGGATCGATGAGTGAAGCGGAAGACGCGGTGCAGGATGTGTTCGTTACCGTCAGTAAGCTAGATGGCATCGACATCTCGCACCCAAAAGCGTACCTGGTTAAACTCCTCACCAACCGCGTCTTAAACGTGATGAAGTCGGCTCCGCGCAAGCGCGAGAGCTACCCGGGACAATGGCTGCCCGAGCCGGTTAGCGAAGGAACTCCGGAATCTTCGCCGCTCGACAATGTTATTCAGCATGAACAACTGGGTTACGCCCTTCTCGTTCTGCTTCAGAACTGTACGCCGCCCGAACGCGCCGTCTTTGTCCTGCGGGAATCCTTCGGCTATGAATATTCGGAGATCGCGGCCATGCTGGATAAATCCGAAGCGGCCTGCCGTAAAATTTTCAGCCGCGCGTCTGCCAAGATTGGACACTCTTCCTCCCTCTCCGAGGAAAATAAGGCAACGCTGGATGAGTCGATGACCCGCTTTGTGCAGTCCTTCTCCGAGGCGATCTACACCGGACGGCTGGAAAGCTTCATCCACCTACTCACCGACGACGCGGTCATGTTAACGGACGGCGGAGGCATCGTACGCTCTGCGTTTAATCCGATCATTGGTCCGAGCAGAATTATTGCCTTTATGGAGGGTATCGCCAGGAAAGGTGCCTTTGAAGGTATTTGGCAGCCTATATTCATCAGCGGACAGCAAGGCTTGGTGCAAATCCAGGATAACAAGCCCGTCAAAGTCTATCTCTTCGAGCCCGATGAACAAACGGGTAAAATTCGTTCCGTGTACTCCATCTCCAATCCGGAGAAGCTTACAAGGATTCATTAAATGCCAGACCGTTTCCCGATTGCCGGGGAATGGTCTTTTTTTTTCATTGCAAAATATCTCCTTTAGGAGTAAAATAACCAAACATCCTACGTTTGAACGTTTGAGAAGGAGATACGCTATGCTAAAGCAAACAAAGCGACTAACACTGGTTGAACAAGTGGCGGAGCAGATTGAAGGATTAATTGCTTCAGGTCAATGGGCTGTTGGCACAAAAGTTCCCCCTGAGCCTGAGCTGATGGAGCAGCTGCAAGTCAGCCGCAATACGCTGCGGGAAGCGATCCGCGCCCTTACCCATGCAGGATTACTTAAAACAAGACAAGGCGATGGAACCTATGTCAGCTCATCCAGCGCGCTTGGTCCTGTACTTAAAAAGCGGATCCAACGATCCAGCTGGCTGGAAACATTGGAAGTCCGGCATGCCTTGGAAAAAGAAGCGGCAAGTCTCTCCGCCCAGCGCCGGGACGAGGAAGATTTGGAGCGGATGGCTTATTGCCTGGAGCAGAGTAAAGAGGCTATTCATAAGGCGGATGCCGATGGTTATGCCCATTGGGATATTGAGTTCCATCACGCTATTTTCGCTTCCTCCCGCAACGGACTGCTTATCGAGCTGTACGACTATATTTCGGACAGCGTGCCGCCTATTCTTGTGGACATGTTTAACAAAGACCGGTTCCACGGCTTCCATGATAACCATGCGCAGTTGCTTGATGCAATTAAAGAGCAGGACAGTGCCAAAGCAGTAGAGATGGTTCAGCAATACATTGGAGAAACACAGCAGCATTATCAGAATGAAGACATCACCGGAGGACAAGACCAACATGGAACAACTCAGCAAAATAGCGAAAACAGACCTTAAGAAAGCATCCGGTCTGCTGCTCGCTTTAAGCATCATTTTTGTAGCAGCCAATCTTAGGGCTCCTATCACGTCGGTTGGACCGTTAGTCAGTTATATCCGCGAATCAACGGGTATTTCCAATTCCGTTGCCGGACTTTTGACAACCGTTCCTTTGCTCGCCTTTACGTTTATGTCGCCCTTCGCCCCGCAGCTTGCCCGGCGTTACGGAGTCGAACGCGTCATTTTTTTCGCGTTAATTTTTATCGGAGTTGGCACCTTATGCCGTTCCATCTCAAGTTCAATAGCCCTGTTTGGCGGGACGATCCTGATCGGGTTATCCATTGCCGTCTGCAACGTTCTTATTCCCAGCCTTGTAAAACGAGATTTTTCTAGCAAAATCGGCTTAATGACCGGGATTTATTCGGTATCGATGAACTTATGCGGCGCTCTCGCTTCCGGCATTAGCGTACCGCTTGCCCGCGACGCGGGCTTTGGCTGGCAAGGCGCCTTAAGCTGCTGGCTCGTGCTGACAGCCGTGGGCATCGTCTTTTGGCTGCCTCGAATGAGTCAAACCCGTCAAGCGGCGGCTGCCGTATCCCAAGTGAGCACGGCTGCCGGCGAAGCCAAGCCTTGGCGTTCCTCTCTCGCCTGGCAGGTTACTTTATTTATGGGACTGCAATCCTTTATCTTCTATAATCTTGTTGCCTGGCTTCCGGAAATCTTGAATAGCCGCGGCATGACGGACGATACGGCAGGCTGGATGCTGTCGCTTATCCAGTTCTCGATGCTTCCTTTTACGTTTGTTATTCCTATCATTGCAAGCAGGATGAAAAGTCAGCGGGTACTCGTCGTTATTACAACGGTGCTGTATCTGGTTGGCATTGGCGGACTGCTGCTGGATGGCAATGGCCTGGTTCCGTTATGGTCGGTGCTTATCGGGATTGCCGGCGCGGGTTCGTTTAGTCTAGCGATGCTGTTTTTCACTTTGCGTACCCGTACCTCCCATGCCGCAGCGCAGCTATCCGGCATGGCGCAATCGGTCGGATACCTGCTGGCGGCTATCGGCCCGTTAGTATTCGGGATGATCCACGACATGACTCATCGCTGGACGTTATCGATTGGCATGCTGATTGCCGCAAGCCTGCTCATTTTTATCTTTGGCATGGGTGCCGCAAGAAACCGTTACGTAGGCGATGCGCAAGCTTGATTCCAATAAAAAAACCAACTCCACCGGAGTTGGTTTTTTTGCTAGTTTATTTAGCCTTCCACAATATCCGCTTCAAGCTCGCTTGCAATTTCGAGCATTTTCGGAACTACCGCCTCATTGCTCCCTGCCACATAGAGATCGCCGCTGTACAGCCGGAATGGAATCTTAACCTCTCCAAAGCTCCACATAAAAAAATCGCCCTCAATGGACATCGTGCTCTCCGGGCCTTTTACGGTAAATACCGAGGTGTATTCGAAATCCGGCTTGGATGCAAACAATTGCTTGCATTCCTCCAACGTAATATCCTGTACGTTGCCTGTTTCCTTCAAAGATCTAGTAATGCGGTAACGCTGACTCATCGTAATAGGCCTCCCAAAAATCATATGTAAGTGCCTACTAGTATACATGACTTGAGTCCCGCCTTCAAAAAGGAAAAACCAGGCTCCCCAAATAGGCGGCAGCCCGGTTCACAAATAACTATAAAATAACGCCGTCTTTAAAAATCGCGATCTCGCGGAAGCCGTTACGCTCGTTGTTCGTCTCCCGCTCGCCCGAAGCAAGTTCGACAATCTGATGAAGCAGCTCTTCCTGAAGTTCTTCCATCCGCTTGCCTTCAATCAGTTGACCCGCGTTGAAATCGATCCAGTTCTTCTTCCTTTCCGCAAGCTGGGTATTTGTCGCAATCTTAACCGTTGGCACTGGACCTCCAAATGGCGTGCCGCGTCCCGTCGTAAATAATACGATATGGGCCCCAGCAGCCGATAAAGCCGTAACCGATACAAGGTCGTTGCCCGGCGCTTGAACAAGGTTCAAGCCCGGTTTTCTCGACGGTTCCCCGTACGGAAGAACGTCGGTTACCGTTGCATGACCGCCCTTTTGCGTGCAGCCAAGCGACTTTTCCTCAAGCGTCGTAATCCCGCCGTCTTTGTTGCCCGGTGATGGATTTTCGTAGATTTCCTGCCCGTGACGGATAAAATACCCTTTAAAGTCATTAACGAGGTTAACAATCCCTTTAAATACTTGCTCATCCGCCGCGCGGTCCATCAAAATAGTCTCCGCGCCAAACATCTCCGGCACTTCCGTTAGCAGTGCCGTACCGCCGGCAGCCGTAATCGCATCGGCTACACGACCCACTAGAGGGTTAGCCGTAATGCCGGAAAACCCGTCAGAACCGCCGCATTTTAGGCCAATCCGCAGCTTCGCGAGAGGCAGCTCCTGACGTTTGAATCCGCCGGCATATTCTACGAGCTCTTCGATCAGCTTCAGCCCTTCCTCCAGCTCATCCTCCACCTCTTGGGATTTGAGGAACTTTACGCGGTCCGGATTATAATCGCCAATCGCGTTCTTGAAGGCTTCAATCTGATTATTCTCGCAGCCAAGTCCAATAACAAGCACACCAGCCGCATTCCCGTGCCGGACAAGCGCGGAGAGCAGCTTCTGTGTTGCCGTCAAATCATCGCCAAGCTGAGAGCAGCCGTAAGGATGCGGGAAATGATAGACGCCGTCAATCCCTTGCCCTTCGAACTGTCGTCCGGCAAGCTTAGCGAGCGTTTCACAGGTCTTATTAATGCAGCCAACCGTGTTAATAATCCAGATTTCATTCCGGATCCCGATCTCGCCGTCTTCCCGAACGTAACCTTGGAAGGTTGTTGGCCAAGCCGGGCTGACCGCTGTCCCAGTTGAGGCCGAATCCATCTTAGGTTTGTACTCATACTCCAGAACTTCTCCTAATCCTGTTCGGAGATTATGAGTATGGACCCAGCTGCCAGGTGTTATATCCTCTTTGGCAACCCCAATCGAGTAGCCGAATTTATGAACATGTACGCCGGCTGCAACGGGATGAATGATAATTTTATGCCCGCGCGGCACCGCTTTATCCACGGTAACCGATTGTTCATTTCCTTCCGCAGAAGGCCATCTGACGATCTCGCCCGGTTCAATATCTCGCAGGGCGATTACGACGTCATCCTGTGGATGCAGCAGCGTTGCGTTTGTGATCGTCGCGTTTCTCATGCTTATTCCTCCAAATGTGCAAACTCAGCCGTTAACCGGTCCGACAGGCCTGCAATTCCGTTTAGATCAATTCCCCACCATGAGTCGCGGCCGAGAATATCCTCCAGCAGTTCCTTCATGCTTAGCTCGCCGTTATCCGCCTTATTCCAAAGGGAGGCAAGCTCCGCAAGCATAGCCGCATCGTCGCGAATGAGCAGCTGGCTTCCATCCAAACGGCTGCCGGCATAAGCACCTTCCTCTGTTTGCTTCACGCGGTAGAGCTTAAGCAAGGAAGCAAATGCCGTCACGATATACGGCGGCAAATCGCCTGAGCGCTCATAATAAGCCATTAGAGTAGGCAGCAGGCGCACCTTGAATTTGGACAGGCTGTTCATCGCAATATCCGTCAGCTTATGCCGGACATACGGATTGGCGAACCGTTCGATAACCTGCTCGGCATAGATCTTCATCTCCGCTTCCGGAAGCGGAACGGATGGCACAATCTCATTAAAAACAACTTCGCGCAGATGCGCGCCGTACATAGGATGCTCAACGACTTCCCTTACTTCATTTAGTCCGTTCAGCAGCCCGTACGCCGCCATCCAGGTATGCGCACCGTTCAGGATCCGTACCTTGCGAAGCTGATAGGACTGCAGATCATTTGTCCATACGACGTTTAATCCGGCCTTCACGAACGGAAGCCGCTCGTCAAGCTTCTCTTCCCCTTCTATCGCCCAGATATGATAAGGCTCAGCCGCATTCAAGAGACGGTCAGTGATCCCCCATTCCGTATAACGCTCATTCGCTTCTTCGGCCGGAAAGCCTGTGACAATCCGGTCAACCAGCGAATTCAGGAACCGGTTATGCTCCCGGATCCAGACCGCGAACGCTTCCGGCAGCTTCCAATCCGAAGCATGCTGCAGCACGATGTCGCGAAGCTTATCGCCGTTACGCTCAACAAGCTCGCATGGCAGGAGGAGCAGACCTTTGCCCGAATCGCCGCCAAAATGCTCAAACCTGCGGTACAGGAGCAGCGTCAGCTTGCCCGGGTACGATAAAATCGGCTGATCCGGCGCCCATTCCGATGCCTGATAGACAAGACCCGCTTCCGTCGTATTGGACACAACCAGCTCTAAACCCGGATTTGCCGCTTGCGCAAGGAAACGCTCCCATTCCTGATAAGGATCAATAAAGTCGGAGAAGACAGAGATCAGCTCGCGGCGGTCTATTAGCTCTCCTTCATGCAAGCCTCTGATCCATTGATAATACAGACCATCCTGCTCCTTCAGCTCTTTCAGCTTCGCTGCGCCCATTGGACGAGGCTGGGATACCGCAATGCTGCCGTTAAAAAGCCCTTGCTCATTGCAGCGGTGAATCATCCAATCCACAAAGCCGCGGAGGAAATTGCCTTCGCCAATCTGCAGCACCTTAACAGGATAAGACTTCATCCGGTTATAAGATGAAGCCTCTCCTTCCCGCAGGCTGGCATAATTCAAGCTAGGCAGATTATTCGTCAGGGAGCTCATTGGGCAACCTCCGCTTGAACCTTAATGCTCGCCGATTCCGAACCAAAACGGAAGTATTGCTCTGCGTTGCGGTAGCAGACACCTTCAACGATAGAGCCAAGCAGCTCCATATCCGCCGGCGCATGACCGGATTCCACCCAGTCGCCAAGCAAATTGCACAGAATCCGGCGGAAGTATTCGTGGCGCGGATAAGACAGGAAGCTCCGCGAATCGGTCAGCATGCCTACAAACCGGCTGATCAGGCCCATATTCGCAAGGGATTTCATTTGAGCCAGCATGCCGTCAATCGTATCATTGAACCACCATGCCGAGCCAAGCTGGATTTTACCCGGAATCGTACCGTCTTGGAAACTGCCGATAATAGACGCAAGCACGTCGTTATCCGAAGCATTCAAGGAATATAGAATCGTACGCGGCAGACCGCCGTTATTTTCCATACTGTCGAGCAGTCGGACAAGCGGTCCCGCGAGCGAACCCGTGTTAATGGAATCATAACCGGTATCCGGACCTAGACGTCGCATCATCGCAGCATTGTTGTTGCGATGGGCATGAATATGAAGCTGCATCGCCCAGCCATGATCGGCATACAGACGGGACAGATAGACCAGCGTAAAGGACTTGTATTGCGCTTCTTCCTCCATGCTTACCGATTCTCCGCGGAGAGCTTTCGCAAAGATCGCCGCCGCCTGCTCTTCCGTCGCGTCCGCATACATAACCGTATCGATGGCATGGTCGGACAGCAGACAACCCGTCTGATGGAAGAATTCCACTCTCTCCTTCAACGCTTTAAGCAACAAGCCGTAATCGGATACTTCATAACCGCTTGCTTCCTCCAGGCGGCTGATCCACGGCAGGAATGTCGCGCGGTTAATCTCGAGCGCCTTGTCCGGACGGAACGAAGGCCTTACCTGGAACCCGTGACGGTCCTCCTCCATCAGCTTGACGTGATACTCCAGCGAATCCGCCGGGTCATCGGTCGTGCATACGACGCGGACATTCGATACGCGCACCAGCTCCTGCGGCGTCATTCCTTCGCCTTCAAACAATTTATTCGCTTTCTCCCAGATAACCGGAGCATTCTTCTCGTTAATAATGTCTTCAATGCCGAACAAACGCTTAAGCTCCAGATGAGACCAATGATACAGCGGATTACCGATCGCCATCGGAACCGTGCGGGCATAAGCAAGGAACCGGTCATAATCGCTGACACCCTCGCCGCCTGTCACGTACTCCTCCGCAATGCCGTTAGCCCGCATCGCGCGCCATTTGTAGTGATCGCCATACAGCCATACCTCGGTCAAATTGCGGAACGGCTTATTCTCGTAGATCGCTTTCGGATCGAGATGGCAATGATAGTCGATAATCGGCATCGGCTTTGCGAACTGCTCGTATAACAAGGCAGCGGTGTCGCTGTTCAATAGAAATTGATCATCCATAAAAGCCTTCATCCGAAATTCCTCCTATTCGTAAAAACGTACCAGGTCATCGACTTTCACCGATTGGCCCGTACGGATCGATTTATTGGCTGCAATGCCTGTCAGGATCGAACGCGCGCCGTCGATATGGTTAGCCGCGCGTTTGAAGCGGTCTTCCACCGGTACGCCAAAGATATCGTTCAGCAGAACCGGATCGCCGCCGCCATGTCCGCCTTCGCCTTCTTCAAATTCTGCCGTATAGGCTTCGCCAAACATCGGGAATACGATGATATTAACGCCTTGAACCGCGCCTTCCAAGGCTTTATCGCCGCCGGAGTTGACGTAGGACTGTTCGATTACGGTCATTTCGATGCGGCCTTTTGTACCGTTGAACGCAATCCGGTAACCTTCCCAAGGCAGGTAAGCATTAAGAGAATACGTCAGCAAAGCTTTGTTCTTGTAGCGGACCATAACACTCATCGTGTCTTCGATCGAAATGCCGTCGCCGAATACGCTTTGGTCGCGGCGGTAACCGTCTTCTTTCTCCGCGTCGTAATACATGGCTTTCAAATGCTCATTATTATCAAGCGGCAGCGCAAACGGATCGTTCTCCGCGTTTGGATTGCCGGTTGCTCGATCATAGAACTTGGTAACGCCGCGCTTCTCGGCATTTTCCCGGCCGTAGAACAGCAGGTCGCCCATCGCGAATACCGTATCGGGCTCCGAACCGATCCAGAAGTTTACAAGGTCGAAGTGATGAGTCGATTTGTGGACAAGAAGTCCGCCGCTGTTACGCTTGTCGCGGTGCCATCTGCGGAAGTAGTCCGCGCCGTGCTGCGTATTCAACAGCCACTCGAAGTGTACGGAGGTCACATCGCCGATGGTACCGTTTTCAATTAGTTCACGGGCTTTTGTATGATGAGGTGCATAACGGTAGTTGAACGTTACGCGCACTTGGCGCCCCGTCCGCTCAACCGCGTCCAGAATTTCTTGGCATTTATCTTCGTCTACCGTCATCGGTTTCTCCGTAATCACATCGCAGCCAAGCTCGAGGGCACGGATTATATATTGATGATGCGTGCGGTCAACCGTCGTAACGATAACGAATTGCGGCTTGATTTCCTCGATCATGCGTTCGAATTCGTCACTCTTGTAAGTCTTTACAGCCGGGTAATCGTACTTGTCCTGCAGAAGCTTGTTCGCATAGTCCATACGGGTCTGATTAATATCGCAAAAGGCAAGCAGTTCCGATGTTTCACGGTAAGTTGTAGCAATCGCTCCATAGAAAAATTCCGCGCGTCCCCCGGTTCCGACTTGCACATAGGTTTTCTTGTTAGACATTGGTTTGTACATCTCCTTATTGGCTGGTTTTGGATTTCTTATATTCAAAATGTACAGCAATATCTGCTCAATATCTCCGCAATATATGCTAGAATTAATTCTACACCGCATATTTTGTCATTCGGGGGTCTTTCATCATGAATTTAAGCAATGAACTATTCTATGGCGATTCAGAGGATCTTTTCTTTCTGGAATACAACAAGCGCAAGGGGCATTTCACGATGTCCGTCGAGCATATCCACGGGCAATACGAGCTCTATTACTTGTTCAGCGGGGAACGGCAGTATTTCATTAAAGACCGCAAATATCCGATTGCTGCCGGTGATCTGGTGCTTATTCCGGCCAATGAGCTGCACAAAACCTCGGATACCGGCGTTCCCAACCATGCGAGGATTGTCCTCTATTACAATGAAAAATATTTTGAGCAATACGGCAAGGAAGAGTCTGAGCTGCTTCTCTCCCCTTTCCTTGGCTCGCGCCGGGTTTTTCGGCTTGCCCATCAGGAGCGCCTTCGCTTTGAGCAGCTGTTGTACGGCCTTCTACAGGAGGTGCAGGAGCGTCCGCCAGGACATGAAATGCCGATTCGTCATGCCGTTGCCGAAGCTCTATTGTTCGCCGCGCGCCATGCGATTCATAACAAACCGGATCCAAGCGATGGTTCCGTCCCTCCTTCCCCGGCGGCAGCCAAAGCGATGGAGATTGCCAGCTATGTAGCCGACCATTTCCGGGAGCCGCTGACGCTAGACAGCTTAAGCCGGCAGTTCCATCTCAGTACCAGTTATTTGAGCCGCACGTTCAAGAAATACACCGGTTTCGGGCTAACGGAATATATCGGTATTACCCGGGTGAAGGAAGCGCAGCACCAGCTCCGCGAGACGGATGAACGAATTACCGAAATCGCAGCTGAAGTCGGGTTTGAAAGCCTGTCGCAGTTCGAGCGCGTATTCAAGACCCATATCCGCCTCTCGCCTCGCGATTACCGGAACCAATACGGACAAAAGGGATAATTTATTTAGTACAAAAATAACCTTCGTCTTTTCTTCTTCTCCTAAGGTATAATAGAAGCCTTGCATCAAGATTAACATCCGGGAGTCTGTAACAACGATGAAATCACTATCGCAATATCCGAAAGAAATTAAAGTTTTCCTTATCGCCAGTCTTATTAATGCCATTGGCAGCGCGCTAATGTGGCCGCTTGTCACGATGTTTGTCTTCGATCAGCTTGGACGCACCATGTCCGACGCCGGTCTCGTCATTCTTGTTCAATCCATCGGCGGGATCGCCGGTCAGCTGCTTGGAGGCGCGCTTTATCACCGGGTTGGCGTAAAAAAGCTAATCATCGGCGCTCTCGCCTTAAATGCGGCTGGACTGCTGTTTCTGCCGGCTTTAAGTCATGCCTGGACCGTATTTATCGTTATGATGGGTCTCATTGGGCTGTTTAACGCCTTGTCGATGCCCGCTATACAGGCCTTTATCGGCTTCCGATTTGCGGAGCGGCGCGGAGAGCTCTTCAATATCGTCTATATCGCCAACAATATCGGCGTCGCGGTTGGTACGGCGTTAAGCGGTTTTCTAGCCGATGTCTCCTATTCGCTCAGCTTTGTGCTGAACGGCGTTACATCCGGCGTATTCGCCTTGTTCTTCCTCTTCTATCTGCAGCGGGTTGGCACGGGCAGCGGGGATCATTCAGCGGAACTGATGCGGAAGAAACAAGCTGCTGGCGGCGCAAGCCTATGGCTGCTTGTCACCGACGTCCGGCTCTATTTGTTTATGGCGCTGGGAGGAATGCTGATCAACCTCGGCAACAGCATCTGGAATACCGGCGTCTCGCCTTTTATTATCGAACACGGCATGTCGAAACAAATGTTCGGCTATCTTTGGACGCTTAACGGCATTCTGATCTTTGTTGCCCAACCGGTGACCAATCTGATCAAACGGCTGGCTGCAAGCTCGATCAAAGCCCAGTTGACGGCAAGCGCCGTTCTGTACATGAGCGGTTACGTCGTGATTCTGATCATGCACAGCTTCCCAGGCATGGTGCTTGGCATGATTCTGACAACGCTAGGCGAGATGCTGATCGCGCCGGCTATTCCTGCATTCTTAAGCGAGAACAGCGGCAAAAACGCGCCATTCTATCTAGGCTTGACCGGCGGCATCGGTTCGGCTGGACGGGTTATCGGTCCGTATATGATGAGCGGACTTTATGACGGCGGCGGTTTAACGCCGGTTGCTTGGCTTGCCGTAATTACGGCGGCGGTATCAGTGGGCTCCTTCGTGATTCATTCTTGGGTCAACAAGGAGAATCGGGCACCTGCAACGAACTCGAGTAACGTCAGAACCTCCCAAGCCTAAACGGCTTCGCCGTCCTTATATTTGGAGAAAAAGGCTTGAACCTGCTATGGTTCAAGCCTCAGATTGTAGAGAAACCCCACGTTTTCTTAAAACGTGGGGTTTCTCTTTTTGTTTTCTGTGAGTAGAACGAAGCGACGCAAGAGGCTACCCCTCTTACGCCCTCCTTTCCAGGTGGAGGGCGATCTTTTTCATGTTCTGCACCGCAGCGGTCATCAACGCTTGTTCCATCACGTTGCTTAACCCCCGCAAACGGCAATAGCGAAACCCGTGGAGCTGTTTGGCATCCGCGAAGCTTCGCTCTATGGTTTCTTTTCGTTTACGGTAAAGCTTTTTGCCCGACTTGCTTAGTCGGTTCATCCTCACGTTTTCTTTACTGTCCTCCCAAATATGTCGGGTAACCATTTTCTGTTTGTTAGCGGAACGCGTGCATTGCTGCAGTATTGGGCATGCTGCGCATTGCTTTGGATCAGACGCGTAGTGTCGGTAGCCATGCCGATCTGTCGTCCGGTAAGTCAGTTCTTGTTGCTGCGGACACACATACAGATTCCGTTCTGCATCATAAGTAAACTTCCATTTTGGTTGTAAGCCTTGCGTTGGATGAAATCGGCGATGGGCAATCACGCCAAAGATTTTACGATCTTCTAATCCTTTGCAAATCGGTGTTGTTAAATAGCCAGAGTCTAATGCAACAGCTTCTACTTTAAATCCAAAACGCTGACGTTGGCGGTCCAGACGAAAAAGATAAGGAACAGAATCATGGACGTTACCGGCGGTGACGAAGACATCGGTAACAAGGTTGTACTTCATATCAACTGTACGGTGATCCAAGTAAAAGAAACCTTCTGGCTTGCCTTCTCGGTACATATAACCGCTGTCAGGATCAGTCGTACTAACTTTTACCTCTTTGTCTTCATTCACCTCCTTCCGTGGTTTTAGCGCTTTTTTCCTTGCTCTTTACGTTCTGCTTCAACAGCTGCATTGAGCTCATTCACATAATCTCGTGTGTTTTGCTGTACTTGTTCTCTTGTGTATTTATGTTTATTGGCATTAGCTTTTACATGGGTAGAGTCAGAAATAAGCACACGTCCGCCAATCATCCGATGTGAGATCGCTTGCAGCACGATTTCATCGAAAATATCTTGGAAAACAGAAGTATCTTTGAATCGTGTTCTACGATTCCAGCTAATCGTTGTGTGATCTGGAACACGGTCTGACAGACCGAGTCCAAGAAACCAACGGTAAGCGAGGTTGGTTTGAACTTCGCGTTCCAGTTGGCGCTCCGAACGAATGCCATAGAAGTAACCGAGAAAAATCATTTTGAAAAGTACAAGTGGATCAATGGCTGGACGACCATTATCTTGGCAGTAGAGGTGACGTACTTTCTCATCAATGAAAGAAAAATCAATGTACTTATCGATCTTGCGAAGCATATGGTCAGCAGGCACCAAGTCTTCAATGGAAACCAGCTCGTAGTTTTGTTGTTTGTCTCGATTAGAACGCAACATAACGACACCATCCGTTTCTATTAGATACTAATATTATACTATATTAACGCGGTGTCGTATTGAATTATTTGAACATAAAGAAGGCTGTCGAGACTTTCTCGACAGCCTGAGGCTTGAACCTGCTATGGTTCAAGCCTTTTTAATTACTATTGTATATTTATGAAAGAAACGTTGTTAACCGGCATTATCGCTCATATGTATGAACAGTGCAGTCATAAAATCAGTTGTTTCTGCCCTCATTAAAACTAAAATGATACGATCTCGAGGGGGTGATACCAATTCCTCTTGTCACTCGTGCGACCTTTAACGCCACCGGGGCGATTACCTTTACCGGGAATACGCTTGGGTTAAGCCGTTCCGATACCGCTGGCGTGCCGGGAACGCTGGATAGTATAGGTGCGTTTTCCACAATAAATACCGCATCTGTTTTCGGTACATATCCTGCGGGTACAACAAGCGCTTTTGCCAGTAACAGCGCCTCTGCTATTTTGACTTTGCCGACGGGAAGCACCATTTTGTACGCCGAGCTGATCTGGGGCGGCTCTTATATTAACGGAACGACGGATCTCAGCGCGTTCATTAATAACCCGGTTACCTTCACCACGCCAGCCGGAACGTTTACGGTCTCGCCGGATGCCGCAACCAGCAATCAGGTCAACCTGGGTAACGGCGCCTCTGCTTACGTTCGGTCAAATAATGTAACTTCGCTTATCTCGCAAGGCGGAGCGGGAACCTATACGACCGGCAATGTGGTTGGTACCATTGTGATTACCGGTGATTCTACCGCCAATCATTGCGGCTGGACGTTAGGCGTTATTTATCAGAATCCGTCCCTGCCTTTCCGCAACATGTCGTTGCGCGCCGGCGCGGTGCTCGTGCAGGCCGATTCCGGGCCGGTGTCCACCACATTGACCGGATTTGCCACCCCGGTATCAGGTACGCTGGGCGGAAGAGCTTTATTCAGCGCCCAGGAAGGCGACGCCAACCGGACCGGCGATCAGGCTTTATTTGGCCCAACCTCTGCAACAACTGTCGCCTTATCCGGTCCGAACAACTTTGCGAACAACTTTTTTGCTTCACAGATCAACAACGATGCAGGCAACCTGAACACAACGGGCACCTTCGGCAGCCGCAACCAGACGAACGGCGCCCCGGGCACCAATATTATCGGCGGCCGGCAAGGCTGGGATATTACGAACGTCGACGTATCCGCGCGCCTGGTCAATAACCAGTCTTCTGCCGTACTTACATTGACAACCTCCGGCGATGCCTATGTCGTCAACGGAAATGCCATTCAGATCAATATCAACTCGCCAACCATTAACGTTGTCAAAAGCGCAAGCGTCGCCGGTGCGGTGGTCGGCGATACCATTACGTACACCGTTACGGTCAGCAACACGGGAACCGCCAATGCCGCAAGCGTTGTTCTAACGGATGCCCTTCCAAGCGGACTTACTTTCGTAACCGGGAGCGTAACGGTTGGAGGAGTAGCGCGGCCAACTTACGATATCATTGCAGGCGCCCCGCTGGGAGCTTTGAACATCAATGGCTCCGTAGTTGTTACTTACCGGGCAGTCGTCAGCTCGCTGCCGAGCACTTTCTTGCTGCCAAACAGCGCGAAAGCAGCTTTTACATTCCAGATGGTGGCTGGCGGCGACAATATTACAGGCGTTATTCCTTCCAATACGGTATCCGTGCCAGTCTATTCGCCGATTATCGGCATTACCAAAAGCTCGAACCGGACGACCGCTACCGTAGGCAGCACGGTCACATATACCTTGCTTGTCGCAAATACGGGTAATATCGCGGCTAATGTAACGCTGACGGATAACATTCCAACGGGAAGCTCCTTTATAACCGGAACGTTCCGGGTAAATGGCAATGTCATAGCCGGCGCAAATCCTGCAGCAGGCGTCGCCATCGGTTCCATTGCCGCTGGCGCTACGTCCACCGTCACCTTTATCGTTCAGGTAAACTCCCTGCCTTCTCCGCCGCAATTCGTGGACCAAGGCACGGCTGCTTATACGTTTACGCCGCCGGATGGCCGTACCATATCCGGTTCCGCAGCATCCAATACGCTAACCTTGCCCGTATCGCTGCCGAGCATTAACCTCACCAAGTCCGTAAATGTAACGGATGTTGCCGTAGGGGAGACGCTTACCTATACTTCAGTCATAGCGAATACCGGATCCGAAGCCGTTACGAATGTGACGCTAACGGATGCGCTGCCAGCGGGAGCTACCTTTGTTACGGGCAGCGTAACGATTGGCGGCACCCCTAATACAACGGCGAATCCGGCAACAGGTATTGCCGTTGGAACCGTAGCGGCCAACAGTTCGGTCACGGTTACTTTACAGGCATTAGTCAGCTCCATGCCGGCAAGCGCGCAGCTGGTCAATCGTTCCAACGTTTCTTACACAGTGGGCACCTTTTCGGGTACAGCCGCTTCCAACAATACAACAACGCCGGTTTATCAACCTGTTATTCCGCTGACCAAATCAGCCAGTACCACGGCTGCAACGGTTGGCGATACCATTACGTACACCATCCTTGCCCGAAATACCGGAAATCTGGCTGCAACCGTAACCCTGTTTGACAATATCCCTACCGGTTCAAGCTTTATCCCGGGCTCCGTGACGATTAACGGCGCGGCCAGCCCCGCAGCTTCGCCGATAACAGGCATCGCGATCGGCAGTCTGGCGCCTAATGCCCAGACAACCGTCACGTTCCAGACGCTTCTGAACACTTTACCGTCACCGCCCGTTTTGAATGACCAGGCAACCTCAACCTACTCCTATACCTTGCCAAGCGGCAGGACGTTAAACGGCGGCAGCAGCTCCAATACCGTGTCCATAACCGCTTCCTCGCCAAATGTCACCGTATCCAAATCGGTCAGCGATACGGCTGCGGCTGTTCAGGACGTACTCACTTATACCGTACTTGTCACGAATAACGGGATTGCACCGGTTACAAACGTCGTATTATCCGACCCCATCCCTCCAGGAGCCACTTTTGTTTCCGGCAGCGTTACGATTAATGGAACGCCTTCGTCTCTCGCAAATCCAAACGCAGGTATTTCGCTCGGCACAATTAGTGCCGGGGCTACCGTTACGGTGGCTTTTCAGATTCGCGTCACATCGCTTCCTTCATCCGGCAGTCTGAGCAATGCGGCAAGTGCCGCTTTTACTTCCGGGGCCTTTACCAGCAGCTCCACTTCGAATACCGTTACGACGCCGGTCTCGCAAGCCGTTGTTGCGGTTAGCAAATCGGCCAGCACCGTGAATGCGACCGTTGGCGATACGTTCTCTTACAGCTTCACCTTAACGAATACGGGAAATGCTGCCGCAAACGCTACATTGTCGGATACCGTTCCGAGCGGAGCCGTATTTATCGACAACAGCGTTCTTGTTAACGGAGTACCTACTCCAAACGTTAGCCCGGCTACCGGCATTCCGGTTGGCGTTATTCCAGTCGGAGGATCCGCAACAGTAAGCTATGTCGTAAACATCGTCTCTTATCCGGCCAGCAGACAGCTGGTTAATCAGGCAAGCGCCGCTTATACGTTCACGCTTGCCAACGGACGCGTCATTAACCGCTCTGCCTTATCCAATACCGTTACCGTTCAGGTTGCGCTGCCGAATGTCTCGCTAGTGAAAAGCGCCAGCCGTTCCGTGCTCGTAACCGGCGATACCATGACTTTTACATCCGTTCTTACGAATAACGGCATCGCGGCGGTGAACAACATTGTTCTGCGTGACCCGCTTCAATCAAATGCGGCTTTTGTACCCGGAAGCGTGTTGGTTCAAAATGTTTCCCAGCCGGCAGCCTCTCCCGATGCCGGCATATCACTCGGTAGCCTGGCGCCAGGAGCATCGGTTACCGTATCATTCGAGGTGATTATAACGATGGCAATCCCTTCACAGATTACGAACCAATCGACAGCCAGCTTTACTTCCGGCACCTTCTCGGCAACATCCGCATCCAACACGACGGTTACGCCGGTTACGCAGCCGCAAATCGCAGTTGTCAAAAGCGCAAGCACCAGCAATGCCACCATTGGCGACTCCATTATTTATACGCTGGTCGTCTCCAATACGGGCAATCTGGCAGCTGCGACGATCGTAACGGATAACATTCCTGCCGGCACAACTTTTACGGAGAACAGCGTAATCGTAAACGGAATGCCGATGCCGGGTATTTCTCCGGTTACCGGCATTGATATCGGCTCCCTGGCTCCGGGTGCAACCTCTACGGTTACTTTTGGCGTAGTGGTTACCTCCCTCCCGACTCCGCAATCGTTAAGCAACACGGGAACGGCATCCTACACGTATACGCCTGCTGATGGCCGGACATTAACCGGCTCCGTCAATTCCAATACGGTAACCTTCCCGGTGTCGGCTCCGAATGTCGGGGTCGCCCTAAGCGCCAACTACACCGTCGTTACTGTAGGAGATACTATTACGTATACCGCCGTCGTCACGAACAACGGGATAGAAACAGTTAACAATGTGCAGTATACCGATCCTGCTCCTGCGGGAACCTCCTTTATTCCGGGGACGGTAACAGTTAATGGAAACCCGGTACCGGGTGCGAGTCCGATTGGCGGTATCCCGCTCGGCCCCATACCTTCCGGCGGCACGGTAACGATCACGTATAACAACAGTGTGAATACGGTTCCGGATCCTGCTGTTCTAAACAATACCGCATCCGTTACCTTTACTTCCGGCGCATTCTCGGGGACGGCTTTCTCCAATACGGTATCGACGCCGGTTGATCTGCCCGTTATTTCCGTCGTAAAAAGCGCCAGCACGTCTAACGCCTCCGTTGGCCAAACGGTTACGTATACTCTGGTTGTAACGAATTCGGGGAATTATCCGGCAACCGTAACGATAACCGATAATATTCCTGCGGGTACCTCATTTGTGCCAAACAGCGCCTTAGTGGGTGGGGCTCCGGTACCTGGTGCCGATCCGGTAAGCGGAATTCCGGTTGGCTCCGTAGCGGCCGGGGCATCGGTCAACGTCATGTTCTCGGTCGTTATCAATTCCCTGCCTACGCCTCAACAATTGTCCAATACGGGCACCGCCGGCATTACCTATACGCTTCCGGACGGCAGGGTCTTTAATCAGACGGCCGTATCCAATACGGTAACCTTCCCGGTCTCCGCGCCTAACGCTACGGTTGTCAAAAGCACGCCGTCAACCGCTTTATCGGTCGGCGATACAGTCACTTATACAACTACCGTTACGAACAGCGGAATCGCGACGATTACGAATGTCTTGTTCACCGACCCGATCCCTGCCGGCTCCACCTTTGTTCCGAACTCCCTTACCGTTGACGGCGCGACAAGACCGTCAGCTAATCCTGCTACCGGCGTTATTATCGACTCGATTAGCCCGGGAGCGACTACAACCATTGTATTTAATGTCCTTGTGACATCATTGCCTTCGCCGGCCGTACTGAACAACCAATCTTCGGTCACCTTCACATCCGGAGCGTTCTCGGGAGTTACGTTCTCCAATATCGTGTCAACGCCTGTCTATGACCCGGTTCTTTTCGCAGTAAAAACCGGAAGCACTACCAATGCTACGGTTGGAGATACGGTTACTTACACCATAGCAATCGCTAATACCGGCAACTATGGCGCAGACATCATATTAACGGATACGATCCCTACGGGCACCGTCTTTGTTCCGAACAGCGTAATCGTCAATAATCAGCCGGTACCGGGCGTTGATCCGTCTACCGGAATTCCGATCAGCAACGTGACAACATCAGCAACCGTCTCCTTCTCCGTGATTATCCAGTCGCTGCCGCCGGGACAACAGCTTACGAACCAAGCGAGCGCAACCTATTCGTATACGCTGCCGGACGGCCGCACGTTAAACGGATCCCTGACTTCGAATACATTGGCTATTCAAGTATCCGTTCCTAATGTTGCCGTAGCCAAATCGGTGCCGGTAACAACAGCCGTTGTTGGCGATACCGTAACCTACACGATTGCGGTTACCAATAACGGTATCGAGAATGTCAATAACGTGATTGTGGTCGACCCTATTCCGACAGGTGCCGTATTTGTTGCCAACAGCGTAACCGTAGACGGACTTCCGCGTCCTGGCGCTTCACCGGCTGCAGGTATTTCGCTTAACACCATTGCGCCAGGAGTAACGTCAACCGTCACGTTTAATCTGACGATTACATCACTGCCTACGCCGGCTCAGCTAAGCAACCAAGCGAGCGCAACCTTTACTTCGGGCGCTTTCTCCGGATCGGCGTTCTCCAACACCGTAGTCCTGCCGGTGTATCAAGCTATAATCGGAATTCAAAAAACAGCCAATACGTCTAATGCTACGGTTGGCGATACCGTTACCTACAGTCTGGTTGTAAGCAATACCGGGAACCTGCCGGCACAGGTTACGATTACGGACCCGTCTCCAACCGGCGGCGCTTTTGTGCCTAACAGCGTGCTTGTTAACGGCGTACCGCAGCCCGGCGCTAATCCTTCTGCCGGCTTCTCCATAGGTACCGTTAACCCGGGGCAGTCCGTTGTGGTATCCGTATCGTATGAGGTGGTTATCCAGACGCTGCCGCCTTCCCAACGGCTCGTTAATACAGCTAGCGGCGACTATTCGTATTTGGTTCCGGACGGCAGAACGATCACCGGTTCGGTCAATTCAAACACGCTGTCGATTCCGGTATCTTCCCCGGATGTATCCGTCGTGAAGAGCACCAATGCGATCGATGCCGTTGTTGGCGACGTTATTACGTATACGATTCTCGTTTCTAACCTTGGGATCAGCCCTGTCAACAGCGTTATTCTCGTCGACCCTGTTCCGACAGGCACCGTATTTGTGCCGGGCAGCGTAACGGTGAACGGCAATCCGGTGCCTACGGGTAACCCGAATACCGGCATCTCCATCGGAACGATTGCAAACGGCGCTACGGCAACCGTTACCTTTAACGTACAGGTGGTCACGATATGACCCCGCCCAATGACTTCAAGCTGCTGAACCAGACTCATGTCCGGTTCAGCAGCGGCATTTATAATGGAGTCGCCTATTCCAATACGGTTCAAACGCCGCTTGTCGGTCCCATTATTACGGCGAATAAGTCCGCTTTCCCGCAGAAGTTAAACAGGGATCAAACCGTCACTTTTACCATTCTTATTTCCAATACCGGTAACCGTCCTGCAGCCATTCAGCTGCAGGACTTAATGCCGGCTGGTTTATCTTTTATTCCGAATAGCGTTCTGCTGGATGGCTCCCCTCTGCCGGGAGCCTCGCCGCAGACAGGTATTCCGCTAGGAACGATTCAGATTGGCAGTGCCATCCAGGTTAATTTTCAAGCTATCGTAGTCTTCATACCCGTTTCGCATGTATTCCAGAATGAAGCTGCGGTACTCTACACATTCTCTACCCCTGATGGGAGAGTCGTATCGGATTCCGTATTATCCAATAAAATTACGCTTGAGGTTGTGCCGTACCAACTGGATGCGCACGCCAGCTTGAGTACGCCGGTCACCTTTCTCGGCGATGTCGTTTTCTATGACTTGATCATTCGAAACGACGGCTTGCTTCCGATGGAAAATGTAATCGTATTTCTGCCGCTGCCCGAGGGCTTTGAATTTGTACCGGGCAGCGTGGTTATCGACGGCGTGCTTGTGCCCTGGATTGATCCGGCCTCCGGCATTTATATCGGATACCTGGCGCCTGGCGCGGTCGTGACCATTCGGGTAGCCGTCCGGCTTGCCGCGATGCCTGCCGAGACGCGTGTCCCGTTCCAGGCGATAATCGAGTATACCGTTAACGGTACGGTGTACCGCACGCTGGCCAATCTGCTCATCTTGAACATTACCGACCCGTCCTTATCCGTAAGTTTAGCGGTTGATCCTGTTAAGGCATCGGCGTGCTCCAGACTGACTTATACGGTTACGGTGAACAACGAGAACAGCTTTGCCGTAGATGCCTATCTCATCCGCCTTATTCCGCAAGGAACGGTGTTTCTTCCAGATAGCATTATGATCGACGGTGTGCCACGCAAGGGAACCAACCCGGCTTCGGGTCTCCCGCTAGGAACCTTATTAGCCGGATCAACTGCCGTCATTACTTATCAAGTCGCAATCCGGACGGCAAATTCTCAAATTCCGAATCAAGTAGAGGCCATATACACCTATAGACTGACCGACGGACGGTTAGTTAGGCAAAATGCGGTGTCCAACCCTGTAGTTACCGACATTTTTGCAGCGGTTATTTCGGTTCAGGCTGATGCCAAGCCTAAATATTACGAGGTGGAGCGTTCGGTCTACTTTACCGCCTTTGTGCAAAACACAGGGAATCTTGCAGCTGACGTTACCTTATACCGTACAGATTACCCCAATGGCTTCTATCTGCTGGATCCTCAAATCAACGATAATCAGATTTCTTCCTTTACGGTTTCAGAGGGTTTGAAGCTTGGCTTAATTGCATCCGGTCAAACGATTAAGGTCAGTTACTGGATATATGTTTCCGACTCGGAAGAAATGGAGAGCGAGTCCCTCACCCAAGTTGCTACGCGATACACCGCCCGTTTCAACTATACCTATGAAGACAGTACTTGCAGCGGCGAAAGTCTATCGAATGAACTAATCCTGCCGGTTGATCATGATATCGAATAAAAAAAGCAGAGGCCTCGGCAGCCTCTGCTTTTCTTTCTGTTATTCCGTTGTTGGATCAATATTACATTCATCTAGCTTTAATACTTTGGTTTTGTACTTCCATTTGTATCCAAGCCAAATCGCAAGGAAAAACGGAATTCCGATATAAGAAGCAAGCATAAACGTCCAGTCTACCTTGCCGTCCGCGAAGGCGCTGAAGCTTTGACCGATAATGACAATCATGCACATAACACCTGCCAGAATCGGACCAAACGGATACCAGAGCGAACGGTACGGCAGATCCTCAATTTTACGGCCTTGCGCCACATAAGCTTTACGGAACCGGTAATGGCTGATGGCAATGCCAAGCCATGCGATAAAGCCCGACATACCGGATGCGTTAAGCAGCCAGATATAGACCTGTCCGTCACCGAAGAAGGAGGCCAGGAAGGCCAGCATGCCAATCGCTGCCGTAGCAAGCAACGCATAAACCGGAATGCCGCGTTTATTCAGCCTCGCGAAGATTTTCGGAGCTTTGCCTTCCTTCGCGAGTACCCACAACATACGGGTCGAAGCATACATGCCCGAGTTGCCTGCCGACAATACCGAACTAAGAATTACCGCATTCATGACGGATGCGGCGATGCTGAGGCCTGCTTTTTCAAAAATAATAGTGAAGGGACTAGCCGCTACGCTGTCATCCGCAAGCGTATCGGTTGAGTAAGGAATCAACATGCCTACAATAAAGATCGCAAGGATGTAGAACAACAGAATTCGCCAGAATACGCTGCGGATAGCGCGTGGAACGTTCTCGCGTGGATTCTCGGATTCCCCTGCCGCAATACCCACAAGCTCCGTTCCTTGGAACGAGAATCCTGCAGCCATACAGATCCCCAGAACCGCAAGCCAGCCTCCCGAGATCGGGGCATCGCCGGCCGTAAAGTTGCTGAAGCCAACCGCGTCGCCTTTCCAGATCCCAACGATCATTAATAAGCCGATACCTATAAATACAATGACGGTAACGATCTTAATCATGGCGAACCAGTATTCGGATTCCCCGTAGCCTTTGACGGACAGCAGGTTAAGGCCAACCATTATGGCCAGGAACAATGCGCTCCACAGGAAGGAAGGACTGTTCGGCAGCCAGAATTTGATAATCAAGGTTGCGGCGGACAGCTCTGCGGCAATCGTAATAGCCCAGTTATACCAATAGTTCCAGCCAAGAGCAAAGCCAAGGGATGGATCTACGAATCTTGTTGCATACGTACTGAAAGTACCGGATACCGGCATGTAAGTGGCCATTTCGCCAAGGCTGGTGACAAGAAAGTATACCATAATGCCAATAATGAAATAACCAAGCAATGCGCCGCCCGGACCGGCGTCATGAATCGCACCGCCGCTCGCCAGGAACAGCCCCGTGCCGATCGAGCCGCCTAGGGAAATCATCGCCATATGCCTGGACTTCAGGCCTCTGCGTAATTTGTTCTCTTCTTTCACGAACTTATACTCTCCCCTTATCTACGTTTCCAATTGTGTCCCAATAAATAGCAGCCTTATAAACGCAAAAAAGCCGCCTCTCTTCGCAAAAACAAGAAAGACCGCTCCATCTTCCCCACTTCCAACTATCAAGATAGCACAACATATTGCCGTTGATTAAAAGCAATATGACAGTTCCGTTCCTTTTCGGAGACGGCCCCAGCCTGCCACGGTCAGTAATACCGGACGGCTTCGGCGATGCTGCCTTTCAATCGGGATCGTCGGTCTTACTGGACCTCCCCTGATCTACTGATCAACAACGCGACCTCTACCTCATCGAATTGGATGAGGATTTACTATTCAATTTGACTGACATTGTCTTATATTAATGACCTCCGCCCAAGAAAGCAATGGATAAACGAACCAATTCCCGATTATGAACAAACGCTTAAGCTATACGCGAGATGAGCCGGCGGACCGTTTGCATAATTTCACTTTGTTAATTAAACCAATGAAAAACGGCAGCCATTTAATTGGCTGCCGATTGCTTCCCTTTAACCATTAAGAAGTTTTCCGTTAAACAAGATATTCATCGTACGAACAAAGAGCACTAGCAATACGATGCTCAGTAAAGCCAGAATGATTACGGCAATCACGGTTAACGGCCATGAATCCATGTATAGCGCGTATTTTATAGCGGCATTGCTAAGCGCTGCCATTGGAAAGCTTACCCCCCACCATGAAGCGCCAAACGGTATCGTTTTTTTGAACACTTTAAAGAACAACACGATGAATAAAAATAGTCCGAAGTAAAACAAGATGGACGCAAAGGAATCAATCCGCTGCTCGAAATTCGTGTAGCCAAGAAATCCAACTTCAAAAGGCGCAATCATAATAATCATGGAGGGTACTAAACCGGCCGGCATCGGAGAATGATGGATCAGCCTGGATAGAATCAAGGTGAAGTAGACTAATGCCACAAACCCGCCGATTGCAAGGGATAACAAATTAATTTCGTGTGCCCAAGCAAATGGTATTTTTCCGCCGGCTACCGAAATATCCAGGGTTCCTACCACTGGTACCAGCAAGGCAGGAACCACATTCTCCGGGTTATAATTTCCGCTCAACAAGCGTGCGACGAATACTAAACTAAGACCTAACGTCAATACGGTTCCAATCCCCCAGATCACTTGTCCCGCCGACTGGCTGTAGCTGCCAATGACGGAGGATAGCAGAAGAATGGCAATCGTAATCGTACCAAAAAAATTCCCCGAGACGGGATGGATAAATTCGCTTTTTACTTTCTGCGGATATAAGACCCACTTTACAATGTAACTTATGCTTAACACGATAAAGATTACAATGGCCAGAATTCCGCAGACGTCAGCGATAACGGTGGAGGTACCCAGCAGCTTGTTAGCTTCTCTCCAGGCAAGAGACAAACCCGCTATCCCCATAACCGATGCAAATAAATTAACGGGCAAAAACTGTATGGAGCCAATGCTTCTTTCTTTTTCAACGGCAGTCATCGATTGCATGAAACGGACACCACTTTCTATTTATTTAATGCGGAGTGCAATCTGCTACGCCGATCCACGATCTCCTATTGGCCCATTTTATGAAAATCGGAATGATTCATCAATATCGTTGTTTCTATGGTAACGATAGATAAAATAAATGATCGGTATAAATCTTTCATGCGCCGTCAATACTTGGAACACCTTTGCCAGGAAACGGAGAACACAACATGCAAGCAACCGAGAAAATTACGGGAAATCAGCTAGGCTTCTTAATATTTACATTTATCATCTCTACGAACTTATTAACCGTTCCTTCCTTTATGGTTATGTTTGGCAAGCAAGACGCATGGTTATCCGCCCTGATTGCGCCTATTACAGGGGTTGTCTGTATTTTCGTGATGCTTGAACTCGCGAAACGATATCCGGGACAGACCGTTACTCAATATAGTTCGAAAATTCTCGGTAAAGGCTTAGGAAAGTTAGTTGCGGCAAACTATGCTTATTATTGGTTTGTATCTATTGCGACCATTACGATGCAGCATACGGGATTTATCAGTACGTTACTGCTTCCGACAAGCCCTACCCTTATCATTAGCCTGACGTTTCTCGTCATCTGCGGTCTGGCTGCTCGGCTTGGTATTGAAGTTATCGCCAGAAGCACCGAATTCCTCACCGTACTGCTGCTCGTTTTCTTCATACCGCTTTTAATACTGACTATTAAAGAGGCTAATTTCAACGAAATTAAGCCGATTTTGAGCGGAGGCATTTATCCCGTCCTTCAAGGAGCAGTCAACCCGGCAGGAGGGTTCATGAATCAGCTCTTTATATTGGGATGGCTCCTCCCCTATTTAAATCAGCCTAAGGCAGCCCGCAAAGTTTCCTTTATAGCGCTCTCCGGCATTACTCTGCTCTCCGTAAGCATCGTGACCCTTACGATTATGATCTTTGGTCCGCTTACGAGCAAACTGACCTATTCTTTTTTGAGCGTTGTCCAATATATCGGAGTCGAGGGCTCTTTCGAGCGGCTTGAGGCGATTGCGGTATCCACGTGGGTGATTGGTTGTTTCGTAAAAGTTTCGGTGTCCATGTTTATTTTAAGCCTCTGCGTGAGCCAGTTGTTTGGGCTGCGCAATGACCGAAGCTTGATTTTTTCGCTCACGCTGCTATCTCTGGTTGGATCCGTCTGGATTTTCAAGAATAGCGCCGAGCTTCTCAATTATCTCGCCTACACGTTTCCTTTATTGGCTTTCATTAATCAAAGTCTGATCCCTTTATTGCTTCTGTTGATCGACTCGATTCGAAAAAAAGCAGTGCGTTCAATGGTTCAATAAACGCATTCCGATTGGTTCAAGCCAGATTTGACAAGCTAGGATAAAGCTCGGCACCTTTACATGAGCAATCAGCAAGGAACCGATAAGCATGGAAACGCCCAAAATCCCCCCGCAAACGACAACTTCCCTTGTCTCTTGCTTTGCCCGCAAGGACTTGTAATGGTAAATAAAGCAAACGAACACAAAAAGCGCATAGCCAACTATATAGGCAGTCAATGTTTAATCTCCTTCTCGCTTAATTGCAACGGAGGTCCAGCCATTCCGGCTCCGCCAATCGAAAGCTTCACGTCAACGGTGATGTCTGCTTCGGAAAACTTGCTGTCCCATTGCGTTTGAACAGCTCTCCATTCCTTCGGCTTATTCCGGTAAAGCTCTCGCCCTAATCCAATGGCATCCGTATGAAAACGCTTCTGAAGCTTCATAATCGCATCCTGAATTTGTTTTTCCGCGGTCTTTTCCAAAGCCTCTTGTACAAATATAAGATTCTGCGGACGGGTAACGTCCAGATCTGAATTATTCTCGATTAGAGCGCCTTTCGCTTGCAATAAAATCTTGAATTTTATTTGGTCTCCTGTTATATCCGATGTGATGGAGCGGTTGGCATGCGTAACGACCATTCCCACATTCCCTTTTCCATCGGGCAGCTCCGAGTTGATTCTCCCATCCTCCATATGATCTCTCGCCCAATTTAATCCATCCGTCTCGTAACTATTCAATAGACCGACTAATTTCAAATTTTTAAACACGGCGGCGCCTGACAGCTTGAACACGCTGGTTTTGCTCTGGCCGCTGCCTTCCGAATCCGCCTCTATAACTCCCATAATCGGATAAATTCCTTGACTGGATGACGCCATGAAGAAATCCCGCAAGGTTACGGCAATTTCGCTTTGTCCGGTTTCCATCTCTTTGACCGCTTCCATCGGTACTTGGTCATAGGGGTATTGCGCTTCCAGAACCTGCTTCGCTTCTCCTCCTCTGACAACCATGATATAGGTTTTTAAACGTTGGCGCGGATCGTGGGCGAACACGTCAAGCACATCGTTAATTCCCTGCCGGCCCAGCGACTCGCCAATAAAAATCACGCTGCGATGAGAAGTGAATAGCCTGCGGGAGCTCTTCTTCTGAATTTTTTCAAACGCGTCACTGACATTCTTGCCTGTGGCGGACAAGACAAAGAATTTTTTTGTCTGTCCGTCCTTGCCCCCTGCCAGCGAAGAAGCAGGAAGGGCAAATTGCAGGGTAAGCAAACTCTCCCCCTTCTCGTTCATATCAAACGCCGACCCCGTAATAAACGCAAGATCGTTTATTTCCGTACGGTCCCAGCAACCACTAATAATGAAGATGGACAAGATTAAGCAAATACGCAGCAAAGGTTTCATCTTGGTTCCTTTCTTTCTTAACGGCGTGCTGGTCATCTACTTGCGCTTATTGCGGTAGGGGCTTGGTTTTTGTCCGGCCGGTTCGCGAACCGGTTCACTCATTCCGGTGGCTTGAGGCCTCATTCTCCTCGCCCAGATCGGCGCTCGAATGAGAATGTCCTTCAGATTGGACATGGTAATCGGTCCTAGCGGTGACAAATACGGAACGCCAAACGAGCGTAATGAAGCAACATGCAAGACGATGCATAAAAATCCGAGCACAATGCCGTAGAGACCTAGCGTACCCGCTAAAAATAGAATCGGAAAGCGCAGCAGCCGAATACCGCTCGCGAAATTAAAGCGCGGAATGGCAAAGGTGGCGATGCCCGTTATGGATACGATAATGACGACCGGAGCGGATATAATCCCCGCTTCCACTGCAGCCTGCCCGATAACTAATGCCCCTACGATACTGATCGCTTGTCCGATTTGCTTCGGCAAACGAACCCCCGCTTCCCGAAGCGCTTCAAAGACGATTTCCATCGAAAGTGCTTCAAACATGGCGGGGAAAGGCACTGCTTCCCTGGAGGATGCAATACTGAACACCAAATTTGTCGGAATCATTTCCTGATGAAAAGTCGTTACCGCCACATATAAGGAAGGTGCGAAGATGGCGATAAAGATGAACAAGAAACGAATCCAACGGACAAAGGTGGCAATCGGCCACCGGATGTAATAGTCCTCGCTTGCTTGGAGTCCTGTCCAGAACGTCATAGGAACAATTAAGACAAACGGGGTGTTATCAACAAGAATGGCTGCTTTTCCTTCCAAGAGCTCGGCAACAACGACATCCGGGCGCTCCGTACTATGTACTTGCGGAAATGGCGAGTAAGGTAAATCTTCAATAAATTCTTCGATATAACCGGAATCGAGAATGCCGTCTATTTGAATTCGACTTACTCTTTTGCGGACTTCTTCAATTAGAGAATCCTCGGCAATTCCATCTATATAAGTCATGACAACTTGCGTCTGCGTTAAATCACCAATGATGACAGGCTCCATCTTCAGCCTTGCTGTTTTGAGTCTGCCGCGTATTAAACCAATGTTCGTTGCTATATTTTCAATAAATCCGTCCCTAGGCCCGCGAATAACCTGCTCGGAGGAAGGCTCTTCAAGACTACGGTGCTTAACGCCGTTTGCTTTGACCAATATAGCCTTGCTATCCGTATCTGTTAAGACGGCAGCGTAACCATCCAATATTTGACGAACAATCTCCTTAACTTGTGTCGATAGCTTTGTCATCCATGCGGAGATAATGGATTTCCCTAGAATCTCCGTTCCGGAAGGTTTACGATCGGTTTCTTGCTTGATATCGCTCTCGAACATTGCTTTCAGGATATGATCGTCAATCAATTGTTCGTCTGCAAGACTGGCAAGATAAATAACAAGAGACTCCTGACCGGCACAATGAATTTTGCGGAAGACTATGTCGGAGCAGTTCTTGAATATGTCTTGGAACACGGCCTCATTTTGCTCCAGAGTTGAGGAAAGTTCATCGCGCTCGACATCCTCCGGAGACAGTTCAGCTGTGAATGGATGCTTTGGTTCTACGCGTATCCATTTCTTGAACCGTTTCACTTCAATGCCCCCCTAACAGAACTCACGTATGGATATATCTTCCCGATTATTGCCTCATATTATTCGACGAAAAAGACAAGAAACCATGAAGCTATGCTCCATGGTTTCTTGTCTTTTATAGGATAATTTACGTTTTTGGCACAAGTACCGCGTGTCTGTTTCTAAACTGACGGTAGGCAGCCGAAAAGCACATCAAAAAGCCTGTTGTAACAAATACACCTATAGGAAATGCCCATGTCCCCCAGTCAGGAACGATAAGCGGCATTAACGAAACGCCGAAAGCAACTGGTACGGGAGTTTTGAACCATTTGCAGAGAATGAAGGTAATGAGTACGTTAATTACGCCGACCCCTATAATGGAGCCGGGCATTAAATGATAAACGCCAACGGACAGAATAGCCGTAACGGTCAATACGGATAAACGAGGCGATATCATTTTCCAATGGAATTTCTCCGTATGGAACAGTTCGAATATGAGCGCGAATACAGGCGGAATGATGAGTACATTTAATTTGGTCGAAAAAGCCAGTCCAATCCAAAGGGCCAGGATCAAGGTTATGATAACCGTATCCTTTACCTTGCGGACGTCGGTTCCGGACAATTTGCTCGGATCTCTGAATTTAAAGGCTGCAGCCATAATCACAAAGGTGAACACTGCTGTTGAGATTGCGAATGTATAATCGTGCAGACCCAAAAATATCGGCAGTAAGGCAGCGGGAATCGTTGGTCCAAAATTAACGCGGAATACGTGCATCAGAATGACGATAAGGATTAATCCTAACCAAATCTTTAACAAAGGCGGCAGGGTCAAAAAGTTCATGGAAGTTCCGATGAAGGCGCCTAAAGTTGGAGAAAGCCACAAGTGAACGGGATTTTTAATCCAATGTGGTACAGGAAATACCATAACCCCCATTGCCATTCCGGCGATTTCAGGGAAAAGGATATCTCGCTGATTAGAAACGACAGCAACCAATAGCATGAGAAAAACTAAAAGGTATGCCGATAAAAACCGTCCGGATTTAAAAGTATCCCAAAACATTTCAATTCGTCTCCTTTTTAATATATGAGGTCGCTTATTCCTTAATATCCGTCAGCTGCATACATCCTATACAGCTTATTTTCTAAGTGAAAGCTTAACTATTAGTTCGGAAAATCCACGTCGGGCGGAGGCATTTGGATGAAGGAGCATTGGGTTCGGGAATGTTTTTTGCCTCTGATCCATACATACTCCCGATCATATTTCTCCAATAGACCTCCACCCGTATATTTCTCATTCAGAATAACCATCACGTATTGACCGAAGAATAAGGCATTATCGAAATCAGCGTCAAATTGAAGGTGATTAGAATTCATTTTATCCCATCCCTTTCTCTCGGCTCCTGTCCTGCACCCTCATTCTATGAAAGATAGACCGATAGATCAATATCGTTATTTCTATGAGTACGATAGAAGATATAAATCATTAACTACGGATCATAGCCGTCATGCCCGTGCGGGTTAACTCTAAAATACCGTATGGCTTCAACAACGCAATAAAGGAATTTATTTTCTCTTGGTCTCCTACCACTTGGATCACTACATTTTCCGAGCCTATGTCGACGATGGAAGCCCGAAATGGCTTAACGATGCTTAATATGGCCGGATCTGCTTTATTAACGTTACTTACCTTGATGAGAGCTAGTTCGCGGTCAACCATCGGAAAGGCGCTTAATTCAACGATTTGTACGACATCGATTAATTTATTTAACTGCTTTTTGACTTGTTCCAGCGTATTGTCATCACCGTAAGTCGCAATAATCATCCGTGACAGCTCCGGCGTCTCCGACTGGCCAACCGTAATGCTGTCAATATTGAAACCGCGACGAGTAAATAAGCCCGTGACTCTCTGCAAAACACCCGGGTGATTGTTTACCAGTACCGCAAACGTGCATCGTTTCATGCTTCATCCCCCATTATCATCTCATCTATAGTCGAACCCGGGGTAACCATCGGATAGACATTCTCTTCCTGACTGATCGTAAAATCTATAACTACGGGACCGTCAATTTCCAGCGCCTTGTTCCATACTTGAAGAGCTTCCTCTTTATTCGTTGCTCTAAATCCTTTAACACCGTAGGCTTCAGCCAGCTTTACAAAATCCGGGCTGCCGGATAAATTCATGCTGCTAAAACGGTTATCATAAATGAGTTCTTGCCATTGCCGGATCATGCCGAGAACCTGATTATTCAAAATAACAACTTTCACCGGAAGATTATATAATGCGCAAACCGCAAGCTCCTGCGCACACATTTGAATGCCGCCATCTCCGTTAATGGACACCACGAGCCGGTTCGGATTACCGATCTGCGCACCTATTGCCGAAGGCAGGCCAAAGCCCATCGTACCAAGTCCGCCTGACGTGATGATCGAACGCGGATGTTTATATTTGTAGAACTGAGCGGCCCACATCTGGTGTTGACCGACATCCGTAGTAATGATCGCTTCGCCGCCGGTTGTTTTGCTAATCATTTCGATAACGAATTGCGGTTTTAAAGTTACCTCCGAATCGGTGTAACGAAGCGGATTGTTGTGCTTATTATCTTTAATCCGTTCGAGCCATAATTCTGATTTGGCGGGTGCGGCAGTTAAGTTTGCTTGTTGAAGAATAGCTTTTACGTCGCCAATGCATGGAATCGCCGTCGACATGATTTTGCCGATCTCTGCCGGATCGATATCGATATGCGCGATTGTTTTTGCTCTGGGAGCAAATCCGCTCGTTTTCATCGTAACCCGGTCATCGAAGCGTGCTCCGATACTGATGAGAAGATCGCAATTTTGCAAGGCTGTATTGGCCGTATAGGTTCCATGCATGCCCGGCATGCCCATCCATAGTTCATGTCCGCTTGGAAAGCCGCCTAACCCGAGCAAGGTCGTTGTAACCGGTATCCGCGTTTTTTCAACAAAAGCAAGCAATTCTTTCGATGCATCCGAGTAAATAACTCCTGCACCCGCCAGTATGACAGGCCGTTCCGCTTGTTCAATCGCTTTGAGCAGCTTGTCAATCTGATTGGAATCAGGCTGTATCTCGGGTTTATATCCTCGAATTCGAGGAGTATCTAACGAATATTGAAATGTCGTCACTTGGCTTGTTACATCCTTAGGAATATCGATTAATACCGGACCCTTTCGCCCCGTCGATGCGATATAAAAGGCCTCATGAATGACTCGCGGTAATTCCTCGATATCCCGAACTAAATAGCTGTGCTTCGTAATCGGCATTGTAATTCCGACAATGTCCGCTTCCTGAAACGCATCCGTACCGAGTAAGGACGAAGAGACATTTCCTGTAATCACAACTAAAGGAACCGAATCCATATTAGCCGTTGCGATTCCTGTAACCAGATTTGTCGCGCCGGGTCCCGATGTTGCAATACAGACGCCAACTTTACCCGTTGCGCGAGCATAACCGTCTGCGGCATGGATGCCGCCTTGCTCATGACGCACTAAAATAGATTTAAACTCCGGAATATCCAGAATCGCATCATATATATTTAGAATGCTGCCACCAGGATAGCCAAAAATACAATCTACCTCTTCGATCAGTAAACTTCTGAGTAACACTTCCGAACCTGTTACCCTATCATTCCTAAAAAGCCTTTTAAGCCATTCAGGATTTAAGCGTTGACCGTAAGCTTTATCTATTATTTTTTCGCCCATGACATTTATCCTCTCCCCACGCCAATTTGGTGATGTCCTTTAAGTTTTCTAACAGTAACTCCTGTTGCCTGATTGTATGAAATTCAGAATTATTGATCAATATCGTCGTTTCTATCGTAACGATAGATAGAATTAATCGTATATTCCCGTTGAACAACAAAAAAACCGCCCCTGAATAGGGCGGTTCGATATAAATAAATTAGACGGAAGGCTGTTGATGCTGGAATACCTGCTTCACGTGCATGATCGAAGCAACATTGCGTGTCGTGATGGAATGAACGCCCCATTCCGCGTATTGGCGCATTAGCGCTTCATCCTCGACGGTCCATGCGTATACGGGAATTCCAAGCTCTGCGGCATATTCCACAAACTCTTGCCGCAAGATTCCGTGATAAATATTTACTCCAATGCAGGAAGCTTCAAGGGCATCCGCACAGGTTTGAATCATTGCTTCCCGGTAAGGCAAAGTCTTAAACAATTCGACGTTGGTGTTAAGCAGCTTGCTCATTTCCGGCTGCAGCCGCTCCGCAAGTAGCGCCCGCTCCCACTCGCAGCCGGAGAAGAAGGCTTGCTGCGACAAGCCGAATTTGCGGACCAGCGCCGCTGCCGGCTCAATCGCCGCATCTACTTTCAAGTCCAAATTCACGATTTTGCCGGAAGCTTGTACGAGAGGCAAAATATCTTCCAGCTTAAGAAGGGCCGGCACTTTACCTCTCTCCAATTCAGAATGCAATTTAGTCAGCTCGGCGTAAGTCATTTCAGCTATATTCGCATTAAACCGTTCAACGGTAAGCCATTCATCGTCATGTGCCAGCACGGGAATTCCGTCCCTGGTCACCCGAATATCCTCTTCCACCACGTCGGCGCCGAGTTCAAGTCCGATCTGGACCGAACGCAGCGTATGCGCTTCGGTGTTCATGCTGCCTGCGTGAGCCGTAATCAGCGGAAAACTTCGCGTCATTCTTGCCACACTCCTAACTAGCGTCTTTGGTTAATCATAAGCCTATTCGGATTCCGCGTAAATCGCATTTGTAAAAGCAATCATCGTACGCACACCTTGTACCGTTCCTTTAAGCTCTGCACGAACCCACCGCAATCCGTGACCGGGAATCTCGAAACGATATTGCTCCTGCTCCGGGCTTGCATGCCGCTCTCCAATAACGCCGAGGTTGCTCATTAGCGTTATCGAATACCGGGCTTCGGGAAATTCCCATAATCCTGCTCTTACGTGAAAATCAATCTCCACAACAGCCTCGTGATTATGGCTTCGATCATGCGCGGGCATGCAATCGCCGATCGTGTAAACCATCTTCCCGGCATGAAGCTCCAGCGTCACTAACGGCCCCATGGTAACCGAAGCTCTTCCTGCGGCAAGCGCATAAACGGCTTGTTCCGTTACGCTGCCTTCATTTTCTTCGAGTTGCAAATACGTAACCGATATAGGGGCATCCGTCTGCTCCTGCACATGCCAATCCCTTCCCGATGTTGCTGCAATCCGGAAGCCATCGTTCAACCGTTCGGTCCATAGACGAAACGCCCGGTTATTGTCCGTCTTAATCGAAGGGAACGTACCCGACCATACCTCAATATAATCCAACTGGTTCCAATCCCGAATCTCAAACTCCCAGAAGCACCCCGTGCACATCGGATTACCGATTCGATAAGGATGCGCCATGCCGGCAATCCCTCCAAACGCATGGACCTGTTCGATCCCCCCGTGAATATCGCCCGGGCCTGCGGGACGCCAGTCGACGAATTCCGTTAATCCGATCGTCACCATATGCCCGTAGAACGTCGTCCATTCCATGCCTGAAATAATAGTCAGGCCAGTCTCCCGCTCAACATACTCCCTATCCTTCAAACCCGTCATCGTATTGTGGTCGGTCAGCGCCACGCAATCGAAGCCAAGCGCCTTGGCTCCTTGCGCAAGCTCCAGCAGAGATTGCCTGCCGTCGCTGTGATCCGTATGACTGTGCAGCTCGCATGCCATCCAGCGCATATTGTTAAGCCTCCTCATGGTGAATTCGCAAACGGTAGCGGCAATTGTCCGTTATAATCTCATGAAGACTTATCGTAATTCGCCACAGACCTCCGATCAGCTCGCCGCTTACGAACCCCGGCGAGGCATCCTCGCCTCCGATGAACAACAGCTGCTCCGGATCGTGCCGATGACCGGCGCCGCGGTGCCGCTTGGGGTCGTCGACCGAAACGGTGATCAGGTTTTTCAACGGAAGAAACGATTCCCACTTCTCCAGCATTCTTCCGCGCTGCGCCGGTTCCGTGTATTTGTTAATGCCGGCCGCGATTAACTGGTGAGCTTGCTCACGGTCATCGAGATTCTTAGGTTCGTAAGCGAAGTCGATCCACAGCTTGTCGCCCTGTCGATCCAGATGAAAGCTGTATGCAATATGCGTCTTGGAGCATACCGGAGTCACCTGTCCCTCAACTTCCAGAACAAGACGTTTCATTATGAGCGTGCCCCCTCTTCCTTAATCATGCTGCGAATGTAGAAGTAGCCCATGAACGAACAAAGCAGGAAAGTGAAGAACGCGAGCGCGGAAGCCTGCTCCTTTTCCTGAAACACGCCGAATATTTGCTCCATCGACACCCCAAGCATTTGCGGTGCATTAGGGCCAAGAAGGAACGGCGCGGTGAACGAACCGATAACGCCCATAAATACGAAGGTTACCGCAACAAGCAGCGTTTTGTAGGTAAGCGGCACGATAAACCGGGTAAAGATTCGGAGTCTCCCCGCCCCTACGTCCTTCGCGCTTTCCATCACCGAGTCCGGAATCCCCGCCAAGGCAGAGCCAAGCAGCATCGTCGTGAACGGAATGTTGAACCACAAATTAGCGATAATAATGCCTTTCATATCGAAAATAATGCGCGGAATTCCGCTGCCGCCAAACAGCAGCACCCACCTTGCTACCCAGCCATGGTTACCTAACAGCTGAATCAAGCCGTACGTCGCAATGACGGAAGGAATAAACATCGGGATCATGTACATATTCCGAATCCACCCGACTAATTTGCCTTTATTGAAACGCATGTAAGCTGCCAGCGCATAACTGACGATAAGTACGATTACGACCGATATAATCGTTACTTCCAGCGAAAATATGATGTTGGAGCGCATCAGCTTGTCAGTGAACAAGAACTTGTAATTCGACAGGTCCATGCCGCCCTCTTTGTTGGTAAGGCTCTCTTTGAACGAGACCGCGATTGGAATAACGACCGTGAGGAACAGCAGCAGAAAAGAGGGGATGACCAGAAGCAGTCCCAGTATCCCCATTTTCACTTGTTTCTTCATCATTGCGCCGCTACGTCGCTTTGCCAGCGTTTGTTGATTTCATTGCCCAAGTCGCCGATGTTGAAGGTCCGGAAGCCTTCAGCCACGCCTTTGAAGGAATCCTGAATGTCCTGCGGCATGTTCGACAGCTGGATGCCCGGGAAACCGTGCATTTTGGTTACAACCACCGATTGCGCTTCCGGCGACAACACGAAGTTCAGAAACTCGTTAACTGCGTCCTTCTTCTCGGAAAGCTTCGGTACCATCAAGTAGGTCGGGCCGCCGTTGAAGCCCGGGGTAATTTGCGCGATTTTCGTCGTAGCCGGAAGCTGGCCGTTACCGATTTGCTCAAGAGCCATGTCCGACCATGCCGGGATCATGTCTACTTCGCCGCTGATGAGCAGATCCAGCGTGCCTTGGTTTTTCTTCGGATAAATGCCTTTACCGTATACGTATTTGCCGAGTTCCTTCAGCGTATCGAATCCTTTGTCCCATTCCTTCTCAATGCTAGGATCGGAGTTATGAATCGCATCTTCAGAAAGCTTGTCGTACAGCGTTGTTGTCACAAACGAGCTGCCTGCGCCGCCTGTGGAAGGATCGTTGTAAGCAAAGCGTTCCGGATTCGCTTTAATCCAAGCGAACAACTCGTCAAGCGTCTTCGGAGGCGTCTGCACTTTCTCACTGTTGTAAGCAAGCACCACGGCGGATGAACGGTATGGAATGGCCAAGTTGGATACGTCTTTCATCGTATTCGCGTCAACGGAAGCGAGATTGCCGATTTTTGCCGGATCAAGCGTTTCCCACAGATCATCCTTTTGTCCTTGGGTTACGTTGCTCAGCCCGTCCTCGTACAGATCGATACCGCCGGAACCTTTGCCCGCCTGCTTCGCCGCGAGAATGCGGTCGTACGTCGGCTGCGCGCCTGTGCCGGATGGAATATACACCTCTTTAACCTTTATGTTCGGATGGTCCTTTTCGAACATCGGTATAATCGTATCCCATAGATTCTTCACGTTCTCGGAGCCCGTGAAATAGAAGCTGAATTCGACTTGCTGAGCCGACGGATCCGCCGAGGCCGTATTCGTCGCTCCGGCGTTTGTTGCGCCAGCGTTCGCGGTATCCGATTTATTCGAGTTTCCGCAACCCGCGAGAAGTGCTGCGGTAACGGTTGTTACAGTCAGTAAAGTAAGGGTGGATTTTTTGCTTAACATGCTTATTTGCCTCCTTGGCATTGAGGAATTTTTGTTCTCGTTCGAGATTCGATTTGCTTAAGCTTCCGGATACGTAATGACCTTTTTGAAGCTGACATAAACCTGATCGCCTGAATTCAGCTCCTTGACGGCATCCCGCGGCTGGAACGCCCGGATGACGCCATACTCCGGTAATTGAATCGATACTTCGGCATAATGGCCTAGAACCATAATCTGTTTGATAATACCTGGCAAACCCTCTTGGTCTTGACTCGACAGCATGACATCTTCAGGCCGGATTGCCAGCCATACCCCGCCGGACAACGATTTCGAATTGGGATACCTCAACTTCCCTACCAGTACTTGACCTTCCGAAACCACCCCTTTCAAAAAGTTCATTTTGCCGATAAATTGGGCGACATAAAGCGTGTTCGGCTGATCGTAAATCTCTTGCGGCGATGCGATTTGCTCAATGTTGCCGTGATTCATAACGACGATCCTGTCGGAAATCGACAGTGCTTCTTCCTGGTCATGCGTGACGAATACCATCGTGAGGCCGGTCTCCGCCTGAATCTCCCGCAGCTCTTCACGCATCTCATGCCGAAGCTTCGCGTCAAGCGCAGAGAACGGCTCATCGAGCAATAGAACGGCGGGTTTCAAGAGCAGTGACCGAGCTAGCGCAATCCGCTGTTGCTGGCCGCCCGAAAGCTGGCCGGGAAATTTGTTTTCGGCATCCGGCAAACGTACGAGCTTTAATACTTCCGTAACTTGTTTTCGGATATCGGCTTTCTTCACCTTGCGTATTTTAAGACCAAATGCCAGGTTATCGAACACTGTCATATGCGGCCATAGATTGTAGCCTTGGAACACCATGGAGGTCGGACGTTTCTCCGGCGGCGATTTGAGCACGCTCACCCCTTCGATGAGAATATCGCCGGAGTCCGGCTCGAGAAATCCGCCGATGCTGCGCAGTACCGTCGTTTTGCCGCAGCCGGAAGGACCAAGCAGCGTAACGAGTTCACCCTTATGCACATTAAGCGAGATCGAAGTAACACCTTCGCCGGTGCGGTAACGTTTCGAAAGCTGTTGTACGGATAGCTGGATTTCCCGACTGTTCCGATCCTTGTGAATTTCTTGCTTGCCCTGCTTACCTTGAATGCCTTGTTTATCTTGAACAATTTGAATACCTTGAACCATACCCGGATGGCCTCCTTTGTCTTGCGATAGTTGCCTCGTTACTTCAACGTAAACCCGCTGGACATGACATCCGCGCTAACGAAACGTTTGGCAGCGAGCAGCAGAATAATCGTTGGTGCCGTCAAAATGATGGAAAACACCGCGCCCGCAAAAGCGGGATAATCGCTGATAATGGAATACATGACGATCGGCATCGTTTTGTAATTCGGGATACCGACCAGGAACGTGCCCTGCGCTTCGTCGAGCGAGTTAAGGAAAGTGAAGATGGAAGCGACGATGATGCCTGGCAGTGCCATCGGCAAGGTGATTTTAAGAAATACGCGAAACGGCCCCGCTCCCACGTCTCTAGCCGAATCTTCCTGTGCTTGATGCACATTCCGGAAGGCGGCCGTCGGAATCCACGTCATAAACATAAGCACGTTGATCATGTGAATCAGGACAACGCCAAGCAGCGTATTCATTAGTCCAAGCTTGTAGAAAAGCACCGCGATCGAGACATACAACCCCATCTTAGGGAACGCATGGGTCAGCAGAAACGAGAACAGGAAGAACCGGCTGAACGGGAAGCGTATGCGGGCGAACGCATAGGCTGCCGGGATGCACAATACAATAGACAGCCCTGTTACAATAGCGGCGATCATGAAGGACAAACCGATCGACTGGGGGATATCCTCCTGTTTGAAGACAAATGCCCACCATTTCATGGACCATTGAGTCGGCAAAACGTCAGGATAGTTCCATTTTCCGGTGAAGGCTAGAATAGCCAAGTTCAGCAGCGGTCCAAGAAAGAAGATGACAAAGATGACAAGCACGATAAATTCAACGATTTTTCTTGTTCCGAGTGCCTTGAAATACCAGCGCATGAAGGGTTATCGCTCCTTTCGATATGGAAATATAGTTATCTGGTAGACTGTCTGACGATCAGACGGGGTACCAGTTGGTTGGGATGCACAACGTTTTGTTCCTGCCGGATCAATTGATCCAAGAGCCGGACAGACTGAGTGCCCATCTCACCGGTATCCACCTTGACCGTAGTCAAGGATGGCGAGAACATTGCCGCGAAATCAACGTCATCGAACCCTACCACCGAGACTTGATCGGGAATACGCACCGACTGCTCCTGCAGAAATTTCATCGCGCCCATTGCAAGCATGTCATTGGTGGCGAAGAGCGCCGAATACCCGCCCTCCCGAAATTGATCCCACTCCCGGCTCATGATCTCGTATCCTTCCGCAAAAGTCGAAGTCGCTGCTGATCGGATTGCCGCATCACCTTCCTGGATACCGGCCTGCCTGATAAATGTCATGAATCCCTTCAGGCGTAAATGGTGACTGCGATGACTTTGCGGTCCCGCGACAACGAAGATTCGCTCATGCCCGGTTTGCGTCAAAAACTCGGCGACCATCCTGCCGCCTTCTTCATCTTGATTGACGATATGGATAACGCCATCCACGTCCGTCGAACCGTTCACCATAACGAATGGGATGCCGAAGCTCGTGATGTGATCAATTACGTTCTGCTGGAGCCGGCTGATGAGAATAAGCCCGTCCACCCGCTTCTCGATCATGAAGTCGGCCGAACGATACGACATATCGTGATCCGTTGTAACGAATATCGAATAATTCAACCTTGCTGCTTCCAACAAAACGGCATCGACGATTTTACCGTAGAAGGGATGCGAGGCAATCGGAAGATCTCTTCTATACAAGAGCACCCCGATGTTATGCGTTCGTTGTGAAACCATTGCCCTTGCGACCGCATTGGGTTTATATTGCAATTCCTCGACTAGCCCAAGAACCTTATCGCGCGCTTCCGGACTGGAATATCCATTCCCGGAAATAATTCGCGAAACGGTAGATTTGGACACCCCGGCACGCCGGGCGATTTCTTTGATGGTCGGATTATCCACGATGCACTCCCTTTCACAGCTGTGAGACCGTTCCCATATGGGATCGTTCCCATACGTATAGATTAAGGAGTGGATGTTTCTTCTGCGTTAAACAGAGCCTAAGGAATTGTAAATCTAGCGCTAAAAATGTCCAGAAAAATGGAAAACCACCGAATCATGTCATGATTTCGGTGGTTTTATGTAAAATGTAAATTTTATCGGGTCTTAATTTCTTGAATTGGATAAAGCTTCGAAATATTCCAGAACAACTTCCCGGAATTCCAGGGCAGCAGGAGTAATATATCGACTCTTGTGCCACAATAAAGCGATTTCCCTCACCACTTCGTGAGTCTCTACTTGAAGATATTTGATTTGTGCACGATCATTCCTTGCCGTGCTTGGTATGAAGGCAATGCCAATTTCGGATTCCACCAGATTGACCAGCCTTGCCGGCTCATCACCCTCGTATACATAACGAGGGATGAAGCCAGCCGATTTGCAAGCTGCTTCCATAATATCCCGTGTACCGTAACCGACCTTAACACCGACAAACCTTTCATCTCTTAATTCGGATAAAGATACGCTGCTTCGATCCGCCAGTCGATGACCTACTGGAACGGCGACAAGAATGGGATCAATGAATACGATTTGACATTCGATGTCATCCCTTTCAACAGGAGGCGAGGACAAGCAATAATCTAACTCCCCTCTCTCCAGAAGCATAATCATTTCCTGTGTCGTCAGCATTTGCACATGAAACTGAATATTAGGCCGTTTTATTTGAAATTTCCGAAGAATGTGGTGTAATACGCTTGCGCTGGTGACCCCTAATTCAAGGGTTCCATGATCCGGACTGGCTAATTCGCTAAGCTCTAGCTTCCCTTGTTCCAATTCAAACAAAGCCCTTTCTACACGACGGAGAAATCTCCTTCCGGACTCATTTAATTGCAGTTTCCTGCCTATCCTATCGAACAGCGAAACCCCTAAATCTTCTTCCAAGCGATGAATCGTTCTGCTTAATGATGATTGCGTGACATGCAGACTCCGGGCAGCTTCGGTTACATGTTCTGAATGAGCTACCGCGAGAAAATATTGCAGTTGAAGAAGTTCCAAATTAGCACCTCACTTATTCTCTCTGGTGAATGAGATTATATCACGAAATGCATTGGAATAAATAATTGATATCAAGTAAGATGGCATTATTAAAATTCGAGACATTAAAAATGAGGGGTTAAACATCATGAATCGTAAATTCGTTCTATACATTGTCGCTTTTGCCGCATTCTTTGGTCCGTTCACGCAAACCATATACACCCCGATATTACCTGAGGTTGCCAGTCAACTCCACTCCACCTCATTCGTCGTCAACTTGACGATTTCAGTGTTTACTTTATTCCTTGCCATCATGCAGGTGGTCTATGGTCCACTTACGGATTTAAAGGGACGTCGCAAGGTTATGCTTTTCGGAATCACGTTGTATGTGATCGCTTCGATTGGATGTTTCTTCTCCGAAACGATAACGTTTCTGCTGGTTTTTAGAGCCCTACAGGCGATTGGCATCGCTGCCGGAACCGTCGTTGCCGTTACGGTAATCAGTGATTTGTTCGAAGGCAAGGAACGCGGCGAAGCAATGGGAACCTTTCAAATGTTGGTGTCGTTAGGCCCGGTGCTTGGACCGGTCATCGGCGGCTTCCTAGGAGGTAAGTTTAATTTCCACTCCGTCTTTCTCGCTCTTGCAGCAACGGGTATGATTGTATTGGTTTTCAACTATTTATATTTGAAGGAAACGAAGCCGGACAATGTCCAGGCAGGTCGATTTCAGCTGCGGGATTTTACAGGGATTCTTCAAAATCGGATCGGATCGTCCATTATATATCTCGGGTTTATTCAGTATTACGTGTTTTATTACTTTCTTGTCTTCATGCCGAACATTTTAACCGATCGGTACGGCTTATCAGGCGAGCAAAAAGGACTGGTATTTCTGCCGATGTCGCTTGGCATTGTGATCGGCAGTTACTTAGGCGGGAAAATCCAGTCACGGATTGACGGAGAAAAACTATTAGTGCTGACGAGTTTTCTGAATGCCGTTTCGGTGCTGTTTTTCCTCCTCTTCTACTCGATTTCATTACCGTGGTTATTGGCAGCAATTATCTTCTTCGGGTTATCCCTTGGGTTGTCGCTGCCGGTGCAAACGACGTTGTTGACCGGCGCTTTCACGAATAACCGTGCGACTGCCGTCGGGGCTTACAACTTGTTCCGCTATATGGGAATGGCTCTCAGCCCGATCCTTGGCAGCTTATTCTACAATATGGGAGGCTATGTACTGTTGTATGGATTCATCATTATCGTATATCTGGCTTTTGCTTTGCTGTTGTCGAGGCGTCACCTTGGTGGACAAGCCAAACGTCCATCCCTTGGAAAACGATAAATTAAATAGAGCTGCCCTCATAAAGACGACAAATGACCTGGCTAGGGAATAGCCAGGTCATTTATTTCAGCTTCGCAAACCAGTTCATTATCAACCATGGCTTCCCGTTTTGGACACGATAGTTTATGCTTTTGTAGCTTGATAAACAAACTTCTGATTGCCGCTTGAGGGTTTTTTCCCATCCTCAAAATCTGCACAAACCGTCACATTAGAGAAACCAACACTTTCCAGAATTAACTTGAACTCTTCAACTCCGTACCAGCGCAAGGCAAAACGTTGTAATTCCGTTTGAATCAATTCCCCGTCTCGCCACTTTTCATATTTTAAATAGCTGACACGGTATTGATTGAAGAACAAATCAACTTCCACATTTTTGCCTTCCATTGTAATGATATCACCATTTGGCAGGTGGTAAGTTGCCGTACCGTCCCATTGCCCTAATTCGGCACTGTTGTAATTATTGTCAGGCAAAAACAGGTCAAGGATCAACTTTCCACCTGGTTCTAAATGTTCATATAGCCGATTTAATGCCTGTATCGACTCTTCCCGTTGTTCAATCAACAAAAATGAGCCCCCAGGTATAATGATCGCTTCATACTTATGCGGCAAAGAAAGCTCCTGCAAATTTGCTTTATACAAATCCGGAGTAAATCCACGTTCTTCGCAGCGATACCGGCAAGAAGCAAGCATTTGCGGGGAATAATCAACCCCGTCGACGATTAATCCTGATTCAAGAAGTGGAATGATCACACGTCCAGAGCCTACCATGGCCTCCAGAATACGCCCTTTGCAAGGTTTAAGTTTCTCGCGATAATATTCTATATCTCCACTGAGTGATTGCCCAACTTTTTTAGTAAGGTCATAGACCTCTGTGCATAGTTCACCATAATGACTGAAAGACATAAATACAATCCCTCCACGGCTATGGATTTTTCGAAAACAACTGCGTCACCAAATATCATATTAAGTGGAAGGAAAATTTTGGACAATGTATTTTTTTCTTTTAATTTAACTGTCCATTAACTAAGAAAAGACAGCCCCCGGTCCTACTCGTTCCGGGGGCTGTACTACTCATATAGAGCTATATGTAACCATTCTTTTACGATTCGAGGGAGTTTAGCCCCTCAAAGTAGCCTTCGTATATTTTTCTGGCCAACTCGTCAGATTCACAGAGTTTTTCGTTTTCTGTAGGGGTCAAAATTATTCTTAATAAATCTGGAGCGATTTCTTTTTTTACTTCAGTCGATAAATGCGGTATCAGAAATTGGATGCATGAAAATTGCCAAGTATCATCACCACTGTTAAGTATCATTCTTATTTGAGGAATGATGTCCTCTGGTTTAAAATCAGCTAAAATGATGCAAAGTTCTTCCGCAATAGGCCAGTTTATGTCTTGAATCCATTCGAACAGTTCTCCGATTATCGGCTTCAGATTTATTTTTAACGGATCAATTGCTTTTAACTTTATTAAGGCTCCCTCGTCGAATTTATCTTTTGGAACCAGCTCACTTATGGAATACACTTTAACACTCCTCTATCGGAATTTTCGATTGAATCGATATATTATAAGCCTGTTAGGTGAATCAACCGCAGGCAATCTGACGCCGTTGTCATATTCAGGACATCAAAAACCAAGAAGCTTAAAAATAAGAGGCTCCTTAATGTCCTCCGCTTTATAGCAGTTTTCAAAATTCTCTTTAAGCAAAAAGCTCCGGCATGCAGCGCCTGACTCTTCATAAATATCCGTAATTACATTTAAATCTATATTCCTGTATTCATTATGTTTAGGGCTTTCGTTTTTTATAGAAAGGATGTCCGATGCTTTCCAAGACATCGAAAAATCATTCTTATGGTTACTCGAATATACCTTTTTCTTTTCACCGGTCCTGGTTTGTTCAACCTCAACGATATACATTACCCCGCCAGCTGCGCCACCATAATTTATATAATACGAATTAGCTTCATATTTACCATCCGGTGATTCTATTGGACCTAGAAATAATGTTGCGTTATCAAGGCTCTTGAACTTATAAGAATACCTATTATATCCAATTAACATTAATATACCGAAAAACAATAATATGATAATAATATACCTTTTTTTCATGCAGTCCCTCCGTCAACAAATAGCTCGAAGTACCCGGTAACAAATATTCTGTGTCGGCGTCTGATCATGATTGGACAAAACAATGATTCCGAGCTTTTCCGAGGGAACCATGCATAGATACGCACTGACCCCTTGATAGCCACCTCCATGCTCCATGACGGAGTATCCCTTTTCCATGCTTGTTCCCCAACCCAACGCGTAGCCCTCGTTAGAATCAAACAGCCATACGGGTTCGAACATCTTCTCCATTAATGCAGGGGATATGAACGGACGATCACTCATGTAGGCATTAAGATATCTGCCCAAATCATTCGCCGTTGAATATAAAAAGCCCATTGGTGCTGCTACGGGGTTGACAGGAAACGGCGAAGGCAAGATGTTAGAGTCTCCCGTTTTGCAACTATAGTAACTGGCATGATTATCGTCTTGCGTAACATTCTCGGCATTCAAGGTTGTCCGGTTCAGTTGGAGGACCAGGAACAACGCCTCCATATACCCCTCCCACGATTGACCGCTGACTTTCTCGAAAAGATCAGCGGCCACGATATAAGCATCCGTGCAATAATTCCAGTTGGTACCCGGCTGATCCGCCAGAGTTATTTTACGAATCAGCCTGGTGATATCCTCTCGGTTTTGAATCTGGCGCAGCAACGAATCGGGCATTCCAACTTGTCTGGTCAACTGATCATAAAATGCCAGTTCGGCTGCATTTGGTGCGACAAGATCGCCGATGCCTAGGTCACCGCCAAACCCAGCCGTATGAGATAACAGTTGCTTTACAGTAATCAAGCCGCTTAGCTCCGGTTCTGTCGTCTGGAAGTATGGGAGATAATGAACAAGCGGGTCGGCCAAATCAAGACGGCCTTCCTCGACTAAGGTTAACAAAGCAGCAGCCGTAAAGCTTTTGGCGATGCTCATTACGCATACGATTGTATCCGGCGTAAAGCCCCTTTCATGCAAGCCAACTCGCGCAAGTCCGAATCCTTTTTCATAGATAACCTGATTTTCCTTCACGACAACGACAGCCCCACCCACTAGGAAATCCTCAGGATTTATACTGTTCTCGATTTTAATTATTAGCGACGAAGACGACGAAGACATAAATGAAGATCTCCTTTGTTTGCGATATGACATACCCAAGTTAAGTTAAAGGTATTGGTACTCTTATGGTATCTGTACCCATTTTCTTCACATTACCATGCACGGCTGAACCAGCTTCAACGGTTAATTCAAAGGTATTGAGCTTTTTGTTTGAGACTAATTCGATTTTGACTATTCCAGTACCACCTTGACCCGTCTCATACCTTCTATCTCGTCCAAACTCAATCCATGAGTGCCAATAGGCATTCTTATCACTGTTGGTCCAGGTCGATGCATAATTGTCCGGGCTTATCGCCGTTTGATTTTCTGTATAACTACTTTCTATTTTTGCGATCATCCAATCTTTAGGAACATAGAAAGCAACGCCTCCCCAATCCTTTGGGTCGATTTCAATCAAAGCAACAATCTGTATGGTTTGCAATTTTTTTGAGGTTTCTTTTACAAACACCGTTCCTTTTGCCGAAGTATTCAAACCAGACGATGCCGCATCAAGACTGAAATTTTGAGAAGAAAGTATTTTTTCATTAACCGTAACCTCTTGAATAGATTGATCTTGCTTTGACGATAGAAGAATGTAAACAACAGTGAAACCTATAATGAGCACACCCCAGAGGGATTTGTTTCCTGCTATATCCTTTACCTCCTACCTATAAATAATGACTATTTCTTTAAAATCCACAATACGCCTTCTTCCTTAGTATGAAATCAACTTGCAAACTCCATCATTTAACAGCTAATCAACAATCCTTAGAATTGTCTTTCAAATAGTAAAATAGAAGATTCGAAACGTTAATAACAATTCCGATGCTAGCAACTAATAGCGGAACTAATAAATCAAAACGAAATGTCTTAAAATCAGTGTGTACAGTCACAATACAATAGGAATAGGTAATGTCTTTAATCGAAACATTGAAATCATGTATAACATACAGCAAAGTTTTTAGATCACTGTACAAACTCTGGCAAGCAGCGAACATTGCAGCAAATAATAAAATATTGGCAACCATTATATCTTTCTGATTTTTATTTCTTTTCATTTAATCTCATCCAATCATTTTATTACTGCGTTAATGCCGTGCCCATAAAACTACAATTATTGCCATTCCAGCAGCCACCGTTACAAAGAAAAAGTAACCGCCTCTAGTTTGCACACGACTCCGATTGTCATAAACCTCTGACTTAATCCCCAATCCCAGCCAAAAGTCGCCAATAAGGCTTAAGACGACAGTTGCGAAATTTTTAATAAGCCTCATATCACAGTGCTCCTTTTATAAACCAAGCTCTTCATTTTCTAACTTAAAACCAAATATATGTTACCACATATTGGAACTGAACTGACCTTTACTTCGATAAAAATGGCAGCTGATCCTCTGATCAACTGCCATTTCAACTATTATTTCACTAGCTTTTCAAATACTTAGCTGCTTCTTCAAAGCGAGTAATTGCTTATACTCTTCATCAAGCCCCGCGTACCGGATGTCATTTGGCTTCAACATACTTAGTTCCGCAAGCACAGAAACGATTCGATTCGCGAGTACCAGCTTCTCTTCTTCCAACTGCTGTTCGTTCTTGTCTCCTGAAGCAAACATACTCTGCGTCCGCTCTCGAAAAGTTTCATAGCCAGATTCAATCCGCTTAATATTACCGTCTTCAAAAACGAGCAGCTTCGTGCAGATTTTATCCATTAGATATCTGTCATGAGAGACAACAATAAGCGTTCCGCGATACTCCGATAACGTCTCCTCAAGCTGCTCGCGGCTTGCCAGATCGAGATGATTGGTCGGCTCATCCAGGATGAGCAAATCCTGCTCTCGGAGCATAAGCAGCGATAGCTTGATCCGCGTGCGTTCACCAAGACTTAAACGTGCGATCGGCTTTTGCAGCATAGATGCGTCAAACCCCATATTGGCTAGCAGGGTCCGCGCTTTTCCAACATCGCTGCGGACTTCATGGCTCTCCTGCAGTAATTCGAGTACCGTTTGCTGCTGATTGAGATCCGATACATCCTGCGTTAAATACGCGACTTTCGCAGTAGGACTAATCCATAACTGACCGGAGTCGACCGGTTTCTTCCCGAGCAGCATTTGAATTAGCGTTGTTTTCCCGCAGCCGTTAGGCCCAAGCAACCCGATCTTCTCCCCGCGTTGCAAATAAAAAGAGCTATCCTTAAACAAGGAGTGTCTGCCATACGACTTGCTAATCTGCTGCGCTTCTACGATTCGCCGGCCGCGTTTGTCCGGGTGATCCCAGCCAAAGGAAACCTTTGCTTCCTCATTGGGCTTTTTCACGCCTTCAATTTCAATCTTTTCCAAGCGGTGAATGCGGGATTTGATTTGCTTATCCATGCTTTTGGCTTTGCTTCGATAGAATTCCTTCACGCCTGCGCGCATCTCAGCCATTTTCCCAACTTTGCCGGCTTCGCGATGCGCTTTTTCTGACCAATTCTTCAACCGTTTGATTTCCGTTTCAATCTTCTGCTCGTATTTCTGCTGTTCTTCATATTGATGAAGTTGGCTCTGGAAACGTCTGGATTTCTCCTCCCGATAGAACGAGTAATTGCCCGGGAAAGACGTCGAAATGCCATCTTGCAGTTCTATAATACGGTCCACCGTTTGATCAAGAAAATAACGATCATGCGATATCACAATTGTCGTGCCATTGTACCGCCCAAGTTCTTGAACCAGGTAATCGACGCCTTCAAAATCCAAATGATTCGTCGGTTCGTCTAGCAGCAATAAATCTGGCTTTGAAGACAAAATATGTGCAATGGCCAGCTTCGTCTTCTCTCCCCCGCTTAATCCCGCTAAACGAGCTCCATCCCACTCCTTCACCTTTTGCAAGCCGAAATGACTTGTCGTCTTTAGAAACTGCTCGGTCTCATGGGATACATCAGAATGCTCCATCATGCTGCTAAAAGTATTAACGGTATACGAAGTCGACTGCAGCAAGTAGCCGATTCGAAGTTGATCCTTGTGGAAAGTAATTTTGCCGTTGTCAGGTAGAATTGTACCGAATATCAGGTTGGCGAGCGTTGTTTTTCCCGCCCCGTTCATCCCAACCAAGCCGATACGCTCTCGGCTAGTCAGCTCGGCATCTACGTTCACGAGCACATTCGTATCGCCGAAGCTTTTTTTAATTCCGCGTAAGGTTAATATTGTCATTCCAATCACCACTTCTAGTTTAGTTGAACAACTGACAGGGGTTATGATTGTCGAAGACAAAAAAACCGCAGGGCACGCCTGCGGCTAAGGATATGCGGATATAGAAATAGCGTGAAAACACCCTAAAGAGACGCCATTAAACGGCACCAACCAAGGTGAAAGGAGTCCTCTCCAATAGACACACGTATCCTAATCCGCTCCGCGCATAGGCTGAGCTCTTATCACTTATCGTCATTTTCGAAAATCATGATCGACAGGAAATTAGGTCCACATGATGTCTAATTAGATACCTCCAATACCTTTCAAGTTTTCCCATTATAGCATGATCGTACTTATGCTTACACCCCTCTATTTGGAAAAAACAAATAAAGATAAAAAATACTTTTGCTTAGCATCTTCCTAATATTTTTATTATAAATATTCCCTAAAGATCATGCATTCAGCTGTAGTAAATCATTGTATCGTTTCAAAAAATGATAGATCAATCTGCAGATCTTGAAGCTGTTTCAGGTGAACTTCGGATATATGCTCCAAGAGTTCAAGGCCTTTGTCCGTTAATGAAATAAGAATACTTCTCGCATCATCCGGATTCGACCGGCGCATAATCAGTCCGGTTTTCTGACACCGGGATACTAAACCTACGCAAGCATGATGCGTAATTTGCAGTTTTTCGGCCGCCTCCGAAATAGTCGCGCAATCACGTCCTGGATAACCTTGTATGACTAGAAGCAGTTGGTGTTGCTGCGGAGTTAAACCCACTTCCTTCGCCACGCTTTCACTAAAATGTATAAATAACCGCAACTTGTATCTGAAGCTTGCCAATTGCTCGTACAAGGACTTTGTAACAATCGGATTTGACATTAATACATGCTCCTCTACATATTTATATCGTAATACGATATAAATTCTAAGTTTTATTCCATTTAAGAATGGAGATGAGTTTATGAAAGCAATGGATATTTTCAAATCCATTTCCATCGGGCTATTGATTGCTGTATTTGCTCTTGGTCTTTTACCCTTTTTAGTTGTATTTAGTTTAGCAGACATGTACGGCGTCACTGAAAATTATGAATGGATGGAGGCAGCGCCACTTTGGTTCCTTTTCCCGAGAAAGAATAAGAATAAGGAAAAAGATAACTGATAATCGATATGCCGCAGTCTTCATTCTCTAAATAATATGCCTAACGATATTTCGATAATGTTTACCATTTTTATCAAATAAAAAGGCAGCTGATCAGGTCCGCTGCCTCTTAATTGGTAGTTTTTACATCTTAATCTACGTTCCCGTCTTTGATAAAGTGGATAAGACATTTGAAGACGAAGACAGGAGCTTAATTAATTATGAACTTTCTTTCCAAATCCATCATCGGTTTGCTCGGAGCTACTACGATTGCAGGTTCGATTTATGGTTATAAAGAACATCAGTACTCTCGGCAATGGGAGCAGCAACAGTATCGCAACATCTTGTACTTGGTTCAATTGCAATCCATGTACTTGAACGGTTTTGACTATTCACTTGCGGAGGCACTTGCAGCCAACTCTCCTGGCAAGCGTCAAGAGGCAATTGAGGACGCCATTCAGGACTCAGACCTCATCAAGCACGTACTTACCAACGCATCTGCAATGATCAACTTCCAAGGGTTATATTGGCCGGCTTACGAATCATTTGCAATCGATAGCAGTCGATACCTGCCCTATCCTGCCAACGAGAAAGGGTCGGTGCTCCTTTCGGATCAATTGGAACAAATTAACCGAATGCGTAAATATGCCCGCACTGCCATGCCTTACATAGCTCGAATGAAATCTAATGGCGTCACTCTCACGGAAATTCAACGGATCTCGGAAGAGATGGAGACGGCACTCAGCCAACTCGATGGGATTTCAATATACGGCAATAAAGATTTCAATGAATACCAGTACAAACTGAATCCTTACACGCCGTCGAAGAAAGGGACTGTGTTCGCAGGCGAGCCAACCTATAAAGCAACGGAACTGGCGGCCAAAGCCAAAATCTTCATGGGTGGTAGCTGGAACAAGGGAGCAGGCAAACAATTCGTTCATATGATCTCAGGCGGTGGCAGCCCCGATCTCGGCGAGGTCATGGACTTTACGTTATCGGATGCCAATGGAAAAAGGACCAGCCCGTATATCGTTACGCTAAGCAAAAGCGGACATGTCATTCGGGTATCTCGCAGCGGCATGCAAAAAGAAACCTCTGAGCAGACGGTAGAGATGCAACAAACCGTTGCGCTAGCGAACGAATGGATGAAACGTTGGTCGGATGACCGCCTGACGCTAGTAACGAAAGAGAAATCAGATACCTCGATTCAACTCGTGTATATCCCGGTCCGGGAGCAAGTTCCTATTCCGCAAATGAAGGTTGTATGGAAATTCGACGTGCACACGGGCGAGCTGATGAAATTTGATGCATCCAACTATTTTAGCGATTACAATAAAACTTTTCCTCTACATCCGAAGCTTACAGCGGAGCAAGCTGCTGCGGCAATCAGTCCGAACTTGCGAGCGACCGGCTCGCCTATACTCGAAATTCACGAGAGCAAGCTAGTATACAAAATACCCGTGGCTGGCGTAGAGGGTATTGCGCTTGTATACATCAATTCACTTACAGGCGGAACAGAAAATATCGCTTATACCCCATAATCCAACAAAATGACTGTTCCCGGCAGTCATTTTTTCATGCCTATCCGTGAAACACCTCTTTGCTTCAGCCGGAATACGCTGAACCATAGGCATCTATCCCATATGCGCTTATGACAGAGGATAGGCGCGCAAAGGAGTGTTCAGGTTGATTGAAAAAACATCCCACTATTTTGCCCGCGGCAATACGGCTCACGGTGCTCATTTTCTGTATAAATCGGCTTTCCAAGGGCTTGATAGAATTCTCGTCCTAATGGGTCCCCGTGGTACAGGTAAATCCACAGTCATTCGGAAATTAGCGAACAGTCTGGAGGAAAGCGGCCAGCACGTGCAATGCTTCCATTCCCCGCTTCGACCGGATGAGCTGGACGGGATTATTGCAACCGAATTAAAGGTTGGCATTGTCGACGGGCAGGCTTGTGAGTGGAACATAGAGAGCGGAGCAGGTACAGTTATTGAGATCGATTTCGCTGTGGCACTTGATAACAGAAGTATCTCCACGAATGCTATTGGAATGATTGAAGAGCTCAAAGGAAAGCTTAGCGAGGCCTATTCCAAAGCCTATGAATCCTTTGCAACCGCTTTACGTATTCATGATGAATGGGAAAAATTTTATATCGAAAGCATGGAATTCGACAAGGCTGATCAAGTCACAGAGGAACTGATTGAGGAATTGTACGCTGGTCATGAAAACGGAACAACAACCATTGGACGTCACTTATTTTTCGGAGCAGCGACTCCGAAAGGTGCGTTTGATTTTATTCAAAGCTTGACGGCTCAATTGAACAGAAGGATCTTTATCAAAGGTAGACCGGGTTCCGGTAAATCCACTCTTCTGAAAAAACTTGCCGCTGCAGCCGAGAAGAATGGCATCGACGTTCAAGTGTATCATTGCGGTTTTGATCCAAACAGCCTAGATATGCTGATCTTCCCGAAACTTAGCACGGCTATATTCGACAGCACTGCTCCTCATGAATATTTCCCGGATCGGGACGGAGATGAGATCTTGGATATGTATGAACGTACCATGATCCCAGGCACGGATGAAACCTATGCAACAGAAATAGCCTCGATTAAAGAACGTTATACGGCGAAAATGAAAGAAGCCACCTCCCATTTGGCGGCTGCGGAAGCCATCGATTCACAGATTAAATCCTTTTATACGGCTGCGACGAATTTTTCAATTGTTGAGAAGCTGCGGCTTCAGCTGCAGTCGGAACTAATGAACCACAGCCTCTAATATCTGGTAAATCCTGTTTAAGGCCATCCTTCTGGGATGGCCTTTTACGTCATTATGCTATGGTACCTCGCTAGCACAATTTTAATTGAGCTTTTGCTAGCTCAATCATCGGTAAGGTTATGGAATCCATAAAGTATTATTTATTTTCGTCTAGTTCAATATACTGTTCTAACTCTTTTTCGATTTCTTCATTACTTAAATTATAGTCATCATTCTTGATGATTCCTTGTAGTTTTTCTAATTCATAAACCCTGGAATCCAATTTCTTAATTATTGAGAACAAATGACCAATAACTCCTGCAGCAACAATTAGTAAAACAAAGCTACCGAATGGTCCGAATAAAAAAGCAAATGCCACTAACAGAATAATGCTAAAAACTATCGAAAGTGTTATGGATCTCATAGAATTTCACCTTCCTTAGACGTATTCAATCTAGCTTCTGCATCAGGGTTTTGCTTCATATATCCTTCAAAAAGTAAGGCTTCTTCTTCGTCATATTCATCCATCATTTCTTCGAGCTCTCCGTCCATTAATTCATGCAGCACCTGAATCCTCGTTCAACTTCATAGTTGGTGTTCCTGTAGGCAAAAACTCATAGAGTTTAGGCTTATCGGTCATTCGAATGATATTGCCATATGTAAATTCACTCATATTCGCACCCCTCTTAACTATTCGTCAATCCCAAACTATAGGGCGCATTACCCCGGCTGTTCTAAAATAGCTGCTTCCTTTCGACTCCATTTTTTTACATTATATCAGAACTTACGTTCGCAATACATCAAGAAATTTAAGAAGCAAACGGAATTTTTTAATCAAGACTAAATAACAGCTGGACTATTTTCGAATTTTTATTTGTGAACGTCGCCCATTACAAAGTGCAATTAAGCCTATCGTCAGGATGCGATAACAGTCGAGACAATCCCTTAAGACCATAAACCCATACATCATGCAAGGGCTCCCAGGCGATGTCCTACCATCGCCTCAATTCATGAAAGCGTGTTCAAAATCGATTTGGATGCGTCTATAATGTTTCGTAAGACGAACGCGTCTCAAGCATTCAAAGAGTGGTGGTGATGCTGCCGCAGTACCAAAATGCCGCAATGGGAGGCCGAAAACGATGGCAAAATACCGAGCATTGTTAACGTGTTTATTGCTTCTGGTTTTCATGATTAGCGGATGTTCAAGCGGGACTACATCTAACAGCAATACGAAAACGCTAACCCTTTGGTACTGGAACCGGAGTCTGGACGATAACTTGATAAGCGAGGTCCAGAAGCAGTTTCCGGGTATTCGCATCAACGCCCAGAAAATCGGGGGCGACTTCAAATCCAAGCTGAAAACGACTCTCGCTGCCGGAAAAGGCGGCCCGGATATCGTTGCCTTTAACGACTGGGTCACCGAGCTGTTCCCAAGCGCCGACCGCTTCTACAATTTGTACGAGCTTGGAGCAAAAGACATCGAGGGGGACTACCTCGACTGGAAATGGCAGCTTGGGGTCACGCCGAAGGGCGAAATGATCGCCATGCCGATTGACACTGGCCCAACCGCGTTATTTTACCGCGCCGACTTGTTCAAACAAGCGGGGCTCCCAACCGACCCGGAAGAGGTTCACCGGATGATGGGAACTTGGGAAGACTACTTCGCCGCAGGCGAGAAGCTTCAGAAGGCGCTAGGCGGCAAGGTGAAGCTGCTTGACAATATCGGACAGGTGTATAACCAGGTCAATGCGCAGTCGGATAAAATTTATTTTGATAAAAACGAAAACTTCATTGGCGAGGATCCCTCCTCTTCCATGAAGAAAGCATGGGACTTGCGGTTAAAGCCTCGCAAATGGACTTGCTAGCCAATGCAGGCACGTTCTCCACCGAGTGGAACGCGGCGATGAACAACGGCAAGATCGCATCCTACGTGGGAGCAGTGTGGAGTAAACAAATCCTGATGGACGCGGCTCCGGATACGGCGGGCAAGTGGCGCGTCGCGAGGGCTCCGGGCGGAGACGGCAACAACGGCGGCTCTTTCCTTGCCATTATGAAAACGAGCAAATACCCGAAGGAGTCCTTCGAGGTGATGAAGTGGCTGCTGAATTCAGAGAATCAGGTGACCAGCTTCAAGGAACTCAACCTGTTCCCTTCCGCCTCTAAAGCGCTCGATTCGGATGCCATGAAGATGAAAGAGGAGTTTTTCGGCGGTCAAGCTACAGGTGAAATTTTTACGGAGTCCGCCCGCAACGTTAAACCGTCCTATTTCGGAACGAAATACTCCAACCTAAACGGAATCGTGAACCGTGAGCTGTCATCGTATGCCCTTGAAGGAAAAAGCCCGGATAAGGCTTGGAATGATGCGCTTTCCAGAGTAAAAAAGGAGCTGCTGCGTTAAAGAATCATACCATCCCGGCAATGGAGGTAGAATCTGATGGCTCAACCCTTACGGAACCGAACTCAATTCGATCCCGGAAGCTCCATGCGGCTCTCGGAGCGGAAGCGAGGATTAGCGTCTGAAATATGGAAGCACCGGAGAGAATATCTGGCCATTTCTCCTTTTTACATCTTGTTTGCCGTCTTTGGCTTATTTCCGATTCTGTTCTCGATGTATCTTTCTTTCCAGAGATGGGACGGCATTGGCGTGATGACCTATAACGGTCTCAACAATTATCAATTTATGGTTACCGATCCCGAATTCTGGAAAGCGGTAGGCAATACGATCCTGATCTGGATTTATTCGACCATTCCGATGCTGTTCTTCGCGCTTATCATCGCGTTTTTGCTTAATGCGTCGTTCACGAGGTTCCGCACCTTCTTCCGAATCGGCTTCTTCTTGCCGAACGTCACTTCACTTGTTGCGGTTGCCATTGTGTTCAGCACGGTATTCTCCAATAATTACGGGCTTCTGAACTATGTACTGTCCCTATTCGGACTTTCCCCCGTGGAATGGCTGAACAAAACCTGGGGCATCCAGCTGGCCGTGTCCATCATGGTTATCTGGCGCTGGGTCGGATACAATGCCATCATTTATTTGGCGGGACTCCAGAGCATTCCTACCGTCCTCTATGAGGCAGCCAAAATTGACGGAGCCACGGGCATCCAGTCCTTCTTCCGCATTACGATCCCGAACTTGCGGCCTATCATCCTGTTTACCGTCATTACTTCCACCATCGGAGGCATGCAGATCTTCACCGAATCGCAGGTGCTCGTCGGTAACGACGGAGGCGTTAGCGGAGGGGGGCTTACCATCGTTCTCTACCTGTACAGGGAGGCATTCGTGAACAATTACTTCGGCTACGGTTCCGCCGTCGGCTGGGGCATGTTCATATTGATTGCCCTCTTCTCGATCTTCAACTGGCGGGTCGTTCAGGGCGGCGGTGCCAAAGATGAATAAACGGGGTGATACGCATGGTTAAAAGGAAGTCTGCCATCCTGCTCTATTTCGGGCTTATTATTGGACTTGTCATTTCCATCTTTCCTTTTTACTGGCTGGCTGTCATGGCCACGCGTACGACCGCGGAAATATACAGCTTCCCGCCAAAGTTTTGGTTCGGGACGCATTTTATAAGCAACATAACGCGGGTATTCGATAACGTCGATTTCTTCGGCGCGTTTCTCAACTCGCTGTTCGTGGCCGCCTGCAGCACCTTACTGGTGTTGTTCTTTGATTCCCTGGCTGGCTTTACTTTTGCTAAATTCAATTTCCCGGGCAAAAAATGGCTGTTTGTCCTGCTGCTCGCAACGATGATGGCACCGTCGCAGCTCTCGCTCGTTCCTTCCTTCGTCATCATGGCGAAGTTCGGGTGGGTAGGCTCCTTCAAGGCGCTGATTATTCCCGGCATGGCCAATGCATTCGGCATTTTCTGGATCCGCCAATACGCGCAGGAAGCCGTTCCATCCGAGCTGCTCGATGCCGGACGTATCGACGGCTGCGGTTACTTTCGGCTCTACTGGAACGTCGCCATCCCCATCCTTCGTCCGGCATTGTCTTTCCTGGGGGCGTTTACCTTCATCGGTTCCTGGAACGATTATCTCTGGCCGCTGATTATTCTGAACGATGAAAGTAAATTTACGCTGCAGGTGGCTCTCTCCTCCCTGAACGGAATTTATGTGACCGATTATGCAATGGTCGTCGCGGGCACGCTGCTGGCGGTAATCCCGCTAATCGTCCTGTTCCTGTTTGTCAGCAAGCAGTTTATTTCCGATATGCGGCAGGCGCGATCAAAAGCTGAACACGCCGTATGGCTAATTAGAATAACTCCTGAAGAAGACAAAGAGCTATCCAAGAAGCAGTTGCTTCGAGGATAGCTCTTTTCGTTCCTCCGGGTGAACATCCTACTGTCGGTGTAAACTCGAAGTCCGGTGGTTTCCGCCAGCGATTTCGGTTATCGCCTTATGCAGGTATGCGTTCAAGTCGGCTCCAAAATGTCCGGCTCTCAAGAATGCGATCAGATCCTTCTTCCCAATAACGCCGTCCGCGTCAAAATCGGCCCTGGGATCGTAATGGAGCTGCCCTCGTTTCGTCCCGTAGGCGCGCAGAAATTCGATCACATCCTGCCAATTGACCTGACCATTGCCGTCGAGGTCAGTCGTTGGTTCAGGATCCGTTCCGGGGTCAGTACCTGGATCCGTACCCGGGTCGGTTCCTGGATCCGTTCCTGGATCAGTGCCAGGATCGGTTCCTGGATCGGTTCCTGGATCCGTTCCTGGATCAGTGCCTGGATCTGTACCTGGATCCGTTCCTGGATCAGTGCCCGTTACCTCGTACCAAGCGGTACCGAGATAAACCTGCCACCCGTCCTTCCAATGTACCTTCGCTTTATCCGTGACGATCCGCTCGGACGGCAGCCTGCCATCCTCTTGCAGACGGCTCAGCCAGATGCCGCCGTCGTAGGTGTAAGCGGCTTCGCCCGCAGCCGATAGCGCAACGAAATGACTGTCGGCAGTGCTGGTCGGAGTCAACCGCTCTTCCACTCCGGCAGGCGAACGCAGCCATAGCTGCTTCTGCCCGGCCTCCGTATATACCGTATAGGCAATCCAGCCGCCTGCCGTCAGATAATCCCCCGTCACGGTAGATGCGCCAACAAGCGCATCCGTAACGCCATTCCGATCGATAACAAGCTGGGAGCTGTTCGTCGATTGGTCATCCCGTGCATAGAGCAGCACGCCGCCGTCCATAACCGGTGAGCGGTAGGTGAATCCATCGTTTGGCGTAATTTGCGCAGCCGCGCCCTCCGCGTACCGGAATAGCTTGCCCTCTCGCGCAAACACAAGCGTGCCTTGATCGTCCAGCGCATAATCGAAACGGTCGGTGAAGCCGACGGAGACCGTATCGCCGGATGCGGTGTTCGCAAGCATCAACTCGCGAAGTCCTCCTCCCGGCGCATGGTAGGCAGCCCAATCTCCATTCACGCGAATATCGTCCCCTGCAAGGGATTGCAGCTGGCCGTTCCGCCATACGAAACGCGAATAGTTACCCAGCGGGTCGAGGCCTTTCCGATAGTAGCCGTCGGGCAAGTCTAAGCCGGTTGCATCAAACGCGCTGCCCATAGCGCCTCCGGGGATTAGCCGGACGTTTAACTGCGTCTGTTCCGCTACGAGCAGCGGCAGCGTCTCCACTTCGTTCGTATCCCGGTGGCGAATGCGCAGACGGTGATCGTAGGCATTCCATAGCAGCGTGCGAGAAGTGTCCGTATCCAGCACAAGGCCCGCTTCCTTCGAGACGGTCGTCAGGTTCGAGACATCCTCGACGTAGATCGGATAGGACTGCGTGCTGGTCAACCCGCTGGAGTCTGTGGCGTTAAGCTGCACGGTAGCCGGCTGACCGAGCCACTGTTCCGCGGAAATCGTCTCGGTAAGCGCGTTTGTACCGGATAGCAGCAGCTTTCCGTTGATGCTAAACTTCAGACTGCTGCAACCCGAGCCGGGATTATCGTCGGTGCAAGAAACGTTGACCGCCAGGTTCGGGTCAGCGACTTCGAACGGAATCGGCGCATCCGGTTGAATTACAGGATTTTGGTTGTGTTTGAGCGCGATGGCGAGCGGAGCGCTGGAGATGCCATCGACGTCAACCGCGGAAAGCGTCAAAGCGAAATTTCCCCAAGGAAGCGAAGAGACGTCGACCCAGCCGGTGTATTCGCAGGACGATCCGCAGACGCCGGCCTGCTTCGTCAAGCTGACCGCCGGCATGCTGGCCGCCGTGGCCTTGGTTTCGACAATGGGCACTTGAGAGTTGACCGTAACGCGAACAAAGAAGCGGTCTTGCACGAAGGAATCAGCCACCGGAGTCGTTACCACAAGTCGCGGTACCGAAGCGGCGCGTGCAGGCTGAACATGAATATAGACGAGGCCGAGAAGCAGCAGGACGGCCATCGCCGCTTTCGCGAGCTGTCGTCCATGTTTGATCCTAGTGTTCGAATTCATCATTTTTTGACTTTCCTCCTTGTCGATCTGAACATAGTCCTGTATGTAAAGCGCCGCAAACGAAGCTCTGAAAAACAGGTAAACTTTTCCTTTTGCTTGCGCAAGACTATTATGCCTGTCCAATCAGGGCCCGTACATAGGGAGATGCCCCTATATAGAAGGACTATTTTGCAGGGCCTAAATCGTCACGGCAGCGGGACTATTCGGATGCACAAGCGGGTGACAAGATTCGACAATTAGTTAACATAACAAAAATAAAAAAAGCCGCAATTTGTGCGACTTTCATTTTACTGATTTTTCATTTTATCCAGCGTTTCCAGGTACAGCACTTGAAGAAATTTCTTGATGTTGACTTTGCGCTTCTCCTGCGGGCATTTCTCGTCGATCTCTCTCATCTTGAGACGCACGTCTTCGAAGTCGAAATAAAGCGGCGCGTAATGCTCGAACTTCGGGTGGCCGTAATCCGTGAGCCCAATGCTCGCCAAGTTGGATAATGCGGCAATGACGGTCCGGCGAACGCGCTGCTCGACCGCCTTCCCTTCCTTCTCGATATCGCTGCCCTCTGGCTTGCTCGCCCGGGCTCCGACCTCGTACAGCAATTTCAGTGGCGGAAAACCGCCGCCCTGATGCCGCCCAATCAGCCATGACGTCATCTCGATGATGTCATGGCTTCCGCTCTCCCCAACGATCCCCATGTCCATCAAGATCATCCGCATGGTTTCTTTGGCATCATGCTTCCTCCGCGTGCCCGCGTGCTCCGAATTCAGTTCATCCAGCTTCGCGATCGACTGTTTGATTTCCTTCAAATAACGGGCCATTCGCCATTGCTCGCTTACTTTACCAAGCACGGCCTTCACTTCCACCCGGTTAATCGGCTTCTGGATATAAAATTCTATGCCCGCTTGATACGCTTTGCTGATCATCTCTTTGTTCTCGATCTGCGAAATCATGACATACTTGCCGTCGTACCCTTCCTGTTTCAGCCGCGCGATCGTTTCGATTCCGTCCTGGTCCGGCATCAATAAATCAATGAGCACGACATCGGGGTTCTCGTCCAGTACAAGCCGCTTCCCTTCTACGCCGCCCGACGCCATGCCGCGCACCTCGCCAACGCCGCCTTTCTCGATAATCGTCTGCAGCATGCGTCTGCTTACCGCATCGTCATCGACAATACAGAAAGATAGCATTGCGCCTACACTCCCTTCTTCAACTTAACGGTCGGAAAAGCCGCGATGAACGTGGTTTCAGCTTCCCGCCCATGTTCCATCAGGAGGAATCTGCCCGTGAACGAGCCAACGATATCTCGGACATGCGAGAGGCCTATGCCGGTCGCAGCGACGCCTTCCTGGTTGAACTTGGTCGTAAACCCGGGCTCGAACACCATATCTTGATCCTGCTCGGCAATGCCCGTTCCCGTATCGCTGACGATAAACAAGGTTTCACCTTCGCGTTCGCTTACGCGGATACGTATCGTTCCATGCCGCTCGATTGCTTCGACCGAGTTGGCCGCCAAATTGTTAAGTACGGTGATTAAAGGTATGTAATGTGCGGTCAGGTAATCATTCCCGACGTCCTTCTCGATTCGAACCTCTTTTTTAAGCATCCTGCTGTATTCGCCGTTCGACTTAATCACAAGCTCGACGATTTCCGCCAAGGTCATTTCCGGAGCGCTCTCCAAGTCTGCCAGCTTCATCAGTCCCGCAAGGATTCGCTGCGAATCCTTCTTCACTTCGTGGATCTGCTGGGTAATCTCGAGAACGGACCGGCTGTAGCCGTTCAGCCCTTCTTGATTCAGTAGTCCGTACAGATCATGGCTCTTTGCGGTAATCCGTTCAATTACATCCATCGATTTGCGCAAATAGAATACCTCGCCATAAAGCCCGCTGCCGACATTGATCATTTGTTCGATTCGTTTTTGCTGTTCGGCGTGAACGCTCCGCATTTGGTGCACGGCGATGCTGCTGTAGATGCCCGTCGTAAAATAGCTGCGCACTACGGCGATGACCGGTATCAACATCCATTGATTGGTTTGAAAATACGGCAGCCCGAAAGCGACGCTTCGCATCAGCAGCTCCGCCTCATTGGAGACAAAGTCGATCAGCGACACGCACGCGCCGAGAATAAGCGGATTCATTTGATGCAATCTGCGTTGAATGAGAGCCATTCCGGCCGCAAAGACAATGTAATAGAGCATGGCGGAGAAGTGCGTCTTTAAGCTGCCCAGCAGATAGAACGTGCCGGGAGAGGCTGCTCCGTCAAAAGTTACCCGAAACAGAAGTACCGTCGCGCCTGCGGCAATCCCCGTCCGCCAATATGGAAGATGGCTCATGAGCAGAAGCAAGAAGAGAAAGGCGCTGCTGCCAAGACCGATGCGAAAGACCTCGCCGCTGAACGGATTGATTTTGAATTCCCCGGCAACCGCTACGACGATGGCAACGACGGTCATTTGCATGCTTTCCGATTTGGACCAATTTGTTATGGCTATAGGAATGACCCCCATCGGAATTTAAAGTCCGAGGATGCTTAACCCCACTTATTTTCCAGGCGCTTAGCCGCAAGCGACAGCGCGTAATTGACCGTAAAATACAGGACGGCCACTAGTGCGAGAATCGGAAGGGTGTAATCGAAATTTTGGGCGATGACGATCTTGGAATTATGCATCAGCTCGGGAAGGGAGATGACGATGGCTAGCGATGTGTCCTTGAGCAGGGAGATAAACTGGCTTACGATTGGCGGCACCATGCGCCGCAATCCCTGCGGGAGCACGATATGCCACACCGTTTGCGTGTAAGTGAGTCCCGACGAACGGGCGGCTTCGACCTGGCCTATCGGGATGGAGCTTAGTCCGCTGCGCACGATTTCCGAGATCATGGCGGCTTCGAATACAGCCAGCCCAACGATGGCTGAGCTCATGACCCCCAGCTTGAGACCGACGTCCGGCATCGCGAAATAGGTGAAAAACAAAATTAACAACAGCGGCAGATTGCGGATAAACTCGACGATTACGCCGAGGATGCGGGATACGACCGGAATTCTCATATAGCGAAGCGTTCCGGTGATGCTGCCCAGCACGAAGCTCAGCACGATCGCGATGAAAGCAACCCAGAGCGTGATGCCGAAGCCTTTCATGATGAAGATGAGATTATGGTATGAGAAAGCGCCAGCAATGTCCATCCGCCGATCCTCCTAAAAGTTATTTGCGAATCTTGCGGTTCAACTTGTTCTGTTGCATAATGCGGAACTCTATCCGTTCTTGGCCAACCTTCGTTCGAGCTTCAGCGCCGCAAAGCTTAAAGGAATGGTCAGAACGAGATACAGCGCCGCAACAAAGATATAAGTATCAAAGGTCGCGTACGTCTTGCTCGCCACCTGATCGCCGTAATACATCAAGTCGAATCCGGCGAAGACGCCAAGAATCGACGAGTTTTTCACGAGGTTTATGAATTGGTTGCTGAGCGGCGGAATGACGATTTTAACGGCTTGCGGAAGCACGACATGCCGCATCGTCTGCGTATACGTCAATCCCGAAGCTCTGGCCGCCTCCGTCTGTCCGGTCGGAATGCTCATGATGCCCGCCCGGATTGCTTCGGCAACAAAGGAAGCGGTATATACCGTTAGTCCGACCGTGCCGCAGATGAAGCCGCTTAACGTCACGCCAAGCGAAGGCAAGCCGTAATAAAACACAAAAACGACTAGCAAAAGCGGTATATTCCGAACAAACTCGACGTAAGCCGTCCCGATCCATCTGAGCGGCTTGACGGACGATATGCGGAATACGGCGATGATCGTCCCAAGAGCGAAGCTGCCGAGTAAAGCAACGACGCTCGACCAGATCGTGTTGACAAACCCTTTCATATAGATTTCGAAGTTGTCTGTAAAAATCGATATGTCCGGCATGCTACTCCCTCCCGCTATTTCCCGTTATGCAGAGGATGGGCAGCGATTGGCCACCCATCCTCTTGTTCGCAGACCCTTATTCCCCGGACGGCGCTTTGCCGATCCATTTCTCGTAAATCTTATCGTATTCGCCGTTGTCGTGAAGCTTCTTCAATCCAGCATTTACGCTATTCAGAAGATCGGTTGCGCCTTTCTTGATCGCAATGCCGTACGGCTCGTCGGTGAACGGTTCCCCGACAACCTCGTAGTTCGGGTCCTGAACGGCCATGCCGTACAAAATCGCGTTATCGGTGGTCAGCGTGTCGCCTTGACCGGCTTTGAGCGCGCTGAACGCGTCCTGGTAATTATCGAACTCCAGGATGGTCGCGTCCGGCGCCTTCGCTTTGATGTTGTCGACCGAGGTCGAGCCTTTCACGGCCAATACTTTCGTGCCTTTCTTGATGTCGTCAATGCTCTTGATCGGACTTCCTTTCTTCACCAGAAGGGATTGACCAGCCTTAAAGTACACATCGGAGAAATCGACTTCTTTCTTGCGCTCCTCCGTAATCGTCATCGTGGCGACGATCATATCGATATCGTTATTGTTCAACATCGGAATGCGCGTTTTGGAAGTAACTTCTTTCAGCTCGATCTTGGTTTCGTCGCCGAGAATCTCCTTGGCGAGCGCCTTGGCGATGTCGACGTCAAAGCCCTCGACGCTGCCGCTCGCCGGATCCTTCAAGCCGAACAGCTTCGTGTCATACTTAACGCCGACAACGAGTTTCCCTCGGTTCTTGATGCTCTCCAGCGCCGAAGCCGATCCGGACGCTGACTCCCCGTTCGCGCCGTTGCCGTCCCCTCCTTCTTTGCTGCTGCATCCGGCCAACAATGCAGTAGCAAGAAACGTTAGCGCGATGCCAAGCGTCATCCAACTTTTTTTCTTCATAGATAGAAACCCCTCTCCATAATAGGATTGCATGGTTTTGGCAATAAGGCTCGCCCTAACGCAAGACGTTAGTGGCGCAGAACGCGATTGAGGAACAAACGCGCCCGTTCTTCCCGAGGCTGCTCGAAGAATTCCTCCGGCGGAGAGATTTCAACGATTTGCCCTTTGTCCATAAAGACAACGCGGTCCGCCACTTCCCGCGCGAAACCCATCTCGTGCGTAACGACGACCATCGTCATCCCTTCTTGCGCCAAGGTCTTCATGACGTCCAGAACCTCGCCTACCATCTCCGGATCAAGCGCGGAGGTAGGCTCATCGAAAAGCATAATCTTTGGCTTCATGGCGAGTGCCCTGGCGATTGCCACGCGCTGTTGCTGTCCCCCGGACAGCTGCGAAGGAAACGCGCCCGCTTTGTCCTCGATGCCGACTTTCTCCAAATACATCTTGGCCGTTTCCACCGCATGCGGCTTTGGCACGCCGAGCGACTTCATCGGAGCGAGCGTAATATTGTCGATCACTTTCATATGCGGATAAAGATTGAAGTGCTGGAACACCATACCGATTTCCCGCCGCAGCTTGTTGATGTCGGTTTTCTTATCGGCGACGTCAACATCATTGACGGTCAGACGACCGCTCGTGATCGCTTCCAACCGGTTGACGCAGCGCAGAAGGGTACTTTTTCCCGAGCCGGAAGGCCCGACCACAACGACCACCTCACCTTGCGCGACTCGAAGATCGATGCCTTTTAGCACATGAAAATCGCCATAATGCTTCTCCACTTGTTGAAATTCAATCAACGCAATCCCCCTATCCGTTGCCCTGCCCTATCTGATGGACAGGCTGTGTTAGGTTAGATAACATACTGTGTAGACAACTATATTGAAAACCTACGAAATCCTAACGAATCCTACATCAAATTCATGAATTTTTTTTACAAACGAATGCGATTCCACCCTAATAACAACGTCAAAAAAGCCCCCGTCGCCGGGAGCCTCTTGATACGTTAATCCTATTTCTTTCTTGATTGCAATCAATAGGTCGGAAAAATTGTAATGTTTGCTAGACTTTTCTCCCCGGGCGACAAGCTTGGATCCGTCATCGCCAGCTCCCAGCGATGGGTCAAATCGCTGTTGAAGACGAGCGACGAGAAATCGTACATCTGCGACTGCGCCATGTTGATGAATGAGCCGTACTCGTCCATTTTTTCTAATGCTGACGATTCGACATAGGAGCGGATGATCGTACGCGATTCTTTGAATAGCAGCAGCGTCATGACGCCGAAGGAGAGCACGAACAGCAGGACAAATGCGGTGATCAGGCGGCTTTTGAGCGAATACTGCATACGAGACACTCCTTTGTTAGTGCAGCGAATATAAGTCAATTGGCCGCATCCACGTATTCTTCCTTCTTAGCTTGGCGAACGAGGATGATAATCCGAACCTGTACGATGAAAGCTCCCGCTCCGATAATTATCAAATTGTTTCGCAATCCACCTGAAGCATTATTCCTGATATAATGAAAATGGTATAAATTTGAAATTGCATTGGGTGGAGGGGATTAATCTGAAGCCGTCCGGCAAGTACATCTTAATTGCTTTCGCTGCGTTATTCGTTGTGGCGACTGTCTTGATCGTGCAGCGATATTATTCTCACGAGAAGCTTTCTGATTACACGTTAGTTAATGAGGGTGTTGTCGTTACTAAAGAATTTAACGTTAAATCCCATACTGCACATCAAAATACATCGGCAAAAGGATCTATTTTTGTATGGGGCGACAAAGGAATCGCTGAGCGTATGCGGATTGTTGCGTCATTTGAGATTGATCAAAAGGATTTCGGAGGTCTAACTGTTTACATTCCGAAGAAATGGTATATTGCCAATATTCTTAGTAGTTACCCCGAGAATCAAAAAACAACTCTATCCCCATACGCTTCCATTGGAGATATGAGCCTGGGTGATGAATGGAGAAATCAGGTTGTAGTTGGCGTAAATTATTTAGGTGAACCTTCAGGAGGAGGAACTGGAACGATAGTAATTGATTTAGTATCTGATCGAAAAACAATCTTACCATCGGAGAATTTCAACATTATGGTTGCTGTGGGTTCCGATACGAATCCAAAAAATGGTGCAAGGTCAATAGGAGTAGATTTCATTAAGATTCCTATCTCTGTAGGCGCTGAGAACTAATCATCGCGTGATATTACCCTTACTTCAATTAAAAATGGCAGCTGATTCTCAGATCAGCTGCCGCCATGTTTACTATTTCCTCGATAGTTTAACGTTGGTTCTTTCCGCGAATACCAATTCATTACAGCAGCTGCGCAATCTCCCACACATGCCCGTCCGGATCGGCAAAACAAGCCGTTCGCCGCCCCCAAGGGCGCGTTATCGGTCCATTCAATAACTTAACCCCTAACGCTTCCAGCTCATCGCATACCCTGTCAACGTCTGGTACTTGGATCGTGAACTGAAACCGCGCGCCATCTCCATAGCGACCAACTTGCGCGGGCTCAATCAACTCGCGGGCATTCGATTGATTTAACAGATTGATGCTTGTATTGCCATAATCGAATACCGCACAGCTTTCATCTTCATATATGATTGCAAGTTTGAACGTCTCTTGATAGAATGCCTTCGACCGATGCAAATCTTCTACAAACAATGTAATTTCGGTAATTTTGTTCGTCCAGTCAACTATTGCCATCGCCTCCGACCATATTTGCATTTTTTTACAGTACATGTTTGATCATACGAATAGCCCGTTCCATTGTCAATGTTAACGCTTCATATGCAGGTAATAAGAAATCTACAGCAAGCGGTCAAGAAGTGCGCGAAGTGGGCTAACTTCACCGGAATGCAGCTTGAATCGTTCTTGGATGGCGCGAAAATCAGTGTTGTCACTGATCTGGTCGACGCCACCAAACTTATAGGCAGCCAGTTTTTTTAGAGATGAATCCTCTATCTTTGACACTAATGCATCTGCAAAACGATTACCGCCGATTACCGAAAACGGTCGATTGAAAAAGAGATTCACATTTGCATCTAACGGTTCGGTCAATTGGAGATTGTTATGCATCTGTGCAACAATTTGATAAGTTTTTGCCAGCGCTAGCTCACGCTCTCGCCACTCTTTTGCGTGTTGTACTGCTGTAAGAAGAGGTAATAACTCCTTTGAACAATAAAGTTCCCGGAAGGCGGTTCCGAACCACTTAGGATAAGGAGCATAGCGCCGTTCGATTAGGAAACATAATCCCATTATATCCCTAATTAGTCGAGACGCTATAATGGAAGACCCCAGTTCATCTCCCACAAAGCCTGCTCTGGGCATAAGATGCTCCTCCTGTCCGATACGGCTCCAAACCGAAGCCATCAGAAAGAGCCAAACATCCTGAGGATAATAATTCAAAAGCTTACGAGCGATCGTCAGCTCGCCGGGATCATCCCGGAAGACGGTTCCACTTGTAAGCTCTGCCAAAGTCTGCGAAGGGACAGTAAGCCAATCTAGCAATTCCATTCCCGCGAACACGCTGGAGAATGGAAGCCCTAATCGGCTACCGAAATAAGAAGAGACCGTAGTAACAATTGTCTGATCGACATTGAGCGTATAACCGTTAAACGTTGCAGGGGCTTCCTTATGTAGGGCTGCAAGAATGGCTTCCCGCTGATATACGTCGGCTTCCCGGATAAATATCAACACACGGGGGCCCCAGTCATGGTCGCGCGACATCGGTGTATCAAACCCCAGAACCTCGCTGCCCGGGCCTAATAGCGCTGAAGAATACAATAAAGCAGGCATAGCAGACGAAAGGCGAGGCAAGATATAATCTTCATAAAATAATTGGCTTAACTGAACTCCTGTGGTATGGCCATTCACAATTTGAAGCCCCTTTCCTCAAGGTTAGGCGTAGATAGAGGTTATAAACTCAAATATTCATATAGACGACATAACATGGAAATTGTTGCGCTATTCCTCAGTTAAGAAAACGACAGCGACAAGAATAAAAGACAGCCCGCCGGGAATTCCCGGCAGGCTGAGCAAAACAGAATAAAGCGTCAGATTTTGAACATCCCCATTAAAGGCATAATCGTCTTCACCATATTAAGTCCGACTTGGACAGTCGGCAGCATTTGTTTAAAAGATCCGAAAAAACCGCTCTGCTGCCCTCCACCTGCTTGCCCTGAAGGGCCTTCCGAATTTTCTTGTTTTGTTTGTACTCCCGCTCCAGAAAAACCCGAAGGACCGGATAACATCGGCTTAAATAAGCCTGACGCCATTGAACCAAAAGAATTGAGCGCGCCGATCCCCCCTATCAAGGAATCCAACAGTCCCGATACTTGGACTTCGGGTGTCTTGGAACGATCGGAAAGATTCACTTTCCCGCAACTTCTGGTTTCGGAAAGGATTAGCTGATGGTCATGAACGGCTTGAACCGTGCCGACATAACAGTTACCGTCATTTAACAACACGCAAACGGGCTGCCCGATACAACGGTTAGCTTTGTTGACCGCACGAACTCTTCCCTCGGGTTTTCTTTGTTTAGGAGCTTTCCTGGATACCATCGTGAACCCTCTTTTCCGCAATCAAATAAAGAAGAAAGGAAGTATAAAAAGAGAAGCAAGAATGGCAAACGGAAAAAAGAAACAACCGCCGCCAAAGCCGCAGCCTCCACCGCCGTAACCGCCATAACCCCCGCCATAACTGTCATAGCCTCCACCGTAACCGTCATAATAATTGGACAGTCTGGCTTTATGCTTGGAGCGCGTTTGTTTTTTTGAAGGCTTTCCGTTCCGAACGGACGACAACGTTAAAGGCTTTCTGTCAAAAGTACAATCCTCCACTATTAACTTTCCGTCTTCTACTCCCTTTATCGTTCCAATAAAATGCCTTCCGTCATGCGTAACCGCACTAACTCTCCGTCCGATGTACGGATAGACCGTATTATGGCTAATCGGATAAACTTCCTGCATAACTTCATTCCCCCTAACCTGCTGCTCGTATATTCTAGACTATGAAAAAATCTGCTATACGGTCTGTACGATTGTCTTCTATTTAGAAAAAAAAACGAGATATGCTCCATTCTCTCAGGCAAAAACAAAATGAAAGATGCCAACGCGGGTATTCAAAAAGCAGCGAAGAATGGGTGCAGTCATCGCGAAGGAAATGCATAGAATATCGGGAGAGGTGAGAAGGCGTTGGATTATCATTCATTATTAGCCCGGCTCGGCGAAGGAAGTGCGCATCCGGGAGGTTTCCAAGCAACCAAAGAATTAATCGGACAAATCAGCTTTCCACGAGGCGCAAAAGTGCTGGAGGCGGGATGCGGAACGGGCCGGACTGCATGTTATTTAGCCAGTTTAGGCTGCAACGTAACCGCAATAGACCGGAACGAGAATATGATTCAAAAAGCGATTTACCGTGCGAAGATAAGCGATCTCCCCGTCCGCATTTTACAGGCAGATGCCGCTTCAATGCCTTTCCCGGATGAGACGTTTGATGCCGTTTTTACGGAGTCGGTTACTGCCTTTACCCAAGGAAGCTCCGCTATACAAGAATATTGGCGAGTACTTAAACCGAAAGGAGTTTTATACGATCGAGAGCTGGCATTTGCTATAAAATTAACTACGGTTCAAAAGAAAAAACTCCAATCGTTTTACGGACTTCATCATCTGCGAACCGTCCCGGAATGGCTAAAGCTGATGAGTAAATCAAGGTTTAGTAAGTACTCAGCGTCTCATTTTTCGCAAATGAAGCAGCTAGCCACCGACAACGACCCTTTACGGATAATCGATCACGAACTATTCACGAAACCAGATGTAGTTGCCATGATGATGAAAAATGAGCGCCTGTTGAGTAACTTCTCCAATATGATGGGCAGTGTTGTAATTACGGCTTGGAAAGCCTGAATGAAAATAATATGACAAGGCAGACGATCACACTGATCGTCTGCCTTTGAAATTTCCGATATTAGAATTTTAGTTTCTATACCATTACGGAATAACTCTTTATACGGGATCCTTTAAATATAGTTTAGTGATGTCCACATATTGGAACTATTTAGCCTTACATGTTCATCGTTTAATTTTTGCCTTCGAATCCGTTTTGTAGAATAATTCTATAACGAACCACTCTGTTACCTGCCGAAGTAATCCTCCAACCCATTCGCAATTGCTTTGGCTGCTATTCTCTGATAGCTGGAGCGTCGGACGATGGATTCATCTTTTGGGTTGGACAAGAAGCCGAGCTCTATGAGTGCGGATACCGTATCATTTTCCCGCAAAACGTGAAGATTGCCGTATGAAATCCCGTTGCTCTTCAAGCCGATGCCGTCCGCAAGCCTGTTTTCTATCGCGCGGGCCAATGGCCGATCTTTTGTATTCGAATAATAGAAGGTAAGTATGCCGGACGTGTTTTTCTCCGAAGAATTATAATGGATGCTGACGAATGCGTCCGCACCGGCGGATTCGCTTATCTTGACCCTATCGGACAGCCCGGGCTTTTCCTCATTCTTCGTTCTTGTCATGAGGACGCGCGCTCCGCGACTGCGAAGCTCATCCTCTAAGTAGAAGGAAGTGCTTAAATTAAGATTTTTTTCAATCGTTTCATATGTAGTTCCTATCATTCCAGGATCGTCTCCGCCGTGACCGGGGTCGATTACGATTACTTTCCCCTTGAGGCTCTTCGATTTTCCCGATGCAACCGACACCGTTTGTGTTTCGCCTTTCGCGATATAACGATCCGATACCCAGCCGAGTTGCTTATCCCGGGTCTGGACCCGAACCCATCCTTCCCGGTTGTCTATTATCGTAACAGCCTCACCTTTTGTTAGATATCCCAAAATTTCATGGTTTAATCCGGCGCCTGCCCTGAGCCGAAGCCTATCGACCAGCACAGTCGCACGGGCGGCTGCAGAGCTGTTCCGCACGCTGCCATCTTGATCTGTCGCCGATGCCGTAACGACATTGCCATCGACTTTCTTCAAATAATGTCCTGCCACCCAACCGGAGACGCGTTCCGACTTGATGCGCAGCCAGCCGTACTCTTCAGCTGAAACCGTGACAATCTCGCCATTCTTCAAACCGCCTACGATCGACGAATCACGCGATGGCTCGCTGCGGACATTCAATGAGTCGGTGTATACCTTGGCCGTATAACTACCGCTTGCTTCCGCCCGGTTTGGCATATAACCGGAAATACTAATCAACCCACAGATCAAAATTGTCAGGTATACAATTTTTTTCATATAAGTCTATAAGTCTCCTTTAATATTCTTAGGATATGTAGGTCTACTATTATATCTGAAATAACTAGATTCGTGCAGACCTATATTAACCTGCATTCTTATGCGCCACCAAAGAACTAGATTTTCTAAAGAGGACTACTGTTCAAATTGGTATGCATACAGCTGGCTATTTGCATCACGCTATGCGTAAAACAGTAATCAGAATGAACATAGTCATTAGGATATAAATATTTAATTCTAGCAGTTCGCGTTGAGAATGAATTGGCTATTAAGGCCCATTCCACAGAGTTCAATAAGTCCGATAGAATAGGTTTAAATGGAGGAACAAAGGAGAAGATTACGTTTTGAATAAGAGAACCACACGCAGCAGCAAACATTCCAAAGGCAGATTAGTATCTTTAAAACAAACAAATCTCATCATCTATCTGGCGATAGTCGTAATTCTTGTTGGTTTTTGCGGAGTATTGTACGGCAAATATACGAATAAAGTTGATTCTAAACTTCCGCTAGCTGCCGGGAATGCCGAGCAGGCCAATGGGCAGAACAGAATTGGCAAGCCAACTGATTCGGATTCCCTTAATAATGGGAATGGCGGAAACGGGCTATCGGAAGATGATCCCATCCCCGCCGGAACCGTTGACAGTGAAGAGGAACAAGAGCCTGCTCCTCTTGCATCCAACACACCAGTTAGAGAAAGCGATAAGCCAACGGAGACGCCTAAGCCTGCACGGACAGAAAAACCTATGCAAGAAAATAAGGATTATGGCAATAAATCAACGAAAGCCCCTGCTAAATCATTGAAACTTCCAACCACCTATGTGGTCCAAAAAGGCGATACGCTAAGATTGATATCAGAGAAGTTTTATCAATCTAAGGAGTATTATACGTTGCTTGCAGAGCATAACCATATCTTGTTTATTAATGATATGAAAGCCGGAGATACTCTTAAGATCCCGGCCTTATCGTCAACAACCGGCTCGATAAATGGCGGCCAGCAAGGAGCTAAAGACTATTCGAAAATACACTTGCCCGCTACCTATCTAATCCAAGCAGGCGACACGCTGTCTGGAGTTTCCAGAATGTTCTACAAATCGGTGGAATATGTGGATTATATCGCGAAAGAAAACAAGCTTGATAAAAATGTAGGCTTGAAAGCAGGCACCAACCTCATCATTCCTTCCCTGAAAAACTACAAGCCGGATGATTACGAGACATCCGATCATACCGTAAAGATTGGCGAGACTCTCTACAGCATCTCCAAAATCTATTACGGCTCCGACAAATATGTGAGGTTCATCGCGGATTACAATCACATTGTTAATATTGATGATGTAAAAGCCGGCACGGTGCTGAAAATTCCAAAGGCTTAGGTCATCGCAACCTGACAGAAAGGGCTCCGCCATAGCGGAGCCTCTGATGAGCAACAACTTTAATTTGGTGTGAAAGCCATGTTACTTTTCGATCAAATTGACGAAGGAGCCTTTTCAGCTCTCTAATTTGACTACGGCATCCTTTAACTGTTCTTTATCAGAACCCGTGAATTGAAACTCCTCATCCGCACCCCAGCCGAGTAAATCATCTAATATCCCATGATTTTAACCTCTAACGGCAACTCATTTAGCATAGGTTTACTTTCAGCTGCGATGACTACCCCATCATCCCCATAGTAGGTTCGTTTGGTATATTGGATGCATAACAACGGATACTACTACAATAGCAATAACGGCCAATTCCCCAATTTTAGACATCTTCACATTCCATCACCAGCCTAAAATGCTTCATGCGTTCTAATATGCCTAGGTAAACTATCGGGTGAGCGCACCCATCCTCACTGTTCCATCCATCAGGCGGTAGGTACGTAATTAAGCTGAAATCTGAGTTCGCCGGAAAAAAAGAATAGGCTGCCGCCTTCACTTAAAAATAAATAAAAAACTTTTCCATCTTTAAATCTCGACAAGTTGCTACATAATGTCTCTGTTAATAAATAGAAAATTGATTTGAACCCCTTTTTCAAAAGGCTTTTTTTGTCGTTTGTTCTAGTGTTTATGCTGAAAATTGCGGGTTCCGACAAACGCATAACTTGATTTTGTCGGCGCAACATTCCGTAACTTCCTTGCGTATGAATTTACAGCTATTCAACGCAGCGGGTCTTCATGGCTCGCGGAAAAGGAGGTAAAGGCATGACTCTAGTACGGAAATTGCTGATCGCATGGCTGCTGTTGGCGCTGGCAATTCCGGCTTTCGCTGCAAATGCGGAGTCGCTTTCCACGAAGGAGAAGTTCGAGGTACTGAAGGAAAAAGGAATCTTCAAGGGACTTGGGGACGGAAGCGCGGGGCTTAACCAATCGATGACGCGTGAACAATTCGCCGCCGTGCTGTATCGTCTCTGGGGGCTACCGGACAACAACCCGGCGAAGGCGAGTTTTGACGACGTGTTGAAGTCGAGATGGTCCTATCACGAGGTGGAGGCAGTAAACCAGGTGGGGCTCATGACGGGAACCGCTGCGCGCAGGTTCTCTCCCGTCGCTAACGTAACGGTGGAGCAACTGGCTGTCGTGCTGGTTCGAGCCTTTGGCTACGGGAGCGGCAGTTCTCCGGTAACGGGCAGCGTATCCGCTTGGGCAAGGAGCTCGGTCAGTGCCGCTCTCGATCACGGCTTTATCTCCTTCCAGAGCAATTACAAAGCAGCCGCTACCCGCGGGCAGCTCGTCGATGCCGCTTATGTCGTTTATCAGCAGCAAATCCAGCAAAGGCTTCAGGTGAACGCTGTTAGACCACTGGCGAACAGTATTATTCAAGTCACCCTGAAGGAAGCTGTCACCAAGGTTGATCTGTCCAGCTTCTCATTAAAGGATGATCAGGGCACGGTTATCGCGATAAGGACAGCGACTCTGTCCTCGGATGGCAAGACCGTTACGGTCTCGACGGGGCCGCAGCAAGGGGGCATCATTTACACGCTTACGGTGAACGGAACGGGCTGGCGTTATTCCGCCATTTGGGACAACAACGGCGGCACGGTCGGCACGGGAGACACCACTCGTCCAACCATCACTAAGATTGAGAGCCTGGGATATCGGACGATTCGACTGACGTTCTCCGAGCAGGTTAGCCGCTCCACGGCAGAGGATCCGGACCATTACGACATCGTTACCGGCGACCTCGATCTCTATAGCTTTGCGTTATCCGACGACCGCCGCACGGTCACGATCACCACAAGTATGCAAGAGGACGGTTATCGTTACCGGCTGTCCGTTACCGGCGTGAAGGATCTATCGGACAACACGATGACTTCCCGAAACGACTTGTACTTCTATGGCATCTACGACCTCGACGGCTCCAAGCCGACCGTCGTGTCCGTCGCTGGGCAGAACAATTCGACAATCCAGATTGTCTTCAGCGAGAAGGTCGACGCTAGCGACGTTCGCAACGTGAAAAACTACATCATCAATAACGATCTGTACGTCACCCGCGCGACTCTCGCCAGCGACGGCAAAACGGTAACGCTGTACACCAACGAACAAGAGAACGGCAAGGAATACAAACTGACGATTAACAACATCGCTGATTTGGCCGGTAACGTCATGAACACGCGGCGCGATATTGTTTTCAAAGGCATTAACGATCACGATAAACCCTATGTCCAATCCGTATCTGTGCTTAGCAATTCGACCGTCGAAGTGCAGTTCAGCGAACAGGTCAACGCGGATCAGGCGAAGGAAGTATCGAATTACGCGATCAACAACAATCTTAGGGTAACCAACATCATTCTCGACAGTGACGGAGACACGGTTATTCTCACGACGACGAAGCAGACGGATGCCGTGCTGTATACCTTGACGATTCAAGGGATCTCCGACCTGGCAGGCAATGTAATGGATAAGGCGACGAATCTGTATTTTGGCGGCCTCGTCGACCACGGTCTACCGACCGTTGTCGGCATTCAAGCGGCAGCGCGCCAAGTGGTCTTAATGTTTAGCGAGCGTCTGGATGCGAGTACGGCGACCCGCGTGGGCAATTACAAGCTCGACGGCAATCTTGGCGCGGTCAAGAGCGCGGTGTACGACGATGCGAAGAAGATGGTCACGCTCACGACCAACGCCCAGACGCCGGGCGGAGTCTATTCCGTCACCATCAGTCAAGTGAATGACTTGAGTGGCAACGCGATCGCCACGGATACGCGCATTCAATTCGTCGGCAGCGATCGCGAAACGAACGGATCGATAGAGTTACAGAAGCTCGAAATTGTCAATCAAAACACGGCTCAAGCGACATTCAGCCGTGCGTTGTCCGACTCCGAAGTCGCCTCCCTCGGTTTGACGATTCTGAAGGACAACAACCGAAATGTCGACGCGAGCGGATGGAGCGAATACGTTGTCCGCAAGTCCGGCACGAATAACGTGGTTGTGATCCAGTTAAGGACGAAGCAATCGGGCAATCCTTCCCTCTTCGTCGCTGGGCATGTCTATACCGGCCGCATCTCTGATTTGCCTGGGCTGCTTACAAAGGACGGGGCAGATCAGAAGGTATTCCCAGGTACGGAGAAAATAAACGATGATCCTTACGTTACGCAAGTGTCGGCTTTGAACAGCAGGGCAATCAAGGTCACTTTCAGCGAGCCTGTCCGCAACGTCAGCGCGTCCGGCTTCTATCTTCTGCGCGACGACGGTTCAACGATAGGCGTCGTCGGAGACAGCCTGAACGACGCAAACAGCATCGTGACCGAAATTACTCTCTATCTAGACGACGACGCGAAGTCCGGCAAAACGTATCGCCTGCGCTTCAAGGACAGCATCAAGGACGCGGCTGGATGGAACGCCATCCGCACGCAGGAAGGCTCCAATCCTTATCAAGTTGTCTTCGCGGGAACTTCGACGTCCAATCAAGCGCCTACTGTCACGAAGATCGTATCGACGGACCGCTACACGTTCGAGATGCGATTCAGCGAGCCGGTACGGTTTGATGACGCGGGAGGCTTCTCGCTGTACGCCGTGTCCGGCGGAAACAAGGTCGACATTCAATCTAGCGGCAACGCAAGCTACGTCCTGTCCCCGGACCGCATGGCGATCACGGTGTACCTGAACGCGGACCGGCTGGATCCTCTGAAGCCGAATCAGAGCTACCGGTTGGAGTACGATTCGAACCACGGACGGATTGTGGACGATCAAGGGGCCTCGCTGAAGGACTCTGACAACAGCGGCGTCTATATCTTTACCGCTTCCAGTGCGGCAAATGCCATTCCTTATATTACGAAAGTAGACGCGCAAGGAACGGCGATCAAGATTACGTTCAGCGAGCCAATCAAGGGCTACAAGGATGAAACAAATTTCTTCAACATCGTAGTAGATGGCAAGCAAATCAAGCCTACGGAAGGTCGTCTGGACGGGCTAACAATCGTATTGAAAGTGCCGTCGCTCGCATCAGGCAAGATCGGAACGATCGCGTACACCAGCAAAGGCGCCGACTCGATCCGGGATTACAACAGCTTGTCGACGGACCCAGACGCTGTATTTATCTTCGGCGTACAGTAATCCCCTGATGTGCCCACACATCAAACAATTATCCTGCCCTTCCTTCAATACAAACCGGCAGCGGATCTCTGATCTGCTGCCGGTTTGTTGTATTTATCTAATGTTTTCCGTTCAAACAAAGTGGCAACAGTCCCTCACGCTTCTGCCATTTTCCCTAAGCTCATTCCTTGAAGAGGCATCTCCATTTCTTTCTTCTTTGTTTCAAAGCTGTAAGCAAGAAATTTTTGTCCCTTTTTTACCATCACGATATTCGCCAGTCGATTGCCGGATTGGCAATTATGCCGTGATTTGATCAGCAATGCCGTTCAATTCGGCTACGTCTTCGTCAGATAGCTTCAAGTTGGATGCACCTGCACAGTTAACGATGTTCACTGCTTTGCTGGCACCTGGAATTGGCAGAATGACTGGAGACAATTGAAGCAGCCATGCAATCGCGATCTGTTGCGGCGACGCATCATAACTTCTGGCGATCCGCGAAAGCTTCTCGTTGCTGCCGATGCCCTGCGCGTTACCCATGCCGTTTAGAGGGCTGTACGGTAGGAAGGCGATACCGAGCTCTTCGCAGCGCTTCAGCACTGCCATGGACGAATAGTCAAACAAATTCATACGGTTTTGAACCGACGCGACCGTTACAATTTCGCTGGCTTCTTCCAGCTGTGCAACGGAAACGTTAGACAGCCCGACGTGAACGATCTTCCCCTCCCGCTGCAATTCCGCGATTGCTCCCACGGATTCCGCAAACGGCACCTTAGGATCCGGACGGTGGTATTGATAGAGCGTGATTGTTTCCACACCTAGCGCAAGCAAACTGTCCTCGCACGCTTGACGCAAGTGCTCAGGTCGGCCATCGGTTTCCCAGCGTCCATCCGGACGAATTGAGCCGCCTTTTGTCGCGATGACCACATCGGAACGATTATGTAAAGCTTTGGCTAGCAGACGTTCGTTATGACCTTTTTCGGTCGAGTTCATGCAGTACGAATCGGCCGTATCGAACAGGGTAATGCCTTGCTCCAATGCGGCATGCACCGCTCTAATGCCATCTTCCTCTGAAGGGCGTCCATCAACGGACAACGGCATTCCGCCCATTCCGATTTCACCTACGATTATCCCCGTCGAACCTAGCTTACGTTGTGTCATTGTCATGGTACAACCTCCATAGAGATAGTTATGAAGCTTCCAAGAGTTGGATGAAATATTCGATTTTAGTATACCAGTTCAGCTTTTTCCCCAATAGTACTGAAAAAAAGTTCATCTAGTTACTCTGATGTAAGTAAGGATTGGTTTTCGTGTAAAAGTCTCTTTAGCTCAATCAGAGATCCCCATTCCACAGTCTTATTACTTCTTTTAATTCTAAATTTTCAAAACTTAATTTATAAATATCTGGTTTCTTTAATTGATTTAAAAAATCCAAACCATAACTTGAATCAAAATAATTCATCATCAACGTCATCACAAGTCCATGTGTTCCAATAGCTATTTTTTTCCCGGAGTGTTCTTTTAATATGTTTTTTATCACTGATACAGATCTATTCTGGCATTCAGAATTAGACTCCCCACCCGGTAAAGAATAATCGAAATCATAAAATTTCTCGCTAATGACCGACATTAAATTTTCAATAATTTCTCTAGCAAAATGCCTTTCCCTGAGATCTTCAAATGTTTCGATATCCAATCCCAAGTTTTGTGCCAATCCCTCAATACTCAGAATTGCTCGGTTATACGGGCTAGATACAAGGACGTCAATTCCTTCTTCCTTAAGAATTTCTGTAACTTTTTCAACATCGCCCTTGCCCTTAGTGGTAAGTCCCCTTGTTCTTTCTGTTCCTTCATTGTATGGTGATTCAGCATGCCTAACCATATAGATAATGGTGTTCATATAATCCTCCCTGAATTGTTAACTTATTATATTAATCTGATTTCACATTACGTGATAATCGAAGTTCGTGAATATTCCGTCTCGAAAAGTACTCAAGTAGTCATTTAGCTGATTAACTGCAACAAAAGCTGCAGCGGATCCTCTGATCTACTGCAGCTTTTTTAATCGACGTTAATCAATGAAAGCATCCCAACCAAAATCACAACACTGAAAATTTCTAATAAAAATTGGAAAATTAATATACCTAGTAAAGGACAGTTTAAAGCAACAAACCCTTCTAATTACTCGTATAGAAAGGTACCAAGCTTTTTCGGAGGAGGCATTAAATGAAGAATCAATTAAATAGTAAAGTTACTGTTATTCTAATAATAATAACTTGTTGTATCTTCTTGCTTTTATTTTGGTGGTTATTTAATATGGTCGATACTCCAAATCCAATGGACCCGTGAACATCTTAACACACGACAGCAGCAGCCGATGTATTACGTTCAGCTGCTTTTTTGTTGATTTGAACTATCTCCTAGTTATCAAATTAAATTCTGAAGTGCTTGCAAGAATAGAGCTTTAAAAAGCAAAATCACCGAGGCGGTTTATTATTTCGTCAAGATATTCAACAAAAGGTCAACTTCCTGCGTCCAATTCATTCCCATCGCCTTCGCATCTTGAAGCATAAGACCGTTAACAACTGAAAGGAATAAAATCAATCGCTTGTAGGCATCATCCTCTGCGAATTGACCTTCTTGCTGTCCTCGAACAAATATAGGGATTATCTGTTCAATTGTATCCTTGGGAGAATACCGCTCGATCGCTTCCTTAGCACGGCTTGGAACCCCTTCCGACGTTAGTGCTTGTTGAACGAGCAGGAAGTATTGCTTGTGGTTCTCATCCAACAGTTGAAGCGTGAACGCCTTTAATTGCTCAAGAGGCGAACCTGGTAGACTTCCGATATTGAGTATGGCTTTCCGGGATTCCTCTATCGCCTCTTCCACGAGAAGCGCAAAAATCTCGTCTTTGGATTCGAAATAGCGGTACGATAAACCTTGGCTGATGCCGGCCTCCTCCGCGATCATGCTCATCTTCGTACCAGCAAGCCCTTTCTCGGCAAATATTTTAAGAGCAGCCTTTTTGATCTGATCTTTGCGTTCGTCAAACGCTTGCTCGGCTTGCGCTCTCGATATTCTTGGCATAGCTTATCCTTCTTCCTTTTCATGCGTCGACTAGCAAGTTAAGCCTGCGATATACGGACCTGATCCTCGCTTACTTCCCATAGCTTCTTCGCTGTTTTCATATTGCTCGCTTGTGCCGATAGCGTTCCTGGTTGCTTATCCGCGTAGTAACACCCGCTCTCCAGAATCTTGTCGTTGGTATCCGCCAGCCATACGAGCGTCTCGGCGCCCTTCTCAGGCGTTCGCGCGAATCTCATCATGACAGCCGTCGTCATCCGGGCCATCCATCCGTTGTCCCGATTGAAATTTGTTGCGACGAGTCCGGGATCAAAGCAATACGCGGCAATATTTGTACCTTGCAATCGTTTCGCCAGCTCGGCAGTAAACAAGATATTCGTAAGCTTCGTCTCACCGTATCGAAAGTTAGGACCGCCCTTCATTTTCCCCCAAAACCCAAAACAACGCTTACCGTTCAAATCGTCAAATCCGATGCCTTTTCTAGCCATCTTATGGCCGTGGGACGAAGTCGTAATGATGCGGGCATGTTCGCTCAACATCAGTTTATCAAGGAGCAGCGTTGTTAACAAGAACGGCGCGATATGGTTGACCGCCCAGGTCATCTCAAGTCCGTCCTCCGTCAACTTATAATCAACGAACATGGCACCCGCATTATTGATCAGAATATCGATTCTCGGGCATTTCTCCAACATCTCGTTTGCAGCGCGGCGGATGGAACGCTGGGAGGACATATCGGCGATGAAAACATCCACTGTAATCTGATTGCCGAAGGACGACCGAAGTCTAGCCGCAACCTCGTTCGCTTTGGCCGCATTGCGGGCAACGATTCCCAAGTTCGCCCCTCTTGATGCTAACTCTTGCGCCGTCGCTAACCCGATCCCGCTCGTAGCACCTGTAATCACTACATATTTCCCTCTTACGTTTTGACCCACCGTTTGAATTTCACTCATTTGGATATCCTCCTCTTAAATTGAATGAACCATTCATTTATTTATATTGTATGAACGATTCCTTAATTTGTCAACGGTATGGTCAAAATTAATCGACACATCGTATACAGATACAGGTAGCGTTCCTGGTTAGAGCAATAAACAAAATATGTTTTGTGAGGATTAGAATCAAAATTCCACAGGAGTCCCAGTGTAAAGAAAATCGTTAGGAACAAAAAAAGCAGCCGATCGCCGACTGCTTAACAACTTAGCTCTAAAGAAATTATAGCGGTACGAATGACTGAATCGTCGAACGGCCAGCTGATGACTTTCTTCACGCAATTCCTATATTCCTTGTTTGGCCCATTTAATATCAAAATGGAAAGTACGCTTGACATTAACGATATTGCACGATATGCTCACCTTGTGGAAAGCTAGCTTTCCATGAGGAGGGTAAATGAATTGAACAACCGTTTAGAAGAACACCGCAAGCAACATGGAATCAATCAAGAAGAATTAGCAGCAGCTCTCGAGGTGTCTAGGCAAACAATCGGTTCTCTGGAAAACGGACGTTATAACCCATCGATCCTTTTAGCATTCAGGATTGCTCGTTTTTTCGGTAAGAGTATCGAAGAAGTCTTTATTTATGAGGAGGATGGGACAGTATGAACAAATCGATTTCGGATTATTGGATTACCTTTATAGGTGTAGTCATACTAGCAGTTGGTGTGTACTTCATCAAAACAATTGAAGATCCGCAAGGTTTACTGCGAGCGTTGCCTTATATCTGCGTTGGACTTGGCTCTGGCATGTTCGGTCACGGTATGGGAGAACTAATGGTTCGATACGCGATGAAACATAATCCCGCCGCGGCAAAACAGTTAGAGATTGAGAAAAAAGATGAGCGTAATCTGGCAAACAATAACCGAGCAAAAGCGAAAGCATATGACATGATGATTTTTGTGTTTGGTGCCTTAATTACAGCGTTAGCTTTAATGGATATAGATTTAACAATGGTAATTCTATTTATTTGCGCTTATCTGTTTATTCTTGGATATGGCACTTATTACCGGGTCAAGTACTTTAAAGAGATGTAATAAAATGATGATAATAATATCCCAAGTAATGAATAAATCAACCGTTCATCCATGACAGTCGTAACGGAGAGGCAGATGCAATTAGACGAATGCTCCTAAGGCAAATACCCAAGCATAATACCTCCCCACACATATGATAAAGTATACTCCAGACGTAAGGAGGTGTTGTGAATTATGTCAGGATTTGGCCATGGCAATCAGGTTGGCGGAATTCTTGTACTGTTCATCTTGCTGGTGATTATCGTCTGCGGATGTGGCTTTGTTGGCGGCTGGGGCGGCGGTTACGGCCCACAAGTTGGCGGTGTAGGCACAGGTAAAGGGTACTATTAATTTCTCTAAAATATAAAATAAAAGGGTTGGGGATCCCCCAACCCTTTTTTCATGCCTTCAGCCCCTTCTGTAGGATCCCCCTTAAACATAAGCCTGAATTTAACAGCCGACAAATGTCGGTCTTTTTTGTTTATTAAACTCAAGAAAATCTTAAATTGGTTAAACGATCCTCTAAAATCAAGCGAAGCTCTTCAGGAATACGCTCAAACACGACCCCTTTCCCCAAAAACAAAAGCCAATCCGCGTAATAAGCCAGCTCCTCAGCATCGGTCACATCCAACTGAACGTTAAAAATTCCGCTCGACTGAAACATTCCAGTAAAGGACAAAATAATCCCCGGCGGATGCATGCGTTTAAAGCGCTGAATCCCAATCGTATCAAGCTTCACGATAAGATTAGACTGACGTGCTCCAATCCGTTTTTTGCTTAAAATCTCTTGCTCAGAATACTTCATCTCATGTTCGGAAATTGCGGAATCCCGCAGCAAATCAACAGGCAAATAACGAAACTCACCCGTATCAAGGTCATAAACCTCGACTAGCCACTGAGCGTTCGAATTAAAAATATGCAGCAAAAAAACGTCCAGCAACTGTGGCCAGCCAGGATTCGGCTCATACGTCACGCGTAAATGCTTATCTCGCACAGCAAGCGAAATCAACTGGTTAAGCTCCGCAGGCGCTGCATCATCTAGCTCCAAAAGATTCGGATTAGCAGGATTCGTATTTTCAAAAAGCAAGATATTATTCAGCTCAATTAGCTCGTCTTGCTGTGTTTGCGACGCGATACCGATGAGTTTTTCAGTGATGGAGCGGCGATTTTGCAGATAAGGCAGCTGTGAATTTTTCGAGGCGATAAAACTGATAAAAATCGCCTTCAGCTCATCCGGCGTGAAACGTGCTGCGGGCAAATACTGATTTTGCAGGACATTGTAGCCTCCACCACGCCCCAGCTCGGTTGTCAGCGGAAATCCCATCGCCTGAATCTCGTTAATGTCCCGGATCGCAGTCGCGCGGGAAATCTTGAACTCCCGCTGAATCTCAGCAATCGTAAAATGTGCGCGGTTATTGATGTAGCGCATGATTAGGTTTACTCGTTCTGTTTTCTTCATGATTTTATTGTATCAAAAAAGTATCATTTTTTGATACATTCGGCAAATAGAATCAATCTTGTAAAAGTAATTCCACAAAGGAGAGAACAAAATGTCTAACTACTCAATCAAAACGATCTCAGAAAACTACAAAATGACTGCTTTCGGTGTTTCATTTGAGGACTTCAACGACTGGGCAGGCAATGCAGCAAAAACGTCAGCGAAAAAGGCTGAAATCACTGAAAATGGAAAGCTTGCTGAACTTCTCGCGCTGGCTGACGGGCAAGAATATCAAATCAATTATGTTATCGATGGCAAAGCTTGGCGCGGCTTCGGCGTGATGGGTGATTTTAATTTGGAAGACGCAATCGTACTAGACTTCCTCGCTGGGGACTACCTCGTTGTGCCTGGCATAGGGTCTGACAAAAACAGCCTTGCTGATGAAATCACAGGCAAAGTTTTCGGAGGCATGCTTCAAGAAATTACAGATTACAAATACGTAGGTCCTGGCAATTCAACATTCGTCAAGGCAGCTGAAACCGGTGAATTCTACGGTGAAATGTGGCTTCGCGTAAAAAAAGTCGAAGTCTAATCTCTGTGAAATTTGAAAGGAGCTCATATGGCAGAATATACAATTGAACACAAAAAATCATTCACGTTGACCGCATATGGTTTCTCAATCCAGTCCAATTTTCAAGACATGACAGCTTTACAAAAGGAAAAATCCGAGTTTTGGGGCAAACTCAAGGCTGACGGGCGATTTGCTAAGCTTAAAGACGCTGCAAAAGATGATCGTGAATGGTCAGTGAACGAGGTTTATCAAGGCAAGCCGTGGAATTATTTCGCGGTAGAAGCTGGAAAGTCAGTGACTGACGCAACGCGCATTATCGAGTTTCCGGAGAGCGAGTATATCGTTGTCGCAGGAAATGGCGACAAGGAGACTTTGTTTGATCAATTGACTTACCTTGCTTTTGGCGAAGTTTTGTCCCGAGCCACTGATTATGCTTACATCGGTGGTCCAAATGCGACCTATCGCAAAGATAACGGCGATGGCACTTTCTACGGCGAATTTTGGGTGCCTGTGGTTAAAAAATAATCTTCGTCTCGTCTTTAAAAGAAATTCTGAATACAAAATATAAAAGCCGCTATTATGCGGCTTTTATATTTATACGGCTCTTAAAAGCTCTTCTTGTCATTCGTCAGAATTATCGCTGGCCGAAATTCGTTTATTGCTAATGTTCGTTAATTCAAAGTCCTCCTTGGAAATCCCCAAATCTAAGGCCAACTTTTTCTTAATCACCATAGCCTGCTGTAAACTGGTGGCTCGATACTCAATAGTAGTTCCCGATGGATCTTCGAATGAATAGTAGTTCTTTTTATTGGCCATAAATTATGTTCCTCGCTTTCGCTGACAGTTAACAAAATCATTTTTCTTCCATATTGGCTGCGACATCAAATACATTAGATTTCGGAACTTGCGTCATTTCTAATTTTTGTTGTTCCCAATGCCCGATATTCCGGTACCAGTCTTCGAAAGAAGCATCCAATTGCTGCTCACGCCCACGGTCCTCATTCACATCTGAATCTAATTCGATATTTTTATTGAAAATGCTTTGGGTAGATTCATTCTGTGATTTTGATTCCATTCCTGTTCACCGTCCTTCATTTTAGGCTGGTTTAATGAATGCACAATTATGTATGAAAATTTGATTTTAACTATAATCTCTATAACGACTACATAGGAATCAATGACAGCTATAAATAAAAAAACCGCGATTTTCGCGGCCTTTAGTGAAATTCGATTGGCTCGGTCAGATGGCCGAGTGACGGGCATCCGCTATAAGCGTGGCGAGCCCGGCAGACGGCCGCCTAGCTTCTCCAGCCTTTGGCAAATCTCGTGTTGCCAATCAACATCTCCGGTCATGGACGCGGCCAGCGATAGATTATACAAATTGGCGATTTGTCTGATATGCATAGCATTTACCGCTAGACAATGCTCGAAGTCCGCCTGCTCTTCCTCGGTCAGATGCCGGCCACCGCGAATGGTCCACAACTCCGCAAGTCGTTCATGTATCGGCAAAATAGTCATATTTTTGCGCCTCCTTCTGTCGTCTCACACTACCAGACAGTATGACCCAAAAAGAAAGCTCCCAAGCGTACCTTACCCTCCCGGTTCGTTACATACCCATAGCTTGATCGATATAAATCGGATTTGTCAGACAAGTCACTGCCGACTGCATTAACCCCTTTACGTTGCGTCGTGCTTCCAGCCGGTAGAACAACCGGTCGCCCGAGCCCTGGAATTCCAACCGGACCTGACCATTCTCCGTTTCTATCTTTCGGGGCGCGAATTCGTCTGCGAGAATCGCTGCTTCCGGCTCCCATGGAGCGCAGTCTTTATTGTCCGGCGCATCGAATTCGAGTATCGCAGCAATTTCCCGCTGCACGGTCCAGCCACTGGCTTCCGTGTCTTCCGATTCCCACTCCCTCGCTTCGGAGAACGCCGGCGAAACGATGATGTCCCATGCCGCTTCGATACCTCGGTCAGACCACAAGAGCACGCGGTCGTCCTTGGCACCGCAGACGTCGATTATCAACGGGATGCCATCTTTCCCTATGACAGCCGTATGCGGAATAGCCTCACCAATGCCGTACTCGCCGGCGGAAAGGGCTAGACAGATCTCGTCAGGATCGAACTGCAGCACGACTCGGCCTTGGCGAATGCCGGCCAGAACGCCATGCACCGTGTCTGTTTCCGTCCATACAGAAGCCGTCGGACGTCCGTGCTTCACAAACCTTTCCTCCCGGTGAGCGTCGCTTCCTCCAAGGGCGATCAAGCGGCGCCCCTTTGCAAGCTGCCCCTGCCACCAAGCAAGCGCGCGCTCGTTCAGCCCGCGCCACGGGCCGTTCCACACCTCGATTGCATCATAAGGGACGTCAAAACCGAGCTCCCATGGACAAGACGGACAGAACGGATGATTCAGCGACACGAAGCCGCCTCTCGCGCGCGCTTCCTCGAGCACCGCTTCCGCTTGCGTCGGCGTCGTCACGCGAAAATCCTGCAACGCGTCCGACACGCCGAGGACGTTGGCATGGCCAAAATAACTCGTCAGCTCAACTCCAGGAATGAGCAGCAACTCTTCGTCGGGAACAAGCGCGGCATGATTCTGCGAGGACGTATTATGATCCGTCAGCGCCATGAATTCCAGACCGCGGGCTTTGCACGATTCTTTAGCCTGCCCGATCGTGTAGCTCCCGTCGCTATGCACGCTGTGCATATGAAGGTCACCCTTCATCCAGCGGCCGTGCGGCCGGGTCAGCTCCAATTCAACGATAACCTCCGCGCCGCCCTCGGGGATTTTATAAGCTCCGAGCAGCACGGCCCATTCACCCTCGACGATCGGTTCAGCCAGATAGCCCGGGGTCGCTTTCTCTGTGCCGACGAAGAATGCTTCGCGAGCGCCGCCGCTCCAGCCGACGATCCGCTTCGGGGAGCGAAGGCCGATATCTACAACCGTTCCACCGTTTTCTCCGCGTTCGTAACGGTAGGCGATATCGATACGCTCCACAGCTCCTTCCACCACGAAAGGAACCTCCAAATAAGAACGCTGCTCGTCCTTATCAATCCATCTGCGAAGCACGTGCCGTTGTTTCTTTATCTGCATTTTACTTCCTCCTATTCTTTGCTGGCACCAAGCAGGATGCCCTTCATGAAATATTTCTGCACAAACGGATATACCGCGAGCAGCGGAAGAATGCTGATGACGATACCTGCCATCCGCACGTTCGTCGTGACCATATAAGTACCGGAGTTGCTGCTCGTATCGATGATCATCGCTTTTAGCGCGACCTGAAGCGTGTACTTCATGGAATCGTTAATAAACATGACCGGCGCGGTGAACATGTTCCACCGTCCAACGAACTCGAAGAGTGTCACGGTCGCAAGACCCGCAGCCGCAAGACGCATATACATCGTCAGGAAGATACGGAACTCCCCGGCGCCGTCGATCTTGGCCGATTCCGACATCTCGTAAGGGACGTTCAAGAAGAAGCTGCGCATAAGCAGGATCGAGAAGCCGGACACGAGACCCGACAGCACAAGCGAGCTCAGCGTATTGATCAGATGCAGGTCTTTGTTGACCACATATAGCGGAATCATAATCGCTTCCTGCGGCAACATCATCGTAATCATAATGAACGTCAGCATCACCTTCTTGCCGGGAAGGCGAGGATAGATAAATACATAACCGGCCAAGCTGGACAGCAGCACGTGCAGCACGGTGCCCGCCACGGTCACGATGACGCTGTTCATCAGGGGGCGCCAGATGTCTAGGCTTTTCCATACCTTTTCCATACTATGGAGTAGCCTTCCGTGCTGAACTGCTTCGGCCACAGCACGATTTCCGGCCTCATGGAGGCAATACCCGAAGAGAAGGACAGCGCCAGTACGTTAATAAACGGGATGATCATAGTCAACATGAGCACGAACAAGAACAAGACGTTTAGTATATCGAATGCTTTATTCTTCCACCCGAGACGTTCAAATCGATCGGACATTGTTTTTACACCTCATCAAATCGCGTGATTCGCCGTACGACGAGTGTCATCGCAAGAGTTAATAGCAGTACGAAGAAGCTGGCTGCGGCCGCAGGACCAAGCTGAATTTCGAGAATCCCCTTCTGGAACGTGTACATCATGAGCACGTCCACTTTCGAGGCGATCGTTGGGTTGCGCAAAATAAAGACTTCGTCGAAGATTCGCAGAATGCCGAGCGTATTCAGCAGGAAGACGACCTTCATCGTGTTGCTGAGCTGCGGTATCGTAACGTAGATCAATTGATTCAAGCGCGTCGCCCCATCCATGCGCGCCGCCTCGTAGAGCGACGGATTAATCGACACAATCCCCGCCAGGAAGAGGATACAGGTATAGCCCATCTCCTTCCATGTTGCAAGGAGAATCAAGATCCAGCGCGCCCATCCGGAGTCTGCCATGAAATTAATCGGCTTCATGTGGAACATATGGACAAGGATCATATTAATGATCCCGCTGTCGGGCGAAAGCATGAAAATCCAGATTCCTCCGACAACGACCCATGAGAGCAGATGCGGCACGTACAAAATCATCTGCGCCGCCTTCTTGAACCAGGTCCTGAGTACTTCGTTGAGCGACAGCGCGATCACAAGAGGCGCGACAAAGCTGAAGCAGAGAATGCCTCCGCCAATGACGAGCGTGTTGACCACCGCTTCCCAGAATAACGAGTCATGAAGCACCGCGGAATAGTTCGCGAATCCTACATACGGTCTGTCACCCATCAGTTTGTAATCCTGGAAGCTGGTCTGAAGCCCTTTTACGAGCGGGTAATAGGCAAAAACAAGAAAATAAACGATCACCGGCACCATCATGACGTAGAGCGCGCTGTATTTCTTCAATAATCTCATCCTTTATTCACGTCCTTATCTGGTAAAGAGAACCATTATCGGGATGAAAAGCAGGCAAGCAGGGGAATCCATTCTCCCCTGCCTGCTTGTGTTCCATTCGTTCGGATCGGATTTACTCGTCGATCAGTTTTTTCCCAAGCAGCTCTTCGTGCATCTTCTTCACGGCTTCCGCAGCGTCCATTTGACCCGACATCGCTTTGAGCGCGTAATTCTTGACGATCTTCTCCGCGTCAGGCCAACCTGGCAACGACAATTCAAGAGTCGCGTCTCTGTTCACAAGATCTTGCGCTTCTTGTACGCCCGGAAGTTTACCGAACGGATACTCCACGTTTTGGTTGTACCAGAACGGTACCCCGTGGTCCATGTTATGCTCGGTGCCGGTCGGCGTCAGCTTATACGCATCGCCTTCCTTGGTGTAATCCTCGTTCTCGATGCCCAAGCTTCCAAGCATAATACCCGGCTCCGTGTGCCAGAATTCCAGGAACTTCTTAGCGGCTTCCGGATGCTCGGCATTGGCCGGAATGATCCAGAAATCCGGATCTCCGCGTCGCATAAGGATGGTGCCGTCAGCACCAGGGATGCTCTCGAGAGCTTCTGCATTAAACGTCGTGTTCGGATCCTCTTGTTTGCGAGTGTTGTTGAACATGCCAACCCAAGCATCCCAATAGGTAACCATGCCGACGCGGTCGGCGAGGAACAGATTACGCATTTTGCCCGTATCGTTCGTCACGAAGTTGGGATCCATAATACCTTCCTTCACCAGCTTGGCAAACCATTCATAAATCGGAATGGCTGCTTCCGTCGCGTACGGAATTGTGCGCTTGCCATCCTTCATTACATAATGCGCCTTAACGCCGGCGGCGCTCATGAAGGCTTGTATATCGTAAATATCGGCCGTGCTTAGGCCGTACGTATCATTCTTGCCGTTGCCGTCAGGATCCTTTTCCTTGAACGCCTTGAGCACGTTATAGTACTCGTCAAGCGTCTTCGGTTCCTTCAGACCAAGCTTGTCCAGCCAATCCTTGCGTACAATCGGCATCGTGCCGCCTTGGAATTTGTTGAATACGGCAACTATTCTGCCGTCCTTATCTTTCAACTGTTCCCACTCGCTTGTTGGAACGACCGTCGGGTCCGAGAGCACTTTGGAGCCGGTTACGAAATCCGTCAGGTCCGTGACGACACCTTGATCTACGAAGGTAGCCAGCTTGCCGAGGTCACTAAGCTCGATCAGATCATATTTCTCGCCGGAGCCGAGTGCCGTCAACACCTTCTGATCATAGTCGCTAGCCGGCTTCTCGATAGTAGTATCAATGCCGGTAAGACGCGTGATTTCCGCTGCGAACTTCGTTGTCTCTTCCGGTGTCTTGCCGCCGACATTACCATCCAGGATCCGAAGCTTCATATCTGCCGCCGGAACATTGGCCGGGGTGTTCGCGCCACTGCCGGTTTTTGTATTATCAGCCGCCGGGGTATTAGCGGTGTTGTTCTTACCGCTCTCCGAACCGCAGCCGGACAGAAGCAGCGTTCCGAGCGCGGCAACCGTCGACATCGTTAACAATACTTTTTTCATGGGTAGTTAGCCTCCTGAATGCACGAGCGAATTGGTATTCTAAATCAGAGTGATTAAGCGACAATCAACAGGCCGCCTCTATTTACTTCGTACGCAAGGCGCAGCGCAAGAGCCGCGAATCGCGAGCTCCGTTGGAACAAGTACCCGTTTGGCGCTCTTCTGGGTCGCGTTCAACTGTTCAAGCAGGAGCCGCAGCGCTTCCACCCCAAGCCGGTCGGCATGGAGCCGGACGCCGGTGAGCGGCGGCGATAATTCTGGGGCGAGTACGGTATCGTCGCTAAACGCGAACACCGACAACTGCTCCGGAATGCGCAGCCCTAGCTGCTCCGCGGCCTTGTATACGCCAAACGCCATCATGTCCGTATCGGCGATGACCGCCGTAATGTCAGGCGAAGCCGTTAGCTTAGCCAACGCCGCCTCATAACCGAAGGCGTGTGCTGTCTCGCCCCTAAGCGGCTTGTGCAGGAGCAACTCAGGCTTCGGCTGCAGGCCGGCTTGCTTGAAAGCTGCTTTGTATCCAACACTTCGGTCCTCCGATACCGTTCTTGATTCCGGTGCATTTAGAAACAGAATTTCCGTATGCCCCAGTCCGATCAAATAGCTAGTAACCTGTGCAGCCATTCCGATATTATCGTTATCTACGTAGCTGACTTGCGCCTCGTAGCGACCAGGCGGGCGGCCGATAATCACGATGGGCATGCCGCTCTGAAGCCGCTCTTCAATCCTGGCGTCCGATTCTATGGGATCCAATAAGATTTCGCCGTCCACCGGATCCGAAGATATGTTCTCGACTTGACTGAGATAGGCAGGCGACAGCGCATTAACCAGCAGGCGGTAGCCGTTCTCGTAACAGACGCGAAGAACGCCGTTAAGCAGAGAATGGTGAAACTGGCCGAATTCAAGCGATTCACCTCTGATATTCAATCCGAGTATGCGCGTGGAGCGGTTCACAAGGCTCCTCGCCCAATAGTTCGGCTTGTAGTTCAGCGATTTAGCCGCTGCAAGAACGCGCTCAGTGACTTCTTTGCTGATTGGGCGTTTCTTGCTGAACACGCTTGAAACCGTTCCTTTGGAAACGCCGGATGCCTTCGCGACGTCATCAATAGTTGCCAAAATCGTAAAACCTCGCTTTCTTCCGTGATACCGGACACGAGGTTAAGCTTAAACCGGTTTTGTAAAATCTATTTCAAACTGATAATTAGTTATTGTAAAAATAGATATTTCGTCTTAAAGTCACGTATAATCGCAGAAATTCAGATGAAATCTCGTGGAATCTCGTGGAATTAGGAAAAAAGTAGCATTAAACCGTTTTAACAAAGCGTTATCTTTCAAAATGGAACGCGGCTAATACGTTTATGGAAGCATGTCGGACGACCCTGACGTGTTCACCCGGTTTCGGCCATGGGAATCGACGCCACATATACATTCGTTAAATAAAAAAAAACGGTAGCCGTCAGCTGCCGTTTTATAAGTTTTCATTAGGTTATTAGATTCTTTCACTTTAACTCTAAATATTTCATATTATACTCTTCACCTGAGAAATTCATCACTCCAGAAAATCCATTTAGTTCCCAATCTCCATTTTTGTTTGGTGTAAAAATATATTCTCTTTTCCAATTTTTCAACTTTTCATCATCACCAACATATTCTTCCTTAATGCTTAATCTAGTTTGATTAAAGAACTCATTCTCGAAGTAACTTTTATAAATGACTGCATTTGTTATAGTTATCCCTTTATGAAAGACAGTTGGGTATAACGTATTCTGTTGTATAAACTTATCTGACCCGGGATCGGAGTCCATATTATTAATGAATAATATGGATAGAATATCCTTAGCATGGTCTCCAAACTCTTCGGTAAAGGACTTCTCTAATTCCTTATACTCCAGTTTTGACACCTTTTCTCTCGAAGCTATATCAATGATCATATCTTCTTTCTTCTCAATCATTTCAATTGCAGTGTTTATGTCAAAATCAATCGTTTCTTCTTTTATCGGTTTTAATTGTTTTGATGAATGACAAGCAGATAAAAACAAAATAACCAAAATCGTTAAAACTAAGTTGAATCTCCCCATAAAACTCCCCCCCGCAATTACACCTTGGCAACCTCACAATGACCAGCTGCCACTTCATTTATTGAACTTCCCCTATAGTTTAATCCCAAATAGATCTCAATACCTATCCGTATCAATTAATTTTCCCCAAATCCCTATTGTTGTAGGCATTATATCGTCATACCCTCCCATTTGATAGGTTGAGAATACAAGGAAATTCTTTGTGTGAACCGTATAAACCTCCATACCTACGTTTTTTTCTTTCCAATGCTTTATGTAATCACTCTTTGAGGGATTCTTCATTGCGAATAGAAGAATAAGAATTAATAATAATGCAATCCATACTGGCTTCATTCTCATAATTGCCAACAAAGATACCTCCAATCGTTAGTTAGTAATCTAAACGCATCATTTTGGTCAAGGGTTGCAGTAACCGGCCCTAAAAAAAGCGGCAGCTGACCTTTTGATCAGTAGCCGCTTTGATACTCTGAACTATAGTCCTTCGTTTGTTAAATTAAAAAGCCCACCTATGGTCTGAAGGAAGGCATTCATCGCAAAGCAATTCATTATTGTAAGTTGCTCCCTTGTCCAACCCAAAAATCGCTTTAGGTCTTTCTTTATCAGTTGTCCAACAGCCACAATTCGCAAATCTACCACAATTCATGATTTCAGGATTCAATACTCGGTATGTCGTTTATTTTCCAGTTTAACGAAACCTTCTCATTATCAGATTCTATTGTGCGGTTCTTACTTTTTGTTCCCCATCCATTCCTCTTTCATAAGAATTTACATAACTCGGTCCCGATATTGATTGTGCAACAGCTCGTAGTTTCGAATTGTCCCTTCCTGTGTAAACCCTAGGCGTTCAGGTATTGCCCTGCTTTTGATGTTGTTAGTTGCTACTCCAATCTCAACCTTATTTAGTTGTAAATCATTAAAAGCGTGTGTTATGAAAACAGAACATGCCTGCGTCATAATACCGTTACCTGCAAATTCGGAATCTAACCAATAACTTATTTCAGTTCTGTTTGAATTTGTATCCTTCCATAAAAATCCTTCTGCTGCAGCTTTGGTGATTAATTTCTGAATACCATTTTACCAAACACATGCCAAACTCTCATAGAGCGCTGGAATACATTTTAGTGTTCCTGCATCCCTTAGAGCAATTGCTAAATAATGCCACGAGTTACCGATGAAAAAAAGCCGCGATTTTCGCGGCCATCAAATCGCCCATTTACAACGGCTGCCGAATTGTGTTATTGTTATTTCCATAGTTTTCGAAATATATTTGCAAAGGCGGTGAGACCCCATGGTCGAGGATAACGAGGAAGTTAAACAGGCAGTGAAAGTATACAAAGCACTCGGAGAACCGACCCGGATCAAAATAGCGATGCTTCTTACGGAAGAGCAGAATCTCTGCTGCTCCGACATTGGCAGCAAGCTGGAGTCCGTTGCCGGTTCAACGCTGTCTCATCACTTGAAGCAGCTTACGGAATGCGGCCTGCTCACGCTGCGCAAGGACGGCACGTACATTTATTACAGTGTCAATAAAGAAGTCGCGTTGAAATACGCCCCGTATCTTTTGGGGTAGCCTTTTTTTGGTCTATATTTCGATAGATTTAGAAATATAAAATTATAATACAGAGAGATACGGATAAGGAGCTGGAACGTTTGTCTTACAATATAAAAATATATATGCTGGCTTTAGTCAGCTTTCTCGTCGGCACGTCCGAATTCATCATTGCCGGCATTCTGGATAAAGTATCCGACGACATCGGCGTCTCGGTGGCAGCGGCAGGCCAGCTGATTACCGTGTTCTCCCTTGCTTACGGATTCGGGACGCCTTTCCTGATGGCGGCCGCTGCCAAAGTCGACCGCAAAAGGCTGATGTTGTACGCACTTTCGATATTTATCGTTGGCAACGTAGCCGCCTACTTTTTCTCCGGCTTTACCGCCCTCATCGTTTCCCGCGTTATCGTTGCACTCAGCAGCGGCGTTTTCGTCGTCACGGCACTCACGGTCGCAGCAAAGCTCGCGCCTGCGGAGAAGCAGGGGAGTGCTATCGCTACGCTTGTTATGGGCTTCAGTACGGCGTTGATCGTCGGCGTCCCGCTCGGTAGGCTTGTCGCTTCCGCCTATGACTGGAAATTGGTCTTCGGTGGTATCGGACTGCTCGGACTACTGGCGCTCTTGCTCATTGCCTTAGCGATTCCAAAGACGGATGGCGAGCAGCCGGTACCGCTGCGCGACCAACTAAAACTGCTCAAGAATCCTAAAATTCTCGTCGCGCTTGGCATTACGTTTTTCTGGCTTGGCGGCTATTCCATAACGTATACGTATATTTCCCCCTTCCTGCTTGATATTACCGGCATGAGCGAGAAATTCGTCAGCATTGCGCTGCTTGCGTTCGGTATCGCTAGTCTTATCGGCTCCAAGCTAGGCGGCTTCAGTACCGACCGCTGGGGATTCAAGCGCACTCTGGTGACGGGCATGCTGTTCCATGCAGCCTGGCTGGTCGTGATTTCGTTCGCCGCGCATTCGCCGGGGCTCATGTTCCCGCTGCTCATGCTCTGGTCCTTCTCCGCTTGGTCGTCCGGCCCGACGCAGCAATACCATCTGATCTCACTCGCTCCCGAAGCAACCAGCATCATGCTTAGCCTTAACAGCTCTGTTATACAGCTGGCCATGGCTGCGGGCGCGGGTATCGGCGGCGTCGTCGTGGAAGGGGCTTCACTGGCTGCCATCACTTGGATCGGCGCTGCCGGCGTCTCCATTGCCGCACTCATTTCAGCCGTTGCATTCGGTTACCTTCGCGTCGGTGCAGCTTCCCGAGCAGCGGATAAGGAGGCTCGCGCAAGGAAGATCAGCGCATAAAGTCAGTCACTTTCATGCTAATCGGGCATAAGGAACAATAACATAGCGATAACCGAATACGATGACGCAAAACGTCCCCGCACCGAGGCTTCTTCGGTACAGGGACGTTTTTATTCGTTAGTTGGATTTAGAATTGTCGGCTACTTGCCCAGATTTGAACTCCACGCTTCAATGAGCGCGTTAACGCTCCGATTGAGCGTTGTCTTTGCTTGATCGGAAACCATCTCCTGCTTCTTCTCTTTATTCAGCTGCTTCAGCAAATTGTCCAAATGCTTAATCCCCTGCTTCCAATCCGGCTTCTTCTTGCTGACCGCATCGGCTGCATGCTCAAGCTCCTTATCCAGCTGCTTCCGGGTCTTCTCGTCTAACTGCCCGGCTGAGCTAAACCAATCGAGCAGCTTTCCGACGGCAGGAGCGTTTATGGGAGCTGGGAGAACCGTGAAATTGTCATAGCTCGTTTCATTCATGAACGTCCGCATGCCGACCTTGCCGTGCGTGAATGGATTTCCGCTGCGGTCCGTATAGTCAATCACCGGCTTACTCATATCATCCACATACACCAGGATACGCGCCCCCTGCGCGACGACTTTCACATGCTTCCATTCGCCTGTCTTTATCTCGAGCGGCACTCCCGTCAAATAGGTCCAGTTGTAATTCAGTTTGCCGAGATGAACGCCCTGTTTATTCAGGTACGCGACATATCCTTGCACGAAGTTCGCATTGTTCTGATTCAGCTCCTTGCCGTGAGCCGGGTTATTTGCCCGGAACAAAATGCCTCCGTCACCGGAATCGTTAATCAGCTTGATATCGGACTCCACGCTGTAATCCGACCAATTGGCATCTCCGATCGTCGTCTTTGCGAAGCTGCCAACCGCTGCCTGATATTCGCCGGTATGAGCAACCTTTGACTCAACCGGATTCTGATGAATGCGTATTCCTTGGAAATCGAATTCACCTTTCACGGTTTCGACCTTCAAGGTATGCTCGCCCGCCGGGAGATAGATGCCTTGCTTTGTCGTTGTCGCCCAGTTCTCCCAGGTCACGGAACTCGGAATATCGACTTCACCGCTTAGATCGGTTGCATCGTCGAGCCACAGCCGGACCTTCGCACCGTCCATCGATGTAGCGGTTACGAAATCGACGTTATATACGCCCGCCTGAGCAATATCTACATTGTAAGCCAGCCATTCGCCGGTAGCGTTCCACCCTACATTATAGCTGCCGCCCGCATTCCGGCGGATGTCGACCGCTTCATTTCGATATTCCGTACCGATGTTGGCGGGAGTCAGATCATGGTAGCCCGTACCTTCGCCGCCAGCCTTATAATCAGCAGCCTGGATAAATCCGGGTAGCACGTGCGGCTTATCGAATTGGGTGAGCGACAGTCTCGTCATGTCAAACTCGCCTTTGACAATTTCGACCTTCAGTTCATGATCGCCAGCCGGCAGCTGGATACCGGATTTCGTCACCGACTTCCACTTATTCCAGTCGCCGGAAGCAGGAACGCTCAATGTGCCTGTCAAATCAGTCGTGTCATCCAGCCATAGCCGGACTTGCGCATCCGTGAACGTTGTAGCTGCCCACAAGTCGAGATCGTACAATCCCTCTTCCGCGACGTGAATATTGTACTTCAACCATTCGCCTGTTTGATTCCAGCCTACGATCTGATCGCCGGATGCAGCGGATCGAATATCGACTTGATCGTTGCGGTATTTACCCCCAATGTTCGCAGGAGTTAAATCATGGTAACCTACGCCTTCACCGCCGGTTTTGTAATGCTCGGCTTCGATGACGCCGGGTACTGGTATTGGCTGATCCATCCTCGTAAGTGCTATACCTGCGAAATCAAATTCTCCGCGGACCGTCTCGGCTTTCAGCGTATGCTTGCCTGCCGGCAGTGTAACACCGGATTTACGCACCACGTTCCAGATGTTCCAGTCGCCGGTCTTCGGAATGTCCACAATGCCGGTCAGATCCGTCGTATCGTCCAGCCATAGCCGGATCTGACCTCCATCCAAAGTTGTAGCTACTTTGAATTCTGCGTTATAGGATCCGGCTTCCGCAACGTCAATGTTAAACTTCAGCCATTCGCCTGTCTGGTTCCAACCTACGTTGTAACCGCCGCCGACCGGATTGGAGCGGATGTCGACCGAATCTCCCCGGTACTGGCCGCCGATGTTTTCGAGAGTATTCTCATGATAACCGACACCTTCGCCTCCGGAGATATAGTGTACCGTACCAATCGTACCCGGAATCGGATGATAAGCGTCGTAAGCCTGCTCCTCTTCGGCAATGTCGCTTTTTACGCTCCAAAAACCTTCATACCTTTTCCAGCCGTCATCCTGGCCATCATCGAAATTATCATAGAGAACCGGAACATCCACGTGCTTGTGGAACGTCAGCTTATCCATCGACACAGTGCCTGATAAGGCAGTGACCTTCAAGATATGAACACCCGCCGGCAGTGCTACGCCATTCAGCTGTGCTGTTTGCCATCCTGTATCAGCAGCATCCGTGTTTCCTGCCGATTCAAACTCGCCCAGCGGTTGTCCACCATCCAGAGTGAGCTGTACTTTGCTGCCCAAAACTGCATCCGCATAAGAAAGATCGATATCGTATTTGCCTGCTTCCGCAATGTTTAAACGGTATTGCAGCCATTCTCCTTTCTCGAAAGCGGTGATATGAGAGGTGCCGTCATCTGCTTTATCCGTATCCACGCCTTCTCCTCGGTAATCACCGATTGTAACCGGTGTCTGGTCGTGATACCCGACTCCTTCGCCGCCTGACAGGTAATGAACGGCCTCGACTTGACCCGGAACAGGTTTCGCTGCGTCAAAATCGCTGCTGCCGTTCACGTCGTTGCTGAAAGCAGCATAACCGAAATTAGCCTTCGCGTTCTCCGTGACGTAGCCGATACTGCCGCCACCGAGCATCACGTTGCGCGTCTGCTTTAGCATGCCGTCGACGTAGATTTTGAACGTGTCCCCTGATTTCTCAACCCGGATATTGTGCAGCTTTGTATAATCGTACCCTTCCGGCAGCGTGCTCGAAATCCATCCCAGATCGACGCCATTCACTCGAAACTGCGTCCTCACCGAATTGCTTGCCGGATCTAACAGTGCTGTGCCGAAATCATTATCGCCCTTGCGGGAGAATACGACCCCGAGCTGCGGGCTCTCGGCATTGCTGGACTCAGCCAGTTGCAGATTAAATTCTGCCGTATAGTTGTCTTCTGCAGCAGCTGTAGTTACCAGTCTGCTCGTACCGGCGGCTTGCTGCCGCAGAAGACCGGAATCAACGCTCCAGCCGCTACCATCCGTATTCGTCCACGCCGGGCTGAGTTCCGCCCCATTGAATCGGTCCTCGAAGTCCGGCATCTCCGGATCCGGCTGCTCGGTTGCCGTTGGTCCGAGCACCGACATTTTATCCCCGTTGAACACGATCCGGTCCATCCCCATATGGCGAAGAGGTCCGATAATGCCCGGTCCTTCAAGATTATGGTAGATGATATAGCGGGCATCCAGGTTCGGACCAACGACGACCGTATTATGGCCGAGACCAACGGTCGGACCTTCCGTACTGATTAAAATTGGGTTATCCGTGTCACGTACGAATCCCGTGAGCGGATTCGTGCTGACCGCGTAGTCGACCCGATAGCCTTTGCTGAATACATGATTGCCGGTATACGTCATATAGTATTTGCCGTTGCGTTTAAACAACGTGGAACCTTCCGTCCAGCCGTCCATGCTTGCACCCGTATTGACGCTATTGCCAATCGTTGTCGGCGTAGGCATCGCAGCCGCGAGAATGCCCGCTCCGTTCGCATGATAGAAATACCATTTTCCATCATCGTCAATGAAAACATTTCCATCGATCGAATTTCCCAAATTGCCTGTCTGCACCGTGAACGGACCGGTCGGGCTCTCGCTGCGCAGCACGTAATGACCATTACCGGCAGGTGAGGTATACATATAGAAATATCCGTTCCAATACACGACTTCAGGAGCGTAGGCCCCCTTCGTAACCGGATCGGTTGCGGCCAATCCTCCATAGCTCCAGTTGACAAGGTCTGGCGAACTCCACACTTTGACCCCGATATCGGTATCTCTCGTGCTCACATATAAGTAATAATTACCGTTAAACTTCATTACGTAAGGGTCGCCAAGCCCATATTGTCCCCACTCGTCGGGCAGCGACTTCGGATTCTTATAGGCGAATGCCGCCTGAGGGGCAATCAAAAGCAGCGCACACAATATAGCCATTATCATTCGTTTCAACATTAAGCTAATCACCTCATCGATTTATTTAAAGCGCTTTCATCAATGACTGATCGTGATGACCTTCCCCTGACAACGTTGTCCCTATCACCTCATTTCATTCGTTTAATCTAATATATCGAGAGTATATCGGCATTTTCTAGAAAAAGTCAACGATTCATTTCAAAAATACTGTATCATTCAATGAAATTTTTGATTTAATACTTTTTAATACAATATTGTTGTAACTATTGATTTAACTACGAGTTAGTGAATCGCTAGGTGAACAACTGCAGCAAATCAAAAAGGAGCTGTCAGCGACAGCTCCTCCACAATCGTTATTTAGCCAATAAACATCATCCCTGCTTACTAGAGAAAAGCTAATAAAAACGGAGTTTATCTAACCAGAACAATTTGCGTTTTTACACTTTGACGTTGTTCTATTGGAACGGAATGATTATTTTCAGTCGATCTGATATCTTCCGGTGGCAATGCTGCTTCGATATCGTATTTTCCGAGCGGTGCAAGCTCCTGTCCGGATTTTCCGTAAACCTCCGCAATATAAATGTCCGTATCTTCGACCGTTTGACCTGGCTTCATTTTCGATTTGCCTAAATCAGCCGTGCAAGGCCCGTAGGGTTTTATTTCCAATCTTTTATTTGATTTAACATGTATGACATTCACGACTGCATGGTTAGGACAACTAGAGCTGCCTGAAACATAGGTTAACGTATCTTTTCCCTGGTTTGTTATTTTTGTCTTCACTACGATTTCATCATTCATTTTATACCTGTTTTTGTTCAGCATGATTTCATAGGCCAAATTTCCAACCGTTTCCTTATATAAAATCGGTTTTATTCCCTTAGCTTCATTGTCAAAGGAACAGCCCGTTATACAAATCATGCTTAATAGGATGACAGCTATTATTTGTTTCAAATTATCTTCTCCAATACTTCTAGTTCGTTCATCCAAATAGACGTTAAAGGTCGACTTCATGTTGCATTCAGATACTCCCCCATATTCTTGTCATTCACGGTCATGAAACTTGGAGTCAAATTCTCCCGCCGCGAAATAGTCAATAAGATTTCGCTATTTCGACATCAAAGCTTGATTAATGCTCGGCAAAACCCGTCTATAATGAAGCCATCACCATGTGTTGGAAAGGAGTTCTTCGGTTTTAATGAGCAAAAAACAGAATGTACCGCAGCAAACAAGCAACAAAAACTATACGGCTGCTATCGTCACGATCTCGCTGATCGCAAATATCGTTATTTTACTCTTGTTCTTCTCGCCGATTGGCTACAAGGGGAATATCGATTTCGACATTACCATCTTCCCCAGAATCAATGGACTGTTGAACAGCTTCACCTTCATCTTCCTGCTAGCCGCGTTAATCGCAATTCTGCGGAAGAACGTAAAACTCCATAAAGGGTTCATTCTCGCCGCCTTTTCTTCAACGCTGCTGTTCCTTGTCTCCTATTTAACGTTTCATTACATGTCGTCGGAGACGGCGAGTTTTGGCGGAGAAGGCGTAGTCCGGCCGATTTATTTCTTCATCCTTATCACTCACAGCATTCTAGCGGCCGTCATCGTGCCATTAGCCTTGTTCACTCTCGTATGGGGCTGGACAAACCAACTGCACAAACACCGCAGAATCGCACGATGGACGATGCCGATCTGGCTTTACGTCAGCTTAACCGGAGTTGTTGTGTTCCTAATGATGGAACCCTATTATTAAGGTGATCTTAACAGAAAGAGGGTTATTGAAGATCGTATCTTCAATAACCCTCTTTGTTTTATCTTCTGCTTTCCTGATTTGCGATCAGATCCCTCAGCCAGAAGCCGCTCTCGCGAATGGTACGCTGCTGGGTTGCATGATCGACATGAATAAGTCCCATACGACAAGCTAAACCCGAGTTCCATTCGAAATTGTCAAGCAGCGACCAATAGAAATACCCTCTAATATCGGAGCCCTCATCGATGGCCTCCCGCAGGGAGCTTAGATAATGGGTTAAATATCGGATACGGTTTTTATCCGAGATCTCCCCTCCTACTGTGCCATTCTCCGTTATATAAACGGCTGGGTTACCATATTCTTCGCGATACCGCTTGGCCAACTCCTTAAAGCCCTCAGGATAACCGTGAACGCCAAGAACGGGATGAGCGTAACGTTCATCGGAATTCGATCGGTCAATCCATGTCTTTAGGAATGGTATATACCATTTTCTCTCGGCAAACAAACGACTGTAATAATTGACCCCGAGAAAATCGACGGGCTGTTGAATGGTTGCCATATCTCCTTGGAGTATCTTTGGCACGATTGGCCAAAGTCTTGCAAAGAGCTTCTCAGGGTACTTCCCTTTAAAAACGCCATCCAGATAAAACCGGTTGATGAACATATCTGCCATCTCGACCGAATCCATCTCCTTTTGGCTGGGTTCGAAGCTAGCCGGATAAACCGGAAATTGGCTTAACGTAACGCCAATATTCAAATCCCTGCGGGCACTTCGCATAGCCTGCACCGCTAATCCATGACCGAGCAGCTGATGATGCGCAACTTTGAAATAGGTCCAAGGATTTTTTAAGCCAGGCGCATGCTCGCCGAGAAAATGCCCCATCATCGCATGTTCCCAAGGCTCGTTTAAAGTAATCCAATCCTTTACCCTGTCCCCGAATTTTTGAGCCGCGAGAAGAGCATATTCCGCAAAATAGTTTGCAGTCTCCCTGCCGGCAAAACCTTTGTATTTCTCGTATAATGCATATGGCGTATCCCAGTGAAAAAGCGTTACAAACGGCCGAATCCCCTTTTCCAGCAGCGTATCCACCAGACGGTCGTAATAGTCCAATCCCTTTTGGTTCACCGCGCCCCTGCCCTCTGGCATTAATCGGGACCAGCTGATCGAGAACCTGTAGGCATCCATGGTAAGGCTTTTCATAATCTCAATATCCGTCTGAAAATCATGATAAGTATTGCAAGCCAGATCCCCGGAACTGCCGTCTCGGATCTTGCCCGGCGTATGGGCGAACTTGTCCCAGATCGACAGCCCCTTGCCGTCCTCGTTCCAGCCTCCCTCGATCTGATAAGCTGCCGTAGCCGTTCCAAATATAAAGTTTTTTCCGAACTGAGAAAACATCGCCGCAAGCTCTCCTTTTTATGAAACCGCTTTCATAATTAGTTTAGAAGGTGCTGCGTTTCATGTCAATACTCCTCATTCATACCTTTACTCAGTCACTGATTGCCACATAATCTTCCCATCCGATGGCTATAGTAAGGAAATCAATGGAATAGGAGGAGATCCATGTGAACCCGTCCGTCGCGGCATCAGAGCAATTTTTCTACGAGCAATTTTCCGGTCAAAGCGATTTTCAATCGAAAAGGCTGCTGATCGGCGGAATCGAATACAGACTATTCTATTTGGACACCTTGATTGATTCCTCCCATGTCCAGGAATTCATCTTGAAACCGTTGCTTTCACAGCCTTTGAATGAGGTACGCGAGGTTATATCGATACTTGACTATGCGGAAACGGATCACATCGAATTAGCCGTTCAAGCGGTTGTATGCGGCAAAACGGTGCTGCATCGCGACGGAGAGAGCAAATTGTATTTGCTTGGCGCTGATTTGAAGAAGGAGCGCACCATTAACATTCCGTCAAATGAGCGTATTCTTCGTGGAGCAAATGAAGCGTTCATAGAAAATTTGGATACCAATCTTAATTTGATGCGCAAGCTGATTCCTTCAACCGAGTTTGTTATCAAATCGTATACGATAGGCCGTTTATCCAAGACAAAGGTAGCCGTTATGTACATTAAGACGGTCGCGGACCCGTCATTTGTTGAGGAACTGGACCGGCGTCTCCTGAGCATCGATATCGATTATACGGAATCCCCAGGTTTTATTGACGAACTGATCCGGGACAAAAAATTCAGCCTGTTCCCGCAGCTCTTAATTACCGAACGCCCAGACCGTGCGCGCTCCTATTTAATGGAAGGCAAAATGGTCATTGCGACCTCAGGTGCACCGGATGCCATTATATTGCCCGTAACGTTCTGGTCCTTTTTTCAAAGCCCTGACGATTACCATATCAGCTGGCTGCTTGGAACCTTCTTCCGGCTTCTTCGTCTTGCCTGCTTTCTGCTGGCCATTGGGCTGCCTGCCTTTTATGTGTCGGTCAGTTCCTTTAACCCCCAGCTGCTGCCGATTAATTTCGTGAATACGCTGCAAAGCTCGCTGAAATACGTGACTTTTCCGCCGTTAATCGAGACGATTGCCATGATGCTTTTGCTTGAAATCTTAAGAGAAGCCACCATACGGCTTGCCAGTCCAGCCGGCCAAACCATAGGCGTAGTAGGCGGTATCGTTATCGGAACCGTAATTGTGCAGTCGAACCTGGCTTCCAACACGATGGTTATCGTAGCCGCCTTAACAGGCTTGGCTTCTTTTATTATTCCATCCTACGAGATGAGCAGCGCGGTAAGATTGCTCGGTTACCCGGCGATTCTATTGTCCTCTGTCTTTGGGCTGCTGGGTCTGGCGTTTTTCTTTATGATCATCTTTATTTACTTATGTCAAATGAGCACAATGGGACAGCCTTACTTTACTCCTCCTTCTTCTTTAAGCGGGATAAGAGATACGCTGATCCGCTCACCTATTTGGAATATGAAAAAAAGACCGGCAAGAACCTCGCCATATAATCAAACTAGGCTGCGGCATCCGAGGAGTTGGAAAAGATGATGAAGGAAGAGTCTATCAACGGTAGGCAGTTGATCACGCTAACCGTAATGGCACAGCTCGGTACCGAGGTTCTATCCCTCCCCCACGTAGGAGCCGAAAATGCCCGGCAAGATACGTGGCTTGCAGTGCTGATTAGCGGAATAGCCGCGCAAATCGGAATCTTGTTAATCTGGTGGCTCGGTAGCCGGTATCCGAATCGGAACTTCTACGCGTATTCCCGGGAAGTTGTCGGCAGACCGGTTGGTTTTGTCATCAACCTGCTGTATGGATGCTACTATACCTTCTCCGGACTGCTCATTACCGTGCTGTACACCGACATTTTAAAACGATGGATGTTCTTGCTTACGCCAAGGTGGCTCATCTTCCTTATGCTTGTTATCCTTTGCGGATATGCAGCCACTTCTTCACTAAAGAGACTGGCCTTCATCTCGCAGTCCTTTATGATCTTTCCCGTCATCTGTTTCCTGCTGATTGCGTTTAGCGGGATATACGGACTGGATGCTAGAAATCTTCTGCCCGTGTTGTCAAACGGCTGGTCTCCCGTTATAAAAGGCGTGTATGTCGCCTTTAGCGCTTATATCGGATACGATCTGCTTCTATATGCTTACCCCTATGTGGAAGCCGGCAGCAAAAAGAAACTGCTGCTTGCGATGTCGGTTGCCAACGCTTTGACCATCGTTTTTTATGTAACCGTCTGCCTCGTCTGTACAACGATGTTTGGCCAGAAGCAGTTGATTATCGTGCCGGAACCGATTGTTTTCATTTTGAAAAACTACCGCATTCAGATTTTGCAAAGCCTGGATATTCTGTTTCTTATCTTTTACGTCTTCGTCGTCTCCGCTACGATCTACGTGTACTTCTTTCTGGCTTCCAAAGCCTTTGTGCATTTGCGCACCGCGGGGCTTGGCAGGTCTTATCTTTGGGTCTGGACTATTGTAACGATTTGCTTTGTTGCAAGCTTCTTTCTAACAAAGCGCAATGATATTTTGCGGATCGCCGCCTTTCAAGATCAGCTCTCGATTCTCACCGTTGTGGCGCTCCCCCTTCTCCTGCTCCTTATTTCCGGAATTCGGAGTGCCGGGAGGCATCGGGTATGAAGAGAACCATAGCGGCGTTGATTATTTGTCTTTTTATGACGGGCTGCTGGGATCAGCTTCAATTAAAAAAGCTGCTTTTTGTCGATATTATCGGGATTGATTACGAGGGCAACAGCAAGCAGCTTAAAGTGGACTACGTCATCTCTTCCCTTCGTGAAGCAAGTCAAGGCGGCGGAAGACAAACTTCCTTGCATATGAAGACGACGGGGACCAACCTATATGATGCTGTTTCCAATACAAACAAGGAAATGCCCGGTATCCTTTCGGTCCTTGAGACGAGGCTGTATCTGATAAGCTCCCGCTTCGCCAAGGATGAACCATTGCGGCATCTGGACATTGCCAGTCAATTTGCTTCCAACCCGTTATACGCTTATTTAGCCGTGTATGACGGTGATCTCACGGAGCTGCTCAGCAAAAAAAGCATCAATGATCAGACCGTTTCCAATTTCCTCATTGGTCTTATTGATGATGAAATCCGCAGAGGAGAGATTCCTTCCAATAAATTGCTTCATTACATCCTAGGGGGTAACCAGTTCATGAACGATTTCGCCTTAAACCGGTTCGAGCCCTATAGGGACGAAGCGCGTCTGTCCGGTACAGCTTTATTCAGCGACGGGCGGTATACCGGGAAAAATTTGAATAATGAGGAGACTCAGCTTGCAACCTTGATTGAAAATCCGTCCGGAAAGAACCAATTGCTTTCCAGCCAGCGGGAAGGACAACAGTACTCGGTCCTTATTCAATCTGCCAAACGCCGTTTTCATGTGTTTACGAATGCGGATAAGCTCCGTGAGATCGAAATCTCCCTGCAGCTGCAGGTTAAATTAGTTGAGGACGGCTCCGAGTTCGAAAAACATACGGATAAGAAGCTAAAGGACATGGAGTCGTTTATCGCAGCGGATCTTACGACTAGAACAACTAAGGTCATGGCAGCTCTCCAGCAGGCAAACTGCGATTTCATGCAGCTGGGCCATGAGGTGGCCGTCTTTCATCCGAACCTATACAACAATCTCAACTGGCGGGAGCAATATCCCACACTCCGCATTAAACCGAAAGTAACCGTAAAAATCCTAAACACTGCGATTTTGGAGTAAATGGGGCAAGTCTCCGTTTTGCATAAAAAAAACCAATTGGAAACATAATATTGTTTTACCCCCTTCCCCCAGGTTATGAACACGGAGCGGCCGGATATCGTCGCGGCCAACCTGATGGAAGGAAAGGTCGCCATATTAATCGGCGGTACGCCATACGTGCTTCTTGCTCGTTCGGACGATTCCGAAATGGTATTCCCCCTCTTCTGGCAAACCATCTTCTAATAAACTTAAAAGTTCGTATAAAACCTCGGGCGGCGGGTGGGCAGCCTATTTCGTGCAGTAGTGAGGTGTGCCTCACTATTAGTGAGCCTTTTCGCGTTCAACGCATCTCGATCGGGCATTTTTGCGCAGTAGTGAAGTCAGACTCATTGTTAGTGAGGAGCGATGAGTGAAATAGGCGGAAATACTCACTATTTACTTCTTGGACTTACTTCGCGTCGTTCATTAAGGCGAATTGCTTCACTATTAATGAGCCTTTTCGCGCTCAACGCGCCTTAAGCGGACATTTTTGCGCAGCAATGTGATTCGCCTCACTAAAGCTGTGCCCGTGCACCTCCAATAAATCCGTTCAAGCAGTCTCTTAAAGCTTTGCTAGAAACTCTTCCGTAGTGAGAATGGCATGGGCATAGGTAGGGTCATTGATTTCATGGTCCGCATGCATGGCTTCTTTATCGTTTCATTCCCCAGAATAATTCCCCTGCTCCGGCGGTTTTAACCATGAAACGCATGCAAAAATAAAAAGCCGCAGAGTATGCGGCTTCCGATTCGTTGTTGCCCCTATACAGTTGTTTAAAAGTCTCTTCTTCGGATGACGTACAAACCTGCCGCCAGGAAAAACACGAAATAAACGGCCGTGTAATATAAGAAAGCGTCTGACGGCGGATTTACGATTGAAAAATAGCCCAAGGAATCTCTGGAGGTGAACGACTGGCCCAGATCTTTCACCTGGAATAAGTCCGATAACATCCGCTGCTGCAGGGCATCGGTTGGAATAAGAAGCCGGATCAGACCCGACACCATTTCCATCGTATCGGATGTTTTCGTTGAATCGTTGGACGCAAACATACCGGCAGCAATGACCCGGTCGAGCATGGTACCAAGCCAGCCCATCCCAAAGAGCATTACCATCGCAACCCCATTGCCAAGCGGCGCAAGCCAGCAGGATGCAAGCATCGTCAGCGTAACCAACAGCAGCACCGGGCTGACGAACAACACTAGTGCCGGCCCAATCGCCGACCAATCCGGGTGAACACCCGTCGCGTAAGTTACGATACCAAGGATGGATACGAATAGAATAAGCGCATAAACAAGACAAAACGTAACAAAACCGAGCCAGCGGCCCAAATACCAAAACGTGCGTTTAATTGGCCTTGCGAATACCGATTGCAGCACACCATGCTCCGCTTCCCCGGTAATGGCTGCCACGGAGCTGAATATGGCCAGAAATCCTGTCGCAAAGGAGGCAAAGAAAAAACCGATCCAAAGCAAAATAGCGCTTCCCCTGAAGCGGTCGATTAAATTATCCAGGCTTATGATGCCGGATTCGTAATGCGATACCGACGCTCCCGCGCTTCGCGCGATAAAATAAAAAGCAATCCAAAACAAAACCGTAAGCAGCAAAGTCATCAAGGTGACTTTTTTGCGTATCAGCTCTTTCCAGGTTAACATCCACACGGCAATCACCGGTTTTCCCCCCTATGCTCCAATCCCGATACTGCCTGTAAAAACCATTCATCCAGGCTTGACTTCACCTTCTGTGTCTCGTATAAAGCCAGTCCCTGTTCAATCAGCAGACGGTTAAAATAGCCTACCTGCTCGTCTTCGGCAAGCTCGGCTTCCAGCCAATGCTCTCCCCAAGCAGGCGTTTCACTGCCCTCCCAAGGAATAGTATCGACCGGTACAATCATCGTTTCGCGAAGCCAATCCAGCAGTTCAGGGGTCATGCCGCCTACCCGGAAGCGCCAGCGTGTCGAAGCCCGTAACACATCCGATACACGCCCGTCGGCAAGTATTCTGCCATTGTTAAGCAGTGCTACATGATCGCATAACAGCTCCACATCCTCCAATAGATGGGAGTTCAGGAAGATCGTTTTCCCTTCCCTGCGAAGACGCTGGAGCAGCTCGCGTACTTCATGACGGCCAACGGGATCCAAGGCGGATGCCGGCTCGTCCAGAAATACGATATCCGGGTCGGCCAAAAGCGCGCAGGCGAGACCCAGCCGCTGCTGCATCCCTTTGGAATAACCCTTTATCCTGTCCTTCCCTCGCTGCCCGATTCCTACCTCGTCCAGCAATCGGTTAATCCGGCTCTTGGCCTCTGCCCCTTTCATTCCGCAAAGCTTGGCATGGAAATGCATCGCCTCTTCGCCGCTTAACCATCCCGGGTAGCGGAACAATTCCGGCAGATAGCCGATTCGCCGCCGGGCTTCCACGGAACCCGCAGGCTGGCCAAACAATAAGGCTTTCCCTTCCGTAGGCGTCGTCAGCCCTACCAGCATTTTAACGATGGTACTCTTGCCAGCCCCGTTAGGGCCAAGGAAGCCAAAGGCTTCCCCGGCAGGAATGCGGAGCGTGACATCATGACAGCCACGTCCGTTCCCGTAGTTTTTCGTTAAACCGAATGTTTCGATGGCATAACTCATTGCGCAATCAATTCCTTCACAATCATTTCGGCGTCTTCGCGCGAATTGGCGTCATACATGCGTACTTGAGTAACTTGACCGTTCTTCACCCAAGTAGCGTTCCAGCCAGACCAGTAGTTTGTACTGCTCTCATAGTATACGTCCGTACCGTTGACAACCGACTTCGTTACATTGCCGTTTGTAATAATCGGGAAAGGCACCTCACCCTCGGAGATCCGGGTACTTTGCATCAAAACGTTTTTCAGGTTAGCCGGCAGTACGGGGAATCGGATCAAAGCTTCATAAGCATCTTCCGCCTCAATAGACGGATCCATCTCGACAACCGGAACCGGGATGACGTTAACCGCGACGTAATGCGACTTCTCATCGGAGTCCATGAAGTGATAGTCGGCATTTACTCCTTGACCCGTCCGGAGCGTGATCGCTTTGCCGTCTACGGAAGCCGGCAGCAATTGCTTCGCTCCAAGCTTCTTCATGACATCATTGATCTCATTCACATCCAAGCGAAGAGTAATAGCCTCTCCTTGCTGACCGTAAATTTGAAGCTCGGTTTGCTTGCCGTACGGAAGATCCAGCTTCTCCTTAAGCTCGATGCCATACTTCTCGCGTGCTTGCGCTACCGTTAAATCGGAGGCGTCTTCACCAGTGAAGGTACGCTCGAATTGACCAAACTTATTGCTTGACTCCGCCGACACATTCGAACCGAAGAAGCCTTCCAATGCCGTTTTGAAATCGTCCTCCTGCACAACCGCAACCTGATTCATTTTGAATTTGCCCAAAATGGAAGCCAACGCTTCATTCGTAGACGGGATTGCGATTGCCGCGCAGATTAGTACGGCAGCAGCGGCGACACCCGTCTTTATGCCATGCTTCTTCAACCAGCTGCGAAAAGGGGAAGGTATCGGCTTCGCTGCATGGCGTTCCTTCTCCTCGATTTTCTCTGTATCAGCGTCATGTATTTCTCTTTGCATTAGCGTTAGACCCGCGGCTTTATGCTCCGTATCTTCCGCAGTAACGCCTTCCTTCATCCACGCTCCCCACACCGGAGAACCTTCTTGCTCTTTCAGCTTAAGCTCAAGCTTTGCCCAAGCGTCGTTCGTCTCTTCCGGTGCCCGCAAGTTCCCTTGCTTCCGTTCATCAATTGGATGATTTGTCATCTGCTCTCTCTCCTTATTCATGCGACCATTGATTTTCATGCTTTAACGCTTGTTTTCTTAATCGTTCCCCTGCCCGCTTCAGAAGCATGCCTACTTGAGGCTGCTGTACATTTAATTCCTGCGCGATTTCCGAATAGCTGTATCCCGAGTAACGAAGCAGCAGCAAATCCCTATCCCTTTCGGGCAATGAGTTCAGCCAGCCTTGCACCTGCTCTTCCTCATCCTGTTTGATTACGGCCTGCTCCCCGGATTGGAAGGTCTGCGGCTCTGTCATTAACTGCTTCTCCTGCCGCTGCACAAGCATTCGTTCTCTTGCCTTCTGATCCAAATAATCGTAGGCGCTTCTCGTTAGTACTTGATGCAGCCAAGCTCCAACGGCCTCCGGCCTTGACGGCGGATTCTTGTATAATTTCAGGAATACTTCCTGGGCTAAATCCTCTGCAGCCGATTGATCACGCAGGAGTGCTATTAATTTTCGAAGTACGGACGGATAATGCTTATGAAAGATATCTTTAAACAAATCCGGCGCCGGATTGGAAATGTTCATTCTCCATTGCCTCCCTGATATTCAATTGCCTTAACGCTTGCCCCGGGCTTAACGTTGACATGTATAAGACGGCTATCAACTCTATTTTGTAACACCTTAAGCCCAAATATGAAAAAAAGATAAAAATAACACAAAAAGAGACTCTACCAATCGATCTGGTAGAGTCTCTGAAAGCAACTTATGCCTTAACGGTAAACTTATCGCGCGCCAGCTTGGTGGCTTCGACCATGTTGCGCAGCGAAGCAATGGTTTCTTCCTTGCCGCGTGTCTTTAATCCACAGTCCGGGTTAATCCAGAACAGCTTAGGATCAAGAACTTGAAGCGCCCGGTCGATCATGTTTGTCATTTCCTGCACATCCGGTACGCGAGGGCTATGAATATCGTAAACGCCAAGGCCGATGCCATGCTTGTACGTATTCACTTCAAAGCTGTGGATCAGCTCGCCGTGACTACGGGAAGTCTCGATGGAGATAACATCCGCATCCATCTCTTCGATCGAATCAATCATGTCATGGAATTCGCAATAGCACATATGAGTATGAATTTGCGTTGTGTCCTGAACGGTGCAGGTTGTCATGCGGAACGCTTTAACCGCCCAATCCAGATAAGGCTTCTGCTCCTCCTCCTTCAGAGGAAGACCTTCCCGTACTGCCGGCTCATCCACCTGAATCATGCCGATGCCGGCATTCTCAAGTGCTTCTACTTCCTGACGGAGAGCATAAGCAAGCTGATAAGCAATTTGCTCGCGCTCGATATCGTCACGAACGAAGGACCAGTTCATAATCGTGATTGGACCCGTAAGCATGCCTTTCACCGGACGGTTTGTTTTGGATTGCGCATACACGGTTTCTTCGACCGTCATCGCATCCTTGAATGCAACGTCTCCGAAAATAACCGGAGGTTTCACGCAACGGGAGCCGTAGGATTGCACCCAGCCGTTTTGAGTAAACGCAAAGCCTTCAAGCTTCTCGCCGAAAAATTCAACCATGTCGGTCCGTTCAAACTCGCCGTGTACCAGTACATCAAGGCCGATCTCTTCCTGATAGCTGATCCAAGCATCAATCTGGTCTTGAATAAAGCTCGAATACTGCTCATTGTTCCATTCGCCTTTGCGCCATGATTGGCGCGCCTTGCGTACTTCCGTCGATTGCGGGAAGCTTCCGATTGTTGTAGTCGGGAACAACGGCAGCTGCCATTTCACCTGCTGAGCCGCATTACGCTCTGCAAACGGGGATTTTCTTGCCGGCACTTGCGTTTCAATACGAGCTACCGCAGATTTAACATCCGAACGGTTACGGGAAGCGGACTGCTCTAATGCACCAACATCCGACTGGTTCGACTGGAGCGCTTCAGCAACGGATACTTCACCATTGTTCAAGGCTTGTGTAAGCAATACGACCTCGTCCAGCTTTTCATCCGCAAAGGCAAGCGCGTTCTTCAGCTCAGGCTGAAGCTTGGTCTCGGGCTTTGTCGTAACAGGGACATGCAGCAGGCTGCAGGAAGTTTGAACGAGCAGCTTGTCAGCCGATACAAGGCCTTGCAGCTCCTTCAAGAGCTCGAGCTTCTTCCCAAGAGATGCCTTCCAAATACCGCGGCCGTCAATCACGCCGGCGCCAAGCACTTTGTCTGCCGGGAAGCCGTATTGGCGAATGGCGGAGAGGTTGCCCTTCAATCCATGCACGAGGTCTAAGCCAACGCCTTGTACAGGCAGGCTAACAATTTCCTTGTACTGGTCAACCGATTCGAAGTAAGTCTGCAGCATAATTTTCAGGCCAGGTACTGCTTCCGCAATTTTGCCGTATACCGTTCTCAGGCGGGCCAAGTCATCATTGCTCAGCTTAGTCACAAGCACAGGCTCATCGATCTGCACCCATTGGACGCCTTCCGCCGCAAGCTCTTGAAGAACTTGAACATACAGCTTAAGAAGGATCGAGAGCCAAGAGTCAACCTCGGAGCGGCCATATCCCTTCGACAGCTTGAGAAAGGAAAATGGTCCAAGAATAACCGGCTTGCCTTCAATACCGAGCTTTTCTTTCGCTTCGCGGTAAGCGATAAGCGGTTTATTTTCCGTGAGAGCTGGCTGAGCGCCATAGAACTCCGGAACAATGTAATGATAGTTCGTGTTGAACCATTTCGTCATTTCGCTTGCTGCAGCGTCCTTCGTACCGCGGGCGATGCCGTAATAAACGGAAATAGGAACCGGACCGCCGTTATATGAAAACCGCTTCGGAACGATTCCGAACATGGCGGCTGTATCCAATACTTGATCGTAGTAGCTGAAGTCATTAACCGGAATGAAGTCGATGCCTTTATCTTGCTGTTTGCGCAGATGGTTCAAGCGAATCTCTTGCAGCTGTTTGTGAAGCTCGGATTCCTCCAGCTTGCCTGCCCAGAATGCTTCCAGCGCTTTTTTCCATTCACGGTTTTCACCGATTCGAGGGTACCCCAATACACTGCTCTTTGCCATCTTGCAACAACTCCTCAATATTTGTTACAAGAAAGATATCATGGATTTCGAGTTATAGTGTAACTGTAAAATACTATATCTAGTTATAGCCAATAGCTATATCACGGAGCTGGTGCTATCGCCTGATGCAAAGCCTCGATATAGGCGGTCCCAAGCTTCGATAACGCGGTGCTCCGGTGCGCAATCCAGCCGACATTAATCGTCTCGTCGGTATCAAGCGGCACTGGAATAATCTCGTTTCCGTTCAGCTCCGCGCTCAAGACACCGGTCGAGATCGTATAACCGTTCAGGCCGATCAGCAGGTTAAACAACGTCGCGCGATCGTTGACCCGGATGCTTTTTTTATGCGATAACGTACTGAGAATCTCCTCGGCGAAATGGAAGGAGTTGTACTCCCCTTGGTCAAAGGACAGATACGGAAACTCGTCCAGCTGGTCAATCGTTACCTTGGCTTGCTTCGCCAAAGGGTTCTTAATGCTGATGAAAATATGCGGCTTTGCCGTGAACAAGCTCGTAAACTGCAGGTTTGAGTCTTTCAGCAGCTTATTGATTACTTTGCCGTTAAATTCGTTCAGATAAAGGATGCCAATCTCGCTTCGCAGGCTTTTTACGTCTTCGATAATTTCGTAGGTCTTCGTCTCCCGCAGCGACAGCTCATATTCCTCTTGTCCGTGTTCCTGCACCAGACTAACAAAAGCATTTACTGCAAATGCATAATGCTGCGTGGAGACGGAAAAATGCTGTGGAGACGGCTTTCTGTTCAAATACCGGCCTTCCAACAGCTCTGCTTGCTCCACTACCTGACGGGCATAGCTGAGGAACTCCACTCCCTCCTTCGAGAGGGAAATTCCTTTATTGGAGCGCTCGAAAATCGCCAGCTGCAGCTCTTCTTCCAGATCCTTAATCGCGTTCGACAGCGTTGGCTGCGAAATAAACAGCCTCTTCGCCGCTTCGTTAATGGAGCCGCGGTTCGCAACTTCGATGATGTATTTCAGTTGGGTTAAGGTCAATGTTGTTCCTCCCGAATTCTAGTGATCTTAAGTCTCTTCCTATCGCGGATGCCTAGCTGAACCAAAAAGAAGATAATTTGCGCCACAATAAAAATTACCGGAACGAACAGCTCTAACAACCCCCAGTCCCAAGGGAGCATCATCAGGCCGGATGAATCCCCTTGAAACTTTGCATAAATCATGAATAATATTCCCGGTATGATGGAACAACTTAACCATAAGTAATAGGTTTTATTATGCTTTCTCGAGATATAGGCATTGGGAAAGCTAATTAAAAGTACAATGGTGTATCCCGCTAAGTACAAAAATTCAAAGTCATCGAATCCGGCTCCCAGAACGATGGATGCAAGTATGTAGGAGCCAATTATTGCGATATAACTTGCGAATATTTTCACACAAGTCCTCCTCTGTCCGTCAATTCCGGCTGCCATCCGGCGCTTTGCGACCAGAGATGCGCTTTATGCAGAATGTCCCATACGATCGGCCCTTTTCCTTCGACATACTTAATGCGTTCATGCTTGTACTGCTCCATTAACCTGTGCTTCTCTTGCCCGTAGCGCAGGCAATCCTCCGGATGCTGCCGCAAATAACCCCGGAATAACAGGTTCATCTGCTCCGAAAAGCTCCCTGATTGCCTTACGTGAATATGGATTCTGCAATTGCCGGGAGCTTCTCTGAAGTATCGCTTTGACAAGTCGGGATTGTCTTCCCTATAAACGAATCCGAGCTGTTCAAGCCTGGATTTATAACCATCCAGCTCGGCCAATCGGGAAACGGATATTTGAATATCGATAATAGGCTTTGCATCCAAACCGCTGATGGAGGTTGATCCGATATGATCAATTCTTAAAGCAATATCGCCTAGGGCTGCTCGCAGTTTCGCGGCTGTTTCCTGGAACATGTCATGCCACTGCGGATTATGCACGGCAATTCTCCATTGGTCCTCCATGCTTGCAATCTCCCCTAACCGTTCATTAGTTTTTAAACAATTCTTTGAGCACCGTCTTCCGGTTCTCGAGAAATCTGCGTGTCACAATGTAGTGCAGCGTATCTTCATATGCGATTTCCTCAACGGGCTGCTCATCGAAATTGTAGATTTGCGCTTCCGGATACCCCAGCAGTATCGGAGAATGCGTTGCAATTATAAACTGAGCTTCCTCCGATAAATCTTTTATAACCCGCATAAGCGCCAACTGTCTGGCCGGAGATAACGCCGCCTCGGGCTCGTCAAGGAGATAGATGGCCTTTTTGCCGAACCGGTGCTTGAACAGCGACAGGAAAGCTTCCCCATGCGATTGCTGGTGCAAGGAGCGGCCGCCGTAATTGCTTAACACATCGGGATCAAGAGTGTCGATATAGGAAGCAAAATGATAAAAGGTCTCGGCACGAAGGAAAAACCCATTCGTCACCTTAGGCATCCAGGCCAGCCTGATGGCGTTGCCTAGTATCGCTGATGAAGAATCCACTTCATAAGCGTTGTTCCTTCCTCCGCCAGCCGTATGGAAACCGCATTGATAAGCAATGGCCTCAAGCAAGGTCGATTTGCCCGAGCCGTTCTCGCCTACGAGAAACGTTACGTTTGAACGGAAATGCAGCCTGTCCATCGACTTGATCGCCGGAATCGTGAACGGGTATTCCCGTTCATTTACATGCTCGTCCCGCCTGATCTCCACGCTTCTTAGAAACACAAGCTTCAACTCCTACTGCTCTATTATCGTTGATTTGGCTACCTTAAGATCCTTCCCGTATTCGAGTTTAATCGTAACCGGGTATTCCGCAGGGGATAGGTTTCCGGGTACCAAAGCTACCAGCTTGTTATCCATCACTGCATAATTCAAGACGTTGCCAAACCCTATTTTATCATTCCAGGCGCCGGCGGCAGATTTCGCGTAATCTTTGTTATAAGTTTGTCCGTCAATATCAACCGTGACTTTCACTTTATCGCCTATGCTCTGAATACTGGAATGAGAATGATTGATTATGTAATGGAGGGGATTCTCGACAGCCAACTCCGATAGGTCATCTTCATTTAAGATATGGAGTTCTTGCGCATTAACGCCTGTCCCATACCCCTTCGTCAAGACAATTATAATTTCATTATCGCCGTCCTCATTCAGATCAGCAACCTCTATTGCCGGATAATACGCAGGATTTATGACATTGGACCAAGTGAACGATTTGGATACAGTTGATGTGCTTACCGAAATCTCCTTGAATAAGCCGTTTTCTTCTTGCTGCCCGGCTAACGTGATATCCTGCAGTCCTTTGAGCATAACCTCTTGATCGCCTATGGAATATCGAACTTGCTGTGCATGCTCCCCGTTATTCGAACCACAACCGCTTAACAGCGCAACAATCGCCGCAGCAAGTATCATTTTTTTCATCATAGCCATTCAGACTCCTTTATATGGAAAATAAAAACATACACCTCAAACGGGCCATGTTTACTCTTTGTTTCATTTTCCATAAAAAAATGACTATCTCGTCAGGAGATAGTCATTCCTTCATCAGGGCTGAACCCGCGGTTTATCCGCCTGGCAGTTCGGATTCGGAACCAGTCCCAGCTGGGCTAGCTTCGTAAGGTAATAACACTCTTCCCGCATCATATGATCGGGCATTAACGGGCTGATCCGGTCAAGCACCTCATCGGTTACCTCAAGCTCCTCGAGCTCTTTCAGGAAGGCTACAAACAGCTTCATCTCCACATCCACTTCTTTATGAAGCCTGCGGAATGCGGGAAAATCCTTCAATTCCGTTCTCATATAACCTGCCATTTCAATACTTTTTAAGTACAGCTGGTTAAAGCGTTCTTCGAATATTTGAGTCTGCTTGATCAGCGGCTTCTCAACAAAATCCAGGTCACTGCCAATAGCAGCCGCATGACCGGCCGCGTCCGGCAGCCACAAAAAATCATGGTGAAGGGCATCAAACACCGGAACCGGCTTGCCTGCCGCAAGCTCCTTCAATATACGAAGATATTCCTCCAGCTCGTTGACCATATGGTTCAGAAAAGTCGGAGTCAGCATGATTTTTACTTTTCCTAACAAGGCTCTCTCCAGCAAACTCAGCTTGAACGACCGCAATTCGATCGTCAATTCAAGCGACTGCCTGCTGATGGACAAGCAATCCGTCTCCGATGAGGACTGTCTGGCATACTCGAGTAACTGATCAAAAGCCGTTATAAAATAATGGGCAAGCTTAATATCATTGCTCTCGACAGGCGACAAGGTATTTAAGATAAACCTGCCATGATCCCCCAAAATCTGCAGCCAGAAGCGATGCTCATACCATTCAGATTTGGCCAAACGCTGATCCCTCCTCCGGGTTCCGTTTCCCTTAGAAGGTATGAAGGGATACGGCCGGATATAACGTTTTAACCTTGCTTTGGCTTTATCGTAAATAGCGCAATAAGAGCAGCTGCAGCACAGCAAACCGTTAATAGCCAGAATAAAGAGGATTTCGAGTGCTCAATAAGCAAAGCCGCCAAGGGAGGTCCCGCCGCAACCCCTAGAAACCGGATACTGCTGTAAAAGGAGGTGACCGTGCCACGCTGTTCCTTCTCAATTCCTTCCGTCAGCAGGGCATCGAGGCTGGGCAATGCAGCCCCAAGTCCAATGGAGCCTGCGAACAGGATAATAATAATGAACCACAGAGAACCGCGTCCCCCAAATGCCAGGAATAACAGGCTGCCTCCTGCCTCAATAAAACCGATGACGCTAATCCACTTCATCAGCTTCTTATTCTGGCCGATCCATTTGCCGATCGCCCACGAGGTGGAACACAAGGCTGCGAGCGGAATAGCAACGAGGCAGCCTTTCAAAATCCCGTGACTTCCTCGTTCCTCAAGAATCTCCGACAAATAAAACAAAGAGGCAAAGATCGCGAACATATTGATTCCGCCCGCCACGTACACGCCCCAAATCCATCTCCCCTTCTCCCGGAATAAGGAAATAACATCCCGTACAAACTGTCCAAACGGAACAGCCGGCTTTTTATCTTTTGGAGCTTTAACCCATATAGCAACTAATAGGAATGAGATCAGACTGAATACCGGAATGAACCAAAATGGCATATACCAGGTCCATATAGCTAACGCCGATCCAATAATCGGGGCAAGAACTTTGCCGAACGTATTTGCTGTTTCAACAAGGCCAAGGCCGTTGCTCACATCTTCTTCCTTCTTAAATAAGTCCCCGACAAGCGGAAGCACAACCGGAAAGCAGCCTGCCGCTCCCAATCCCTGAAATAACCTCCCCGTCATAACAAGAGCGTATGGTTTATTAAACGAAACAGCGGCAAAGCCGCAAAAGGCGCCTGCCGCCGCAACCAGCAGCAGCCCAGGCAGAATCACTTTTTTCCTTCCGATGCGGTCTGACAGATATCCCGCAATCGGAATAAACAAGATCGCTACAGCCGCATAAGCCGTAATTAACAAACTGGATTGTACCGTGGTTATTCCCATTGCTTTCTGCATGGAAGGAAGAACGGGGATCAAAATTGAATTTGCCAAAGTCATCGTTAAAGGAATTGTTGCGATGGAAGCCAAATCTAATCGCTTCTTTTTTTCCATTACTTCCTCCAAGTAAACCAGTCGGGATTAAATTGAGCACCGCCTATTAGAATGGTCCTTTCCAATTCAATTTATTACGGCTTAAAAATTTGAATAGTAATCAAGCCGTAAGGGACTATATACGTGTTCGTCAAACCAAAGGAGGAATTCAACAACATGCAGTTCGCAAACAACAATCAAGCAAGCCAATCCCTTCATCAATGTGAGCAAGTGATTCAACAGCTGGTTAACCAAACGCAACAAGCCAGCCAAAATTATCAAATGCTGCTTCAGCAAGAACAGCAAAATGCGCAACGTCTTGAAGAGCTTGCGGCACGCGAGCAAAAAGCAGCTCAAATCATCCAAACCGCTCTCCAAGGCCACCAAACCGCTATTCAGCAGCTTCAGCAAGTATCGCAAATATGCAGACAAGTGGAGAATATGATTCACACGCAATTCAACTCTTCGGTTTCGCAATCCTTTAATACCCATACTCCGTCCTACAACACGGGATATGCATCGCAACAGCCACAACATTCTTATTCGAACTTCAACTCCCAAAACGACGGCATGCATTCGACGCCATACCGCTCGATGCAATAAGACACAAACAAGCCCGCTGCAGGCTGGTGCCTACAGCGGGCTTGTTGTTTGTTTTACCGGACAATAATCGTTCCGGCCGGCAACCGTTGAAATGTTTCCGGACTACCTCATTTTCCCATAATCCTTCGCTTTAAAATGCAGCTTGCAGTCGATCTCGACTTTTGGGTACTCCTCGCGCCAGTCCAGCTTCTTCCACGCCTCGTATTTCATGCTGTTGCGGACATAGATACCGATGCCCAGGCTGTCCACTTTATGCTGTTGCAACTGCTTGATCAGTCGATTTGCTCTAGCCGACAAAATTTCCGAAACCTTGCTCTCCACCTCATGCCGCTGTGCATCATTGCTTAACTTCTTGTTCCCGATGTATTCATGAACAGAACCTCTGATATGACCGTTTATAGATACATGAATCGTTCCGCCTGCTTTATGTTCGACATGTACCTTTCGATCGCTGAGAACGGAAGAAAACATGATAAATTCAAGAGAACCTTTTTCTTCGCTTCTCCCGAGATCCAGGCTCATATCCCCTTTCTTGAAATTACCCCGCAAGATCGCAAATAACAAGGAATCCTTGTTAGGAATTTTGGCAACGTATTTATAATCCTGAAATAACCCTATGCCATCGACCGAAATATCATTGCCCACTTCCTTCAGAACAGGAGCGACTGGATCAATCCCGTCATCGTAATAATCCCTTTCAAACTCGTATAGGGTTGTCTTCGGAATACGATGGTTGCTACTCGATTTTTCTAACAGGCGGTTAATGTATTTGTCGGTGGAAAGATGCTGCTTGTAATCTTTGACCAGCAAATCTTTTGCATTGCCGCTTACCAACGTGATTTTAACGAGCGGTGAGATTGACGTATCCCTCAGAACACTGTTGATTTCATTGGACAAGTCTTTACGCGCGAGAGCATCCGAATAAAGCAGCACGCGAATCTGGCCGTTAACAAGCAGCAAGTCTGTCTCATTGGAAAATTTAACTCTCGCATCCTTCGAGCTTCTGCCAACTGCGGAATGGATTTCCCTCTTTAATTTAATCGTTGGCTCCGCTCTTGGCACGCTGATGGCAATTTCCACCTGATCTTCCGGAGCGGTGTCATAGCTGGCCGCATAGGTAAAACCGATTCTTTCCAAAATCCGGTAATCGCAGCCAGGAAGCACAATAAGCATAACCAACGCAAGCAAGCTAATTCGCATTTTTTTCATGAGCAGGACTACTCCCCATATTCTGAAACATAAGTACAATAAGCAGTATTACGGGCAAGCCAAATGCAATGCCGCATTCAATCAAACTTAACGTACTAAGCCAATCCCCCACCTCGTTAAGCGTGTCCGGTATGAAGGCGATCAAGTAACATGTCATCACAAGTATAAACGCAAGGAAATTGCCTTTCAGCTTGGGGAAGGATTGCTTGACCATTTCCAATGCACACCACTCATACATAACAATGGAGAATAGGGCGGTAAACAAAATGAAACCGTACAGTAAATTTTCCATCCTTTCAATAAAGGGAAACCGGATATAGGCTAACATTTCAAGAACGGGAAAAGCTTTGTTTTTCAACTGCTCGAGACTATAGACTCCAAAGGTAACGATGGAAAGATAAAAATAAGTGAAAGTTGTCATGCCGTTGCCGATCAAGGCAGACTTTACAAATTTCGTCCTCTGATTCATATAACCAAACGCAAGAAGAAGGACCTCGTAACCAAGAAACGATGAATAAATATCGAGGCTTTCCAGGTAACTGAAATGTCCTCCCTTGAATAGAAAAGGCGTTAATCTTGACCAGTTAAAGTCCGAATAGAAAAAGAACAGCAGCAAAAACATCCACGCGAACAACCAAAAGAAGACGGTGGAAGCCTTCGAGATGTTATACAAGCCCTTTGTCAGCAGCCAAAAGACTAAGGCATCCATGATCAGCTTGAATTCCATCGGATTTGTGGTCGGAAAGGCATACATTTGGAAGATAAGAATATACTCCTTCCCGGCCATACATCCAAGCATCGCGCAATTCAAAGCAATAGCCAAATAAACCGGCACGAGCAGAAACTTGGGGATCGACTGCTCCAGAATCTGAAAGATCGAACGTCCTTTCCCAAGCTTATATACCGCACCAATCAAGAGGATATTTACGGCCGCTATTAGCCCAAATCCCAGTACCGTAATCCATCCGTTTGTTCCAAATGTCTCTGCAAGCAACTGAGGAAGGATTAGCGCCATCACACCGGTTTGAATCATATAGACGAGGATTGTGGTATGGAACGGGGAAAGCTTCTCCTTCGTCTCGGTATTCATGGCAATCACTCCTTGGTTTTATTTCGCACCATGTTAGGGGAAGCGCTCTGTGATGGTCTCTCACGCAACCACTGGAACGGAGCGCGAATGAAAATATCCTTCCAGTCCTTTGGCTCAAACGGAGCAACAGGATTAAGGTAAGAAGATCCCATGCTGGTCAGTCCGCTTAAGTGAATGACGATAGCCGCAATGCCAACCACCAGTCCAAAATTGCCCAAGAAGCCAGTCAATAAAATAAGGCCAAACCGGATTAAGCGGATCGATGCGCTCATTACATAGCTCGGAATGACGAACGAGGCAATCGCCGATGAAGCGACGGCGATGATCAGGATGTTACTGGTTAGCCCAGCCTGTACGGCCGCTTGCCCGATTACGATACCGCCAACGATGCCAATGGTCTGGCCGATCTTGGTTGGAAGTCTGGCCCCTGCCTCACGCAGCAGTTCTATCGTAACCTCCATGAGCAAGGCTTCATATAACGGCGGAAAAGGTACTCTCGTCCTGGATTCGGTAAGCGTCATCAGCAGATTCTCCGGGATCATCTCGTAATGAAACGTCGTAACGGATACATATAGGGCAGTAAAGCTAATCGTAATAAGAAACGCAATGAAGCGGAGCAGTCTGATCGCGCTGCCCAATATCCATCGCTGATAATAATCGTCGGACGAAGAGAAAAACTCGAAAAACGAAGTCGGCAATGAAAGTGCGGACGGGCTTCCATCCACAAGGCCCGCTACGCGTCCGGCAACGAGCTTCGAGACAATGGCGTCCGGTCGCTCCGAAGTCAGATACTGCGGAAATATCGAGTATTTATTGTCATCCATGTATTGAATGAGCATATTCGTATCGAGAATAGCGTCAACCTCGATCTTCTGAATCCGTGTTTTCGCCTCTTCAACAAACTTCATATTGACGATATCCTTCACATAGAGCAAATACACATCCGTCTTGGTAATCTCGCCAACCGACAGCTTAATCACCTTTAGATGGGAGCTCTTGAGCCTGGCGCGAATCATGGCAAGACTTGTATTGATTTGCTCCGTAAAAGCATCATGCGGGCCGGTAATAACCGTCTCCGTTTCGGATTGGCTGATCGCTCTTGATTCCGGGCTGAAAACATCAAAAACATATGCATCCGGGCCATTAAATACGGCTATGCCGCCGGACAATACATCCAGAATTAACGTCTTGCTGCTGGTTGTTTTGAAGGATTGCAAATGCTTTAGCATCATGGCGATTTCCTCACCGCTTCCGCTAAGCAGAGGAGACAAAATATGCCGGCTAAGCTTATCCTTGTCCGTCAATTGATCGAAGTACACAAGGTCAACCTGATAATCCGGGAACGTGCGGTGCGTAATGTCGCTGCATTCTTTAAACTCATCAAGCGTGTGCGCGAGCGTTGGCGGCTGGGAGTCCTGTTCGGGTGGAGGCTGCTTGTTCGGATCGGAATTGTTCCCCGATTCCTTAACGATCATGTTTCGCAATGTTTTAGAAAAAGTCATCCGCACACCTCTGCCAAGGATAGAATAAATCTTAGTTTGCATAATCTTCCTGAAAATTAACCAAAAAAAACCACGATCCGAGATCGCGGTTTCTAACCTAAGTTATTTAGCTTAATAAAGATGGTCCTCTGTTTTCACCGCGACCTGCAGTTCACCGTTCTCCGCTTTCGAATCAATGGTAACGTCGGCTTTTCCTCTGTAATTATTTTCGATATAGCCAAAAATCGTGATTTCCTGTTTCGTAAGCTTATCCTCATACAGCAGGGTTATGGAGCCTTCTCCGAAATTTTTAGGCATGACATGGAGCTTTTGCTCCGAATGAGCCTCCATCTTAAATATTTGCGAACCTTTGGGATAAACAAGAGTCAGCTGGTTAATTTCCTGATCCAAATGATTGTGGACCGTAATTCGAAAACCTTCCTCACCCTTACGGGATAAAACCATAACTGCAAGAACAAACATAATAACCGCGGCAACCAAAACTTTACGCATGAATACCTCCTCTTCTCACTAATTTCCAGTTTAATCCGATTTGCATCCCCCGTAAAACAAACCAAAAGAAAAAGAACGGGGGCTGCCCGTTCTTTTTGTTAAATCTATTATTTTGCAGGTACGGAGAAGCCGTATTTCACGAACACGTCAAGCGTTTCCTGCGATTGCAAATACGTGTAGAAATCCTCCGCTTCCTTGCTGTGTTTCGTTGCTTTCACGATTCCGATCGGATACTGGATGGCCGTGTAGGTTGCCGGATCCACATTAAACGCGATCTTCACTTTATCCGAAGTTAAAGCATCCGTCTTATACACAAAGCCTGCGTCCGCGTTGCCTGTCTCTACATATTGAAGCACTTGTCTAACGTCCTTGCCTTGCACGGATTTGGATTGCAGAGAATCCCACAGCTTCGCATTGGTTAACGATTCTTTCGCGTAATTGCCGGCCGGAACGCTCTCCGGAATACCGATCGCTACATGCTTCACATCCGCTTTGGTCAGATCAGCTTCCGTTGCAAGCGCAACGCCGCCATCTGCCGGAACGACTACAACAAGCTCGTTGCTGAGCAGGTTCGTTTGTTTGTCCGTATCAATAAGCTGCTTGTCAACCAGTGCCTTCAAGTTCTTCGCGGCAGCGGACAGGAACAGATCGGCCGGAGCTCCTTGTTCAATTTGCTGCTGCAGAGCGCCCGAAGCGCCAAAGTTGAAATTCAGCTTCACATTCGGATTTTTCTCCTCGTACGTTTTCTGAATGTCGTTAAGCGCATCCGTCAAGCTGGCCGCAGCGGATATGGTAAGCTCAACCTTCGTTTGAGGTTCATTTTTTGTAGTATTAGCTGTGCTTGTGCTGGCATTGCTGCCTGCTGCGTTGGTACTGGTTGCGTTATTAGCAGCTGTATTGTTGTTGCCGCAAGCCGCCATAACAAGCACCATAATAGCCAGACCTAATAAAACCAAACTGCTTTTAAACTTTCTGCTCATCCGATCTCCTCCAAATATATCTGTTTATATCTATTTATAACTAGTTTATATCATACATCACTATACAATCCAATAGAAAATTGACTTTTTGTTTCCGAAGCACAATAGAGTTGTATGTTATGTTACAATATGGCCAAACCGTTGAATTGAAGGTGAAGACTTTAATGGCCGATGATATTTCCTATACAACCGAAGAAATCGCCCAGATTCTTAAAGTATCCAAGCTAACCGTCTATGATTTGATCAAGAAAGGCGATCTGCCTTCCTACCGTGTCGGCAAGCAGATGCGGGTCGATGCATCGGATCTTGAAGCCTATAAACTTAAAACAAAAAACGCGGGAAAAGGAACGGAATTTTCCGCACCCATACATCCTATTGCACAGTCCGCGAATAGCTTTCCCGTCGGAAGCAGCCGCCCGATTGTCATTACCGGTCAAGATGTAAGCCTGGATCTGCTTGCGAAGCATATGGAAAAACATATACCGGGCATCCGTCCCTTACGCTCTTATGTCGGCAGTCTGGATAGCCTGATATCCATGTATAAAGGAGAATCGGATATTGTCAGCACTCATCTGCTGGATGGCGAATCGGGCGAATACAACCTCCCCTACGTCAGGAGATTATTGATTGGCTCCTCTTATAAAGTAGTTCATTTACTCAAGCGCCGCGCAGGCTTGTATGTTGCCAAGGGAAATCCTCTCCAGCTTGGCGGCTGGGCGGATCTTGGACGACCAGGCCTCCGGTTCGTAAACCGGGAGAAAGGCTCCGGTGCCCGGGTTCTGCTCGACGAACAGCTGAGGCTCCACGGAATAAAGGCTGAACAGCTTACCGGCTATGAACATGAGGAAAGCAATCATATCGGTGTCGCCGGGAAGGTTGCATCGGGGGAAGCCGATGTTGGGGTTGGCATTGAGAAAGCAGCTAATATCGTGGGCAATGTGGACTTTATTCCGCTCATTCAAGAGCAATATGATCTGGTGCTGCTGAAGAAGCCGGAGAATATGGCGTGGATTGCAGCCGTCCAGGGCATCATTAACTCCCCTGCTTTTCAAAATGAGCTTCGTTCCGTTTCCGGTTATGATTTGTCATTGACGGGACAGGTTTTGTTTGAAACATGAGAGTTTGCGGTTAAAAGGGCAAACTGCGTATTTTGAATGTTCTTCCGATCGCCGTTGCTCGTGGATTCCTTTAATTAGGTTATATCGTTGGAGTCCACGAGCAAAAGCGAGCGCTATCGCTTCTCCAGAATCATTCGAAATGCTCCGTTTTCTTTTAACCTTTTGAGGGAATAAGAAAAAGGCGGCTGCGCAGAATTACTACTGCACAGCCGCTTTTTTAGTTAGAGATGTCTTCTTTCGTGATTGCAAATAAGAGATGGTCTTCCCATTGACCATTTATTTTTAGGTAACGCCGGGCTAAGCCTTCTTGTCTGAAGCCTGCCTTTTGGAGTACGCGGATGGAACGCTCGTTTTTTGGCATTACACCCGCTTGAATACGATGCAGCTGAAGCTCCTCAAAGGCTTCGCTTACAACTGCCGAAACGGCTGATGTCGCATAACCTTGGCCGTTATGAGCCTGATCGATAAAGTAGCCCATGTACGCATTCTGGAACACGCCGCGGGACACGCCTGTCAGGGCAATCCGGCCAATCAGCTCATCCGTTTCCGTCAGGAATATTCCGTAAAAGTAAGCCTGTCCCTGCTGTGCAGCGGAAATTCCGTTACCGATTTCCTTACCCTGCTCCTCCAGCGTATAATGCTTCTCATCACGTATGGGCTCAAAAGGCTGAAAGAATATACGATTCCGCAGCTTCAGCTCAAGCAGCGGTTTTATGTCGCCAGGCTCAAGCATCCGCAAATAAATCCCGTTGTTATTTCTCATTTCCGCTATTCCTTCGAACGTTCAACTTTATGGACGAATTTGTCCATTAATTGCTGCAGCACCTGCAAGGTAGCAAAGTCCGTTAACCGGCCGTCATCGTCAAACTTCAAATGCGCCTGGGCAAGCTTTAGCTCCGGACGGTTTACCGGATCCATATCAAGCGCAAAAATCAGCTGGCGCATATTCGTTTGCGCTCTTGCCGTGCCGCTCGGGCCGGATGAAGCACCCATAACGGCAACCGGCTTCGTCGCAAGCGGCGCGCCGATATTTTTCCGGGATACCCAATCGAGTGCGTTCTTGAGCACGCCGGTAATTAGTCCGTTATATTCGGGAGTACTGATCAAGAAGCCGTCTGCAGAGCTGCACAGCTCGGCGAACTGCTTGACGGATTCCGGCAGATCCTCCTCGAGATCCTGATTATAAAGCGGCAGATCGCCAAGGTTGGCGTACGTGTATGTATAGTTCTCAGGTAAAAACACCGCCGCGTTTTTTAACAGCGTTTTGTTCAGGGAAGCTTTGCGCAAGCTGCCTGTCAGGCCAACAATATGATAGGACTGCGTCATGATGTGCATCTCTCCTTCAATCTTAAAGTATACTGTGCAAAATACGGCACAACTTTAAGATTAACCGATTTCATCCTCCTCGTACATAGCCGCCTCGCGGTCACGGATATGCCGCCGCAGATTTGAAGCCAGCTCCCGGTCGATGGTTCCTTTCTCGTACAAGGTCTGAACCTCATCCCTTTCGGCCTGGATCGCAATCCAGTGCATCTCTTTTCGCGCTTCATTAAAGTCATGAGTCTTATTCCTCGAATGGATCGGCATCGCCTTCATCCGTTTAATAATCTGATGATAATACGCCGTTACGCATTCCGTCGGATCGTCTTTTGTATCGGGCTGGCATCTGGCATCCATCTCTTCAAGTACCGCCTCCGAGCATTGCAGTCTTAGTCCGCGAAGCGTTGCGATATCGGCCTCGGAGAATGCTAATTTTCGGCCTGCGCTAGTGAAGTTCGCTTTCACTTTGCTCCATATTCCTTTCAATACCATACGCCACAAATGGAGCCGGTTAGCCAAGATAAGCTCGATCTGATCCAGCATTTTATAGTAGAAATTCGCATGCTTCTCGCTGATGCTGCCCTTCTCCAGCTGCTCATTTACATATTTCCGTTCGATATCGAGCGCTACAATCCGCATCTCGAGCTCCTGCTGACGGCGGCGGGGCAGCGGTCTGTTCTGGTTCTCGCGCATCTCCAGCTCCAGGATCATCCTGCGGTACTCGGCAATGACGGACTCTATCGCCTCTTCATTCGCCTCATGGTTTACCCGCTCCAGATGGCGGATAGCAGCTCCCAGCACCTTCATCTGCCATTCCCGTTCCTCATGGGCCTTCTCCGATTCATCCGCAATCATTCGTTTCTTCGCGATTAACGGAAGCAGGATACTGGCCGTCAGAAGCGACAGCAGAATAATAAAGGCGGCGAGAAAAATAATCAAATCCCTTTGAGGGAAGGGATTACTGTTATTGAGCACCAACGGTATCGAAAAAGCACCTGCGAGCGTTACGGCTCCCCTTACACCGGAAACCGTCGTAAGAACAATGACTTTGAGACTGAGCTTATCTTTTCCAAACCAGGTGAACAGGAAGGTCCAGACGAACCGGAGCACCAGCAGCAGCACAAAAATAACGATCGCATAACCAATGACGACTCCGTTATTAAAGTCAGGATCCTTGAAGATTACCGAGGTGACCTGCGGGATTTGAAGACCTAAAATAACAAAGACAAGCCCGTTTAAGATAAACAGGATTACCGACCAGGTATTGACCGATACAGCCTTCAGCCTTGGCATGCTGTGATCAACCCGGTCATCCTCTATGGCATGGACAATTCCGCCGGCCACTGCCGCTAGGATACCGGATACGCCCAGTTCTTCCGCGATTAGATAGAGCAGAAACGGCGTAACGAGCTGCAGCAGCATATGCATCGTCTCGTCCTCCAGTCCTGCCCTTCTAAGCAGCTGCCGGATTCCAATGATTAGAAAAGCAAGCACTGCCCCAATGAGCAGTCCGCCGACAGCAATAACAATAAAGCTGAACGTTGCTTTATGCAGCGAGAATACTCCTGTCATGGCTGCAGCGATGGCGAATTTGAAGGCAACAAGACCGGATGCATCATTCATCAGGGCTTCGCCTTCCAATAAGCGCATCAAGCTTTTGGGCAGCTGAATCCGTCCGGCTAGGGCGCCAACGGCAACCGCATCCGTTGGAGACAAAATAGCCGCAAGACCAAAGGCAGCAGCAATAGGAATGGTCGGAATCATCCAGTGAATCGTATAGCCAACCACAACTACCGTTGCGAACACCAGCCCTACGGACAGCAGCAGAATGGGAGCACGCAACCGCCATAGCTCATCGCGCGGTGTATTTCTTCCGTCGTTGTACAAGAGCGGTGCGATGAACAGGATAAAGAATAGTTCCGGCTCCAGATGCAGATGGAACCCAATCGGAATAACGGCAATTACAGCTCCGAGCGCAATCTGGATAAGCGGAACCGGCACGAATGGAATAAAACGATAAATGACATTGGACACGCCAATCAGGACAAGCATGACGAGTACGATAACAAAGATTTCCAAGCGGGTTCCTCCATCCATTTCTATTACAAAAGGGATCAGCCGCTTATTGCGATCGATCCCCTCCGTTCTTTCTTCTACCTGCAATTGACGCATCATCTATACGTGCATTACCCGCAATCTATTCACTTGAACCAGTGCAGCTGTAATACGGAATTAGCATACACTACAGGAGGTTTTTTCATTCTGTGCTAATCACTAACAAACGCAACAAAAAAGAAACCACGGATACCCGTGGTTTCCACCATTATTATTCTGCCGCCAGCAAAACCTTATCACCTTGCTTGATTGTACCGGTCTTCACGACTGAAGCATATACGCCAAAATGCAGATTAAACTCTTCGTTCACTTTTCGAAGCAAAGTTGGGTCTTTCACCTGGGTATCCGGATTCATGGTAATCAGCACGCAGCGCTGGCAGAAGCTGTCGACCTGCAGCTGCACATCGCCAATCGTCAGCCTGCGGCCGATCCAATCGCCTTCTGTAATCGTGTCTTCCGCGACCTTAACCACGAAGTTGGCACGGAAACGGCGCTCGTCAAGCTCCTTGCCCCAAGTCTGCTGAAGCTTGTTCAAGGAGCTGTCCGTAATGATCAGAATACTCGCTCCGTCGACGGACAACAGCTGCGGATGCTCGGGATGCGCTTCTTTCATAGCCGACATCGTCAGCCTTGTCTTCGTCTGGCTCTGGATCTCTTCCAGTAATCGTTCATCCCAGCCGTACTCTTGTCCGTCAGGTCCCGTAATCCGGATTTCCCCATCCTGGAACGACGCCTGATAGTTCAATAGATTGGGTATGTTCCTTGCCGTTATGTATTTATACCAATCCTTCTTCGTCTCATCGTAAAAGGTGACAAACCTGTCTCCGAGCATGCCATACTCTTCGATTACGCAATCCTCAAGCTTCTCACCTGCAAACGATTTTACCGGATATCTGTATAGTTCCTGAATCTCGCCGATCTGCACGTTCTAATGCCCCTTTGTCCCAGCATTATAGATTAAATAATAGAAAGCTTTATCTTAATTGCTCAAGCAGTTCAACAAGGCGCATATATTGCCATTCCCGCTCCTGATCGGCGATCAGCTTGGCTTGCGCTTTATCTGCCCGATCCCGGATAGCCGTAGCCGCGTAAGACGCGGCATGTACGGCATGACTGGCAACATGGGCAGTTGCTGCCGCATGACCGGCTGCCCGTGCGGCTCGGGATGCTGCGCTGCTAGCTGTAATGACATCGCGTGCAGCGGTATGCGCTGCAGACGCCGCTTTGCGCGCGGAGGACATCGGAAGCTCGCCGCGCGACCAGGCGCGGGCTGCAAGAATAGCCTCCTGCATGCGGTTATCCTCGGAGAGGACAATTTCGAAGCATGGACGGGCCCGATCGGCACAATCCGCCGCCCATAAAGCCAGGACGCGATGATCGACTTGTTTGACCAGGTCTGCGATTCGTCTGTCCGGATCAATTAGCCCTTTCATATTGTGCTCACCTGTCGACTGTCACTTTGTTCCATTGTTCTTCGATCTCCTTTATTTGTCGTAAATGATGACGGGTATGCATCTCAATCAGATCATGCCACTCTCTGGCATTCAACCAGCCAAATCCGCCGTGTCTCACCTTATAAAGGGGATGGATGGCGGCAATCCGCAAATCCCAAACTCTCATGTTATCTATTAATTGATTCAAATCAAAAAGATGATCTTCTTTGTTTTTTACATCGTCTGGACTGTATTCCATACCTTCGGGCAATTTGATCTTTACCGGCGGAAAAGCGCCCTCTTCGAACAATCTCTCGCCTGCTTCCGTTTTGCCGCTCGGCTGCTCGCTGCAGGACTCGTCGCATTGCCTGATATTGTCCAGATATTCAAGAGCAACATCAACGATATGCGAATAGACCTGACCGAGGGACCAGGTTCCGGGCTTTATCCGGTAACGTAATTGTTCTATTGTATACTGATCAAGCCTTTCCATATAAGTATAAATAACTTCCAGACCTTTCATTGGCCACCTCTTTATGCACGCCCTACCTACAGTATATACCGTTCGTCTGCGATAATCATCTCTATGACCTGTTCAATTGAGCGGTTGTTGTTATTAACAATATGCCGATTCTCAACTCCCGATTCAAGGAATTCGTTCATTAATATTAGGCAGCGTTCTCCCATCCGGTGCTCGGGAAGCCGCGTTTGATCCCGGGTCAGCAGCGTTTCCCGATCCGTCCATAGCACAACATAGGAAACGTTCGCCAAGGTCCCTCCCAGCTGTTCCTTCAACCGTAACGCTTCATTCGGAAAAGTCACATAGTCGATTACGACATCAATACCTTGAGCAAGAAAGTTGCGGGTCAATGCCAATAGGTTTGTCCAAATAAGCGCAAGTTCTTCTTGGCTCTCCCAAGGCTTTTGCCTGCCTTTTACATGCAGATGGCTAATATAGTCACCGGAAATATACGCAGAATCCGAGAAGCGTTGCACAAGCTGCTTCGATGTCGTGGACTTCCCTACTCCTGCAGGACCGGAAATAATATAAACATGATTCATGACGAGTCTCCCCTCCCGGAAAAAGAAAACGCACTTTCCATCAAGGATAAGTGCGTCTGTCTTCTTAAATTATAATAGTTGGCTATTCTTGGAGTCAATCGAGCTACAGCGTTGCTTCCGCTTTCGCTTCTGCAATGGCGGCAAGCGCTTTTCTCCAGCCTCCATAGGAAGTAATATCCTCAGCATCAACCGTCCCGAAAGCCTCGCAGATAAAGCCCGGCACGATGCTGCCATCCTCGAGCTCGACTTTGCCAATTCCAAGCGGAGCCGGTATAGCAGCCGTAAAGGCTCCGAATGTGGCAATCGGCATCTCCCACACTTCTACTTCAATGGACGCCCCGCCTTGCGGAAGCTTCAGAAGCCCCGGCTTTGAAGGGACCGTCTGCAGCTTCATCAGTTTATAAGACGGTGACGTCCGGTCCTCCCGGATAAAAACGGCCCCATGCTCCTGCATTTGGCGTTCGAGCGGCAGACCTCTCATATGAAGGCCGCATACAGCCACAAGCGTAGATGGCTGAGGCTCTTGTGCCGTACGAATGGTTTCGCCAAGCCGGAATAGCATGCCTTCCTCGCCTGACCCGGCAAACAGCGTTATGCCAAACGGCAATTCCGGAGCCGCATCGCCGGAAGGAACGGCAAGAGCGCTCAGATCGAGCAGATTGCAGTGGTTCGTATACAGCCCCATCGCGCTATTCGTGCTGATCGGGTCAACCGCCACTTGTTCGCGTGTCCACGTCCCGCCTGCCGTCGGCATGACGAGCACCGCGCCTTGAAGCAGCTTTTTAGCTTCCAGCTTATAGCTTTGCAGCTTGTGAAAGGCGGTAAACACGGATGCCGCGTCAAATTCCGGCTTGGTCGCGCCCCGGAGTACTTTTTCCGTAACCGGGAACGTCACACCCGGATGCGCTTCGATGAAGCTTCCGAGCGCCGACCAGCGCTCGGCCACCCATGGACCTTCATATAATAAAGCTGCCGCAGCCTGGAATAATTGAATATCTACATATTCTACAGGAAGCTTTAAAGCCTTTAGCTTATTTACGGATTTCTCCCAAGCCAAGCGGTACGAATCGGCAAACGGTCCATAGAAGGACAAGGGGCCATCCGGAAGAAGCAGCTTAGCAGGGAGCTTGCGCTGACCAACCGTTATCTCCTTCGACCAAGGATCATCCGCCTGAATGCCGCGGACAACCCGGTCCACCAGCTCCGCATCCTCTAGATTATGGGCAAATACCGTCACGCAGTCCAGGCTCTCGCAAGCCGGAACAACCCCTTTGCTCGGCCATGCGCCAACGCTTGGTTTAAGACCCACCAGATTATTCAGCGCGGCGGGTACCCTGCCGGAGCCAGCCGTATCCGTGCCGAGGGAAAATACCGCTTGCCCCAAAGCGACCGCCACGGCCGAGCCCGAGCTCGAGCCGCCGCTGATGAGTTCCGGACGCAGCGCATTATGCGTATCGCCGTACGGGCTTCTGGTACCGACGAGACCGGTTGCAAACTGGTCGAGATTGGTTTTGCCGACAGGGATTGCACCGGCATGAATAAGACGTTCAACGACTGCCGCATGCGCGGAAGGCAGATAAGAATAATCCTCGCAGCCTGCCGTTGTGGGCATGCCGGCAACGTCGATGTTGTCTTTTACCGCAAACGGGATCCCCCACAGCGGCAGCAAAGTACGGTCCAGCTCATTCAACCGGTCTAGGTACCGCTGAATGTACGCCAGCGACGGCGGCGTTATCCAGATATTCTTTGCGTTATCGGATTCGGCACGCTCAATAATGGATTGAACAACTTCCGAAGGCGTAAGAGCACCGTTCGCGTATTGCTCGCGAAGCCAGGAAATGGTCATTAACGATTGGAGTTCGCTCATATGCGGCTCAGCTCTCTTTCCACTAGTTTCGAAATGCCGACAATCAATTGGCCGGCATTAACGCCGTCACCCGGCTTGACATGCACGGAATGAATGATGCCGTCAAACGGAGCATTTTGCGAGAACTCCATTTTCATCGATTCTACGATGATAAGCGTATCGCCTTTCTTTATGGAATCGCCCGGATTTACAAGCACTTTCCATACGCTGCCCGGCATGGAGCATTTCATGGCGTCCACGTCCGAAGGCAGCTCTTCATCGCTGACAGGCTTCGCCGAATCCTGCTCCGACACGTATTCGGCAAGTCCAAGCTCCTTCCAGCGATCTCTTTCTTCATTAAAGGCTAACTGCTGCTGGCTGCGGAACTTATCCGCGCTTTCCTCGATGGAATCCAGGAACTGCAGATACTCGCCAAGATCAAACGTTGTTTCCGTAATATCCGCCTCGAACCTGCCGCGCGGGAAATCCTCCCTCAGCTGCAGCAATTCCTCAGCCGTAACCGGATAGAATTGAATCTGATCGAAGAAGCGGAGCAGCCACGGCTTGCCGGCTTTGAAGCTTTCCGTCGAACGCAGCTTGTTCCACATTTGGATCGTCCGTCCAACAAACTGGTAGCCGCCAGGTCCTTCCATGCCGTATACGCACATATAAGCTCCGCCGATGCCAACGGCATTCTCCGGTGTCCAGGTGCGGGCCGGATTGTACTTCGTTGTCACAAGCCGGTGACGCGGATCGATTGGAGTAGCCAGCGGTGCGCCAAGATAGACGTCGCCAAGACCAAGCACGAGGTAACTGGCGTCAAATACAATGCGCTGAACATCATCGATGCTGTCAAGACCGTTCACGCGACGGATGAACTCCAGATTACTCGGGCACCAAGGCGCATCCGGGCGAACGTTCTGCTGGTAGCGGTCAATTGCGAGCTGCGTCGCCGGATCATCCCACGATAAAGGAAGACGGACAATACGGGACGGAACACGGATCGATTCGAGCGGCGGCAGGCTGCCGTCAATGGCAAGGAGCTGTTTGGCCGCTTCGCGGACGCTCATCCGCGCGGCATCGATATGCACCTGCACCGAACGGACGCCAGGCGTCAGATCGAACACCGGAATGACGCCGTTGTCGCGGATAGCTTCTATAAGTGCATGCACCTGGAAGCGAAGCAGAAGATCCAGCTCCAGGGAACCATACTCGACAAGCAGATTCTCGTCGCCGCTGCAGCGGATGGTAATCGGGAACTTGCGCCCTGCATCCTCGCGGTACAGAACCGGATATTCCGGCGAAAATGCAACATGTAAAGCCGGCAATCCGCCAGCTTGAAGCCCACTCGCAAGACCCTCCTCAATCGCATTCAGCAGTTCCTCCTGCTGCTTGCGAAGCTCTTCGGCTTCTTCCAGCGTTACGAGCTGGAAGCGTACTTTATCGCCGGGATGGAGCTGGCCCAGCTTCCAGAATTCGGCCGATGCCGTCGTTACCGGGCAGACGAAGCCGCCAAGGCTAGGGCCGTCCGGACCAAGCAGGATTGGCATATCGCCGGTCAAATCGAGCGTTCCGACAGCATAGGCATTATCGTGAATATTGGATGGATGAAGCCCAGCTTCCCCTCCGTCTTCCCTCTCCCACAGCGGAGCCGGACCAATCAAGCGCACGCCGGTTCTCGAGCTGTTGAAGTGAACCTCGAAGCTTGTATTCGCAAGCTGTTCCAGATACTCCGGCTTCAAAAACTCGCTTGTGCAATGCGGCCCCGGAATTACGCCGATCGTCCATTCGCGGGAAATAGCCGGGTGAAGCTTTGTGGGAAGCGGATCCTTAACCACGCTCTCTGCCGTTCCTTGCTGGCGGTTCACGCCAAGGACGTCCCCGGTTCGCAGCGCGCGTCCGCCATGACCGCCAAAGCCGCCAAGCGTAAACGTTGCTGCACTGCCCAAAACAAGCGGCATGTCAAAACCTCCTTCGATCAGGAGGTACGTACGCAGACCTTCCTCCGACTCTCCGAAGCTAAGCACTTGCCCGCGTTCCGCTCTTACCGGCGTGTACATCAGAATAGCCGCGTCGTCCAGAGCCGGCTTCATATCGGCGCCAGTTACGCAGAACAGCATGCTCTCACGGAATCTATAGGAGCCGCCGCGCAGCGTCAGTTCAAGACCGCTTGCCTGATCGGCATTGCCGAGCAGCTTGTTGCCGATCCGGAAAGCGAGAGGATCCATCGGTCCGCATGGCGGCACGCCTACATCCCAGTGGCCAACCCTGCCCGGGTAGTCCTGAACCGTCGACTGAACGCCGCCGTCCAGTACTTCAAGCGCGGACTCTGCCGGGGCAAAACCGTTTAACAGCTGGGTAAATACATCGCCTGCAACGAATTGGTTCTCGTCAAGCAGCGCCTGGACATACTGCAGATTTGTCGTAATGCCATAGAAACGCGTCTCGTTTAAAGCCTGCTTCAGCTTGGCAATGGCATCTTCGCGGTTCTCGCCATGCACGATCACTTTAGCGAGCATCGGATCATACAACGTCGTTACCGTAATCCCGTCGCGGACCCAAGTTTCCGTACGCGCTTCACCGGAAAATAACGCCTGATCCAGCTGGCCTGCGCTTGGACGGAATCCCTGCAGGCAATCCTCCGCGTAGATACGGGCCTGAATACTATGGCCCTTAGACTCCGGAACAAGAGCTTCCAAGCCGCTTAGCTCTCCCGCTGCTTCCTTCACCATCCACTCTACGAGATCAAGACCAAGCACTTCCTCCGTTACGCCATGCTCAACCTGCAGGCGGGTATTTACCTCAAGGAAGTAGAACTTGAAGCTGGACGGATCGTACAGGAACTCAACCGTCCCTGCGCTGCGGTATCCAGCCTCGGCCGCAAGACGTTTAGCGCAAGCGAGAATTTCGGTCCGCACCTCTTCCGGGAATTGCGGTGCCGGGCTCTCTTCGACAACCTTCTGGTTGCGGCGCTGCACCGAGCAGTCCCGTTCGCCGAGGGCTACAACCTCGCCATTGCCGTTACCGAAAATCTGTACTTCCACATGGCGCGCTTTCGCAATATATTTCTCGAGGAACATGCCGCCGTTCTTGAAGTTAGCCTCCGCAAGATGACGCACGCTATCGAAGGCAGCGCGCAGCGCTTCTTCGTCCTCGCACACCCGCATGCCGATTCCGCCGCCGCCGGCCGTGCTTTTCAGAATAACGGGATAGCCGATCTCGGCTGCATGAGCTACGGCTTCATCCAGCTGGGTCAGAAGAGGAGTACCCGGCAGGAGCGGAACATTGGCTTTCTCGGCCAGCTCGCGGGCGGAATGCTTCAGGCCGAAGGCTTCCATCTGCTCGGGGGTAGGTCCAATAAAGACAATGCCGTTCTCGCGGCAGGCGCGGGCAAAATCCGCGTTCTCGCTTAGGAAGCCGTATCCGGGATGGATAGCTTGCGCTCCGGTGTCTCTGGCAATCTGCAGAATGAGTTCCGCGTTCAGGTAGCTTTCCTTTGCAGGTCCTTCACCCAGAAGCACCGCTTCATCGGCCAAATCAACGTGCAGGCTGTCTTGGTCGGCTTTCGTGTATACGGCTACGGAGGCAATTCCCATTTTGCGAAGGGTTCTTTCAATTCGAACCGCAATAGCTCCCCGGTTGGCAATCAGTACTTTTGTAAACATCGTAATCTCTCCTCTTCTCCCAAGATGGCTAGTGGTTCCAGATCAAGACGCGAATCGGCGTCGGATTATAGGCATTGCACGGATTATTCAGCTGTGGACAATTACTGATCAGAACGGCAGTCCGACCGACCGATTGCATTTCCACGTAAGCTCCCGGCGAGGAGACGCCGTCATCGAATTTCAAGCCACCTTCCGGCGTAACCGGCACATTCATGAAAAAGTTGACGTTTGGCGCCAAATCGCGCTTGTTATAGGGCTCGCCCCGCTGAGCAAGCTGCAGCATAAACGTATCCCGGCAGTTATGCATGTGCAGCTTCTCGTGGGCGTAACGGACCGTATTGCTCTGCGCGGAGCAGGAGCCCCCAACCGTGTCATGCCGGCCGCATGTATCCGCAACAATCTTCACCAGCTCTTTGCCCGATTCGGCTAGCAGGACCGAGCCCGTCGTCAAATAAATATTCTGCTGATTCGTAATCGTAGCGACCGCGCTGTAATGATCCTCCGGATTATCCGCATCGAAGAACAACGTGTCCGCCGCCTGATTCCCTTCCAGATCCACGATGCGAAGCACTTGACCAGGCTCCAGATCATGCATCCAGCCATCCCCTGCCAGTACTACTTCGTTATATATCGCTGCCTCAGGCAAGCGTGTGCTTTCTACCCGGTTAAAGCTTCCCATAGGTGTATCCCCCTCAATTTTTCGCAATATTCCGTCTATTGGAGCTCCAGCAATTGATAGTAGCTCCACGTATTCTCGAAGGCTCTGCGGTTCTCCGGCCTGAAGTTCAGGCAATAATCATCCTCGTTCACCGGTTCGGCTGCCGACACTTCAATGCTAATCGGTACTGCCGGGTATTCCGTTCTAGGATCCAGCGGGTTAGGAGTATTCGATACGACAATCAGAACATCCATTTCGGTGCGGAGAACAACCGATGCGCCAGCCTCGCAATAACCTAGCTCATAATGCATTTGCCCTTCGTCATCCACGTAAACCTTGGAGAACAAATTCACAACCGGCGACATATCTCTGAGTCCAAGCCCGTTACGCGTCAGTTCAACAGCAAAGTTCTCTTGTCCGGACCGGAACCATTCATTCCGAAACTCCTGGTAGGTCGTCTCGCCGTACTTGCGGTCGGTAAGAGCCCTTGTCGTGTAGCCGCTGATTGTATCATGCCAGCCCAGGCTGTCTTCCACGATGCTTGCAAGCACTCTTCCGTTATCGCTCATAAGCGTATGGCCTTTCGTTAAATGCGCGGTATATTGTGCCTTTAACGAATCCGGCATGTTGTAGCGCTCCGTCAAATCCTTCGCGTTAAAAAGCATAATCGACAGGTTCGCGCCTTCTTCCATAGCCCTAAAACGAATCAGTCTGCCTTTGCTTACCGCTCCAGACCATTTCTCCCCCGCGCGGATCGATGTTTTCCAAGTGCTGCTCATCGCAATGTCCCCCTTTGAATATAAAAAGCCCGGGAGAATGATCTCCCAGGCTTTTGTCCTTCCGTGTCATATGCCGGCTGCTTTAATAAGCTTTCCGCCATACGCCGTCTCTCGGACCAGACTTGACGTTTACCCGTCAACGGAACCCTAGACAGCTTTTTCGTTCCGGCAATTCCGGAACTTATTCAGATGTAATGATTGCTAACATAGCCCAAGTATAATTGGATTGATTTTCCGTGTCAATATACATTACATAATAATTATTTAAATTCCGTTTCGATCGCGGCCGATGCCGGGAAGATTGGCGCTGATGGCGTCCCTTGCATCGCGCGCAGCTTTCTGGTGCGGAACAGGTAATAAGTAACGCCGAAAATGAGCCAAATGCAGCCAAGCAGCAGTGCTTGGGAGTCGAGCAGCGTGATCAGCCAAATAATAAATGACGCTCCGATCAGCGGGAAAATCAAATACTGGAACGTTTGCTTGAGCGAACGCTGTTTACGTTTGATAAAACATTCTACAATGACAGAAATATTAACAAAGGCAAACGAGGTTAACGCTCCAAAGCTAACGAATTTGACGGCCATATCCAGACTGATGACAAGTGCAAGCAGCGAGATGACGGATACAAGCACGATATTATTAACCGGCGTGCGGTATTTGGGATGCAAAGCGCCAAAAAACTTTTTCGGGAGAATCGAATCGCGGCCCAGTACGTACATCAGACGGGATACGCTCGTAACCGAAGTCAGCCCTTGCGTGAAGATCGCAAAAATTAAAACCGTGGTAAAAATCGCCCCTAATGCCGCCCCGCCCGCAAGCTTCATCAGTTCAAAGCCGGCTGCATCCACGTTATTAAAGGTTAGGTTAGGATATCTCACCTGTATCAGAACGGATGTTGTAATATAGAGGATACTCGCAATCAGAATGATGAGCATAATCGCTCTTGGAATCGTCTTTTTCGCGTTGATGGTTTCCTCCGACAATGTCGATACGGTATCGAAGCCAAGGAAAGAGAAGCAGATCAGCGAAGCGCCCGCAAGCAGCGTCGACAATCCGGTATCCATGTGAGTGAACGGCAGCACGACGTCATGTACGCCAGATAAGCCTTTCATCAAATAGCCGCAGAACAAGGCGATAAATATGATCTGGAAGAGAACAAACAGCTTGCTTAAGCTGGCGGAGAATTTAATGCCCGCGATGTTTACGACTGCCAGAATAATATTCAGCAGAATGATCCACACATAGGCGGGAACTGCAGGGAATTGGGCATTCAGATAAATGCCGAAGGTCAGGCAGGCAATAATCGGGGAGAACAAGTAATCGAGAAGAATCGCCCATCCTACCGTAAAACCGGGAATAGGATGCATCGACTTTTTGACATACGTATAAGAGGAACCGGAACCCGGGAAGATCTTAGCCATTATGCTGTAGCTGTACGCCGTAAAGAAGATGGCAACGATCGAGAGCGAGTAGGCTTCCGTAATCATTCCTTTCGAAGCATCATAAGCGATTCCGAATACCGAGAAGTAAATCATTGGCGTCATCCAGGCCAATCCAAGCGCGACGACCTGAACAAGCGTAAGTGATTGGCGCAGCGTAATTTCTTGTTTCATCTCCATACTCCTCCCTATCTCTGGACAAACAAGGTGAAACGGCTTCGCCGTCCTTAGGCGGCAGAACGCGTTTCAATCCGGAGAATAAAAAAAAGCCGCGGGAAGATATTGTTCATATCCTCCCGGGCTTTTCTCCCTCCGTGGACACAGCCTATTGGCTGTGCGTCCTCTCTCGGACCAGGCCAGCGGTTTAGATCGCTGCGGAACCCTAGAGAACAATGGCTATTCAGTTGCTCGCGTAATGTAAGCTTACATTCTTCGTTTCAACTTGATGTTATTTAATATAACATGTAAATTTTGTTTTTCAAGCCCCTTTTTCAAATTTATTCGCAATGATGTTCGATTTGTTCACATTTAAGCGCTTACCCTTACATTTAAGCCAGAAAAAAAGAAGGCCACCCTTCGCTAGAAGAGTAGCCCTCCTTCTATTACTTACCACATTAACTGCCAATTCCTATCATCTGAGGCTGTCAGCAAGCCTTTAGACTGGATATGCCCAACAGCTAAATCGGCCATATCCTCCGCCCCTTCATAGAGAACAGGCTTCCCTTGGAACATATCGAAGTTTCCGCCGCCGCCAGCGCGGTAACTGTTCATCACCACGGAGTATTCAGCGTTCACGCTTAACTCTTCTCCGTTCCTGGAAAGCCTTGTAATGCGTTTACCAACAGGAAATGAGAGATCAATGTCATATTCAATTCCTGCCCACATGTCATAATTGTAATGCTGGGCTTTAGGTTGTAGATAAGCTTCGCTAATACCTGGTTTTCCAGCCGCATCAAGCTCGAAGTAAGCAGCAGACTGTTCAAGTGCCAGCCGGATATCCTCTCCCGTCAACCGAAGAACCGTTAGCGTGTTTGGGTACACAAAGGCTGACAGCACATCCCTGACCGTAATGACAGATCCAAAGCCCCGGCACTCTTCGCTAAGCAAAGCCGCAGCGGATATTTCCGCTCCTGTAGCTTCAAGCTGCACTTGATGAATAAATTGTACAAAAGGATGCGGAGCCTTGCGGCATTCAAAGGGATCGTCAACGGACAAGTCCCCTTCCGCAGTTCCGATGGGCTGGTCCAGCCACTCCTGCGTCATTCTTTCCATATCTCCGGTTAGGACCTCTACTTCCCTATCCGCCGCCGTGTCCGCCGCCGGCTGAAGCAGCCGGGCAGTCTTAGAAACAACCCGCCAGCCGTCCCCGCTATACTCAAACTCAATTGTAAATTGCCCAAGGGCTTGTCCGTTGCTTCCCGTCTGCACGACGAGCACCCCGTTCAACTGCTCCGCGATCAAGCGGTGCTGATGCCCGGTGATCAGGACATCGATGCCGGGGACTTCCGCACAAATCGCGTAAGCCTGGTTTTCGCCGGTTAACCGCTCGGTAGCTTGGCCATTAGCCAAATCGCGTTCGAAGCCTCCATGATAGCTGACAATGAGAAGATCCGGCTGCTCATGCTCCCGTATATAGGCGGTCCATGCTTTTACGGCTTCAAGGCTATTACGGAATTCCAACCCATCGATATGACTTGCTTTCTCCCAATGAGGGATATAATGCGTTGTCGCCCCAAGAATAACCACATTCAGCTTATCCTCTATCCGTTTCACTGTATAAGGCTTGCCCAATGACGGTTCTCCTGTTTCCTTAGCTATAATATTGGACGCTAACCAAGGGAAACGCGAGGTTTCAACAGCATGCTTCAACGTCTCAAATCCATAATTAAACTCGTGATTCCCCGGTACGGCCGCATCATATTGAAGGTTGTTCATGACTTCAATGCACGGATGAATGCCGGAAGCGTGCGCTGCCGCGAAAGCGGCAAATGGCGAGCCCTGCAGCATATCTCCATTATCGATAAGCAGCAGATTCGGACACTTCGTTCTCTCTTCCTTAATAAGCGTAGCCAGCTTGGCAAGTCCGGAAGGAATCTCTTCTCTTGTCCGGTAATCCACCGACTGAATATAACCGTGAATATCGCTGGTAACCAGGATGACGCATCTCATATTCTCTCTTTCCACTGTCAGGTCTTCCTCTCCTTTCAATAAGCGCTATTGTAACAGAGCCCTATTCGCCAAGATATGTCTTTATGCGTATTTACAAATACTTATCTCCCCTTTGACCTTCCGTTAATAGAGATTACCTATAGTGGACGAGTATTTAAAATATAGAAATTTTTGGAGGGTTTTGGAAGTGAAGAAACTGCATCTGATCGTCTTACCACTGTTACTGCTCGCTTTATTGGTTAGCGCCTGCGGTAACAACAGCAACTCGAACGCAAGCAACAACGCTGCGAACTCAGCAAGCCCGTCAAACGAAGCTTCAACCGATCCGTCCACGCCAGAAGAAAGCAAAGCTCCGGAAGGTTATGCGCCAACTGAACTGACTGTTCAATTCGTGCCTTCGCAAAACGCGGATACGCTTGAAGCGAAAGCAAAGCCGCTTGAAAAGCTGCTTAGCGATAAGCTTGGCATTCCGGTAAAAGTAAGCGTATCGACCGACTACAACACCATCATCGAGGCTATGGCTTCGAAAAAAGTAGACGTAGGCTTCCTGCCTCCTACCGCTTACGTTCTGGCGAAAGAGAAAGGCGCGGCTGAAGTAATGCTGCAAGCACAGCGCTTTGGCGTAGACGACGCTACCGGCGCTCCTACTACGGAGCTGGTAGACAGCTACAAGTCGATGATTATCGTGAAGAAGGATTCGCCAATCAAAACGGTTGCGGATCTGAAAGGCAAAAAGATCGCTTACCAGAACGTGACTTCCTCTGCAGGTTTCGTATGGCCGGCTGCCGCGTTGATGGACGCAGGTCTTGATCCGCTGAAGGACGTTCAACCGGTTACCGTAAAAGGCCATGACCAAGGCGTTCTCGCCGTTCTCAACGGCGACGTGGATGCAGCCGCGATTTTCCAGGATGCACGCACGCTCGTATCGAAGGATTATCCGAAAGTATTTGAAGATACCCGCGTTCTTACTTTCACGGAACCAATTCCTAACGATACCATCAGCGTTCGCTCGGACATGAATGCAGACTGGTTCGCTAAAATTCAACAAGCTTTCATTGATATCGGTACTGACCCAGAAGGTCACCAAATTATTTTCGACGTATACTCGCACCAAGGTTATGTGAAATCGGATGACAGCGTATTTGACATCGTACGCCAATACAACGAAAAAGTAAAAACCGAGTAGTCTTCGTCTAGTGACGCCAATTAAGGCATCGGACAAGCCAGTACAACGCCGCCTGCGGCCTGTACTGGCTTGTCCCGTTACAGAAACTTTCTAAAAGGATGGGTTCTCATGATTGAGCTTCGCCAAGTATCGAAAATTTACCCGAACCAGACCAAAGGGTTAAACCATATCAACCTCACTATACAAGAAGGAGAATTCATCGCTATTGTCGGTTTGTCTGGCGCCGGCAAATCCACTCTCCTCCGCTCCATTAACCGGCTGCATGATATTTCAGAAGGCGAAATTCTGATCAACGGCCAATCGATTACAAAAGCAAAAGGGAAAACGCTTCGTTTGATCCGCCGGGATATCGGCATGATTTTTCAAAGCTTTAATCTAGTCAAGAGATCTTCCGTTCTGCGCAATGTATTAGCGGGAAGAGTTGGTTATCACTCTACGATCCGGACCTTAACCGGCCGTTTCCCTCAGAAGGATATCGATCTGGCTTTTGAAGCGCTCGGCCGGGTTAACATTATGGAAAAAGCGTATTCCCGCGCGGATGAGCTGTCAGGCGGCCAGCAGCAGCGCGTCGCGATTGCCCGCGTTCTGGCCCAGGAAGCAAAAATCATTCTAGCCGATGAGCCCGTCGCTTCCCTGGACCCCCTAACGACCAAACAGGTTATGGACGATTTAAAAAAAATTAATCAGGATCTTGGCATTACGACGATTGTGAACCTGCATTTTATCGATCTTGCCAGAACGTATGCCACCCGGATCATCGGCCTCCGCGCCGGCGAGGTAGTTTTTGACGGCCCCGTATCGGAAGCGACGGATGAACGGTTTGCCGAAATCTATGGCCGTCCGCCTCAGCGGGACGAGCTTCTTGGAGAGGTCGTCGTATGAGTCTTCACGTGAATATGAAGCCCGCCGCGTCTCAAAAGTCAGCGCGTCCTAAGCCTCCAAGCCGGATCAAGCATTATTTGACCATCGTATTGATTCTTGTCCTGCTCTGGGCGAGCAGCAAACAAACCGAAGCCTCCCTTCCCGAGCTTATTACCGGAATGCCCAATATGTGGGATTTGCTGAAGGAGATGTTTCCGCCGCGCTGGAGCTACTTCGACAACATTGTTCACGGCATGCTCGAAACGATTCGCATGGCCTTGATTGGCACAACAATCGGCGCAATACTGTCTATACCCGTTTCCTTGTTATGCGCTGCTAATCTGACGCGTTCCCGCTGGCTTTATTATCCGTCGCGATTTCTTCTAAATCTGGTTCGTACGGTACCGGACCTGCTTCTTGCCGCGATCTTCGTGTCCGTCTTTGGTTTGGGGCCTATTCCAGGGATCTTGGCCCTGACCGTGTTCTCGGTTGGCCTCATCTCCAAACTGACCTATGAACTGATTGAAACGATCGACCATGGTCCCCTGGAAGCTTTGACGGCTGCCGGAGGCAACTTTACGCAAAAGATCGTATACGGCGTTGTACCGCAAATCCAGGCTAACTTTATGTCGTTCCTACTCTATACCTTCGAGATTAATGTCCGCGCCGCCGCCGTATTGGGTCTTGTCGGCGCCGGCGGAATCGGTCTTTATTATGAAGCAACGCTTGGCTTCCTGGAATACGACAAGACAAGCGTCATTATCCTCTTTACGCTTGCCGTCGTTCTTGTTATTGACTATGCCAGCACAAAGCTAAGGGAGAGACTGCTATGAATAACGTCATCATCCAAAAGCCGAAAAAAAATCCCTATCGCTGGCTGATCTACCTCGCCCTTCTCGCCGTGTACATCTGGGCTTTTAGCGGCGTGCCTTTCACAGGCTTTAAAGAAACCGCGGGAACCATAATGAAATCCATCCTTACAGGACTTTTTGAGCCGGATTGGGATTATGTATATTTGCCGGATGGCGAGGATTTACTCCGGGGACTGTTGGATACGTTGGCTATTTCCGTTCTGGGAACGATTATCTCAGCTGTGGTCAGCTTCCCTTTTGCCTTCTGGGCGGCCAGAAATATGAGCAGGTTCCGGACAGTCTCGAGATCGGGAAAAGTTGTTCTGAGCTTTGTGCGCACCTTTCCCGAGCTGGTTATGGCCCTCCTCTTTATTAAAGCCGTAGGGCCAGGCTCGTTCGCGGGCGTTCTCGCCCTTGGCATTCATTCCGTCGGCATGCTTAGCAAGCTGTATGCGGAAGAGATCGAGAGCATCGACCGCGGTCCTTCCGAAGCCTTGCTTGCATCCGGCGCCAATCGCTTCCAGCAATTATGGTTTGCCGTACTGCCGCAAGTACTGCCAAGCTTTTTGTCCTATACGTTGTACCGGTTCGAGATTAACGTCCGTTCAGCAACCATCCTTGGCTTTATAGGAGCAGGCGGAATCGGTACGCCGCTCATCTTCGCTTTAAGCACGCGCCATTGGGATCGTGTCGGCATTATTCTGCTTGGGATCATCGTCATGATCACCATCATTGACCTGATCTCCGGCGCGATTCGCCGAAAACTCGTGTAATTAAAGAGGCCGTCTCAAAAGGGGTTCGCTCGCTAGAGTGACGGCTCGCCTTAGTAAAATAACGAAATAATTTTCATAAAAATAGCGCTGCAGAGAGTTATCCCTGCAGCGCTATTTTTCGTTTTTGCTCCTTTATAGCTTTCTTCAGCAAATTGTGGGCAAGCGAAAACCACCCGACCTCTAGGCTAACTTTCGGTAAGCCTCGAAGCAGGAACCGGCGGAATCCCCGGTTATTCTTGATTTGGCCAAACACACTTTCTTGTTCGTGCATGCGCCGAACCGACAAGGCATGTCCATCTTCAAAATGCACTGCGTGTAGGCATAAATGATGACCTTCATAAGCATTTTGGGGTGGTAGCTATCTCGGCCACCTCCGGGATATTTAACAAGAATCGGCTTCTTGTTGTTTTGTCCTTAAAGCATTTCATTGACAGGTTAATGGCAAACGGAGCATTTTAATGATTCTGGAGAAGCGTTAGCGGTCGCTTTTGTGAAGGGATTCCAACCTTACCTCGTTGATTCACGGAATCCCTGAGCAATGGCGATTGGAAGAACATTAAAATGCGCAGGCTGCTGTTTAACCCAAACCTAAATAACAAAGGAAGGGTAAATATCATACCCCCGCTTTTGTACCGGTGGGGCAAATACCCAAGCATATCTCCTTCCCTCTCATATATTGAAGAATACTCCAGACGTAAGGAGGTGTTGTGAATTATGTCAGGACTTGGCCATGGTTTTAACAATGTTGGTTCAATTCTTGTGCTGTTCATCTTGTTGGTGATCATCGTCTGCGGCTGCGGATTTGTAGGCGGTTGGGGTGGCGGCTGCGGCGGCGGTTACCCAGGAGTTGGAGGCGTAGGTACAGGTAAAGGTTACTACTAATCCATGCGGCAAATGCCTCCATGCATGCTGATGGATGTAATCCTTTAAATAGATGCAGCAGACAGCAGACCCCTCTACGGAGTCTGCTGTCTGCTGTGCCTGCCGGTCAATCTCCCCACCAGGCGATTCACCTCGGCATGGCGATTATCCCCTTATCTTTGTACCGGAGGGGCAAATGGAATTGGTCAAATGCCTCCGAGGCAAATACCCAATCACATCCGCTTCCCGCTCATATATTAAAGTATATCCAGACGTAAGGAGGTGTTGTGAATTATGTCAGGACTTGGCCATGGTTTTAACAATGTTGGTTCAATTCTTGTGCTGTTCATCTTGCTGGTGATCATCGTCTGCGGTTGCGGATTTGTAGGCGGTTGGGGTGGCGGCTGCGGCGGCGGTTACCCAGGAGTTGGAGGCGTAGGTACAGGTAAAGGTTACTACTAATCCATGCGGCAATTGCCTCCATGCATGCTGATGAATGTAATTCTTTAAATATATGCAAGCGGACAGAAGGCCCCTACATGGGGTCTTCTGTTCGTTGTGCCTGGCCTGTCAATTTTCCTAGCAGGAGATTCATCCTAGCATGACGATTGCAAATAGTCTCTTATCTACGAGATAGAGGTCCAAGCACTTGCTAACATAGAAGCATAATCTATAGTGTATTCTAAATTACTAGGAGGTTTTATTCTTAATGGCATCTTCCGGTTTCATTCTTGTTCTGTTCATCTTGTTGGTCATTATCGCTTGTAGCTGTGGTATCTTTGGTGGTGGCTGCGCCACTTCTTACGGCGGATATCGGGATAAAAAAAGCTAATAAAACTGGCTAAAACAAAAGACCCTTCGCGGGGTCTTTTGTTTTTTTATTTACCGGATTCCGCATGCATGGCATCGACCGATTTACTCATGAGCTTGAATATAAAATTTGGCGCCATCCGGCTCATCAGCTTGAGCAGATTGCTTTGCCCGGGACGAATTTCAAGCTGATCCTTTTCCATGGCTTTAAAGACATGACTAACAAGCTCGGATACTTCCATTGCCGCACTGCCTTTCATATCATTAGCTTCAAACGCGTCAACAAGCGTTGTTTTTGTGAGTGGCGGAGCAAGCTCAAACACCCGAACCTTCGTGTTCTTGAGCTGAACCCTCCAGCGGGTGAAGGAATGAATACCGGCTTTTGTTGCGCCGTATACGGGAGAGATCGCGAAGGGGACAAAAGCCAAGGCGGATGAGACATTCATGATGGCCGCGGATGGCTGCTTCAGCAAATGGGGCAAGAACTGATCAACCATTCGAATCGGTCCGCTCAGATTCGTCTCGATCTCCCGGCTGATGTCGAGAAGATCAACTTCCTTCTGCTGCAAGTTGATTTTACGCATCAGGCCTGCGTTATTAATAAGCATATTAAGTTCCGGGAATTGTGCGGTTACGCTGTTATACAATTTTGCGATAGCTTCCGGATCTGTAACATCGCACGGGAACGTATGAAGCTTCGGGTATTGCGCCTTCGCTAGTTCGAGCTTGGCCTGATCCCGGCCGGACACGATAACCGTATTGCCGAGGGCCGATAAACGGCTAGCCAACTCGAGACCGATGCCGGATGCTCCGCCGGTAATAAGAATGGTATTGGAATGAAGTTTCATTGGATTTGTCCCTTCGCTAGTGAATTTATCGGCAGTATTTTACCACCTCGATCCCTATCTTGTCACCAAAATAAGGAATTGCGAAGTCATATCAAAATAAAGCAGAGGAGTTTCATCCCCCTCTGCTTGTCCCTTACTTAATATAATGGTTACTGACGAGATCGCCCTGGATGGCTTCTGTCGGAATAATGAATTCCGGTAGGCCCATCGAGCCGGGAGCAACCTCGTATTTATTAAATACGATAACCAGCTTGCCGTCTTTGTTAATATAGAAGCTCTGGTCCTTCTTAATCGACGAGAACGTCTCCTCTATCGAGATATAGTCCGTTGCTCCGGCAATCCAATAGATCTTGCCGTCATCGCTTTTCATCTGCTCTTTCATTTGGGCTATGATATTGTCGCTGACCAACTTCATATACTGATCATCTTTGAACAACATCGGCAATGTAATCAGTCTCTGATTCTTCTTATCAATGGTATCGAACTGCATCACCGTGGAAGAAGATCCGGCGGTCTGAACAATATAACGGCCAATAGACAAAATCGTATTGTTATCCGTCTTCACTTCATATCCGGCATCTATACCGACATGAGCGTCGTTAAGACCTTGCTTCTTCAGTTCTTCAATGTCTGCCTGGAATTCGTCGTATAACGCTTTACTCTCGGCCAAATACTTCTGATTGAGCCCAAGCTGCAGCTCCTTGTTCTCCATATTCGTTATCGCCGGTACTTTGATATCGGCTTCGTAATTCGAATCCTTTACCTTGAACTCCTGAAGGGTAAGCACTTTGATAATCCGTTCCACGCCAGGAATGGAAGCAAGAGCGTTCGCAACCGTTGTACTGGCGTTAATCGCAATCAGAAATACGAGTATCGCTGCCGCTACCGTCATCCCCTTCACCTTCAAACGTTTCGCCTTGCGGGTTTGCAGGGCTTGTTTGATGGAACGGTTAACGATAAGATCCAGCTCCTCCGGAATCGGTACCGACTGATACTCCTTCCGCAGATGCTCTAATATATCACTCATCCATTAGTCTCCTTTAAGGAAGTATCCTTCAGCTTCATGCGAAGCAGCCTCAACGCTTGATACAACCTCGTTTTGACCGTATTCACATTCTCGTGAAGCACCTCCGCCACTTCTTCGATTTTCATATCTTCGAAGTAGCGGAGGACAACAACTTCCCGGTATTTAGAGGGCAAATCCGCGAGTGTCCTGACCAGATCGATGTCCATATAGGAATCTTCGGCGCCAAGCGCGTAAAATTCCAGCTTTTCCTGGTCCATCGGATGAACTCTCTTGTGCTTGCGCAAGAAATCCAATGAGGTGTTCACAACGATGCGGTAAAACCAGCTCTTCACCACTGTGGAATCCTTGAGCAGCTCGATACTGGTCATGGCTTTATAAATCGAGTCCTGAACAATATCGAGCGCATCCTCTTTGTTTTTGACATAGCTGTATGCCAGCCGGTAAATGTTTTCCTTATTCTCTGTAATGCAATTGGTCAGTATTTGTTCGGACTTTCTGTTCATGGCCGGCATACCCTTCTCTATTTATGGTCACTTGGTGATGGCACCGATAAGCACGGACGCATAAAATTCTGCGCCATCACGCTTTAAATGAACGCCATCCTTCGCGAAATAATCTTCCTTCCCTTCGCTTGCAGAATACCAGTCTACTATGGTTACATTGCTGTACGCCTTAGCAACTTCTGGAAGCATCTGATTTACTGTATCCTGCCAATTCCGCGGAACCCGCGTATTAACGAGATAAATATGCTCAACCTTATCAAGCGACTCGATTAACGCCTTCAGTTGCTTGTTGGTAAACGCTCCGTTGGTCCCCAGTTCAAGAACGACCGTGCTGCCCAGCGTATTATCGGCCTTCATCTGGTCGATCACGTCCTGTGCCTGCCTCATCTGCCGGCCAACTTTACCGTCCACGACAATACCCGGCATTAACTTCTCGAGGAACGGTGCGGCATCCAAAATAACAGAGTCTCCGATAACGGTAATTCCTTTGCCGCTTCCCGCTTGGTGGACAGGCGGCTTCGTCGTTTCAACCGGCGGCTTATTCGGGTCATCCGAGCCCTTTTGCGGCGGCTCTGAAGAGTTATCCTTTGTCTCTCCGGAAGGCTTCCCGGCATCCGTTTCCGGTTCTTTGGACGGCTCCGGCGTATGCTCCGGCTTAGTCGACTGAACAGGCTCTTTTGTAGGATCCGGCTTGTCATTCTTCGTCGGTTTGCTTGTTGCGGTATTTGCATCCGGTTTATCCGTATGCTCGTCGGGAGTTACAACGACAACATCGTCTTTCGGCTCTTCCGTTGGAGGAGGCGTTGGAGTAGATGATGGTGCCGATGGCTGTACGTCATCACGCTGGATATTATCCGAGACAACCGTAACCGGAGCCTGTTTGGCCTTCAGAAGCGAGTTGCCGAAGCTTGGTGTAAGTAATAAAGGAATAATAATCAGAAAAGCAAGAGGCTGTACGCCAAGCCATCTGACGGATAATACCGTCCGGAATTTTGCCCGAAGCGAGCCGCGGCGAAGCGGTTCCTCGATATACTTGTAAGATAAGGCAGCGAGCGCAAAGCTTGCCGCAATCTGAAACGCAATCAGTATTGGGCCCGGGGTAACGGCCTGATTGGAAGGGTTCGTTAAAATAATAACAGGATAATGCCAAATATATAAGCTATAAGAACGAACGCCAATCCATTTTAGCGGGCGAAGCCCCATTGCTCTGGCCAGCAAGCTGGCAGGATGTGCTAGTACAGCGATTACAATTGCAGTGAGAATCGATAAGCCAAGAAAACCGCCGCGGTATAACGCAGCATCGTATTCGTTCATTCGGTACATCATGACGATAAGTACGATTAAGCTTATGCCTCCGATTATATCCATCGAAAACCGGGAGGCTGTGGAAACAGCTGCATTCAGCTTATGACTCGGCCATACAACAGCCAGTGCCGCTCCAATCAAAAGACCAAACATGCGGGTATCCGTACCATAGTAGACGCGGCTTGGATCGGATCCGGGAACATACAGGAACGCCATTGCCAGTGACGATACGACAGCTGCGACAAGAATCATAACGAACAGCTTGCCGCGGCGGTGGGTCAGCAGCAATAACAGCGGCCAAATCAGATAGAACTGCTCTTCAATCGAAAGAGACCATAGATGTCCGATTGGGGACGGCGGGCCAAAGCTTTCGAAATACGAGACCTGATGGAAAATGAGCCACCAGTTATTGACGTAGAACAGCGATGAAAAGTAGTCGCCCTGTAAGTGGTTTAATCGGTTGGGATCGAGTAACAACAGCCATATGGCAACGAACAGCAGCATACAGAACATCGCAGGAAGAAGCCTGCGTGCTCTTCTTATCCAGAAGTCCTTCAAATCCAGCTTTCCGTAGCGCTGCTTCTGAATAAGGATTTGATCGGTAATGAGGTAGCCGGAGATGACAAAAAAGATGGCAACTCCAATTAATCCTCCTTGCGCCCATTTCATGTTCAGATGGTACGCGATGACGGCGAGCACCGATAAAGCCCGTAATCCGTCTATTCCCGGCATGTAACGTTTCTTGCTGTTCATGTTGTCTTCCATTGCTGTTTCCGTCCCTTACATATTAAATAATTTTGTTATGTATTCAAGACGCATTAAGCCGCCAAAAAGTTTGCACTTTTTTATGGAAATTTCGAACAAAAAAAACAGCATCCCTTCACTTCAGGGTATGCTGTGGGCAAGCCGCTCGATTCCTATTTTCATTTGCTCAAAAGAAGCGTAAGAGTAGGACAATCGGATATGATTTTGATCCGTTTTATCATAGAGGTATCCGGGATTGAGCAGTACTCCGTCTTTAAGTGCGGCATCAAACAAGGCAGGGATGGATAGGTTACGGTTGAGCCGGAGCCAGATATAGAATCCCCCCGTGGGCTCCTCCCATTCCGCCGCCCCTTTCAAATAATGCTCCAGCAGCTGAAGCATATAGGTACGGCGGGCTCTCAGCTCCTTCCTCACATGATCAAGATGCTCCCCATAGAGCCCTTGCCGGAGAAATTGCGTTACCGTCCATTGGGATAACGTGCTTGCTCCATAATCGGATTGCATCTTTACATCGGCAAGCCGGTGGATCACCTGCTCCGGCCCAATGACCCAACCAATCCTAAGTCCTGGACTCAGCGTCTTGGACATGCTTCCGAGATACAGGACCAGACCGTTCTGGTCCAGCGATTTAATCGGCGGAGGGGACGGCTCGTCCAGCCAAAGATCGCGGTACGCGTCATCCTCCAGGATCGGCAGCTTGTACTTTACGCATAATTCGTACACCTCTCGTCTTCTCTTCAAGGACATAACCGTACCCGTAGGGTTATGGAAGCTAGGGATGGTATACAGTAACGTCCCTTTCCCTCTTCCCGCGTAAAACTCCAGCACCTTTGCGTCCAACCCATCCTCATTTAAAGGCAGACCGGACATACTCATGCCGGCAGACTGAAATACTTGTAGAGATTGCAAATAAGACGGAGATTCGGTTAAAACGGACGAACCGTTCTTCAACAGACCAAGGGCTATGAGCTGCAAAGCTTGCAGCGCTCCGGACACAATAAGTACCGAATCGGGTGATACGTTCACTCCGTAACCCGCCATGTGCTTACTGATCTGCTCCCGAAGCGAATACAAGCCGCGAGGCTCCGGATAGCCGAATATATCCGCTTGGGGCGCCAGCTGCCGTAGGATTCGGTTCATCTCCTTCGGAAAAAAATCCGGAGAAGGCTCTCCCGTCCCAAGCCGTATAATGTTCGGAATAAACTCGGCATGATTGATATCCTGAATGGTCCGTTGGTTCGGCCGGTGAACGCCGGTCTTTACATAAGACTCCCAGTCCGGCAGCTTGGGAACCTCCCTGTCCCAGGCTGCAGCTGCGGAAACGATGGTCCCGCTGCCGCTCTTCCCTTCGACCAGCCCGTCTGCCGTCAGCTCTGCGAAGGCCTGTACAACGGTGCTCCGATTTACGCCAAAGACTTGGGAGATAGCTCTTTCCGTGGGTATACGGCTGCCCGGCGGCCATTCGCCGCTTTCTATTTTTGCACGGACATAATCCGCGATTTGCCGGTATAGAGGAATGCCGCTGCTCCGGTCCGGCCTCCAGTTGGTTTCAAACTTCATCGGTATCACCTATTCACTGATCTAATAATTGGTTGGTATGCGGGCCAACCATTTGGATGGCGACAAAGCATGCTACGGCCCTTACAATTAGTCCATATTTTCAAACAATGAAAGGCTGTGTTTCCTTTGCCATTCCTGCATGGTTTAATACTGGCCCTAGGGCTCATCCTGCCCCTTGGCGCACAAAATGTTTTTATTTTCTCGCAAGGCGCGCTGCAAGCCAAATTCCGCATGGCTCTTCCGGTCGTTATCGCTGCAGCCTTATGCGATACGATTCTGATTCTGCTGGCCATTCTTGGCGTCTCTGTCCTTATTATAAACATACCCGTGCTCAAAACCATTCTTATTATCGCCGGCGTTTTGTTTCTGGCTTATATCGGATGGATGACCTGGCGTTCAAACGGTGGAGCATCCTCCGCTGCCGAAGCCCGCAGGTATTCCCCGCGCAAGCAGGTTATGCTCGCCGCCATGGTATCGCTCTTTAACCCCCATGCCATCATGGATACCATAGGAGTAATCGGTACCAGCTCTTTGCATTACAGCGGCCCGGCAAAATGGATGTTCTCCATCGCCTGTATTTTCGTCTCCTGGCTGTGGTTTTTCTCTCTCGCTGCGGCCGGAAGGATGCTTGGCAAGCTGGATTCCAGCGGCAAACTGATGAAGGCGATGAACAAGATCTCCGCTCTGCTTATATGGGCATCAGCCATTATGATGATTGTAATCAATGTATAGACGGAAGAAGACCAGCCCAAAGCCGGTCTTCTTCTGTGTTTATGGTCCAATCCCGTCTTTTTCAAGCTTTTGCGTCTTCAGATCCGGTCGCCGCAAGGTGAAATTACTGTCGATTTCCACCTCGGCTTTGGCAAACAATGAATCCCATTCCCTTGCAATGGGTTTGAACTTGCGAAAGTGATACCGGTAATAATGCTGGCCGAAGCCAAACACGTCTACGCCAAAATTTTTCTGCACATAGCTAATCGTCTTTTGCATTTCTTTGTTAACGTATTCCCGGGTCATTTCTTCAATCTTGTCATACCCCTCAATCGTCGACAGCTTAATATTCTGGTCAAGACTTGTAATCTTGCCGTCTCCTTCGACATTTACCCGGATCTTTGGCGTTTTACCGTCCATCCCGACATGCATGTGGGAGTGCATATGGTAGAATTGAACGCCTACGGCGCCGGAGCTTTTGGACCCGCTGCCCGATCCCGGCAAGGAAAATAAAGTGTTATAGACGTAGTCGCTGGCCAGCATAACCATACGCGTATGCTCATTGGACAGGTATCCGATAAGTTTATCTTCGCGGAAGACAGCAGCTCCAGCCATTTTGACGACGGCAGCCGGAGAGACCGTCTTGATCGAATCGAGGGATGCGCTTTTCTCTACGTCGCCCGATATGGTAATCGCCCCGAGCATCAGCACGCGTCCTTCGGTTAACAGCGCTTGTCCAACATCGTACAAGTGACTCCGGGGAATACCTCCATAGACCTTCCGGTAGGTCTCCACCTGCATCTGTATCTTATACCCGGCATATTGCCCCCTCGCGTATACGGTTCTTAAGAAATCCGATGCCGGAGATCCTTTTCCCACCAACACGAGAACGTCTTCGCGAACGTACCGGTTCCGTTGCAGCACGTCCATAAACTGATCGATCCCTTCCCGTGCAAGCCGTTCGTCAATAATGATAACCCGGATATGAGAGATAAGGATCATACGCTCCAGGCTTTCGTTAATCCTTTGCGTTGCTTCGGCTATCGAGTTTCCTTCTTTGGAATAGACGGCGGTTGGCGTGCCGCCTTTTCCCCCTTTGTTAGGATCCGTCTCCAAAGCATTAACGACCTCGAAGGTAACCTTGTATTTCATATGGTCGCCCGGTTCAAGCGCCATTCCCGTGACAAGCGAAGACCGGTTCAGCTCGGTCTGATCCCAGCATCCCGTACAGGCGGCAATCAGAGCAAGGCTGAGCAGGATCATCCCTCCGAATCGTACGGCGCTCATGTGACCCTCCTCTTGTCCCAGCGGGAGAACAAGGACAAATACGGTACGCCAAACGATTCAATCCGCGTTATCTGTACCATAAGCAAGGCACAACCCAGCACGAGACCGTAAAGCCCGATTACGGAAGCCAGAATAATCATCCCGAACCGGAAAAAGCGCACTTTGGAACCAAACGTATAGATTGGCGCAACAAAGCCGGAAATCGCTGTCAAGGAGACAACAATCACATTAATGTTGGAGACGACTCCGGCCTGCACCGCAGCTTCGCCAAGCACGAGTGCTCCTACAATGGAGATGGTTGGCCCAACCAGCCGAGGCATCCGCGTACCCGCTTCGCGCAAAATTTCAAACGTAATTTCCATGAGCAGAATCTCAATGCTGGCCGGAAAAGGAATGCCCTCCCGCTGGGCCGCAATGCTGGTCAATAGAATGGTCGGAACAAGCTCCTGATGGTAACTGGTCACCGCGATATAGAGAGCCGGGACAATCAAGGACAAGATAAAAGCGAAGTAGCGTAGACAGCGGGAAAAGGTTCCGATAACAAACCATTGGTATTCGTCCTCCGGCGATTTGAAGAAATCCGTGAATAGCGAGGGAACAACAAGCACAAACGGACTGCCGTCAACAATTATGGCGATTCGTTTGTCAATCAAATAGCTGCAAATCGCGTCCGGCCGTTCGCTGTTATAGACAGTAGGAAACAGCTGTATTCCTTTTCCCTTCGAATGAAGCATCTCTTCGATCCGGCCGGAATCAAACAAGCTGTCGATATGCGAGCTGTTCAGCTTCTCCTTGACTTGCTTTATAATATGCTCCTCCACCTCGCCGTCCAAGTAAACCATATAGACAGCTGTATGCGTCATGAAACCAAGCTCGAACTTCTCAAAGCGGAGCTTTACATTATTGAATCTTCTGCGGATCAGGCTCATATTCGTATCTGCCGATTCCGTAAATCCTTCCTTCGGGCCGCGAACGACATTTTGCGTGGTCGGCTCGTCAATGGAACGGGAATTGAGTGTTCGAACCTCCAGAACAAGCACCTTTGGGAAGCCGTCAATAAAGATAGCGGCGTTGCCAAGAACAATTTTGTTCATCACCTTATCCAGACCCAGAATCGTCTCGTGCTTCAGCGCGGCATAATGGACGGTCTCCAGCAGATGAAAAGTCTCGTCCATGCCCATAGGCTCTTTATGTTCGGAGAGCGTCAGATCCTTGAGAACATGCTCAATGACGAAATCCGTGTTGGTCATAGTTGTCAAATAGCATAGAAGCCCTTTATAATGCCCGACATCCACGGAGACTACCGCCAGATCCGCCGTATTGCCGAACACGGAGGCAAATTGTTTTTTTACGTTATCTAAACGGTAGGACTCCTCTGCGGCAAAGCTCATATTGTCCGTATTCATGTGGCCTCTCCTTTTCGGTAACGGATTCGGAGCAGCAGCAGCGTTAATAGAGGCAAGATTAATTGAAGCGGAATATGCAGGGTATAAATGACATACGTCAAGCCTTCCGTCAAATGCTCGGCGCTGTTGCGCGTTACAAGGATTGAGAATGCTCCTGCCAGAAGAGCTAGCGGAAAATTATACTTCCCCGTCTTTCCCTTGAAAATATGCGTAAGCCCTTCCGTGCTGGCGAATAGAAAGACGGCGCATTTGAGCAGCGTTCCGAACATAATGATGAGTGTGATGATGGCATCCATCCGCGTGATGATATTGGAAATATTAATGAGGCGTGCCGCATCCAGCAAAGCAAAAGAGGAATATTTCTTCTCTTCGATGCCAAGCGTCCAGATTTGAATGAGATCAGAAACCGATAAAATAACGCATGCGCTCAGGAAAGCATATAGGGTAATCCGGCGAAATCCTTTCGCGCCGCCAATCTCCTTATGAAACACCAGGAATACAACGATCTCTCCATAAGGGAACCAGATGGAGTGCTGGAAGGCAGACAATATCACCGGCCCGATTCCTTTCGATAAGAACGGTAGCATCTGTTCCAGAATAAGCGAGCTGCTGAACATCAGAAGAATCCCGATAGCAAGCAGCATCATTAACACAATACATAAAACAAGCGAGGCAAAGCGGGCTATGGCCTGAATCCCGCCCAACGTAGCATAGGCAACGATTAGCACGAACAACGTTGTGATGAGCGGTACGGGAGTCATTCGCAAGAGCGTGCTCATCACAAGCTCAATCATATCCCGAATATTCCGGGAGGCAATGTACAGGAAATAGGTTGCGTAGACAAGAACAAAAGCTTTGCCTATGATTTTCCCCCAAGCTTTTTCAAGCAGCTGGTACAGCCCCATATCCTTCTGGGAAGATAACATTGCCCCGTACATGACAATAAACAAGCATGCGGGGAAGAAAGCAACGATTCCGACTAACCAAGAGTCCGGAACCACGCTTGGCGTTCCAAAGATAATCGATGTACTAAGCAAAAACACCAGCTGCATTGCGAACATATCAACATAGTTAATTTTGCTTGGCGTCACCGTTCTCCTCACTCCCTTGCTTATTCGATTGCTTGCCAGGCTTCTTCTTCAAACGATCGGTCATATTGAAGTCTACCCATCCCCCCATCAGGAACGCAGCCACGATAATATAGATGGTCGAAGTATCCGGATAGATCGGAAGCAAATGCACTAATACATGCACGAAAGATTGCTTGAATACCAGCATATCCAGCATGGACATGAACAGCAGGCTCATAACCGTAATGACGAACAGTCCGAGGATGATCACGAGGGCACCCTCCCTAACCTTGTAGTTATTGTCATTTTGCTCCAATAGGGATGGAAGTATGTACAAAAAAAGCACCGCGGCGTAACCGAAGTTACAACCGCAGTGCCTTATACCGCTTTATCCGTGAAATTATCCGTAAGCAGCTCTTGATGTCTTGATATCGCGATGTCCATAATTTTCCGATAGATGTCTACGGCATATTCTGGCCTCAAGCCGTATTGCTCGGAGAGCTCGACAATTTTCTTGAACTGCTGTTCTTCCCGCTTCGGATCTTGCGAATGAAGCTGATTTGCTGCTTTGTATTCCCCTACTGCCTCAGTAAAGATGAATCTTTGTGCCAATAATGCAACAATCTGTTGGTCCGTCTTATCAATGGCCGATCGCAGTCCTTCTAATACTGTCATGTGCACCCTCCGTAGTCTGATGTCGCGTAGACGCTTTATAGCAGTAAAGCAAACAATATATATTGAAGATAACATACAGTTGTACAGTCTGTAAACGAAAAATACCATCCATTCCTGAACAATTCAGAAATAAATGGTATTTTCGTTCGGATTAATGACCCATCATCATGGGAGCTTCTACTACAGAGCCTTCATCGCCTTCCGCTCTGACCGGTTTGCGAAGGAATAAGCCCAATAATACGCCTGCAATGGCAATGCCAACCACAACAAGGAAAGTTTCACCGTAGGAATGATATAAAGCGTCAATTTCCGGAGCCTTGCCAGGTACCGTCGCATCTTTAATCTTTGTAGTCAGATAAGTACTCAGTCCCGCGATTGCGAAAGACGTCATCACCTGCTGAGCCGCGGAAGTGAGCGAAGTAACGCGGCCAACCAGGCTTGGCGGAGATGCTTGAATCAAGTACGTATTCATCGGCATCATGGACAATCCCATCCCGACGCCAAACAGACCGGAAGTGATCAGGATAAGCGATAAGCCGTCATCCGCTGAAATATTCGATAACAGGAACGAAGCCACTCCAACAATGCTAAGCCCCGTAACAAGCAACGGTCTTGCGCCAATCCGGTCGAACAGCCTGCCTCCAATCGGCATGAAGACGGCGGAAGCGATCGCTTGAGGCAGCATGATCAACCCGGATTCCGTTGCCGTATGACCCTGAACTTGAATGAGGAGCATCGGAATGAGGAAGAACGTTCCCATAAGCGCAATCTGCGTAAACCACTGGACAATAATCCCCTTGCTGAAATCTCTGGAGCGGAATACGCGAAGCTCCAGAAGCGGCTGCTTGCTGCGCAGCTCTACAAACACAAAGATAATCAGCGAGGCCGCGCCTACGATAAGACCGGTTAAGGTCTGAGCCGAAGTCCAGCTTGTTCCCCCTTCGCTCACCCCGTACGATAAAGCCGCAAATGCGAGCGGTCCAAAAATAATGCCCGGAACGTCCAGCGACTTTACTTCCTGGCGTTCAATGTTAGGCAAGGTACGCATGCCTGCAATAATCCCGATGATGCCAAGAGGGATATTAATAAGGAAGATCCAATGCCAGGTAGCGTAATCGATTAATGCGCCGGCTACAACCGGACCTAATGCTGGTGCGATCAGAACCGGAATTCCCAGCATCCCCATTACCGAGCCAACCTTCTCGGGCGGACTAAGCTTATAAATAATGGCGAAGGCAATCGGCATAACCATACCGCCGCCAAGACCTTGAATAATCCGGAAAAGAATCAGCATTTCGATATTGCCCGCAAAAGCGCAAAGCAAGGAACCAAACGTAAACATCCCCACTGACACGAGGAAAATCCGCTTTGCCCCAAACCGGTCGGACAGCCAGCCTGCCAGCGGAATCACCGCGGCTTGCGCAAGCGCATAACCCGTTGTCGTCCATTGAACGACGGACAAGTCCTTGCCGAACTCCTTCATGAAGCCGCTTAACGCGACATTCATCGCTGTTCCGTCCAGAATAACCATAAATAATCCAACAATAACGGCAATAAGCGGCGCGATGATCGATCGGATCGTAAACGTACTCGCGTCCGGTACGGATTGAATATTTGATTTCGTCATTTGAATCCTCCATTCTCGACTTCTTACATTTTGGATTATAGCGATAAAATGACCATCGGTCAACATTATTTTATACCATTGGTCATTTTATTTTTTCCTTGTTATATCGGATATTATAGCGAATTATAACAGATCAACATGGACAAACTTAATTATTACATCACAATTATTGTACCATCGGTCATTAAAAGTTTGGACCCATAACTGCCGTGGATATGCTATACTGTAGGCAATAAACGGAGGATGATGGCTGTGAACCGAGAAGAGAAAAAACTCGAGACCAAAAACCGGATACTTGAAGCGGCGATGTGCCTGTTTGCCGAGCAAGGCTTTGAATCCACCACCGTCGCTCAAATTACGGAAGCTGCCGGCGTTGCCAAAGGCACTTTCTTTAACTATTTCAAAACCAAAGAGGATGTCCGAGGCAAGCTGAACAAGCTGGTGGCCATTGATGAGATCGTGAACCTAAAGGATAAGCCAGGACCTTATGCGCCCCGCTTCCTCGCACTCGTCAAGACGCTTGGCGATGCCATGGCCGAGAACCACAGCATGCTTCTCCTGTCGATTCAGGGCATGCTCGCGAATAACCAGAATATCGAGGAAAGCAAAGATGGATTCTGTCTGGTGATGGACAATCTAGTTCCCGTGTTTGAGAAAGGCCAACAGTCCGGTGAATTCACAACAACGATTCCTGCTCAGACGATGGCCTGCATCGCTACGCAAATCTATTTGGGTACGATGCTTAACTGGGTCATGGGGATTTCGAAGGAAGGCTTTGGAGACCAGCTGCTGATCTCCTTCCAGGTGTTTTTCGAAGGGATTCTAAAGAAATAACAGGCAAACCAAAAAACCGTGCCATAGGCACGGTTTTTTCTTATATCGGATTAACTTCTTAACCGGGATGCGAACAGCTTGATAAAGACAAGTCCAATACAAGCTCCAAGCGTGTTCAGTATTATATCGTCAACATCGAAGCTTCCAACTTTGGTTACGAGCTGAATGGATTCTACGAGGAACAGAAGAATGATTATGGCCGCAAGACTTCTGGCTGCCTGGAACAACCTGCGGCTAAGCAGCGGAAAGCAGACACCGAGCGGAATAAACAAGACGATATTTCCGAATAGGTTTTTCACCCAGGTATCGGTATTATAAGCATGCCGATGATAGATCAACGATTTGATCGTATGAAACGGGACGATGTTGTAATTATAGACTGACCATCTATAGCTGCTGTCGCGGATAAAGAGCAGCTTGATCATTATGAGACTATACAGGATAAACAAGATAAGTATGAAAACATGCACAGGCCTCGATAGACGCCTGTTTGATTCGACCTTTTGCATACGGCATGTCCCTCCTTTCAGTACGCCAAAAGAGCAGCGGTTGCCCGCTGCTCTCTTCTTTATTTGCGGAAGGCTAATCCCTTCTCGGCAAGCGCTTGGCGAAGCAGTACGATTGCGGTTGGCCCGACGCCATGGAGCGCAAGCACCTCGGCTTCGGTCAGCCCGGCAAACTGCTCAAGCTTCAAATAACCCGCATGGGTAAAAGCGCGCATGGCGGGCTTGCTTAGCTTGGCCGGAAGGTCGCTAACTTGATCCATCGTATTCGCTCCTTTGCTTTATACCGCCGCTTCCACCTTATCTTCCTGTTTCACGGTCTTCTTTCTTGGACCGGAGAAGTTAAGAAGCAGGAAACCTGCTACAAAGATTAGTGTGCCAATAATGATATAGCTGGTAATCGGATCCCGGAAGAAAATGTACGCCCACAAAATCGAGAATAACACGGAACTATTGCCAACAATCGCTACTACGGCGAACGGCACCCGCTTCATCGCTTCCGCGAACCAGAAGAAACTGAGTCCGGTAATAACTCCTAAGCAGACAAGTGCCAGCCATGCCCCGGCCGTCGACACTCCCGTAAATCCTTCGCTTTGGAACGGAATAGGAATCGACACCATCAGCGTAGCAATCAGGAAGACGGAGAAGTTCATATTGCCGTTATCCATTGTCGTAACAAGCATGCGCTGGCTCATGACATGAACCGCCGCGCCAATCCCCGCTAGAGTAAACAAGATGGTTGTTAAACCGCTGCTTTCCATCAGCTTATCAAGCGGAACGCCATTCCAACCAACAACGATAACGCCGACCACGCATAATGCCGCTGAGATCCACCCCGCCCTCGACACCTTTTCCTTGAAGACGAAGCTGCCCGCTAGCAGCAGAACCACGGTCTGCACGGGCTGCACGAGAATATTGCCATAAGAGTAACCGATCATAAGCGCGATGTTCTCGAAAATATAGTTGGCGGATTTGCCCGCCGCCCCGAACCAGAGCCATTTCATCCGGTAGCGGAATTCAATCTTCCCGTCTTTCATAAGCAGATAAATCCCAAGGACAAGAACGCCAAAGAAGAACCGGCAGAAGGAGATGATGGAGCTGTCGACCATCGTAGAAGCTGTTTTAACAAGAACGCCTACAAAGCTCCATGCCAAAGTTGCCAAGAATAGAAACAGATAACTCACAAGCCGCCGCACCTTCTCATGTCTATAAGTAAATTCCATTAAGTAAGCGTTTAAAGTATACTCCTCGCTTAGGAAAGCTGTCTATAATAAAAGTTACTTTTCAGCAATCAAATATGGCCATGCGAATGCCTTCTGTCCGCAAAAAAACGGCCCTTATCCCGCGGATAAGGGCCGTTCTCCATTATTTCTCCAGCTGCTCGCGCCAGAAATATTTCGGCTGCCAGCCAAGCAGCGTTTTTGCTTTGCCGCTGTTCAGCAGCGATTCAAAGCCTTCAAGCGGCGCCCGGAAATCGGTGACTTCCGGATAACGGGCCGCCATCAGCTCCCGGCTCGTGATGTCCATGCTGGACTCATCGTTTGCGAGATTAATGGCTACGGAACCAAGCCCCTCCGCTTTTATTGCAAGCTCACAGGCTTCCGCTACGTCACGCGTATCGATATAGCTCCACAGGATGCGTTCCCGCTCCTCCGGTTTATGGATAAACGACGGAAATCGTTCGTACCATTCCGGCGGAATGACGTTCCCGAGGCGCAGCGATACGACCTGCATGCCGGTACGGCGGTGGAACATATCGGCTGTTGCTTCGTTAACGATTTTGGACAATCCGTAGCTATCCTGAGGAAGCTGCGGGTGAGCCTCATCCATCGGTACGTATTGCGGACCAAACGGATGCTCCGCAAAGCAGATGCCGTACGAGGATTCGCTGGACGCGATAACAACCTTTTTGATGCCAAGGCCAGCGGCTGCTTCCAACACGTTGTAGGTAGACATCACATTGTTACGGAAGGTGACCTCGGGCGGGACCATGCCAGCTCTCGGAATAGCCGCCATATGTACGACTGCATCCGCACCTGCCAGCGCTCCATAGGTCTGACCCAGATCCTCCAGATTTACAATCAGCGTTGGGCAGATTGCTTCGTCCGGCTGACGCGTATCTACATTAAGCACCTCATACCCTTGGTCCACGAAATGCTTAACGATCCATCGTCCAAGCATCCCGCTTCCGCCGGTAACTACAACTTTAGCCATCTAGGATGTCTCCTTCTCTTACTTCAGAATGGTTTCGATTTGTTCCAGTACGTCTTCGCTTAATGCAATACCCGAAGCTTTGGCATTCTCGGTCACTTGATCCGGACGGCTTGCGCCAACAAGCGCGCTTGCTACGTTTGGTTGACGGAGAATCCAGGCCAGCGCCAGGTTGCCGACGCTGATGCCAAGCTCTGCCGCAATGGCTTCCAGCTGACGGACCTTGTTGATTTTCTCTTCCGTAATGCCTTTGCCCATCCAATCGATCTTAGCCGCGCGGCTGTCCGCAGGGAAATCGGTTGTGGAGGTGTATTTGCCGGTCAGCAAGCCTTGCGCCAGCGGCGAGAAGACAACCTGGCCGATGCCGGAGCGTTCGCTAAGCGGAATGATTTCCTTCTCGATATAACGCTCAAACATATTATAGATCGGTTGGTTAACCACAATACGGTCCAGCAGGTAGCGGTCCGCTACGCCAAGCGCTTCAGCGATTTGCGAAGCCTGCCATTCGCTTACGCCGACATACAGCACTTTGCCGGAACGAACCAGATCATCGATCGCGCGAAGCGTTTCTTGCAGCGGAGTCTCCGCATCATGACGGTGGCAGTAGTAAATATCGATGTAATCATGGCCAAGACGCTTCAAGCTTGCGTTAGCCTGCTCAATCACATGCTTGCGGGACAAGCCGCGATCGTTGGGTCCGTCGCCCATCGGCCAGAATACTTTTGTCGCCAGAACATAGGATTCGCGCGGATACGCTTTCAGCGCTTCGCCAACCAGTTCTTCCGCTCCGCCGCGCTCGTACACATTTGCCGTATCGAAAAAGTTAATTCCCAAATCATAAGCCGTGCGAATCGCGTTAACCGCATTCTCGCGTTCCACGTAACCGCCATATGTAAGCCAGCTGCCTAAGCTGATTTCACTAACCTTCAGACCTGTACCGCCAAGTTTCCGATATTTCATCGTATTGCTCCTCCATTCGTTTACTAAAAATTTTTATTCCAAACACAAACGGCTGTTCTCCTGCCAACCTTATTCTAAATGACATCTACCGGGCTGAAAAGAACTGAAATGTTTTTCATTAGATTGGTTCGAGGTTACCTACTATACTTGGATATACCTTGATATTCATCCTGTTAAACAGGGTGAAACGGCAATGACAGCTTGGAATTACAGAAAAAAACGGCCGCCCTCAGGCGACCGTTTTCAAACTCGATTATTCGAATTCAACGTTGTGATACACTTGTTGAACGTCTTCCAAATCTTCAAGCGCGTCAATCAGCTTCTCGAAGGAAGCTACCGCATCTTCGGGAAGAGTAACGAAGTTTTGCGCAAGCATCGTTACTTCAGCAACTACGAACTCCGTAATTCCAGCAGTCTTGAATGCTTCTTGTACAGCGTTAAATTGATCCGGAGCAGCATAGACCATGATCGTCTCGTCTTCTTCCGCGATATCGTTGACGTCAACGTCTGCTTCCAGCATAATTTCCATTACGTCATCAAGCGATTTGCCTTCGACGCCGATTACGGCGGTCTGGTCGAACATATAAGATACCGATCCGCTTACGCCCATGTTGCCGCCGGCTTTGTTGAAAGCCGAACGCACTTCCGGAGCCGTGCGATTCACGTTGTTCGTCAGGGCATCTACAATGATCATAGAGCCTGCAGGACCAAAACCTTCATAACGGAGCTCGAAATATTGTTCGTCCGAGCCGCCTTTTGCTTTATCGATCGCGCGATCGATAATCGCCTTCGGTACGTTATAAGTCTTCGCACGTTCAAGAACGAACTTCAGTGCGCCGTTAGATTCCGGGTTAGGCTCGCCTTTCTTCGCTGCTACATAAATTTCAAGACCGAATTTCGCATAAATGCGGCTTGTGTTAGCGTCTTTCGAAGCTTTTTTCTCTTTAATGTTATTCCACTTACGACCCATGCTGCACCACTTTCTTCATTTTTCTATATGCCTATTATAACGGCTTTTCCTTGTATTGGACAACTCCTAATCCGATTGCGGTGCAGAAAGGCAAGATTGTTATCGTCTTACTTGGAGCTTTTGAAGTCTTAAAGCATTCAGGACAACGGATACCGAGCTTAATGCCATAGCCGCTCCGGCTACCCAAGGCGCAAGCAGGCCAATTGCCGCAATCGGAATGCCAAGCGTGTTGTAGCCAAGCGCCCAGAACAGATTCTGTTTAATATTCCGCATCGTCATCCGGCTGATGTAGATCGCATCCGGAATGCTCTCGAGATCGCCGCGCATCAAGGTGACGTCAGCCGCTTCCATCGCCACATCGGTCCCTGTGCCTATCGCCATGCCGATATTGGCTGACGCCAGCGCAGGAGCATCGTTAATCCCGTCGCCAACCATGGCAACGATATGGCCTTGCTGCTGCAGCTTTTTCACTTCCGCCGCCTTGCCTTCCGGCAGAACTTCAGCAAGTACATGATCAATTCCAGCTTGTGCGGCAATCGCTAATGCGGTACGTTCATTGTCTCCCGTAACCATGATGACCTTGATTCCAAGCTCTTTGAGCCGCACTACCGCGGATACCGAACTCTCCTTAATTGTATCCGCGGCGGCTATTATTCCGGCGTATTGCTCATTAATGGCAACCAGCATTGCGGTCTTGCCCGCTTCCTCGAGTCTGTTCATGACCGGATAAACGTCCTCCGCGTGAACACCGTTTTCCTCGAGCAGCCTGCGGGTTCCGATTAATACCGATTTGCCTTCCACGACGGCCCGGATTCCAAAGCCTGGCAAAGCTTCAAACGACTCGGCGGAAGCAAAAGATATACCCCTCTCCCGTATACCGTCAGCTATCGCCACGGCGAGCGGATGCTCGGAGAGCTGCTCCGCTCCGCCAACCAGACGCAAAAATTCAGCTTCATCCCTGTCATCTGCAACATTGATGTCCGTTAACGATGGTTTGCCGTTTGTTACCGTTCCTGTTTTATCGAGAATAATCGCATCCACCTTGTGGGTCTGTTCAAGATGCTCGCCGCCTTTGAACAAAATGCCTAACTCCGCCGCGCGGCCGGAACCCGCCATAATCGAGGTAGGAGTCGCAAGACCAAGCGCGCAGGGACAGGCAATAACCAGGATCGCAATTGCGGTCTCAAGTGCCGAGGTTAAATCTCCCGGCTTGATAAAGATCAGCCACACCAGGAATGCAGCAACCGCTATTCCCGTTACGATCGGAACGAAAATACCGGAAATAACGTCTGCAACCCGTTGAATCTGCGCTTTGGAGCCCTGCGCTTCCTCCACTACCCGGATAATCTGGGCAAGAGCCGTGTCCGCTCCTACCTTTGTTGCTTGGACTTTCAATACGCCGTTACCGTTAATGGTTGCTCCGATTACAGCATCGCCTGCGCTTTTCTCTACCGGCAGGCTCTCACCCGTCAGCATGGCTTCATCAACAGCCGAAGCGCCTTCGAGCACCAGACCGTCAACCGGAATCTTCTCGCCCGGCCGAACCATGACGACATCCCCTTTGATCACTTGTTCAACGGGAATAATCATTTCTTGACCGTCTCTTACGACAGTAGCCGTCTTCGCTCTCAGGCCCATAAGCGATTTAATCGCTTCCGAGGTGCGCCCTTTGGCTAAAGTTTCGAACAGTTTACCAAGCAATACCAAGGTGATCAGAATCGCACTTGTCTCAAAATACAGCTCTGGCGCATGATGCATCGATGAGCCTTCCGCTTCCCATTTGACGGTTGCATACAAACTGTAGAAATAAGCAGCCGATGTTCCGAGCGCGATAAGCACATCCATATTGGCGCCGCCGTTGCGGAGAGCTTTATACGCGCTGACATAGAAGGAACGGCCAATGTAGAACTGTACGGGCGTTGCCAGAATAAGCTGGAACCACGGGTTCATAAACAGCTCCGGTACATACAACCAGGAAGTAAACGAGAAATGTCCAACCATGCTCCAAATAAGCGGGAGCGATAATAAGGCAGAAATCACGAGCTTTCTGATTTGTCCTTGTCTTTCGGAATTCTTCTTCACAACGGCACTTTCCACGCGTTCGGCGGCAGCATAACCTAGCTGCTCGACCTTGCGCTCTATATCCTGGGCGGAAACTTCACTCGGCGCATACTCGACGCGGGCTGTTTCCATCGCAAAGTTAACCGTTGCGGAAGCAACGCCGGGAAGTTTATTCAACCCTTTCTCTATGCGGTTCGCACATGCGGCACAAGTCATTCCGGTTATATCAAAGGTGGTCTGGTCGTGATCATTTGATTGCACGGGAGGCATACGCAACACATCCATTTCCTGTTATCATTGATTGGCTCCAGTATACCCCCCACCCGTATATATGTCAATCATTAAAAATACCTACTGGGGGTATACTTCGTCATTCAGGCTGATGACCCCCGTTTCAATGATTTGCGCATAAACGCCAAAATTCAGACCCATTTCTTCGTTCACCTTTTTGAGGATAGACACGTCGCGCGCATAGGTGTCCGGATCAAGGGTAATCAACGAGCATCGGTCGCATGGCTCAACCACCTGCAGTTTTGCATTTCCGATATTCAGCTGTTTCCCAATCCACCCGTATTCATCGCCGCTGTAATCATCAGACAACGAGACCAGCAGATTCGCCCGGAATCTCCGGTGATCAACCGGACGTCCCAGCATTTGCTCAAGCAGGTTCAGCGACCGGTCTGTAATGATCAATAGACTGCGAGCATCGACGCCAAGCAGCTCATCGCTTGGCTTATAGCGTCTCAGCTGCATCGTCCGCCTGGAATGCGGCTGGAGATACGCCAGCAGTTCTTCATCCCAGCCGAAGCTTTGTCCTTCCGGTCCTGTAACGGCAAGAGGCGGAAAATCGTCGTCCACTGGACGGCCGGCATCCTTAAACGTTGCCTGCAATCCAAGCATCATGGGCACTTCCCGTGCCGTTATGTACTGGTCCCAGCCTTCCTTCGTTTCGTCCACAAACGCATGGCTCCGGTCTCCGTATAGTCCGTACGCTTCAATAACCGCCTTGGACATATCGTTTCCTGCCAAAGACTTGACCGGATATTGAGTGATCCCCTTCACCTTGCCGATACTTTGCCCTGCCATACCGCTTCCTCCTTGAAAGAATCTCCTGTTAAACATAAAAATCCTGCCCGACAACAAGCTGTCAGGCAGGATCAGTTCTTACTATTATGCACAATTCATTAGAATACTTTCGTTGTCCACTCTTCGCAGTTCCACGTTTCGGTAACGACTTGCTTGTAGAATTCAGGTTCGTGAGAGATAAGGATGATGCTGCCTTTGTACGCTTTCAGCGCACGGGCCAGCTCGTCCTTTGCGTCAACGTCCAAGTGGTTCGTCGGCTCGTCAAGCACAAGCACGTTCGTCTCGCGGTTGATCAGCTTGCAGAGGCGTACCTTTGCTTTCTCGCCGCCGCTGAGCACGGCGATTTTGCTCTCGATATGCTTGGTCGTCAGACCGCATTTCGCGAGTGCCGCACGCACTTCGAACTGCGAATAAGACGGGAACTCATTCCAGATCTCATCGATGCACGTATTGTTGTTCGACTCTTTCATCTCCTGCTGGAAGTAGCCAATGCTAAGAATATCGCCACGCTGGACAGTGCCTTTCACTGCCGGGATTTCGCCCAGAATACTGCGCAGCAGGGTTGTCTTACCGATACCGTTCGCGCCAACAAGGGCAATCTTCTGACCACGCTCCATCCGGAGATTAAGCGGTCTCGAGAGCGGCGAATCGTAGCCGATGACAAGATCCTTCGTTTCGAAGATCAGCTTGCTGGATGCTCTTGCGTCCATGAAGTTGAATTGCGGCTTCGGCTTCTCCTTCGCCAGCTCAATAACTTCCATCTTATCGAGTTTCTTCTGTCTGGACATCGCCATGTTGCGCGTCGCAACGCTGGCTTTATTACGGGCCACAAAATCCTTCAGCTCGGAAATTTCCTGCTGTTGGCGCTTGAATGCCGATTCCAGCTGCTGCTTCTTCATTTCATGAACTTCCAGGAAATGATCGTAGTCGCCTACATAACGGGTAAGCTCTTGATTCTCCATGTGGTAGATCAGGTTAATGACACTGTTCAGGAACGGAATATCATGAGAGATAAGAATGAAGGCATTCTCATACTCCTGCAAGTAACGCTTCAACCATTCAATGTGCTGTTCGTCCAGATAGTTGGTAGGCTCGTCGAGGAGCAGAATATCCGGCTTCTCAAGCAGCAGCTTGGCCAGCAATACTTTCGTGCGCTGGCCTCCGCTGAGGTCGTGAACGTCCTTGTCGAGGCCGACATCGGTCAGGCCAAGACCACGCGCGGTTTCATCGATTTTTGCATCGATGAGATAGAAATCCTGATTCGTCAACGTATCTTGAATCGTGCCGACATCCTCAAGGAGCTTCTCCAGCTCTTCCGGCGATACGTCGCCCATACGGCCGTACATATCGTTCATCTCTTGTTCCATGTCAAACAAATATTGGAAGGCGCCTTTAAGAACATCGCGCATCGTAAGTCCTTTGCTCAGAACGGCGTGCTGATCGAGATAACCAACGCGCATCCGTTTGGACCATTCCACCTTGCCGTCATCCGGCTGGAGCTTGCCGGTAATAATGTTCATAAACGTGGATTTGCCTTCGCCGTTTGCGCCGATCAGACCGATATGCTCCCCTTTGAGCAGACGGAACGATACGTCGTTAAAAATCGCGCGGTCGCCAAATCCATGGCTTAATCTTTCAACGTTTAATATACTCATGAATGCACCTTTTCTTTTTAATCTTTTTTCCTCGTTATATTATAAGCGTTAGAGGCCTCATAACTCAATGAAGGATGTCAAGAAAAGATGAAAAAAGCGGCCTTTTGAAAGGCCGCGCCGTTAAATGACGAACAAATCGACAAATTGATCCACTTTTGTGTGCTCCAAAGCCTCCTGATCCTGGCAAAGAGCGGCGATCCGACCGGCTTGCTTCGCCGGGAAACGCGTCTTCAGATTCTCTTCGAATTTGCTCACCAATAAAGGAATGCCTTCCTCTCTTCTTCTCCGGTGGCCGATTGGGTACTCCACCTCCACTTTACCGGTTGAAGAACCATCCGCGAAAAACACTTGAATGGCGTTGGCGATGGAACGTTTGTCGGCATCCAGATATTCTTCGGAATACCTCTGATCCTGGGTCGTGCGCATTTTATCCCGCAGCTGATCGATCCGGGGATCGGAAGCCGCCGCATCCTCATAATGATCCGCCGTAAGTCCGCCGTGCAGCAGGCCTATCGCAACCATATATTGCAGGCAGTGATCGCGGTCCGCCGGATTATGGAGCGGTCCCCGCTTGTCGATAATGCGGATCGCCGACTCGTGGGTAGTAAGCTCGATCGCAGCAATATCATCAATCCGGTCTTTCACAAGCGGATGCAGCCGAATGGCCGCTTCAACGGCAGTCTGTCCGTGAAATTCCGCCGGAAACGAAATTTTGAACAAGATATGTTCCATGACATAGGAATCAAACGGCCTCGCCTGAACCACAGGCTTCCCTTTAAACAGGACATCCTGGAATCCCCAAGCCGGAGCGCTCAGCGCAGACGGATAGCCCATCTCGCCGCGAAGCGCCATCATGGAGAGCCATACGGCCCGGCTTGTGGCGTCTCCGGCGGCCCATGATTTTCTCGAGCCCGTATTCGGCGCGTGGCGGTACGTCCGGAGAGCATGGCCGTCAAGCCAAGCATGCGAGACGGCATTCACGATCTCGTTCTTGCTGCCTCCAAGAAGCTGAGCAACGACGGCGGTAGAGGCGATTTTGACAAGGAGCACATGATCGAGTCCTACCCGGTTAAAGCTGTTCTCAAGCGCGAGGATTCCCTGAATCTCATGCGCTTTAATCATCGCCGTCAGCACATCGCGAATGGTGAGCGGGGTTTTGCCTTCGGCTCGGTTCTTGCGGCTGATATAATCGGCGGCAGCGAGAATGCCGCCCAGATTGTCGGAGGGATGACCCCATTCGGCGGCAAGCCACGTATCGTTGTAATCGAGCCAACGGATCAGGCAGCCGATCTGGAAGGCGGCCGTGACCGGGTCCGTTACGGTTGAAGTACCCGGCACCCGCGCGCCGTTTGGCACCACGGTTCCCGGCACAAGCGGACTAAGAAGCTTGGCGCATTCCGGATAACGGAGCGCCAGCAGTCCGCAGCCAAGCGTATCCATCAGGCATAGCCTTGCGGTATTGTAAGCTTCTTCGCTGGCCAGCTCCTTATGAAGAACGTATTCCGCAATATCGACCAGCAGCGGATCGGGATCGGGGCGGTTCGTACTAAACGTTACAGACATTTCTGTCGTGCTCCTCCCTGACGGTCATCTTTCAACTAGCGCTGATCGAGCGGCAGCCACTCTTGCGGATCAGGTCCGATATAATCGGCGCTTGGACGGATAATCCGGTTCCCTGCCCGCTGCTCCATAACATGCGCCGACCATCCCGTGAGGCGGGACAACACAAAGACAGGGGTAAATAACGGTGTAGGAATCCCCAAATGATAATAGGCCGAGGCGCTGTAGAAATCCAGATTGGGGAACAGCTTTTTTTCCCGGCGCATTACCTGTTCGATTCTCTCGGAGATCTCGTACAGTTTCCGGTCTCCGGCCTGTTCGGACAGGGCAAGAGACCACTCCTTAATCACATCGGAACGGGGATCCGAGACCGAATAGACGCGGTGGCCAAATCCCATGATCAGCTGCTTTTGCCGGAGAGCCTCCAGAATGCCCGCCTCCGCATCATCCGGATTGCCGTAACGCTCAATGAGTTCCATGGCCGCCTCGTTGGCACCGCCGTGCAGAGGTCCGCGCAGCGTGCCCACCCCGGTAGCAATCGCCGAATAAAAATCGGATAGCGTTGAAGCCGTAACTCTTGCAGCAAACGTCGAGGCGTTGAATTCGTGCTCCGCGTATAGCGTTAGAGAAACATCAAGCGCTTTGGCATGCTGCACCCCAGGCTCCGTCTGATGCAGCAGCTGCAGAAAATGCGAAGCGGTATCCCCGCCGCTGCCAGCTGTATCAATCCGCTTGCCGCTATTCTGATAGTGATACCAGTACAGCAGAATCGAAGACGTGCAGCCAATCAACCGGACCGCAATATCCAAGGCGGAACGCCCTTCCTCCTCCGGCTCGAACGAGGCAAGGGCAGAATAACCGGTTCGGAGCACATCCATCGGATGGGCACTGCCAGGCAGCAGCTCGAGTATGCTGATCAAGGCAGGCGGCAGCTCCCGGCTGGCAGTCAGCTGCTTCCGAAACTGGCCAAGCTGTTCGGCATCCGGAAGCCATCCGTACAAAAGTAAATACGCAGTCTCCTCAAAGGCTGCGAATCGGGCTAAATCGTAGATGGAATAACCGCGGTACGATAAACCCTTCCCTTCCTTGCCGACAGTCGAGATTCGAGTCTGCCCGGCTATAACAGCCGCAAGGCCACCTTGCTTTGGTTCCGGCATTTACCCCTCTCCCTTCTCCTCCTTCAGCTCCATTCCAAACAACGCATCAAGTTTATGTTCATAATCATAATAGTGCAGAAAATCATACAGCTCCGCTCGCGTCTGCATCAGATCTACTACCTTCTGCTGCGAACCTTCTTCGCGAATCGTACGGTAGACGCGCAGCGCCGCCGCGTTCATGGCCCGAAACGCCGATAAAGGGTACAGCGCAAGGCTGACTCCCGCATCCCGGAGCTGTTCCACTGTGAAAAGCGGCGTTTTCCCGAATTCCGTTATATTCGCCAGAATAGGTACCTGCACGGCCTCGGCAAACCTTTTATATTCGTCAAGACTGCTAACCGCTTCGGGAAAAAGCATATCCGCTCCCGCTTCCACATACCTGCCAGAGCGTTCAATCGCAGCCTCAATCCCTTCCGAGGCCAAAGCATCCGTCCTTGCCATAATAACAAAGCTGCCGTCGGTCTTGGCATCTACCGCGGCTTTGATCCGGTCGACCATCTCATCCGTTCGCACCATTGCCTTGTTCGGTCGGTGTCCGCATCTTTTCTCCGACACCTGATCCTCGATATGGACAGCCGCCACGCCGGCTCTCTGCATCTCCTTAATTGTTCTGGCGATCTGAAAGGCACTGCCGAAGCCGGTATCGATATCGACTAACAGAGGCAGCTCCGATACATTCGTAATCCGGCGGATATCCTCAAGCACGTCCTGAAGCGTGGTGATTCCCAGGTCAGGAAGACCAAAGGAAGCATTAGCGACTCCCGCACCGGATAAATACAGCGCGCGGAAGCCAACCTGCTCCGCCATCATGGCAGCATACGCGTTAATCGCTCCCGCCACTTGAAGGGGCTGCTCCGCCTGAATGGCGTCCCGAAGCTTAAGTCCGGGGCTACTTCTCATAAAAGTCACCTTCATTTCATCAATCCGCCGCTGATCACAAGGCGGTGAATTTCATTGGTACCCTCGTAAATTTGCGTCACTTTCGCATCTCTGAACAACCGTTCGGCGGGATGCTCCTTGGATAGTCCCTCTTCGCCCAACAGCCGGACGGCAGCCCCGGTTACGGCAACTGCCGTATCGGAAGCAAACATCTTGGCCATTGACGATTCCTTCGTGCATGGTCTGCCCTCCTGACGAAGCGAAGCGGCACGGTAGACTAACAGCCTGGCTGCCGCCGTTCTGGCCAGAAGCTCCGCTAGCTCGGTATCACGGGAAGTATAGGGATAACCCTTTGGCGGACCAAACCGATCGCGGAGGAGCTCAATCGAGGCTTCGGCAATGCCAAGCGCTTGCGCGGCTATGCCGATCCGGCCGCCGTCAAGCGAGCCTTTGGCAATCGCGAATCCTTCGCCTTCCCGTCCCAGCCGGTACTCCGCGGGAATACGCAGCTGTTCGAAATGAAGCTCGCAGGTATTGGAACCGTGAAGACCCATTTTCCGCTCCGGCTTCCCGATATGAAGCCCCTCCATATCCCCCGGCACGATAAATGCGGTAATGCCGCCGGCACGCTTCGTCCCGTCCGTAACGGCAAACACGACATATACCCCAGCAGCTCCAGCGTTAGTGATAAACAGCTTGGAGCCGTTTAGTTCATAATGGTCGCCTTTCCGCTCGGCTGATGTCCGTATAGCAGCAGCATCCGAACCGGCATGCGGTTCCGTTAAGGCAAAGGCTCCGATCCACTCGCCCGAAGCCAGCTTTCTGACGAATTGCTCTCGCTGCTCCTCCGTGCCGTAATTCAGAATAGGAAGCGTGCATACGGAAGTGTGGACGGATAAAATAACGCCAACCGCAGCGCTAACCCTCGACACTTCGTTAATCGCGATAATATAAGAGATAAAATCCGATCCGGCCCCGCCCCAATGCTTGGAAACGGGAATTCCCATCCAATCCCGCTCCGCCATGCTTCGGATGATTTCCGCAGGAAACCGCTCCTCGGATTCCATCCGGGGCACGGCTGATGCTATTTCCCGAGCGGCAAACTGCCGAATAGCCTGCCTAATGTCTTGCTGCTCCTTCGTAAACCGGAGTTCCATGGACAATCGCTCCTTTCGGGTGCGATTCTATTCGTAGCTGTAAAAGCCCTTCCCGGTTTTCTTCCCTAGCCAACCGGCCGATACATAGTTGCGCAGCAGCGGGCACGGCCGGTATTTCGAATCGCCAAACCCCTCATGCAGCGTCTCCATAATGTACAAGCAAGTATCCAGTCCGATAAAGTCCGCGAGAGCAAGCGGGCCCATCGGATGGTTCATTCCTAGCTTCATAATTTGGTCTACCGCTTCGGGCGATGCCACGCCTTCATAGACGGCATAGATCGCCTCGTTAATCATCGGCATCAGAATCCGGTTCGAGATAAAGCCCGGATAATCCTCAACGCGGACGGCCGTCTTCCCAAGCGATTCGGCAAAGGCAACCGTCGTTGTCAGCGTATCCGTCGAAGTGGCCAGACCCCGAATCACTTCCACAAGCGTCATAACCGGAACCGGATTCATAAAATGCATGCCAATCACTTGCGAGGGACGTTTCGTCACACCCGCAATAGCCGTTATCGACAGCGAAGAGGTATTTGTGGCAAGAATGGCATGCGTCGGGCATATCCGGTCCAATTCCTTGAAGAGCTTCTGTTTTAGCGCAAGCTGTTCAGGGATGGCTTCAATGACAAAATCAGATACCCGGCAGGCTTCCAGAGTAATAACCGGCGTCAGCTTCTGCATGGCGGCTTCCTGCTGCTCCTTCGTCAGCCGTCCTTTTTTGACGATTCGCTCCAGGGAGCTTCCAATCGCGTACATTCCCCGCTCAACCGCCGCTTCGGTAATATCGTAAAGCGCGGTCTCATATCCGCATTGCGCCAGAGTCTGGGCAATGCCGGCTCCCATTTGCCCGGCTCCCAGCACGGTGACCTGGCGGATCTGCTGTACCTGCTCCATCCCCTTCACCTCGTTCTCGTTCAAGCATCCATTCAAGCATTAACCTCAAGCAAAATCGCGTCGCCTTGCGCTCCGCCGCTGCAAATCGCGGCAATCCCTAACCCGCCGCCCCGACGCTTCAGTTCATGAATCAGCGTCAACACAATGCGGGCGCCGCTCGCTCCAATCGGATGCCCCAGCGCGATCGCTCCGCCGTTGACGTTTACTTTTTCGTGATCCCAGCCAAGCATTTGTCCGCTGATCAGCACAACCGAAGCGAAAGCTTCGTTCACTTCAAAAAGATCAATCTTCTCAAGCGGTACTCCCGTCTGCTTCAGAAGCTTACGGATCGCAAGCGCCGGGACGGTTGCCAAATACGCAGCTTCCGCGCCTGCCGAAGCATGGCCAAGTATGGTCGCAAGCGGCTTGACACCAAGACGAGCGGCTTCTACCGTAGACATGACCGTCACCGCAGCGGCGCCGTCATTCACGCCGGGAGCATTGCCGGCCGTAATCGTCCCGGTCCGGTCGAAAGCAGGCTTTAATTTGGCAAGCTTTGCCGCATCCGTATCCGGACGAGGACACTCGTCAACATGATGCTGCGTACCGTCATCCAGAATGACGGGAACGATCTCCTCGGCAAAGCGGCCGCTCTGTTGTGCAGCTACCGCGCGCAAGTGGCTTCGAAGGGCCCAATCGTCCTGCTCTTGACGTCCGATATTGAACTCGTCTGCCACACGGTTGCCAAGCGAGCCCATCGGCACCTGATGGAACGCGCAAAATAAACCGTCATGATTCATTAGATCAACAAGTGCCGCATTGCCCATTCTAGCGCCCCATCTCGCCGCTGGAACGGCGTATGGGGTGCGGCTCATGCTTTCCATGCCGCCTGCAACAACGATCTCGGCATCGCCGGAACGAATCATTTGATCGGCCATCGTGATGGCACGCATGCCTGATGCGCAAACCTTGTTTATCGTCTCCGACGGTATTTCCCAGCTTAGACCCGCCAGCCTTGCCGCTTGCCTGGACGGAATCTGGCCGGCTCCCGCCTGAAGCACCATGCCCATAATGACGCCATCCACCTGACCGGGTGAAATGCCGGATCTTTGAATGGCGCCATCAATCGCAGAAGCTCCTAGCTGAACGGCTGGTACGGATTTGAACTGGCCGCCAAACTTGCCAAATGCTGTTCTTGCTCCCGCAACGATAACCGACTGACGATTTGACATGTCGTCAGTTCCTCCTATTCCGCCTCCAGGCTTAAAATAGCCGAATACGAATGGTCCAAGGAGGCTTCCAGCGTTTTGGCATCCCGCAAATAACGTTCAACGCGGTATTCGCGCATATAACCGTATCCGCCAAAAACCTGTACCGCCTCAATGGCCGTCGCTACCGCGTGTTTTATTCCGTAAAGCTTTGCCATAGCCGCCTTCGCGCTGCCTGACAAACCTTTATCTATTGACCAGGCAGCATCGTAGACAAGCCACCTTGATGCCTCCACATTTGCCGCCATATCCGCCAGCTTAAACGCAATGCCTTGCTGGCGTCCGATAGGTTTGCCGAATTGCGTCCGTTCCTTCGCATAGGCTAACGCGGCATCCAATGCCCCCTGAGCAATTCCCGTAGCTTGAGCAGCCGCGCCAATATCCCGCATAACATTAATACCATTAAATATATCTCTTGCGCCTGCTCCCGAATTTTCTTTAACTGCATTAAACAAAGAGCAATTAACGGATTGAAAACGAAGCTCCGCGTTTGGCATTCCCCTCAAACCCAGCTTACTTTCCGAGGGCTCACAGGCAATGCCGGGGCTGTCGCCTGAAACAACACCTATCGAGAGCCCTCCGGTCTGGTGCTTAATCAGCCCTACATAATCATCCGCTATGCCAGCCAGTTCGACGGACGAAAGAGATCCGTCAAGTTTATAGATGTCTTTGCCCAGCCTTTTTCCCCTTAAAGTTGGATGCGAATAAACAATGGTTCCAAGCCTATTCCCTGTAGTTAACGGCATTAACTTTGTCTCGCGCAAGTTATCGCTTCCATGCTTGGCAAGCACCCATGCCGCTGCTGTATGAGCCTCAAGCACAGCCGAGGTTGAAGCACATACCCTTGCCAGTTCTTCCAAGACGATCGTGTAGACGAGTACATCGCTGCCCGCTCCGCCCCACTCCTCGGCAATCGGAATCCCCGTTAAGCCCATCGCCGCCATGTTGTCGAACAAGCTGCGGTCAAACCGCTCAAGCTCATCTCTGTCAACTGCCCCCGGGGCAAGCTCGCTTTCTGCAAAATCCCTCACCGCAACACGTGTCAGCTCATATTCCTCTTCCAGCTGAAACCGCACTCCCCCTCCCCCTTTCTGCAAAAAGGACAACCTATTCGACGGATTCCGCGCCAATATCAATATATGAAGGAGCCTAACGCTAACATGCCGTGCGCAATAAAAAACCACAGCCTATAAGGCTGCGGTGCACAAAGTTAGTGTTCGACGTTTTGACCGCTGCCTATAAGGCTGCGGTGCACAAAGTTAGTGTTCAACGTTTTGACCGCTGCCTATAAGGCTGCGGTGCACAAAGTTAGTGTTCAACGGCTACGGTTGCTTCACTCCCGTATAGATATGAATGGCATCCCTCAAGAAAGCGGCTACTCCGGGCTGATCGGTATCGTAGTAAGCGGTGAACCGTTCATCATCCACATACATTTGGGACAAACCGGCATGAGCCTCCTTCGAGTACTCCTTCCAATAAAACATCAGCCAGCGTTTGTGCAGCTCTGCCGTTTTCCGAGCCAGCTCGCCCGCGGGATCACCGGTTTTGAATGCTTCAGCCAAGGTTGCTTTGATCTCTTCCCCTAGGCTGGTTACTTCATCGTACTGCTCCTGCGTCATATTGCTCAGCTTCGCGTTGGACGCGTTAACGGAATCGTCGCCGTATTTCTCCCGGATCTCCATGCCGTATTTCTTCTCATTCTCATCAATCAGCTTCTGCTTGAAGCCTTCGAATTTTTGTTTGTCAGACATATTTATTCTCCCTTCCGCGTGCTCAATAGATTGCTCGACATTCCGGATAAGGACATCCAGCTGCCGCCTTCTGTCGAGAAGCTGCTCGCGGTGCTCCTTCAGCGCATTCGACTTATCGAAAGCCGGATCTTGAATGATTTGCCTGATTTGCTCAAGGCCCAAGCCAAGCTCCCGGAAAAATAAAATCTGCTGCAGCAGATCCACCTCCGCCTGCCCGTAAATCCGGTACCCGGATTTACGGACTCTTGCCGGCTTTAACAATCCAAGTTCATCGTAATACCGCAAGGTTCTTGTGCTTACACCCGCGAGCTGTCCCAGCTTCTGTACGGTATATTCCATTTCTGCTCACCTCCCGACAACCTCACTCTACACCTTGACGCAACGTCAAAGTCAACGGCAGTTTTCTTTTTTTCTTAGCATTTTATTTCCTCCATTATACAATGCATGAATTAGCCAAAGCCCGTTCAATCTAGAAGGGTTGGAGGTGAGAGTATATGACAGGACGCAACAATAAGCCCGACAATGACGGACCGGCGGCAAGCCCTTCGCGCCTTGACCAATTCGGCGATAAGCTTGCCGACAATTCCGGATCGGTTCCGAAGAAGAACAGCAGCAACAATACTTGCAAATAATGAAAAAGGACTGCCGGTAACGGCAGCCCTTCCTGCTCATGACTTAGTCGCGGCCGACTCCACGGCTGCTTCCGCCATATAAAGTTCCTTCATAATCGATTCTATCGGAATAGCCTCAATCGCCATGTCCACAATGCCATAAACCTCGTTGAATTCCCGGATAAAACGCTTCAAAGACAATACGCTCGTATCAATCTCCAGCTCAAGCTCTAAAGGACCTTTCCGTTCCGTAACCGTTATCCCCTGGATACGAATATCCGGAACAACGGTTTCCGTCATCAGACGGACCGACTTCTTCTCCCCTAGCCTGCTTCTTAATACGCCAAGCGAATCATCCACCACAATCTCGCCATGGTTAATAACAATAACCCGCTCCGCGAGCATCTCGACATCCTCCAGGTCATGCGTCGTTAATATGAATGTTACTCCTTGTCGGTTCATGCTTCGGATAAAATGACGGATATTCTCCTTCGCAATCATATCCAGCCCAATCGTGGGCTCGTCGAGAAACACGATTTCCGGCCGATGCAGCATCGCCATAATAAACTCGCATTTCATTCGCTCGCCTAACGAGAGCTGGCGGGTGGGCTTTCTGATGATGTCGCCAACATCAAGCAGCTCGGTGAGCTCATTTAACGTTGACTGGTACTGCCGCTCCGGAACGCCGTAAATCGCTTTGTTCATATAAAAGGCATCGACGGGAGGAATATCCCAGAGCAGCTGCGACTTCTGTCCAAAAACGGCGCCGATACGGCCGACATACTGTCTTCTCTGCTTCCACGGAACAAGCCCCAACGCCTTAACTTCACCCGAGGTCGGATGAAGGACGCCCGTCAGGATCTTGAGCGTCGTTGACTTCCCGGCTCCGTTGGGACCAAGGAAAGCCAGCATTTCCCCTTGCTGGACGGTAAAAGTCAAATCATGAACGGCCTTGATTTCCTTCATCGGCCGTTTGATCAAATTACGCGTCACTTCGCGGAGCGTATGGCCGCGTTCATGGGTCATATACGTTTTCGTCAGATTTCTCACTTCGATCATGCTAACACTTCTCCCCTTCGTCTTTCGCCTCTAGCCGCCGGCACTTGTATAACCTTTCAGCATCCGGTTCCAATACAATATCCCAAGCAGCAGGAAGCCGGCAGCCGGCAGCAACGCCCATAACCCTCCCCAGCTGGTCCGGCCAAGCAGCGCCTCGGCAGGAACAAAAGCGATCAGACCTACGGGAAGAACATAAGTTAATACGTTTTGCAGCGATTTCGAGAAGATGGTTCCCGGATACATGCCAAAGCTTGTAAAAGCATCAAAAATATCAAAGACCCGGCTGCTTCCGACCCAGCGGAACAACATGCCGGATAAGAACAGAGATACCGCGCATAACATTGTGACCGACGCCAGAAACAGCAGTCCGAACTGCAGCCACGCCCATCCGCCGGGCATCTCCATCCCTTTTAAGGCGTAAATAAACAGAACCGTACCGCTGAACAATCTGCCGAAATCATCCGGGTCAAATCCCGTGATCATGGCCATTAGCATAACGGGCCTTGGCCGGAGCAGCAGCAGGTCAAACGTTCCTTCGCGGACATGGCCTAGCGTTGTGCCTACCATGCCGAAGAAGAACGGAAAGGCGATTCCCTTGGACAAAGCAAACACAGCTTGAATTAGCAGCGCCTCATGCATAGTCCAACCGGGAAACGAAGCGCCGGATTTGTACACAAGCAAAGTAACGAGCGGAACGACCAGATCGCCGATAACGAGCATCACAATGCTGATGAAGAAATGGCTGCGATACGCCATCTGCTCCGCAAATTTAGTTCTCAGCACCGCGCCGAACAAGGTCTCCCTCATACACCCACCCCCGTAAATCTCCGCATGGCGGCGTTGTACAAAGCGGCCATCGTTAACGCAGTCACCGTAACGGCGACGGCTTGCAGGCCTACCGCCTGTGCCAGCGACAGATGAATGCCGGCAAGCTCGTATTCCCCTCCGTATACTCTGGTCGGCAAATAGGTAATGAATTGAAAAGGAAGGAAAAATAATATCTTCTGCAGCACATCCGGGAAGAAGGACAGCGGGATAAACACCCCGGCGCAAATATCCTTCAGCAGCAGGAACACCCGCCGGATTCCTTCTGCCCGGATCAGCCAGAAGGCGGTTAGTCCAACGCAATAATTGACCATAAAGTTCATAAGGAAACTGAGGGCAATCGATAAGAGCGCCCAGCCCGGAGCCGCTGGCTGCAGATTTACGCCAAAGACAAAGATAAAGAGCAGTAGAACGGGCAAAACTTCAACCCAAAGCGCAAGCGATCGGTGGCCGATCTTCTGGGCAAACGCAAACAGCCAATGCGGAAGCGGCCTTAGAGCGAAGGTTACAAACTTGCCGCTGCGCACCAGCATCTGCAGGTTCCAGTCCGCGAAGTCAAACGAGATGTAATGAATAAGGCTGGCGACGCCGTAATAGGTAAGCATCTGTTGATAGGTCAGCCCGTTTAACGTCTCATGCCCTTGGTAAACGGCCTTCCAGATAAACACCTGAACCAGGAACATAACGGGCCCAACAAGCAGAGAAGCCGCCATATGCGACCGGAACGCCGCCCACTCCTTGTAGGTAGCGAAGCCGATCGCTGAAATGACGGCGGTCAGCCGCTTCACAGCCAGCCGGAGCCGATAATGTTTTGCGTACCGTTAATCGACTCCGGACACCAGTCCAGGTTGGAAGGCACAAAGAATACGACAACCGATTGATGCTGAGGATCAACTAGCAGCTTGCAGCGTCCCGCCCCTTCATGGCCGTAGGAGCCGACAGGCAGCAAGTCGTCATGCGCGGTAAGGTTGGCTCCTAATCCGTAAGTAAAGCTCTTGATTCGCCCGCCCCAGCAAAAGCCCTCGATCCCGCTGTTCAGCACGTTCGTGCTCATCTTCTCAACCGATTTGCGGGATAAGATTTTGACACCGTCAAGCGTGCCGTAGTTAAGCAGCATCTGACCAAAGCGGTACAAGTCATCCAAGGTGGAATTCATGCCGCCTCCGGCTCTTTGGGGACTGTACTTGCGGTCATGCTTCTTCGTATCCCGGTTCTCCTCATGCTCGTTAATCCAGCACACCTCATCATGCAGCTCCTCCGGAATTTCGAAGAACGTACGGTTCATGCCAAGCGGCTTAACGATATTCTCCATCACATACTGCTCAAACGGAATTCCGCTTGCGCGGGATACAATCTCGCCCAGGACATTAAATCCGGCTGACGAGTAGCTCCATTCTACGCCTGGCGCCGATAACGGTTGGCCGGACAAGAGAGAACGAATCCATGTGCTGCGGCGTTGCTTATCAAGCTCCGCCGGATCCGTGACGGCATCCGGCCCTTCCGTCTCCGGCTCGAAGGCGAACAGCATATCCCACCAGCCTCTCGGATAAGGCTCCTGGAAGTAGCCGGGATCGGCTTGAAGGCCTGAAGTATGGGTTAGCAGATGCCAGATTTGAATCTTCTCGTACGTAGCGTTTTTGAATTCCTCGATCCACTCCGAGACCGACTGTCTGAGAAACAGCTTGCCTTGCTCGACCAGCTGAAAGATTGCCGTTGTGGTGAACAGCTTGGTTACCGATGCGATCTTGCGGATCGTATCGTCCTTATAGAACGATTCGGGATCCGTATATTTGAGTTGTCCAAAAGCAGCTTTTGCAAATACCTTGCCATTTGAGGAGAGGAGATAAGCGGCGCTTTGAATCTGGTTTTGTTCGATAAGCAACTTGAAATGCTCCTCCAACCGAATCCGCGCATCCGGATCAAATCCGGTCTCCTGCGGTTGTACTGCCGTGAATACACCCGATGTTGACATGGGCATCCCTCCATTTTAAAAGGCTAATTATTATTCCAATCCCGACCAGACGATAGCCCGCGGGGTAACAACCGATTCATTCGTGAAGCCTTTATGGCTTGGAACCAGGAATGCAAATACCAATTCCTCTACAGGATCCACATACAAGCCGCAATGACCGTAGCCTTCATGCGAGAAGGTTCCTTTGCTGGCCAGATCAAAATGATCCACCGACCAGCCTAATCCGTATTTGAAATCCGCGTGAAGATTCCCCCATCCCCTGCTCGTTAAGCCATGCAGATGATTGACCGTTTGAAGCTCAACGGAACGTTTGGACAACACGCGGCTGCCGTTCCCGGTTCCGCCGTCCAGCATCATCTGCCCGAATTTCCACAGGTCCTCAAGCGTCGAATAAAGACCGTTGCCTGCCACGTTTGGCATGTCCGCCGTCCGCTCGCGCGGCTCGTAGATATCTCTTTTCTCCCAATCATTCGTGCAGCAGACTGCGTCACGTTGCTCCTCGGGTACTTTGAAGAAGGTATTCGTTAAGCCGAGCGGAGCCAGAATCTCATCTTGTATGTACTGTTCGTAGGACTTGCCGGATACCTTGGCGATAATCTCGCCCAAAACGGCATATCCGCTTGAACAATAGATCCATTCCTTGCCCGGCATGCGCTGCATCGGACCGGAGATTACAACCTGCAGCCAATTGATATGCGGATAGGCTTTCTTCGCTTCATTCGCCATCCATTCATACCACGGAAGACCGTAAGGCTCCAGGTAGAAGCCAGGATCTCCCTGAAGGCCGGATGTATGGGTAAGCAGCTGAAAAATCGTAATGCTGCGGTGCTTATCGTTATCGAACTCGGGCAGGATCCGGCTGACGGGTTCCGTCAGGAAGATTTTCCCCCGGTCAACTAACTGATGGATGGCAACTGCCGTAAATACTTTCGTTATCGAATAGATCTTCCGAATGGAATCGGGCAGGAGATCCGCGCTGCCATCTTCATGTCGCAGCTTCCCTAGCGAGCGCTGCGCGAATACCTTACCTTTTCTCGCGATGATGTAGCTGGCGGCCTGAATCGTACCGTTCCCGATAATGGAAGCATAATGATCGTCGAGACGGCGGAGATGTTCTCTGTCGAAGCCGACTTCCTCCGGACTGGCGTTGGTCCAGCCTTCATGAATGTGAATCATGTCCTGCATTTGAATTGCCCCTCCCTGAATTGGAGAATCATGGAAATAAAAATATATTCCTATTCTAAGGGCACGGATGTTCGTATGTCTATGCCTTTTTCGTGTATAAACAAAATATATTTTGCGGTTTGTTTAAACCCTTGCACTTACTCCGTGAAACGAAAAATGCAGGACATAAGCACTTTCGTGCCGTGTCCTGCATTTGCCTTTTTCTATAAATGCTGTTCGATTACTCCGGACTCCGGATCGAAGGTCAGCATCTTCGTTCCGATTTTATCGATAAAGAACCGGTCATGACTGACGGTAATAACCGCTCCCGGGAAATGAATCAACGCCTGCTCCATCACCTGAATACTCGTCAAATCAAGGTGATTCGTTGGTTCGTCCAATATGATGACGGCCGCACCGGAGAGAAGGCATTTGGCCAGCGCAACGCGGGCCTTCTGCCCGCCCGACAGGTTGCCGATAAATTTGCTCAGATCACTTTCCGAGAATTGCAGCATAGACAGGAACTTATTGACCTTTTTCCTCGGAGCGTCCAGTCCAAGACCATACGTATTCACCGCGTGGCTGACCGTGTCCTTCGGATCAAGCTCCTCCCACATCCGGTTGAAATAAGCATAGCTTACCCCTCTCTCCCAGACGACTTCGCCGGACTCCTGCTTCTCCTGCCCCGTCAACACTTTGATGAGAGTGGATTTCCCGCTCCCGTTAGGGCCAACGATCACAAGGCGGTCTTCCTTTTGAATATCAAAGCTGATATTCTCGAAAATCTGCCTGCCGTCATAGGTTTGGCTGATCTGCTTCACTTCGCATAATTTGTCCGGAAAACGAAGCTTCTCGTATATATCGGTGATCAGCACATTAACGGGATGCGGCTCAATCCGTTTCTTATTGTCCGCTAGTTTACGAGAAAGACGGTCTTTCGAGGTCTTTTTGCTGCTTCGGCTATCTATGGCTTCAGCCTCCATCAGGAGAAGCTCCTCTTCCCACTCGAACTGGCGGTCCAGCTCCTTCTTGCGCATTTTCTTCTTGCGGACGTAATCGGTATAATTGCCGTCGTATTCCTGAAAATGATAGTTCTCGATCTCAATCGTTTTCGTAACGACTTTGTCGATGAATTCCCTGTCATGGGAAACCAGAATCATGGCCCCTTTGAACCGGAACAGCCAATGTTCCAGCCAAGCAATCCCCTCCATATCCAGATAGTTCGTAGGTTCGTCGAGCAAAACAACATCCGGCGTCTGAATGAGCATCTTGGCTAGTGCCGCACGGTTTCTCCAGCCTCCGGACAACTCGTCGACCGGCTGATTGCGCGAATTATCATTGAACCCCAGCTTCGTAAGCACGGTGTTAATCTCGACGGACACATTCCAGCCGTCCAAATGCTCCATCTGCTCGAACAATTCCGCCTGTCTCGACAGCAGCTTGTCCATCTCTCCGTCGTCCGTCACCGATCCCAGCTTCTCCGCAACTTCCTGAAGCTCTCTTTCAATGAGGGCAACTTGCTCGAAGCACATCTCCAGCTCCTGTTGAACGGATAAGCTGCCGCTTAGTTCGGAGAACTGCGAGAAATAGCCGATCTTCACTTGAGGATCAATTTCTACTTTGCCTGACGTTGGCTCTTCCTTGCCCATAATAAGCCTGAATACCGTCGACTTACCGGCACCATTCCGGCCAATCAGGCCAACGCGCTCCCCTTGACTCAGGCGAAAATAAATATCGCGAAAGATCATAGCGTCTTCATATTTTTTCGTCACGTTCTCTAGTCTAATTACGCTCATCGCTATCATCCTTTCATTCTTCTAACGATTATAACACTATCAAGTAAGATTCCGGGTATAATGAACAAGTATAGGCCTAAAATGTACGGCATAGTACGGCGAATATCATGCAGAAGAGGTTAGAGATGACGGTATTTAAGGAATTAAGCAAGGAAATTACGACAGCCCTGAGCAGCTTGGGCTTTGACACTCCAACGGAAGTGCAAGCGAAAGTTATCCCCATTGCGCTTGAGAAAAGGGATTTGGTCGTCAAATCGCAAACCGGCAGCGGCAAAACAGCCGCTTACGGCATTCCGCTCTGCGAGCTTGTGGAATGGAACGAGAATAAGCCGCAAGCTTTAATCTTGACGCCAACCCGCGAGTTAGCGGTTCAGGTCACGGAGGACATTACCAATATCGGCCGGTTTAAACGAATCAAAGCGACGGCCCTTTACGGGAAATCCCCTTTTCATATTCAAAGGGCTGAGCTCAAGCAAAGGACGCATATGGTTGTCGGTACGCCGGGACGTGTGCTTGATCATATTGAGCGCGGCACGCTTGCGCTGGACAAGCTGGCTTATCTGGTCATTGACGAAGCCGATGAAATGCTGAATATGGGTTTTATTGAACAAGTCCAATCGATTATTCAAGCTTTACCGAAGGGCCGGGTAACGATGCTGTTTTCCGCCACCTTCCCCGAGGATGTCGCCAAGCTGTCGAGACGATATATGGACAGCCCCGCGCAAATCGAGATCCAGGCAAGCGGATTAACGACGGCAACCATCGAACATTCCCTTATTGAAGTAAAGGAAGCGGATAAGCTGGCCTTGCTGCAGGACGTTCTTGTTGTGGAGAATCCGGACAGCTGCATTATTTTCTGCCGGACGCAAGAGAATGTCGATAAGCTGTTCCGGTCGATGGCCGAACTCGACTATCCGTGCGACCGCATCCACGGCGGTTTGGAGCAGGAGGAACGCTTCGAAGTAATGAACGCGTTCAGAAGAGGCCAATTCCGCTATCTCATTGCGACGGATGTTGCGGCAAGAGGCATCGACATTACGAATATCACCCATGTCATTAACTACGATATCCCGCTGGAGAAGGAAAGCTATGTGCACCGGACGGGGCGTACAGGGCGGGCTGGCAAGAACGGGAAGGCGATTACTTTCCTCGCGCCAAATGACGGCAAGCGACTCGCGGAGATTGAAGACTATATTGGTTTCTCGATTCCGAGAGTACAAGCTCCATCTGAAGAAGCCGTTAACAATCGCCTTGAAGAATTCGAACGCAAAATTAATGTTGGGGTTGAGCTGAAGAAGGACCGACGCGAGCAATTGAACAAGCAGATTATGAAGCTTAACTTCAACGGCGGGAAGAAAAAGAAATTCAGGGCGGTAGACTTCGTCGGAACCATCGCGAAGCTTGAAGGGGTAACGGCTGACGATATTGGGATCATTACCATACTCGACCATGTGACCGATGTTGAGATTCTGAACGGCAAAGGATCGCTGGTGCTTGAGCTGATGAAGAATACGACGATAAAAGGCAAGCAATTAAAGGTACGCAGAGGAAATAAATAAATTTTTCCTTTAAAGACGAAAAGCCGCTTCCGCTCTATCCGACAATAGAGCCAAGCGGCTTTTTAACATGCAACGATTAGAATACGCGCGGGCGAAGCGTTTCTCTTTTTTCCCCGAATACGCGCTGCTCCAGGTCTTCCAGACGGCGTTTGATCATGAAGTAATCGAAGGCTTCCTTGTCCTTCATCAGTTCCTTATGTATGTTCGCCAGGTCAGCTTCAAACTTCACGATCAGCTCCTGCATGCGGCTGTAGTCCTTGATAATCTCGTCGAGGAACTCATCCACCTGCTCTTGGCTGTAGCCTCTCATCTTCTTCTCAAATTGCTTAGCATGTATGATTTGTGCTGTTAATTGGATACCGTATTGACTCAACTCGCTCATGGTATAAATGCTCCTCTCAAAACTCGATAAAAATGACGCTTAGTCTATATAATACGACGATTTTCGACTTTCTGCAAAGCCGCTCTCTTCCAGTTAACAAAAAAGGACCGCTTAACGCGAAATCGCGTCAAGCAGCCCTGGATAAATTCAACTTATTATTAAGGGTTATTTCAGGTAAAAGACTTCTCTTAGCGGACGAATCGGCTCGGCTTCGCGGAAGTCGAATGAGCCCTCCACCATTTGCGAGGTAATGGCATTCCAACGGTTGCATGGCTCGCTCTCGGCGATCATGCTGAACGCCTTTTCTACATCATCGCATTCGAAGCAATAGAAAAACTGGTTGCCATTTTGAAAGATCGAATAATTACGGATCCCTGCGCGCGAATGCTCTTCCATAATTTCAGGCCATGGGGCCAGATGCATGGCTACGTATTCCTCAAGCATTTCCTCTTTGATTTTCCAGGTCCAAGCGAATTTATTGCTGTTCTCCATTTGCTACCTCTCCTTCTCTTTCCTTCATTGCTGAACGTCAAACATGTCTTTCCTTATGAAGACGTTTTCAATAATGCTGACAGGTTCAATATAGGCTATCCATGTCATGGTGTAAAGAGAAGATTTTTCGCGCGATATTATAAGCGGTCTGCGGGCAATCTAATTTCGCCACAGGATGTAGGCGCCATTCTATCGCAGGGAGGAATAACAAACATGTCGCATAATAAACGACGCTCTTTCCAAGGTAAAATGCATGCACTGCAGTTCAACTCGTTAGAAGCTGAAAATAATGTGGCGGGGTCAACCGACCGGAACCGCAACCAGAAAGGCCATGTTCCGAACGGTCCCTCGACGGGCTAGCTGTTACGTTAAGCCTGAAATTGGTTGAAGCAATGAAACGAAGGAGCTCCGTCATTGGAGCTCCTTCGTTCAATTGTTCAAATAACCAATCATGTCGCTCCAATTCGCCCTGCCGTAATAATCCTCGGCAACGGTCAACTTTGTGATCCAGGATAAGGACCTTCTTGCACCCGGTTTGATCAGCTTAACCTCCGCGGAGCCTTGACCGGACTGTACAAAAGCAATCATCCCGTTGTTCATGATTGTTGGCGCGTAATCGCCATAGCCTTCGATGGCTCTCGTCACATTTTTGCTCTGCCCTGTTCGAAGATTAACTTTGGCCAGCAGAGGCAATGATCTGTCCTCTTCGTCCCCCGACCAGGCCGCTTCTTTCCTTCGGGACACGATAACCGCTTCATCGCGGTCCCAAGTAAAGTCGTTGTCGGCATAGCCTTGAGGCGTCAGCACGCGTTTCTTCAGCGAAGAGATGTCTTCAAGGATAGTCAGCTTTTTGTTTGACGTAGCTTCCCTGCCCGTACCTTCGATGAAGGCTAGCTGGCCGCTTGACGGCGCCCATTGGAACCAGTCAGCATAGCGTAGCATCTGACCGGCTTTCACAAAGCTCTGCCCATCCGAAGAGAGCAGGATCAATGTGTTGGCATCGGAAGACAAGGAAGCTGTCGGCTTTGCAATAAACGCAATCCATCTTCCGTCCGGCGACCATTTGAACGGACTTGTCTGAATCGCGAAAAAATCATCCGATTGGGCAGGCAACCGGTAAAACAGCTGCTTTGACCAGACCCCAGTCGTACCGTTAGGCTTTAATACATACAGCTCAATTGGAGCCCAGCCTCCTTCCGGCCGCAGCTCCGCCGCAGTAGATACAAGCAGTCCGCTGCCGTCCGGCAGCCACGAGAACTCCCCTGCATTGTCCATAATATTGTCCTGCGAATGGTCGCTTGGCCTGTCGGCCGACATGACGCTCAGCGTTCTTCCCGACAGGATGGCTAATCGATTGTCGTTTGGAGCCCATTTGGCATTTGCACCTTCCCCAAGCCTTCTAATGCCGCCGGTTGCAGCTTCATAGCTCCACACTTCCGGCCTGTTCTCATCCCGGAGGAAGGTCATCCATCTTCCGTCATTTGACCATTGGGGGCTTCGAATATATTCTTCCTTCGTCAGCGGCTTCTGAACCTCATCGATGGCCAGCCATAAGTTATCGGTCCGGATAAAAGCAGCCTGCAGTGCTTCCCGTTCCCCTTCCGCCGCTGCGCTTGTCACAGCCAACAAGGACGAGCCGACAACCGCGGCAATCATTAAAGCCGTTAATTTTTTGATCACGGAAGCAACCCCTTCCCTTCGTTAACATCATGATGATGGGCTTTGAAAGCAACTTCCTCGGGCAGCTTTCTCGACATGCTTGGGATATGGCGGTGTTTGTACTCAATTAGCTCTGAGGAGTAAACGGAAACAAAGACACGCCCGCTTCCGGCGAAAGCACGGATCAGAACCGGTTGATTGTATTGATTCTTGAATACGAAGTCCGGTCCGTCCCAGCTTACCGTAGCATCCCTCCCAGGCATCACGTAAGGCACATGCCGGCTATGCGAGTATCGCTGGATGATTTTGAGACCCGCGCTGTCAATGGCATTAAACAAAGTGGAAGATACTTGGCAAATGCCGCCGCCCACTCCCTCGGACAGCTCCCCGCGGACGATTATCGGCGCACTCAAATATCCTTTCTCCGGCGTTCTTGGCCCCACGGTACGGTTAAACGAAAACGTCTCCCCGGGAAAAACGACCGTATTGGAAATCGCTTTTGCGGCTAAGGAAATGTTATGGGAGCGGTTCTTATTGTTGCTGTTGTAATAAGTGACATAGTTACCGATCGCTTTTTCCTTAATACTGGCTAGCAATTCGCTGTCCACCCTCGCGTGCACGTGAGTTAAGGGCACCTCAATGGTCGAAGGCTTGTTATTAAAGAAATAGCTGTAAAATTGCGTGGCAAATTGATCGCGATCCAGTTGATATCCCGACTGTTCCGGAACGATCGTCCCCCTATCTCCGATATAAGCGTTAACGGGGGGCATATTGATCTTTTTCTCCAGCTTGGTCTGCAGGTTATCGAACTTCCCGATATCCAAAAAGGACGTTCCCGGAAGATCGTAATCCCCCCGCTTGATCTGGGCAAGCGGTTGTCCGCGGAACTCAATAGTCAGGTGTTCAGGTACGATATAAGGCCGCTCGGGCTGTACGGGTTGTACAGGCTGCTGCAGCAAGATAGCTAGTCCAGCTATCCAGATTCCGTTAAATCCCATTCTTCACTTCTCCTATCGTCACATAAGCACTAATTCAGCCGAGAATAATAATGGACAAGGGATAGTATGGTTCGCCGAAGCTTCAATTATTTAGTAACAGGAGGAAAATATGCTTTTTCAGCGATTTAAGCGTATTAAGGCTTGCAGAATGATCGTGCTTGCGCTCATCCTTGCTTGGCTGCCGGAAAACAATCTCCATGCAAGGTCTGCTGTGATGAAAGAAGAAATGAACGGTCAATCCGTTCTGCAGTTAACCGTCAAATCAAGTCCTACCGCCATATTCGAGGACCGTGACAAGATAAAAGACCCGGATATCGTTAACGCCATTAATTCTCCGAGGTGGCAAGCATCCGATGAAATCCCGCGGTTTTCCGATTTGTATATTTCCCCGGAAGGAAACGCTGCTCCGTCTTTTCGCGTAGATGTCAGCGGCCGCGTATGGGATGAAGCGCAGTCAAAAATGCTCGTTCTCCCGGATAAAGCAGTCGCAAAGCTGCAGCAGTCTGCCGAAGCATTGCGTGCTCAGCATTATGGACAATTACTGGATTGGCAGGATGCGGAGAAGCTTTTTTCCAGGAAAGCCTATTTTGTAATCAAGGATATGGAGACCGGGTTATCGTTCCGCGTGCAACGCAGAGCCGGACATGATCATGCGGATGTTCAACCCGTGACCAAGGCGGATACCGAAATTATGAAGCAGATCTACAACAAAGGCTGGACTTGGGACAGAAAGGCGATTATCGCGGAAAAGGACGGCAGGCAAATTGCGGCTTCCATGAACGGGATGCCGCACGGCGGAGACGGAATACCGGAGAATGGCTTTTCGGGGCATTTTTGCGTGCATTTCCTGAACAGCTCTACCCATAAATCCGAAAACCCGGATTTGCCTCATCAACTAATGGTTTACAAGGCTGCGGGAAAGATTCGAAATTATTTTGCAGGCTCTTCCCCATTTCTTCTTGGTCAAGCTTTGATTGAAGCCATTCACCATGAAGAACCCGAGATGACCCGCCTTCTAACGGAAGGGCTTCCCAAAGAGCAGTTGGAGGCGCTGCTTTCGCAGCAGCAGGATTGGCGTTCTATACGGCGGAAGGACGGCCGTGAACTACCCCAGGAGGAATCTTGGCTATCCGAGGTGCAAATGGAGGCCGAGACACTACACGCAACACGGGGCAAACGGCTGGTACGATTCCAATCCCGGTTCGTGCGTACGAGTCCGATCAGCCCGTGGGAAATGAAAGAATTAATTCTTTCTTGAAAAACAAATAACGTCCGCTTCCTTCTTTATGAAGAAGGAGCGGACGTTATTATGTCTAGCTTAGAATGGGCCATTAACGGATGTCCCGTGGATATGAGGATTTGCCATATTTGGGCTTACCATGTTTGGGTTTGCCATGTTTGGGTTTGCCATATTCGGACTTGTCATGCTGGGGCTCACCATGTTTGGCTGCACGTTAGGCTGGGTATTACTTTGTTGAAGCGATTGCGTTGCCGGAAGATCCATGTATGTTTTGTGGCAATACATATTGGAGATTCGCGGAATGACAACAGTCTCGCCATGCTTGAGGGATTTTGGATTCGCAATATGCAGGTTGGCTTCCTCTAGCAGCGTGTTTGGAATGTTGTACGCATGGGCGATTTGCTCCATCGTATCTCCTGCCTGCGCTTGGTGATGAGCGTAGTAGTAATTGCGGTCGTCCTCCCGGAAGAAAGGGAAGAAGAACGGCGAAAAGAAGAAGAACGGGAACAGGAAACGACCTGGAAAGAAAGGATGCGGGAAAGGCCGGAATGGTGGACGAAATCCGCCGCCAAAGCCGCCGCCGCCAAAAGGAACAAAACCACGATTATCCATCTTGATACCTCCGTCATATAGTCATTTGACTATATAACTTATTGAATCCTGGGCCAAAAGGTTCCTGTTGCCCGTTAAGTTATGTTAGAGCTTCTTATAATCGCGTTTCATAATATTCATAACCAGACCTGCCCACTTCGGATTGGCCGGACAGTACTTACTCGCTACTTTGTCAATCGTCGTGTAGCCTTTATCGATATAATTTTTTGCCAGCAGCTGGCCAAACTTGCGGACGCTGTCACCTTTCGTTTCGAAGGCAAATGCTTTGTTATATTTGTCGCTATCTAATGCATTAAGGCCAAACAGATTGTTTTTCTTCTTGGCCAGCGTACTCTTGCCGTTACCGCTTTCCAGCTTCATGACGGCAATCGTAAAGTATGCGTTAATGCCGTATTCCTCTTCGATTTCGAGAACGGCCTGCTCTAAGCCGTGATCCGCAAGAGCCGTTTTCTCAAACAGCTTCGCAATATGCTCTTCCGTGAGTCCCGAGTCCGATTCCACAACGGATGTTGGCTTCTCAGGGTCGGAAGACAATGATAATATTTTAACGGGCTTGATCTCTAACGTATCGTTAAGCGGCGGCGCTGCTTCCGCAGTTGAATTCGCTTTCGCCAAAACTTCTACCGCAGGAGCCTTTTCGGAAACAGAAGCCGCTTTTCCTTCAATCTGCTGGGCGTAACGTCCATGGACAAAGCCTTGATCCTTCAGAGCCAGCCATCCGTTATCCGTTGCGTGGTCCACCTCGATGGTGTCCCCTTGCTTAAGCACTTGAATAATATTGGAGTTTGCATCCGGCTTCTCGCGGACGTTGAGGTAAAACGCGGTTACTGCGTATGTAAGAATGGGCGGTTCTTGCACAGAGGGTTGCGCGGCTGCGCTATGTATTTCGGGGATTATACTTGGCTCTGGTTCCGGCAGCGCTGCTTCTTGCCTCTCTACAGACTTTATTTCAGCGGCTTCCGGCAGCTGCGGCGTAAACAGCTGTAAAGCGTCACTTACCACGATATTGCCGTCAGCGATGGATAAATGAGCAGTCGATAAATCATGCGTTACTTCAGCAGACACTTTATTTGAAGGTAAAAAACGCGTGCTCAAGGTCATGAACAAAGCTATACAAAGTAAATATACGAGCACTTTTGAATTGATTTTTGTACGCATCGTTACACCTCTTCCTCGTTTTTGTAAATCAGACATACCTGCTGTGGTATAGGTTAGATTGTACATAGGAGGATTTGAAAAACGTGTCAAATATCCTGCGCGGCTCACTTGTTTCTTTGTCGGAGCTTCATGCCAAACTTTGGCTGAAAAAGCGGATTTTGAGCAGATGCCGTCCGTTCGAATCGCTTTGACCGAAAAACGCACGAAAAAGTTGCTCCTATCTGACCCTATCCGCGAAAATTAGTAAAATAAAAACAAAAGAACCGCACCCTGGTGCGGTTCTCTAGCTTTATTTGTATTATTTTTCCGGCATTTGAGGTCCGGGATGGGACTTGAGAAACTGCTCGATCTGCTCAGGCGTCCAGCTTGGCCCTTGAAAAAGGCTGCCGCTCCTTACCAGCTCCAGCAGTTCCAGCAGCCACTCCTTCTCCGCCTCTCCGAATTTCTTGATTCCGTTAATCATCATTCGGGAGCCGGTCGGAAGAAAGGTCCCTTTTAAATCCAGTACCGCTTCCATGCGTTTAATACGCTCTTCGCATGCGGCCAGCTGCTTCTGCAGCAGCTGCTCGGTCTGCCCCTGATCGCCGTGACGAATGAAAGCCAACGCGAGGAAAACGGGATGCTGCGGATAAGAAACCTGGCTGAGCTGTTCATAAAGCAGTTTATGGAATGCTTCTTTGCCTGACTCCGTAATCCGGTAAATCGTCTTGTCGGGCCGGTTATCGCCCGGAACCGCTACAATCTCCGCCGTTTCAATCAGTGCGTGATCCCGCAGCTGGTCTACCGCGTAATACAAGGAACCGTCACGAAGCCGAAACGATTCATTCCAATTCCGTTGCTTAATCGTTTGTCTTATATCGTAAGGATGTCTGTCCCGTTCCATTAGAAGCCCCAATATTAACAGCTTCATTGACATGGTCCTTATCTCCCCGAGAAAGAAGGCTCCGGCTTGCCTGCATCCTCTTTGGCTGGAGCCTGATTCGATTTGGGTGGAAGCTCAAGACGGGCGCGGCCCATCAGAATCGCGAATACAAACGCCAATATCGGCAGGATGACATTCCATTGGAAAATAAACAGTATGGAATCGGACAGCTTGCCAAGCAGAAGCGTCACGAAATCAGCCGGCAGCCCCATTTTAGCCTGAACCGTCGGATCAAGCAGCGCCTGTCCGCCTTTGATCTGTGCCGCCATTTCCGGCTTGATGCCTTGCACGTCTTGCAGCGAGTTCTGGAAATGCGATTTCTGCATCGCGCCAAACACGGTAATGCCTAGCGCGGAACCGATTGTGCGGAAGAACGTGATCAAGGACGACGCCGAACCCTTGTATTGAGGAGGAACGGAGTTCAATGTCGAGATATTCAGCAAGGAGAAGGATACGCCAATACCGAGGCCTATGATAACCATAAATACGGTAATCAGAGCACGGCTCGAGGAGGCATCCATCACATAGCCAAGCAAATACGTTCCGACCATCAGTACGATCGAAGATACGATCATAACGTCGCGGAAACGGACTTTGTTCGCAATCCGGCCGCCGACCTGCGCACTGATTACGACTCCAAGCATCATCGGTGTCAGAACCGTACTTGTGCTGGTCGCCGACAGATGGAATACGCCTTGCATGAACAGCGGAATATAAGTTGCGACGGCAATCATAATACCGCCGTACAGAAGGCTGATCATCATGCTGCTGGTGAAAAGCTGCTTCTTGAACAAGGTCAGCGGAATAATCGGATCCTTCGCCATTTTCTCAACAATCAGGAAGACAATAGCCAGAATACCCGCGCCGGCAAGCAGAGAAATTGTTTTGAACGAATCCCATGCCCAGCCGTCGGTGCCGCCAAGCTCGAGACCAAACATCAGAAGCAGAACCGCCGCCATCAGGATAATAGCACCTGCCCAGTCAATGGCTTGTTTCCGGTGATTTTTCGATTCCTGATAGCCTCTCATAATAAAGATCAGAGACAAGATGCCAATTGGAACGTTGATGTAGAAAATCCAGCGCCAGCTGATATTATCGGTAATGGCACCGCCCATAATCGGACCAAATACGCTCGAGATGCCAAACACGGCACCAAACAGACCCATCATCTTGCCACGCTTCTCGGGCGGGAACAAGTCGAAGATAATGGTGAAGACAATCGGCATAATCGCGCCGCCGCCGACACCTTGAATAGCACGGTAGATAATCAACTGATTCATGTCGGTTGCCGTGCCGCAAAGTATGGAACCGATCAGGAAAAAGATCAGGCCTGAAATAAAGAACCGCTTCCGTCCGTACATATCGGACAGCTTGCCGAAGATAGGCGTTGCGACCACCATTGCGATCATGTAAGCGGAATAAACCCATACGAATTTATCCATTCCGCCCAGCTTCTCGATGATCTTGGCCATCGCCGTCGATACGATCGTTTGATCGAGCGCCGACATAAACAAGCCAAGCAAAAGGCCCGCGATTACTAATTTGACACTACTTTTTTTCGCGTCCATAAGAACTTCCCTTCTATAGTCATTTGTCCGTACTCAAATTTGAATACCCTAGCTTATTATACTCAAATTTGAGTGATGATCAATCCCTAAAATGAATAAATTAATCCCTAGATTGAATAAATTAATTGTTAACCTATCTGATGTATAATGACAGAGAGAAAACAATCGATAAGGTGGGATTTGTACATATGTCATATTTATCGTTAAGTACCTGGAGCCTGCACCGCAATCTCGGACCGTTACGCTGGACCGTATGGAATGAAGAAACCGGCACTCTCGATACGGCCGTTCAGGAACAGCCGTTACTGCATTCTCTTCTCGAGCTGCCCTCGGAAGCTGCCAAACGCGGTTATCAAGCCGTTGAGGTCTGCCACTTCCATTTTCCGTCGACCGAACCTGACTATCTGGCACAAGTGAAGCAGGCATTCGCGGCAGCAGGCTTGTCCTTCGATACCTTGCTCCTTGATTACGGTGATATCACTTCCTCGAATCCAGCCCGCGTAGAAGCTGATATGGCCTATATCCGCCAATGGATTGAAATCGCTTCCTTAAGCGGGGCAAAGCAGATCCGGGTTGTTGCAGGCGAGGCTTCTCCTACGAATGAAGAGGCTGTAACGTTCTCCGCAGCCAGATTGGCCGAGCTTTCGGAATATGGCCGCACGCTTGGCGTGAAGGTGATCACGGAAAACTTCAAGGCACTTACCTCTACTGGCGCAAGCTCCAAAAAGCTTCTCGACCAATGGGGCGAATACGCGGCAACGATTACGGATTTCGGCAACTTTAAAGGCCAATTGAAATATGAAGAGATTGCTCTTACGACTCCGCTTAGCGTATCCGTCCATGTCAAACCGCAATATGATGCAGACGGCATTCCGGATCAAGCCGAGCTTCGCCTCTGTCTGGATACCGTCGCATCCGCGGGATTTGACGGTGCTTATGTATTGATCTACGACGGTCCCGGTGATATGTGGGAAGGCATGGAACGCGTGAAACGGATCGTTTCCTCTTATCTGGCTTCCTAGACGGCAAAAAGCGATACAGGGTAATCCCTGCATCGCTTTTTTTGTAATAACTATCCTTTTATTTTCATTCCTGATGTATGCGCCGCAATGATGCGGTCCATTTGCTCGTTCCAGGCTTCGTCCTCCATACATTTCTCCGGATGAGCTTCGAACCATTCAATGGTCCGTTTAATCCCTTCCGCAAATGGCACAGTAGCCACAAAGTCCGGAACCAGTTTCTTGATTTTGCTGTTGTCAAATACCGCGCTTACCGCTTTATCGCCAAGCAGACCGCCTTCCAAATCCGGGTCGTAGGTGATCAGGAATTCTGAAGAAATATGTACCAGGTTCGGCTTAACTCCGGCAGCAGAGCCAATCGCCTCGTAAATCTGATTCCAAGTCAAAACTTCATCGGATGTAATATGGTACGCTTCTCCAATCGCGGTCTGCTCGCCAAGCAACCCCACGAAACCTTTTGCAAAGTCCGAATTATGTGTCATCGTCCATAGGGATGTACCGTCTCCGTGAACAATAATCGGCTTGCCCTCGCGCATACGCGCAACAAGCGAATAAGGATGCGACCAGCTGTTAAGCGATGCCGGGATCATCGTATCCCCGTACGTAAAGGAAGGACGGACAATCGTAACCGGGAAGCCGGTTGCGGCATACTCCTTCATAAGAAGCTGCTCACAGTCGATTTTATCTCTAGAATATTGCCAATACGGATTTTCAAGCGGCGTTGCATGCTCCGTTATGATATAATGCTGCAGCGGCTTCTGATAAGCCGAGGCCGAGCTGATAAAGATATATTGCTTCGTGCGTCCCCGGAACAAATCAATGTCGGTCTGAACATGCTCCGGCGTAAAAGCGATCCAATCCACCACGACATCGAATTGATAGTCTTCCAGCGCTGCCGCGGCGGACTCGGGATCTCGAATATCCCCGGTAATGATCTTCGCGCCTTCGGGCACAAATCCGTCCCGGTTTCCCCGGTTGAACAAATAAAGGTTAATTCCTTTCTGTACAGCAAGCTTGGATACGGCTTGGCTAATCAAGCCGGTACCGCCGATAAACAATACATTCATGTCTTATCGCTCCTCCAACCAACATAATGGCTTACTTCAGTACTAGTGTAAAGCTTAAAAGCAACAGGAGCAATGTTTAAGGTATAATAGAAAGATAGATCAATAGAATAGGAGATAAGTGATGGATATTGTACAACTCCCATTAAACCAAATCGACGAAGATACGGATCAGCCCCGCTACCAGTTCGATGAAGAAGCTTTGGTCGAACTGATGCGTAATATTGAAGAAATCGGGCTTCTCTCCCCCATTAAAGTAAGAACGATTGATGGCGGAAGATATAAAATTATTTACGGCAACCGCCGTTATAAGGCTTGCAAGCGGCTTGAACTTGACACGATTCCTTGTATCGTGACGAACATGACCGATGAGCAGGAGATCTATTTGGAGCAAATCGCCGAGAACCTGACGCGTCAAGGCTTCTCTCCGATTGAAGAAGCAGAGGCTTTCAACAAGCTGATGACCGACCCTAAATTTAGCCGATCCGTTAAATTCCTTGCCAGCAAGTTCGGCAAACCGGAATCGTACATAAAGAACAAATGCGAGCTGCTTAAATTTGGAAACTCGGTTCGAAAGCTTATCATTGGCGGCACGGAAATCCGCAAGGACCGTCTCACGGAGGATCAGCTGCTGCCGCTTAAGGATTTGCCAATGGAGCATCGCGATCCGCTGGCTCTTCTTATGGCAAGAGACGAAATGCCGCCTACAGACGTGAAGAAGATAGCCAAGCTGTTCAAGGACAAAGATATCTCTGCTGCTACAAAGGACAAGCTCCTTTACAAATCGGGTCCCGGATTACTGGAGACCTGGTCCATTCAGCAGCATAACAAGGCGGAGAAAGCGAAGCCGGCCGAACCGAAAGCACCTAAGGCGGAGAAGAATAAGACCGCCGAGGCGACTGAGACAGGAACAACAGCTGCAGTCGAGGCTACGCCTTCTCCGGTCAGCCCCTACGAGGCGGTGGATAAGAAGCTCAATCAGCTGCTGGCTGCTCTGCCCTCTTTCACCCCGCTGCCCAATGAAGCGGCTTTATCCTTGCAGGAGCTGAATGCCGAGGAGAGAGCGGAGCTTATTAGAAGGATGGAAGCGTTGTTAGAGCAATTGCGGAGCCATACCGAGGAATGGGACAAGCTGAAAAAAATCGCGGCATCCAATTAATTCGATACGCTTTGCTTGATTTGCCCCGCTATCCAGATCAGAATCGGACAGATGATCCCGAAGATCATCGCATAATATGGCCAAATGCGGAAGGTCGTGGACAAGACTGCCGTGTTTGGCCATACTGTTCCGGCCATCACATAGGAAATAAGGGCAATCGGTATTAATAAAGACCGGTAATCCTTTAAATTAAACACGGTCGTTAAACCTTTTGCGCATACGTACATAAGTAAAGACATGCGGAAAAAGATCGCGATAAACCAGATAACGGACACCGCGATCTCAAAACGTTCGAAGAAATCGCTGAAGCTGATCGTCCGGACGGCAAAATAGCTAGAAAAGCCTATGGTTGAGACGACACCTTGACTCAAAACGGCAATAACGATAACCGTGACGCACATAAACAGAAAACCAGAGAACAGCGAGCTTTTGATGACAAGCTTTTTCCACTCATGCGGCTTTTTCGTATGCGTGGCGAAGTACAGGAACAGTACGCTTTCAATATAGGGAAAAGCGATAGTGGTAAAGGAAGCATGAACAATCGGCTTCCAGCCAAACTCGAATACCGGGAGCAAATTGTCCAGGCTCATTTTGGGGATCAGAGGAACATAACCTAACGCTAACAGCCCCATGACCAGGAAAAAGAGTACTTCCGCCGCACGCCCGATTGTTGTTACCCCGCAGTACACCACGTATATGACCACGCCAAGCATCAGAGCAAAAATAGCCGACATAGGCGTTTCCGGCAAAATCACCGTTGTTATGTAATCCGCCAGATCGCGCAGAACCAGACCTAAGATGAGAAAAGGATACAATAGCGTAAAGAGCAGCAGAAGCAGCTTGCCGAACCATTGGCCAAATAACGTCTGTAAATATTGTTCAAACGGGACACCGTTCAGCTGTTTGACAATTCCGCCGTACACCGTAATCATCGTCAGTTGAACAAACAATACCACGCAAAGAGAAATCCAGGCATCCTGCTTGGCAATGGAAGCCAGATTAGAAGGCAGAACAAGAAATGCGCTGCCCAGCTGATACAGGATAAACCACATCGTCATCTGTCGGATCGTCAGCTTCTCATTTTCCATGCTCTGCCTCCCTTCTCTTTCTTCCTCGATTAAAAACTACTTAAGCAGGTTGGACATAAATAAATCAATCGGCTTGAATATGGCATTGATCCCCATTATTGGACTTGGCAGCTTCACTTGAAGCTGTTGAAGCAATACAAGCACAACTCCCACGGTAAGGAAACTCGCGCTGACTGCAATCTCGCGTATTTGCCGTTTCTTCATCAGGACGCGATACTCCATATAAGCTCCTGCCAGAAAAATCAGCAGAATAATCAAATGATCCATTTCGTCCGCCTCCCGAAAGATTAACCTCTCTTAGCTGTTACGGCTGCTTGTGAATCGTGTTCACGATCTTTCCTGTTTTGTGCAGCTCGCTTTTGATAACAACTTCCACCTGCAGATCATTTTTGAATATCTCAGGCCATTGCTTCTTCCATTTGCTCCATTGTTTCGGGTATTTCCGGTGAAAGGCTTCCCCAAAGCCGTAAATATCCGAGCCGTATTTCTGCTGCACATGACGGATGCTGTGCTCAAGCGTAATCTTTTGTTCTTCCCTGGCTCCCCGCTGCAATTGGCTGAATGCCTTCTCATCGCCAAGATCTTCTTCGCAATGATATTCGCCGATGTTGGCATCGCTTTTCATTTCTATTTTCACGTGCGGTTTGCCGTCTTTTATGGAAGGAATAATCTCGGCATGCGATTTATAGATCTCAATGACAAAATTATCCTTGCCGCTGGGGCATCTCACATGGCCAACTGTACTGCGTACATTGTTAGTCACATAACTGTAGCCTTTGCTGTCCGATTCGCCCAACCATCCCACAATACGGTCATCCAGAAGCACGCCGATTCCCGTATATTTGTATTCGGCATATGCTTTGGGCTGCTTCACATTATCCATCTTCATCCCTTTGTTTCTGTTGCCGATAAGCGTAATTCCCGTTAGAACCGGTTCGATTCCATCCTTCGTTACCTTCTGCATCATATCAACCACATTGACCGCGGAAGTAGGCGCCCAGGCACTCTCTGATACTTTAAGCGATTTGTATAAATCGATGGCTGGCAGCACTTCCATTGGCGTAACGAACGCTAGAATGTCTTGGGCGTCGCAGCCTTTCGCAACGGCCATGAAAAAGTCCGGACGGACCTCGTGATCCCGGAATAGAAAATCAAGAGGATTCCGAATCCCGCGCTCCGCAATCTTTTCATTAATAATGACGATCCGCATATGGGATAAATACATCCTTCGCGAAGCCTTGGTCGTAATTTTGCGCAGCGCTTCAAAAATTGTTGGCGCGCGTTCCGAGAAAATAATGGCAGGAGATCGCTCGCCTGAACGATTCATCGACATCTGGGACGGGTCTGATACTTGAACGGTCAATTGATACTGTTCGTCTACCCAATCTATTCCCATAGCCAGCACAACGGATATCGCGTTCAGCTCTCGCCGGTTCCAGCATCCCGTCAGGAGCGAAGCCACCAGTAATAAAGCGGTAAAAGCCAGTCCTATCCTTTTGCAAGCGTTCATGAAGACCGACCCTGCTTCGTCTGCCCTTTCGTTGATTTCCAATAAGGCAGGCGAAAGATCGCATCGCTTTGCTGGCTGGCATGGAAAGGAGCGCTTGGACTTAAGTACGGAATGCCGGCAGAACGAAGATGGCACAGATGCACAACAAGGACAATGATGCCGATAGTCAGGCCGTAAACGCCAAAGGAAGCCGACAAGACCATAAACGCGAAGCGTATGATCCGAATGGGTATTGACATGGCATACGCCGGAATGACAAAGCTGGAAATTGCGGTTATCGATACGATAATAACCATTGCCGCGGAGACGATACTAGCCTCTACAGCGGCCTGGCCGATCACAATCGTGCCAACAATCGATACCGCTTGGCCGATCGTACGCGGCATACGTATTCCGGCTTCCCGCAATATCTCGAACGTGCCCTCCATCAGCAGCGCTTCGATAAAGGCCGGAAGCGGTACGCCTTCCCGCTGGGCAGCCAGACTTAACAGCAGCTGAGTCGGCAGCATATCCTGATGAAAGGTCGTAAGAGCAATATAGACAGACGGAGCGAGTAGACAGATTGCAAGAGCCACGTAACGAAGCAGCCGAATAAGGTTGCTGTAAAAAGGACGCTGGTAATAATCCTCCGCCGACTGTATGAAATCAACAAACAGCGCAGGCGTCAGCATCACAAACGGGGTGCCGTCAACGAATAGAGCGATTTTCCCTTCCATAATGCCTGCTGCGATCGTATCCGGCCGGTCCGTGTTATAGATCGTCGGGAATATCGTATGCTGCTGCTTCTCACGCAGCACCTCTTCCAGGTATTCTCCCTCCAGAACCCGATCCTGCTTGCAAGCTTGCAGACGTCCAATTAGTCTATGCAATTGCTTTTCATCGGCAAGTGTGTCCATATACATAACCGCTACATCGGTTTTGGTCATTTTGCCGACCTTGAGCGAGACAATCCGTATTCTTGTATCCTTAATTCTGCGTCTGACCAGGGTAGTATTGGTGCGCAGAGTTTCCGTGAAGGAGTCTTGAGGACCGCGGACAACCGATTGGGTCTTGGACTCCGTAATGGCGCGGTCGTTCCAGCCTGGCAGCGCAACGCTTAATCCATCCACAATTCCATCCACCATAATAAATAAGCTGCCGGAGAAAATTTGCTCCAAAGCAGCTTCAAGCGTACGGATAACGCATACATCCCCTGCGTCCAGAACATGATCCTTCAGTTCCTGAAGCGTAACCGGCTCCTCAGGCGTCCGATCAAGCAATGCGGAAATAACACTGTCTTGAAGCTCCCTCTTGTCTACCATGCCATCAAGATAAAAGATAACCGTCTTCTTGTTGCCAGCGAGGATCAGCTCGCGGACGATAAAGTCCGAGCTGTATCCCATCATCAGCTTCATTCTTTCTATGTTGGCATGCAGCAATGGGGAGAAGCCATCCTCTTTCATCCTCATGTCCTCCTACTTGCAGACCGCGCCTACGCGCGGTCAGGATCCTTACCTTTTGTTTCCCGGCCAAACAACATGACCGTTAGCGCACCGATGACGATCGCAACAAAGAAAACAACAAAAACGGCATTAATCGTTGTGCCGTTATCAATTAGCAAGCCTACCAGATACGGTCCGATTATCCCGCCAATCCTCCCGAAGGCTGCGGCAAAGCCTACTCCGGTCGAGCGAACGCTTGTAGGGTACAGCTCCGGCGTATAAGCATACATGGCTCCCCATGCCCCCAAATTGAAGAAGGACAGGAAAATGCCTGCAGTAAGAAGCATGCCGGCGGTACTGGCATTACCGAACCAAATGGCACACGCGGCCGTCATAAGCAAATAAATGCCGAGTACCGCTTTTCTACCGACCCTTTCAATCAAATAGGCAGCCGTAAAATATCCCGGTAATTGGGCTAATGTAATAATAAGCACGTATTGAAAGCTCTTGACGAGCGTAAAGCCTTTCAAGACCATAACGGTTGGCAGCCACAGGAACATGCCGTAATAAGAGAAGACGACGGTGAACCAAAGAATCCACAATGTTACGGTGGCCCGTTGGTAGGGACCCGACCACAAGGAAGCCATACGCTCGCCAAAGCTAAGCCTTCTCCTGTCGGCCTGCTCTTTATAGCGCGGGGAATCTTCAATTGCCCGTCTTAGGAACAACGCATAGACCGCGGGTATAGCACCGATAACAAGTGCCATTCTCCATCCGTAATGCGGAATAAAAAAGTAGGAGATGAGAGCAGCAAGAATCCAGCCGCCTGCCCAGAAGCTCTCAAGCAGAACAATCGCTCTGCCTCTTACTTCAACTGGCACCGATTCGGATACTAACGTAGATGCAACCGGAAGCTCCCCGCCTAAACCAAATCCCGCAACAAAACGCAGCAAAGCCAGAACAAACAAATTGGGTGCAAGGGCAGATAATCCGCTGGCTACGGAAAACAGCAGCAAGGTCCATAGTAGCACGGCTTTTCGGCCGTAGCGGTCAGCAAGCGATCCGGATACCGCTGCGCCAAATGCCATTCCCGTAGAGTTTATCGCGGCAAGCAGACCAATCTGCTCAGCATTGAGGTTCCAATCGACGCTTAAAGCCGCTGCGATAAACGAGACAAGCCCAACATCCATGGCGTCAAATAACCAGCTAAATCCGGCGCTGAACAGCAATTTGCGGTTTTTTGACGTACGCAGTAACGCCGCAGCTTCACTCATCTACACCCAGCCTCCATTCTTAGCCAAATTGTTATTTACAATGTGCCCTGTGACGAATGCCATTATGTAACAGGTAATCCGAATGGGACAAATATAATCCGCAATAAGATGGGAAATAGAGATTATCGGAGCTGGAGGAAGCAGAAATGGGAAATAGACAATCGATTGTTATCGTGGTTATTCCGATAGCGGAGGTTAGAAAGTTCATTCTGATTGATATCGTTATCAGTACAGCTACATACTACGCCCTAATCATTCCCTTTCATTCGTTTATAGCAGCAACAGCCGGAAGCATGACCTTGCCTATGCTGATCCGGCGTACATTAAAACTCCGCAGCAACCGGTAGTTGTCAGTTGTACAGCCACTGGGTGAGCGTATGGCGAAGCAAATATACATAACTGCTGTTCTGCTGCAGCACTTCGCGGAACCGATCCGGATAATCCGTGTATATTCCGTCAACTCCCCAGCTCAAGGCCCGATCCATGTTTAATTGATAATTAACGGTATACGGGTAAATGCGAAGACCGGATTTTTGAACCTTATGAACATAGGCAGCATTAATTTTCGGAAAATTAGGGCTGATCCCTGTCGCGTATTTTTTAATTTTATTTAAAGAAACGCTGCTGATCCGGGCTGGCGTGTTGTACCACATCAACTGCAGTAATTCGATTCTGTCGTTCAGCCTATGGATTTTCTTTAAGCTCTTTGCGTCAAAAGACTGGATAATAACTTGATCCTCAAGCCGGTACTGGTAGATGGTCTCCAATAGCTTTTCTTCAATTCCCGGGTTGTAAGTCGAATCTTTTATCTCTAGAATATAATGCGTTTCTCGGCCAAAAGCGGTAAATATATCGGTTAGAGAGGGCACTTGCTGCCTCGCGTACTCTTCTCTGGCATACATCGGATGATGTTTATTAAACCAGGAGCCGGCATCCAGCTGCTTAATGACATCAAGGGTCATGGCCCCCACCTTGCCTTTTGCGTTTGTGGTACGGTTAACCGTATTGTCATGCATCGCAACGATCTGGCCGTCCTTCGTAAGCTGAAGATCAATCTCGATAAAATCCGCTCCCGCTTCAATGGCGCTGCGAAAAGCAGCAAGGGTATGCTCGGGGGCATAACCGGATGCTCCGCGATGGGCAATAATAGCTGCGTGCTTCGCAATCCTCTGACCGGCGGACACGGCCGGATGCTCCGCTAATGACAAGACTAGGACAAGAACTACAGCAACAAGCAAGCCATGCAGCATATAGAAATAAAAGGACGGTATTTCTTTCCTTCGCATTGCTGAACGCCTCCCTTCCCTTGCCATTAACGTGTCACGGCATTTCCCTTTTTATGCGATTTGCGGATAATCGAAAAAAGCTGCCTCCGTAATAAAACGGAAGCAGCTTTTCGTTTTAAATTAATAGGTTGCGCCCTGCAAAAACTTAACGCGCTCACCCATCGGAGGGACTTCGTTCCCCTCGACATTGATCTCGATGACGATTGGTCCCCTCGATTGGTCGAACCAGTCTTTTGCAAGCTCCGGACGGAGCTCGTCCAAAGATTCAGCCTGAGCGTACCGGACGCCAAGCGCTTTGGCAACATCCGCGATGCTTGTCCGCTGCTGGGAGAAATCCTCCAGGCAGCGTCTGTACTGCATCATGTGTCCATGATATACCATGCCAAGGCGGGCATTGTTTATGACGACAAATACGATCGGGAGGTTGTATTCCTTGGCCGTCAGAACTTCCATGCCATGCATAAAGAAGCAGCCGTCACCGGTAATACTGATAACCGGGCGAGCCGGCTCTGCAAGCTGAGCGCCGAGAGCACCGCTAATACCCGATCCCATTCCGCCGAAGTTAATGTTAATATCGAACTCTTGCTCCTCGCGGATTACGATATTCTTAATCGAGTATGTCATAAACTCGCCGATATCCACATAGTACCTTGCATTGTCTGGCGCAAGAAGATTAAGCTGGCGAATTGCAGATCTTGTATTCCAGTCTTCAGTACCGGGACCAGCTGCTTCCAACGCGACAGCAGCTTCCTTGTACGCGCTGGAGATTTCCTCAAGCTGCTCTTCCTTCACGCCTGCGGTCAATCGATCGATCAGTTGCCATACCGCAAGCTCAATATCCCCATGTACCGGATAATCGGTATCGAAATTCTTGCCTAATTCCCGTTTATCATGATCGATGTGAATGATCTGTTTGCCGTTCACCAGCCGCTCATCCCAACTGCTTGTTGCCGACTCGCCTAATGCGGAGCCAACTATCATTAACAGATCATGGTTATCGCCGCGCAGGTAGTCTACTGCCGAATCATTGCTCGCTAAACCGTAGACGCCGAGCGCAAGCGGATGATTTTCAGGAAAAGCGCCTTTGCCGCGAGGTGTTGTCGCCACATGCCAGCCGGTGAGCTCGGCGAAACGCCGAATCGTATCTTTAAATTCCTTGGAGCCATGTCCAAGCATTAACGCGCCTCGGCGCCCAGCTTTCTTAACGGCTGCTGCTGCAGCTTCAATCTCATCCGCGCCCGGCTGGATGGGTTGTGTCTGAACCGCCGTTAACAATTCAGGCTCGCCAATCTCCGTCATTTGCATGTTGATCGGAATCGTAATGTGTACAGGTCCCGGAATTCCGCTAATTGCGGTGTTGTATGCTTCGGCAAGAACCCTTGGCAGATCTTCGGGATCCGTAACAGTCTTGCTCAGCTTCGTGACGGAAGCGAAGATTGGATCTGCATTAAGCTCCTGTCCTCCGCCTTTGCCGAATTTCGTAGTAGGGATTGCGCCCGTCAGGAAAATAACCGGAAGCTTCTCGCGCCATGCATTTGCGGCAGGTGTAACCAAATTTGTTGCGCCGGGACCGCTGGAGCCCACGCAAACGCTTGGAATACCCGTAATTCTAGTATAGGCTGCCGCCATATAACCTGAACTTGACTCATGCTTGGCTACAATGGATGTTAATTCTGGAAGTTCATGCAAGCAATCATACAAAGCGTTGATAGAGCCCGCCGGGACTCCGAAAATGTACTTGACCCCTTGACTAACCAAAAATCTTAATCCAGCTTCGATTGCTCTCATCTTATTCTCCTTCGTATCTCTTTCTCTTATTTCTTAACGGTAAATTTGAATACGGAGCCTTCTCCTTCCGTTGATTCAAATGAAATTTTCCCCCCATGCATTTCAATCAGCTGCCTCGATATCGCAAGGCCAAGGCCCGTACCGTTAATTTGATTGTTCACCTGATAAAACTTCGTGAAAATATTTTTCTGCTTCTCCACGGGAATTCCAATTCCGGTATCAATCACTTCGATCGTCATCTCATTGTCTTCCATATAAGCCTTAATCGTAATCTTGCCTCTTTGAGGGGTAAACTTGATGGAATTGGACAGAAGATTCAGCAGAATCTGCAAAATCCGCTCGCGGTCAGCCCGCATCGTTCTGTTCTCGCCCGCATGAATCTCTACGGCAAGCTCCAGCTTCTTCTTATTGATTAGAGAGTCTACGATATGCGTGGCTTCCCGGATCAACTCTTCGAAATCGAATTCCGAATACATCAGTTCGAATTTCCCGTTCTCCATCTTGGCGAAATCAAGCAGCTCATTCACCTGATTCAGCAAGCGCTCGATCGATTTACCCGCCGTCTCGAGAAGATCGAGCTGGGAATCGTTCAGCTTGCCGAGCACTTCCTTGCGCAAAATATCAACGGTACCTTTTACGGCCGTAATAGGAGTACGAAGCTCATGGGACAGCGTTGCGATAAAATCGCTCTTCAGCTCATTCAGGTACTCGAGCTCTTTCACCAATCCTTCGAGTTTGAAGTTTGCCTGCTGCAGTTCCATCGAGCGAACATTTACCGAATAATCCAGATGCTCGGTATGGATGGCATTCGCCAGAGCAGTAGCCGTTACATCCGCAATAGACTGGCAGAATTCGATCTCGCCCGGCTCGTATTCGCGGCATTTGTTCATGGTCGGGATGACTACGTCGCCAAACACGCGGTCCTTTGCCACAAGCGGAATGAGCAGCAGGCTTTTGATGCCAAACATCTCGCAAGCCCGGTGATCCGGGCGCGGATCCGCATAAACATCCGAAATCGCTATCGCTTTTTTCTCCGTAACAACCTCATAGAACAGCTTGTCTTTATCAATGCTCAGCTTGATATCTTCGCGGTGCCTATTCTTCCATTCCTCTTCCGTTACGCTCACCGAGGAAATATGATAAGGCTCGATCGTACGGTCCTTCTCGTTATATAAGTGGATCCCCACTTCATCCGAACCCGTAGCCCGTTTCATATAATGGAAGCAGGTTTTTAATACCTCTCGGACAGACAGCGACTTGGACAATGCTTTTGTTGCGTCCAGCAGCAGCTGCTGCTTGTCCACGAGATTTTTCGTGTTTTCGAACATCTGTATATTATGAATGGCAACGCTGACCATATTGACGAACGCTTCCGTTACTTCGATCTGTTCGCGGGTCAGATTCATCGGCTTACCGAAATCATGGACGAATACAACGCCAAATACCGAATCATTCACAATAACAGGAATACCTAAAATCGATTTAATTTTCATCAGCAGCTTCTTATCATCGTCAATACGCGGGTCAAAATTGGTGTCGTCGATATAGTCGCTTGCTCTTCTCTCCAGAATATCGCAGACAAAGCGGTCCTTCTGAGGATCAATCAGGAGCTCCGTAATATCGATCGACATCTTGTTCCCCTTGTACCCGATGAAAGTACCGTCAGGCTGCTTAAGGAAAAATCCGACCAAATCAGCCTGCGTAATCTCGCTTGCAATGGCGTCTACGAATACTTGCAAAATATCGGATAGCTCAAATTGCGAATTAATCACTTTCGTCATCAGAAATAATTTCTTGAAGCTCTTTAATTCCATCATAAATATTCACCTATCCATCCGTTTAATAGATCGTGATCTGATTTTTGCCGCTTTGTTTGGACCGCAGCAAGGCCCGGTCGGCAAAGCCAATGATTTGTTCAAAGGAATAATGGTCAGAGCTCTTTGTAATTCCGATGCTGACTGAAGCTTTCGCACTCTGTTCCACCAGCGAGCCGATTGCAAGTTCGTTTACCGTCCGGATTATCTGCTGCGCAGTCTCCATTGCTCCTTGTTCCTGCTGCAGCAATACAAGGAACTCGTCCCCTCCGAAGCGGAAGGCAAGATCATTCTCCGGCGAGATGGCCTTCTGAATAATGGAGGCAATCGCTTGCAAGACTTGATCGCCTACAAGATGGCCAAACGTATCGTTAATAATTTTGAAGTTGTCCATGTCGATCATCAGCATCGCGCCATAATCGTCCAAGCTAACCGATGATTCCAGCAGCACCTCGTTCAGATACATCCGGTTGTACAGTCCGGTTAAAGCGTCTGTATTCGCTCTTTCGGACAGTTTTTCTTTGTCGCTAATCAAACGCTCCAGCTTCTGCTTTTGACCTAGGGCATAGCTGACTTTCATTTCGAGCAGATCAAGATCATAAGGCTTGGTCAAATAGTCAAAGGCCCCAAGCTGCAGTCCTTGCAAAATATCTTTCTTTTGCACGTTGGCAGACAAAAAGATAACTGGTGTATCAAATTCTTCCCGGCTCATCCATTGCTTGCAGACGTCAAAGCCCGACATGTCAGGCATCATCACGTCAAGTAGTACGAGATCCGGCCGAATCTCATCGTACAACCGTAATGCCTCAGAGCCGCACTCTGCCGTATGTATGCTGTAATTTAAGGAGTTCAAAAATATACGAAGAATTTGTACATTATGCGGTTCATCGTCTACGATGAGTATCTTTTCACGCAATGACATACTCCAACTCTCTTTCCGATTTCATTCACCTGTAGATAAGGTTCTCATCGTCATTTGCTCATCGATGATCTCGAGGAACAGCGTGACGAGCTGTTCGTCAAACTGCGTATTAACGTTCGTAATTAACTGCTTCCGGACTTCCTCCACATGAAGGGAGCTTCGGTACACCCGGGTTGAAGTCATCGCGTCGAATGCATCCGCCAGGCTGACAATCCGGACAAGCAGCGGGATTTCATCCCCCTTCAGGCCATCCGGGTAACCTCTTCCGTCAATACGCTCATGATGCCACCTGACAATAGGCAGGATGTCCTTCACTTCCGGCAGATCCTTCAGAAGCTGGTAGCCGATAGACGGATGCTGGCGGATCACGTCAAACTCGTCATCGGAAAGCCTGCCGGGCTTCATTAATATATGATCCGGAATTGCCAGCTTGCCGATATCGTGCAGAAGAGCGGCCAGCTTCAGCAGCTCAAGCTCTGACGGACAAAGACCAAGCCTTTCTCCAAGCAATGAGGAATAAAAGGCGACATTATAGCAATGGTCCACGGTGAAGCTGTCCTTCATCCTCAGCGTATTAAACAGGCTTTCGTAAGACTGTTCCTTCAGGAATTGCTTGCGGAAGTAGATCTTATCGATAAGCTGGTCCATATGCAGTTTATTAATTCGGCAAATTTGAAGCTCTTCGGGTGTTAATGATCGCTGAGATTGAAAACAAAGCAGGAGTGTGCCATACGTTGCATTACGTTTAATATGGAAGGGATATATCGTGTGGAAAGACGTCTCCGAAAGGGAGATTCCGTCTATCGTATCATCTAGTCGCAGTGGTCTTCCATCTGGAATATGCTCGAAAAAATCAGCTTCTACGGCAAGCTGCTGGAGCTGGCTGGTATCCACCTGCAGCATGTTGTACGAATACGCTGCCGGCTCCTGACGCTGTGAATCTTCCATTAGAAATAAACAAATTTGCTCGCAGCCGATCGTATCTTTTAAAAAATGGCCAAGAAGCCCCATTGAATCAAATATGGAGTTTGAGTTAATGACGCTCTTGAAAAATACCGAATTATGCATGCTTCAACCTCTATTTCTCATGAATACATGAAGCTTTAATCCTTATTTCATTCGACATATAGTCTTTTTCTCCTTCCTTTGTTTAGAAAAATTTGTCGTTTCATGCGAAGCTAATATTTGACATCACTCTCGCGCTTCTTCCCTTAGGGGCTTCGCATCGACCGGAATGTGCCGCATGGGGATTAATTCAGCGTCAAAGCTCCCTTCATAATGAAAAACCGTGCCCAATACGGGGCTGCTGACGATCACCCAAATCCGGTACTTTTCCCGGTCATCGTCATACCATTCGGTTACATCGGCCGTTCCGGTGAGCTGTGCCGGCCAGGTAAATTGAATCAGGCCTTCATAGAACCTCTGATCTCCCGAACGGATCCGTATTCCTCCGTTGCTTGCAGCGGTAATGTCCAAATCTACCGCCAAATGCTGCTTATTACCCAGGTAGTCCACGATTCCTTTTCTATCGGTGCTGTAAATCATCGTTGCGTCAAAATGCCGGATGGACCGCTTAAATTGGAATTTGCGTATCCAGGTTACCGTCTCTCGGCCAAACCCGTCCCGATAAGCATAATTTTCAATCGTAAAGGGGATGCCGCTTCCTCCCTGCGGGAACATAATATGCCGGGAAGCTCCTAACGCAAGCGGCAAAGCCGCCCACTTGTTGAACCAGATCCGGTCCATGACCCCTTGGCCGATTGAAGCGATCTGATCCTTGCTGCTGAAACCAAATCTCTCCTGGATGCGTGGATGGAGATTCTTGAATTGCGCTCCCAATGCTTGTTCGTAGATGGATCTAGTCATTTCTTCGATTCCCCTTTCCTGCGGATGCAATTGGCGGCGTCAGGCAAGTCCCTGGAAGTCCACATGCCCGTCAAGCATAGACCTAACATAGCCGCACTTAGTACAAAAGGATTAAACGGCTGAGCCAGAAGCGAAGGTGTATAAATCAAGGCGCCTCCTGCAAGAGCCAATAATCCGACTACCTGAAGGTAATAAATCCATTTCGTCCGGTGATACAGCAGAAGCAGCAATCCTAACAGAATTTCCGATGCTCCTAGCCATTTCAGAGCCTGCAGTTCAATTCCCGGGAACATATGCATGCTTTGCATAATGCCTAGTTCCCCCGCTTCCGGATGCATCCACTTTGGCACAAGACCTTCATACAGCCATAGCAGACACAATAGCCCCGTGCATAAATAATGAATTAACGTTCGCTGCAAGCTAACTGCCGGCGGGATCCGCTTCTCCAGCCACAGCCGCAAAACATCAAAGCTGAGAGCGGTAGCCCATCCGAATAAAGGCCTGAACAAGAGGCGGTCGAACCATTGCCCCAACCGCCCGAACCGGGTGGCATAATCATATTTCGTAAGGAAGGTAATCGAATCCGCGTTCGGGCGGTACTGCCAATATCCCGCACCATGACGAATTAAGGAAATCGGTTGCTCCGAGCCGAAAGCAAGGGTAGAAAGCCTCGCCCCCGTTCCTTCATGTATGGATGATTTCGTCCGCCCTGTACCGCTAATCCGAAGGCCAAATCCAATACGCGTCTCATAGCGAAAGGCTTGCGTGTTCCTATCTGTGTTACGGGGCAGATAAGTAATGCTTGAAAAGCGCAAATCCCACTGTTCGTGCAGCTCGGCGGTCTGGGTACAGGTCCACAGCTTTTCCATATCGGTATGAATATTTAGTTCCACATAAATCGGTTCTCTTTTCATTGGACATTCAGCTCCCTTCCCCTACATTCTAGGACGGGAGACGGAAAGCCGGCAGTTCTAACTTTTTTAGAACCTTGCTTTTCGCAGAAAAAAAAGGACACTGCTTTTTCAAAGCAGCGTCCTTGCCATATAGCTTTATTTTGGGGGAAGCAAGCCTTTGCGCCGCACCTTTTCCACGGCTTCTTTGCGGCTTGTTACCCCCAGCTTTTTAAGCATTTTGTTCACCTGATTCTTCAGAGTGCTTTCCGTCTTGTAGAGCTTCTTCTCCAACTGCGGCTGCGTATAGCCCTGCTCGATCAGTTCGAACACTTCGCGCTCGGCGGCAGTGAGCTGCTTGAGCTGCTCCTCCCGCTTCAGCCTGGCGTAATCCTTAAGCAAAGCATCCATTGCCCGTGGATGCTGATACGCGTTCCTTATGACATGGGGGAGCTCCTTGTAGTTGGTCTTCTCCACGTAATTAACCGCCCCCGCTGTAAAAGCCTGCATGATGATGGATTCATCCTTCATGGAAGTAAGCATAATGATCTTCGCCGGATGAATATCATTCAGCTCGATAGCGGTATGAATGCCTTCTTCCTCGTAGTCCGTCAGCTGGATATCCAGCAGGACAACATCGAAGTCCAGCTGCCGCGCCTTCTCAATCGCTTCACGCGATGTGTTCGCGAAGCCTGCGACCTCCAGATCGGGCTCGCTGTTCAAATAGGCGGTCATTGCCCGGATCCAGTCCGGATCATCTTCGACTAGAAAGATTTTTATCGTTGACATGGTATGATCCTCCTGTCAGCCGAAGCGGATGTTTTTAGCGGTAAAATGAAAAATGACGGTTGTCCCTTCATTCTCCCTGCTAATTACGTCAACCGAACCTCCGCTCTTTTTCATCACATTATAGACGTAAGAAAGGCCTAGACCATAGTTGCTTGAGCGGTTCTTCGTGCTGAAGAACGGTTCAAATACCCGCTCCAACTGATCAGCCGGTATCCCTTTCCCATCGTCATTTATCGTTAATTGCACGGACTTTTTTTCTCGTCCCAGACGAATGGTTAATTCCCCTCCGGTCTCCACCGCTTCAGCTGCGTTCATAAGTACGTTGCCGATTGCTTCAGATAAATGAACGGGATCGCCAATCATAATTGGACGGCAGGCATAATCGTACTGGATATGGATTTCCTTCTTCTCAAACAACCCTTTATTCAAAGCCAAGCAGCTTTCCACCAGCTGGTCCAGCCTGAATGGCTTCTCTGCAAGAACGATGTCTCGCATCTGGCTGTGAATCCGGTTGACCATGTCAAGCATGTGCTCCGAGGCAGACGTTATGATAGCAAGATGCGATAACGAGTCTGGCGACCGGTCTGATAGCTCCCTCTTCAGGTTATCCGAGCTGATGGCAATTTTGCCGATTTCGTTTTTGATGGAATGATTAAGCTGCACCGCTCCTAAGCTGACCGCCTTCATTGTTCCTTCGAGCGGATCCTTCTCAAAGCGCAGCCTAACTCCCAGCACACCGTAAATAAACGTACAAATCAAAGCAACGGATAACGAATAAATGATGAACAACGATACATAGCGGAAAGCCTCCAAATCGGGAGCAACAACTGCCGCTATGTTAATGAAGAGCAGCACCGCCAGAATAGTCGGCACAATAATAATAGTTGCTATAAAACGGTTCCGTCGCTTGCGGCGGTTCGTCTCCTTCCATAAGGAGACGATAAGCAAAAGGCACGCAGCGATGTAATAAAGGGCTGCCCAGCCCAGCAAGAACCGGTAATCCAGCCGGATTTCGGGCTTTAACGGCGTCGTCAGAATCATCCAAACAGGAAGAACAAGCAAAGCCAGCTTCAAATAAAGCCTCATTCTTTTTTCGGATACCAGTTCCGAATAAACAATGCTAAATACAAGAATGCCGTAAGGCGATAATGTATGGTTAAGCAGCTGCTCGATGTTCGCCCATTCGTTATAGCCATACCGAATCAATACATCCGTCAAACCGCCTATCGCGGCTGCGCTGAGGAAAAACGCCGCCCAGCGGTTCATCTCGCTGCGGGGATTGTTTACCAGCAAGATGACCGCGGCTGTCAGCAGCGCGAAGAAGTAATAAATCATCCGTTAGGAAACGGATAATCCCAAGTATGCAAGCAGCAGAGCTGCGGTATTTACGATCGCATCGGCGTGAGTCCGTTCCATCGCATGCGAGGCATGCACGCCGGGACCGATTAATGCTGCGCGAATATTGCTTCCTCCCCGCAGCGCAGCAGAAGCATCGGAGCCATAATGCGGATAAATATCCACGGCATAAGGCAGCTGATGCAGCTTTGCAAGCTCAATCAGTTTCGAAGTCATCTCGTAATCGTACGGTCCGGAAGAATCCTTGGCGCAGATCGATACATCCCGCTCCGTCGTGGACAAATCGTCTCCAATCGCTCCCATGTCAACCGCAATGAGCTCCGTAATGTCGGCTGGCATATAAGAATTGCCGTGTCCTACCTCTTCATAAGTGGAGAAAATAAGCTTAAGCGTACGCTCCGGCTTTTTATCGACCCGCTTCATCCATTCCAGAAGACCAAACAACGCCGCAACGCTGGCCTTGTCATCGAGATGCCGGGATTTCACCCAGCCTAGCGGCGTAATCCGCACTCTCGGATCCCACGACACGATATCGCCTACCGCAATGCCCAGAGTCTCCGTTTCCGACTTGCTGGACGTATTCTCGTCGATCCGGATCTCCATGTTGGCTTCGTCCCGCTTCCATTCCCTTGCGTCCGAATAGACATGGACAGAAGTTTTGTTAGACAAGACCGTACCTTCATACTGCCTTCCGTCCCTAGTGTGAACCAGGCAATATTCTCCTTCTACCGTCTGCATGTTATACCCCCCGATAGGAGTAATCCGAAGCATGCCGTTTGGTTTAATGGAACGAACCATAGCGCCAAGCGTGTCGACATGGGCGGTATAAGCAATCGCATCTGCCGAATTGCCGCTGCCCCCAATCGTAATCATTCCGTTCCCCTTAGGCGTTCGCTCCATCGTATAACCAAGCTTCGCCGCTTCTTCCTCGAGACGGGTCATGATGTTCATGCAATAGCCGCTAGGACTTGGAATCTGAAGAAGTTCCTCCAGAAATCTTAAGATATACCTCCGGTTTAATGTTTTATTTAATGGGTTATCCATGTGTGATCTCCTCCTGCTTATTTCTTGGAATATGCCTTTTCGTGAAAAGCGGTTATGTAACGGAACAGCTGTTTTCCGCTCCCGTCCCCAAGCCAGGCCTTTTCCTTGCTGAGCGGTTTGTACATCGCCCGGTATGGCTCCGGCACCCAGATATAAGGATGCTCGTAATCGGTAATCTTGAACCCGTTCCGCTCCCAGAACCGGATGCGCCGCTCGTTTGCTGGCGCATGCTCCGACTCCACCTCGATAAGCAGTCCGTCAAGCAGCATGACCTTTTGCGCCCAATCCGCAATGGCTTCGATCAGTTGAGAGCCGATTCCCTCTCCCCTGCGCTGCCCGGAAACCGCGATATAATCGATAAGCAGTATTTTCCCTCCGCCCGTAAGACCGGACAATGCCATTGCTTCTACACGGCCCTCATCGGTAAGGGTATGGAGATAGCACGGCATTCTCCGGAACATCCCGTTAATAATCGCATCGGGCTTTCGCCCTTCCTTCGGAAACGACTGTTCGTACAGCTTCTTTGCAAGCGGCCACACGGTAATGTCGAGCTCATTCAAGGTCGTAAACAACATTTGCTGCTCTGACTCCTTTTCGCCTATACTCATCTGAGTTCTAGTGTACCACTTCTGCCCGTTATTGACGTAATTTTCAAAATGTACGATAGTAAATAAATAATGGTTCGCGTGAATTTCTTTTCAGCAAGGAGCTTATTGGGTTTATGGCAAATATTACGAAAACATCCCTAGTCCGGCTGGCCGTTGCGGCTGTCGTCGGCATTTGTACCGGGTCGGCGTCCGCTCTATTCCTGACAAGCTTGGAATGGGCAACGGAAACATCCATGACGCACGCGTGGCTGCTGTGGCTTCTCCCTCTAGGCGGAGCGTTGGTCAGCTGGCTTTATATGCAATACGGAAAGGATGCGGCAAAAGGCAATAACCTGTTGCTTGACCGGATCTATGGCGGAGAGACCGCTGTTCCTCTGCGCATGGCGCCGCTAGTCCTATTTGGTACGATTATTACCCATCTGTTCAGCGGTTCTGCGGGTCGGGAAGGTACGGCGGTTCAAATGGGCGGCAGCTTGGCGGAAATGATCGGCAAGCGCTTCAAGCTTAGCGGCGCGGAACGAAAAATCATCCTGCTGTGCGGAATCAGCAGCGGATTTGGTTCCGTCTTTGGCACTCCCGCTGCCGGTGCTATATTTGCCCTGGAGGTTGCCGCGCTTGGCGCCATTTCACTCGAGTCCATTCTGCCGATTTTTCTCGCCAGCTATGCAGGCCATTATACGACGTTAGCCTGGGGCGTACGCCATCTTCATTATTCGATGGGGACAATCCCTCCCCCTAGCGTTATGCTATTGATCAAAGTTGCCGCGGCAGCCGTATTATTCGGACTTTCAGCCCTCTTGTTCGTTACTTTAACCCATAAGCTGAAAGCCTGGTTTACGAAGCTGCTGCCGAATCCGATGATCAAAAGCTTTGTTGGCGGTCTAATCATCATCGCATTGGTCTATCTCATCGGCTCACGGAATTACTTAGGCCTTGGTCTTCCGTTGTTGCAGCATTCCTTCGAGGAAGCAGCAGCTCCGCTTGCCTTCTTGTGGAAAACGCTCTTTACTTCCATTACTCTTGGATCCGGATTCCAGGGCGGCGAGGTTACGCCATTATTCGTGATTGGCTCAACATTTGGCAGTGCGCTTGCCAAGCTGCTTGCCGTTTCCGTTCCCCTGCTTGCCGGTATCGGCTTAATCTCGATCTTCAGCGGGGCAACCAATACACCGCTTGCCAGCTTTATTCTCGGTCTTGAGCTGTTTGGCCTGCAAGGCTACGGCTGGCTCTATATGCTGATCGGATGCGCAGTCGCTTATCTGTGTTCGGGGGCGCCGGGCATTTATTCCGCACAGCGTGCGCGGCGTTATTTCAAAGAATTGTGGAGCTAAGCACCTTAGGGCATTTACCTTCATAGGATGGAGAAGCGAATGATAGAAAGTGCGTTTACGCTCCATGATCCTGTTCGCGATCTGCTAAGACAAACAAAAAACAGCCGTAAACGTATAACGTTCACGGCTGTCCGCATGACTGATTTCCTTATTTGCCGAAGCGCTGGCGGTAGCCGCATTTGCGGCATAGCTCCTCAACCGCTTCCCGTCTCGAGAAGCCTTCCAAGAGATTTGTCGCACGCTCGCCTTCGATGATGTCCGAGAACCGCTGCTCATTCATATTGCCAAGATTGATAACACCCTCGCCGTCGAGGCAGCATGGCACCACGGTACCGTCAATAAGTATGCCTGCCTGATTCCGCAGTCCGTAGCAGAAGCCTTTTCCGTCGTCCTCCTTCGCTCTCAGGTCCGGCCATTCGAATTCATAGTCTTGATTCAAATAAACGCGATCGGCGATCTTGACTCCGCTTCCGGGCATAACCTTTTCTTCGATAAGATAATCCAATTCGAATTCGTTCTCAATCATCGACAAGATCTCGCGGTTCCGCTGTCTCTCCGCATTCGTCATATTATCCTGCGTCAAATTCCACAAGCGGAACGAAGTAATCATGTTCGTCTGTTCCATCGCTTCGCGGACGAAAGATAATACGCCGCTGATATACCCTTCCTTATCCTTGGAGCCGGCATGCCCGTCAAAGCTATGAAGCGAGAAGTTCATCTGCCGTAGCGCCGGCTTGGACAGCAGTTTATCTTTATTTTTCTGAAGCAGCGTTCCGTTCGTCGTGATATTGACCTTAAAGCCCTTCTCGTGGCTGATATCCAGCAGCTGGTCAATCTTGGGATGAAGCAGCGGCTCGCCCTTTAAATGAAAATAAATATAGTCCGTAAACGGTTTGATCTGATCAAGCCGCTCCGTGAAATCTTCTATGCTAATAAAACCTTTTGCGCGTTCGGTCGGTGGACAGAAGGAGCACGCCAGGTTACAAATACTCGTAATTTCGATATAAAATTTCTTGAATCTCTTCATGCTTCCAAGCTCCATTCTCTCGCGTTGCTAATCGTCTACCCACCATTATACCATTAAAGTCAATCAGGAGGTTGATTGGATTATGTTTATGCAGGGTCAAATGTCCATTCAGCAAAAAGCGCTGATGTTAATCGGACGCCCAGTCGGCATTTCTCTCCGCAACGGCCAAGGCGTATCCGGAGTCATTTGCAACGTGCAAGGCGGCCAGGTTTACATCATGCAATATATGTACGCCACGCAGTTCGCTACCTTCCATTACAGCTTTAACGATATTAACGATATATTGCCGTATCCAGCCTGCTAACACAAAAAACCGCGGATTCGCGGTTTTTTTGTTGCCCTTAACGGACAATTACGGCAATGATTTTGTTCAGAGCCACATAGATCTTCGCGTTAAACGCTTTAAGGACAACGACTCCTTTTTTCACCGTTACTACGCGTCCTACAATTTCTTCACCGGAAACCGTTTTAAGAACAACAAGCTTGCCTTTCTTTTTTGCGGCTTCCAAAATGTCAGGAAGTTCAGTCGGAAACATCACACCCATGGCGATCCCCCCTTTCCACTCTACTACTCTAGTAATATGAAAGTGGTAGGATAGGGTTCGGGCTCTTCCAAAAAAAATCAGCGGCAGATCGGGATAGACATCCCATTCTGCCGCTGCTGGCCTTAAGACTATTCTTTTATAACGGATTTATTAATGGCCGGAATCATATCAGGCGAATATTTGCCATACAAGCCCAAGCGCCAAAGCGCAGCGCCCTTCAACTGGTAACGCTTGGCTAGGCCAAGTTTATCGTCAATGGATTGCGGGGTTTCCGCACTCAAATCGATGCCAAGCAGAAGCTTGGATTTGGGCACGCCTGCTTTTAAAGCCATTTGGATTGCTTCGTTCACCTTATTATTGGGATTAGGTACTTGAGATGCCGTCCCTGAAGGATTGTATTTGTAAGCCATGAGAACAAGGTCATCCGCAAGGCTTGCCAGCGTCTTGTAATCATAGCCTTGATAAGCGCTGTTTGGCGCATGCACAACAAGAGATAATGCTACATCCTTCGGGAGCGCATCCTTCAGTTGCTTCACATAGCTATTAAGAAGCTTCTGCTGCTCCACTTTGTCCATTTGGAAGCCAAGCCCTTCAAAATCCAGGACCACGCCGCCAAAGCCGTAATCCGAAATAGCCTTTGTAATGCCGCTGATCGAATTGGCGCGAAGGTTCTCGCTGCCCATCATTGTCGTCAATTCATTTTGCCCGTCCAAGGAATACACCATAAGATAGGGCTTTATCGACTTGTCTGCGGCATCGCTGACTAACGATTGCGGCGTAATATCGCCGCTAGGTTCTGGAACCCGGTATTCGGAGCCTTCTAGCGTAAAATTGCCGTCACGGTCGATTCGGCTCCAGCCATAAGCAACGGAGTTTGCCGAATTCACCAGATCCCGCTCCGCGAAAGAAGATAACGCGTAGAATGTACGCAGATGCATCGCTTTTTGCGGTGACTTGATCGTTACGGTATTGGTCGACTGACTCCATCCGACTTGAGCGCCGAATTGGGTGCTAAAAAAGCTTAACGGGATAAGCACGCGATTATTTCGCATCATCGGCTCAGCCGGCAGCTTTACGTTTGTCCCGTTTACAACGGCTGTGCCGCTGCCAATCTTCATGGACAGCTTTACCGCCTTGCCTTGCTTGCTTCCTTCCGCGGTAACCGTCTGCGTCTTCTCGTCCCAGACGACCTTCTGAAGCCCAAGCGCTTCGCCAATCGTGCGGAACGGAACAAAAGTAACGCCTTTTACGATAATTGGCGGGCTATCGAAAGGCAGCTCTACATCATCTAATAGAATCGTCGTCTTGGCAGGAACGGCAGACGTCGCCGTTGCCGTCACGGCAGCTGCCGATTCGGCCTTTCCTTCGGAAACACCGCTCGTTAACAAGGCAAGTGCCAGTACGGCGGCGGCAGATTTGATTCCCCATTGATTGATCACCATAAACCTCCCATGCTCTACCCTTATTCTACCAACAAGTGGAAGCGGTATAGCAACGGCCCTAGTATATCAAATTTTTGCTAGGGAGCACAAATGATAGAATAGTCACGAGTGAATGACGGGAATAGAAAAGGACTGAACGGGATCCCAGGCAGAATCCGTCCAGTCCTTTTCTCTATACCGTTAAATTCCGGTGCATGCCGTAATAAAGGCCTTCCTTCTCCATCAGTTCGCTGTGGGAGCCTTGCTCGGCAATCGTTCCTTTGTCGATAACGAGAATCGTATCGGCATTCTGAATCGTAGACAGCCGGTGGGCGATGATAAAGCTGGTGCGTCCTTCCATCATCTGAAGCATCGCTTCTTGAATCCGGAGCTCGGTCCGGGTATCAATGCTGCTGGTCGCTTCATCCAGAATAAGAATGGACGGCTCGGCAAGAATAGCTCTGGCAATAGCGAGCAATTGCCGCTGCCCTTGGCTCAGGTTGCCCCCGTTCTCCGTAAGCGGAGTATCGTATTGCTGGGTCAGGCGCCTGATGAAACCATCCGCTCCCGCCATACGTGCCGCTCTCCGAACTTCCTCATCGGTTGCCTCCGGCTTGCCGTACTTCAGGTTTTCTTTCACCGTGCCGGAGAATAGATACGTATCCTGAAGTACAATGCCAAAGGTCCGGCGAAGACTGTCTCTCGTGTAATCCCGGATATCTCTCCCGTCAATGAGAATCCGCCCGCCTGTCACGTCATAAAACCGGCTGAGCAGATTAATGACGGTTGTTTTCCCCGCTCCGGTCGGTCCGACTAAGGCTGTGCTGCTGCCGGCTTCCGCCTTGAAGCTGACGCCTTTCAGAATCTGTACGTCGCTGCGGTAGCCGAACTGCACATTTTCAAATACAACCTCGCCTTTGGGAGAACGAAGCTCGACAGCATCGGGAGCATCTTCTACCTCTTCCTTCTCGTCAAGCACTTCAAATACCCGCTCCGCGCCTGCAATCCCTGACTGGAGAATGTTATACGTATTCGCCAAGTCCATCATTGGCCGGACAAATTGCCGGGAATAGCTCAAGAAGCTCGCGATGATGCCTACCGTTATCATTCCGTGCACAGCCATAACCCCTCCGACTATCGCCACTGCCGCAAAGCCGATATTGTTAATCACGCTGAGCAGCGGCATCATAAAGCCGGACCAAATTTGTGCTTTGGTGCTTACTTGGCATAACTCATCATTGTCTTTCCGGAATTCGGCAATCGAAGTTGCTTCATAGTTAAAGGCTTTGACAACCTGGAAGCCGGTGATCGTCTCCTCGACTTGACCGTTTAATCGTCCCAGTTGAGCTTGCTGATTTTTGAATAATGCGCTGGTTCGCTTCGTAATGGTTCTGGCAAGCAGAAAAACAAGCGGTACCGTAATCAGGCTTGCCAGCGTTAAAAGAGGACTCAGCACAAGCATCATGATCAGCGATCCGATCAACGCGATTGAGCCAGTCATCAGCTGCGCCGAGGTCTGCGAGACGGACGTGCTGACATTGTCGATATCATTCGACAGACGGCTCATCAGCTCGCCGTGCCTGCGCGTATCGAAATAAACAAGCGGCAAACGCTGCAGCTTCTCGAATAAGGTACGCCGAAGCCGGCTGACGATCCGCTGGGAGATCCCTGCCATCATCCATCCTTGCAGGAAGCTCAGCGAGGCATCCGCCAAATAAGAAGCAACCAGCGCAAACAGTACAAGGTGCAGCAGACTGAAGTCAACCGCTCCTTTCCCTTCTACCATCGCGTTTACGGCAACCCCGATTAAATATGGCCCAAGAAGCATGATAGCGGAATCGACCAGGATAAAGCCAAATACCAAGGAAAGCTGCTTGCGCTCACCGCTCAAATAACCCCATAGGCGCATTAATGTCGCACGAAAGTTTTTTGGCTTTTGCTTGGGTCCGCCGCGTCCGCCAAATCCGGGACCGCCTGGACGTCCTCCCATCGGCACATTAACCTCGGAACGCGTTGTGCCGTTATTACTTGTGCTATTTCCGTTAGGCTGAGGCATGGTTATCCACCTCCTTGCCGATTTGCGAGCGGTAGATCTCCTGATAAACCTTGCAATCCTGCATCAGACGGTCATGACTGCCCATGCCTACTATTTCTCCGTCGTCCATTACGATGATGGTGCCAGCATCCTTCACGGAGGAAATCCGCTGGGCAATGAGCAGAACGGTAACATCCTTGGCGTATTCGCTAATCGCGCGCTTAATCGATGCCTCCGTCGCGCTGTCGAGCGCGCTTGTGCAGTCGTCGAGAATAAGAATATCAGGCTTCCGGATGAGCGCTCTCGCAATCGAAATTCTCTGCTTCTGTCCGCCGGAGAAATTCACCCCGCCTTGGCCAATCATCGTATTGTACTGTTCCGGCAGATCCGAAACAAACGAATGAGCCGAAGCCATTTGGGCCGCAGCCACAACTTCCTCCATAGACGCGTCCTGCTTGCCGATCCGGATATTATCGACTACCGGTCCGGTAAACAGCACCGATTTCTGCGGAACGATGGCAATCCGCTCTCTCAATTCATGAGTATCCACCTCACGAATATTGATGCCGTTAATTCGGACTGCTCCTTCAGTAACGTCGTAGAAACGAGGGATCAGATTTACCAGCGTGCTTTTTCCCGAACCGGTTGAGCCGATTACGGCTACGGTCTCTCCGGGCTGGCAGCTGAAGCTGATCGACTTCAGAACAGGCTCGCCTTTGGGACCTTCATAAGAAAAGCTGACATTGTCGAATTCGATAGCGCCTTTGCCCTTCAGCTCTTTCACATTAGATTGTTGAGCCAGGTCCGCCATTGGATTGGTCTCCGCAAGCACCTGCACAATCCGGCCAGTTGAAGCCTTCGCCCGAACGAACATGTTGAAGATCATCGTCATTGTCGTCAGCGAGAACAGGATCTGCGTCATGTAGTTAACGAACGCTATAATATGACCAACCTGAGTATGTCCGTTATTAACCCGGATTCCGCCGAGCCAGATGACAGCCACAATCCCGATATTCATCGTCAGCGTTACGCCGGGACCAAATACGGACATAACCCGCTGCGCGGAGGTAGACCGAGTCTCATATTGCTTGTTAATGCCGTTGAATTTGTCGACCTCAAGATCAAACCGGTTGAAGGCTTTGACAACTCTGACCCCTGACAAATACTCGCGCATAACGCCGTTTAACCGGTCTAGCGCATTTTGCACCTTCAAGAACAAAGGCAGACCAACCTTCATGTTTAGCACAATCATTAAACCGACGATCGGAATAACAATCATAAGAACAATGGATAAATACGGGTTTAACCGGAAGGCCATAATAAACCCTCCGATACAAAGCATAGGTGCCTTGACAAAAATCCGCATCATGCCGTTAACGAAGTTTTGGACTTGCGTCACGTCATTGGTAAGCCGTGTAACCAGCGATGCACGGTCGAAGCGGTCTACGCTTTCGAAGCTTAACCCTTGAATTTTCTCGAACAAATCCTGGCGAAGCTCTGCGCCAAAGCGCTGGGATACGATGCTGGAGACAATATTTCGGCCGGATGCCGCAATAGCGCCTCCAAGCGTAATCAGCAGCATATATCCTCCGAAATGGAGAACCTTATCCATCTCCTTGGCCGCAACTCCTTCGTCCACGATATGCGACATCATGGTCGGCTGAAGCAGATCCGCCAATGCCTCAACGCTGACGAGCAGGACGCAAAAGGTGAACAACAGGCCATATTTTTTGACATATTTCATCATGTGCTGCACGCGTAGAACCCCTTTCCTATATACGAAAGCACAGCTATTTCAATTGGCTTTGCCATAATACGAGCGACTTCTGATCGCTCTCCGCCCCAATCTCCTTCAGCAGCTTCCCTTCATCCGTCAGCGCGACCGTCTCGCCGTTCCAGCGTTCAACCACAATCTTCGAGAGATGCTGGCGGCGCAGCAGCGTCATAAAAATCCACTTCAGTTCCTCTGCCGAAGGCTGTTTGGCGAATTCCCGCGGTTCCATTGTATGGATCCGTTTGCCGTTGTTCTCCATCCAGTACAGCCATTGATCACCGCGTATAACGAGGAAATGCCCGGGCTTCCTGGCAAAGGAACAATCGAAGCCTTCCGGCCATTCCATCAGCAGGCCAAACGGATTAGCCGGATCTACCGCCGACAACAGCGTAAGCGTCTCATTTGCAGGGGTTCCCGAAGGGAATGGTTTACGAATAAGCTCGGCGACCTCCGGTGTCGTGAACTGCATCGTTATCGCTCCGTCGATAAACAATCCTCGCGTCAACGTGCCCCATTCCTCGAGCTTCCGGAGAACCGGCTGAAGGCGGTCCCAGCTGTAAGGCGTAACCGAAGCGGTCAGCTCCTTGGTAACAATCCCGTACGTATCCAGCAAATGGCGGACCCAATACATTTCCGGAGGATCCGTATCCGGAGAGGTATGACTGCTTGATCCTTCATCCGGCAAAACATCTGCCAGACTGCCGGTCCAGTACCATCTGCCAAGTCCCGATCCGGTCTTTGCCCAATCCTTACCCTTCTTCAGCGTTAGTAACCGAAGGGGAGCAAACTGGTCATTGGATGCATGACCTTCCCAAACAAGCTCGAGCAACGCCGACAAAACCTCCGTCGGAAGCTTCCCGGTCTCTCTCGCCAGCCGGGTAAGGAAGCTGGCCCCGCTCCTCTTCAACAGCTCGAGCAGCTCCGGATGCGATACGGATTTTTCTCTGCTCTCCGCCAGATAAGGCTCATAGATTGAACGGCTGCCCGCGAGGAAGAAAGCTACTTTGCCTTCCTTTTCATCCGGCTGCTTCTTGCCGATCCAGATTACTTCTCCTGCTGCGCACAGCAGATCGAGCTCATCCTTCCGGTAATCCGTTACGCGGGAAGGGAAAATAACGGACTCCCAATGCGATAACGGCAGAAAAATGCCTTGCAAACGCTCGATAACAAGCTTGAGTCCTTCGCTGCCGCGAAGCTGCGCGCCTTGGAGCGCATGCTGGCGAAGCGCAATCTGCGCGCACCAGCGGATCGGCGAGGCCGGCTGCACCTGCTTGCGGGCTTCCCCGATCGACAGCCGGATCATACGCTCCGCTGCGCGCCGGCTCGACCAGATCCTCTCCTCCGGCGATACGGCAAATGGCGCCTGTTCAAGGCTGCCTTCCTCACGCAGTTTGTCGATTAGCCTCTTCGCTTCAGCTAGCGACAATTTTGGATAACGCTCGCATAGCTCAAGCTCTGTAAAGGCAATCCGGTTCTCGGCAAAACGGCGGATGATAAAGGAAGCTGCTTCATCCGACTCCGGTAAAGCTTCATATATCTCCCGTTCATCGCGGCAAATCCACCGATGCTCTTCTTCCGGCGTATCTTGCGATGGCCGGTAGACGGCTAACTCTCCGGTTTGCAAAAGCTGCTCCGCCCATTCCAGAGCCCTTGTGTCCGACAGCTGGATCAGCTCGCCCGGAGCAAGGTCGCCTCGACGCTTCAGCAGCCGAATAACATCGCTGGATTCGCGAAGCTCCAGCTCTGGCTCGGACAGCCTTTGCCGCTCCGCATCCAATACTTGCTCGGGGATTGCGCTGCGGATAGCAGCCTCGCCGAACAAACGGCCCGCCAGCTCCTTGCTGACATTCATCAGCTGCATTTGAATAGCCGGGTCCAGACCGTCACCCTCATAAATCCGCATATTCACGTAATCGGCTAGGAATTGGGTAGCCATCGGGGACGGATATTCCGTTTCCTTAACCAACACTTCGATCTCACCCTCCTGAATAGCGGTTAACAAGGCGCGAAGATCATCCAACGATAAATACTCATGCAGACAAGCCTTCATCGCCTCCATCAAATAGGGAAAATGCTCGGCATACGGCAAGGCAGACCGAAGCAATTCCTCGCTTCTCAGCCGCTTCTGCCATAGCGGCGTCCTGCTGAAGCTGCGGGACAGCAGCAGCGAGGTTTCCGCAATATGACGGAAGGCAATCGCAAGCAGCGGCGAGCCTGTAATCGCTTCGGTCAGCAGTGGCTCTACATTAGCTGGCGTAACCCCCCAGATGGTCTGCAGCCAGGAGGAATCCCATTCCGGCAGCACAAATTCGATGCCGTTGTCTTTTGCATTGCCGTACAATCGGTAAGGCAGAAGCAGCTCGAACTGCCGTTCAATCGCCAGCAGCCAGGTCCGGTTAAGCCGTCTGCCAAACGGATTATGCATAATGACATGCGTCTGATTCATCAGATCGCGGTATGTTTCAATGACGATGCGTTTATCTGTCGGGAGCTCGCAGTTGGATAATTGGGAGCCGATTAACGACAGCAGCTGCTGTGCCGTATAATCATCCATCTGATATTGCCCGGTCAGCCAGCCGATAAGCTTATCTTCGTCTTCCCGTTGAAGACGCTCTTCAATTTCCCCGATAAACGCCCCGACTTTTTTGCCGAGCGAATAAGTCCGCCCGAGTCCTTCAGCACGCCAAAACGGTATTTCGCTAAAGCGGTTGCTCGCTTCTGACACATAGACCCGGTCCTTATCAATCCGGCGAATCATCCAGCCATTCATTCCAAGCTGGAATACATCCCCCACGCGGCTCTCTTGAACAAATTCCTCATCAAGCTCGCCGAGATGAACGCGACTGTCGACATGATGCACCGGGTAAGCAGAGCTTGACGGAATCGTTCCCGCACCGGTCAATGCGCCGATCATCGTATTCCGCCGCTTCACGAGCAGATCCGTGTCGCGGTTCCAATCCAGAAGCGGCCGCATAAACGGGTAAAAGCCGGCCAACACCTGCAGCATGCCCCGAAGTTTGCCAGCGGGAAAGCTTCGGTAGCTGTCGCTTCGGGCGATCAGCCTGTGCAGATCGCTCACCGCCATGTCCTGCGAAGCAACGATGGATATCGTTTGCTGCGACAGGACATCCAGCCGATCCCGCGGGATCTGGATCGGCTCAATATCGCGCTCGGCAATTAACTTGCCGAGCACGGCCATCTCCGGCAGCACGCCCCGCTGCCGGGCAACCATCGCGCCGCGGCTGGCGCTGCCGACGGCGTGGCCCGCACGGCCGATCCGCTGAATGCCGGATGCGGCTTCAATCGGGGAATCGAGCTGGATAACCAGCTCGATATGTCCCACGTCAATGCCAAGCTCGAGCGAGGAGGTAGCTACAATGCAGCGCAGCTCGCCTGCCTTCAGCATCCTCTCTACTTCAAGCCGCCGCTCCTTGGCAATACTGCCGTGATGTGCTCTCGCCATCTCGTAGCCGGCATGATCATTCAGCCGTAGACACAGACGCTCGCATAACCTCCGGCTGTTTACGAAAATAATGACCGAACGGCAATCGGACATCAGCGCAAACAGCCTGTCCAGAATCGGGAGCCATACCGCCTCGCGGGTCTGCATCGGCTGCGATTGATCAGGCATCGTTAACGATACTTCAAGCTTTTTGCTCATATGGCTTTCTACAATCGTTACCGGGCGCGGCACTAGCCCTAGCGGATGTACGAATCCTTCGCTGTCCGTCTCTTGCCTCTCATCCGCTTGACTGCCTGCCGGTTCCTGCCAGCCGCCAAGAAATCTTGCGACGCGCGCAAGCGGCTTCTGCGTAGCCGAAACGCCGATACGTTGAATCCGTCTTCCGCATAACTCTTCCAACCGTTCGAGCGAAACGGAAAGATGCGAGCCTCTTTTATCCGCTGCGAGATCGTGAATCTCGTCAATGATGGCGTAGGAGACCGTCTTCAGCATCTCCCTCCCTTTCTCGGAGGTCAGAAGAATGTACATGGATTCCGGCGTAGTGACCAGAATATCCGGCGGCTTCCGATACATAGCGGATCTAACCGAGCTAGTCGTATCCCCTGTTCGAACACCGCTTCGGAGTCCCGGCCAGCTGGTATCCGATGAGGCGGCAAGCTTATCAATCTGTTCGATAAATGCAACCAGATGATCATGGATATCGTTATTAAGCGCCTTGAGCGGCGTAATATACAGCAGCCTGACGCCTGCTTGACGCTGCTGCTGCTTCATTCGGGCAATCCCATCGAGACATGGAAGGACAGCGGCTAATGTTTTGCCCGAGCCTGTCGGAGCGGCAATCAGCGTATTGTCGCCTGCTGTAATCGCTTTCCAAGCTTGTTTTTGCACGTCGGTCGGCTCGCCGAACGAGGCCTCAAACCAATCTGCAAGGGATGGATGAAAAGAAGATAATGACGAGCTCTGCATGACTTTCAGCTCCATCTGATTATAGTCGGGCACAATTCTTTTACTACTATATTATATCAGCACAACCGGGCAAGCGCCAAAGCGAAAACAGCGCATAAAAGCTCCCTTCAGTAAAGGAGTCTTTCATGCGCCAGCTTGCATATTTTAGATACAAATTGTATCATACTTTTATAACACTCTTCCAATAATGGGATGGGATGTGCTGGAATGTCTGTCATCCTTCGGCTGCCAATAAGAGGACTGCTGCTATGGCTGCTTTTTTTCAGTTTAACCGATGCGTTATTTACCGATATCGGAATAAGATTAAAGCTTATCACCGAGCTGAATCCGTTTGTATCCTGGCTGTATAACTGGCACTCCATCGCTTATTATGGCGTTAAACTGATGTTCCCCGTACTCTTCTTGGTTATTTATCCCCAGTTAAGTGCCCGCTTATGGATCCGTTATTCAGCAGTCATCCTGTTCCTGCTCTACTTATTCGTTAACATGTATCATTTACTGTGGGTAGCTCTCGCTCTCGTTAACGGCCATCATGGATGAAACGAACGCCAGAAATCGCCGCGCTCATCAATGATGTTCATGATCTGCGAATAAGGGATTCTGAACGCGGGGAAGCCCGCTGCATAAGGACCAATCTCATAAGGCTCAAAATACAAATGCAGCGCATCCTGCGTTACGAAAAACGGCTGATCCGGTTTAATGCCTTTATACGTATCCGGGAAAACATAATCATACTGAGGGTCCGTTTTGATCTGTTCCCCAACAATGTCGCTCAGCACCTTCACATAGTCACTTCCCGGTTTGAACAAGTCCTTCAGCGTATACATATCGCCATTCGACACATCGATATGGGCATAGACCTTCGTTGGCATGCCATGCGCTGCCCCGGCCGGGTAATTATACCCCGTCATTTCAATCTCCAGCAGATTTTTCTTGAACAACGTCACTTCGAAATCCCCGCTATACGTATAACCAAGCAGCTCGTCGCCAGGGATCGGCTTGACCTGGGACATGACCTTTAGCGTTTCGTTCAACCGCTCCTGCGCGGCATGATCGGTGATCCCTTCCACAGCCGGATAATAGACGACATAGTCCTTATTCGGCTTATACTTATGCTCCCTGACCAGATAAGGCAGACGAAGCGGTATAACCGTGTTAGGCTCCCACACGATACGTCCGTTACGGTTGGCATATTTAATCCTCTGATCAATATTGACCTGAATGAGGTCATCCTCGAGTTTCAAGGTACCGCTTCCCTGGAACTGCGGATACCCGGGAGCCGGATTTCCGCTGGTGTTAATGAAGAAAGTAGTCTTCCCGTTGCTGACCGAAGCGAGTCCTTTTCGATATGGCTGTACGTCGGTATAGACAAAATCCGTCAGGCGTTTGCCATCGGAATCAAAGATCGCATACATTGAGCCAAGGAACGATTGATCCGGATCAATCGCTTTCCCAACCGCATACCGCTGCTGGCCAATCGCCATGATATCGTTATAGATCGTCTGTATGACCAGATTTCCTTTTGTATCAATCACACCGTATTCCGCGCCAAAATCCTCCGCGTTATTCACGATTGCCCGGCCGTTCTGGAACGGAAACGCCATCGAATAGGTCGGCTGAATTTTCACCGTGCCCTTCTCGTTGATATAGCCGTATTTCCCATTCGCCGTCTGCTGGAATGGCAATAATCCATCTCCCAGAACTCCTACAAAAGGGAAATGATACTCCGCTTCCTTTGAACCGTCATGACGGATTAAGGCATAAACATTGTCTTTTATTTTTACAACCGCATGTCTATTAGAAAAATCTGTAGCATCTTCATAACGAAGCGGTATAACCTCTTTACCTGAGCGGTCAATATAGCCATAGACGGTCTTGCCGCCTTCAAGCTGGTTGTTTACCATCGCTCTTCCATCATGCATATCTGCCATATAGGAATAACCATTGCTCGTAACAATAATTCCAGAATCATTAAGCAGCCTGTATTTTCCCTTGTCGTCAATAACAACCGCTCTTCCTTCCGAAAAAGGAGCAATGAAGCTATAAACGGGTCTGACAAAATAAGCTCCTGTTGTGTTAATTAAGCCATTGCCATTATCCGCGCTTACAATAGCAAGCCCATTCGTCTGAAAATCCTCTGCACGGTCAAAACGCGGGGGTATTACCATCGTGCCAATTCCGTTAATATAGCCCCATCTGGTTCCGCTTGTTGTTTTCTCGGATCCCGGATAGAGCGATATCGCTCTAGTCTCCAACAAACGATCATCGGGTACAATATTCCTGAAGCCTACAGGACTCCATTCATAGACAGCGCGTCTCGTCTGTTCATCCCCAGTCCGCCAGTTAATAATAAGGTTATTAACAAAACGACTCGTTACTGGCACAGCGGTCAGCTCTGCGACACCATAACCTTCGCCTTTCGCAGCTGCCGCTATCGTCCAGCCGACATGCCGGTATTGCAAAATATGGACATAAAGCTCATCTTGCCAGCGATACACAACGGTCAGCTCCGGAACGCCATCCCCGCTTAAGTCTTGGGGATAAATCGCATATTCGTTAGGAGGATCCTCCATCATGACGAGTTCCGCCTCCGGAGGCAGTGAAGATTGTGCCAATCGGATAATCTGGTCATTGATCCAATCCATTCGCATTTGGTCCCCTTTCCCAGCACGTTACATCAACTCACTATTCGTATGCGGGAATTAAGGAGAAATATGACAGGTTTTGAACTGAGCCTGGACCGTCGACTTGTAGTGTTACCGTTTCTTCTTGAACATGAAGTAGGCAGCGACAGCAATCGCAGCATAAATAAGAATGACAATTCCTAATGTAATCATTCTCTCCGTCATGCTCCCGTCAGCAAATAACACGGGACCAAGTCCAAAGAAAGTGACCAGCAGAAATACGATTATCAAAATAATACCTGGAAGTATTCTTATATCCAGCGCCTCCTACTTGTCTACCTTCGATTCGCTAAACACAATCCGGTTGCCGAACGGGTCGCCGATTCTGCATTCCAGCGTGTTCCACGGCGTTTCTTCCAGTCCGGGCCTTGCATATTTATATTTCTTGTCCAATAATTCCTTATGTAATTCCCTTATCCCGGTCATTTCGATACGAATAGCCGAACCCGGGCTGCAGTCTCCATGATGTTCGCTCAGGTGTAGTCTGATTCCCCCCTTTGAAACCTGCATATATAAGGGCATATCCGATTCAAAACGATGCTCCCAATCCACAGTGAAGCCTAAAAAGTCCAAATAAAACTCCCTTGCTTTCGCCTCGTCAAAAATACGAAGAATCGGTACCAGCTGTTCAAAGTTCATTGAGGTAATTCCTCCTTATTATTTTTAGCGGATGTTCTAGTAAACAAAGAAGGCTGCGTTTGCAGCCTTCTTTGTTTACTTAAATAGACTTACTTGCAAACCATCAGCAAGTTTCCATCCGGATCCTTGAAATTAAACCAGTGACCATTCTCGATTCCCGTAATCAGATCCACCTTCTTCTCTTGCATAAATGAATAGGCCTGTTCAATGTCTGCCGTATGAAATTGAAATGCCGGTGCCTTATACAGGTTTTCACTCGAGTAAATTTTGCTGTCCAACACAATGCTTGGCCCTTCCATCGGCAGGACATAAATATGTCCGAAATATATCTCGCCGTCAGTAGGAAGACCTAGAATATCACAATACCAATCGCGGGCATTTTCAACATTGCTTACGGGTATAAAAATGCCATTGATTTTATTAGAGATAGGATTCATAATCGTCCTACTTTCTTATCATGGTATTAAAGACTATACCTTTCTTCGCATTGCGCCTAAAACAATATTGTAATGGTCTGGATCATGGATATGGGCATTCTTGAATTCCCAGCCGCCATGTTCGCCTGTAAAGGCTTCAACCCCGATAATACCGCCTTTGTCACGGACCTCTTCCACAAATGCGTCGAGCTCTTCCCAACCAATATGGATATAGGTATCCTATGCATTTTCCGGCCCATCCCATTCCGTTGGATAGCTATGACGCTTGGCAGAGACGGCGTTCGGTATAACATCCTCTCCGGCAACAGCCTGTTGGAGGATAAAACAGACTTCATCACGCTCCGCATGTCCCCAATCATCAATCGAAAATCCAAGGCAATCGCGATAATAAGCTTGTGACTTTGCCAGATCCGATACTAATCGAACCTGAATGGTCTTGCCAAGCTTAACTCTGGATTTGCCCTTCTCTTCTTTAAGGACTTGTTCGCTCATAAATTCTGACCTCCCGTACAGGATAATAGATTTACTGATCCTTTAGCAGATCCGAAATCAGAATTCCGTTGATTCGCAAACCGGCAATATTGCAATTGTCGAGATTAACATTGGATAAATCACAGTTGTTAAATTGGGATTTCGAGAGGTTACAGTTCTTAAAGATTGTTGAATCATATTGACCGTCAGGTTTGTATTGCGGTTCGCCTTCCTTGGGCAAAACGACATTTTTAAACTCGGTGCCAATCAAATAAACATGATCGATGCTGGCGTGACTGATATTCGCAAGTCTAATGCTTACCCCCGTCATGTTTGCATCCGTAATTTGAATTTCGCTCATATTCACATCGTTCAACTTCATGGCATTCATATTTACATTATTAATCGAAGTTCTGGCCAGGCTGACATTATCGATGACCAGTTCTTCCGCGCGAACCTCCTGCCACTTCGCTCCTGAAATATCAGATTGCTGCAGATCATACGGTCCAACTTTTAAACTCATCCTCAGATCTCCTCCAATAATAAATATTCAACCAGGTAATTCGATACAGCATCAAGCTTTACCTTTATTATCCAAATCATAGCACGTAAATAAAAAGAGAACAAGTGTTTGCATTTAATCTGAATTGTGATATGATTTTCTAAATTATTAGTGGAGGTATGGAGATGACGCAGAATGAAATTCTTCATTCATTCAAAAATTTCTCTAATTGGATACGCTCATTGGAAAATATGAATGAAACGTTATGGTTTGCGCCAATTGCGAAGAACAAATGGTCAATCAGCGAGGTCATTGCGCATCTTTTTAATTGGGACAGATACCTTATATCCGAAATTCTGCCCGCTGTTCAAAGCGGCAATGAAATAAGTTTCCCTGATTATGATACCTTCAACAAGCGGGCTTCCGAGTATATACAATCAGGTATCTCTAAATCCAAGCTTATCGATGAAACAGTAGCTACAAGACAACTATTAGTACAATTGCTTCATGAAATGACCATTGAAAGGCTAACTAGGCGATTAACTGTGAATGGTGTATCTAATTGTCCTAGTACTGGAGCTCATTATTCTCTAATTTATATCATTAAGGAATTTACGGAACATGACACCCACCATAAACAACAAATCATACGGTTTCTACAGTTAAACCAATGCGAATAAGAGGATACTTGGTATTTGCATTTCAGAGGAAGAAATTCGAATAATTCGATTCTACAATCCTGAGCAAATCCGCACGCATCCCTTCGCCCTCCGTTTTAATGATCATTTGTTTCGCTGTTTCTATATTCATCGTTACTCTTCCTGTTGTTTCAAATCCATTCGGGATTTCAACGTATCGTTTCACTTTGGCGATTACAAATACCGTGTACGTATTAGTACTTTCCCAATACCATGCAACTACAGGAATTCTCTCGTCTTCTAAAAACAAGCCTGCTTCTTCTACCGTCTCACGGTCAAGCGCAGTAATGAGGTCCTCGTCTCCCTCAACTCTGCCTCCTACCGTTGTCAGGTTTTGCTCGTATTTATCCCACACCATAACGATGGAACCATCTGAGGTAACAGGTATGCTATGAATCCCTGCAATCCGTTTGTCTGTTGGCCATACACCAAACAATGGTTTTAGCATGACTGATCAGCTCTATTCTTTTGTATATTTAACAGCCTTGACCAAGAGCCATTGAGGAAGTGCAGCTGAAGGATTTTCACGCCAATCGGAATAGCTTTCCACTTCTTCAGCGGTTAAATTATCGCCTTCGTTTTCTGAATCATCCACCCAGAACCAGCCATTCTCCGCATACATCTCTTCAATTTGCTTGATTTGTAGGCTAGAGCTAACTAAAGCATTCAAAATATCCTGTATTCGCCATTTGAATGTAGGCACTTCTCCAAAAGGACCCGTTAGGTGATAAGGCTTATTTATAGCGAGTGCTTCCTTTGCCTTGATTCCAAACGGCCGCATGAAAGGATGAATATCGTACATGATATACATTCCATTGTTTTTCAAAACTCTACTTACATTATTGTACATAGACTTTAGATCATGAATCCAAACGTGCACCCCATTCGAGGTGTAGACCAAATCATACTCTTCACTTGGAAGTTGGGATAAAGTCATCGTATCCTCGCAAATAAACTCGATATCCCAGCCATGATGCTTGGCGATGATGGAAACGTTCTCTATTTGTTTATCCGAAATATCGCTGGAAGTGACTTGTGCTCCCAATAGATGAAACGCAAACACCGCATGATTATCTCCACTCGAAGGAACCAACACACGTTTTCCTGTTAAATCAGGGAAGGCTTCTCTAATCATGCCGTATGTCGCAGGATGAAAAGCCGATGCCGGTGCCGAAATGACTCTTGCTATCGCCTCTTCTGTTCTATATTTCAAATACCAGGTATCTGACCACTCGTTCCAGCTGTCCTTCACCATATTCTCACTGCTCAATCTGATCGCTCCTCCAATTCACATGCTTGATATAGACCGCCATTAACGGAAACAGAAGTGCTTATTAGACTAAAAATTTGACTCGCCACGCGAGCCGGATCCATTAAATTCCCTTCAGCCTTCTGTGCGGCAAAATAACCGGCTAACGCCATATCCGACTCACGGGCTGTCCGCTGCATCGGTGTATCCATCATTCCCGGATCAACCGCGTATACCTGAACTTCATTAGCCGGCTGACCCTGCTCTTGTTCCATACCTATACATCGGGAGAACATATTCATCGCGGCTTTCGCCGAGCAATAGAGGCTCATGTTTGGTGCAGGGTACTTTCCAGATCCGGATGAAATATTTACGATTTTTCTTGCAACATGCCAATCTGAGGTGAAACGAATAAAAGCCGAGGTAAGCAGCATCGGAGCTGCAATATTAAGCTGTATATTTTTCAAAATTTCATCATCCGTGCAAAGCTGTATGTCTTTTAACGGAGTGACTGAAGCTGCATTATTTATAAGGGTAATTGATTGCAAGTCATGTTGATCAATAGCCGAAATAATATCTTGTAGTACAGCTGTAAGACTCTCCGTAAGAGTCAGATCAACGGGGTAAAAGAAGTATTTTCCGTCTATTGGCTTTCGGCCGATTTCCTCATTATCCGTACGGGATAGGCCAATAACGGTGTTCCCATTCTCTAAAAGCCTTTTAGCAAGCTCCGCACCAAGTCCGCTGGAAACTCCGGTAATGATATAAACATGATTAGCCAGCATAATCATCTCCTATTCAGTTCCTAAGTTTAATCATATAGTAGGTAATCGTACTGCCTACTCCCAGAAAACAGAAAACAATGGTCAGGAACATTAACCCGCTAAGATAAGCATTATTCTTATCTGCCTCTATTAGGTAAAGCAACGGAATTAGAGAAACTACAAATGCCGTAATAAACAAGATACTCAACAGTCTTCTCCATTTCATTCCCATACCCCTCCTTTGAGAGTAACTCAATCGCACTTCAACATTTTTCCAGTAAAAACATAACATATCTCTATGAACCATGCACGCAAAACTTCAGTCTAGTACCCAACTTATTGCCGTTATCAATTTAATCGGAGGCTCTATTGCGTATGATCTAAGAATAAAAACGGAATATTGAAAAGAGCTAGAAATACATTCCCATTTCATGCTATATTGCATTAGGTTAGAGATTTTGAAGAAGAGAGAGGTTACAACATGATTGATCGTACTATTTTAGTAAAATTCGGCGAGCAAACGACTAACGAACAGCTCCAGGAGATCGTAGACCGTTTTATAGCGCTGAAAGAACATTTGACTGGTGTTGTCGAAGTAAATGCCGGCATCAATTTCTCGGATAACAACAAAGGTTACCAGCTGGTCCTTCGCGTCAGATTCGAAGATAAAGCTGCATTGGACGCTTATGGTCCTAACCCGCATCACCAAGCTGTAGCAGCGCTTATCCGCGAATATGGCCGTGAGGATAGCATCGCAGCCAATATCGAAGTGTAACATCAAAACAGCGGAACGCTTTGCAAAGCGTCCGCTGTTTTTTTGAGCACAAATACTTTCATCAACTATTTAATTAATAGTACTTCATCTTTCAAATTCAACTTGTCCCGAAAATCTGCCTCTTCTATATCAGAATATTCAACTGCGATTTCGACTTGCTGATTGTTATGTTTTATTTCCGAAATAACACCGGTCAGTTGCAAAAAATTGTTCAAGGGAGCATAGGTCACCATACCTTTATAAATCTGTCCTTCTAATAAATTACCGTGCAATATAATAAAGTCAGTGACCTTCTTCAACGTGTGAGTAACTTTAAACTTGGGCATATGTACCTCTTGTAAAGCATAACTACATTCTAAATATACGATGCAACAAAAAAATCCGATCACTAATGATCGGATTAAAATTCGTAAATGGTGCCGGCGATAGGAGTCGAACCCACGACCTACTGATTACAAGTCAGTTGCTCTACCAACTGAGCTACACCGGCATAAAGGTATATTTATACCTTGAAAACTGGATGCGAAAGTTTGAATTCCTTAAGTGTTCCGATTGTTACACCGGGGTCCCCGAAAAGTAATCGGAATAAGCTGCAACGCTTAACTTCACTTTTTGGGGGTTGTTTTAGGATAAGCCCTCGACCGATTAGTATTCGTCAGCTCCACACATTGCTGTGTTTCCACCCCGAACCTATCAACCTCGTCGTCTTCAAGGGGTCTTACTAGTTGGGAAATCTCATCTTGAGGGGGGCTTCACGCTTAGATGCTTTCAGCGCTTATCCCGTCCGTACTTGGCTACCCAGCGGTGCTCCTGGCGGAACAACTGGTACACCAGCGGTACGTCCATCCCGGTCCTCTCGTACTAAGGACAGCTCCTCTCAAATTTCCTGCGCCCGCGACAGATAGGGACCGAACTGTCTCACGACGTTCTGAACCCAGCTCGCGTACCGCTTTAATGGGCGAACAGCCCAACCCTTGGGACCTACTTCAGCCCCAGGATGCGATGAGCCGACATCGAGGTGCCAAACCTCCCCGTCGATGTGGACTCTTGGGGGAGATAAGCCTGTTATCCCCAGGGTAGCTTTTATCCGTTGAGCGATGGCCCTTCCATTCGGTACCACCGGATCACTAAGCCCGACTTTCGTCCCTGCTCGACTTGTTGGTCTCGCAGTCAAGCTCCCTTATGCCTTTGCACTCTCCGAATGATTTCCAACCATTCTGAGGGAACCTTTGGGCGCCTCCGTTACATTTTAGGAGGCGACCGCCCCAGTCAAACTGCCCACCTGACACGGTCCCCGAACCAGTTTCATGGTTCCAGGTTAGAACTCCGATACGATCAGGGTGGTATCCCAACGTCGCCTCCACACAAGCTGGCGCTCATGCTTCTCAGGCTCCCACCTATCCTGTACAGATCGTACCAAAGTCCAATATCAAGCTGCAGTAAAGCTCCATGGGGTCTTTCCGTCTTGTCGCGGGTAACCTGCATCTTCACAGGTATTAAAATTTCACCGGATCTCTCGTTGAGACAGCGCCCAAGTCGTTACGCCATTCGTGCGGGTCAGAATTTACCTGACAAGGAATTTCGCTACCTTAGGACCGTTATAGTTACGGCCGCCGTTTACTGGGGCTTCGGTTCACAGCTTCGGATTGCTCCTAACCGCTCCCCTTAACCTTCCAGCACCGGGCAGGCGTCAGCCCGTATACTTCGCCTTACGGCTTCGCACAGACCTGTGTTTTTGCTAAACAGTCGCTTGGGCCTTTTCACTGCGGCCCCCTCGGGCTATTCACCCTACCGAGGCACCCCTTCTCCCGAAGTTACGGGGTCATTTTGCCGAGTTCCTTAACGAGAGTTCTTCCGCGCGCCTTAGCATGCTCTGCTCGCCTACCTGTGTCGGTTTGCGGTACGGGCACCTAGATCTAACTAGAGGCTTTTCTTGACAGCCGGAGTACATGACCTTCGCTACTGCATTTTTCGCTCCCCATCACAGCCTAGCTTACGCGAGTTGCGGATTTGCCTACAACTCTGCCTCACTGCTTGGACGGACTATTCCATCAGTCCGCGTCACTGCCCTTCTGTGTCACCCCATTGCTCAAACAATCTTCGGTGGTACAGGAATTTCAACCTGTTGTCCTTCCACTACGCCTTTCGGCCTCGCGTTAGGTCCCGACTTACCCTGAGTGGACGAGCCTTCCTCAGAACCCTTACGCTTTCGGCGGACAAGATTCTCACTTGTCTTTTCGTTACTCATACCGGCATTCTCACTTGTATGCTGTCCACCAGTCCTTACGGTCTGACTTCAACCTACATACAACGCTCCCCTACCCAAGCACCATACGGTGCATGCCATAGCTTCGGTGGTGTGTTTAGCCCCGTTACATTTTCGGCGCAGAGTCACTCGACCAGTGAGCTATTACGCACTCTTTAAATGGTGGCTGCTTCTAAGCCAACATCCTGGTTGTCTTTGCAACTCCACATCCTTTCCCACTTAACACACACTTGGGGACCTTAGCTGATGATCTGGGCTGTTTCCCTCTTGACAATGGATCTTAGCACTCACTGTCTGACTCCCGGTAAACATGTCTATGGCATTCGGAGTTTGACTGGACTTGGTAACCCTTGGCGGGCCCCGCACCCAATCAGTGCTCTACCTCCACGACACTCTTAACCGAGGCTAGCCCTAAAGCTATTTCGGGGAGAACCAGCTATCTCCGAGTTCGATTGGAATTTCTCCGCTACCCCCACCTCATCCCCGAATTTTTCAACATTCGTGGGTTCGGGCCTCCAGTGCGTGTTACCGCACCTTCACCCTGGACAGGGGTAGATCACACGGTTTCGGGTCTACGACCACGTACTCATTCGCCCTATTCAGACTCGCTTTCGCTGCGGCTCCGTCTTCCCGACTTAACCTTGCACGTGAACGTAACTCGCCGGTTCATTCTACAAAAGGCACGCCATCACCCTTTTAACGGGCTCTGACTTTTTGTAAGCGCACGGTTTCAGGTTCTTTTTCACTCCGCTTCCGCGGTGCTTTTCACCTTTCCCTCACGGTACTGCTTCACTATCGGTCACTAGGGAGTATTTAGCCTTGGCAGATGGTCCTGCCGGATTCC